>CAJYPK010000024.1 GCA_913776615.1 uncultured Hymenobacter sp.
GTCCTGCCCGCGCCCACCTTTGGTCCCTTCTCGGCCCGGCAGCAGCGGCGCAATTCGACCCCACTGCGCATCCGTCAACAAATAGTCCATGCCCAAACATAACCACTACTGTTAACACTTCCTAGCAACTACTTCTAAAACAAGAATGTCCAAGCCCTATCTAACCACCGCCCTGCTAGCCCTGAGCCTAGCCGCCACCCAGCCCACCGCCGCCCAAAACCGCTACTTTTTCCCCGCCGCCAAAACCGAGGATTTCGACCCTGCCATTCCCACGCCTGAGCAATTCCTCGGCTATCCCATCGGCTCGCACTACACGCGCTCCGACCAGATCGTGGCCTACCTGCGCGAGCTGGACCGGGTTTCCGACAAGGTGAGTACCCGCGTTATCGGCACTACTTACGAGGAGCGCCCGCAGCTCGTGGCTACGATTACGGCCGTCGAAAATCAGCAGAACCTGCCCCAGCTGCACGAGCAGCGCCGGGGGCTCACCGACCCCAGCCGGTCCGCGCCCGACTACGCCAAGCTGCCCGTGGTGGTGAGCCTCAACTTCGGGGTGCACGGCAACGAGAGTAGCAGCAGCGAGGCGGCGCTGCTGCTGGCCTACTACCTCACGGCCTCGCGCAGCCCCGAAACCCAGCGCTGGCTGCGCGAATCGGTCGTGACCATCGACCCGCTCGAAAACCCCGACGGCCGCGACCGGGCCAGCCACTGGTTTGACCAGAATAAGTCGTGGCCGGCCGTGACCGACCCGCTCGACCGCGAGCACACCGAGGCCTGGCCCGGCGGCCGCACCAACCACTTCTACACCGACCTCAACCGCGACTGGCTGGCCCTGGTGCACCCCGAAAGCCGCGCCCGCATGGCCTTTTACCACGAGTGGTACCCCAACGTGCTCATCGACTTTCACGAGATGGGTACCAACGGCACGTATTATTTCGAGCCCTCCAAGCCCCACAGTACCGAGAACGACCTGGTGCCGCGCTCAACCTACGAGGTGCTCAACGTGCACCTGGCCAAGTACTTCGCCGGGGCGCTCGACCAGCTGGGCTCGCTGTACTGGACCAAGGAACAATTTGACAACCTGTCGCCCATCTACGGCTCTACCTACCCCGATTTTCAGGGTGGCGTGGGCATTACGTTCGAGGTGGGTAGCTCACGCGGGCTGGCCCAGGAAAGCAGCAACGGCGTGGTGAAATTTCCTTTTACCATCCGCAACCACGTGGCTACCGGCCTGGCTACCGTGCGCGGCGCGGTGGAGGAGAAGGACTTGTATTTGAAAGCCCAGCGCGATTTCTTCACCTCGGCCCTCACCGAGGCCCGCAAGTTCCCCACCAAGGCCTACGTCTTCGGCAGCGCCCAGGACCCCACGCTCACCAACAAGCTGCTCGAAACCCTGCTGTTGCACCACGTGCAGGTGCACGAGCTGGGGCAGAATGTGACGCTGGACAAGCAGAGCTTCACCAAGGGCGCGGCCTACGTGGTGCCCACTGCCCAGCCGCAGTACCGCATCGTCAATTCCATTTTTGAGGAATTGACCGCCTTCCACGACAGCGTATTTTACGACGTCACTGGCTGGGCCTTGTCGCACGCCTACGGGCTGCCGGTGGCCAAGCAAAAAACGGCTGCCCTAGTCCAGGGCGCGCCGCTGGCGGCACCCAAAGCCTTGGCAGGCAACGTAATCGGTGGTCAGTCAACTTACGCCTACCTGCTGCCGTGGTCCGACTACAACGCCCCCAAGGCGTTGGTGGCCTTGCAGCAGGCGGGCGTGACGGGCAAGGTAGCGTTTAAACCCTTCGCCGCAGGTACCAAGGATGGCGGTAAAACCGACTTCGGCTACGGGACGCTGGTGGTGCCGGTGGCGGCCCAGAAGCTACCCGCCGACTCGGTGTTTCAGATAGTGAGCCGGGTGGCACAACAGGCGCGGGTGACGTTTACCGGCGTGGGTACGGGCTTCAGCGTGGGCGGTATCGACTTGGGTAGTAATAACGTGCGCACCGTGCCCGAGGCCAAGGCCGCCCTGCTGGTGGGTACCGGTACCAATGCCTCGGAAGTGGGGGAGGTGTGGTACCACGCCAGCCAGCAGCTGGGCCTGCCGCTGAGCAAGCTGGAGCTGAGTAATTTCGGCAAAGCCCCGCTGGGACGCTACTCGGCCCTGGTGCTGGTGGGCGGCGTGTACGCGGCCCTCGACCGCCCCGCCGTGGAGCGCCTGCGCCGCTGGGTGCAGGAGGGCGGCACGCTCATTACCATTAAAAACGCTTCGGAATGGGCGCTCAAACAGGGCCTGGTCACCGAAAAGCTGCTCATTCCGGCCGGTTCCAGCTGGGCCGATACGGCTGCTACCAAAGGCTCCGTGGCGGCGCGACGGGCCGACTTCGTAACCCAGGAGCAGGAGGGTACCCGCGCCATTGCCGGCTCCATCTACCGCGCCGACGTGGACCTCACCAACCCCATCGCCTTCGGCCTGATGAGCCGCAACCTGTACGTATTCCGCAATGGTACCACGTTTCTGCGGCCCAGCCGCAACCCCTATACCACGGTCGTGCGCTACGCCCCCCAGCCCCTGGTGAGCGGCTACGCATCTAAGGGTAACGTGCAAAAAATCAGTAATTCGGCGGCCGTGGTAGTCAGCAAGCTCGGCGCGGGCCGCGTAGTGCTCTTCGCCGACGACCCGGTATTTCGTTCCTACTGGCACGGTACTTCCCGCCTGCTCAGCAACGCCTTGTTGCTGGGGCCGCTGCTCAACGTGCCCGAGGGCGCGGCACCCGTCGCGGCAGAGGAAGAAGCCAATTAACGAAACGGCCCGGCGCTTTCTGAGCGCCGGGCCGTTTCGTTGGTAAGTTTTATTGCTCAATCTTCACGCCCTTCCAGAAAGCCACCCGGCCCTGAATATTCTGGGCGGCCGGGCTGGCCTCGGGATAATACCAGGCCGCATCTTTGTTCAACTCGCCATTCACGCGCAGGGAGTAATAGCTGGCGCGCCCCTTCCAGGGGCAGGAGGTGTGCGCGATGCTATCCTCAAAAAACTCTTTTTTGAGCGAGTCGGCGGGGAAATAGTGGTTGTTTTCTACCACCACGGTGTCGTCGCTCTCCGCCACGACGGTATTATTCCAAATAGCTTTCATCGAATTAAACTGTAGGGTAAGCTTCAGCTTGCCCCGCGTCGGGCCAGCCGCTAATGAAGAGATGTAGGGTAAGCTTTAGCTTGCCCCGCGTGAGGCCAGCACGTTTGGCGTACCGCTGGCGTAGCCCGCCCGGCGCGGGGCAAGCTAAAGCTTACCCTACAGGACAATGAACATTGCCGTTGCCGCCGTTGTTTTTGGCTTACTACCGTTACGTAGATTCTATGGCTCTTGGCGTTCGCTTTCGTGATTTTGTGCCCGATGAAAACTCGGGTGAAAAGGGGTTTGAGCAGTTGTTCAACCTATTTATGCAGCTCATTACCATTACCAGCGGCGACGTGGGCGAGGCCTTGCAATGGCTCAACGAGCTCGATAAGCAGTACGGCCTTACCGACAACGACTACGGGATGGGTAATTTCATCGAAGACCTCAAGAAGAAGGGCTACATCGATGAGAACGAGCAGGAGCGGGGCGAGTTGAAAATCACGCCCAAAACCGAGCAGAAAATCCGCAAGTCGGCCTTGGAGGAAATTTTCGGCAAGCTCAAGCGCGGCAACACCGGCAACCACCGCACCCCCCACACCGGGCAGGGCGACGAGCAGAGCACCGACCTGCGCGAATTCCGCTTCGGCGACTCGCTGGAGCAGATTCAGATGTCCGAATCCATCCGCAACGCCCAGCTCAACCACGGCATGGACGGCGATAACTTCATGCTGACCGAGGGCGACCTCGAAGTGCGCGAAAACGAGCACAAGTCGCAGACCAGCACCGTGCTCATGATTGACATCTCGCACTCCATGATTCTCTATGGCGAGGACCGCATCACGCCGGCCAAGAAGGTGGCGATGGCGCTGGCCGAGCTCGTAAAGCAGAAATATCCCAAGGATACGCTCGACGTCATCGTATTCGGCAACGATGCCTGGCAGATTGAGGTCAAGGATTTGCCCTACCTGCAAGTCGGCCCCTACCACACCAATACCGTGGCGGGTCTGGAACTGGCGATGGATTTGCTGCGCAAGCGCAAGACGCCCAACAAGCAGATTTTCATGATCACCGACGGCAAGCCCACTTGCCTGAAAGAGCCCGGCGGCTACTACAAAAACTCCTTCGGCCTCGACCGCAAGGTGGTCAACAAAACCTTGAACCTGGCCGCCGCCGCCCGCCGCATCAAGATTCCCATCACCACCTTCATGATTACGTCCGACCCGTATTTGCAGAAATTCGTGGAGGAGTTTACCGAGGTCAATCAGGGCAAGGCCTATTATTCGGGCCTGAAGGGGCTGGGCCACCTGGTATTTGAAGACTACAAAAAGAATCGGCGCAAGTCGCTGTAGTAGACTTGTCGAAACGCAAAAAAGGCCGTTCTGCGCGCGCAGAACGGCCTTTTGCATGCCCGCCGCCCGGCTAGCGCGAAAGCTCTTCGAGCTTGGTTTTCTCGCGGGCGCTCAGGCTTTCGAGGCCCTTGTGGCTGATTTTATCCAGCAGGCGGTCGAGCTCTTCGGCCTGGGCCTGCTGCTGGGCGTGGTACTTGTCATCGACCGTCTGGTAGGCGGGGGCCGTTCGGAACAGGCTGCCTACTAGCAGCGCCTCTGGCTTTTTGAGCAGCACGTAGAAAAAGGCCAGCGCTGGCACGAGGATGGCCGCAATGGCCAAGTAGCTGGTAAGCAGCAGCGCGGGCTGCATGGCCACGACGGTAGCCAGCCCCACCAGCCCGCCGCCGAGGTGAGCATCGTGGCCGATGTTGTCGCGCCGGGCCGCAATGCCGTAGGCCGAATACAATACGTACAGCAGGCCGTACAGCCAGCCCGGCATGTACACGCCCAGCATGCCGACCCGCATCTCGGGAAAGAGCGCGATGGCCGCAAATACCAGCCCGCTGATGGCCCCCGACGCGCCCACGGCCGAATAGTCGGCTTGATTGCGGTGCAGCCACAGCGACAGCAAGTTGCCGCCCAGTAGACTGCCCACGTAGAGCAGCAGAAAGTTGCGGTAGCCGAGCATGGCCTCCACGCCGCTGCTAAACCAGTAGAAGGTCAACCCGTTGATCAGTAGGTGCGCCCAGCCGGTGTGGAGCAGCCCGGAAGTCAGCAGCCGGTAGTATTGCCGGCCGTAGCGAATGTCCGCTATCCGAAAAGCGTATTGGTCGAAGTAATGGGCGTCTTTAAAACCTTTATAGGAAACGAAGAAGGTAGCCAGTAGGATGGCCAGGCCAACGATGCCAAATTCGTTCATGGCAGAAGAAAGGACAGAAAAAGAGTGTTAGGGCGAGAGCGGGAATTCAAGGCAGCCCGCGAGCCGATTTTTCAAGTGGCAAACGGGTTTGCAAGCTACAGACGGTCGAGCTTAACGGCAGGCACTACCTAGTAAAAATTTGATAATGAGTCGGCCGGGTAGCTGCGCCAGCTTACACCGGAGGCCGCTCGGGATAATGCCACTGACAATAGCTTAGCGCGGTTTCTGCAAGCTGTGCCCCGCTTAGGTTCTGCCTGGGGCGTGTCGGGAAATGAAAATAGCCGACTCCGTAGAGCCGGCTATTTTCTGCAAGGGAATCTTGCGGTAACCTTAATTTACTAGCAGGGGCAGCGCGCTGGCCCCGGTCCGGATAAAGTAGGTGCCGGTAGCCAGCCCGTCGGGCAGGTGCAGCTGCGTGGTGCCGTTGTCGTCGGCCGTGGCTCGCAGTACCAGGCGGCCCACGGCGTCAAATAGTACAACGGTGGCGCGGGCGGGCGTGCCCACTACGGTCACCTGCGAGTGAGCCGGGTTGGGGTAGGCTGCAAACTGCACTTTAGCCATCGATACGGCCAGCGTAACGACGGCCGACAGGTGGGCGGTGCCGTCGAGATCCAGTTGACGCAGGCGGTAGTAGAGCAGCGGAGCGCCGGCCGGCAACTGCCCGTCGAGCAGCGTGTACTGGCGGGGGGTGAGGCTATTGCCCGCTCCCGGCACCGTGCCGATGGCCGCGAAGCTCCAGCCATCGGTACTGCGCTCCACCGTGAAGCTGGCGTTATTGAATTCCGACGCGGTCGTCCAGTTCAGGCGAGCGGCGGCCGGGCCTTCGGCCTTGGCGGTGAAGGTGGTGAGCGTAACGGGCAGCGGGGCCGCGGCGGTGCTCGCCGTGAAGAAGGAGTAGTTGGCACTGGTCGGCACCGTGCCCGTCACGCTGCGGCCAGAGCCGTTCTGGGTGTTGCCGATGCGGTTCCAGTTCGCACCCGCTAGCGGGGCGGTCGCCCGCGCCCATACCTGGGCACTGGTCAGGCTGCCAGTCAGGCCGTTGTCGTTGGCGGCCAGCCAGCTGAGGACCACCTGGGCGTTAGTAAGCGGAGCCGAGGTTTGCCAGATTTGGTCGATGCCTTTGTTTGCGCCGCTGCCGTCGGTACCGTAGCTGACCTGCGCGGTGTTGAGGCCGGCCGTGCGGGTGGCGGTCAGATTGGTGAGGGTAGTGGCTGGGGTAACGGTCAGGCCGTTGGGAAACGCGGTGGCCGCGCCACCCGGTACGCTGGCTTTCACGGCGGCCAGGTTGCCAGCCACGTAGCGGGTAGTGTTTTCCCCGCTGATCGTGGCACCGTTCACCAGCCGCAGGGTGGCGGAGGGGGCGGTGGTTACCATGCCGTTGGTGAGCGTGAGGGTGCCGGCCACGTCGGCGTTGTTACCGGCCGGCAGGGTCACGCCGCTGGCATTATTTACCGTGAGGTTGGCCAGCCCGGCCCCGTTGAGGCGGAGCTGCTGGGCGGCCGTGCCGTTGAGCGTGACGGTGCTGGCCGTGCCCGGCGTAAGGGTCGCCCCGCTGGCATTGGCCAGGTTGCCGCCCACGAAGAGCTGGTTGTTGCTGCCGCCGCCGCTCAGGTCGAGCGTGCCGCTGTTGTTGGCCAGCGAGCCCGCCACCGACAGCACCGCCCCGCCCGTGAGGGTGATGGTGGCCCCATTATTAGTCAGGTCCTGGGCCAGGGCGGCGCTGGTGCCGCTCAGCAGGGCAAGGGTAAGAAGTTGTTTCATAAGACGATGAGGTAGGGCTACTACTTGCGTTGTACTACGCGTTGACGGCCTAGTTGATATAGCCGACGGTCCAGTTCGTGCCATCCGAAATAGCAATAACGGTCTTCGAGGCGGCGGCTGGCTTCAGCTCGTAGCCCGTAGTGCTCGACACGGCTGCCGAGCTGCTGGCCCCGTAGATGCTGCCCCCGCTCGTGAGCAGGAAGGCGCTGGCGCTGGTGCTGTTGTTGCGCAGGTAGTATATCCGGCCGGGGCAGGTGGTGGGGTTGGGGAGCTGGTAATAGTTGCTGTTGGTACCAGGAGCCAGGCCGTAGTAGCCGCCAATAAGGGTAGTGCTATTAATATCCCCTTGGTCGAGGCCGTTGGGACCGCCGCTGGTGCCGCCGCCGAAGCCCGTCACCACCCCCACGGCAAAGGTGCCGTTAACTTGCAGGGAGCTGTTGGGGGTCGCAGTGCCGATACCCACGCTGATGGCGTCGTTGCTGCCGCGCGCGTTGCCGATGCTCAGCGAGTTGCCTTGGCTCACGGTGGTGTTGTTGCCGATGGCGTAGGCGTCGTAGAGGCCGGCATCGGCCTGCGCGTTGCCGCCGAGCAGAATGTTGTTCGTGTTGGAGCTCAGGCCGCTGCCGCTGCTGGTACCGATAACGACGTTATTGCTGCCGGTGACGCTGCTGCTGCCGTTATAGCCCGCAGAATTACCGATCATGACGTTGTTGGTGCCCGTAGTCAGCCGGTTGCCGGCGTAGTAGCCCAGCAGTGTATTGCTGCCGCCGGTGGTTTGCTGGCCCGCCGCGTAGCCGATGAACGTGCTGTTGCTGCTGTTGATTTGCTCCCCGGCCCGTGCCCCTACGACGACGTTGTATACGCCGGAGGTATTCGATACCCCGGCGTTGAAGCCCAGCAGCACCGACGCGGAGCTGGGCGTATTGTTGCCTATCGATACCCGCCCATTAGAATACACCCGGAACGCCTCATTATTGTTGCGCTTGAAGACGAGGTCCTGGTCGTTGGTGGTGCCTAAAAAAACGTCAACAGTGGGGGCATTGCCCGATAGGCTCCAGCTATTGCCGCCGGGCGGGACAGCCCAGGTGTTGTCGCCGCGCAGAAAGGTGCTGCTGCTGGGGGTACCGGTGGCGCTCAGCTCGGCCAGGCCGATGGCGTCGTCGGCCACTTTGGCGTTGGTGATGGCGTTGTCGGCCAGCTTGGCGGTGGTAATGGCGCCGGTCGTCACCGTCGGGTTGGGGTAGGTGCCGGTGAGGTCGCCGCCGGCCGTGCCGCTGGGGCTACCTCCGCCGCTGGGCAGCGTCACCGAGTTGCCACCGGTGCCGCTGATGCTCAGCGTCTGCCCGCTGATGCTCAGCGTCTGGTTGGCCTCGCTGCTGAGAATGCCGTTGGCGTCGGTAGTTACTACCCCGGCCGTGCTCAGGCTGCGCAGGCGCACGGCCCCGTTCACGTCGAGCGTTCGGCTGGGGCTCACGCCGCTGCCCAGGCCGATGCCGACGCGGGAGTTGCCGCTCACGTTGGCCCATTGCAGTACGCTGGTCGTAGCGCCGCTGGCCCGGTAGCCGAGCACGCCGCCAGTGGCACCCGTCAGCACAGGACCGGCGGTGGTGGCGTCGTAGGCGAGCTTGTTATTGTCGTCGGAGCTGGCGTTCAGCAACAGGTCGTTGCCGTTGAGGACCAAATCTTGGGTGGCCGAGTGGTTGCCCAGGTTGTCGCCGGCCGGGCTCAGGTACACCCAGGCGGCCGGCGAGCCGGCATAGTACCAGAAGCCCGATTGCGTGCCGCCCGAGGCCGTACCGTCGGTCTGATACACCATCAGGCCCTGCGGGGGCGAGGCGATAGCCTGGCGCTGCGCCTGAGTGAGGCGCGGCACGAGCAGGCCCTTATCGGTGGCCGAGATATCGAGTGCCGCCTTGCTGTTGGGGCTCGCGGTGCCGATGCCCACGTTTTGAGCCAAGGCGGCCGGGCCAGTGAGAAGCAGGGCGGCCACCCAGAAGGGAGTAGGGGCGGGCAACCAGTGTAGCTGTTGTTTCATAGGATTCTGTTGATTGTCTGATGACAGATTGAAGCTCAAAGATAGGGGGCCGGGGGCCGTAAAACTGCGCAGTACCTGCCGCCCGCTGTCTGTTTGTCAGATAAGGCCCGCCGGGCGCTTTTTCGCCTGAACCTGGAGCGCCCTCCGCGGGTTTAAGGGCTAATGAAGCACGAAACTATCCGCACCCTGGGCCAGCTCCGCGCCAGTGGTTACCAGCCCCGCACCGTGAAAGAAGAGCTGCGGGATAACCTCATTTCCAAACTCAAAAACAAGGAAGACGTGTTTCCCGGCATCTTCGGCTACGAAGAAACCGTGATTCCCGAGCTTCAGCGGGCCATCCTGGCCGGGCACCACATCAACCTGCTGGGCCTGCGCGGGCAGGCCAAAACCCGCATCGCCCGCCTGCTCATCAATCTGCTCGATGAGTACATCCCGGTCGTGGCCGGCTCGGAGCTCAACGACGACCCCTTGCAGCCGCTGTCGGTATTCGCCAAAAACCTGATTGCCGAGAAAGGCGACGACACGCCCGTCAGCTGGCTGGCCCGCGCCGACCGCTACACCGAGAAGCTGGCCACGCCCGACGTGACCGTGGCCGACCTCATCGGCGACGCCGACCCCATCAAGGCCGCTACGCTCAAGCTGCCGTATTCGGACGAGCGTGTGATTCACTTCGGCCTGATTCCGCGGGCGCACCGGGGCATTTTCGTCATCAACGAGCTGCCCGATTTGCAGGCCCGCATCCAGGTGTCGCTGTTCAATATCTTGCAGGAGGGCGACATTCAGATTCGCGGCTTCAAGGTGCGCCTGCCGCTCGATTTGCAGTTCGTCTTCACTGCCAACCCCGAGGACTATACCAACCGGGGCTCCATCGTGACGCCGCTCAAGGACCGCATCGACGCCCAGATTATCACCCACTACCCCAAGTCGATTGAAATCGGCAAGCGCATCACCAAGCAGGAAGCCCGCATCAAGGAAGAGCAGCGCGGCCTGGTGACGACCAACGAAATCACCCACGACCTCGTGGAGCAGGTGGCCGTGGAGGCCCGCGGCTCCGAGTTTGTGGATGCCAAGTCGGGCGTGTCGGCCCGCCTCACCATCTCGGCCTACGAGCAGGTGATTGCCGGGGCCGAGCGTCGCGCCCTCATCAACGGCGAAAGCACCACCTACGTGCGCGTGGCCGACTTCATCTCGGCCGTGCCGGCCATCACGGGCAAGGTCGAGCTGGTATACGAGGGCGAGCAGGAGGGCGCGGGCATCGTGGCCGAAAAGCTCATGGGCAAGGCCATCCGCACCTTGTTTCTGAATTACTTCCCCGACCCCGACAAGGCCAAGAAGCTCAAAAATCGCCCCAGCCCCTACAAAACGGTGCAGGAGTGGTTCGGCAACGGCAATACGCTCGACATCCTGCACGACGCCAGCACCGCCGATTACCGCGCCGCCCTCGACAAAGTGCCCGGCCTGCGCGCCATCGTAACCGAGCTGCACCCCAACGAGGACGCCGAAACCACCTACTTCCTCATGGAGTTTTTACTGCACGGTCTGGCCGAGCACTCGCTCATCTCGCGCAACAAGCTCACCGCTGGCGCGCAGTTCAAAGACCTGCTCTCGTCGATGTTCACCATGCCCAGCTTCGGCGACGACGACGATGAGGACGAAGACCCTAAGCCCCGCCGCCGCCGCTAGTGTAGGGTAAGCTTTAGCTTGCCCCCGCTAAAAAAAGCCCCGCGAACAGTAAGTACGCGGGGCTTTTCTTTGCCTCCCATGCTCCCCAACTGGCACGACCTAACCTACCTAAAGCACGGCAGCGCTCCCCAGCGCCGTGCCTTCGACCTCCTCCAGCGCTACCAGCTCCTCGAGCGCCTCGCCACCCACGCCCCCGTGCTGGTCGGTACCTTCCCGCTCGACCTCACCGTGCCCGGCAGCGACCTCGACCTCGTTTGCGAAGCCCCCGACCTGGCAGCCTTCCAACGCACCCTGGCCGCTTTCGCCACCTACCCCCAGTACACGTTACGGTTGGCCAGTACCGCCGAGCCCGCCCTGGTCGCTTTCTTCGAGCTGGAAGGGCTGCCCGTAGAAATATTCGGCCAGGCCCTGCCGACGGCTCACCAAAACGGCTACCGCCACCTGGTAGTAGAGGCGCGGCTACTCGCCGTGGGCGGCGCGTCCCTGCGGCAAGCCGTGCTGGCCCTCAAAACCCGCGGCGTCAAAACGGAGCCCGCCTTCGCCCAGGTGCTGGGGCTGCCCGGCGACCCCTACCACGCCCTGCTAATGTTGGAAGCATTCGACGATAAAGCATTGGCGGCTCTTATGTAGGGCAAGCTAAAGCTTACCCTACACCTTATGCTTCGGTCACCACGATTTTTTTAATCTTATCATTAGGGCGAATCTGGTCGATGACGTCCAGTCCTTCCACTACTTTACCGAATACCGTGTGCACGCGGTCGAGGTGAGCGGTATTGTCGCGGCTGTGCACGATAAAAAACTGCGAACCGCCGGTGTTTTTGCCGGCGTGGGCCATGCTCAGGGCGCCGCGCTCGTGGTACTGGTGGCCGCCGCTGGTTTCGCAGTCGATTTTGTAGCCGGGGCCGCCGGTGCCGGGGGCACCCTTGGCGCCGGGCTTGGTGTTGGGGTCGCCGCCCTGAATTACAAAATTCGGGATGACGCGGTGAAAGGTGGTGCCGTCGTAGAAGCCTTTGCTGGCCAGGTCAGTGAAATTCTTCACGGTGTTGGGCGCGTCCTGCTCGTAGAACTCGACTTTCATCACGCCCTTGGGCGTGTGGATTTCAGCGGTTTTCATGGGAAAGTAGCTGGGATAAAGGGTAGGAATATGGTCCGGCTTACGGTGGCCGGGCACCGCGAAGGTAAACCCGGTAACCCCGACCGGGGTTTTGCCCGAACCGAATAGCCCCGCTGCTACGTAAGGGGGCTACCATTTACCTAACCCCTTTTCTGTTTTCATGAACAAGCTGTTCTTCCCCCTCGCCGCGCTTTCCCTCAGCCTCGGCCTCAGCAGCTGCGGCGGCGATAAAACCACCGAAACGAGCACCACGACCACCGAAGCCAGCACCGCCAACCCGGCCGACTCGGTAGCCGCGATGGCCGGCGACTCGGCCCGCATGGCCAAACCCGGCGGCGTGATGGTGGACGGCGTAGCCATGACCCCCGACAAGGACATTGTAGAAAACGCGATGGGTGCCAAGAGCGTGAGCACGCTCGTGTCGCTGGTAAAGCAGGCCGGCCTGGTCGAAACCCTGAAAGGCACCGGCCCCTTCACCGTGTTTGCCCCCACCAACGCGGCTTTCGATAAGCTGCCCAAGGCCGCCGTAGCGGCCCTTACCGACCCCGCCAACGCCGCCAAGCTCAAGGGTGTGCTCACCTACCACGTCATCCCCGGCCGCCTCGTGGCCGCCGACCTCAAAGACGGCCAGGAGCTGACCACCGTCAACGGCGAGAAGCTGCACATCATGATCAAAGACGGCAAAGTGATGGTCGGCAACGGCAAAGACGCCCCCGCCACCGTGCAAATCGCCGACGTTATCTCCAAAAATGGCGTCACCCACGTCATCGATACCGTCGTGCTCCCGCTGGCTAAGTAGTGAAATGGTGAGGTGGTGAAACGGTGAGTTTTCAAGCTGACCGTGAGCTTGCTTCGTTATCAGTACATTACTTCATAAAAATGAAGGGAATCAGTCTGGCGCAGTTCCGCCAAACTGATTCCCTTTTTTCTTGAGCGGTTGGTAATTGTTAAAAACTCACCATCTCACTAGTTCACCATTTCACCGTATTCCCGCGTCTTCCGATACGCGCTTGGCGAAGCTGGCCCAGTCTACGTCGGGCTCGTTCAGGGCCACGGTGGTGGTGAGGCGGTCGCGCACGATGTTGGCGAAGGGCATGGGCATATCGTGCTTGTAGGCCTCCTGTACCACGAGGTTCATGTCCTTGCGGATGATGGCGGGCGGTGCGCCTACCGGCTGGTAGTGCTGCTCGGCAATGAGCTTGCCGTAGCTTTTGTAGATGGGATTGTTGAAGAGCGTGCTGGTCAGCATCTCGTAGAAGCCCACGCGGTCCAGGCCGCATTTTTCGGCTAGGGTCAGGGCCTCGGCCATGCCCTCAATCATGGTGCCGAGCAGGAAATTGCCGCAGAGCTTGGCCACGCTGGCCGCGCCGGGGTCGTCGCCAAAATCATAGGTACCCTGCCCGATGGCGTCCTGCGCGGGCTTGAGGCGCTGGCGCACCTCGGCCGTGGCGCCCGACGAACCCACCCAGAGCTTGCCGGCCGCCGCCACGTCGGGCTTGCCAAACACGGGCGAGGCCACGAGGTAGGAGCCGTGGGCGCGGTGCGCTTCGGCCAGGCGACGGTTGGTATCGGGGGCCACGGTGCTGCACGAAGCGTGGATGGCTCCTTTCGGTAGAGTGGTTAAGATGCCATCGGGACCGGTGGTGAGCGCTTCGAGCGCTTTGTCGTCGGTCACCATCGTGAAGACGATGCTTGCCTCGCGGGCAGCCTCGGCGGGAGTAGCGGCCACGGTAGCGCCCTGCTGGCGCAGCGGCTCAGCCTTGGCGGCGGTGCGGTTGTAAACGGTCAGGGGAAAGCCCGCCTTGAGTAAGTTGGCGGCCATCGCCGCCCCCATGCTGCCCAGACCCAGAAAGGCAATTTTGTCAGCCATAAGAAAAAGCAAAATCAGAAATGGCTGGCTGTACGCAGAAAGCAGCGTGCGGGGCTAAGGCTCGGTCGCTGTTGTGTCGCGGGGCAGGGCAGGAGCGTCCGTCATCGCTGGCTGAGCGCTGTCGGTGGCCAGCGGTGCGTTAGAGCTGGCATTCACTGGCATAGCGTCGGGAGAAGGCGGTGACTCCGCTATTTCTTCCTCGTGCTCATCGTTGTCGTTACCAGCTAGCTTACCAGTTAGCGTGTCGTACACAATAACGGGTGCTGGCCGCTGGGCTTCCGTTGATAGTGGGCGTGAGGCCGCCCGGCCCGCCGTAGCCAGTCGGCCATGACCAGCCGATTGCTTCACCAAGTGCACAACGCCCCACGTGCCCCCGCCGAGCAGGGTTAGCCCCATTATCAGCACGCCCCAGCGCTCGGCCCGGCGCAGCGGCCGGTAAGAGGATAGTTTTAGCAGCGGCTGTGCCGGCTTGGTGGCCGCACTCGTGGCGCGGGGTGGGGGCGCGGCCACCCGGGCCGGCTGGCGCGGCGAGGTTTGGGAGCCCGCCGCCGAAATCGCCGGGGCCGCCGCAGGTTTAGCGCTGGCCTGGGCTTGGAGCTGCTGCATAAGCCGCCCGAGTTCCTGAATGCGGGCGTCCAGCTCGCGGTGACGATCGGCGAGCTCAGCACGGGCCGCCCGCATTTCGGCTTCGAGGGCCGCTTGTGCCCGTTGCTCGGCCTGGCGGGCAGCGGCGGGCTGACCGGCCTGGGTTACCTGCTGCCGTAGCTGCGTCAGCTCCCGGGTGTAAGTGGCCTCGCGGGCGGCGGCTTCCCGGCGCTGCTGGGCCAGTTCGGCTTGCAGGTCCTGGCGCAGCTGGTGCAGGCGGGCTTGCTCCTGCTGGTCGCGCTGGGCCAGGTCGGGCGCGCCGTAGGGCGGGTCGGCCGGAATGTCTTCGGCCCCCAGCCAGCGCCAGAGCTGCCGGAACTTCTGCGCGAGGTACTCGGTCGTACTTTCGGCCACGCCCTGTTGATGAGCCACGTATGGCTCATTGGTCAAATAATCAGCCCAATCAAGCAACTCGGCCTCGCTTAGCGCTGCCGCCTCGGGGTGGGACACTGGCAGCCGCGGTGGCAGCGCACTGGCGCCGCCTACTAATTGAAAATCGTAGTCGGCCGCCTGGCGATGCAGGTTGGTTTCCACGCCCGCCCCAAAAGTGAGTGGGGCGTCGAACAGCGCCAGGCCCGCGCAGGGCGGCAGCTCCGTCGCCGGCACGCCCAGCTGTTCGCTCAGCCACGCCAGGGCCAGCGGCACTTGCTGCTGATAGCGCGCCAGCGGATTGCCGGCGGGCTGCGGGTCGGCCAGCGGCTGCCCGTCGAGCCGCCAGGGTAGGCCGGGTAGCTCCGGGAGCGCGAGCTCGCCGGCACGGGGCGTCAGAAACAGTAAAACCACGCTCGTGGGACGAATGAGCAGCGCATCGGCCGCAACCGGCGTCCACGCGCCCAGGTTGCCCAGTAGTATGGTGGCCGGGGCCGTAGCGTCGGCGTGCAGGGCCGCGGCTACGGCCTCAAATTGCCGCTGGCGACCAGCATCCGCAAAGGGTACAGGGTGAAGGCTGACCAGCATGGCAAAGCGAAAATTAGAAGCCCAAGATAACGTAGAACCCGGCCTGCGCTGCAGCGGTGGCATACCGCTGGCCTAGTGCCGGTTGTCCTCGTCGGCCAGCATGCTGAGGTAGCTCTCGTAGCGCGGCACGGCCAGCTTGCCTTTGTCCACGGCCTCGCGCACGGCGCAGCCGGGCTCATGCACGTGCTGGCAGTTGTGGTAGCGACACTGCCCCAGCAGGGCGCGCATTTCGGGAAAATAACCGGCCAGCTCGGCGGGCGGCACGTCAACCAGCCCCAGCTCCTTGATGCCGGGCGTGTCGATGAGGTAGGTGCCGGGTACTACTTCCAGCATCTCGGCAAAGGTGGTAGTGTGCTTGCCCTTGTCGGAAAACTCGCTGATTTCGGCCGTTTTGAGATCTAAATCAGGTACTAGCGAATTGATGAGCGTGCTCTTGCCCACGCCCGAGTGGCCCGAGAGCAAGGATACCTTATTGGGCAGCAGCGCGGCCACCTCGGCTACGTGCTCGCCGGTTTCGGCCGAGCATAGTACGCTGGGGTAGCCCAGGCTGGCATACATGCCGGCTACCTGCCGCTGGTAGTCAAGCGTGTCCTCATCGTAGAGGTCGGCCTTGTTGAAAATCAGCTTGGCGGGCAGGTGGTAGGCTTCGGCCGTGACGAGAAAGCGGTCGATAAACCCGAACGAAGTAGCCGGCGACACCAGCGTAACGACCAGCAACGCTTGGTCGAGATTGGCCGCCACGATGTGGGCGTGCTCGCTCTTGTGCACCGAGCGCCGAATAATGTAGTTACGGCGCGGCCGGATGGTGTGAATGACGCCCGCGCCTTCCGACTGCTCGGGTATTTCAAAATCCACCAGGTCGCCCACGGCCAGCGGGTTGCTTACCTTCAAACCCTTGTTTTTAAACTTGCCCCGCAGCCGGCAGCGGTGCAGCTGCCCAGTGCTTGTTTCGCGTACCACGTACCACGAGCCGGTAGACTTGACGACAACTCCGGTCATTATTTAATTATGAATTATGAGTTATAAATTATGAATTGGTGGCTCAATAAGTAACGCTGCTAGTTAAGCAGACGGCTTAATTCATAATTCCTAATTCATAATTTTTAATTGTTGCAGAATTCGCCCCGTCGCGCCGGCGTGGGTGTGCACGTAGTCGAGGCTCAGGTCTTGTACCTTCAGCCGGGCTTCCTCGTTGTAATACAGGCGGTCGAAGGCCGTTTCCAGCTGCTGGGCCGATGTTACCGAGAATGCGCAGCCGAGCTGTACCAGCTCCACGGCTTCCTGAAACCGCTCGTAGCGCGGGCCGAAGAATACGGGGAGCCCGAAGGCGGCGGCTTCCAGCGTGTTGTGTAGCCCCGTCCCAAAGGCCCCGCCGATGTAGGCAAAACGCCCGAAGCGGTAGAGCTGGCTGAGCATCCCCACGTTGTCGATGAGCAGCAGGCGGGCCTCGGCCACCGTAGCGGGCGTGGCCCGTGAGTACCGCACAGTCAGGCCCGGCAGGGCAGCTTCCACTTCCTGCAAATGCGCCTCATTTACCTCGTGCGGGGCGATGATGAAGCGCATGGTGCGGGCGTGCTTACGCAGCAGTGGGGCCAGGGCGGGTAGGTCTTCGGGCCAGGTGCTGCCGGCTACCAGCACGGGCGCGCCATCGGCCACGAAGGCTTCGGCCACGGGCAGGGAGCGGGCGGGGGCCAGCGCCGTAGCAGCCACGGTATCGAAGCGGGTATCGCCGGCCACGCTCACGCGGGTAAGTCCTACCCCGCGTAGCAGTTCGGCCGAGGCTTCATTCTGCGTGAAAATGTGCTGCAACTGACCCAGAATCTCTCGAAAAAAGCCGCCCCAGGGCTTGAAAAATACCTGGCTGGGCCGAAAAATTGCCGCTACCACCACCGCTGGGATGCGGTGTAGGTGTAGCTCTCGCAGGAAATAATACCAGAACTCGTACTTCACGAAAATGGCCAGCCGGGGCTGCACGGCGGCCACGAAGCGCCGGGCATTGTCAGCCGTGTCGAGCGGTAGGTAAAAGATGTAATCGGCCCCCGCCCAGTTTTTGCGCACCTCGTAGCCCGAGGGCGAGAAAAACGTGAGCACGATTTTGTGATCAGGATATTCCCGCCGTAGCCCTTCTATAAGCGGCCGGCCCTGCTCAAACTCACCCAGCGAGGCGCAGTGCACCCACAAACGCGGGGCACTCTCGCCAGCTAGCGCCCGCTCGACGCGGGCTAGCAGCCCCTCGCGCCCCGCCACCCAAGCCGCCGCCTTGGGGTTGAAAGGGGCGACTAGCCGCAGCAACAGCGCATACAGCGCTAATCCTAAAGAATATAAAAATCGCAAAAAGCAGCCGCACCAGGGAAGAAAAGCCCCGGCGCGGCCCCAAAATTACGCTCAATGTAGGGTAAGCTTTAGCTTGCCCCGCGTCAGGTTTGCATCTCCCGACCGCCGGGCAAGCTAAAGCTTACCCTACAGGACCTTCCTCCGCTTCCCAATTCGCCGGGCAGGTTTCCCCGTGCTCCTCGAAGTGACGCAACGCATCTACCATGCGCAACGCATCAGAAATACGGCGGCCCAGGAAACGGTCATTCACAAGCTGGTGCCGCACGATGCCATCGCGGTCTATCAAAAACAAGCCCCGGTAAGCCTGGGGCGTGCCAATGAAAATCATTTCGCCAGCCTCATTGTAGTCGTAGTGGCCGGCCAGCACGTCGTAGTTAGCCGAAATAGTCTTGGTGGCATCGGCCACGAGCGGGTAGGTCACGCCCCCAATGCCGCCTTCATCGAGCGGGGTGCGTAGCCAGGCCGCGTGCGTCTGGTGCGAGTCGGTGCTGCACCCCACCACCGCCACCCCCCGGCGCTCAAACTCGGGCAGCATTTGCTGAAAGGCCAGCAGCTCGGTAGGGCAGAGGCCCGAAAAATCAGCCGGGTAAAAAAACAGCAGTACGTAGCGCTTGCCCAAATAACGGTCAAGCGAAAAATCCTCTTCTATCAGCGAGCCAATGGCCGCATAGGCCTTGAAAGACGGCGCACGTTTGCCAACGAGAACGGGCATTTTGTGGAGTTATAAGTTAAAAATTATGAGTTAGAAGTTGCGCCATTCAGCCTCCGCGTCTTCCGCGGGTACTTCCGCGTCCTCCGCGGTGAAAACTCCTAAGTGCCTCTTACTACGAAAATCCCCCAACAGTTATTCGCGCACCAAAAACTGAAACGTGCTACGCGTACGCTGCTCCAGCAGCAGCTCGCGCCCAGCCGTCAGCCGCTCCAAGCTCGCTGCGTCGTAGTGCTTGATGGTAAAGAGCGTCAGCGCGCTATTGTACTGCACCCGAAACTGCCCTTGCAGCAGCGCCAGCAGTCGCTGCACCCGCATCTCATTGAAATCGGTACACACCGAAAAGCTGATGGCCGAATTCTGCATCAAATTGATTTTGAGCCGCGCCTGGGCCAGCGCCCCAAAAATCACCTCCAAATTCTCCTCCGAGATGAAAGCAAAATCCTTACTCTCAAACGACAGCAAACACTGCCCGCCCTTGCGAATAAACGCCGGCACCAGCGGCGGGTGCTGGCAGTCGTGAATGAGCGTGCCCGGCGCGCCAGGATCCAAAAACGACTTCACCCGCAGCGGAATGTGGCGGTCGGCCAGCGGCTTCAGCGTCTTGGGGTGAATGACGCTGGCCCCGTAAAAGGCCATCTCGATGGTTTCCTGGTAGCTGATTTCGGGGTAGAGCACCGTGTCGGGGAAGATTTTGGGGTCGGCGTTGAGCAAGCCCGGCACGTCCTTCCAGATAGTGACGCTCGCGGCGCGCAGGCAGTAGGCGAAGATGGCGGCCGAGTAGTCGGAACCCTCCCGGCCGAGGGTAGTGGTGCGGTGGTCGTCTTTGACCTGGCCTGTAAATCCTTCGGTTACTAGGATGCGGGCGTTGCTATTAAAGGATAATCCTTGAACAATCTTCTCAGTTTCTTTCCAATCTACTTTACCTTCTCGCCAAGTGGAATCCGTTATAATCATCGAGCCACTATGGTAAACTTCTTCATCTAAACTGCTTGCCAACGCATAGTAGACCAAATAAGAGGAAAGTGCTTCGCCAAAGCTCACTATTTGGTCGTATCCCTCATCGTAGCTACTGTTTGGTGAGAGGTCTGCTAATCTATTCGCTAACCCTTGAAAGAGGCTTTCTAATCCAGCATCTGGTTTGTGTAATTCTACGCCAGGATGAGGTAGTGTTTTGCCTATTTCCTTACCCGCTTGTTCGTGATAAGATTGTAATGCCGTCAACTGCGCCGAGTAGTCACGCCCGTGATACGCCAAGTCGTAAATCTCCTCCAGCGCATTTGTCGTCTTCCCCATCGCCGATACCACAATCAGCAGTGGCCCCTGCGGCCCAAAGTCGCGCACGATGCGGCAGAGGTTGAGAATCGCCGCCGCGTCCTTCACCGAGGCCCCGCCAAATTTGTAGACCTGCAAGCCCGTTAGTTCGTTTTCCATGGGCCCAAAACTAGGACGCGGGGCGGCTTGCCAGCTTGCCCGGCTGGGCTGGTTCGTTAAAAAAGCCGTTGGCGGCCCCCGCAATCGTATGCAGAGGTTTCGCTAGGCCGCTTGGCGTGCCTCGGCTAGCTTTGTGGCAATTCTCGCCCTTATTTCCCTACATGGACCACAATAAGCTAGCCCTGCCCGTCGGCACCACGCTCGACCGCTTTATCATGCGCAAGCAGGAAGATTTCCCCTACGCCACCGGTGAGCTTTCGCAGCTGCTACGCGACATCGCGCTGGCCGCCAAGATTGTAAACCGCGAAATCAACCGCTCGGGTCTCATTGACATTGCCGGCGCCTATGGCAGCCGCAACGTGCAGGGCGAAGACCAGCAGAAGCTCGACGTGATTGCCAACATCCGCTTCATCCGCGCTCTGCGCAACGGCGGCGAGGTGTGCACCATCATCTCGGAGGAAGACGACGACATCATCCAGACCGGCAACAACCAGGGCAAATACGTGGTGGCCATCGACCCGCTCGATGGCTCCAGCAACATCGATGTCAACGTCAGCATCGGTACCATTTTCAGCATCTACCGCCGCATTTCGCCCACCGGCCGCGAGGGCGGCAGCGCCGACTGCCTCCAGCCCGGCACCCACCAGGTAGCGGCGGGCTACGTCATCTACGGCTCCAGCACCATGCTCGTGTACACCACCGGCAACGGCGTCAACGGCTTCACCTACGAGCCCAGCCTGGGCGAATTCTTCCTGTCGCACCCCACCATCCAGACGCCCAAGACTGGCAAGATATACTCTATCAACGAGGGTTCGTCTGAGTCGTTTTCGCCCGGCGTGGCGGCTTTCGTACAGCAGTGCAAGGCCGAGAAGTTTTCGGCCCGCTACATCGGCTCGCTGGTGGCCGACTTCCACCGCAACCTGCTCAAAGGCGGTATCTATATCTACCCCGCCACCGCCAAGGATACCAACGGCAAGCTGCGCCTCATGTATGAGTGCAACCCGTTGGCCTTCATCGTTGAGCAAGCCGGTGGCAAAAGCTCCAACGGCCACCTGCGCACCCTCGAAATCGAGCCCAAAACCTGCCACGAGCGCTGCCCGGTCTTCATCGGCAGCAAAGAGCTGGTCGAGCAAGCCGAAGCCTTTCTGGCCAAAGAAAATGAGCCTGTAGGGTAAGCTTTAGCTTACCCGGCGTCAGGTAAGCCGCACCGCGCCTAGCGTAAGGCAAGCTAAAGCTTACCCTACAAAAAAGCCCATCCTAACGCTAGGATGGGCTTTTTTAGTGACTTAACCGAAACAGCTATTTCGTAGCCTCCGGGTTGCCAGCCGCTTTCGGGTCAGCATCCGTCTCGCCAATTACGCCGCCCGTGCTCAGTGGCTCGCCTGCCGCCGGCTCCTCGGCGCTGGCCTCGGAGTAGGGGACGTGCTGGCTCACAATGCCGTACCACGAAGCCAATTTCTTGATGTCGGAGAGGTACACGCGATCGCGGTCGTACTCCGGCATTACATCAGCCAAAAATTCCTTCAGCTCGCCCTCGCCCGATTTGCTCGATACGGGGATGTTAGCGCCGTGCTTCTGGTGAATGCGCTCAAAAATCTCAGTCAGCGGTAGCGTCTCGTCCGAATCCTGGGTGTACATGCCGATTTCGCTCAGCAGCGATACTTTATTGCTGGCCGGGGCCAGCGAGCGGGTAGCTTTTGCGTCCAGGCTTTCAACCAGCACACCGTGGCGGGCGGGGCGTACCAGGCGGTACAGGCCCGGCTGGCCGCTGATGGCCGCCAACTCTTTCAAATCGTAGGGCATTCTTCTTGAATTATGAATTAAAAATTATGAATTATGAATTGAAAAACCGGAATCTGAACTGCTCTCGAAAGCAATTCATAATTCATAATTTTTAATTCATAATTCAAAAAACTATTCCACCGTATTCGCGCCGGTTACGCCGAGCTTGAAATCGATGGGTAGGCTAGTTAGAATGGGGTATTCGGGTTTCTTAAATTTGAGTAGGCGTACTACGCGCAGGGCTTCCTCGCCGGTGCCGCCACCCACTTGCTTCACTAGCTTGATACCCTGCATGGTACCATCGGTATTGAGCGTGAAGCTCACGATGCAGCGCCCCTGAATGCGGTTGCGCTTGGCCAGCAGCGGGTATTTCAATTCCTTGGCGATGAAGGCGTACATGGCTTCTTGGCCACCTTCGTAATAAGCGGCCACCGGAATGTCCTGGCCTACGTGGTTAAGACCCGTGCCCTGGGCCTGCGCCGGCGTGGTTTGGGCCGGGGGCGGCGTGTTGGGCTTGGGAGTTTGGGCCTGGGCCGTGGCGAGTAAGCCACCCAAGGCCAGCGGGGTGAGCAGTAATTTCTTCATGAGTTTAGTAAAATGTACGGGACCGAAAGTCCCCGCCCCTGGGCAATTGCCGCGCCAAAAGTACTTACGCGCCCGTGGCATCAGCCGCAACTTGCCGGTTTATTTCCGTAATAAAATCCAACACCTCCTCGCGGCCCACGCCCGTTTCGGCCGAAGTCACGAAATGGCGCGGCAGCTCGTCCCAGGTTTCGCCCATCTTGGCCAGGTAGGCCGCAATGAGGGTGCGGGTCTGGGTGGCCGACTGCTTATCGGTTTTCGTGAAAATCATAATAAACGGCACTCCTGCCTCACCCAGCTTAGCCATAAAATCCAAATCGACGGCCTGCGGCGCGTGGCGCGAGTCGAGCAAGACGCACACGCAGGTCAGGTTTTCGCGCTTGGTCAGGTAGGCATTGATCATCTTGCCCCAGTCGGCGCGTGAAGTCTTGCTTACCTTGGCGTAGCCGTAGCCCGGTAAGTCGACCAAGTACCACTCGTCGTTGATGTTGAAGTGATTGATAACTTGGGTTTTGCCCGGGGTGCTCGACGTTTTGGCCAGGCCCACGCGGCCCGTCAGCATATTTATCAGCGAAGACTTGCCCACGTTGGAGCGCCCAATAAAGGCGTACTCGGGCCGGTCGGGGGTAGGGCAGAGGGCTACCTGGGTGTTACTGCTTAAAAAACTAGCTTCTCGAATTACCATAAGCGGGTTACCTATCGGGCGGTGCGGGTACAAAGATGGGTGGTGCAGCGGCAGGCCGCTGGCGGGCCTCAGTGGGCTGCCAGGTAAAGCCGGTAGCTAAGCCATTGTCTTTCACAACCTGCCACTATATTTGCGCGGCTTGCGTCCAGTTGTTTTCTCGTTGCTGAAACCATCCAATACAATAACCGGCGCGGTTTAGTGCCCAGCCTGGGCCGGCTTGGCAGCGCTTTTCGGGTATATTTGCCGCTGCAAGCGGTTGTATCGTGTTCGTAAAAAATTACACCGGTGCGGGCCAAACGGGCCAACCCTATTGCCAAAATTTAGTATAAGTCGGCAAAACAAGCGAGCCATTAGTCCGCTTATGCCAAAGGCTGTGCTAAAGCTACCTTTTCGCTCTTCCCTTTAAAATTTTCCAAACACCCTTTTTTCAATGGACAACGTATCCAAAAGGCTGTTGCAAGCCTCCTACGCGCTGGCCCTGACCACGGCCGTGGCTAATTCGGCCCAGGCCCAGAGCACGCGCAAGGACCTGCAAACCGGCAACAAGCTGTTCAATCAGGAGAACTACCGCGCTTCTATCCCCTACTACGAGCGGGTGATTGCGAAAGACCCCAACAACGCACAAGCACTGTTCCGGGCCGGCGTGGCGTACCTGTCCTTTGATAAAGAAAAGGCTAGCGACTACATCTACAAAGCGCAGAAGCTGAAGCCGAAAGTATCGAAAGACGTAGAATACTGGCTGGGGCGCGTTGACCACCTCAATTACAACTTCGACGAGGCCATCACGCACTACCAGGCTTACAACGCTACGCTGAAAAAGCGTAACGACACCCGCCGCGAAGAAGTGGCCCAGTTGATTCAGCACAGCAAAAACGCAAAAGTGCTGTTTAACTCGCCCAAGGACATCTTCGTGAAAAACCTGGGTCCCACGGTAAACACGCAGTATTCGGAGCACAGCCCGGTTATTTCGTCGGATGACAAGACGCTGATTTACACGACCCGCGCTAACCCGACCGATATCCCGGGCCTTGATTCGAAAGCCCGTAGCAAAACGGCCGCCGACGGCGAATACTACGAGGGTATTGTAGAAACGCACCGCATCGACGCCGACAACTGGGAGAAGCCCCGCTCGCTCTCAACCGCGCTCAACAGCAAAGGCCACGACGCTTCGGACCAGTTGTTTGACAACGATACCAAGCTGCTCATGTACCGCAGCGACGAGGACGGTGACGTATTCGTCGCCTCGAAGCAAGCCGGTGGTGACTGGGGCGCCCCAACCAAGCTCAACAGCAACATCAACTCGAAGGCTTACGAAGGTGATGCTTACATCACGCCGGACGGCCTGACGCTCTACTTCTCGACGGCCCGCTACTCGGAAGATGGCAACCTTGACCTGTATTACAGCACCCGCACGGCGGGCGGCGACTGGGGTCCGGCCAAATCGCTGGGTAGCACCATCAACACGAAGTATGACGAGGACAGCCCGTACATCAGCCGCGACGGCCGGACGCTGTACTTCAGCTCGCGTGGTCACAACACGATGGGCGATTACGATATCTTCGCCTCGAAGTATGACAGCATCGGCCACAAGTGGGGCCGTCCCGAGAACATGGGTTACCCCATCAACACGCCGGACGCTGACTCGTACTACCGCCTCGCTCCCGATGGCACGTATGCTTACCTGAGCTCGTACCGCATTGGTGGCTACGGTGAGAAGGACATCTACACTATCAGCTACATCAAGAATATCACCATTAAAGGCACGGTGTTCTCGAAGCGCGACAGCGCGCAGGTTATCCCGGGTGTGGAGTTGGTATTCAACGGTACGCAGGCCGATAAAACGGCCATCAGCTTCCGCGATGTAACCAAGGAAGGCGGTGACTACCAAGTAAAGGTACTGTCGGCGCGTACCTACCAAGTAGCCGTGAATAAAGACGGTAAAAACATCGAAACGCAGGAGTTTGCGGTGCCGATCTCGACGAATGATTCGACGAGCATCACCAAGAATTTCTACGTTGATTACATCGACACCACAGTTACCAATAACACGCGCTTCGGCCGAATTTTCTTCGACACCGACAAGTATAAGTTGCGTCCGGAGTCGATCAAAACGCTGAACAAGACGGCGGCCATCCTGAAGGCTAACACCGGTCTCAACATCTCGATTGAAGGTAACTGCGACTCGCGCAACACCGACGAGTACAACATGGTACTCGGTCAGAACCGCGCCGATGCTGCTAAAAACTACCTCGTGAAGCAGGGCGTAGCCGCTAGCCGCCTCACCACGGTAAGCTTCGGCGAGCGCAAGCCCATTGCCCCGAACGATACGCCGGAAAACATGCAGCTCAACCGCCGCGATGACTTCCGCGTGGTGCTGAAGGAAGGCGAAAAAATGCCCGTAATCAAGGCCGTTGAGACCACCACGGTTATCGCCGTGCCCGTAGCTCCGGCCCGCCCGCTGCCCGGCAAGAGCAAAGTGAAAATGGCCGACGGTACCAAGGTGAAAACCAAAGTAGACGAGGATAGCGACAAGGTGAAGGTGAAAACTAAAGGTGCCGCTGGTGAGAAATCGAAAACGGTTTCGAAAGACGGCGAGCTCGACTCGAAAGCGAAGGACGCTTCGGGTGAGAAGGCCAAGGTAAAAGCTAAAGCTGAGTAAGCACGGCAATTTTGCTAAAAATGAAACGGCCGGACGAACAGTCCGGCCGTTTTTTTGTCTGCTAGCTAGCGCAGTCCACTGGGGTGGCGCGCTACGCAATTTTTATGGCACCTTGCCGTTCTTTGCACTCCTCCCTATGGCCGTAGTACCCTACAAAGAAGACGCCGCCGATAAGAAATCGCAGGTGGCCCGCATGTTCGACAACATTGCGGGGAAGTATGATTTTCTCAACCATTTTCTGAGCGTCGGCACCGACATCTACTGGCGGCGCAAGGCCGTGGACGAGCTCAAGGCTTTGCGTCCGGCCCGCATCCTGGATATTGCCACCGGCACTGCCGATTTTGCCATCGAAACGCTCCGCGCCGCCGCGCCCGATGCCCAGGTAACGGGCGTGGATATTTCGGCGGGGATGCTCGACGTGGGCCGCCAGAAACTGCAGGATAAAAAACTCAGCCACCGCATCAAGCTGGAGCTGGCCGACTCGGAAAACCTGCCGTTTGAGGACGGTACGTTTGATGCCGTGACGGCCTCGTTCGGGGTGCGCAATTTTGCGCATCTGGAAAAGGGGCTAGCCGAGATGCACCGCGTGCTGCGTCCGGGTGGGCAGCTCGTTATTCTGGAATTCAGCAAGCCCACGGCGTTTCCGCTCAAGCAGGCGTATAATTTTTATTTCAAGCGGGTGCTGCCGGTCTTTGGCAAGGTTATTTCCAAGGACCAGAGCGCGTACACCTACCTGCCCGAATCGGTGCAGGCATTTCCCGACGGTGCCGACTTCGTAGCCATTCTGCGCCGCGTCGGCTTTACCAATCCTGCATGGCAACCTCTCACGTTCGGCATCAGCTCCATTTACACCGCCCGCAAATAGTCGCCGCGTCCCGGATGCGCCCACTGCTGCCGTTGGCGCTGCTAGTGCTGCTGGCTGGCCCCGCGCTGGCTCAGCGCAAGCGTAGCGATACCATCGACCGCAACCGTAAGGGCCACATCAAGGGTGTTGTAGTCGAAAACCTATCCAACTACAACGCCCGGTTTTACCGGCCGGGTCTGACAATAGCGCCCAATTTCTCGCGGTTCTTTATCGAGCAGTCGGCCGCTTATTTCCAAGCGGCGCAACAGGGGCGAGGTATCTCGGCCAACTCCATTATCAGTCCCGGCTTTGGGGTAGGGTTCGTGAATGATATCCGGCTGGGTAACCCGAGCACGCCGTTTCACCTGCGCTTCGTGCCGGGGCTGAGCTTTATGACTCGCCGGGTCGAATACAAAAGCGTGGGCGCGGGCCAGCCTGATACGATACGCACGCAAGAAGTAAGCACCACTCAGCTGGAGCTGCCGCTGCTGCTCAAGTACCAATCGAACCGCCGCCGCAATACGCGCTTCTACATGATAGGCGGCATCAAGCCCAGCCTGGCCGTGACGCAGCGCCAGAATACGCCCGCCATCAATCAGCTCACCATCACCCGCAACGATGTGCTGCTGGAGTATGGCTTTGGCCTCGACTTGTTTTACCCATACTTCAAGTTTGGGCCGGAGCTGCGCTTTTCGCACGGGCTGCGTAATATTTTGTCGCCCCGTAATAACGAATACAGCAACAGTCTGCAAAGCCTGCGCACCAATACGGTGACGCTATACCTCAACATTGAATAATTTTTTAAGCTGTTAGTTATTAGCTGCTAGCTATTAGCCTTTCGCAAAAAGGCACTGCTAAGAAGCTAACAGCTGGCAGCTAATGGCCAACAGTTCAACATGAAAACTGCCTTTATCACGGGTGCCTCTTCCGGCATCGGCCGGGCTACGGCCGTGGCGCTGGCCGGGGCCGGCTTTCAATTAGTAATAACCGGCCGCCGCCGCGAGCGCCTCGACGCGCTGGCCCAGCAACTAGCCCCCACGCCGGTGCACATACTCACATTCGACGTGCGCGACCGGGCCGCCGTAGAAGCGGCTGTGGCTGAGCTACCAGCAGCCTTCGCCCACGTCGATGTGCTCATCAACAACGCGGGCAATGCCCACGGGCTGGCCCCCATTCAGGAGGGCGACCCGGCCGACTGGGACGCCATGATGGATGGCAACGTGAAGGGCCTGCTCTACGTGAGCCGCGCCGTGCTGCCGCGCATGGGCGAGGGCGGCTTTATCATTAATCTGGGCTCCATTGCCGGACACGAGGCCTACGCCAGCGGCAACGTGTACTGCGCCTCTAAGGCAGCGGTATCGATGCTGACCCGCACGATGCGGATTGACTTGCTACCCAAGGGTATCCGCGTGGCGGAGGTAGCACCGGGCATGGTCGAAACCGAATTTTCGGAAGTACGCTTTAAGGGTGACGAGGAGCGCGCTGCCAACGTGTACAAAGGCGTACAAGCCCTGCAAGCCGCTGACATCGCTGACATTATCCAGTTTATGGTGACGCGCCCGCCGCACGTGCAACTGGCCGAAGTTATCGTGTTTCCGGCGGCGCAGGCGGGGGCCAGCACCGTGAAGCGTGCCGGCTAGCCCCGGCTGCCAAAAATGGCGCTGCCCACCCGGATGAGCGTGCTACCCTCGGCCAGTGCCCAGGGGTAGTCGGCGCTCATGCCCATCGAAATCTCGCGGAACTCCTCGTCGGCCGCGAAGTAGGTGGCTTTTAAGTAGTCGAAATATTGCCGGAGCTGATGGAATTCGCCACGCACGAGAGCCTCATCGGGCGAGTGCGTGGCGATGCCCATTACGCCGGTCAGGCGTACGTGACGCAGCGCCTGGTACTCGGCCGATTGCAGAATTTCCTCGGCTTCGGGCAGCGTGAGGCCGGTCTTGGTATCTTCCTGGGCGATGTGAAATTGCAGCAGGCCCCGAATGATGCGGTTGTGCTTGGCGGCCTGCTTATCGAGCTCCAGCAGCAGGCGCAGGCTGTCGATACTCTCTACGGTGTGGACGAAGGGAGCTAAATACTTGACTTTATTGGTTTGCAGCTGCCCAATCTGGTGCCACTCGATATCGGCCGGGAGCTCGGGCTGTTTGGCGGCCATTTCCTGCACCCGGTTTTCGCCGAAGATGCGCGCCCCGGCTTCGTACGCTTCGCGCAGCCGCTCCACGGGGTGAGTTTTGGTAACGACTACCAGGCGGGCAGCGGTACCGGCTAGCTGGGCTTCAAAGGAGGCGATGTTCTCAGCAATGGACATTTTAAATTGATTTGAAAAACCACTACTCCTCACTAGGTTAGTCATGTTGAGCTTGCCGAAGCATGACTAACCCAATGAGGAATAATTTCTTGTAATAAAAGAGTCAATGAGTGATGGTTAGTCCTCCAGCACGTTGTTCATAAACGTGCTCTTGAGGGCCAGCCAGAGCAGCCAGAGGGCGATGCCCCAGCCCAGGTAGGGACGGTAAAAATCCTGTACGCTGCGGTAGCGCTGGGTGCGAATGTCGGACTTTTCGAGCTTATCAATGGCCTTGAAGACCCGGCTGAGGGCCTCGTTGTCGGTGGCGCGGAAAAAGCGGCCGTCGGCCGCCTCGGCCAGCTGGCGCATGGTGGTTTCGTCGAGGCGGGTTTGTACGTAGCGGGGCTTGCCGGTGGTGGAGTCGCGGCCGAAGGGCACGTAGCCATCCTCACCCAGGCCAATGGTATACAACCGGATGCCGTAGGCGTGGGCGAGCTGGGCCGCCAGCAGCGGGTCGAGGTTGCCGGCGTTGCTCTCGCCATCGGAGAGTAGCACGCACACCCGCGACTTGGCCGGCGACTCGCGCAGGCGGTTGATGGCGGTGCCCAGCGCCGTGCCGATAGCGGTGCCGTCTTCGGCGATGAGGCCGGGGTGCAGGCTGGCCAGGTTGTCGAGCAGCAAGTCGTAGTCGGTAGTGAGGGGCACCAGTGAATACGCCTGCCCGGCGAAGGCCACCAGCCCGAGGCGGTCGCCGGCCCGACGCTGGATAAATTGCCGGGCCAGGCGCTTGGCGGCTTCGAGGCGGGTTGGCTTGAGGTCTTCCAGCTCCATGCTGCCCGATACGTCGAGCGCCAGCACGATGTCGATGCCCCGGCCCGTTTGGGTTAGCTGCTCGCTCAGGTGCTGGGGACGGGCTACGGCTACGATTAATAATACTTGACTCAGGGCCAGTACGATAGTCGGCACGAAACGCAGCCCGGCCCGCCAGTCGGGCCGGATGCCCGCCGGCCCGAACGCTACCACCACCTGCCGCCGCCGCCGGGCCAGCAGCCAGCGCAGCAGGGGCAGCAGCGGCACCAGGGCCAGCAGCAGCAGCAGGCGCGGGTGCTGCCATTCGTAGCCAGCCAGGGTGGCGTAAGAAAAGATGTTCATGCAAAAATGGCCAGGAGGCGCAAATTACGGCTAATCTCACCCGTCGGCCCGGCCCAGACTTGGCGGGCTACCTTTGTCCCGACCTTACGCCCCCAGGGCTGGCCCCATGATTCGTACCGTAATTTTTGATATGGATGGCGTCATTATCGACACCGAGCCCATCCATCACCACGCCTTTTTTACGCAGTTTGCCGAGCTGGGCATCGCCGTGAGCGACGAGCTGTACGCCTCGTTCTTAGGCTCTTCCACGCGCAACGTGTTTCAGCGACTTAAGCAGGAGTTTGCCTTGCCCCAGAAAGTACCGGCGCTGCTTCAGCGCAAGCGCGAGCTGTTCAACCAGGCCTTCGATACCGATGCCAGCCTCGACCTGTTGCCCGGCGTGCGAGCGCTTATTCAAGACCTGCGGGAGCACGATGTGCAATTGGTGCTGGCTTCTTCGGCCTCGAAGGCCACGATAGCGCGGGTATTCAACCGCTTTGGGCTGGGGCCTTATTTTTCGCACACCGTTAGTGGCGAAGACTTTGTGCAGTCTAAGCCCAACCCCGCCATTTTTCTGCACGCGGCAGCGCTGGCCCAAACGCCCGTGAGCGAGTGCATCGTCATCGAAGACTCGGCCAATGGGGTAGCGGCGGCCAAGGCGGCCGGGATTTACTGCATCGGCTACGCCAGCCCGCACTCGGCCGGGCAGGACTTACGGCTGGCCGACCGCGTGATTCAGGATTTTTCTGAGCTATCGGCCACGGAGATTCGGCAACTTGTAGGGTAAGCTTTAGCTTGCCCGGCGTCTGGTGAGCATTACCACCCAGACGCCGGGCAAGCTAAAGCTTGCCCTATAGTTACTCAAGCCGGCCTAGCTCGGTGCTGGCAAACGTCCATTCCGGAGTATCGAATTCCGTCGCCTGCGGCCCCGGCACGGCAAACCACGCGCCCAGCGCCGGCTGGCCCACGTTGCGTAGCAGGTGGATATTTTGGGCGGGCATGTAGCTCTGCAACAGTAGGAAATAGCGCTGGCCGGTGCGCGGGTTTTCGGCTACGTCGGCCACCAGCACGGCGTGGCCGGGGTTGCCACCGTGCACCAGCACGTCGCCGGGCTGGGCCTGGGCCAGCGGCACGGGCTGCACCTCGCGGCTGAGCGAGCGCGTGCCCGCGTAGCCGAATACCGGCAGCAGGTAGCGGCCCAGCGCAGCGTGGGTAGCGGCTTCGGCCGGCTTAGGTGCGGGGTAAACTCGCTCGCCCTGCACCCGAAACGTAGTGCCCGCCAGATAGTCCGAAAACCAGGCATCGTAGCCGGTAGTCAGGTGGAAATGAATCTTATCAGGATTGACGCTGAACAGATATTCGGCCCGCAGCCGCATCACGGCATCGGCGCACTGCTGCAAGTCGGTGGTGCCGGGGTCGATGTCAAGCACGGCGGCCACCACCGCTTGGTTATCCTTCAGACGGCCGTTGAAAAGGCGGGCCGGGGTGCCAGCGGGCTTTAGCGGTAGCCCGCGCAGCCACTCGCCCCACGAGCCGGCGGCCACCGGTACCCGCTGGCATCCCGGCGGCACCGCGATGCGCTGGGCCAGCCGCTGGGCAGGTGCCGGCCGGGTAGTCAGCCAGGGATAAACCGGCGCGGCTAGGGTCGGGGGCATTAGCAACAGGCTTCCAAAAAGACAGAGTGACCGCATGAGGAGGCTGAAAAAGCAAGCAATAAGGAAATCGGTAGCCGGCAACGTTGACGAAGTCGTTTTTCGTGTCGTAAATCAGCCGAATTTCGGCTGCTTTAAGCCGGAGCATCAATGCAAAAGCTCCCCGCTACGCCTCGCTTAATGAGGACGCAGCGGGGAGCTTCGTCGTAATGCTGGCGTAGCCCTTAGCTGAGCGAGTCTTTGATATTACCGATGAGATTATCGGTCAAGGTCATCTGCTCTTTCTGGGCGTGGCCCTCGGGCACGGGCGGGGCGAGCTTGGGCTCGTCGCCGTAGGGCTCGGCTTTCAGCACTTTAAACTCGCCTTTGCCGTCGATGCTGGGGCCATGCGTCCAGCGGCCCTCGGGGGTGCCGGTGCCGTCGATGTTGGTCGAGATAAAGGCGTAGCTGAAGTTCTGATTTTCTTTACCCTGCGGGAAAGAGTTGGGAATGGGCAGGGCCGCCGTGCCGCCCAACTCTTCGATCACGGCCAGCCACTGCTGCTGGTGCATCGTGTCGCGGGCAATCATAAAGCTGAGCATATCCTTCATGCCGGGGTCGTCGGTGATTTCCCAGAGTCGGGTGGCCAAGGCGCGGCCCGTACTCTCAGCCGCCACGTTGGTATACATGTCGGCCACCAGGTTGCCGCTGCCCACCACGTAAGCCCCGCTGAAGGGCACGCCCTCGGCATCGAAGGCCATGGCCCCCAGGCCCGCCGACAAAAACGAGCGCGGATTCATGCCCCCCAACACCGCGCCGACCACGCCATCCTGCTTAATGGCGGCCTCCTGCACCGAGAGCGGCGCCCCTTCCAGGTTGAGCGCCACGGCCGTGGCCAGCATTTCAATGTGCGAGATTTCCTCCGTGCCGGTATCCAGCAGCATGTCGCGGTATTTCACGGGGCCGCGGGCATTCCAAGCCTGAAACAGGTATTGCAGGCAAACGCGCATTTCGCCCTCAATGCCGCCAATGGCTTGCTGAAGCATGCGGGCAAACGCTGGGTTGGGCTTTTCGACCCGCACTTTGAACTGCGTGCGCTTATCGTGGTAAAACATCGTGGAAAAGGGTTGAGGTTAGGTTGCCAACGTTGGCAGATATGCCCGTTCCTACGCCCGTCCAAGTGGCTGGGTTGGTGCTTATGAATTTGATGATGAGCTTATTATGCTGAAAATGCGCGGCTAAGCGCTGCCTTTCGAACAAGCTAAAGCAGGACTGTTTTCACCCCGAAAACCCTGGCCGTTGCCGGGGCTAGCGCGCTGTGGATAAAGGGTAAATAAAAAAAGCCGCCCCGCTGACCAGCGGGGCGGCTTTGCAAGCCAGCGGGCGACCGAAAAAAATTATTCAGTAGCGGCGGCCTTTTTTGCGGTGGGCTTCTTGGCCGCGGCCGGTTTTTTAGCTGCGGTGGCTTTGGTAGGGGCTGCTTTCTTGGTAGCAGTTTTTTTTGCGGCCGGAGCCTTGGCCGCTTTTTTGGCGGGGGCGTCGGCTTCCTTTTCGGGTTTCTCAGCAGCGGCTTTTTTGCCGAAGCGGCCCCCCTTGGCGGGCTTGTCGGGCGTGGCGGCGGCCAGCTCCAGGCAGCGCTCCAGCGTGAGGTCGGCGGGCTCTTCGCCCTTCGGAATCTTTACGTTTTTCTTGCCCACTACGATATAGGGGCCGAAGCGACCGTTGAGCACCTGCACCTCGGGGTTTTCGTCGAAGGTCTTGATGAGGCGTTCGGCGTCCGATTTGCGCTTGGCCTCAATGAGCGCCACGGCTTCCTCGCCCGTGATGGTGTGCGGATCCTGCTCCTTGCCCAGCGAGTAAAACTTGCTGTCGTGGCGGATGTAGGGGCCGAAGCGGCCGAGCGCGGCCGTCATGGGCTTGTCTTCAAACTCGCCCACCACGCGCGGTAACTTGAAGAGGTCCAGGGCCTCTTCCAGCGTGATAGTTTCGATAAACTGACCCTTGCGCAGGTTGGCGTAGGCGGGCTTGGTTTCGCCCTCGGTATCGCCCAGCGCTACGTAGGGGCCGTATTTGCCGAGGCGAGCGGTGATTTTCTCGCCCGTTTCAGGATGCACGCCGATTTCACGGGTGCTGCCCAGGGTGCTGCGCTCGATGTCCTGCCCGCGCTCTACGCTGGCGTGGAACGGCTCGTAAAAGCCCGCTAGCATGTGGCCCCAGTCTTCGTGGCCGTTGGCAATCTGGTCGAATTCATCCTCCACCTTGGCCGTAAACTGAAAGTCCACGATGGCAGGAAAGTGTTCTACAAGGAAGTCGTTGACTACTAGTGCAGTGTCGGTTGGGAAAAGCTTGGCCTTGTCGGCCCCGTAGGTTTCGGTGCGCTGCTCGGTTTTCACCTCGTTGCCGGCCAGCGAGAGCACGTAGATTTTGCGCTCCTTGCCCTCCCGCGAGTCTTTTTCCACGTAGCCGCGCTTCTGCACGATGCTGATGGTGGGGGCGTAGGTGCTGGGGCGGCCGATGCCCATTTCCTCCAGCTTCTTCACCAGCGAGGCTTCGGTGTAGCGGGCGGGCGGCGTGCTGAAGCGCTCGGTGGCGGTGAGGGTTTGCAGCGGCAGGTTCTGCCCCACGCTCAAGGGCGGCAGGCCGCGGGAAAACGAGCTTTCGCCATCGGCGGGCTGGTCTTCGTCGTCCTTGCTTTCGGCGTAGGCTTTCAGGAAGCCTTCGAAGGTAATCACCTCACCCGTAGCCGAAAACGTAGTATCCGGCTGGGTGCTGATGCCGATAATGGCCGTAGTGCGCTCAATCTGCGCGTCGGCCATCTGCGAGCCCATCGCCCGCTTGCGGATGAGGTCGTACAGGCGCTGCTCCGAGGCATCGGCCCCAGCCTTGAGCTGCTTGAAATCGGTGGGGCGGATGGCTTCGTGCGCCTCCTGCGCCGACGCCGACTTGGTTTTGAACTGACGCTCGTGGGCGTACTCAGCCCCGTACGCGGCCACGATGGCCTCGCGGGCACCCCGGCGGGCCTCCTCGCTCAGGTTGACCGAATCGGTTCGCATGTAGCTGATGCGGCCGGCCTCGTACAGCTTCTGGGCCACCGTCATGGTTTGCGCCACTGAGAAGCCGAGCTTACGAGAAGCTTCCTGCTGAAGCGTGGACGTGGTAAAGGGCGGCGCGGGGCTGCGCTTACCCGGTTTTTTGTCGAGACTATTAATACTGTACGTCGCCCCGATGCAGCGCGTGAGAAAGGCTTCGGCTTCCTCGCGGGTTTTGTAGCGGGTGGGCAGCTCGGCCTCCAGGGTGGTACCCTGGCCGGCGTCGAAGCGGGCGACCACGCGGTAGGCACTGCTGGCCGTGTGCTTGTTGATTTCGCGCTCGCGGTCCACAATCAGGCGCACGGCCACGCTCTGCACGCGGCCCGCCGAAAGGCCGGCCTTCACCTTGCGCCACAGCACCGGGCTCAGCTCGAAGCCCACCAGGCGGTCGAGCACGCGGCGGGCCTGCTGGGCGTTCACCAGGTCGATGTTGATGGTGCGCGGGTTGTCGATGGCCGCCAGAATGGCTGGCTTGGTAATCTCCCGGAAGACAATGCGCTTAGTCTTGTCAGCCTTGAGGTTAAGGGCCTCCGACAAGTGCCATGAAATAGCCTCGCCCTCGCGGTCATCGTCACTCGCCAGCCACACGGTTTCAGCTTCTTTCGACAGCTTTTTGAGCTGCGAAATCAGCTCGCGCTTATCGGCATCGACCACGTAGGTGGGCTTGAAGCCGTTGGCTACGTCGATGGCGTTGTTGTCCTTGGGTAAGTCGCGGACGTGCCCGTAGCTGGACTTCACCACGAAATCCGGGCCTAAATAGCCCTCAATGGTTTTGGCCTTGGCGGGCGACTCGACGATAACTAGATTCTTGACCATGCAGGCGGGGTAGGGGGCGGGGAGGGAAAGGAAGCAGCGGGTTGAGAACGCAGGCTCCGCCCGAAAAGTTAAAAACGGGCACAAAGATGCACGACCGGCGGCGACTACGACCGGCAAGCTACCTTCGGGCGGCTATCCTATTGCCGGAAGGCCCGGCACGCCTACTTTTGTTGGTCTCCACTGCGGGCTACGGCCCGTTCCACTCTCTCCGCGTCCTTCTCCCATGGCTTCCGCCAAGAAAACTACGGCTCCGGTAACTGAACTAGATGAGGCGCCCCGCCCCATCGAAACTGATACGCCCGTCGATGCTACCACCCGCAAGCGCGGCATTCGTCGCAGCGCGGGCTCTGCCGATACCGATTATGTGAATGAGCAGCTCAACCGGGTGCTCTTCGCCCTCGATGCCTTTAAAAAAGGCGACGTATCGGTGCGCCTGACCAAACAAAACGACGATATCTTCTCCGAAATCGCCGAAGCCTACAACTCAATGGTGGAGATGATTGGCGGGGTAGGTGGGGAAGTGTCGCGTATTTCGAAGGTCGCCGGGGTGGAAGGCAACCTGAAAGCCCGCGCCTCGGCCGACGGCGCGGCGGGCTTCTGGCGCGACATGCTCAACAACATCAACGGCCTCGTGGATTCCATCGCCGTGCCGGTATTGGAAGTAGGTAAAGTGCTGAAAAACATCAGCCGGGGCAACCTCGACGAGAGCTTCCAGATTCCGGTGTCGGGCGACTTCAAGGTGATGGCCGAAACCATCAACCGCACCATCGACAACCTCAACGTATTCGCCGGCGAGGTAAGCCGCGTGGCGCAGGAGGTAGGCACCGAGGGCCGGCTGGGCGGCCAGGCCGTGGTGCCCAACGTGGGCGGCGTGTGGAAAGAGCTGACCGACAACGTAAACACGATGGCGGCCTCGCTCACCAGCCAGGTGCGCGACATTGCCAACGTGACTACCGCCGTGGCCCGGGGCGACCTCAGTCAGAAGATGACGGTGGACGTGAAGGGCGAACTGCTGCAATTGAAGCAGAACCTCAACCAGATGGTGGACTCGCTCAACCTCTTCGCCGGTGAGGTAACCCGCGTGGCCCTCGACGTGGGCACCGAGGGGAAACTCGGCGGCCAGGCCAGCGTACCGGGCGTGTCGGGCATCTGGAAAGACCTGACCGACAACGTAAACAACATGGCCGCCAACCTGACCTCTCAGGTGCGCGACATCGCCAACGTGGCTACCGCCGTAGCCCGCGGCGACCTCAGCCAGAAGATGACGGTGAACGTGAAGGGCGAGATTCTGGAGCTGAAGAATATTCTGAACCAGATGGTGGACTCGCTCAACATCTTCGGTGACGAAGTAACCCGCGTGGCCCGCGAAGTAGGCACCGAGGGTAAGCTCGGCGGTCAGGCCGTGGTGCCCCGCGTCGGCGGTACCTGGAAAGAGCTGACCGACAACGTAAACACGATGGCGGCCAACCTGACCAGCCAGGTGCGCGACATTGCCAACGTGGCCACTGCCGTGGCCCGCGGTGACCTCAGCCAGAAAATGACGGTGGATGTGCAGGGCGAGATTCTCGACCTCAAGAACATCCTCAACCAGATGGTGGACTCGCTCAACATCTTCGCCGGCGAGGTAACCCGCGTGGCCCGCGAGGTGGGTACCGAAGGTATTCTGGGCGGCCAGGCCAACGTACCCCGCGTGAGCGGTACCTGGAAAGACTTGACCGACAACGTAAACACGATGGCCTCGAACCTGACTTCTCAGGTGCGGGACATTGCCAACGTGGCTACCGCCGTATCGCGCGGCGACCTTAGCCAGCGCGTGACGGTGAACGTGCGCGGCGAGCTCTTGCAGCTCAAGGAAAACCTCAACCAGATGGTGGACTCGCTGAACGTATTTGGCGACGAGGTAACCCGCGTGGCCCGCGAGGTAGGCACCGACGGGAAGCTCGGCGGCCAGGCCAACGTGCCGGGCGTGAAAGGCACCTGGAAAGACCTGACCGACAACGTAAATACGATGGCGGCCTCGCTCACCAGCCAGGTGCGCGACATTGCCAATGTAACCACCGCCGTAGCCCGTGGCGACCTCAGCCAGAAGGTATCGGTAGACGTTAAAGGTGAGCTGCTCGACCTCAAGGACAACATCAACCAGATGGTGGACTCGCTCAACATCTTCGCCGGCGAGGTAACCCGCGTGGCGCTGGAAGTGGGCACCGAGGGCCAGCTGGGCGGCCAGGCCGTGGTGCCCAACGTGAGCGGCGTGTGGAAAGACTTGACCGACAACGTAAACACGATGGCCACCAACCTCACCATCCAGGTGCGGGGCATCGTGAAAGTAGTAACGGCGGTATCGCAGGGCGACTTGACCCAGAAGCTGATGCTGGAAGCCGCCGGCGAGGTGGCCGACCTGGCCCAGACCATCAACCGAATGGTGGACGACCTGAACCGCCTGGCTTCGGAAGTAAGCCGGGTGGCCCGCGTGGCCGGGGCCGAGGGCAAGCTCACCGAGCGTGCCACGGTAGGCGGCGTATCGGGCTCGTGGAAAGAGCTGGTTGATACGCTCAACGCGCTGATTGAGAGCATAGCACTGCCGGTACTGGAAGTGAGCCGCGTGGTGCGTGCCATCTCGGAAGGTGACCTGACCCAGATGGTAGAAATTCAAACCACGGGCGACATTCTTTCGATGTCGAACTCGCTCAACCAAGCCGTAGAAAACCTCAACGCCCTGCTCGGGGAAATCAACGACTCGGCCCAGGTAGTGGGTACCTCTTCGGAAGAAATGGTAGACAAGGGCCAGGAAATGAGCCGGGTAACGGTCGACGTGGCCCTGGCTATGCAGCAGATGGCCGAAGGCGCGCAAAATCAGGCCTTGAAAACTGACCAAGCCTTCAAGCTCATCGAGGAAATCATGACCGCCACCAAGGAAACGGCCAACAAGGCCGACGTGGTGAACAAGTCGGCCATCATGGGTGAGCAAACCTCGCAACAGGGCCTCAAAACGGTGGCCGAGGTGGTGAAAAACATGGAAGAAATTTCCGGCGCGGCCACCCAAACCTCGCGCACCATCGAAGTACTCTCGACCCGCTCACAGGAAATCAGCAAGTCGCTGGGCGTGATTACCGACATCGCCTCGCAAACCAACCTGCTGGCCCTCAACGCCGCCATCGAAGCGGCCCGCGCCGGCGAGGCCGGCCGCGGCTTCGCGGTGGTAGCCGAGGAAATCCGCAAGCTGGCCGAAGGCTCGCGCAAATCGGCCAACGAGATTGCCACGCTGGTGGAAGACGTAAAGAAGGATACGACCAGTGCCGCCACCGCCATCAGCGCGATGGAAGACCGGGTATCGCGGGGTAAAAACGCCACCTTCGAGGCCAGCGCGGCCTTTAAGAACATTGCCACCAGCAGCGGTGAAACGCTGCGCACCTCGCGCGACATTCTCACGGCTACGGCCGTGCAGCAAACCTCGATTGGCGACGTGGTGAAGTACGTGGAAGAAGTGGTAGCCATCGCCGAGCAAACGGCCACCGGCACCCAGCAGGTGGCCGGTACGGCCCGCCAGCTGTCGTCGTCGATGCAGGAGCTCACCAGCTCGTCGCAGCGCCTCTCCGACATTGCCGACGACCTCCAGGACGGCCTCGAAACCTTCCAGCTCTTCGAATACGCCCCCGAGCCGGAGCCCGAACCCGAGCCCGAGCCGCAGCGCCGGGTGGTGCGCCGCCCGCTGGCTACCAAAGCTACGGTTACCCCCGTGGCCGCTGTCCCGGCCGTTGTACCCAGCACTGGCCGTCCCGCCCCGCGACGCGCCGCCAGCGCCACCCCAGCCTCGGCGAATACCGCTGAAGCCAGCCCGGCTAGCAACGGCCGCGCCCGCCGCCCCGCCGCTACGCCGGCTGCCGAGGCTACCCCAGCTAAGGGCTCGGCACGCCGCGCCCGACCGGCCGCCAGCGATGCCACACCCGAAGCGGAAAGTAAGCCAACTCCCGCTGCTAGCCGTGCGCGCAGCAAGACAAAGGCTAAGTAATGACCTAGCCCGGCGCGTGCGCCATGATAGATTTAATTTTGATACTGAGCTTATTTAGTTTGCATGGCTGATTCTGCTGCTACCCGCCCGGCCGCTACCTCGGGCCGCGCCGCGCCGGCTGCGCCCGAGGCGGTGGTCCAGCTGATAGTCTTCCGCCTGGGCGACGAGGACTACGGTATCCGCATCGAGCAGGTGAAAGAAGTCACCATTACCCCCGAGGTAGTGCGGATGCCCAAAACGCCGCCCTTTATTAAAGGCATCACCAACTTGCGCGGCGATATTATCGCCGTGGTAGACTTGGAGGAGCGGTTTCAGCTGCGGCCGGCGGGCCGGCCGGTGCCTGAGTTTTCGTATACGCTGGCCGTGGAGGCGCCTGACTATACGCTGGGGCTGATAGTCCGGGAAGTACCCCGGCCCATTACCATCCCGGTCAGCGCTATTGAGCCCGCGCCTGAATTTGTGCAGGATACCGGCCAGCGGGACAAATACCTCGAAGGCATTGCAAAGTTACCCGACGGCCAAGGCGTCATTATTGTGCTGGATATGCCCAAGCTGCTTACTCCTAGCGAGATAATGCGGCTGCCCGGCCAGCCCACCGCCTCAGCTGGCCGCTCAGCTGCCAAAGCGGAGGCTGGCGACGCACCCTCCAAGGCGCATTAGCCGTAGACGAGCCACTTACCAGCCCACTAAGATGCTGGGTCAGCCTCCTTCCCTCACTTTCCTAGATTGACCTCCTACATGAATAAGCGCATTCTCATCGTCGACGACTCGTTCTACATGCGGACGATGCTCAAGAATATGCTCACCGACGCTGGCTATGACGTAGTCGGCGAAGCCGCCAATGGCCAGCAAGCCCTAGAGATGGCCGTAGCAACCACGCCCGACCTCATTACCCTCGACGTTATCCTACCCGACAACACTGGCCTCGACGTGCTCAAAGGCATTCGCCAGCAGCAGCCCGACGCCAAAGTTGTAATGTGCTCGGCCGTAGGCCAGGAAACCATTGTCAATGAGGCTATAGAAAATGGCGCTTTGGCCTACATCGTTAAACCCTTCTCGGAAGAGCGGGTGCTGGAAATCGTCGGCAGCGCGTTGCAGGGCGACGGCTCGCCCGTTTAGCCGGTGCCCGGCTGCGTAGCCGCTATTTAACCGTTCGATAGAACTACCCTCTTGCTTCTCCTCCTTTTTCCTGCGCAAAGTTCTGGCCCGGCCAGTGCCTGTTGTTGTGGCTATCAAGTAGCCGCTGGCAGCCGGGTGGGCTTTGGGCGGTGTAGAGGCAAGCATTTGCCCGATAAACCGCTATGACCGCACGCGAGCAAGAATATCGGGAGCTGTTCATGGCGGAGGCGTTGGAATATTACGACGCCATGTCGCGCCACCTGAGCGAGTTGGAGCGCAACCCGCAGGATGTGGGGGCGCTTAATGAGCTGTTCCGGCTCATGCACAACCTCAAGGCCAACGCCCGCGCCATGGGCTTCGTCGATATGGGCGAGGTTGCTCACAAGATGGAGACGCTGTTCGGGCAGATCCGGGGCAATGAGCGCACGTTTACCGGCTCGCTGGTCACGCTCACGTTCCGGGCCGTTGATATTCTGGGCAACATGATTCGGGCCGTGGGTGCGGGGCAGGACTCAACCGACGCCAAGCCGCTGCTCGAAAATCTGGAGCAACTTATTCAGGGGCAAGAGGTAGTAGAAGAAACGGAAGCGCCCACCGAAGAAGAGGCCGATGCCGACGCGGCCCGTAAGCTGGAGCTATCGGACCTGGTGTACATCCCGGTCAAAAAGCTCGATAACCTGCTTAATCTGGTTGGGGAATTAGTGATCGACCGGGACCGGATTCTGACCCTGGCCGCCGAGCTGGGCCACCCGGCCTTGCAGGCGACGGCCCGGCATTTGTTTCGCATCTCCGATGACTTGCAGTACTCCGTAATGGACGTGCGCCTGGTAGGAGCCGGGGTGCTGCTCAACAAGTTTCCCCGCGTGGTACGCGACGTGGCAGCAGCCGAAGGCAAGCAAGTGGAGTTGCTGCTAGCCGGGCAAGACGTGCAGATTGACCGTAACGTACTGCAACTCATTACCGACGCGCTGCTGCATATCGTCCGCAACGCCGTGAGCCACGGCCTGGAAACGCCCGAGGCCCGCCAAGCGGCGGGTAAGCGGGCCACGGGTCGATTGGTGATATCGGCTCTTACCGAGCGCGATGACGTACTAATTCAAGTGCAGGACGACGGCCGAGGTATCGACACCGAGGCCGTGCGTAAAAAGGCCGTGCGTAAGGGCCTGATTACCGCCGAAGCCGCCGCCGCTCTCGATGAGCAAGAAGTGTGGGCGCTGTTGTTCGAGCCGGGCTTTTCAATGGCTGATAAAATCACCGACATCTCAGGCCGCGGCGTCGGCCTGGACGTGGTGAAGCTGGCCATCGACTCGCTGGGCGGGCGGCTGCGCGTCAGTTCGGAGCTGGGTAAAGGCACCACGTTTACGCTGGTGTTACCCACTTCTATCGCCGTGAAGGGTGCCCTGCTGATTGAGCTCGATGAGCGTGCCTACGCCGTGCCGCTGCTGCACACCGATACTGTGCTGGCCCTGCCCAACGACCAAGTCTTTGCCGTCGGGGGGCTGCTGATGACGCGCATTCAGGAGGAGAACGTGCCCCTCGTACCCCTGCGCCAATTGCTGTATTCTGAGGGCGACGAAGTACTGCCCCGTGCTACTCGCAGCGACTTACCCACTGATGGTAGCTTGCTCCAAGTATTGGTAGTGAGCTACAATAATCGCCGCCTGGGCCTGATTATCGACCGTTTTCTTCGCCAGCAAAACATTGTGGTGAAGTCACTAAGTAAACCACTGGATACCATAGACTTGTTTGGGGGCGTTACCCTGTTAGGGAGTGGTCAGCTCTGCCTCGTGCTGGATGTGCCAGCCCTGACTCGGCTATTTCTGGCCAAACGCCCTTAACTTTAGCTGCTTCCTGCTCTTTTCCGTATTAACCTGCCAGCTTCTGCGCCGCTGCCTACGAACTAAGCCGTTATGACTGTATCAATGAATGAGTTGGAGCGCGATATCATTCGCGAAATCCTCAACATCGGCTTGGCCCGCGCAGCCGACAGCTTTGCCGTGATTGCACAGGAGCGGGTGATGCTGGAAGTACCCAACCTGGATTTGTTGCCCAGCACCAGCATTATTGAGCGCGTACGCGACTACCAGACGCGGTACGTAGCTATTCAGAGCGACATTCGGGGCGATTTCAACGGCTCGACGTTTATGTTCTTCTCGGGGCAGCATGTACAGCGGCTCTCGCGGGTGTGCTTACGTATGCAGGTGCCCGATTCGCTGCAACTCAACGAACTCCAAGAGTCGCTGCTGCTCGAAATCAGCAATATCATCACCGGGGCCTTAGTGACGCAGTTGGCCAATATTCTAAAAGCCAATATCTACGGTGCGCCGCCCATGGCACCAACCGGCGACCTGGCAACGGCGTTGCGTAGCCTCATGCCCGACCCTGATGCCCTGCAACCCCTGATTTTCTCCGTTATTACGCAGTTTTCGGACAAGGAGAATTCGGTGGAGCTACCCCTGATGCTGTTCTTTGACCGAGCTACGTTCGAAAAGATTCTCGAAATTATTCGTACTTACGATTTTCTGGGCAAGGCCCAATCGGCGGCCTAAGTCAGAAGTTGGCTTGGACTAGCGCCGCGATGGAAGTGCAAATCGAAGCTTTACAGGAGCTTCAGAAATAAACTTACTTTTTTTCACCCACCAAGCGCCATGCGCTTGGTGTTCTTTTTTACCCGTGTCAGACTCCACTCTCGCGCAAAAGATTGCCAATTTTGACCCTAACGCCCTCGGCGACGCTGCCGGCGGACTGTTTGGCTTGCCCTTTACCCCCGAAGAAGCCCAGGTGGTGGTAGTGCCCGTGCCGTGGGAAGTAACGGTGAGCTATCGCGCCGGCACCGCCCAGGGGCCGGAAGCCATCCGCGAAGCTTCCCTGCAAGTTGACCTCTACGACCCCGACCTACCCGAAGCCTGGAAACTGGGTCTGGCGATGGAAGAGGAAGACGAAACCATTGCCCAAATCAGCCGTGAACTGCGCCCCGTGGCCGCCGACTACATCGGCTGGCTTGAAGAGGGCCAGCCCGTCGAGGGCGCGGCCCAGCACAGTACCGCTCCCGCGCGCATCACCGCTGAGGGCGATAAGCTTATTCAGTGGCTCAAACAGAAGACGGGCGCGCTGCTCGACGCGGGTAAAGCCGTGGCCGTGCTGGGCGGCGACCACAGCACCCCGCTGGGCTACCTGCACGCGCTGGCCGAGCGTCACAGCGAGTTTGGCATCCTGCAAATTGATGCCCACTGCGATTTGCGCCCAGCTTATGAGGGCTTTCAGTACTCGCACGCCAGCATTATGTATAACGCCTTGCAATTGCCGCAGGTGAAGAAGCTGGTGCAGGTGGGTATCCGCGACATGTGCCAGCAGGAGGCCGATCTCATCGAGCACTCGGTGGGTCGGGTAGCCTTGTTCGGCCAGCGGTTTATGAGCGAGGAGAAATTCGCCAAGAAGTCGTGGAAGAAGGTGTGCGGGAAAATTATCGCGCAGCTGCCCCAAAAGGTGTACATCAGCTTTGATATCGACGGGCTGGATCCCAAGCTGTGTCCCGGTACCGGTACTCCCGTACCCGGCGGGCTGGAGTTTGAGGAAGCAACCTACCTGCTGCGCATGATCGTGCGCTCAGGTCGTACTATTATCGGCTTAGACCTCAACGAGGTAGCGCCCGGCGATACCGAGTGGAACGGCATTGTGGGGGCCCGCCTGCTCTACCAACTCTGCAACTGGATGGCCGTATCACAGGGCCGCCTGACGGCCCGTAAGGCTGATTAACTTCTCTCACTTTCACACCTACGAAAACATGGGCAAAATCCTCATCAAGTTCATTCTCACGGCCGTGCTCACTTATGGCCTGGCGCAGGTGCTACCCAACGTGCATTTGGACGGTATGGGCAGCGCGGCGATACTAGTTATCGTGCTGGGCTTGCTCAACGCGACGGTGAAGCCCGTTCTGAAGATAATCGGCTTTCCCATCACGGTGCTGACGTTGGGGATTTTCCTGCTGGTAATCAACGTTATCATCGTCAAGCTCGCTGATTTTTTGATGAGTAGCTTCTCGGTGACCGGCTTCCTGAGCGCGCTGATTTTCAGCCTCGCTATTTCGCTGGTAACGGCCGTAGTGGATATGATAACGGATTAGCCCACAAGTAACAAGATTCAAGAAAAAGAGGCCCGCCGAATATGATTCGGCGGGCCTCTTTTTCTTGAAATTAGTTTGAGTTATTATTCGATTACTTATCCGTGCTTCGCTACGCTTGCAAAGACAAGCGTTTTGCCCAACTTGCGACAGAACTGCTCAGGTGGTAGAGGCACTAGCTGGCCTACGAGCCTTTACGTTAGCGTGCCGCCGCCAGAATAGCCCGCCCGCCAAGCCAGCCAGCAGCGCGAGCGGCCACACGTAGAGTACCCCCAGCAGCAGGGAGATAAAGAATTGCCAGCCCCCGTAAAATGCCTCAACCGTGCGGCTGCCCAGGGAAACTACCGGCGCGTCGGGTACGGCCTGGGGCAGCGTCTGGTACAGCGTAAGCGTGATGGTGGAGTAAGCAACCTCGTCGTTCAGGGCGCGCAGGCGACTTTCGGTGGCTTCGATTTCTTCGCGCACGCTGCCCAGCTTTTCTTCGATATCGAGAATATCCTTGATTTTCTGCGCCTTGGCCAGTAGTACGGTGTATTGGCGCTCGACGGCGCGCTTGGCTTGCAGGCGAGCGGCCACGTCGGCGTGCTCAGCAGTGATGTCGTCGGTGCTCAGCTTTTTTTCTTCTACTGTGCCCAGGCCCGCCAGCCCGTTGAGTAAAGACTGAAACTGCGCGGGCGGCACCCGAATGGTGCTTTCCTGGCGCCATTTGCCGTCGGCGCGGGTTTCGGTGGCGGCGCTGAGGTAGCCTTTGCTGCGCCGTACCAGGCTATCGAGGCTGGCCGCGGCGCGTGGCAGGGCTGAGGTTTTCAGGCGTACGTCGGCGTGGTAGATGAGTAGGCGGGAGGCGGCGGCAGTAGCTGGCCCGACTGAAATTCCAGCTGGCGTATCATCAGCCGCGATCTTTATTTCCTCCGGGGCTAGCTCGGCTAACATCATTTGTTTCTGGGCGGATGAAGGCTGCTTTTCAGCCTGGCCGCAGCCACTGGCTACGACTAACGCTCCTAGAATTACCCCACGGTACCAGTTGCTACTCAATCTCATAGCCTGCGGTTGAATAAGGTGAAACGTATCGAACCAGAATAAAGTGGTTCCGCTGAGCAGATGCCGGGACTCGCAGCAATCCACACACCTTATTATGCGGGTGGCAAAAATAGTAACCCACCGCCACGCAAAAAGGCCCCGCTTGCGACAAGCAGGGCCTTTGCGAAATAGGGGCGAAGCAACTTAAACAGCTACACGCGGCGGATATCGGCCCCGAGGGCGTTCAGGCGCTCGTCGATGTTCTGGTAGCCGCGGTCAATTTGTTCTACGTTGAGGATTTTGCTGGTGCCGTCGGCCGAGAGGGCGGCGATGAGCAGCGCCACGCCGGCCCGGATATCGGGCGACGACATGGTGATGCCGTGCAGCTGCTTCTGGCGGTCGAGGCCGATAACGGTGGCGCGGTGCGGGTCGCAGAGGATAATCTGCGCGCCCATATCGATGAGCTTGTCCACGAAGAACAGGCGCGATTCGAACATCTTCTGGTGGATGAGCACCGTGCCCTTGGCCTGGGTGGCGATTACGAGGATAATGCTCAGCAGGTCAGGCGTAAAGCCCGGCCAGGTGTGGTCACTTACCGTGAGGATGGAGCCGTCGAGGTAGGTGCTGATTTCGTAGTGCTCCTGGGCCGGTACGAAAATATCGTCGCCGCGAAACTCCAGCTTGATACCCAGCTTACGGAAGGTGTCGGGAATGATGCCCAGTTCGGGAATCTGGCAGTCCTTGATGGTAATTTCGGAGCCCGTCATGGCCGCCAGGCCGATGAAGGAGCCGATTTCAATCATGTCGGGCAGCATGCGGTGCTCGGTACCACCGAGGCTCTCTACTCCCTCAATCGTGAGCAGGTTGGAGCCAATGCCTTGAATCTTAGCCCCCATGCGAACCAGCATCCGGCAGAGCTGCTGGAGGTAGGGTTCGCAGGCCGCGTTGTAAATGGTGGTGGTACCCTCGGCCAGGACCGCGCCCATCACGATGTTGGCGGTGCCGGTCACGCTGGCCTCATCGAGCAGCATGGACGCGCCGTGCAGCTTGCCGCCGGGCACGTTGAGGCGGTAGAAATCAGTGCCTTCCAGCGTAAGCTGGGCACCGAGCTTTTCGAGGCCCACAAAATGGGTATCGAGTGGGCGGCGGCCGATTTTATCGCCGCCCGGCTTGGGCAGCTGGGCGCGGCCGTAGCGGGCCAGCAGCGGGCCGAGAATCATCACCGAGCCGCGCAGCTCGCGGGCCTGGGCCACGAAGGCGGGCGTGTCGAGGTAGTCGAGGCGCACGTCCTCGGCCTGAAAAACGTAGGTGTCGGGGGCCACGCGGCCTACTTTCACGCCCATGTCGCGCAGCAGCTCGATGAGCTTGTTCACGTCCCGAATGTTGGGCACGTTGCTGATGGTGATGGGCTCGGGGCTGAGCAATACCGCGCACAGAATCTGGAGTGCCTCGTTCTTAGCTCCTTGCGGGATAATTTCCCCGTGCAGCTTCCGTCCGCCGCGTACTTCAAAAGCAGCCATTCTCTATGAATTGAGCTAGTAGCCGCTAGCGGTTAGCTAGTAGCTACTGAGTAAATAAAAATGAAAGAAGAGCTAATAGCTAACCGCTAGCCGCTACTAACTCGACGCAAAGCTACTGCGGCGGCTGCTGAGGCTCGGAGCGAAATTTCTTATTGCGCTTCTTATCGCGCTTTTTGTTGTTGCCGCCGCCCGCGCTAAAGCCACTGCCGCTGCCTTCGGGGCGGTCGGCGCGGCGCTCGCGGTTACCTTCGAAACGGTTGCCCTGGCCGCCAGTAGTGCGGCTGGGCTGGCCCTGGCTGGGGCTGGCGGTAGCCGACTGGTTGGCCAATTCGAACAGACCCTGGTCGGCCACCGCCTGGGCATCCAGCTTGAGCTGCCCGCCCGAGAGCTCGGCCAAATGCCGGATGATGGTCAGGTCCTTGGCGTTTTCCTTGTTGTGCTGACGGTAAAGAAACTTCATGGTGCGCCCAATCTGGGCGGCGGCCTGCTCGCGCTCAGCGGCATCCTCGATTGTGAGAGCCTTGGCAATCAGCGCCTCGATGCCCCGGCCGTAGGCTTTAAGCTTGGGGGCCTGGCGCGGGTACTCCACGCGCTTGGGGCGCTCGGTGTGCAGGCGCGGGGGCGTGAGCGGCACGGGCGCGTCGAGGGCTACCTCGGTACCCGCCAGGGCGTGCACGTGGTTCCAGAGGCGGGTTTGGATGTCGGGCTGGTCGCGCAGGCTCGGGCGCAGGCGCAGGATGAGCTGCACGATGCCGGCGGCGCGGCGGGTGCGCTCGGCCACGTCGTCAATCTGGGCCAGGCCCTGAATGAGCTGGTAGGTGCTTTGCCCGTATTCGCGCACCAGGAGTTGGAGGTGGAAGGGCAGGGGAGAGGTTTCCGTCATGGAACGAGGGCGACCGGGCAGAGGCCCGGTCGCAAAAAATAAGGTCTATAATACCCGCAGCTTGGCAAAGCTCAGCAGCAGCGTTTTCTCACCCACTTCCTCGAAGTGAATAATCGCCTTCACGGTGCCGTTCTGCTTTTCGAGCGTCGCCACCTTGCCGAAGCCGAACTTGGCGTGCTCGACGCGCTGGCCGGCCTGCAAGTTACTCGTATCGGAGGGTTGGAAGTCGGCCGGGGCCACGTATTTAGTGGCCACCGTCTTACGTACCGGGGCGGCTACGAGGTTCGAGCGGCGCTCAAATACGTGCTGCACCGGGGCCTCGCCGATGGCGGGCCCGGCCGCAAACTTGATGTTAAGATACTGCGGGTCAATCTCATCGAGGAAACGTGACTTCTCGCACGAGCGCAAATTGCCCCACTGGTAGCGCGAGGTGGCGTAGCTGAGCGTCAGCTTCTTTTCGGCCCGCGTGATGGCTACGTAAAATAAGCGGCGCTCTTCTTCCAGGTCGGCGCGCGAGGTGATCATCATCTGGCTGGGGAAGAGATTTTCTTCCATGCCCACGATGTACACGTTGCGGAATTCCAGCCCCTTGGCCGAGTGGATGGTCATCAGCGTCACGGCTTCGCCCTCCTGGGCGGCGTCCTTGAGGTCGGAGTCGGTAACGAGCGCGATGTCTTGGAGGAAGGCTCCCAGCGACTTATCCTCGCGCTCGGGGTCATCCACGTATTCTTTGATACCGTTGAGCAATTCCTGAATGTTCTCGTAGCGCGACAACCCTTCGATGCTTTTGTCGGCGTACAATTCCTCGATCATGCCCGAGTTTTTGGCAATGAACTTGGCCGCCTCGAAGGCGTCTTCCTTGCCCGCTACCACGGTGTAGCTCTTGATTTTTTCGGCGAAGCCCACCACCGGATTGGAGACCCTAGCCGGCAAAAACTGGTCGGCGTTGCTGACCACTTCCCAGATGGTGTGGTTGGCTTCCTCGGCCGAGTTGATGAGCTTGCTAATGGTCGTATCGCCGATGCCACGCTTGGGATAATTGATGACCCGGCGCAGCGCCTGCTCGTCGTTGGGGTTAACCGTAAGGCGCAGATACGCCACCAAGTCCTTGATTTCCTTGCGCTGGTAAAAGCTCAGGCCACCGACAATCTTGTACTTGATGTTCAACTTGCGCAGCGCCTCTTCCATCGCCCGGCTCTGGGCGTTGGTGCGGTAGAGGATGGCAAAGCTGTCGTAGGACAGCCGCTGGTTCATCTTGTCCTCGTAAATGGACTGGGCAATCAATTTACCTTCCTCGTTGTCGGAAGCGGCCTTGATTACCTCGATTAGGTTGCCGGTCTCGTTGTCCGAAAAGACGTTTTTGCGCAGCTGCTCCTGGTTGTTTTTAATTACCGAATTGGCCGCCCACACGATATTCTTAGTGGAGCGGTAATTCTGCTCCAGCTTGAAAACGTTCAGCTCGGGATAGTCTTTCTCGAAATTGAGAATATTGGAGATATCCGCCCCGCGGAAGGCGTAGATACTTTGCGCATCGTCGCCCACGACGCAGATATTCCGCTCCTTAGCCGAGAGCTTGCGGGTAATCAGGTACTGCGAGTAGTTGGTATCCTGGTACTCGTCCACCATCACAAACCGGAATTTGTTCTGGTACTTGTTCAGCACGTCCGGGTGGTCGCGGAAAAGGACGTTGGTTTGAAACAGCAGGTCGTCGAAATCCATCGCGCCGGCCTTGAAGCAGCGCTGCTGGTACTGCTGGTAGATGACGCCGATTTTGGGTCGCAGCGCCGCCTCGTCGTCCTGCTTGATGACGGGGTCGCTGAGGTACTGGTGGTAGGAAATCAGCTTGTTCTTGGCGGCCGAGATGCGACCGAGCACGGTGCTGGCCTTGTAGAGCTTGTCGTCCAGCTCCAGCTCCTTCACAATCTGCCCGATGAGCGTTTTGGAGTCCTGGGTATCGTAGATGGTGAACGAGCGCGGGAAGCCGATTTTCTCCGCTTCGGAGCGCAGGATTTTGGCGAAGACGGAGTGGAAGGTGCCCATCCACAGGTTTTTGGCCTGGGGGCCGACGACTTTCTCGATGCGGGCGCGCATCTCCTTGGCCGCCTTATTGGTAAAGGTGAGGGCGAGGATGTTGAACGGGTCGACGCCCTGCTCCAGCAGGTGGGCGATGCGGTAGGTAAGCACCCGCGTCTTGCCCGAGCCGGCGCCGGCGATAATCATGCAGGGACCTTCCGTTTGGAGGACGGCGGCGGCCTGCGAGGGATTCAACAGGGAACGATAATCTAAAGCCATTTAAAATAAGCTGTTAGCCAGTAGCTGCTAGCCGTTAGTTTGCAAAGGAAACAAAAGCCGGGCGTGGAAAACGGTCGTGGGTGCCGGCGGCGGCTAGCTGACAAAGATAAGTTGGGAGGCAGGGAGGGCGGTATCTTTGTGCTAGTGTTTTTAGGCAAGCGCCGCGTCTGCCGGCGGGTTGCTAACTGTTTTTTAGCACCGATAATTTCGCCCCGCTTTTATGATTGTTATCCAGAATACCGTTATCTCCGACGACGTCGCCGAAAACTTCTTCGTCTGCAACCTCGATGCCTGCAAGGGAGCCTGCTGCGTGGAAGGCGACCTCGGCGCACCGCTGGAGCTGGAAGAGCTGGAAATCCTCAAGAATGAATACCCCAAGATTGCGCCTTTCCTGACTGAGGCGGGCAAGCAAGCCATTGCCGAGCAAGGGCTTTACATTGAGGACTGGGAAGGCGACTACAGCACCACGACCATCAACGACCGGGAATGCGCCTACGCGCTCTACGACGGGCGCGGCATTCTGAAGTGCGGCATTGAGGAAGCGTACTTGGCTGGGGCCACTGATTTTAAGAAACCGATTAGCTGCCACTTATACCCGATTCGCATTACAAAGTACGAGGGCTTCGAGGCGCTGAACTACGACCGCTGGGATATCTGCTCGCCGGCCTGCTCGTTTGGGGCCAAGCTGGGGGTGCCGGTGTATAAGTTTTTGAAAGACCCGCTTATTCGCAAGTACGGAGCCGAGTGGTACGCCGAGCTGAGCCGGGAGATTGAGAATCCGACGACGGCTTAAGAGTCCAAAAAATAGCCTCAAGCCCGCCTATTCAACGTCCGTCATGCTGAGCTTGCCGAAGCATCTCTACCGCATCGTTGAACGGCTTAACAACGGTGCGGTAGAGATGCTTCGGCAAGCTCAGCATGACAAACGTATTGGTTAGGTAGCAATTCTCTGAACAGCTACTTCATGAACACCGGCCGGATGAGATTCTCAAACGTGAAAATCTCGTTCCATTTCTCCTGGGTCAGCAGCCCGCGCTCGGTCACGGCGATGTCGTGGACCGACTTGCCGGTGGCCAGGGCTTCCTTGGCGATGCTGGCGCTGGTTTCGTAGCCCAGCACGGGGTTGAGCTGGGTGACGATGCCGATGCTGTTGTAGACCATGCTGGCGGCGTGCTGGGCGTTGGCCGTGATGCCGAGCACGCACTTTTCGCGCAGGGTGCGGCAGGCGTTGGTCATGTAGGAGATGCTGGTGAAGAGCGCGAAGGAGATCACCGGCTCCATGACATTGAGTTGGAGCTGGCCGGCCTCGGCGGCCATCGTCACGGTGAGGTCGGCCCCGATGACGTAGAAGGCCGTTTGGTTGACTACTTCGGGCACCACGGGGTTGACCTTGCCGGGCATGATGCTGGAGCCGGGCTGCAAGGGCGGCAGGTTGATTTCGAAGAGGCCGGCGCGGGGGCCGGAGGCCAGCAGGCGCAGGTCGTTGCAGATTTTGCTGAGCTTGACGGCGGTGCGCTTGAGCACGCCCGAGAGCTGCACGTAGGCCCCGGTGTCGTAGGTGGCTTCGATGAGGTCGCCGGCCAGGCTCAGGTCGAGTCCGGTAATCTGACGCAGGTGCTGGGTTACCAGCTCGGGGTAGCCCTCGGGGGCATTGACGCGGGTGCCGATGGCGGTGGCCCCCATGTTGATTTCGGCGATGAGCCGGCGCGAGTCGTCGATGCGCAGCAGCTCTTCGCGCAGGTTGGTGGCGAAGGCCCGGAACTCGTCGCCCATGCTCATGGGCACGGCGTCCTGGAGCTGGGTACGGCCCATTTTCAGCACGTTCTGAAATTCCTGGCCCTTGGCAAAGAAGGCGTCGGCGAGCTGCGAGAGCATGTCGCGGTAGCCCACCAGCTTGTTGTTGAGCGCGATGCGGAAGGCGGTGGGGTAGGCGTCGTTGGTGCTCTGCGAGCAATTGACGTGGTTGTTGGGGTGGCAGTACTGGTACTCACCCTTTTGGTGGCCCATCATTTCGAGGGCCACGTTGGCGATAACCTCGTTGGCGTTCATGTTGACGGAGGTACCAGCCCCGCCCTGGATCATGTCGGTGAGAAACTGGTTGTCGAACTCGCCGCTGGCTACGCGGTCGCAGGCCCGGGCGATGTAGTCGGCAATGGTGGGGTCGAGTACGCCGAGCTCTTTATTGGCCAGGGCGGCCCCTTTTTTTACGTAGGCCAGCGCTTGAACGAACAGCGGCTCAACTTTGACGGGGATGCCGGTGATGTGGAAATTATCGAGCGCCCGCAGGGTCTGGATGCCGTAGTAAACGTCTTGGGGAATAGGCATTTCGCCCAGGAAATCGTGTTCGAGGCGGGTGGTGGGGGACATGGGGGATGGGGGAAGGAAAAGGGTACTTACGAGCTTAGCGGCTCAAAGTAAGCTACTGGGTAAACAGAACGTCCTGCCTCGGCTTGCGGGGCAGGACGTTCTGTTTTGCGCGAGTCTGGAGACTCGCCCCACTGGGCAGCCTGCCGTTACGCGCTGCGCGCTAAACGGCGGCTAGCGATTGTGGGGGGAGCGTTAGGTGAGGATTTGGGAAGAAACTGATGACTGATAATTCACTACTCGCTATCTCACCATTTCACTACTCACCATCTCACTTAGTGCCAGGTGTCGGTTACGTTTTGGGTGGTGCCGCTGGGGGTGAGTGAGTTGTTGGGGTCGCCTTCCCAGAGGATGTTGCCCGCGGCGTCTTTGCGGAAGTGCTTGTACTGCACGTTGGTGCCGCTGGTCAGGTTGATCGTTACGGTCCAGGTGGGGTAGGCGGCGCCGCTCATTTTGATGGCGTTGGCCGTGTTCCAGGAACCGAGCTGGGCGGTGCTGCCCACGATGTAGAGGTCCTGGCCGCTGACGGTGTTGCTGTAGTTGATGGAGAACTTCACGGCCGTGGTGCCGGTGGTAGTGCCCCCGCCGCCGGTGCTGGTGCCGCCGGGCACCCACACGGCGTAGGAGCGGGCGTTGACGCGGAACGTGCCGGTGCCGTTGGCGTCGGTGGTGACGGTGCCGGTGGTATTACCGGTGAGGTCGGTGAGGGTCGCGTTTTTGAAGGGCGTGGTGATGGTTTTGCTGGCGGCGCTGCTCCCGTCGTTCAGCAACTGGAGCAGGCCGGTGTGGGTGGCATCGCCGGCGCGGGAATAGGCGTACACGTCGGCGTCGTTGACGCTGGTGTACTCGTAGCCGCTGCCGAAGGCGTGGCCCTGGCGGATGCCGATGAGCGTTTTAATCTGCGTACCCAGGCCGTAGTTGTAGTAGTCTTTGTAGAATACGCAGGGGTAGCCCTTCTCGCGGGTCAAAATGTAGCTGTAGGCCAGCATCTTGAGGTTAGCCACCGGCGAGTAGAGCGCCCCGCCCGTCTGGTCGGTATCGTGGTTATCGACGAACGACACCGACAGCGGCCCGTTGGCCTCGGTGAAGCCCGCAAATTGCAGTCCGCGCATGTCCCACGAGCCGTTGCCATTGCTCATGTCGGCGAAGGTGTAGTGCAGCGGCACATCGAACAGGCTCGTGCGCCCGCCCGTGGCCGAGGCGTAGTTGTTCATGTCGCCCAGGTTGCGAAACCACGCCTCGCTCACCGCGAAGCGGCCGCTGCTACCCTTCACGTTATCCAGCCAGGTATTTACAAACGAGGTGAGCATGTGCTTGGTCGCGTCGAGGCGGTAGCCGTCGAGGCCCAGCGTGGTGGTCATCCAGTTGCCCCACTTGATGGTCTCGTTCACCTGGTTCTGGTCGGCGTAGCGGATTTCCGAGCCCAGCAGATTGTCGTAAGCGTCGCCGTTGGCGTAGGGCTGGAAATCCCAGGCGTTCCACTGGTACCACCCGTTATTGGGTGCCTGCTGGGTGCCGTTGAAGTTGTAATAGTGCCACTGGTAAGTGCTGTACTTATTGGCCCGGGCGGGGTAGGTGAAGCTGGTCCACACGTTGTAGTTCGTGCCACCGATGTTGAACTGCTCCTGCGCATCGGCCGAAGTCAAGTGGTTCATCACCATGTCTTCGTACACCTGGATGCCCTGGCCGTGCAGCGCCGAGATGCAGCTTTGCAGCTGGCCCAGCGTGCCGTAGTGGGTAGCCACGGTGCCCTTCTGGTTGAACTCGCCCAGGTCGTAGCGGTCGTACACGCCGTAGCCCACATCGCTCACGCCGCTGCCCTTGTAAGCCGGTGGCAGCCACAGGGCCGTGATGCCGGCGCTCTTGAGCTCGCTGGCCTTGCCACCGAGCACCTGCCACCAGGTTTGGCCGCTGGTGGTCTGGGGCACGTCCCAGTAAAAGGCCTGCATCATCACGCCGTTGGTTGCGGTGGCGTCGTTGCTGCTGCGGCTGAGGCCGGCCGGGGCGGGCGCGGTGGGCGCGGTGGCTTCCTTGGCGCAGGAGGCTAGGAACAGCAAGGCGGCGGCCAGCGAAGCGCGGCCCGCGCCACGTAAAAAAATGAACATAAAAAGAGAACTGGTTTGGGTGGGGAAAGAAAAAAGCCGGAGCGGCGCAGGCCGCCCCGGCCCGAAAAGCAAGGGTTAGCGGGGGCTACTTAGTTGGGTACCCACACCGACCAGCTGCGGCCCTTGACGGGGAAGTTGCCGTAGCCGTTGGCGTCGGTGGTGATGGTGCCCGCGTAGTTGCCGGTCTTATCGGTGAGCGTGGCGTTTTTAAAGGGCGAGGTAATGCCCTTGGTGCGGGCGCTGCTGCCGTCGTTGAGCACGAGCATCAGGCCCTTGTGGGTCGAGTCGCCGGCGCGGGAGTAGGCGTAGTAATCGGCGTCGTTGACGCTCGTGTACTCGAAGGCCGAGCCGTAGCCGTTGGCCTTGCGAATGGCAATCAAGGTTTTAATCTGGCTGCCGAGGCCGTATTCGTACCAGTCGCGGTAGAATACGCAGGGGTAGCCGTTGGCGCGGGTCAGAATGTAGGCGTAGGCCAGTTGCTTGAGATTGCTGACGGGCGAGTAGAGCGCGCCCGGCGTATCAGTGTCGTGATTATCGACGAACGAGACGGACAGCGAGGGATTAGCCTCAGTGAAGCCGGCAAATTGCAGCCCGCGCATGTCCCAGGCGCCGTTGCCGTCGCTCATCGCCTTGAAGGTGTAGTGCAGCGGTACGTCGAACAAGCTCGTGCGTCCGCCCGTGGCCGAGGCGTAGTTTTTGAGGTCAGTGAGGTTGGCAAACCACGCCTCGCTCACCGCGAAGCGGCCGCTGCTGCCCTTCACGGCGTCGAGCCATTGGTTCACGAAGGGCGTGTAGATGTGCTTGGTTGCGTCGAGGCGGTAGCCGTCGAGGCCCAGCTTGGTGGTGATCCAGTTACCCCAGCTGATGGTTTCGTTGGCGTTGGCCGTGTTGCCATTGTACTGAATTTCCGAGCCCAGCAGGTTGTCGTAGGCGTCGCCGTTGGCGTAGGGCTGGAAATCCCAGGATTTCCACTGGTACCAGCCATTGTTGGGGGCCTGCTGGGTGCCCGTGAAGTTGCCGTAGGCCCACTTATAGGAGCTATACGTGGTGCCCCGGCCGGGGAAGGTGAACTTGGTGTATACGTTGTTGCCGTTCACATTTTCCTGCGCGTCGGCCCAGGTCAGGTGGTTCATCACCATGTCTTCGTACACCTGAATGCCCTGGCCGTGCAGCGCCGTGACGCAGCTTTGCAGTTGGGCCAGGGTGCCGTAGCGGGTGGCCACGGTGCCCTTCTGGTTGAACTCGCCCAGATCGTAGCGGTCGTACACGCCGTAGCCCACGTCGCTGGCGCTGCCGCCCTTGTAGGCCGGCGGCAGCCACATGGCCGTGATGCCCCCGGCTTTCAGCTCGGCGGCCTTGCTGCCCAGGTTCTGCCACCAGGTGCCGGCGGAGGTCGTGGTGGGCACGTTCCAGTAGAAGCCCTGCATCATCACGCCGTTCACGGCGACGGCGTTGCTACCGACGCTGGTAGTAGCCGGGCTGGGGGTGGTGGGGAGAGCGGCTTCCTTGGCGCACGAGGCCAGGAATACTGCGGCGGCGGCCAATGAGGCACGACTCGCCAATTGTCGCGAAAAAACGGACATGGGAAAAGGAGTTGGGTGGGAAAAGTGAGCGTAGCGTAGGGTGGCCCGGGCCAGCCAGCGGAGCTGGCGGAGGCTAGTTAGGCACCCATACCGACCAGCTGCGGCCGTTGACGGGGAAGTTGCCGTAGCCGTTGGCGTCGGTGGTGATGGTGCCCGCGTAGTTGCCGGTTTTATCGGTGAGCGTGGCGTTTTTGAAGGGCGAGGTGATGCCCTTGGTGCGGGCGCTGCTGCCGTCGTTGAGGATGAGCATCAGACCCTTGTGGGTCGAGTCGCCGGCGCGGGAGTAGGCGTAGTAGTCGGCGTCATTGACGCTCGTGTACTCGTAGGCCGCGCCGTAGGCATTGGCCTTACGAATGAGGCTGAGCGTCTTGATCTGCGCCCCCAGCCCGTATTCGTAGTAGTCCTTGTAGTACACGCAGGGGTAGCCCTTCTCGCGGGTCAGGATGTAGGCGTAGGCCAGCATCTTGAGGTTGACTACCGGCGAGTGGAGTCCGCCCGGCGTGTCGGTATCGTGGTTATCGACAAAGGAGACCGACAGTGGTCCGTTGGCTTCGGTGAAGCCGGCGAATTGTAGCCCGCGCATGTCCCAGGCGCCGTTGCCGTCGCTCATCGCCTTGAAGGTGTAGTGCAGCGGCACGTCGAACAAGCTCGTGCGCCCACCCGTGGCCGAGGCGTAGTCGTTGAGCTGGCTCACGCTATTAAACCACACCTCGCTCACCGCGAAGCGGCTGCCCTTCACGTTGTCGAGCCAGTTGTTGAAAAAGCCGGTTTGAATGTGCTTCGCCGCGTCGATGCGGTAGCCGTCGAGCCCCAGCTTGGTGGTCAGCCAGTTGCCCCACTTGATGGTTTCGTTGGCCTGGTTGACGTCGGCGTAGCGCACCTCGCAGCCCATGAGGTTGTCGTAGGCGTCGCCGTTGGCGTAGGGCTGAAAATCCCAGGGGTTCCATTGCAGCCAGCTGTTGTTGGCCCCCTGCTGCGCCCCGTTGAAGTTGTAGTAGTGCCACTGGTAGTTGCTGTACGTGGTGCCCCGGCCGGGGTAGCTGAAGCCGGTGTACACGTTGTAGTTCTGGCCGTTGTAGGTAAAGCTCTCCTGGTAGTCGGCGCCCATCAGGTGGTTCATCACCACATCTTCGTACACCTGGATGCCCTGGCCGTGCAGGGCCGCGATGCAGCTTTGCAGCTGGCTCAGCGTGCCGTAGTGGGTAGCCACGGTGCCCTTCTGGTTGAATTCGCCCAGGTCGTAGCGGTCGTACACGCCGTAGCCCACGTCGTAGCCGCCGGCGCTGCCCTTGTAAGCCGGCGGCAGCCACATCGCCGTAATGCCGGCGGCGCTCAGCTCGGGGGCTTTGCTGGCCAAGTTTTGCCACCAGCTACCGGCCGCCGTGCTGCCTGGCACGTCCCAGTAAAAGCCCTGCATCATCACGCCGTTGAGGGCGCTGGCCGGGGCGGTGGCGGTGCGGGGGAGAAGGGGGCCGGCGCTGGGCGCGGCGGCCTCTTTGGCGCAGCCCGCCAGCAATAGCAGGGCCGCCGCGCCAGCAAGGCGCACGGTTCCGGGTAGGGATGGCAACATGGAGTTCGGGTGGGAAAGGGAGGCTGCAATGTTAGCGAATAATCGCGAGTATGTTGTTACAAGATTTAGATTTTTTTTAGTAGCGGTTGAATTTTTGTTGCTGATTTGGAGTAAAGATGGCCAGAGTTTGTGAATGCGCAATAGGTCTTATTGAGCATGTAGGGCATTTTTTGTTCCTTTTCAATGCCTGTTATGCTCCACAAACGTTTGCGGGAAATTGTGAACTGACTCTTTATTTTTTATTGTACTTTTTTAAGCTAATGGCTAGCCTGGGCCAGCTTGCGTAAAAGTGGCGGGGTAACTTCGCCGCTCAGTTTGTAGTTCATGCTACTACCGGCCCCGCACCTGGGCCACCCGCCACTTGCCCCTGAAAAACTATGCTCGCCCACATTCCCGCCGCCCGTCGCCACCACGCCGCCCCCGCCCCCTGGCTCAGCTCTTATTTTTTGTTTTCCTTCGCCGATTACTTCGACCGGACCAACATGCACTTCGGGCCGCTGCGGGTGTTCAACGACGATAACATCGCACCCCAGAACGGCTTTCCGCAGCACCCGCACTCCGAGATGGAAATCGTGACGCTGGTGCTCGAAGGCGAGGTCAGCCACGAGGATACGCTGGGCAACCGTACTGCCATCACGGCCGGCGAGGTGCAGCGGATGACCGCCGGCACCGGCGTGGCGCACAGCGAGATGAACCGCCAGGACAAGCCCCTTCACCTCTACCAGCTGTGGTTTATTCCCAGCCAGAAGGGCCTGGCCCCCAGCTACGAGCAAAAGGACCTGGGCTTCGTAACAGGCAACAAAAATGAATTGGTGCCGCTCGTTACGGGCCAGCGGGTGCTGGAAGACGTGGTGTACATGAACTCCAACTCCACCATCTACTGGAGCAATTTGGACTGCGGCAAAAAGCTGACTTTTAAAACCTTTCCCATCCGCCTTACCTTCATCTACGTAAAGGAGGGTGCCATCACCGTCAACGGCACCGTATTGAACGCGAATGATCAGGCGCGTATCGATGCTGAAAACGTGCTCGATATCGAAGCCGTGAAGGACGCCCAATTTATTCTGATTGACTTGCCCGGTACCGAGGCAAACTATTAATGACCACTGACTTTCCCGATTCGCTGATTCCGGCGTACGACGCGGCGCGCCTCCGCACGCTGCACCAGTTTCAGATCGTCAACACCACGCCCGAGCAGATTTTCGATGACTACGTGGCCTGGGCCGCGCTGCTGTTCAACGTGCCCATCGCCCTGATTTCGCTCGTCGATGCCGACTACGTGTGGTTTAAGGCACTGACTGGGGCCACCGGCATTCCGGGGCTGGTGCGCAACGAAAGCATGTGCTCGGCGGCCATCCTGGCTGGCCAGGACGTGGTGGTGTCCGACTACAAACCCGAAAGCTGCCGGCTGATCAAGCCCGACGTGGCCCAGGCCATCGGCCTCAACTTCTACGCCGGGGCCGCGCTGGTAGCCGCCGACGACTCGCGGCTGGGGATGCTGGCCGTTATTGGCAAGGAGTCCCGCGAGTTTTCGGCCGCCGAGGCGAGTATGCTTACCCGGCTGGCCGGCCTCGTGAGCCGTACTATCGAACTGCGTTATAAATACCTTACTGCCGACCAGCCCGGCGAGTGGGAAGACGCCCAGCGGGAACTGAACAAGGCGCTGGACGATAACTCGGCGCTGGCCCGCTACCTGGCCACTCGCAACCAAGGGATCGATCTCAGCGATGCCGAAGTGGCCCAGCCCATCATCCGCCGCCTCGAAAGCGTGGATAAAGTGCTGACGCGCCGACTAGGGTAGTGTTGTATTGAAGTAGAGGTAATTAAGAAAGCCTGGCGACGAGCCGGGCTTTCTTGTTTTAAGGCTCTTTTCTGAAAAGCGAGCTGTAGCGCGGACTTTGTAGTCCGTGGTTATGCACGCTAACAAAACGCGGACTACAAAGTCCGCGCTACATTTTCCGGTGCGTAGCCCCGTATTATTATTGTATCAAGTACTTGATTGTTAATGCTATTTATTAGTCGAACGTGCGTTCGGAGCAAATACCCGCCGCAGGCCGCGTAGCGCCGCCGGATGATAGATGGTAGCGTGCGTCTCGTTGGGTAGCGGCTCGTAGTACCCAGCGATGCGCGGCGGGCTGGCGGCCCGCAGCAAGCCCGCCAACTGCCGGGTAGCCGCCGTGTCGCCCTGGCTGCTGGTGGCCAGGTACAGGGTTTTGGCCGAGCCGTGGTAGGCGGGCACGAGGCGGGCCGCCTGCTGAGTGAGTTGGCCGTTGTTCCACCACAGGCTGGGGTCGAAGGCCAGATACGTATCGAATAAGTCGGGCTCCAGCAACAGGGTTTCGACGGTGAAGAGACCCGCCAGCGACTCGCCCATGAGGGCAGTTTCGGGGGTAGTGCGGTAGCGCTGGCGTACGGCGGGCATCAGCTCGCGGCGAATGAATTGGCGGAATGCAGCCGAGCCACCCACGCGGGGGGCTATCTTTTTGTCTTCCGCATTAGTTGTCGGCCCGGTGAGGTCGCGGCGACGCTGGGTATTCTCGATGCCCACCAGGATAAACGGCCGCATGGTCCCGTTGCCAACCAGCACTTGCACGAGGCCCGCCACGTGCAGAAAGTCTTCGGCCAGCCCGCCATCGGGCATGTATAGAACTGGCAGCCGGATAGTGGCCGAGTCGCGGTACACGGGCGGCACGTACACGTTTAGGCGCCGGGTTTCGCCTAGTACCTTCGAGGCCAGCGTAAAGGTCTCGCCGATGCACAGGGGAGCCGGGGCCGTTTGGGCGCTGGCGGGAGTTGGGGCAAGCAAGAAACTGAAGTAGCTGAGAAGTAGCGCTTGCCTGGTAACGACCCGTAGTAGGTTAGGTAGACTACCCATTGAAAATTAAAAATCAGGCCTAGTGGCCGCCTAAGGTAACGCTTCTCTATCTCCTATTGCAGCTTCGCCCTTTTCGGGCACGTAGCAGGAAAATGCCTCGCCGCTTGGCTACGCTAACGCCCGTAGGCCAGGCGTGGATTTTATTGGCGATAGGGGGTGCCCTACCCGTGGGCGTGCTCTACGGGATGACGAATTACTTCCGGGGAATGGCAATTCCGCCAAGCTATCTGTTGTTGAGGCGCTGAAAGTAGCGCAGACTTTGTGGTCCGCGTATCGTCGAATCTACGACACGCGGATTACAAAGTCCGCGCTATTGTCGCCGGGTTGTCTTATATAACCGCCTACCGAGAGCTTATGAGACGGTAAAGGTGAAGAATAGGCCCTGTGGGCCCCGGCCAAAACGAAATTTGGAATGGTGCGTTTTCATACGCGGCAGTAGGCGCGGGGCGTCCGGCGTGCTCGTCGGCCTCGACACTACTGCCGCGTATATCACTTGCCAAACTGACCTTTATGCAAAAAAACACGTTGCTGCTGGCCCTGGGCCTGCTGAGTATGACCGCCACCACCCACCTCCACGCCCAAGCCGTAACCGGCGCTACTACGGCCGCCGGTACGGCCGCGCCCGTACTGCCGCTCTACACCGGCTCCATCCCCGATTCCAAGCCCAGCCAGGTGCAGGAAACCAGCGAGACCAGCGGCGACCGCATCACGGTGGCCAACGTGGTGCAGCCCACGCTCACGGTATTTGTGCCGGGCCGCGACAAGGCGAATGGTACGTCGGTTATCATCTGCCCCGGCGGAGGCTATTCGCGGCTGGCGATGGGCCACGAGGGCTACGACGTAGCTCGGCGGCTGAACGAGCTGGGCGTCACGGCCTTCGTGCTCAAATACCGCCTGCCCAACGACCGCAGCCAGCCCGATAAAAGCATTGCCCCGCTGCTCGACGCCCAGCAGGCCCTGCGCATGGTGCGCCAGCTGGCGCCCAAGTACAACCTCAACCCCGAGCGCATCGGCCTGATGGGCTTCTCGGCGGGCGGCCACCTGGCGGCCACGGCGGGCACCCACTTCGCCCAGCCGGTGGGCGACAACCCCGGCCCGGCCTCGGTGCGACCGGCGTTTTTGGTGCTGCTCTACCCGGTTATTAGCTTCAGTGACAGCCTCAAGCACACCGGCTCGCGTGAGAACCTGCTGGGCACCGCGGCCAGCCCCGACCAGGTGCGCCGCTATTCCAACGAGCTGCAAGTAACCGCCCAAACCCCGCCCACCTTCCTCGTCCACGCCGAAGACGACAACGTGGTGCCCGTGCAAAACAGCCTCGTCTTCTACCAGGCCCTGAACCACCACAAAGTACCCGCCGAGATGCACCTTTACCCCAAAGGCGGCCACGGCTTCGGTATGAATAATCCCACCACCAAAGACAAGTGGATGGACCGCCTCCAGAACTGGCTGGACGCCAACGGGTGGCTTACGAAGTAGTTATGAGTTATGAGTTAGAAGTTATGAGTTGGCTTGGTGGGGGCATGGGCATACCCATTTGCAGCTAGCCGCAACAAAAAAGCCCGGTTGCCAATTCATAACTCATAACTTCTAACTCATAATTCAACAAAGTGCTGAATCTCGGCGACCAAGCCCCCGATTTTACCCTGCCTACCGATAAAGGCGATACGTTTCACCTGGCGGCCCAGCGGGGCAAGCCCGTGGTGCTGTATTTCTATCCCAAAGACGACACGCCCGGCTGCACGGCCGAGGCCTGCGCCTTCCGCGACCAGTACGCCGATTTTCTCGACTTCGGGGCCGTGGTGGTAGGCGTAAGCTCCGACAGTGAGGCCTCGCACCAGAAATTCAGCCAGAAGCACCGGCTGCCCTTCCCGCTGCTGGCCGACACCGGCGGGCAATTGCGCAAGCAATACGAGGTGCCCCGGGCCTTCCTGGGCTTGCTGCCCGGCCGCGTCACGTTCGTGATTGATAAGGAGGGCAAAATTGCCTACATCTTCAACTCGATGAGCGGGGCTACCGACCATGTCAGCAAGACGAAAGCGGTATTGCGCGGGCTGGCCGTGCGGACGTAGCGCACTGATAGGTTGTTTCTTATGCGCAAACGCCTTGGCCGGCTGCTCGACGAGGCGGCCGTTTTCCGCTACCATCGGCAGCGCATCAAGGAGTGCGGCGTCGGCAGTCCCGGCGCGCTGGGCTGGCTGCCCGATGGTCAGCTCATTCGCTTTGAGGTGCTGAGCCAGATTGGAGACCTCGCCCACTGCTCGGTGCTCGACGTGGGCTGCGGCTACGCCGATTTACATCCGTTTCTGCAACAGCGCTTTGCCGGGGTGCGCTACCACGGCATCGAGCAGATGCCCGAGCTGCTGAAGCTGGCCCGCACTCGCTACGGCCACGCCCCCGGCGTGACGCTGACTACCGGCGACTTTCTGCGCGCGCCCTTGCCACCCAGCGACTACGTGCTGGCCAGCGGCTCGCTCAACTACCGCCACCGCAACCCACGCTTCATCTACGAGGCCATCGAAAAGCTGTACGCCGACTGTCGGCGCGGCCTGGGCTTCAACCTCCTCAGTTGGGAGCCCGCCGACGGCGGCCCGCTCGCGGCCTACGACCCGACCGCTATCGTAGCCTTTTGCCAAACGCTGGCCCCTGACGTGCAATTGGTAGAAGGCTACCGCGACGGTGATTTTACGGTATTTATGCGCCGGTGAGAGATGGCGCTGGGTCCGCTGGCTAGCCCCTGCGTGGCGTGGAAGCTACCGGCCTCAGCGTAAAGAATTGCTTGCTACGGTGAGCGCAGCGCGATACCTGAACGCTTGCACTTTGGTAAAACGGGTGCAGTAGGAGCAAGCTAAGGGGGCGCAACTCAAAAGGCCATCTGTCATGCTGAGCTTGTCGAAGCATCTCTACCGCACCGTTAAACGGCTAAGTGACGATGCGGTAGAGATGCTTCGGCAAGCTCAGCATGACGGACAACTTTTTAAAGTTCAGAATATTCGCTGAGATTAAGGGTGCAAGGGCCAAGGTGCCCCATGTGAAGCAAGGGCTCTAACTTGCCGCCCATGCAGCCAACCTTACTTTCTACCAAGCCCCATTATCCCATTCTCGACGGCCTGCGCGGCGTGGCGGCGCTCCTGGTAGTGGCCTTTCACTTGTGCGAGGCCCACGCCACCAGCCACCTCGACCAGGTGATCAACCACGGCTACTTGGCGGTGGATTTCTTCTTTCTGCTGTCGGGCTTCGTGATTGGCTACGCCTACGACGACCGCTGGGGCCGCCTCACGGTGGGCGGCTTTTTCAAGCGGCGGTTGGTGCGGCTGCAACCGATGGTGGTGCTGGGCATGGTGATAGGGGCGGGGATGTACTATTTCCAGGCGTCGGCTTTGTGGCCCCTTATCGGCCAGACGCCGGTGTGGAAGATGCTGCTCATCATGCTCATCGGCTGCTTCATGGTGCCAGTGCCGGTAGCGCTCGACGTGCGGGGCTGGCACGAAACCTACCCGCTCAACGGGCCGGGCTGGTCGCTGTTTTTCGAGTACGTGGCCAACGTGCTGTACGCAACGGTGGTGCGCCGCTTCTCCAACCTGGCGCTGGGCATCCTGGTGGTACTGGCGGCGGGGGCGCTGCTGCACCTGGGCCTCACGAGTCCGCAGGGCGATGTCATCGGCGGCTGGTCGCTGGAGCCCGAGCAGCTGCACATCGGCTTCGCCCGCATGACCTACCCGTTTTTCGCGGGGCTGCTGCTGTTTCGGCTGGCCCGGCTGCGACCGGTGCAACACGCCTTTTGGTGGTGCAGCCTGGCGGTGGTCGCGGTGCTGGCCATGCCCCGCGTCGGCAACCCCGCGCAGCCCTGGCAAAATGGGCTCTACGATACGCTCTGCATCATTTTCGTCTTTCCTGCCATCATCCTCTTCGGGGCCAGCGGGGCGGTGCGCTCGGGCGCGGCTCAGCGGCTGTGCCGCTGGCTGGGCGATATTTCGTATCCGATTTACATCACGCACTACCCGCTCATCTACACCTACACGGCCTGGGTCGCTACCCATAAAGTGTCCTTGCGCGAGGGTTTGCCCGTGGCGGCGCTGGTATATTTATCGGCGGTGATTCTGGCTTATGCTTGCTTGAGGTTTTACGATGAGCCGGTGCGGGAGTGGTTGAGGAAGAAGGTGTTGGCAGAAAAAAGAGAGCTTCACCCAAAGGAGTTAGTCCGCTTTCCGTAGCTTAGCTACCTGCACAAATAGCTAGAATCGAACAAATGGCAAAAAGCCAGCAGGTTGACATTGAGATTGATAAGCTGACTCGCTCCATCGAGAATGCGATTACCGGCGACAGCTTCAAGACGGAAATTATAACCCTGACTACGGCCGACCTGCGAAGCATTAAGAAGGCGGATTGGTTATTTGACTGGAAAACCGAACTTAAAAACCCCGATACAACTGTTTACAAGTTAGTGATAGTTGGCAACGATGCCATTATTCAAGGGCTGGTGAGCCTGCAAGACCGGGGTGACCATGTTTTTATGCGGCTTATCGAAAGCAATAAGTTTAATCGAGGTGCCGCGAAGATGCACGTAGGCGTACCAGGCAATTTGGTAGCTTTTGCCTGTAAGCTTGCATTTGACAAGGGGTACGCCGGGTACGTGTCCTTCGAGAGCAAGACCAGACTCATGGCGCACTACGAAAAGACGTTGGGCGCGCACGTACTATTCCGAAACTTTATGGCGCTGGACACCAAAGCTGCCGCAAAGCTCATCAAGCAATATTTTACTTCAAGCCAGTAACTTACAGCCATGATCAAGGAACCGAAAGACGTCGATTTTTATACCACTGGCCGGCAGCCGTCCGAAGAGGAATTTGCCCGCATCAGTGAGTGGATAGAGCAGGATAAGCAGAAAAAACCCGCTCGCAAACCCGCGAAGCCAGCTTCGGTCGCCAAGGTGCCGGGCAGCCGGGAGGCGGCTTAACCCACCGTCCCGCCCGCGGTAAAATGGGTTCCAATCTTCGGGGCCAGCGGGGCGGTGCGCTCGGGCGCGGCCCAGCGGCTGTGCCGCTGGCTGGGCGATATCTTGTACCCGATTTACATCACGCACTATCCGCTCATCTACACCTACACGGCCTGGGTCGCGACCCATAAAGTGTCCTTGCGCGAGAGCTTGCCCGTGGCGGCGCTGGTATATGTAGCGGCGGTGATTCTGGCTTATGCTTGCTTGAAGGTTTACGATGAACCGGTGCGGGAGTGGTTAAGGAAGAAGGTGTTGTTAGATAAGTTTGAAATTTAAAAGCAAAAGATTGGTGTGATAGATTAATCATTTTTTGCGGTAGTCAGAAATTTTGTACGTTAAAATTAAATCAATTTTGAAAAATGAGTCCACAGTATCAAGAAGAAGAAAAAATAGCTGTTAGGAATGAAGCTTTAGTCTTTGCAATCCAATCATTGACAATTCATAGATACGACAGTTCTATTGCTAGAAAAACGTATGTCAGAGATATTAAGAAACATATTCAATTGCAAGGTAGCGTTTTTGATAAGGAAGTTTCATCTTTGCTATCAAACGAGGAAATTAGTAAGTGGGAAAAATTTTACGAATCTATTATTAAGAAAAAAAGCCCTAGCGAATTAAGAATTGCTTATCTAAGTGGGCCTAGTCCTGAAAATGATATTAGGGTTTTAGTTGATAACGGTGTGATGCCGGAAAATATATGGGCATTTGAATCTGATAATAAAATGTATGATGCTGCAATTATGTCAGCATTGGAATCTGAGTTTCCTTTTGTTAAAATTTATAAAGGTAGGATAGAGAATTATTTGAAAATACTTCCTTTTAAATTTGATATAATATACCTCGATTTTTGCTCATCCATTGCGGGTGAGAAAACAATGTCTGTTGTGAAGGATATTTTTCTGCATCAAAAACTTGAAACCTTAGGGGTTTTAATAACAAATTTTGCTTTGCCTAGTAATGATCCTAGAAATAAAGAATTTAATAAGAATATTAATATACTTGCTGTAAATTATTTGTATCCGAAAAATTTTACTGAAAAATATACAAATTTAGGAGGTGGATTTCAAGAATCTGCTGATGTTTCTGGAATAGAGCGTGAAGACTTTTTTAAAATCGCTAGTAGAAATAAAAGAACTTTTTATAGTCAATTTATTACAAGAATTCTTTATGATTTACCTAGTGTAATAATACCATACCAGAGGCTAGCTAACAACGAAAGCCTTTCTAAGCTATTTTTTAAAAATTTTTCAAGCTCATCTTTTGAAGATGATTATTACGAAGATTTATCATGTTTCCCAAACGAAAATCCTATAGTATGGGGGTTGTCTGAATTTTTAATTGAAGATAAATCATTTTCTAAGTTTTTTAACAAATTCAAAAAACAATTATCGATAATTCAAGACGAAAGTAAGTTTCTGGAGCAACTACAGTTGGTAAACTATTTCATTTCTGAAGGGTCTCAAGAAAATCTGCACAGTGACAAATTGGAAGCTATAAGGCTTCGCTGGAATGCTATGCAAAAGTACGTTTTCTGTGATATGTTCTTATTTCATCAACTAAAAGATGTTTTAGTTGGTCAATTAACTAGTCCTTATTACTACAATGTAGATAAGACTAGGCGGTGGGCTTATAAAGCAAAAGAAACAGAAATGTTTGTGGATTTAATAGTATATGATGAATGTAGATATGTATTTGATTGGATGCCAACTTTAGATATGTTTGAAGAGGGCGTTGACGACTGGGACAGGCAACTTGCTCTAAGATTTGCAATGGATAGTATATCTAAACAACGCCGATGGTATAATGATGAATTCTTTTCCGGAACAGCTGTAGTAGACCAGAGAACGAGAACTTTTGAGGCGAAGGAACTAAAGCGGCGTAAGCTAGTCAGGTTCTCTAGATAGTACAAGAATAAAGGTTTGTAATAACTCCACTTGTACTCGTACCACCATCCTCCCGCTACCATGCACAAATCGATCAGATTCTTGCTAACATCCTAGAATAAGCGGAAGCAAAAAGTCCGAACTATGTAGGTGTCAAATTGCGACCCACTCACCCCCAACCGGCCCGGTTGTCAAGGCACTTGCTCCACGTTGGGTGAGGCTCCGATTATGACTGCGGGACTGTTGTTTCTTCTTACTTATCTGTCGCTCAAAGTATTGTGGCTACCGCCAGCCGCCCCCCAGCGCGTGGTACAGGTCAGTCACCGCCTGACGCTGCTGCAACTGGTCATTCACCCCGTTGAGTTGGGCTTGCAGCAGAGCCTGCTGCGAGGTGAGCACCTCAGTGTAGTTGGCGAAGCCGGCGCGTAGTAGCTCTTGGGTGTAATCCACGGCTTTGTTGAGGGCGGCGAGCTGCTGGGCGCGGATTTGGGCTTTCTCGGTGGCGCTCTGGTAAGAGAAGAGCGCGTTGCTGACTTCCTGGCCAGCCGTGAGCATGGTTTGCTGGTAGGTGGCGAGGTATTCCTGCTGCAAGGCCTGGGCGCGGGTTAGCCGCAGGCGGTTGAGGCCCTGGTTGAAGACCGGCTGGGTGAGGCCACCCACGAGGCTGGCGAAGATGGCGGTGGGCGAAAACAGGCGTTCGAGCGTGGTGCTGGTCACGCCGCCGTTGGCCGTGACCGTGAAGCTGGGGTAGAAGTAGGTGCGGGCCGCGTTGGTTTGCTCGAAGGCGGCCTCGAAGGTGTATTCGGCCTGCTGCACGTCGGGGCGGTTGCGCAGGAGCTGGCCGGGTACGCCGGTGAGCAGGGCGGGCGGGGCGGGCTGGTCGGCCAGGGTGCCGCGCTCGACGGGGCCGGGGGCGCGGCCGAGCAAGGTAGCCAGCAGGTTTTCGGCCTCGCGGATGCTGCGCTGCAAGTCGGGAATGGTGACCTCAGCGGCGTAGCGGTTGGCCTCGCTCTGCACCACGGCGGCCCCGGTGACGACGTCGCCTTCGAGCAGCAGCTTCATCACCTCCACGTCGCGGATGCGGTTTTGCACCGTTTGGCGGGTGATGGCGAGCTGGGCGTCGAGGGCCAGCAGGGCGTAGTAGTTGTCGGCAATGTCGGCGATGAGCTGGGTTTGCACCACGCGGCGGTAGGCCTCGCTCTGCATGACAGAGGCGGCGTAGGAGCGCTTGGTACTGCGCAGCTTGCCCCACACGTCGGCTTCCCAGCTGCTGCTCAGGCCCAGCAGGTACTGGTGGGCCGCGCCGCCCGTCACGATGCTCGACTGGTCGGTGGTCGTGGTGCCGGTGGTCGTGCCCGTGCCGGTGGTGCCGCCGGGCGTGGTCGTGCCGCCGCCCGGGACGGTCGTGCCCCCGCCGGGCGTAGTGGTGCCCCCGCCGGGCGTGGTCGTCGTGCCGCCGGTGGTACCGCCGGTGGTGGTTGTGCTGCCGCCCACGCTCGTGCCCACGAAGGAGCCGCCAGTGCGCGAGAGAGTCGTGGTAGCCCGGCCGTTGAGACTGGGAAGGAAGGCCGCCCGGCTCTGGGCCAGCAGCGCCTGCGCCTGGGCGATGCGGGCGTCGGCTACTTGCAGGTTGCGGTTGTTGGCCAGGCCTTCGGTGATGAGCTTTTGCAGCAGGGGGTCGGTAAAGAGCTGCTGCCAGGGGCGGCTGGCCAGGGTAGTTGTATCGGTAGTAGCCGCGTCGCGGAAGAGGCCAGCGGTGGGAGTTTCGGGCCGGCCGTAGGGGTGCAGGATGCCGCAGCCGCTCGCGGTGGCGAGCAGGAGTAGGGTAGGGGCGAGCCGAAGTAAGGGTAAGGTATTCATTGATAGGCTAATAATAATGGGGCTGGCCTGGCTCTCCGGGTGTAACACCAAGCTCCGGCTGGGTGATGCGTCTGGTGAACGAACCCAGGCGCATCACCAAGCTGGAGCTTGGTGTTACATCTAGGGGGCTACGTCAGGGCGGGCTGCGGAGCGGGCTGCTTGTCTTCCGGCTTCGGCTGGTCCTCCTTCGGCGGCGGGCCGCCCTCGGCCTCTTCCTGGTCGATTTGCGCCTGCGTTTTGGGCGGGCCGCTGATGCGCTCCTGCAAGCCTTCGAACACCATGAACAGCACGGGAATGAAGAACACCCCCACCAGCGTACCAAACAGCATCCCGCCGATGGCCCCGGCCCCGATACTCTTGTTGCCGTTGGCGCCCGCGCCGCTGGCAAACAGCAGTGGCAGCAGCCCGAATACGAAGGCAAACGAAGTCATCAGGATGGGGCGCAGGCGGGCTTTGGCACCTTCCAGGGCGGCGTCCATGATGTCCAAGCCGTGGTCGCGGCGGCGGGCCAGCGAGAATTCGATGATCAGAATGGCGTTTTTAGCCAGCAGCCCGATCAGCATGATCACCGAAATCTGGAGGTAGATGTTGTTGTCGATGCCGAAAACCTTGGCGAACAAGTACGTGCCGCTCAGGCCAATCGGGATGGAAAGCAGCACCGCCAGCGGTAGAATGTAGCTCTCGTACTGCGCGCTCAGCAGCAGGTACACGAAGATGAGCGAGAGCCCGAAAATGTAGAGTGACTGGCGCCCGCTACCCTGCTCCTCGCGGCTGATGCCCGAAAACTCGAAGCCGTAGCCCGCCGGTAGCTGCTGCGCCACTTCCTGAATGGCCACCAGCGCCTGCCCCGAGCTCGTGCCCTCCTTGGGCGAGCCGTTGACCGAAATGGCGGTGAACAGGTTGAAGCGCGACAAGCTCTCGGGGCCGTAGATGCGCTTGAGGGTCACGAACTCGGTGATGGGGGCCATCACGCCGCTGGCGTTGCGCACGAAGATTTTGCTCAGGCCCTCGGGGCTGGCCCGGTAGGCGGTGTCGGCCTGCACCATCACCCGGTACTGCTTGCCAAACTGGTTGAAGTTGGAGGCGTAGGAGCCGCCGTAGTACACCTGCATGGCGTTCAGAATATCCTTTTCGGTGAGGCCCGCGGCCTTCACCTTGGGCACGTTGACCGAGAGCTGGAACTGCGGAAAGCCGGGGTTGAAGGCCGTGGTGGCAAACTGGATTTCGGGCCGCTTACTCAGCTTGGCCAGGAAGTCCTGGGCCACTTTGTAGAACTCGGCCGTGGTGTGCCCGCCCCGGTCTTGCAGCTGAAACGTGAAGCCGCCGGTGGCCCCGAAGCCCGTGATGGTGGGCTGCGAAATACTGCGGATGTCGCCCGCCCGGATGTGGGCCGTGAGGGCCGTTATTTTCTTGATAACAGCCTCGTTGTTCATGTCCTTGCGCTCGTCCCAGGGCTTAAGGCGCACGATGACCATACCGTAGGCGCTGCCCGCCCCGGCCAGGAAGTTCTGGCCCGTGATGCGCAGCGTGCCCCGTACCGCCGGGATGGTTCGAATCAGGCTATCGACCTCGTTGTTGACGGCCGTGGTGCGCTCCAGGGTGGAGGCGGGCGGCAAACTCACGTTCACGAAAATAGTGCCCATATCCTCATTTGGGACGAAGCTGCTGGGCGTACTCGTCATCAGAAAATACAAAAAGCCCGCGAAGCCCGCCACGCCCGCCAGGGCCAGCCAGCGCCGCCCCGCCAGGAAGTGGACCGCCCGCGAGTACTTATCGACCAGCGCATCGTACGCCGCGTTGAACGCCACGCTAAAGCGCTGCATGAGCGTCTTTTTCTCGGCCTTCTTGTCTTCCTCGTGGTGCGGCGCTTCGAGAAAGAGAGCCGCCAGGGCCGGGCACAATGTAAGCGCATTGATGGCCGAAATGAGAATAGCAACCGCCAGCGTTATCCCGAATTGCTTATAAAACACGCCCACTGAGCCGGTAATGAACGTCACCGGCAAAAACACCGCCGCCATCACCAGCGTGATGCTCACGATGGCCCCGGTTATCTCGCTCATGGCGTCGATGGCGGCCTTGCGCGGCGAGGTGTAGCCGTTTTCGAGCTTGGCGTGCACGGCCTCCACTACCACGATGGCGTCATCGACCACGATGCCGATGGCCAGCACTAAGGCGAAGAGCGTGAGCAGGTTGATGCTGTAGCCGAAGACTTTAAGGAAGAAAAACGTGCCGATAATCGACACCGGTACCGACACACCGTGGATGATGGTGGATCGGAAATCCTGGAGAAAAATAAAAATTACCAGGAACACCAGCGCGAAGCATTCGATGAGGGTGTGAATTACCTTATCAATCGAGGCATCCAGAAAGTCGTTGATGTTCACCAGGTTGGTATAGTGAATGCCAGCTGGAAAATCCTTCTCCGCCGTTTGCAGCACCTTGATGGAGTTTTCGATCACCTCGCGGGCATTGGAGCCGGGCGTTTGGTTGACCGAAATGCCCACCGAGGGCTTGCCGAAGGTGGCGCTGTTGCTGCTGTAGGCCTGGGCGCCCAGCTCGATGCGGGCCACGTCTTTGAGGTGTAGCAGCTGGCCTTGAGCCGTGCCTTTCAGCACGATGTCGCCAAACTGGTCGGCCGTGAGCAGCTTGCCGGTGTACTTGATGACGTACTGAAAGCTCTGGTCGGAATTCTCGCCAAACTTGCCGGGGGCGGCCTCCACGTTCTGGTCGGCCAGGGCGGCCGTGATGTCGGCCGGCGTGAGGCCGTAGATGGCCATCTTGTCGGGTTGCAGCCACACCCGCATGGCATAGTCACGCGAGCCGAAGGCGTTGGAATCGCCCACGCCGTTCACCCGCTTGATTTGCGGGACGATGTTGATCTGGGCGTAGTTCTGGAGGAAAGTCTGGTCGTAGGCGGGGTTGTCGGAGTAGAGGGCAAAAATCAAGAGGTTGCTACTCTGGCGCTTGCGCACCGTCACGCCGGCCAGGGTTACTTCCTGCGGCAGCAGACTGGTAGCGCTCGATACCCGGTTTTGCACGTCCACCGCCGCCTGGTCGGGGTCGGTGCCCACGTTGAAATACACCTGGATAGAGCCCGCCCCGTCGTTGGTGGCTGAGGAAGTCATGTAGGTCATGCCCTCCACGCCGTTGATCTGCTCCTCCAGCGGCACAATCACGCTCTTGAGCACCACGTCGGCATTGGCCCCCGCGTAGCTGGCCGACACCTGCACCGTGGGCGGCGAAATGTCGGGGTACTGCGCAATGGGCAGCGACAGCAGCCCCAGCACCCCCAGCAGCACAATAATAACCGAGATAACGGTGGAGAGCACGGGGCGCTCGATGAATATTTTTAACATATAGGTTCTAACGTGATCGCCTCACCCCCCGGCCCCTTCTCCGAAAAGGAGAGGGGGAGCCGAGCGAGCCTGCGGGTTTTATTACTTACTTCCTCTAACGGCTGGCTCCCCCTCTCCTTTTCGGAGAGGGGGCCGGGGGGTGAGGCGAACGCCAGGCTAGCCCGCCATTGGCGTCTTCGCCTTCTTCTCCGCCACCACCTTAGGCCGGATTTTCGTGCCGTCCTTCAGGCCGGTGATACCTTCGAGCACCACTTTCTGGCCGGCTTTCAAGCCCTGCTGCACCACAAACGACTCGCCGTCGGGCGTGGGGACCACCGTGATGGGCTGGGCGTAGGCGGCGGTATCGGTGCCCACCACGTAGGCGAAGCGCTTGCCTTGCAACTCATACGTAGCGCTTTGCGGGATGAGCAGCACGTTGTCTTTGTACTGAAACGTGCGTACCGAGCCGCTGCTGCCGCTGCGCAGCAGGCCCTGCGGATTGGGGAAAGTGGCGCGGAAGCTCGTGGAGCCGGTTTCGGTATCGATCTGGCCGATAGCCGTTTCGACGCGGCCGGGGTAGGTGTACACCGTGCCGTCGGCCAAAACCAGGCGTACGTCGGGCACCCGGGCCAGCTTGTCTTGCAGGGTCGCGCCGGGTCGGCGGCGCGTGAAGCTGAGCAGCGCCTTTTCGCTGAGCGAGAAGTAGGCGTACACGTTGTTGATGCTCGACACGGTGGTCAGCGGCTCGGTCGAGGTGCTGCTCACCAGTGCGCCGATCTTATTGGGAATGGCCCCGATAACGCCATCGACCGGGCTCGTGATGGTGGTGTAGCCCACGTTGGTGTTGGCGTTGGCCAGCGTGGCCTGCGCCTGGGCCAGCGCGGCCAGCTTGCTTTCGAGGGTGTACTGCGCGCCCTCCAGCTCGTACTTGCTGATGATGCCGCGGGCCACCAGCGGCTGCACCTTGCGCACGCCCATGCGGGCGGCATCGACCTCGGCCTGGGCGGTGGCGACGCCGGCGCGGGCCGTGCGCAGCTCCTGCTCATACTGCGGGGCCGAGATGTGAAAGAGCCGCTGGCCCTTCTTCACGCTGGCTCCCTCATCCACGTAAATGGCCTCCACGAAGCCATCGACCTTGGGGCGGATTTCGACGTTCTGCTGACCCTGAATGGTGGCCGGGTAATCCTGGTAGAGCGTCACCGTGTCGGGCTTGAGCACGAGCACGGGGTAGTCTTTGATGGGCTGCGGCCCACCTTTACCATCTTTGCCGCCCTTGCCATCGGCGGCATCTTCTTTCTTGGAGCCGCAGGCGGCGAGGCTCAGCAGGGCCAGCAGCCCGGCCGCGAGGTCCGGTAATCGGTTGCGCATCGTCTAGGAACGGATAAGTCGGGCCGGGTGGCTGGGCCCGCTCGCCATTACCAGACGAAGCCTCCAACTATCCCGGCAGACGCTGCTATACGGCCGACGGGGCGATGGGATAAGTTATGAGTTATGAGTTAGAAGTTATGAGTTAAGTTGAACGAGCTCGTCAGGAGTATGGCTGGAGCGTGAACGGGAGATATGAGTCTGATTTTAAAGGAATAATCTTGTTGGGTTAACTCATAACTCCTACCTCATAATTCATAACTCTTCAATGGTGATGGTGGCCGGGCGGCGAGGGCTTACCGAAGAGGTTGACCAGCGCGCCGACGACGAAGAGGGCGGCCCAGCACACGTAGAGCCAGCCGTAGCCAGCGGGCAGCGGTCGGCGCACCAGATAGCGAATTAGTAGTTCGGCCCCACCGCTCATGATCAGCCCGGTGAAGGCAATGAATTGCCAGGAATTGAAGTGAGTGGGGCGATACAGCTTGGCAAGGTCCATAGAAGTGCGGGAGGGCGAAAAGAAACGCAAAGGAAATAGCGGGGCCAACTTCGGGCGGGCCAGCGCGTACTGTTACCGGGGTGGCAGCCGGGTCTCCGGCTCCTTAAACGAGTAATTTTTTAAAACTTCCCACCAGCCATGATACTCAGCGACGAGCTTTTCGAAGAAGACGGCACCACGCCCAAAAAAGATGGTCAGAAAGTAGAGCCTGCCAACCAGAACCCGACTAACGCAGTGGGTGCCGGCAACGAGGAACTGCAAAAGCAAACCGACTACCAGCGCGACCAGAGCAACAACAAGCAGAGCGACGACGCCAGCGCCCACCGCAACGTCGGTGCCAACGGCTACACCCAGCGTAGCGACCAGAAAGACCAGTTGGAAAATCTGCACATCGGCGGCTCCGAAACCGAGCCCCAGGGCGGTAACAACCACAGCACCGCCGGCGAGCAGGCCCAGGGACCCGGCTTCACCCAGGAGGGTAGCTACGAGATTGACGAACAGGGCGAAGGCATTCGGATGCACGAGCAGAAGCTGGGCGAAGATGCCCCCGGTGGCTCGGTGCAGCGCCCGCAGGACGAACGCCTGTAGGGCTGGCTGGCCCCCGCAGGCAGCTTCGCTACATTGGTTTGCACCATATCAGTCATACCATATCAGTCATGCTGAGCCTGCTGAAGCATCTCGCTCACTTCGTTGGACGGTTAGACAGCGAAGCGAGCGAGATGCTTCGGCAGGCTCAGCATGACCGCCTTAAGGACTAAAAGCAGGCTTCCTAAACAGTCTCCCTTCTATCTTCTAGCACGCGCTTCTATCACGCGCCGGCGGAAGCAATGCGTGGGGATGAATCAGAAAGTCAGGGGTAACTGTTGTAACGAACCGGCAAGTGCGTAACTTGTCGGTTCGTTACTATTTTTTCTCAATGAATTCCTATTTCATAGGATTTGAATTATCTGCCAAGGCAGGGCGGACGAAGGCGGCGGGGCTGGTGGCCCTGGCGCTGGCCGCTGGGCTGGCGGGCTGTAGCCGCCCGCCCGAGCACTCGGGCGAGCCAGCCATGTCGGCGGTAACCATTGCACCGGCGGCGGCTCCTGCTCCGGCCGGCACTGGCGCGCCGGTAGCCGAGGTCACAGTTGCGGCCAAAGGCGTGCCCAGCCGCGCCCCGGCAACTCAGCCGTTGGCTAGTACCCGCCCCGGAAGCGTTGCGGAGGCCGGGGTGCCGGCGGCGGCGCCTAGCGAGCGGGGGCGGGCGGCTATGCGCATTCAGGCGGGGCGGGTGCTCGACGAGAGTGGGCAGCCCCTGGTAGGAGCCACCGTTATTCTGCGCGGTACCAGCAAGGGCACCAGTACCGACATTACCGGCAGCTACATGCTGGAAGTACCCAGGGGTGACAATACCTTCGTAGTAGGTTACGCCGGCTACGAAAGCGAAACGGCCAGCAGCCGCGATGGCCAGCCGCTAACCGTAACGCTAGTGCCCGTGCCCGGTAGCACTCCGCCGCCGGAGCTGCCTCGTAAGCGCCGCTAGCCCGGCGGCCGGTCGCGCCGGAGCGTGCATCGTTGGGAAAAGGATCAGGTCTTTGCTCGCGCAAGGACCTTTTTTGTGGAGTGCCGCCATTGAGGAACTGGCCGCCACAGCCCCCTTGCGACCTAACTTTTCGCTTCCTCTTTGACCCCTTTTTTATGCAGCAGTACCTACGAGCGTTCGCGCTGGCGGGCACCCTGGCCGGGCCGACGCTGGCCCAGGCCCAGCAGCCGGTCCTCACCGCCCAGGATTACGCCCGGGCCGAGCGCTTCATGATTTACAACACCCAGCCGCTGGTCGACCACGCGCTGGGCCAGCTCAACTGGCTGCCCGATGGCCGGTTCTGGTACCGGGTAGCTACGCCGCAGGGCAGCGAGTTTATCGTAGTCGACCCGGCGCGCAAAACGCGCACCGCCGCCTTCGACCAGGGCAAGCTGGCCGCCGCCCTCTCAACGGCCGGCGGGCGGCCGGTGGAAGCCAACCGGCTGCCGTTCCGCACCTTCACCTTCGCGCCCGACGGGCAGGCCATCGCCTTCGGCGCGGGCGGCAAGCGCTGGAAATACGCCCTGGCCAGCGGCCAGCTGAGTCCCGACGACCCACCCGCCGCCAGCCCGGCCACCGCTAAAAACGCCGCGAACGAGGTAGTGTCGCCCAATGGCCAGCTGGCCGCCTACATTCAGGAGTACAACCTGTGGGTGCGCGATACCAAGACCGGTCAAACCACCCAGCTCACCACCGACGGCGTGAAAGATTACGGCTACGCCACCGACAACGCGGGCTGGACGATGAGCGATGCGCCGGTGCTGCGCTGGTCGCCCGACTCGCGTAAAATCGCCACCTTCCGCCAGGACCAGCGCCGGGTGGGCGAGATGTACCTCGTCACCACCAACGTCGGCCACCCCACGCTCAAAGCCTGGAAATACCCGCTGGCCGGCGACAAGGAAATTGCCATGATTGAGCGGGTTATCATCGAGGTAAACCCGGCCAAGGTGGTGCGCCTGCAAGTAGCGCCCGACCCGCACCGGGGCTCGCTCTCCGACGATATTTCGAGCAGCGGTACCTTCGACGACGTGGACTGGAGCGCCGATGGCGCGCAGCTGGCTTTCGTTTCGACCTCGCGCGACCACAAGGAAGAGAAGATGCGACTGGCCGACGCTACCACCGGGGCCGTGCGCGAGGTATTTCAGGAAACCGTGCCCACGCAGTACGAGTCGGGCCAGCGGGCCATCAACTGGCGCTACCTACCCAAAACCAAGGAGGTTATCTGGTACTCGGAGCGCGACAACTGGGGGCACCTCTACCTCTACGACGCCACTACCGGCAAGGTCAAGCACCAGATTACCAAGGGTAACTGGGTGGTAACGCAGCTGCTGAAAGTAGATGAGCAGGCCCGGCAGCTCTATTTTCTGGCCGATGGCCGCGAGCCCGGTAATCCCTATTTCAGCCAGCTCTACCGCATCGGGCTCGATGGCAAGCACCTGACGCTGCTCACGCCCGAGGCCGGTAACCACCAGGTCACGTTCTCGCCCTCGGGCCGCTATTTCGTGGATAATTACTCGCAGCCCAACGTGCCGCCCGTAAGCGTGTTGCGCGGGCTCGACGGCAAGCTCATCACGACGCTGGAAAAGGCGGATATTTCGCGCCTTACCGCTACCGGCTGGAAGGCCCCCACGCCCATCACGGTGAAGGCCCAGGATGGGCAGACGGACTTGTACGGCCTGCTCTTCACCCCGACCAACCTCGACCCGGCCCGGAAATATCCGGTTATCGACTACATCTATCCCGGGCCGCAGGGCGGGGGTGTGGGTAACTGGGCGTTTTCCACGGCCCGCAACGACAACCAGGCCCTGGCCGAGCTGGGCTTCGTGGTGGTGGTCATTGAAGGTAGCTGCAACCCGCTGCGCTCCAAGAGCTACCACGACGCCTGCTACGGCAACATGGCCGAAAATACCCTCGGCGACCAGGTAGCCGGTATTCGCCAGCTGGCCCAGCGCTATCCTTACCTCGACTTAGAGCGGGTAGGCATCTGGGGGCACTCGGGCGGCGGCTACGCCACGGCGGCGGCTATGTTCCGCTACCCCGATTTCTTTAAAGTCGGCATTTCGGAATCGGGCAACCACGAAAACCGCAACTACGAAGACGACTGGGCTGAGCGCTACATCGGCTTGGTAAAAGCCAACCCCGACGGCAGCACCAACTACGACAACCAGGCCAACGCGCTGTACGCCAAAAATCTGAAAGGCAAGCTGATGCTGGCCCACGGTCTGCTGGATAACAACGTGCCGCCCTACAACACCTGGCTGGTCGTGGATGCCCTCACCAAGGCCAACAAGAGCTACGACCTGGTGGTATTCCCGCAGGCCGCCCACGGTTTCGGCCAGTATTCGCCCTACATGACGCGCCGCCGCTGGGACTACTTCGTGCAAAATCTGGCCGGTGCTACCCCACCCCACGATTACGAGATGACGCCCCGCCCCGACCCGCGGCTGGAAGTGCAGTAGGGGGGCTTTATTAAGCTATTAGCTCTAAGCTGCCAGCCGTTAGCTTTCTGAGCAGTAACTGCTAGCTAGCCGCTAGTAGCTAACAGCTAAACAATGGCTCCCCTCTCCCCGAGGAGAGGGGCCGGGGGTGAGGTTACCTACGCCTGCACGAATATTTCGCAAACAAACGCGCCCCTGGCTTCGAAGCCAGGGGCGCGTTTGTTTGCATTAAACCCAGCGTCCGCTACGCCCCGCCCATCCTCCGCCCGAACAGGAAATACACCGGCAGGCCCAGCGCCACCAGCCCCAGGCCGTAGCGCGAGTACTCGGCCGTGTCGGGCGCAACGAGTAGGATAATGCAGAAGGCCGAGGCCAGCGCCACGTAGATGCCCGGCAGCACCGGGTAGCCCCAGGCGCGGTAGGGGCGGGGGGCGTCGGGCCGGGTGCGGCGCAGCACGAAAATGCCGATTATCGTGATGAGATAGAACAGGATAACCGAGAACATTACGTAGTTGAGCAATTGCCCGTAGCTGCCGCTCAGGCACAGCAGGCAGGCCCAGAGGCACTGCACCCACAGCGCCCGGCCGGGCACCCCGGCGCGGTTGAGCAGGGCCAGCGAGGGGAAGAACAGGCCGTCCTTGGCCATGGCGTAGTAGGCGCGGGCACCGCTCAGGATGATGCCGTTGTTGGCCCCGAAGGTGCTGAGCATGATGAGGATAGCCAGCACGTAAGCCCCGCCGGTGCCCATTACCGACTCGGCCACGGCGGTGGCCACGCGGTCGTCGGTGGCGTACTGAATGCCCCGGCCGGCCAGCGTGGTGGCTTCGGGCGAGCCCTTGAGGGGCAGCACCAGCAGGTACACCACGTTGATGAGGATGTAGAGCGTGGTCACGATGGCCGTACCGATGGCCATGCTGCGCACCAGCGTGCGCTCGGGATTCTGAATTTCCTCGCCCGCAAAGCCGATGTTGTTCCACGAGTCGGACGAAAACAGCGAGCCGGTCATGGCCATGCCGATGCCGATAACCAGGCTGCCGAGGCCCAGCGGCACGGGGCCGCCCGCCACGCCCGGCGCGGGCGAGCGGGTGGCCGTCCAGAGGTCGTGGAAGTTGGCTTGTACCGCGTCGGCATTCAACCCCAGCAGCAGGCCAAACAGGATGAGCAGGGCCAGCGCCACCAGCTTGGTTGAGCTGAGTACGTTTTGAATGAGCTTACCCGCCTGCACGCCGCGGGCGTTCACGGCCGTGATGGCCACGATGAGCACGATGGCCAGCAGCTGCACCGAGCTGAACGGAAACGGCCCGATATTAAACAGCACGTTCTTAACCGAAAACCAGGGGAGCATAACCCCCGTGAACTTGGCAAAGGCCACGGCCACGGCCGCGATAACGCCGGTTTGAATGACCAGGAAGAGCGTCCAGCCGTACAAAAACGCCACCAGCTTGCCGAAGGCTTCGCGCAGGTACACGTACTGCCCGCCCACCTTCGGGAACATGGCCGCCAGCTCGCCGTAGCTGATGGCCCCGGCCATGGTAATGAGGCCCGTGAGCAGCCACACCACCAGCAGCCAGCCCGCCGAGCCTACCTGCCGGCTGATGTCGGCCGACACGAGGAAGATGCCCGAGCCGATCATGGAGCCCGTGACGAGCATGATGGAGTCGAAGAGCGTGAGCGCCCGCTTGAAGTGACCGGGCGAATCGGCACCGGCGGGGGTAGCAGAAGAGGGTAGGGAGTCGGCCATAAAAGACGAGGGCTAGGGGCAGTTTTTTGCCAAAGAAACGACCGGCGCGGCAAGCTCGGCGAGGCCGGGCTATTTTTGCCCTCATGTCCCGCAAGCTACTGGCCCTGCTGGGGGCGGCGCTGCTGTTGCTCTCGCTGGCCACCTACGTCTATTACCGGCGCACGCTGGCCGCCCGGCCCATCGACCCCTACGCCCTGGTGCCCGCCGACGCCGTGCTGGTGCTGGCCACCCGCGACCACGCCACGCTGGTGCAGCACTTGCAGGAAGCCGGCGTGTGGGACAACATCACGGGGACGCGCTACTTTCAGCAGGTAGCCGGCCCGCTGGCCCTGGCCGACAGCCTCGACAACGGCGGCCGGCCGGCCACCGCCAGCCCTGCCGTGGGCAGCCGCCCGCGGGGCCTGCTGGGCTTGCTAGGTAAAAAGCTCGTGCTGAGCTCGCTGCACATCACCGGGCCGGGGCAGGTCGATATCCTGTACCAGATTCCGCTGGCCAGCGTGCGCGACTACCGCCAGGCCCGGGGCCTGCTCGAAACCCTGGGCCGCGACCCGCGCTATCAATTCAGCACCCGCGACTATGAGGGCTACGAGCTGCAAGAGCTGAGCGCCCAGGCTGGCGGCAAGCTCACGGTGCTCAACTACCGCAACCACTTGCTGCTGAGTACCCACGCCGCACTGGTTGAGGCCGTGGTGCATCGCCTCGACCACCTCGACGAGCCCACCGTGCGCGCCGGCTTCGGGGCCACCGACCTGCTGCGCCTGCGCGACGTCGATGCCACGCTGCTCGTCAACTTCCGGCGCGTGCCGGCCCTGCTCGACGTGCTCTTTCAGCCCGGCACCCATACTCTGCTCGACCAGGCGCTGGCCCTGGCCCACGAAAGCCTGCTGGGTATCAAGTTCGGCCCCGGCCAGCTCACGCTCACCGGCTTTGCCAACCCCGAAACCGCCGCCAACTCGTGGCAGCAGCAGTTGCGCGGCCAGCCCGCCCAGTCGCTGCGCCCGCTGGCCGACGTGCTGCCCCTGCGCACGGCCCTGGCCATCGCCGTAGCCGGCCGGCTCGCCCCCGTGCCCGCCGCCGACACGGCCCGCGCCACCCGGGCGGCCCTCGACAGCCTGCGCGCCAGCCTGTTGCCCGGGGCCACGCTGGCCTACCTGGCCGCCCCCGCGCCCGGGCAGGCGCCCGCCTGCCTCACGCTGCTGCGCAGCCGGGCACCCGCCCGCACGGGCCAGTGGCTGGCCCGGCTGCGGCGGCTGGGCGGGGCCTCGCCCGCCTTCGGGCGGGTCGGGGCCTACGAGGTGTACGAGGCGGGATTCGCCGGCGCGGCGCTGCTGGGGCCGCTGGCCGCCACGACCCCGGGCGCGGCTAACGCCCCGCTAAGTTCAGCCTTAGTAAATAACTATCTGGTTCTGAGCGAAGGCGCAACCCTGCGCGCCTACCTGGCCGACGTGGGGGCCAAGCAGGTGTGGAGCCGCTCGGCGGCCCAGGTGGCGCTGTTGCAGCAAACCCAGCCGCTGGCCCGGCTCACCCTGCTGGTCGACGTGCGCCAGGGCTGGAACGCCCTGCTGGGCACCCTGGCCGAAGACCGCCGGGCGGGCCTGCTGCGCAACGAAAGCCTGTTCCGGCACTTCTCGCAGGCTGCCTGGCAGCTCGTGCCGCCCGAGCAGCCCGCCGACGAGGCCCGGCCCGGCAGCCAGTACTTTGCCCAGCTGCTGCTGCGTCGCCCCGGCCAGGTCCTGGCCACCGATTCGGGGCCGGTGGGTAGCCGCGACCGCCTGCGCTTTGCGACCCCGCTGGCCGGGCAGCCGCTGCTGTTGCCCGCCGTACCCTCCGCCGATGGCAGCCTGGCCGCGCCCATCGTGCTGGCCGATTCGCTGGGCGTGCTGCGCCTGCTGCCCGCCGGCACCGCCGGCCTACCCTGGGCCGACTCGCTGCCCGGCCCCGTGGTAGCGGGGGCCGGCCCGGGCGGCGGCCTGCGCCTGCTGCGGGGCCGCTTGCTGCTGGCCACCGCCCACCGCATTCACTGGCTCAGCCCCGCCGACGGCAAAGAAGCCCCCGGGTTTCCGCTCAACCTGCCCGACTCGGTGACGGTGGCGGCCGTGGCGGCGGGTACCTCGCCGCGCCTGGTGGTGGCTACGGCCAGCCACGACTTATTACTGTTTGACACCAACGGCCGCCGCTACCCCGGCTGGCCCCGCCGCCTCGAAGCGCCGCTGGCCGGGCCGCCCGTGCTGCTCACCGTGGGCGGGCGCGACGTGGTCGTCGTGGCCCTGCGCAACGGCTATGTCTATGCCTTCGATCAGGCGGGCGGGCGCTACCCCGGCTTCCCGGTGAGTGCCGGGGCGCGGCTCGACGGGCCGGTGCTGGCCACGGCCGGCCCCACGCTGGTGCGCAGCCAGCTGCGGGTGGTCAACCAGCACGGCGAGCTGCTGACCATCTCCCTGAGCGGCGACATCACGGCCCGGCGGCGGGTAGCTACCTGGAGCCGCACTGCCAGCTTCCGGTTGGTGCCCGAATCGAACGGCCGCGCTGGCTCTTACGTGATTGTGCGGCAGGATGGGGGCCAGCTCGACGTATTCGGCCCCGCCGGGGTGGCCCCGCTGCTGAGTCGCCAGTTGCTTACTTCGGGCGACAAGCCCGTGCAGTGGTTTGATTTCGGGGCCGACCGCCAGGTGCTGGCCCTCACCGAGCCGCTGCCCGGCCAAGTGGCGTTGTTCGACGGCCAGGGCCGCCCGCTGGGGGCCGGGGCGGGTAGTCCCTCGCCGGCTGGCACCTGGCCCAGCACCGGTACGGGCGTGGCCCTGCGCTACGAAGCGGCCCGCCAGCGCTACCTGCTGCTGCGCCTCGTGCGCCGCGAGTTGCACCGCGATGAGGTGCGCTGAGGAAAAGCGAGCAGTAGCGATTGTGCCAGCGCAGTTTCCAAATTAGTGTACACCTTTTAGGTTGAATTAAAAATGAGGAATTAAAAATTTGCAGATTAATGGTTTACTCTTTTTAATTTCTCATTTTTGATTTTTAATTCTGTGGAGGAAAGTGAAAACCGCTCTAGGTATGCCCGCGATCAGCGGGTTTTACTGGTGGGTTAAAGTTTTTGATTAGATAAGATATTCATTATCAAAACACAATAAGGCGGGTCTATTTGTGGGAGTTTATCAGTAGCCGGCTACTGTCACCCATTTCTCAGTATGATGCGCTCCCGTTCGCGTTTCCTTTTTAGCCAGCCCCTGGGGCTGATTGGAGTGCTGGCTGCCAGCTTGTTAGCTGGCTCCGCTTCAGCCCAGCGCCCGGCTCGCACCTTTACGCAGGCCGATAACGGCCGCCGCTACTCGTTGAAGCGGGGACAAGCGTTGGGCTTGCGACTGCCCAGCAACCCGAGCACGGGCTACGGCTGGCAGTTTGTGGGGGCAAAACCCCCGCAATTGCAAATAACCGATAGCAGCTACCAATCTGCGCCGGCGGCGCGGGGCCTGGTGGGTAGCGGAGGCACCCAGTACTGGCAGTTTACGGCCCGGCGGCCGGGTACCGCCGTACTGCGGCTGGCCTACCACCGGGCGTGGGAAAAGCTCACCCCGGCCGATAAGCGCTACACCCTGACGTTGGTCATTCGGTAAGCGCCTGCGCGGTTAGCCGAAGGTATCAAATCATGCCGTGGTAGGCGGCGTACTTGATGAGCATAGCCGTGTTAGGTACCGCGAACTTAGTGAGTAGATTACGGCGGTGCGTCTCGATGGTGAAGTTGCTGACAAAAAGCTTTTCGGCCATCTGCTGGCTCGTCAGCCCATTGGCAATGAAAAGCAGCACTTCCTTTTCGCGGCGGGTCAGGACGGGCGCTACCACGCTATCGCTGGCCTCGGTTTGGAGCAGCAACTCCTGCATTTCTTCGCTGAGAAACTTCTTGCCCGCGCACACCTTGGTGAGGGCTTCGGAAAGCTCTTCGGGGAGCGCGTTCTTCAGGACGTAGCCCGCGGCCCCGGCTTGCAGCATGCGGAGCAGGTAGCTGCGCTCACTAAGCGTAGTGAGCGCTACCACGTGCAAGCCAGGCTGCTCAGCCAGCAAGTGCCGACACACGTCAATACCGTTGCCGTCGGGCAGGTTCAGGTCGAGCAATACCACGTGGGGCCGGGAGTGGCGGGCCAGCTGATACGCCTCGGCCGCCGTAGTGGCGCAGCCCACCACCGTAACGCGGGGCAGCGGAGCCAGCAGCACGCGCAGGCCCTCCAATACAATGCGATGATCATCGACCAGTAAAACGCGGATAGCTTCCATGAAAAGAATTAAGCTTCGGGTAGGGAAAATTCGATGGTGACGGTAGTGCCCTGGCCAGGGCCGGAAAGTATTTCGAGCGTGCCGCGTAGGTAATCGACCCGGGCCTGAATACTGTGTAAGCCGACGCCGGAGTGCGTTGCGCCGGGCTCAAACCCCTGGCCGTCATCCTCGACCACCAATTGGATGTGCGGCCCGGTGCGCACCAGCTGCACAATAACCTGGCCGGCATTGGCGTGCTTGCGAACATTGTGCAGCAGCTCCTGCACCAGGCGATACACCACGACTTCGACGCGCTGGGGCAGGCGCTCCGTTAGGCCGTAGGCTTGAAACTGCACGCGCGGGCGCTGGCCGTGGCTGAGTGCGTCGCACACATCCTGCAGGGCGGGTACCAGGCCAAACTGCTGGAGCGCCTCGGGCATCATGTCGCGGGCTACCCGGCGCAGCTCGCCGGTAGCGTTGTCGAGATGGTGCAGCGCCCGGCCAAACAGCTGGGCGCTGGCCCCGGGCAGGGCCAGGCCCGCGCGCACGGTGCCCAGGTAGTACTTAACGGTAGAGAGCATCCCGCCCAGGCCGTCGTGCAAGTCGCGGGCCAGGCGGCGGCGCTCCTCATCCTGCCCGCGCAACATGGCTTCGAGGGCCAGGCGCTGTCGTTCCTGCTCCAGCTCCTCAATTTTGCGCGTCTGCATGGCCTGCTGCTGCACGGCCAGCTTCTGCCGGGCGTGCAACGCCGCGTAGCCCAGGCCCAGCGCGCCGAGTAAGGCCAGCGCCGTGTAGTTGAGCGTGGTACGCCGTTGGAGCTCTTGCTGCTGCGCGGCTTGCCGCGCCCGCAGGAGCCGGATTTCCTGTTGCTGGTGGCGCGTACGGTAGCGCGTTTCGAGCTGCAAAATTGTGCGTTTGGTTTGCTCGCTTTCCAGCCGGCTTTCAACAGCTTTGAGTTGTTTGAAATAAGCCAGCACCGCCGGGGCGTGCCGGGCGCCCTGCGCTTCCTCCTGCTCCGCGAGCAAATCCAGCAGCGTGGCCTGCAAGGGCAGATTTTGCTGGGCGCGGGCCAGGCGCAGGCCCTGGTGCAGGTAGGCGCTGGCCGCGCGGTAGTTGCCGAGCTGGCGGGCCGTGCGGCCCAGGGCCAACAACATATCCGCGACGTGCTTGGCATTGCCCTGCTGCTGCACGGCCGCCAGGGCGGCCCGGAAGCTGGCCTGCGCCCGTTGATACTGCTTGGTTTCGAAGAAATAGATGCCGCGAGCCCGCTCGTAGGCTGCCTGGTGATACTTGGCCTGGGGCAGGGCGAGGATGTGCCGGGCCTGCTCCAGGTAGCGCCAGGCCTCCTGGGGCTGCCGCTGCTCTAGCAGCAAGAGCGCCAGGCCCGCGTAGGGCGATAGCAGCTGCTCCGGGTGTTGCAGGGGCTGCGCCCGAAGGGCAATGCTGCGTTGCAGGTAGGCTAGCTGCTGCGGGCGCTGGTCCAGCTCGCCGAAGCAGTTGGCCAGGTTATAGTAGAGCACGAGCAAGGCGTCGTAATTACGCGTAGCGGTGATGTAGTCCGCGGCCCGCAGGTAGGCTACTATACTCTGCTGCGCGTGGCCTTGCTCGCGCTCGGCCACGCCAATGCAATTAGCTACGATGCCCAGGTTGCTTTGCAGGCGCGGGGTCGGATGCGTGCGGTAGCGGGCGGTGAAAAGCTGCTCGGCCCGATGATACAGGCGGAGGGCGGCCGGGTAGTGGCCGCGGTCGGCCTGCAACTGCCCTAATAGGAGATAAGCACCCCCCACGCCCTCCGTAAAGCCCAGCGCCTGGCTGCGCGCCAGGGCCTGCCGGATGCGCCGACCAGCCTGGGCGGTGTCGGTGTGCAGGGCGGCCTGCCCGCTCTTTAGAGCCTGCCACGCGGCTTCGGTAGCGGGGCTGCCGGGGCCGGCCGCCCTGGCTAGCAAGGGGCCAGCCAGCAACAGTAGGCGCACAAAAGCAGCTAACATAGACGTAATGGATGGGCTTACCACCTTGAAAATACAGCCCGGCCGGAACCATCTTCATCCGTCATAGAAAAATACTAGAAAACCAGTAAAAAATAAACCCCGGTTTTCTGGTATTGTCGCTGAATTTGAGCTGCCCATAGCTTTGTGCAATCCAGTTTCCCACCCACTGCTACTGGCTCGCACGCGAGTAGGCCCGGCTCGAGTAAAGGTAAATGCATGTAATATGTAATTTATATTACATGAATAGCCAGGCCGCCCGGTGATACAGCGGCGAGCTCTCTGGCGCTGCGAAGTATAGGTTTTGTGCATTCCGGCACGATGAATTATTGCGGTAGACGCCAGCCTGATGAGGCAAGGGCGCATGATCATACTTCCTGCTCACGCCCCTGGCGATGGGCAAGGCCCCGGCCCGTCGCCGCCTACCACGCACACGTTTAGCTACATCCGAACTCAAGCGTCCAGCCTCGGCGGAGCGTGAGCAATCTTCCCTAACTCACTTTTTCAATGAAGAAATTTTGTGCTTCGGCCTTGCTTGCCAGTCTGCTGTTGACGAGCACCGCCGCCCTGGCCCAATGGACAACCACTATTGCGCAGAATACCACCGTGCGCGACGTGGCCGGGGTCCAGGAAGTATCGCCCCTGGCGGTGGCGGGCCCCAACGGTGGTACCTACGTGTCGTGGTTTGAGCAGGTAACGGGTACCAATTACCAGATGCGGCTGCAACTACTCGACGTCAATGGCCAGCCCCAGTTTGGTACGGCGGGGTTGTTGATCAGCAACCAGCCCCAGCGCACCGCGCTTTTCCGCTACGACCTCAAGAGCGACGAGGCGGGGAATGCCTTGCTTGCTTTTCAGGATGTGCGCAATGGCGGTACGGCTACGCAATGCGTAATCTACAAGATTTCGCCCACCGGCCAGCAGCTTTGGGGAGCCAACGGGATTCAGCTCCTCGACGCCACCACCAACTCGGGGCTGTCGCCCAGCATTGGGTTTACGGGCACGGGCAACGTGGTAGTGGCCTGGAATGGCGCAACTACCGCCGATGCTACCCGCAGAACGGGCATTATTCCCATGCTGAAGTTTACGCCCGGTGGCACGCCGCTCTGGACTACGCCGGTTCGTCTGCAATCCCCGGCCACCAATTTCTCCCGGCCCGTGCTTGTGACCGTGCCCGGCGTCGATGAGGTGGTACTGAGCTACGTGAACGAGGTGCCAGGCTCCGGCCTGCCGGTTTCGACCATGTATGCCCAGCGCTATACCAGCAGCGGGGCTGCCGCCTGGGCCACGCCTACGCAGGTGAGTACGAAGACTATCACGTTTACTTTCTTCCCCGCGCCGGTGCCCGATGGCAACGGCGGCTACTACCTGCAATACACGTCGGGTAACCCGGCCAATGCCCAACTCAACGATTCCTACGTGCAGTACGTGGCGGCCGATGGTACGCTCCCGTGGAATGCGATAGGTACCGAGCTGCTGACTGGCTCGACTACCCAGCGCTTTAGCGTGGGCTTGCAATACGTGGCCGCCCGCAACGAGCTCTGGGCCGTCTTCAACGAAACCAACGCGCTGCAAACCCAGTCGGGTGTCACGGTGCAGTCGCTCAACGCTACTACCGGGGCGGCGCGCCTGGGTAGCAGCGGGCAGGTAGTGCAGGCCCCGAGTGCCAGCGCCTACAGCGCAGCGGGCCTGCGCAACACGGGTACGGGGCTGCTCATCGTGTACAAGCAGAGCCCAACGGCCCTTAACGACGTGCTCTGGGCCACCAAGCTCAACTACCAGGCCCAACCGGCCTTCACTGCGCCGGTGCAGTTGAGTAGCGCCACCAGCAATAAGTTTAATTTCTCGCTGCTGCCGTTTGCCAACAACCAACTAGTGACGGTATGGCAGGACTCTCGCCAGGGCTACGGCATCTATGCCCAGACCATCAGCGACACCGGCCAGCCGGGTACGCCGCTCGGCACCCGCCCGGCCAGCGCGCCGCAAACGCTCGCGCTGAGCAACAACCCGGGCGAGGTGCCCGTGCTGCACCTGACGGCTGCCCGCAGCCAGGTAGCCACGCTGCTGGTGTACGACATGACCGGCCGCCTGGTGTGGCGGGATACCGCCGCGCTAACGGCCGGGGCCAACGAAGTGCGGCTGGCGGCTCCCAGGCTTGCTGCGGGTACCTACCTCGTGCAGACAAGCGTGGACCAGGCCAGCCAGGGCGGACGCTGGGTGAAGCCCTAGCCAGGCAGCAGATAAGGTACCGGTGAGTGCAGTGCTGCCTTCCTGGGTGCCGCTTTTCGCATGAGGCTAGCCAGCTGGCGTTCGCTCAATACCGTAGGGTGGTCTTTCGGCGGCATAGTCGCTCAAGCTAAAGTGGTTTATCAACGGGCGTTGATAAACCACTTTTTTTTGTCGCTTCACAATGGGTTGAGTCAAAGTTAACGGCGCAGGATACTACCCCGCGCCACGGCGGACCCCGGGTTTGTTGGATAAAATGCTGACCGTAGCGTTGCAGGCGAGTAGGTGGTAGCTTTGTGAAGCTCGCCCTCAGGCCTAGCTTTGAGGTCATTCGGGATAGTACAGCTTGTAAAGCGGCTACCAAGTTGCCGGCAACTCTTTTCACTGGTTCCGATGGTGCGCCGTCGTGCGCCACGCTAATGACTTCGCCGGCTTACGGGAGCGGCACTCCGCGCGAGTTGACTGCTGTTCGGGCGGCCAGTATATCGGGCATTACTACCCATTCTCTCATCCTTATCCACAACCATTCGACCCATGACCTCGCCTGCCCACCTCTTCATTCACCACGTACTGTTCTACATGCCCGCTACGGCCGGCGAGGCCGACCGGGCCAAGCTGCTGGAAGGCCTGCAAAAGCTGCGGAGCATTCCGGCCATTCACTTTGCCCACATCGGCACCCCGGCGGCGACCGACCGCGCCGTTATCGACCGAGCGTATACTTATTCGTGGCTGTGCTTTTTTGAAAGCGCCGCGGCGGAATTGGATTACCAGCAGCACCCGGTACACGACGATTTTCGGCGCGATTACGCCCAGTATTGGGAGAAGGTCGTTATCTACGACGCCGAAGGGCCGACGGCCTAGCCTGGGGCCAGCGGGCGACCCCGGGCCAGGCCGTTGACCGGCTTACGGCTGGGGCGCGCCCAGGCGCAGCACCTGCGTTACGCTGGCCGGGATGTCGGCCGCGTAGTGGCTCACGTACACCAGGGCCACCGGGCTCACGGCGCAGATGGTTTCCAGCACCGCCTTGAAATAAGGCTGCTGCGCGGCGTCGAGGCCCTGGCCGGGCTCGTCGAGCAGCAGCAGCGGTGGATTTTTAACCAGGGCGCGGGCCACCAGGCACAGGCGCTGCACGCTGGCCGGCACCTGCCGCAGCGGCTGCCCGGCAAAATCGGCCAGGTGCAGTACGGCCAGCCAGGCGCGGGCCGTGGCGAGCTGCGCGGCCGTGGGCCGCCCCAGCCCCAGCGTATCGCTGAAGCCCGAGGCTACCACGCGCAGGCAAGTGGGCTGGCCGGGAAAGTATTGCAGCAGCTCGGGCGACACGTAGCCGATGCGCCGCTTAATGTCCCAGACGTTTTCGCCCGTGCCCCGCCGCCGGTCGAAAAGCGTGATTTTCTGACTGTAAGCCTGCGGGTTGTCGCCATTCAACAGGCTGAGCACCGTGGATTTGCCCGCGCCGTTGGGGCCGAGCAGCGCCCAGCGCTCGCCGGGCTTGATCTCCCAGTTTAGCTTGTCCAGAATAAGGCGCTCGCCGTAGCGGATGGTCACGTCTTCGAGCTTGACCAGCGTGGAGAACGGCGGCGGGGTGGCGGGCCACAGGGCTTGCAGCGCCGCCGCGTCGGGTAGCCGAGGAGCCGGGGCAGCGGTGGGTTGGTAATCGGCCACGGGCAGAAGGTGCGCGAGATGACCGGCGGCCAGCACCGCCACGTGCGTGGTGATAGTTGGTAGCTCGGCCGGCGTAGTGGCCAGCGCTACGGTAGTGCCAGCGGCGGCTACTTCGGCCAGCAGGTCATCAAAATCGGCCCGGCTGGCCACGTCGAGGCCCGCCAGCGGATTATCGAGCAGCAGGAGCACGGGATTGCGCAGCAGGGCTTTGGCCAGCCGCAGCCGCTTGGTTTCGCCGTTGGAAAGCTGGATGAGCGGCTGATCCTGCAAGTGGCCCAGCCGCAGGCGATTTACCACGCGCTCGTAAGTCCAGGCGGCGTCGGCGGTGGGGGTGAGGTCGGTGGTGAGGTATTCGCGTGCGGTGGGCACTTCTTCGGCGGCGGTGGCCTCGTAACGCTGCTGATAGTAGAGGTCGCTGTGCCCCGGCCGCGCCTTAAAGGGCGCCCGGGCGCCCACCAGGCTCACCACCTGGCGCCAGGCGGCCAGCGGGTCGGCGGGGTGGCGCTGCCGGGCGGCGGCGGTCAGGCCGGGGTAGCTGGCGGTGCCGCCCGTGAGGAGTAGCTGCCCGCCCAGGGCGGCCAGCAGGGCACTTTTGCCCGCGCCGCTGGGGCCGACCAGCGCCCAGTGCTGGCCCGGCTCGAGGCGCAGGCTAAGGTTGGAAAACAGCACCCGGTCGAGGTGGCGCACAGTAACGTGGTCGAGGACCAAAAGCGGAACGGACATAAAAAATGTAGGGTAAGCTTTAGCTTGCCAGTCGTAAGCTTGCCGCGTAATGCCGCGTAGCCGCGCTTACGAGCGGCAAGCTAAAGCTTACCCTACAGTTATGCCTTATTCTTCCGGCCTCGTAGTGGGCAAATTCTGGCCGCCGCACCGGGGCCACCAGCTCCTGCTCGAAACGGCCGCCGCCCAGGTGAGCGAGCTGCTCGTGCTCGTGTACGCCCAGCCCGACGACCCGGCGCACCCCGCCCCAGTGCGCGCCGCCTGGCTGCGCGAGCTGTACCGGGACGACGACTACCGCCCGGGGCCGCGCATCGGAACGACGCCCCTGCGCATCGTCGCCCTCACCGCCGAGGCCGACCAGCCGCCGCCCGACGCAGCCGCCGACTACACCCACCGCGAGTTTGTGCGCCAGTGGCTGGCCCGCCACGGCCACGCCATCGACGTGGTATTCAGCAGCGAAGCCTACGGCCCGGGCTTTGCCGCGCACCTGGGGGCGGCGCACGTGCTGGTCGATGCGGCGCGGCAGCGGGTGCCCGTCAGCGGCACGCAGCTGCGCCGGGCGCTGGCCGCCGGGGCAGCGGAGCCACGGCCCGCCGCGGCGTTGTTGCATCCCTTCGTGGCGGCGCAGTACGGCGCGGTGCCGCCCGCCGCCGTGCCCCGCCTGGTGCTGCTGGGAGCCGAAAGCAGCGGCAAAACCACCCTGGCCACGGCGCTGGCCGAGGCGCTGGGCACCGCGTGGGTGCCCGAGTACGGCCGCATTCTGCACGAGCAAAAAAATGGCGCGCTCGACTACGAGGACCTGCTGTACATTGGCCGCCGCCAGCTGGAGCTGGAAGACGAGGCCGCGCCCCAGGCCCGGGGCTGGCTCGTCTGTGATACCAACGCGGCCACTACGGCGCTGTATTCCTACTACTATTTTCACCGCTGCGACCCGGCCTTGCAGGCGCTGGCCCGCGTGTGCGGCCGGCGCTACGCCCGCACCTTCGTGTGCCTGCCCACCGTGCCCTTCGAGCAGGATGGCTGGCGCGGCCCCGAGGCGCTGCGGCAGTTTCAGCATGGCGCTATCCTGATGCAGCTGGAGACGCTGGGCATTCCTTATACCTTGCTCGATGGGAGCGTGGCGGAAAGGGTGGCGCAGGTGCGGGCGGCGCTTGAGCGAACGGATACGGATATTTAACCTTAAAAATAACGCATGAAGAAGGTTGGTTTACTTGTTCTTACCATTATGACATCGGCCCTGCTGGCCGGGGTATACGGCATACTCCACGACCAACTGACGTACGCTATCTCCCCCGAATATTTCACCAAGTTCAAATACGCGCAGTTTGGCTTCGAGCCGGCCTGGTTTGGGGGTGACAGGCCGACGGTAGCCGTGATCGGCTTGCTGGCTACCTGGTGGGTTGGGGCGTTCATTGGCGCCGTCCTGGGCGCGCTGGGGCTCCTATTTCCTTCGGCGGCGGCAATGCGAAGGGCCATTGTCAGGGCCGTCGGCCTGGTGTACTGCACGGCCATTGCGGCCGGTGGGGCCGGATTCCTTTATGGAAAATATCACCTGGCGGCGGTAGGCGTCAACTGGTGGCTGCCCGCCGACTTGGTGCACAAGAGCGATTTTATCACCGTCGGCTCTATTCACAACTTTAGTTATATGGGCGGCCTTGCCGGCTTGCTAATCGGCGCTTTATATCTATGCAAAACCCGTTATTCTTCCCCCCCGTCCCCGGTACTGGCGCGAGCTTAGGGGCAGCCGTAATTTGCCCAGGTACCGGGGGCGCAAAGGGGTAATTAGCTACTTTAAAATAAGGCCATGGAAATTATCAAGTGGAGCAAAGAATACCACGAGGATATTGGGGAGGAAGACGAAAACGGGTATTTTATGTATGAGTATCGGTACTTTATCTATCACTTTTACCTGCCCGATAAAAGACTCGTCAGGGCAAGGCAATACACTGATACAATAACCGAGTGTTCTTTTTACTTCTATAGCGCCGATAATCAATGGATAAAAAAGCCTGATGATAAATTGTTGAAGTATCTTCCTTGCATAGTTGGCTTTATGACTAGGAAGCAAGGAGTAAAAAAACTCCTCTATTTTAACGGTAGCTATGCGCCGCTCATAGTAAAGGAAAAGGGGTGTTCGGCTACTATTTCTCTGGTGGAAATTGCTGCCGTCCAGTGATTCGCCATTATTAAATGCTCTCTTGATCTCTCCTGCTGGCCGTTGACTGGCGCGAGTTTTGGCGCCGCCGTAACTCGCGCCAGTCAACGGCCAGTCAATGGTCCTAACTATTGGCTTATAAGGCAATAGGCTGCCTTATTACCCCGCCGCCCCGAATTCCAGCACGAAGGCCGTGCCCTTGCCCACTTCCGACTCGGCGCGGAGCGTGGCTTTGTGAAAGGCGGCGATGGTCTGGGCGATGGGCAGGCCCAGGCCGTAGCCCTCGGGGGCGCTGGGGCCGGTGGCGTGGAAGCGCCGGAAGCGGTCGAAAAGCAGGGGCAGGTTTTCGGCGGCGATGCCGGGGCCCTGGTCTTCGACGCGCAGCTCGTAGCCGCCGGTGGGGGTGGGGCGGCCCAGCACCCGGATTTGCCCGCCCTCGTGGTTGTACTTGATGGCGTTGCTGAGCAGGTTGCGCAGTAGCGTATGCAGCAGCGTGGCGTTGGCGTGGGGGACCACGTAGTCGGGCTGGAGGTCGATGGTGAGGTCGATTTCGCGCTGTTGGCGGCGGTCGTCGAGCTCCTCGGCCACGTCGCGCACGGTTTCCTGGAGGCTCACGTTGGCGTCGCGCAGGTACTGCTCGTTTTCGATGTTGGCGATGAGCAGCAGCGTGCGTACGGTGTTGCGCAGGCGGTAGAGCGTGCGCTGGCTTTCCACGATCTGGCGGCCGTGGGCCTCGGGCAGGGTGGGGTCTTGCAGCATGTTTTCGAAGCGCGACTGCAAGATGCTGGTGGGCGTGAGCAGCTCGTGGCTCACGTTGCTCATAAACTCGCGCTCCTTCTCAAACGACGTTTGCAGCTGCCGCATCAGGGCCGAGAGCGAGTCGTCGAGCCGGCGGAAGTCGGTAGTGTCGGTGTCGAGGCGGGCGAAGGAAAACTCGCCCGGCTGCCGGATGCCGCGCAGCTTGCGCGAAATCAGCTCACGCAGCGGGCGCAGCAGGTAGTGGGCGAAGGCCGCGTCGGTAAACACCGTGATGAGCGCGCCCGCCACCAGCACCCACAACGCCAGCCGCCGCAGCGTATCGGTGAGCAGCTCCACGGTGGCCAGCGATGAGCCGATTTCGAGGCGGTAGCGCCGGGGCTCCGAGCCGCGCAGCGCCGCCCGGCCCGCCGGGTTGAGCGTGGCCAGCGGGGCCACGTAGCTCAGGATGCGAAAATCCTCAATCTCCTTATCGACCTGCCGGGGCTCCTCGAAAATGCGCTCGGTGGGCGGCCCCGCCGGCCCGTTGGGATAAGCCGGCAGCGGCGTAATAGTAATGTACTCCTGCTTGAGAATGTTGTAATCGGCGTAGCTCTCGTCGTGCTCGGCCCGCAAAAAGGCCTCCAGGCCGTCGCGCTCAATGAGGTGCAGCAGCTCTTCCTTCTTGTCGAGCAGGCGCTGGTCGGTGTGGCTCACGGCCACCCGCTGCACGATGGGCGGAATAAACAGCGCCCCCAGCAGCACCAGCAGCAGCTTGGAAAGACCGTTGAAGAGACCGAGCTTGGTTTCGAGGCGCATTCTATGTTAGTTATGAGTTATGAGTTAGAAGTTATGAGTTGGGGCAAAATTCGCTATGGTAGCGCAGCCGATTATAGCACGAGCGGCCAGTACTACCTTACTTTATTCAACTCATAACTTCTAACTCACAACTCATAACTAAAGCTACACTGCCCGGTAGCCGATGCCGCGCACGGTTTCGATAAAGTCGGCCGAGCCGAACTGGGCTAGTTTTTTGCGCACGTTTTTGATGTGCACGTCGATGTAGTTGGAGTCGGAGTCGTCTTCCAAGACGTTGCCCCACAGGTGCTCGCCGAGCTGGAGGCGGGTGAGCACGCGGCCCCGGTGCAGCAGCAGGTAGTGCAGCAGGTCGAATTCTTTTTTGGTGAGCGGCACCTCGGGGCCGGGCACCTCGGGGGTGCTGCCGTAGCGCACAGTGCGGGCGGTGGCATCCATCACGAAGCCGTCGCCGAACACGATTTCGGGGCGCTTGAGGCCGAATTTGCGGCGCGTGATGGCCTGCATGCGGCTGGTCAGCTCCAGCAGCGAGAAGGGCTTGGGCAGGTAGTCGTCGGCCCCCAGGTCGAGGCCCTTGATGCGGTCGTCGAGGGCCCCGCGGGCGGTGAGAATGATAAACGACGCCTCCTGCTTCTCGCTCTGGCGGGTGTCGCGCAGCAGGTCGAGGCCGTCGCCGCCGGGCAGGCCCAGGTCGAGCAGCACAAAGTCGTAGGAGTTAACAAAGAGCTTTTCTGAAGCCTCGGCGTAGGTGTAGGCCGAATCGACAAGGTATTGGGCCTGCGTCAAGAACTGGCGAACCTCCTGGTGGAGGCTTTTTTCATCTTCAACGAGCAGAACGTGCATGGATCGGGGAGGAGTGAAGGAGGAATGATTATACAACATTCGCGCGAGGGTCGTTAAATGAAGATGAAGATCGAATGTACGTTGGATGAAGAAAATGAACTGCCTGGGCAAGTACGCATAAAATCCCGTCGGTGGCTGGTAATAAGAGCTTACCGGAAGCAGTTGCTCGTAAAAATTTTGCCTGCTACCCATTTTTTTCGTTGTTTTTTAGCTTGGCTGCGAGTTGCTAGTCGGTGGGCTACCCGCGAAGTGGGCCGCGCCAGGAGTGTGCTGTAGGTGTAAGACGGTGGTTTTTGACCCCTAAACGAGGCGGCAAAGGAGCTTGCCGGAAGCCGGTAGGCGCGGGATATTTGGTAGCGTTAGCTGGCCGCCGACTGTTGCGGCGGGCCGGCCATCCATTTCCCACCCACCTCCTTTTCCACCACTCTATGAACGTTACGCTTACCTCCCTGGTGGGAGCGGCGGCGCTGCTGCTCGCCGGCGCGCCCCGCCTCGCCCACGCCCAGACCTACCAGCAGGTGTGGGCCGATGAATTCAACGGCACGGCCGTCAACACCTCCAACTGGGTTTTCGAAACCGGCGGCGGCGGCTGGGGCAACAACGAGAAGCAGTACTACCAGGCCGCCAACGCCACGGTGGCCAACGGCGAGCTGACCATCACGGCCCGCAAGCAGAGCGTGGGCGGGATGCCCTACACCTCGGCCCGCCTCAAAACGCAAGGGCTGAAGCAGTTCACCTACGGGCGCATGGAGGCCCGCATCCGGGTGCCGCTGGGGCAGGGGCTGTGGCCGGCGTTCTGGATGCTGGGCAGCAACATCAGCTCGGTGAGCTGGCCCCGCTGCGGTGAAATCGACATCATGGAGCAGGTGAACACCGATAGCCGCTGCTACGGCACCGTGCACTGGGACAGCAACGGCCACGCGCAGTACGGCCAAAGCACACCCATGAGCGCCAACACCTACCACGTCTACAGCGTGGAATGGACGCCCAGCTACATCCGCTGGTTTGTGGATGGCAACAAGTACAACGAAATCAACATCGCCAACGGCGTGGGTGGCACCGAGGAGTTTCAGAAGCCCTTCTTTCTGCTGCTCAACCTGGCCGTGGCCGGCGACTGGCCCGGGCAAACGGTAGACGAAAGCAAGCTACCCGCCACGATGGCCGTCGATTACGTGCGGGTATATCAGCTGACCAGCGGCACCAGCACCGGCAGCTCCGTCACGCTGCAAGCCGAGGCCGCCAACGTGAACAGCGGCATGGCCGTCGAAACCTGCTCCGATACCGGCGGCGGGCAGGACATGGGGAACATCGACGCCGGCGACTACTTGGTGTTCAATAACATCAATTTCCCCAGCAGCGGGGCCTACACCATCGAGTACCGCGTGGCCAGCCCCAACGGCGGCACGGTTTCGTCGGACCTCAACGCCGGCTCCATCCAGCTGGGCAACACGGCCATCCCCGCCACCGGCGGCTGGCAAAACTGGACCACCGTGAGCAAAACGGTGAACGTGAACGCGGGTACCTACAACTTCGGCGTGTACGCCCAAACGGCGGGCTACAACATCAACTGGGTCCGCATCACTAAGGTGAGTGGCGCCCGCGAGGCCGCGCCCACTACCACGGCGGCCAACGCCGGCCCCGCCGTCACGGCCGGCCTCTACCCCAACCCCGTGGCCGCCCACGAGCGCCTGCAAACCGAGCCCGCGCTGGTGGGTAGCGCCTACCAAGTGCTCGACGCGCTGGGCCGGGTGGCCAGCCAGGGCACCCTGGGCAGCGCTGGCCTCGACGTATCGGCGCTGCGCGCCGGCACCTACACGCTGCTGCTGACCCAGCCCGGCCAGCCCCGCGTGAGCCGGCACTTCAGCAAGCTGTAGCGCGGAGTGGTTAATAGAAAGTAAAAAGAGCGGGCTGCCCACCGGGCGGCCCGCTCTTTTTGCGGCCATTTTCGGCTGGCTTACGTTTGGCCGGAAATTAACTTGTCTGTTAGCGCGCGATGAAATCGAGCTTCCTATTTATGCTGTGCGGCCTGCTGCTGGCCGCCGCCGGCACGGTGGCCCGGCCGCCGGCCACGACCATCTACCTGGTGCGCCACGGTGAAAAAGACCTCACGCCCGGTCTCGCCGACCCGCCCCTTACTGTGGTCGGTGAGGCCCGCGCCCAGGCGCTGGCCAAGCGCCTGGCGAGCCACCACCCGGTCGCGCTGTTCACCACCGATACGCGCCGCACCCGCGCCACGCTGGCCCCGCTTGCCCAGGCCACCGGCCTCACGCCGCAGGTGTACAGCACCAAGGAGCAAGCCGCCCTGGCCGCCCGGCTGGGTAAGGAGTTTCCCGGCAAAACGGTGGTCGTGGTGGGGCATTCCAACACCCTGCTGCCGCTGCTCACGGCGATGGGCGTGGGGCCGCTGCCCGCCGAGATTCGGGACGAGCAGTACGACTTGCTGTTTAAGGTGACGCTGCGGGCGGGCCAGTCCCCGCGGCTGATAATGAGCCGCTACGGGGCGAAGTGAGTGTAGGGTAAGCTTTAGCTTGCCCGGCGTCTGGGTGGTCGCTGCCCATGCAAACGCACTGGCGCGAGTTTAGGCGCAGCCGTAACTCGTGCCCGGCCATGATGTGGAGGCTGCGCCTCCACTGCCGCAACGCGGCAAGCTTACGCTTGTTCGTCACTCATTTATAAAATTTCAGAATACCCGGACGCGAGTTTGCCGCTTCGCGGCAGTGGAGGCGCAGCCTCCACGTCATAGCCCGGCACGAGTTACGGCTGCGCCTAAACTCGCGCCAGTGCGTTTGCGCGGGCAACGACCACCCGGACGCCGGGCAAGCTAAAGCTTACCCTACACTTACTTCGCCACTACTTCCAGCTGGCCGCCAGTGGTCAGTAGCTGGTGCGATACGAAGTAGCCGGGACTCGTTTTGCCATTGACGCGGATGGTGCTCAGCTGGCGGCTGGGGCCGGATTTTTTCACCGTCAGTACTTTGCCATTGGGCATGGTCCAGCGGACTTCGTCGAAGACGGGGAGCGTGACGATGTAGCGGGCGTCGGCGGCCGAGAGCGGGTAGAGGCCGGTGGCGCTGAAGACGTACCAGGCCGACATCTCGCCCGCGTCGTCCATGCCCGAGAAGGCGAGGCCCTTCTCGCCGGTGTTGTAGAACTTGGCCATGATCTCGTCGAGCCGCTGCTGCGACTTTTCAGGCTTGCCCACGAAGTAGTAGGAAAACGGGGTTTCGTGGTCGGGCTGATTGCCGTGGCAGTACTGGCCGATGAAGCCCGATACGTTGCGGGCGATGTAATTCGGATTCCAGGGCACGGTAAACAGCGAGTCGAGCTTGGCCTCGAAGGGGCGCGGGCCGCCGTACAAATCAACCAGCCCCGGCATATCGTGGGGCGCGAAGAACGAAACCTGCCAGGCGTTGGCCTCGCGGTACATGTACTCGTAGTAGGGGTACTGCGGGTTGAAGTTCTTCACCCACTGGCCGTTGGCCTGCCGCCCGCGCATAAATTTGGTGCCGGGGTCGAAGACGTTGCGGTAATTTTTGGAGCGGGCCATGAGCACGCGATACTGCGCGGTATCGTGCAGCGCCCGGGCCAGCTGGGCCACGGCGTAGTCATCGAAGGCATATTCCAGGGTTTTGGAAACACCGGCGGTACCGGGGGTTTCCACGTGGGGGGCAGCCACCTCGGTGGTGGCGATGTAGCCCTTCTGAATGTACTCCTTGATGTGGGGCCGGGTGCCGCCTTCCACGTTGGCGTTGCGCAGCAGCAGGCGATACACGTCCTGCACGTCGAAATTGGTGACGCCGCGCTGGTAGGCCCCGGCCACGAACGAGGCCGCGTGGTCGCCGTGAAAAAAGGTCGGGATGAAGCCCGTCTTGTCCCCCATATCCTGCATCGACTTGATGATGTCGGCCGTTACGTCGGGCGCGAGCATACTCATCAGCACGTCCTTGTTGCGGTAGGTATCCCAGAGCGAGGGTAGGGTGTAATATTGAAAATCAGCCTTGACCACCTGGCCCTTCACGTCGCGGTACTCGCCGTTGGCGTCGCTGCGCAGGGCGGGCCACAGAAACGAGCGGTAGAGGCAGGTGTAGAACATGGTTTGCTGCTGGGCGGTGCCGCCTTTCACGGTCACGCGGTTCAGCAGCTGGTTCCAGGTGGCGGCGGCGGCCTGGCGCACGTCCTCGAAAGAGCGGCGGCCCAGCTCCTGGGCCAGGTTCTGGCGGGCGTTTTCGGTGCTCACGAAGGAGAGGCCCAGGCGCAGCTCCACGGGCTGGCGGTTGCCGTCGGCCAGGCGCAGCACGGCCAGACCCTCCTTGGTGCCTTTATTCTGAAGGGTAATATCCTGAATGTCGGCGCTGAGCTCGGCGTAGAAATAGGCGGTTTGCTCACCGGTTTTCTGGAAGCCCTGCACGGCCTTACTACCCACCTTTTCGATGGTCCAGTCGTTGACGTGCTCGTTCGAGCGGCCCAGCTTAAAGACGATTTGGCGGTCCTGCGCCCGGGGGTAGTAATACTGGTGCAGCCCGCAGCGCAGGGTCGAGGTCAGGCGCACGCGCACGTTGTAGTCTTGGAGCGTCACGCCGTAGTAGCCGGGGGCGGCCGTTTCGGTAGCGTGCGAGAAGCGCGAGGCGTAGCCGCCGCCGGCCGGGGCCGCGCCCGTTACGGGCAGTACGGGCAGGTGGCAGAGGTTCCAGTGGCCCTTGTTGGTGTGGGTAAAGGCCTGAATAACCGAGTCTTCGTACTGATAGCCCGAGCCGGTATTAAACTCGGTGACGGGGCTGAGCTGCACCATCGCGTTGGGCAAAGAGCTGCCCGGAAAAGCCAGCCCGGCCCATACGCCGTGCCAGCCGGGCGGGGCCACGTAGCCCACCAGCTTGGGGTCGGTAAAGGCCGCCGTGCCGATGAGCGGGTTCACGTACTGGCCCGGGCCGCCGGGTTGGCTGGCCTGGCCCGGTTTCGTCGAAGGCACCATCTTGGTGCAGGCGAAGGCGCTGAGCGCCAGTAGCGCGAATAGGGAGCGGGAGGACGGGCTGATAGACTGCATTATAATTGATAAAAGGTTTTAGCAAGGAAGTTTGTGCGTGGCCCGGCAGTAGCGCGGACTCTGCGAGTCCGCATTGCAATCGGCGCGAAGGCAACGCGGATGTGAAATTGGAGTCGGCCCGCATCGCTTGCGTTTGCGTGCCAATCGGCGCGGCTGCAACGCGGACTCGCAGAGTCCGCGCTACTTACTGCTTAATGAAGCGCTTGGTGAGCCACTGCCCGCCCTCCTGCCAGGACACGGTGTACACGCCGGGGGCCAGCGCCGACACGTCGAGCGTCGCGGCGGGGAGGTTGGTAGTCAGCACCGTTTGCCCCAGGGAGTTCACCACCGTGATGCGGCCCGGGGCTCGCTGGGGGTCGGCGGGCAGCGTCAGGCGGTGCCGGACCGGATTGGGGAATAAGTCGGCCGCCCGGGAGGCGGCCGGGCCAGCGGCGGCGAGCGGGGTAGCCGGCATCACCGCCGCCACCCGCAAAATGGCCGCCGCCGCGCAGGCCTGTCCCATCAGCTGCACCGAGGCCGGGAAGAGGTAGCGGCGGTCGAGGTTCCAGGTGCCGTCGGCGTCGCTGTACGAGCCGGGATAGTAGCCCAGCTGGTCGCGGCCGTAGTCGATGAGGTAGTCCACGATGTCGCGGGCGGCGCTGAGCCACTGCGCATTGTGGTCAACCTCGTAGAAATCAACCAGCATCTCGACCATATCGCTGCCGCCCCAGAAGGAAATCTCGCGCACGCCCCTGCCGGGCGTGTACCACTGCCGCAGGCAGGCGTTGGCCAGCAGGGTGGCGTCGTCGAGGTAGCGACTATCGCCGGTGCGCTGGTAGAGCCGCAGCGCCAGCTGCACGTTGGGCGTGGTTTGGTAGGCCCGGTAGCCGGCCCCGTTTTCGCCGTGGCCGGTCAGGCTCCAGCTACCGTTGCTGAAGAAGGAATACTGGTTGAGGAGGTTGGTGCCGGCGTCGCGCAGCCGCCGGGCGGGGTCGTTGATGAGCTCGTAGTAGCGCTTCGCAGTAGTTAGGTAAGTAGGGTCGGGGCTGTCCTTGGCCAGCTGGGCGCACTGCAAGGCTGGCAAAATGGTAGCCTGCGAATAGAATTTTCCCCAGCCCAGCTCGGCTTCCTTCTGCGGCACGCCCCAGTTGGCATCGCGGGCCCGGAGGCAGTAAGTGAGGCCGATGAGCGAGCGCTCGTAGAGACCGTTTTCGGCGGGCAGCACTTGCTGGTAGGCATCGAGCAGGGCCAGCCCCACGATGGCGTTGTCGTCGTAGAGCGGGTCGGCCCCGGGCACGATGTCGGAGGCATACTTGCCGTTTTGCTGGTACTGGTCGAGGGCGTAGGCGTAGGACTTGAGCCGGGCCGTATACTTGGCCGGGTTGACGAGCGCCCCGTAGCGCAGCGCCCGCAGCATGTGCGAGGCCGGCCACACGTAGCTCGCCCCGCCGCGCTCCACGATAACGTTCTCATTGCCATCAATCTGCTCCACGTAGAGTTGCTTGCTGGCGTTGTAGAACTTGGTGTTGAGCTTGTCCAGAATGGCCTCGCCGGCCACCTGGTACCGGTTTTGGCCCAGGGCGGCCGAGGCCGTGAGCAGCAAGCCCGCGAGCAGGCCCAGCCGCGGCCTCCCGCGGCAAATGGTGGAAAAGCGCATCGGCAGGGGAGGGCGGTAAAAAGTGGAAAAGGAGCGCGGTTGGAAAGGCGGGCCGGCTAGCGCTCGGCCAAATGATAGGAAACCAGGTCGTCGATGGGCGAGCGGATGATTTTGCCGACGGCCATGCCGTGCGCGGCGGCGGCCCGGCCCAGCGCGTCGCGAAAATGATACCCCACCGACCCCACGCAGTTGAAGGGGTAGGCGCGGTAATCGGGGTATTTTTTAATGATGTTGCGGAAAAACAAATCGAACGCCTCGGCCACCAGCGCCCGGCAGTAATCCGCCGCCGCGTGGTCGTAGGCAAACCGGGCGAAGCTGGCAATGAAGCGGTTGGGAAAGGGACGGTTGTAGAGATGGTCTAGGATGGCGTCGCGCTCCAGGCCGTGGGTGGCGTGAAAGGCCGCCCGCAAATCGGCCGGCATGTCGCCGCGCAGGTAGTCGCGCAGCAGCGCCTTGCCGATAAAGGCCCCGCTGCCCTCATCGCCCAGGAAGTACCCCAGCGAGTCCACGTTCTGGGTGATTTGCTGCCCGTCGTACACGCACGAGTTGGTGCCCGTGCCCAGGATGGCCGCGAATCCCGGCTGCCGGCCCAGCAGCGCCCGCGCCGCCGCCAATAAGTCGTGGCCCACCACCACGCGGGCCTGCCCGAACACCGCCCGCATGGCCTCGGCCACGGTGGCCACCTGCGCCGGCGACACTACGCTGGCCCCGTAGTAATACACCTCCGCAACGGCGTCGGTATCCAGGCTAGCGGGCAGGTGCTGCCGCAGCGAGGCGATGATGCCCGCCGTATCGATAAACTCCGGATTGTAGCCCTCCGTGGAAAAAAACGAGCGGGCTGAATGGGCATCGATCAGGCACCAGGTGGTCTTGGTCGAGCCGCCGTCGGCGATCAGAATCATGGGTGGGGATGGGAAAATGCCGGGGTCGGCGGCGCTTACTCTTGCTAACTACTCTCGGCTGCTACACGAAGCTGCTGGCAAAGTAAAGGGTTGTTTTGAGAAAAATAAAAATTATTTTGCGCGTTTAAGGTTAAAACAATCATTTTTGCTATCAATATTTGCGGCGACGACAAGCAGCGGGCATTGAGTAAGCTGCTCATGTAACACCAAGCTCCGGCTTGGTGAGGCGCTCAACGGGCGCGTCCTACCGTAGCACCAAGCTGGAGCTTGGTGTTACCTCATCCTTTTCCACAAGACCTTTTTTTTATGCGCGCCTCCAACTACGACAAGTTGCCCTTCGTGCCGGTCGCGGCCGAGGCCGATGCTTGCCAGACCGGCTGGGTCGCCATTGCCGCCCGGCTGCAAGCGGCGCTCCCGACCCCGCCGGCGGCTGGCCCGCCGCTGGTGCTGGCGGTTGAGTGCTACCCCGGCACCGACCTCGCGCAGCTGCAACGCGAGCTGGTAGCGGCCCTGCGACCGGCGCTGGTGCTGGTGGCCGACGACCTATACTACCCCGCCGCCGAAATCGACCGGCTGGTGGCCGGCCCACTCACCGACGATCCCGTCTTCGGCCGGCTCAACGGCCTGACGGTATCCGATTTCCTCGACCCCCAGCGGCTGCAACCGGCGCAGGCCGCGCTGGCCGCCGCCACCGGCCAACTGGTGCTGGTGCTGGGCACCGGGGCCACGCTGGTGTGCCCGGCCCCCACGGTGCTGGTTTACGCCGACCTGGCCCGCTGGGAAATTCAGCAGCGGCAGCGGCGCGGCGAGATTGCCAACCTGGGCACCACTAATTTTTCCGAAAAAGCCAGCCTCAAGTACAAGCGGGCCTTTTTCGTGGATTGGCGGGCGGCCGACCGGCTGAAGAAGCAGGTGCTGCCCCAGGCGGATTTTCTGCTCGATACCAACGACCCCGCCGCGCCCAAGCTGCTCGCCGGGGCCGCCCTGCGGGCCGGGCTGGCGGCTACGGTGCGGCGGCCGTTCCGGGTGGTGCCGTTTTTCGACCCCGGCCCCTGGGGCGGGCAGTGGATGCGGGCCGTGTGCGGCCTGCCCGCCGGCCCGGCCAACTACGCCTGGTGCTTCGACTGCGTACCCGAGGAAAACTCGCTGCGGCTGGGTTACGGAATGGCGCAGGTCGAAATCCCCAGCCTCGACCTCGTGCTGCTGCACCCCCGCGAGCTGCTGGGCGAGGCCGTGCACGCCCGCTTCGGCACCGAGTTTCCCATTCGCTTCGACCTGCTCGACACGATGGGCGGCGGCAACCTCTCGCTGCAAGTGCACCCGCTCACCGAGTACGCGCAAGACCAATTTGGCCTCACCTACACCCAGGACGAAAGCTACTACCTGCTCGATGCTGAGCCGGGCGCGGTGGTGTACCTGGGGCTGAAGGAAGGGGTTGACTGTCAAGAGATGCTGACCGACTTAGAACGCGCCCAGGACGACCCGGCGGCTCCTTTCCCGGCCGCCGCGTACGTCAACGAGCTGCCGGCCCGCCCGCACGACCACTTCCTGATTCCGGCGGGCACCGTGCACTGCTCGGGGGCGGGCAGCATGGTATTGGAGATTTCGGCGACGCCCTACATCTTCACCTTCAAGCTCTGGGACTGGCAGCGGCTGGGGCTCGACGGCCGGCCCCGGCCCATTCACCTGGCCCACGGTGCGGCCAACATCCAGCCCGACCGCACCACGGCCTGGGTCGCCCAAAACCTGGTCAACCAAGTAACGGACGTGGCCAGCGGCCCCGACTGGCGCGAGGAGCGTACCGGTCTGCACGAGCGCGAGTTTATCGAAACGCGCCGGCACTGGTTTACCGGCCCGGTGCCGCACCACACCCACGGCGGCGTGCAGGTCCTCAACCTGGTGCAGGGGGCCGAGGCGGTGGTCGAAAGCCCCGGCGGCGCCTTCGAGCCCTTCGTGGTGCATTACGCCGAAACGTTCATCGTGCCGGCGGCGGTGGGGGCCTACACCATCCGGCCCCACGGCCCGGCCCTCGGCACCGAGTGCGCCACCCTGAAAGCCTACGTGCGGACCCGGGCCTAGCCGGCGGTGGCCGCCCCGAGCCTAGCCAGGTAAAGAACAGGCCGCCAACTTTGCCGCGACAACCGCTCGCAACAACCACTTCTTACCAGCGGTTTCCAACTTTTTCAATGAAATTAAAAATTGATAAATTAAAAATGAACAAGCAACTGATCTGCAAATTTTTAATTTATCATTTTTGATTTTTAATTCAATCAGAAGAAGTGCGCAACTCGAAAATTTCTCTATGTCTGATATCCTACTTCCCGACAACGCCGCCGCGGTCCGCGCCCAGGCCATCATGGAAAAGCTGCTGCACGCCGGTACCGTGACCGTCGATGAGCTGGCGGCGCAATTCGGCGTGTCGGTGGCCACCGTGCGGCGCGACCTCGTGGAGCTGGAGCAGCGCGGCCGGCTGCGGCGCACCCACGGCGGCGCGGTGCCCCGTGAGCCCCTGCTCTACGAGCCCTTCCGCTACGATTCCAGCTTTCACGAGCAGATAGACCGCAACCTGGCCGAGAAGCGTCGCATCGGGCTGGCCGCCGCCGCGCTCATCGCGCCGGGCGAGATTATCTCGCTCACGGCGGGTACCACCACCACGCAGGTCACGCGCAGCCTGCGGCCTGGGGCCAACGTGACGGTGGTCACCAACACCGTGAACGTGGCGATGGAACTCAGCCACCGCCGCGACGTGCGGGTGTTCGTCACCGGCGGCTTTCTCACCGGCGGCTGGTTTTCGCTGGTGGGGCCGGCCACGGCCCAGGCGCTCAGTCAGTTCTTCGTCGATAAGGTCTTCATTGGCGTCAACGGCATCGACGCCCAGCGGGGGCTTACCTCCCTGCACCCCGAAGAAGCCGCCATCATCCAGGTGATGCTGCGCCAGGCCAAGCGCCGCATCGTGGTAGCCGACCACACCAAGCTCGGCACGGTAGCCACCTCGCTCATCTGCCCCACCGCCGAGGTGCATCAGCTCATTACCGATACGGGGGCTACGGAGGCGCAGATAGCGCCTTTCCGGGCGCTGGGTATCGAGGTTATAACGGTGTAATGATTAAATTTTTAGTGTAACACCAAGCTCCAGCTTGGTGAATTGCTCGGCGAGCGCGTCCGGACGCCTCACCAAGCTGGAGCTTGGTGTTACACCGGGGCAGGCAAACTGCTATAAAATCCTTCCCTCCAGTCTTCCTTTTCCACCCACCCCATGCCCTCCCAAACTGCCCCCGCCCGGCCCCTGGCCCCAGTGGCTGCCGCCCCGCCCCCCGCCGGCCCCGGCTACGTGTACCTGATTGCGGCCGTCGCGGCATTGGGCGGATTGCTTTTCGGCTTCGACACGGCCATTATCAACGGGGCGTTGGTCTTCCTGAAAAAGGACTTCGGTCTGAGCGACGGGCAAACCGAGCTGGCGGCCAGCAGCATCCTGTTTGGGGCGGTGGCGGGGGCGGCCCTCGCCGGCTGGCTTACCGACCGCTACGGGCGGCGGCGGTTGCTATTCGGGGCGGCGGCGCTGTTTACGGCGTCGGCGCTGGCGGCGGCGGTGCCGCGCACGCTGGCCGAGTTTGTGGCGGCGCGGTTTGCGGGCGGGCTGGCCATTGGAGTAGCCTCGCTGCTGGTACCGCTCTACATCGCCGAGATTGCCCCGGCCCGCATTCGCGGGCAGCTAGTGACGCTCAACCAGTTGGCCATCGTGACGGGGATTTTGCTGGCCTACGTGGCCAGCTACTACCTGGCCGGGCTGGGGCTGGGGGCGTGGCGCTGGATGTTTGCCGCCGCCGCCGTGCCCTCGCTGCTGTTTATGCTCACCCTGTTGCTGGTGCCCGAAAGCCCGCGCTGGCTACTGGGCCGGGGCCGCGCGGCCGAAGCCCTGGGCACGCTCACCCGCCTCAACGGCCCGGCCATTGCCGCCGCCGAGGCCGCCGACATCCAGGCGTCGCTGGCCGACGAGCAGGCGGCGGGGGCCAGCCTGGGCCAGCCGCGCCTGCGCCGGCCGCTGCGCATTGCGGTGGTGCTGGCCGTGTTGCAGCAGGTTACCGGCATCAATACCATTCTCTACTACGGCTCCCTCATTCTTACCGAGCACAGCGGGCAGAGCGCCGCCTCGGCCATCGGGGCCAACGCCCTGATCGGGGGCATCAACTTCGCGGGCACCATCGTGGCGCTGTTCGTCATCGACCGGGTGGGGCGCAAGCCGCTGCTGCTCGTGGCCTCGGGCGGCATGGCGCTGGCACTGGGGGCGCTGGTGCTGGCCTTGCAGCTGCACGCGCCCGGGCCGTGGCTGCTGGGGCTCATCATGCTGTACGTGGCCTGCTTCGCGGTGGGGCTGGGGCCGGGCGTGTGGGTGGTGATTGCCGAGATTTTTCCCAACGCCGTGCGCGGCCGGGCGGCGGCCCTGGCCACGGTGGCGCTGTGGGCGGCCTGCACCGCTATTTCGTTCACCTTTTTGTCGTTAGTGAAAACGGCGGGCCTGGCGGGCGCATTTGGGCTCTACGCGCTACTTTCGGCCTTCACCTTCGGCTTTGTGTGGCGGGCCGTGCCCGAAACCAAGGGCCGGACCCTGGAGGAGATTGAGCGTGGTTGGCAGTAGGGGAGAGGTGCCCGCCGCCCGTTCGGCTGACTTAGATGCTAATACGATTAAGCACTGCCGAGCTTGCCCGCCCGGCAGCGGCGGGGGCCTTCTAACTACCTAACTAGTATGCAATTGCTCGATGCTTCGCAGTGGAATGAATTTCTGGCGGGCAGCAGGCAGGCATTCGAGCGCATTTTTCTGGCGCACTACGACGAGCTCTACCGCTACGGGGTGCGCCTCACTGGCGACGAGGAAGTGGTGAAAGACTGCATCCAGAACCTGTTTCAGCGCCTCTGGCAGCGCCGCCAGGCGCTGGGGACCATTGCGGAAATCCGGCCCTATCTCTTCACCGCGCTGCGCTACCACATCACCGACGAGGCCCGCGCTCAGAAGCGCCGCTCGGCGCTGCAAAGCGGCTACCTCGGCGACGCTCCCGTGCAGCCCTCCCCCGAGGAATTTCTAATTGCCCAGCAGCTCACCGCCGAGCAGCAAGCCCAGCTGCTGGCCGCCCTCCAGCAGCTCAGCAACCGCCACCGCGAAGCCTTGTACCTCAAGTTTTTCGACGGCTTCGCCTACGACCGCATCGCCACGATTATGGACCTCAACCCGCAGTCGGTGCGCAACCTGGTACACCAAGCCATCAAGCGGCTGCGCCAGGTGCTGCCGCACTCGCTGCTGCTCGTGTTATACGAGCTGCTGTCGAAGTTATTATGCTGAAAATTAAGTTGTTACGATGGTGGGGGTACAGCCCCGCGCAATCGACATCAACAAGTGTTTTGTGAAAGGCAATCAGAGATACTTGGCACCCAACACGCCCGCAACTTTCCCCTGTCATTGCGAGCGCAGCGAAGCAATCGCATCAGGACGGGCCGCTCGGGTGTGATTGCTTCGCTACGCTCGCAAGGACAGGGGGGCGGTCTGCCTTGGCTGGCTGGTAAAAGTTCAGGGGTGATTGTTTCGCTGCGCTCGCAATGACAGGCGGAAATAGGGGCTGGGCTTAAGATTAAGTATCTGTTTGCAAGAACGTTAAAAATTATTTTCAAAAATTTCTCCGCCCGATAGAGTACAAAACCCGCCCTCGTTCGTGGTCAGGAAAAATCAGGTTACTTCTCGCTTGCCCGCCTATGGATTTTACGCAGTACTCGGTGAATGATTTCGTGGCGGACGAGTCGTTTCAGGCCTACGTGGCCGATGCCGGCTCGGCGGCGGGGCAGTTCTGGCAGGCCTGGCTAACCCAGCACCCGGCCCAGCAGCTCGCGGCCGACCAGGCCCACGCCCTCGTGCAGGGCCTCGGCCCGCGCCAGCTGTTCCCGGTGCCGGCCGAGCTCAAGCAGCAGGAGCTGCTGCGGCTGCGGCAGGCGCTGGGGTACGAGGAGCCGCGGCCCTGGCTGCGCTGGCAGCGGCGCACCCGGCGGCTGGCCGGCGCGGGGGCGCTGGCTTTGCTGGCCGCCGCGGCGTGGTGGCAGTGGCCGGCCGGTACCGGCCCCACCACGCGCTACGTGGCTGGCCCGCAGCAGCCGCGCACCCTCACCCTGCCCGATGGCTCGGTGGTGGTGCTCAACGGCAACGCCACGCTCACCACGGCCCGCCGGTGGCCGGCCGCCGCGCCCCGCGAGGTGTGGCTGACGGGTGAGGCGTACTTCCGCGTCACGCACCTCGCCCCGGCGGCCGTGCGCGACGTGGCCACCGCCCCGGCCAGCGCCAAGTTTGTGGTGCACGCGGGCGGGCTCGACATCGTCGTGCTGGGCACCCAGTTTAACGTTAATAGTCAGCCAGCCAGTACCAAAGTGGTGCTCAGCTCGGGCAAGGTGGCCGTGGCCCGCCGCGCCTGGTTTACCACCGAAAACGTGCTCATGCAGCCCGGCGACCTCGTCGAAACCACCGCCGCCGCGCCGGCCCTGGCCCGGCGGCACGTGCAGCCGGCCCTGTACTCGGCCTGGACCCAGGGCCAGCTGCGCTTGCAGCAAACCTCGGTGCGCGAGCTCGCCCAGCTGCTGCGCGACGCCTACGGCTGGGAGGTCATCGCCACCGACCCGGCTCTGCTGGGCCAGACGCTCACCGGCGTGCTGCCCGCCAACGATTCTACCCTGCTGCTACCCGCCCTGGCCAAGTCGCTGGGCATCGAGGCTACCCGCCGCGGCAACGTGGTGCGCTTGCAGCCGCTGGCCCGGTAACCCGGGCTACCGCCCTTCCTTCCGCTCTTCTACTTATTCCTTTTTTCCCACCCGTTACATGGCAAACTTTACCCGCTACGTGCGCATGGCGCTGCTGCTGGGGGCCGTTCCCAGCGCCAGCCAGGCCCAGGGGGCCTTGGCCCTGGCCGTGCAGAGCCCCCGCCTGCCCGCGGCTCCCGGCCGCCCCGCCGCCGCCCAGGTGCCCCTGGAAGCTTTCTTGCAGGAGTTGCAGGCTACCTACAAGGTTAATTTTCTGTACCGCAACCAGCTAGTAGCCGGCCGCTACCTGGCCAAGGACCACCCGGCCTTCAAATCCCTGCCCGAGGCGCTGCGCTACCTCACCCGGCAGAGCGGCTTGCAACTGGAGCGCCTGCGCGAGGGGCTGTACGTCATCGTGCCCAAGCCCGCGCCCAGCCCGGTGCCGGTGTCGCAGGTGGAAGTGCCGCCGGTGGTGCCCTCGCTGCTGGCCTCGGCCGGGGCGGCGGTGCTGGCCGACGTGCCCGTGGCCGGCCGCGTCGTCGATGCCAAGGGCGCGGGCCTGCCCGGCGTGACCGTCGTGGTGAAGGGTACCACCCAGGGCACCACCACCGACCCCGACGGTAAGTTCAGCCTGCAAGTGCCGGCCGGGGCCACGCTCGTATTTTCCTACATCGGCTACGTGCGGCAGGAAGTGCCGGTGACCGGGGCCACCACTAGCCTGGCCGTGACGCTCGCCGACGAGGCCCAGGCCCTGAACGACGTGGTAGTGGTGGGCTACGGCACCCAGCAGCGCGCCAACGTGACGGGCGCCCTCAACACCGTGAACGGGGCCACGCTCGAAAACCGCCCCGTGACCAACGTGGCCCAGGCCCTGCAAGGCGCCTCGCCCAACCTCACCATCCAGCAGAACAGCGCCGAGCCGGGCGCGGGCCTCAACATCAACATCCGGGGCGTGGGCACGCTGGGCAATGCCTCGCCGCTGATTATCGTGGACGGCATCGCGGGCTCGCTCAACGCGCTCAATCCGAATGATATCGAGAGCATTACGGTGCTCAAGGATGCCGCCTCGGCCGCCATCTACGGTTCGCGGGCGGCCAACGGCGTACTGCTCGTGACCACCAAGCAGGGCGCGCTCAACCAGAAGCCGGTCATCAGCTACAACACGGTGCTGGGCTACCAGGCTCCGAATTTTCAGCGCAAGCCCGTGACGGGCGTGCAGTTCATGGAGCTGAAAAACGAGGCGCTCGTCAACTCGGGGCAGGCCCCGCAGTTTACGCCCCAGCAGATCCGCGACTTCGCCGCCCACGGCGACTACGACTGGCAGCTCAACCAGGTACTCAAAAAGCAGGCGTTCCAGCAAAATCACAACCTGAGCGTGAGCGGCAGCTCGGGCAAAACCCGCTACCTGCTCTCGCTGGGCTACGTGGACCAGAACAGCCTGTTTTACGGCGACAACTACGGCTTCAAGCGCCTCAACGCCCGCCTCAACCTCACGACCCAGGTAACCGACCGGCTCAAGCTCGGGGCCATTTTCTCCTACGCCCACGTGGGTACCCGCGAGCACACTTTTGATACCCAATGGATTATCAGCGACGCGGCCCGCATCCCGGTTATCTACCCGGTGCAGGACGAGCAGGGTAACTACGTGACCCCCGCCACGGCCAGCGATAACTCGGTCAACCGCCTGCTCAACGGCGGCCTGCGCACCAATTCCAACGACAACGGCTTCGCCAACCTCAACGCCGAGTTTGAGATAATCAAGGGGCTGCGGCTGCGCGGCCTGGTGGGCGGCGACCTGTGGAACTACCAGAACGACGAGTTTCAGCGCAGCCTCCAGTACGTGACGCTCGACGGCTCGCCCACGGCCGGCGGCGACGGCAACAACTCGGTGCAGAACCGCAACCAGCGCACCCTGCTCACCAACTACCAAACCACCCTCAACTACGACCGCACCTTTGCCGACAAGCACAGCGTGCAGGCGCTCGTGGGCTACTCCACCGAGCACTACACCGACGACCGCCGGGGCATTCACGTCATCAACATTCCCGGCAACCAGTTCGGCGTCATCAACAACGGCACCACCTACGCCGGCATCAGCGACCCCAGCGGCGGCTACCACGCCAACGGCACCTACGGCAACCAGGAGCAGTGGGCGCTCAACTCGGTATTTGGGCGCCTGAACTACAGTTTTGCCGGTAAGTACTTGATCGAGGGTAGTTTCCGCTACGACGGCTCGTCGCGCTTCGCCGCCGACCGCCGCTGGGGCTTCTTCCCCTCGGGCTCGGTGGGCTGGCGGCCGCTCGAAGAGAATTTTCTGGATTTCCTGAAGTCTACGCTCAGCGACCTCAAGGTACGCGCCTCGCTGGGGCAGCTCGGCAACCAGAACATCGGCCTCTACCGCTACCTCAGCACTGTGAGCCTCGCGCCGGGTACGTACTCGTTCGGCGGCGTGCCGGTGTCGGGCTCGTACTTCAGCACCTCCAACGCGGGCATTACCTGGGAAACGGCCACGATGGGCAACGTGGGGATCGACCTGGCTTTCTTCCAGAATGCCTTGTCGTTCAGCGCCGACTACTTCGATAAGCGCACCAGCAACATCCTCATCGACCTGCCGGTGGCCGGCGTGTTCGGGGCCGGCGCGCCCACCCAGAACGCGGCCAAGGTGCGCAACCGGGGTTGGGAAGTCTCGGCCACTTACCGCATGCGCACCGAGCGCGGCTTCAACCAGAGCCTGAGTTTGAACCTGGCCGACACCCGCAACACCGTGCTCGATACCAAGGGCGTGGAAACCATCCGGGGCGGCGACGCCACCAACATCATCCGCGAGGGCTGGCCCATCAACTCGTACTTCGGCTACCGCACCGCCGGCCTCTACCAGACGATGGAGGAAATCGCCGCCGGCCCCAAGCCCTCGTTCGTGGCGCCCGGCACGGTGCGCCCCGGCGACATCCGCTACGTAGACCGCAACGGCGACGGCGTCATCAACCAGGACGACCGCTTTATCTTGGGCAACCCGTTTCCGCGCTACACCTTCGGGGCGACCTACGCGGCCGACTACAAGGGCGTTGATTTGCTGATATTCGTGCAGGGCGTGGGTAAGCGCAGCCTCTACATCCGGGGCGAGGGCGTGGAGGCGTTCCACAACAACTGGGAAAACGTGTACGAGCAGCACCTCGACCGCTGGACGCCCACCAACCCCGACGCCAGCTACCCCCGCCTCACCATCGGCACGGCCTCGACCAACAACAACCAGGGCTCCGACTACTGGCTGCGCAACGGGGCCTACGCCCGCCTCAAAAACGTGCAGCTGGGCTACACCCTGCCCGCCACGCTCACCAAGCGCGCCTACATCCAGCGGCTGCGCATCTTCGCCTCGGGGCAGGACTTGTTCACCATCAGCCACCTGAAGAAAATCGGCTTTGACCCCGAAATCTCGGAGTTCAGCGAAAGCGTGGGCTTCGGCGGGGGCTCGGGCAGCAGCGGCCGCGTGTACCCGGCCGTGCGCGTGGTGACGCTGGGCGTCGACATCTCTCTCTAATCTCGCTATCCCACCCTTCCCTTCAGATGAACCGCAACCTCCGCCACTCGCTCCTGCTGGGGCTCGGGCTGGGCTTCGGCTTCTCGGCCTGCCAGAAGCTCGACCTGCCGCCCACCGACCGCCCCACCGACGCCACCTTCTGGCAGCAGCCCTCCGACGCGGCCAACGTGCTGACCACCGCTTACGAAAACCTCTACAACTCCGAGTATTTCTTCTTCAACGAAACGCTCTCCGACAACGCCTACAACAAGAGCGACGTCAACGGCTCCAACTCGCGCAACATCGCCGAGGGCGCCTACGGCACCAATCAGGCGCGCGTCACCAACGAGTGGGGCTACCACTACAGCGGCATTCGCAAGTGCAACCAGCTGCTGGCCAACATCGACAAGATTGGTAACCTCGACGCCGGCCTCAAGGCCCGCTACATCGCCGAGGCCCGCGCCCTGCGCGCCTACCAATACTTTCAGCTCCTGACCTGGTACGGCGACGTGCCGCTGATCACCGAGGAAATCAACGTGGCGGATGCCGCCGGCGTGGCGCGCACGCCCCGCGCCCAGGTGCTCGACTTCGTGCTCAAGGAGCTGGATGCCGCCGCCGGGGCGCTGCCCCTCAACACCGCCTACGCCGCCGAGGACCGCGGCCGCTTCACCAAGGGCGCGGCGCTGGCCGTGAAGGCGCGGGTGCTGCTCTACGAGGGCCGCTGGGCCGACGTCACGGCCGTGACCGAGCAACTGATTGGCGGCCAGGCGGGTACCTACAGCTTGTTTGGTACCTACGCCGGCGTGTTCGCGCCCGGCAACGAGGGCAACAGCGAGGTGATGCTCGACTTGCAGTACCTGTTTCCCTCGCGCACCTATTCCGAGCAGCGGTTTTTCATTCCGCGCACCGAGGGCAAGCTCATCTGCGCCATCGCGCCCACCCAGGAGCTGGTCGATAGTTACCTCATGGCCAACGGCAAGGCCATCGGCGAAAGCGGCTCGGGCTACAGCGAGGCCACGCCCTACGTGGGCCGCGACCCGCGCCTGGCCGCCACGCTGGTGTACGACGGCTACCGCTGGCAGCGCCCCGACGGGTCGAGCATCCTCATCCGCACGCTGCCCGGCACCGGCGACAACTCCGTGGACCGCGCCGACGCCAGCCCCACCGGCTACTACTCGGCCAAGTACTTCGACCCCACCGCCGACGCCAACCTCAACTCGGGCCTGAACCTCATTTTGGTGCGCTACGCCGACGTGCTGCTCATGCACGCCGAGGCCAAAAACGAGCTGGGCCAGCTCACGAGCGGCGAGTGGGACCGCACCATCGGGGCGCTGCGCCGCCGCGCCGGCTTCACCGATCCCGGCGCGCTGGCTTTTCCGGGTGGCGATAAAGCCAGCCTGCAAGCCGTGGTGCGCCGCGAGCGCCGCACCGAGCTGGCGATGGAGGGCTTGCGCATTTTCGACCTGCGCCGCTGGCGCACCGCCGAAACGGTCCTCAAAGGCTACGCCCACGGCATCAAGGCCGGTGATCCCGGCGTGGACAACGGCTACCTGCGCGTGGATCAGCGCACCTTCGACCCCGCCAAGCACTACCTCTGGCCGGTGCCCCAGCGCGAGCGCGACATCAACCCCAACCTGACGCAAAACCCCGGCTGGTAGGCCCGCCGGGCACTTTTCCCATTCTTCTTCGCCGCTATCTCCATGAAAAAGTTTTCCCACCCGCTGCTTTTCATCCTGCTGCTCGTCGGCCTGCTGGCCAGCTGCAAAAAAGACGACAAGGCCCTCGACGACACCATTACGCCGGTGTCGAACTACATCTCGCCCGCCGATAACACCTTCTACCGCCTCGACCCGCCCTCCAACGCGGCCGTGACTTTCGAGTGGAGCCAGGCCCGCGCCGCCGATGGCACGCTGGTGCTCTACGAAGTGGTGTTTGACAAGGAGAGCGGCGACTTCTCCCAGCCCGTGTACAGCACCGTGTCGGGCACCAACGGCCTCGACACCAAGCTGGTGCTCAGCCACGGTGACCTCAATAAAATCGCCAACCTGGCTGGCATCGCCTCGCAGAGCCAGGGCAAGCTGAAGTGGCGGGTCAACGCCTCCAAGGGGCTGAACGTGCTGCCCGCCTCGGCCTCCCGCGTGATGACGGTGGAGCGCCCGGCCGGCTTCTCGGTTATTCCGGGCAACCTCTACCTCTCCGGCTCGGGCACCGAGGGTGGGGCTACACTCAGCCAGGCGCTGCCGTTCCGCCGCCTCTCGACGGGCGTGTTTGAGCTGTACACCAAGCTCTCGCCCGGCGACGTGAAAATCGTGGACGCCACCACCGGTACGCCCACGAACTACTACGTCAGTGGCACCAAGCTGCTGCAAGGCGCTACCACCACCAACCCCACCACGACCACGGGCGTGTACCGCCTGACCCTCGACTTCAACAACGGCTCGGCCGTGCTCACCGAGATTCAGTCGGTCGGCCTCTGGGTGGCTGCCCAAAATAAGGTGACCGTGACGCTGCCCTACGTGGGCAAGGGCCTGTGGGAAATCGACAACACTCCGATTGAGTTCTTCCAGTTCAGCTGGGGCCGCGACGAGCGCTACAAGTTCATTTTCACGGAGAAGGATATGGCCGGGACCGTGAAGGCGCGCCAGTATGGCAGCACGAATGCGGATAACCAGCCCGCTACGGCGACCACCGCCGCCGCTTACTTCTATCTCGTGCCGGTGGCCGACGACCAGTGGAACAACACCTTTAAGTTCATCGGCGCGGCTGACCGCAAGAACGTGGACATCCTCGTCATGATGCAGCCCGCCGCCTACACCCACCAGGTGAAGGTGCGCTAGGGGAGGGGGACGCTTAGTATTCAATCTGTTATGGCTACCCGTATGCTTTCCCTCCGCTTTGTTGCCGGGGCCCTGCTGGGCCTGGCTTCGCTCACGGCCTGCCACGAGCCGGTCGATGACGCCATTACGCCGCCAATTCCGCAGCCGACGGCGGTGGTGGCCAACTGGGCCGCCCGCGCCGACTCGGCCCAGGCTACGCTCAACCAGTCCTTCTGGGCCTCCGACCAGTATTATTTGCAGAACAACGCGGGCAAGCCCGACTTCAACTATTGGTGGCAGGCTCACGGCCTCGACATTCTGCTCGACGGCTACCAGCGCACCAAGGTGCTCGACTACCTGACCCGCATGCAGCAATTGCAGCAGGGCGCGAAGAAGAAAAACGGTAACACCTACCTCAATAACTTCTACGACGACATGGTGTGGCACGCGCTGGCCAACCTGCGCGCCTTCCAGATCACCCAGGAGCAGTCGTACAAAGCCACGGCCTTGCAGCTGTGGGCCAACATCAAAACCGGCTGGAATACCAACCAGGGCGGCGGCATCGCCTGGAAGAAAGATCAGCTCGACTACAAGAACACGCCCGCCAACGCGCCGGTGGCCATCCTGGCCGCCCGCCTCTACCAGCTCGACCGCAACCCCGATGACCTGGCCTGGGCGCAGAAAATTTACGACTGGCAGAAAAAGACCCTCGTGGACCCCAGCACCGGGGCCGTGTGGGACGGCATCAACCGCCAGGGCGACGGCAAAATCGACCGCGACTGGCGCTTCAGCTACAACCAGGGCGTGTACCTGGGCGCGGGCCTGGAGCTCTACCGCGCCACCCAGCAGAGCAGCTACCTCGACGATGCCAACCGCACCGCCGCCTTCGTGCTGAACGATAGCCAGCTTTCGCCCGGCGGCATCATGCGCGACGAGGGCGGCGGCGACGGTGGGCTGTTCAAGGGCATTTTGGTGCGCTACCTGGCCCAGCTGGCCACCGAGCCGGCCGTGTCGGCGGCCGCCCGCGCCCAGTACGTGGCCTTCCTCAAGTTCAACGGCGAAAGCCTCTACAACAAAGCCACGCGCCGGCCGCAGTACCTGTTCAACACCAGCTGGACGACCCAGCCCAGCGGCACCGTCGATGGCTCGACCCAGATGAGCGGCGTGATGATGTTTGAGACGCTGGCTGATTTGCAGGCGCGCAAGCTGCTGTAGATGTAACGCTAAGCTCCAGCTTGGCGTCGCGTTTGGTGAGCGTACCCTTGCGCCTCACCAAGCCGGAGCTTGGTGTTACAATAGGCGTTGCACCAGTAATGGCCGGGCTGCGCGGTGGGGTGCGCCCAGGCTGCCCGCGTCGGGTCGGTGAGGCCGGGCGCGGGCTTTTTGCTGATGGGGGACCTCACCCCCGGCCCCTCTCCTTGGGGAGAGGGGAGCCTGACGAGTGCTAAATAACTACTTACGCATGCTCGCGTTCGGCTCCCCTCTCCCCAAGGAGAGGGGCCGGGGGTGAGGTCACCCGTGCGGGCTGCGTTTGTGCGGGCGGCCTACAAGCGCCCTGCCCTCGTGCGATGCCCCCCAGTCGGGCCGTTGCAGAATAATTAATTTATTATGAGCTTACTACCAACACCCCGCACCTTACCGCTGGCCCTCGCGCTGCTGGCCGGTCCGGCCAGTGCGCAAAGCGTACTCAAGTACGTGAACCCCAACATCGGCACGGCGCACAGCCGGTGGTTTTTCTACACCCCGGCGGCCGTGCCCTACGGCATGGCCAAGCTGGCGCCCTCCACCAACGGCCACTACGGCAACGCCTCGGGCTGGGAGGCCGTGGGCTACGACACCCGCCAAAACTCCATCGAGGGTTTCGTGCATTTCCACGAGTGGCAGGTGGGCGGCGTGAGCTTCATGCCCACTACCGGCGAGCTGCGCACCCAGCCCGGCGACCTCGACCAGCCGGCCAGCGGTTACCGCTCGCGCTTCGACCGCAAAGACCAGGTGGCCGAGCCCGGCTACTACAAGGTACTGCTGGCCGACTACGGCATTACGGCCGAGCTCACGGCCACCAAGCGGGTGGGCTTTCACCGCTACACCTTCCCCAAGAGCGACCGCGCTCACCTCATCCTCGACATCGGCAACAAGCAGGGCGAGAGCGGTGAAGTGACCGACGCCAGCATTCGGATGGTGGACGCCACGCACGTGGAGGGCTTCGTGAGCACCTATCCCAAGTACGTGAAAATCTACGACCCCGCCGGCAAGGTCAACATGTACTTCTACGGCGAAATCAGCAAGGCCCCGGCCAGCGTGGGCGCGTTTTCGGCGGCGGGCGTGCAGGCGAAAAAGAACTCGGCCACCGGCAAGGGCGCGGGCTTGTTTCTGGATTACCAGACCGCCGCGCAGGAAAAGATCGAGCTGAAAATTGGCCTGTCCTACACCTCCGTGGCCAACGCCAAGGCTAATTTATTGGCCGAGGCCCGCAGTCTCAGCTTCGACCAGGCCCGCGCCGCCGCGCAGGCCACCTGGCAGCGCGAGCTAGGTAAAATCGCGGTGGAAGGCCCCGATGAGCAGAACAAGACCAAGTTCTACACCGGCCTGTTTCACGGCCTGCTGGGGCGCGGCATCATCAGCGACGTAAACGGGGCCTACCCCAAGCACGGCGGCCAGGTGGGCCAGCCGGCCGCCAGCGCCGGCCCCCGCCCCGAGCTGATGAACACCGACGCCATCTGGGGTGGCTACTGGAACCTAACCCAGCTCTGGGCGCTGGCCTACCCCGAGTGGTACGGCAACTACGTGAACACCGAGCTGCAAGTGTACCGCGACAAGGGCTGGTTTGGCGACGGCCTGGCCAACGGCGAGTTTGTGTCGGGGGTAGGCACCAACTTCGTGGGGCTGGCCGTGGCCGGGGCCTACCAGATTGGCATTCGCAACTACGATGTCAACCTGGCTTACCAGGCCGTGCGGGCCAACGAGCTGAGCGGCCGCCGCCGCCCGGTGGGTGCGGGCAAGCTCGACGTGCAGGCCTTCGTGCAGCACGGCTACGTGCCCTTCCGCGAAGACTACAAGCAGTACCAGGGCGAGTGGTACAAGACCGATTCCACCGGCTCGTACTTCGCCAACTCGCACACCCTGGAGTACAGCTTCAGCGCCTTCGCCGCCGCCCAAATGGCGAAGAGCCTGGGTAAAAAAGCCGATTACGAGCAGTTCAGTAAGCTGGCCGACGGTTGGAAAAACATCCTCAACCCCCAGACCCAGCTCATGCAGCCCAAGCTGGCCGACGGCACCTTCGTGGGCAATTTCAACCCCTTCGAGCCCTGGCGCGGCTTCCAGGAGGGCAACGCCATGCAGTACACTTTCTACGTGCCCCAGAACCCGGCCGGGCTCATCGCGGCGCTGGGCCGCGACAAGTTTACTAACCGCCTCGACAGCCTCTTCACCGCCTCGGCCAAAACGGGTTTCGGCGGCGGCAAGGAGATTGACGCCTTCGCTGGCATCAAGGCCATCTACAACCACGGCAACCAGCCCTGCCTGCACATCAGCTGGCTGTTCAACTTCGCCGGCCAGCCCTGGCTTACCCAGAAGTGGACCCGCCAGATTTGCGACGAGTTTTACGGCACCGAGCCCATTCACGGCTACGGCTACGGGCAGGACGAGGACCAGGGCCAATTGGGCTCGTGGTACGTCATCACGGCGCTGGGCTTGTTCGACGTGAAGGGCTTCACCGACAGCCGCCCCATTATCGAGCTGGGTAGCCCGCTGTTCAGCAAATCCACCATCCAGCTGGGCAAGGGTAAGACGCTGATCATCGAGGCTAAAAACACGGCCCAGGCCAACGTGTACGTGCAGTCCGCCGAGCTCAACGGTAAGCCGCTGGCCAACTGCTGGCTCTACCGCGACGAGCTGATGCGCGGCGGCCGGCTGGTCTTCACGATGGGGCCGCAGCCCAACAAAGCCTGGGGCACGAAAACGCCCCCGCCCTCGGCGCAGTAGTAATTAGCTCAAAAAACGCTTCTTTGCTACCCTGGCGTGGGCGCCTCACCCCCCGGCCCCCTCTCCGAAAAGGAGAGGGGGAGCCTAGTGACAGCAGGGCGTGAGGATGTGAGGGTAGGAGGGTAGGGGTTTAGGAAGAATACCTATACACTCCTAAACCCCTGCCCTCCTACCCGGACGATAGGCTCCCCCTCTCCTTTTCGGAGAGGGGGCCGGGGGGTGAGGCGCCCACGCTAGGGTAGCAAAAAATGCTTCTTAACCTACACTGTAGCAAAACAATGAAGGCTCGCCGGGCAATAACTGCGCCCGGCGAGCCTTCGCTGTTTTATCCTCCGCAAGCTCTGCTACAGTGGTGCTTACTCAGCCGGATGAATAATAAAATCACGCGTCGGCCGGCCGCAGGTGCCGGATAACCCGGCAGGGATTCCCCACCGCCACCACGTCGGCCGGAATATCCCGCGTGACCACGCTGCCCGCCCCGATTACCGAGCGGTCACCGATGGTTACGCCGGGGCAAATGACGGTGGCCCCGCCCACCCACACGTCGTCGCCGATGGTTACGGGCTCGGCCGCTTCCAGGCCCGAGGCCCGCTCCAGGTAGTCGAGGGGATGGGTGGCGGTGTAAATCTGCACCCCGGGGCCAAACATGGTGCGGCTGCCGATGGTCACGTACGTAACGTCCAGGATGGTGCAGTTAAAATTAAAGAATACCTTGTCGCCCAGCGTAATATTGCTGCCGTAGTCGCAGAAAAAGGGTGAGTTCAGCCCCAGCTCGGTGCCCGCGTTCGGAATCAGCGCCCGCAGCAGGCGCGCCCGCTCGGCCGGCTGGTCGGCGGGCGTGGCGTTGAGCTGCTGGCACAGCACCTTGGCCCGAATACTCTCGGCGGCGAGCTGCGGGTCGGCGGCGTTGTACAGCTCGCCCGCCAGCATTTTCTCTTTTTCAGTTTTCATGTAATGCTTGTAACACCAAGCTCCAGCTTGGTGCCGCGTTAGGATTCATTCGCCGGGCCGGGCTTTTCGAGCATACCCAGCCGCCGCACCAAGCTGGAGCTTGGTGTTGCATTATTTTCCTGGCCCCGCTGCCAGGCGCGTGATTGTGTAATTTCCTCGTAGTCGCCCTTGCGCAGCTTACACGGCAGCTCTGCCAATGCAAACAACGTTCGTCATGCTGAGCTTGCGAAGCATCTTATCAGGTTAAAACGTGATAAGATGCTTCGCAAGCTCAGCATGACGAACGTTGTTTGCATGCCTGCCGCTTCAGCGGTAGCTAGCGCCGCGCCGCCGCGCCCTCCACGATGCTGATGGCGTAGCCGCCACCCGGCGCGCAGAGCTGCGTGAGCTTGCTCTTGCTCGTCACGGCCACCTTGCGGATGGCGTAGGCCTGCGGGTTTTTCTCGTAGTGGGCGTCCTTGCCGTCGGCGTAGATGGTGGCCAGGTATTTCTTGCCAGGGTCCAAAAAGCTCAGGCTGATAGTGGAGGTGCGGCCCTGCTCGTCACAGGTGCTGCCCACAAACCAGCTGCTCTTGCCCTTGGCCTTGCGGGCGATGGTGATGTAGTCGCCGGGCTCGGCCTCGAGCACCTTGCTGTCGTCCCAGTCCACGGCCACGTCTTCGATAAACTGGAAGGCGTCGAGGAATTTATTGTAAGTCTCGGGCAGGTCGGCCGCCATTTGCAGGGGCGAGTACATGGTCACGTACAGGGCCAGCTGGCGGGCCAGCGTGCTGTGCACAAACGACGTGTTCTGCGGGTTGTAGGCGCTGATTTTGGTTTGGAAAATGCCCGGCGTGTAGTCCATCGGCCCGCCGATGAGGCGGGTGAAGGGCAGGATGGTGGTGTGGTCGGCATTGTTGCCGCCGAAGGCCTCGTACTCGGTGCCCCGCGCCGCCTCGTTGCCGATGAGGTTGGGGTAGGTGCGGGCCAGGCCGGTGGGGCGCACCGCCTCGTGGGCGTTCACCATGATCTTGTACTTGGCCGCCTCCGTGATGGCGTAGAGGTAGTGGTTGTTAATCCACTGGCTATAATGGTGTTCGCCGCGCGGCAGGATGTCGCCCACGTAACCGCTCTTCACGGCGTTGTAGCCGTTGTCGGCCATGAACTTATACGCCTTTTCCAGGTGCCGCTCGTAGTTGCGCACCGAGCCCGAGGTTTCGTGGTGCATAATGATCTTCACGCCCTTACCGGCCGCGTAGCGGTGCAGCTCCTGCACGTCGAAGTCGGGGTAGGGCGTCACGAAGTCAAACACGTAGTCCTTGCCCTGGCCGAACCAGTCTTCCCAGCCGGTGTTCCAGCCCTCGACCAGCACCGCGTCGAGGTGGTGCTGGGCCGCGAAGTCGATGTACTCCTTCACGTGGGCCGTGTTGGCGGCGTGGGTGCCGTTGGGCCTGAGCTTGGAATAGTCGGTCGAGTCGAGCTTGATGTTGGTGGCGTTGGTGTACGACCAGGTGCTTTTGCCGGTAATCATCTCCCACCACACGCCCACGTACTTCACGGGCTTGATCCACGAGACATCTTGGTATTTAGTTGGTTCGTTGAGGTTGAGCACCAGCTTCGACTCCAGGATGTCGCCGGCCCGGTCGCTCACGATGACCGTGCGCCAGGGCGAGCGGCAGGGCGTTTGGAGGTGGCCCTTGTTGCCCTGCGCGTCGGGCGTGAGGTGCGATTCGAGCACCATGTTCTTGTCGTCCAGGTCCAGCGACATGGTCGAGTAGTCAATCAGCGCCGCCTCGTGCAGGTTAATGTAGAGCCCGTCCTGGCTCTTGAGCATGAGCGGCGTTTGCACGCCGGTGGGCGAAAACGGCGTTTGCGAGGCGTTGGGCGTCACGGCCTGTTTCATCAGCCCGCGTACCTCCGAGAGCTTGGAGGTGGTCGTGTTGTACTCCTGGGTGTCGTAGTCGCCGGGTAGCCAGAAGGCTTTGTGGTCGCCGGCCAGGGCAAACTGCGTTTTTTCCTCCTTCACCACGAAATAAGCCAGCTCGGGCTGCTTGGGGAAATCGTAGCGAAAGCCCAGCCCGTCGTTGAACACCCGGAAGTGCACCAGCATGGTGCGCTTGGTGGCCGGCTGCGTGAGCGTAACGGTCAGCTCGTTATAGTGATTGCGAATGTTCTTGACCTCGCCCCACACCGGCTGCCAGGTCTGGTCGAAGGTGGTTTTCTGCTCGCTGGCCACGGTGAAACCGCTGGTCAGGCTGGGGGCGCCCTTCAGCTCCAGCCCCAGGTGGCTGGGCTTGATCACGGGCCGCCCCTTGTAGCTGAGGCTGTAGGTGGGCACGCCGCCCGCTTCGAGCGAAAAGCTGAGCGTGAGATTGTTATTGGGCGACTTAATTTCTTCGGCGCGGGCCGCTACCGGGCCGAAAAGCAGCCCGCCGAGCACCAGGGCCGGGCCAGCCAGCCGGGCTACGCCGGCCCGGCGAAACACTACGAAAGCTTGCACTATGCAAAAAGAGATGGGTGGGCCTGGCCGCCAGCGCGGCCAGAAAAGTAACGCTAATATCCCGCAAAGGTGGCCTGCCTACCTCGCCCGGCGCTACCCCCGCATTGCTCGGTTTGCGTACTCCATTGACCAGGGAGCGTACTTTTGCCGGCCCCGCGCATCAATAGTAGTCGCCTTTGCCATGAAATTAGAGCGAGAGCCCGTCCAGTTGCCGCCCGATAGCTCGTTCACCGTTTTTCGGCACGATACGACTAGTCCGTGCCCCAGCTTCTGGCACTACCACCCCGAGTACGAGCTGCTGTACTTGCCGGTGGGTAGCGGGCGGCGGCACATCGGCCACACGATTTCGCGCTACGAAAACGGCGAGCTGCTGCTGCTTGGTCCCAACGTGCCGCACCTCAGCTACGGCTACGGCCAGGCCCCGCCCTTCGAGGAGGTCGTGGTGCAGTTTCGCCACGACCTCGTGGGGGCCGAGCTGCTGGCCCGGCCCGAGATGGCCCAGCTGCGCGCGCTGCTGGCCCGCTGCCGCACGGGCCTGGTTTTCGGCCCCGCCGTGCGCCACGCCCTCGGCCCGGCCATCAAGCAGCTGCTGACCCAGCCGCCCTGGGAGCGCCTGCTGGCCCTGCTCAACATCTTGCAGCAGCTGGCTCTCACCCCCGACTATACCGACCTGGCCGCCGGCCCGCCGGTGGCCGCCACCACCACCGGGCAGGACCGCCTCAACCGCGTACTCGCCCTGCTCGACCAGCGCCTCGCCGGCCCCGTGAGCGTGCCCGAGCTGGCCGCCGAGGCCGCGCTCTCGGTGCCCGCCTTCTGCCGGTTTTTCAAGAAAATGACCCAGCGCACCGTCACCGAGTTTGTCAACGAGTGCCGGGTGCAGCGGGCCTGCTACCTGCTGACGCAGAGCACGTCCATTACGGAAGTCGGCTACGCCAGCGGCTTCCAGAACCTGTCGTATTTCAACCGCACCTTCCGGCGCCTGGTGGGCGTCAGTCCCTCGGCCTACCGCCGCACGGCCGGTGTAGCGCGGACTTTGTAGTTCGCCCTCGCCCGCCCGGCAAACCAGCCGCAGCCTACAAAGTCCGCGCTGCCGGTGCTTTCCCGGCTCGCCGCTGGCGCGTACTTTCGCCACGCCCGGCTGCTCGTCCGGCAGCTAGCCTTTTCCCTTTACGTATGAAAATCACTACCCTTTTGGCGGCCGGTGGCACGGCGTTGGCGCTGGCCGGCGCGCCCGCCGGCGCGGCGCAGGCCCAAGCCGGGGCCAAGGCCGATTCACTCACCATCCGCAAGATTTACGACGAGGCCCTGCTGCGCGGCCAGAGCTATGACAACCTGCGCTACCTCTGCCAGAAAATCGGCGCCCGCCTCTCGGGCTCGCCCCAGGCCGCCCAGGCCGTGCAGTGGGGCAAGCTGACGATGGAAAAAGCCAACTGCTTCGACAAAGTCTATTTGCAAGAGTGCATGGTGCCGCATTGGGTACGCGGGGCCAAAGAAAAGGGGCAAATACTTGGCAATAAAGGGAAAGGCGTACCCGCCGCCGTGTGTGCCCTGGGCGGCTCGGTCGCTACGCCCGGCAACAAGCCCCTGCGCGCCGGCGTGGTCGAGGTCAAGAGCCTGGCCGAGCTGAAAGCGCTGCCCGAGGCGGCCGTGAAGGGCAAGTTCGTGTTCTTCAACCGGCCCTTCGACGACCGGCTCATCGAGCCCGGCGCGGCCTACGGCGGGGCCGGCGACCAGCGCCGCGCCGGCCCCGCCGAGGCCGGCCGGCGCGGGGCCGTGGGGGCACTCGTACGCTCGCTCACCGCCGCCCGCGACAACAACCCCCACACCGGGGCCACCAACTACGGCGACACGCCCACCAGGGTGCCCGCCGCTGCCCTCAGCACCCAGGCCGCCGACCAGCTCAGCCAATTGCTGGCCGCCGACCCCAAGCTGGAATTCGAGCTGGAAATGAGCTGCGTGCAATTGCCCGACGAAAAAAGCTACAACGTGGTGGGCGAAATCACCGGTTCGAAGTACCCCGAGCAGGTCATCACCGTGGGCGGCCACCTCGACTCCTGGGATCTCGCCCAGGGTGCCCACGACGACGGCACCGGCGTGGTGCAAAGCATTGAGGCCCTGCGCCTGCTCAAGGCCGTCGGCCTCCGGCCCGAGCGCACCGTGCGCGCCGTGCTCTTCATGAACGAGGAAAACGGCACCCGCGGCGGCGACAAGTACGCCGAGCTGGCCAAGCAAAACCGCGAAACCCACCTGGCGGCCATCGAAAGCGACGGTGGCGGCTTCACGCCCCGGGGCTTCAACGTCGAAAGCACGCCCGCCGTGTTTCAGAAAGTAGCCGCTTGGAAGCCGCTGCTGGCCCCGTACCTAGCCAGCCAGCTCACGCCCGGCCACGCCGGCACCGACATCGAGCCGCTGGTCGCCGCCGTGAAACCCACCGCGCTCTTCGGCTACGACTGCGACTCGCAGCGCTATTTCGACCTGCACCACTCGGCCCTCGACACCTTCGAGCAAGTCAACCGCCGCGAGCTGGAGCTGGGCGGCGCCAGCATGGCCACGCTGATTTACCTGCTGGGTAAGTATGGGTTGTAGGGGGTAAATTTCTATTTGCCAGCTAGCTGCTGCCGAAGAATTACGCAGCAGTGCGACCAAAACCTGTCTGTCATGCTGAGCTTGCGAAGCATCTTGTCAGGGTTGAAGGATTTCTCCTAACGTGATAAGATGCTTCGCAAGCTCAGCATGACAGGCGCAAAAAGAAGCGCAGTTCCGCGTAGTTTGTACACTAGAAAAAAGGCCAGCCCATAATTTGGACTGGCCTTTTTCTAGTATAGAAGCTGTTTAGTAAAGTCTTCTTTTCACTACGTCTGTCATGCTGAGCTTGCCGAAGCATCTCGCGTGGTGCACTAATTCCCTCGTTGGATGAAGCGAGCGAGATGCTTCGGCAAGCTCAGCATGACAGGATGTGTTTCACAAGTAAACTTTCTAAACAGCTTCATAAATTCTTGGTACTACTGCGTATTCAAAATCGAAAACAGCTCGTCCAGCTTCGGCGTCAGAATAATGTCGGTGCGGCGGTTGAGAGCCTTATTCTGGGGCGTATCGTTGGGGGCCAGGGGTAGGTACTGGCCCTTGCCGGAAGGCGTAATCTGGGTGGGGTCGATGCCGGAAGCCACGAGCAGGCGGGTGATTTCGGTGGCCCGCAGCACGCTCAGATCCCAGTTGTCCTTGGCCCCGTTGACCACGCCCTTGATGGGCACGTTGTCGGTGTGGCCCTCAATGAGCACGTTGATGTCCTTGTTGCCAGTCAAGGCATTGGCTAGCTTGATAAGGGCATCCTGGCCAGCGGGATCTACCTTGATGGCGCCCGATTTAAAGAGCAGCTGCTCGGAAAGCGACACGTACACCTTGCCGTTTTTGACGTTCACCTGCAAGTCCCGCGAGTTAAAACCCAGTAGCGCGTCGGATACTTTCTGGCGCAGGGCCTTGGTGGCGGCATCCTTCTCGTCCAGAATGCGCTGCATCTCGGCCACGCGGGCGTTTTTGGCGGCCAGGTCTTCCTCGGTAGTGCCCAGCGTCTGGTTAAGCTGGTTTACCTGGTTGTTCTTACTGAGCAGGTCGGCATTCAGTGCTGCCTCGTTCTGCGCCTTGGCCTGCTGAATGGCCATTTTCTCGGCCTGAAGCTGGTCACGCGAGCGCGTGAGGTCGGCGTTCTGCTGCTGAAGAGCGGCAATCTCTTTCTTGTTGCAGCCTGGAAGCGCGAGGAGCGCGGCCGCCACTAAAAGGGGCGAGGCGGCGAGTTTTAATCCCGAAAAAATCATGGCGCCAAAGGTAAAGCGGGCGGATAAGTCCGGCCCCGGGCCGGGCTGCTCAGCTAAACGCGGGGCCTTACGCCGGGGTTGCCGCGGCTGGGGTAGCGGCCCGGTGGGCGGCGTGGGGTACTTTTGAGCGCCGGCCCGGCCGGCGTTACCTTTTGCTATGCGCGGATTTCGATTATTGCTAGGGGTGTTGGGACTGCTGGCCGCACCCGGCCGGAGCCCGGCGCAGGCGCCGGCCAGCGGGGCGACCCGCTACTGGGTCCGCTTTCAGGATAAAAAGGGCGTGGCCTTCGACCCGGCGCGCTACTTCAGCCCGGCGGCGCGGGCGCGTCGCCAGCGGCAGGGCCTGCCCGCCGCCGACTTCACCGACCGCCCCGTGCGGCCCGACTACGTGGCCGCCGTGCAGGCCCGCGTCGATACCCTCACGCTGGTCAGCCGCTGGTTTAATGCCGTGGCCTGCCGCGCCACGCCGGCCCAGGCGGCGGCCCTGCGCCAGCTGCCCGGCGTGCGGGCCGTGGAAGCCTGGCCCGTGGCCAGCCACCTGCGGCCGGCTGGCCAGCCGGCCATTGCGCCAGCTAAAGTCAGCGAGGCCAAGCCCGCTGGCCTCGCAATCAGCCCCGCCGACTACCTGCTGGCCCGCCAGCAAACGGCCGCCCTGGGCCGGGCCGACCTGCTGCGCGCCGGCCTGCGGGGCCAGGGCGTCCGCATCGCCGTGTTCGACGTCGGCTTCCGGGGCGCCAACTGGCACCCCGCCTTCCAGCAATTGCGCCGTGACAAGCGCGTGGCGGCCACTTACGATTTTTTGAAAAACCAGCCCGCCGTGTACCGGGGCGGCGCGCACGGCACCGAGGTGCTGGGCTGCCTGGCCGGCCACCTGCCCGGCCCCGATACCCTGCACGTCGGCCCCGCGCTGGGCCTGGCCCCGGCCGCGACCTACCTGCTGGCCCGCACCGAGGGGCTGGCCAGCGAGCGCTACACCGAGGAAGAAGCCTGGCTGCGCGCCGCCGAGTGGGCCGACCAGCAGGGGGCCGATATTATCAGCTCGTCGCTGGCTTATACCGAGCAGCGCTACTTCCCGGAGCAGATGGACGGCCGCCACTCGCTCATCGGGCGGGCCGCCACGCTGGCCGCCCGCAAGGGCATGCTGGTGGTGAGCGCCGCCGGCAACGACGGCGACGACGACTGGGTCCGCATCGGCACACCCGCCGACGCCGATTCGGTGCTGGCCGTGGGCGGGCTCGACCCGGCCACGGGCCTGCACCTGGCCTTCAGCTCGGTCGGCCCCAGCGCCGACCGCCGCCTCAAGCCCGACGTGTCGGCCTTCGGCATCGTGCTCACGAGCACGGCCGGGGGCGGCTACGAGCGGGTGGAGGGCACGTCGTTTGCCGCCCCGCTGGTGGCCGGGCTGGCAGCCTGCACCCAGCAGGCCAGCGGCGGACTGCTCACGGCCATGCAGCTATTTCGGCAGCTGCGCGAGGCCGGCGAGCTGTACCCATACTACGACTACGCCCACGGCTACGGCCGGCCCGAGGCCAGCCGCCTGCTGGCCCGCCAGGGGGGCGCGCTGCCGCCGGTAGCGCCCACGTTCGATTTCGTGGTGCACGATTCGCTGGTGGCCGTGGTGCTGCGGCCGGCCGCGACCATCCCGGTTGCCCGCCCGCTGCCCCTCGTGGCCGAGGCCGACGAGCTGAGCCCCGCCACGGCGAGCTGGCTGGCTCCGCCGGCCCCCGCGCGCCCGCCCGGTACGCCCACGCCCACCGCGCCCAACGTGCCCCCCGTCGGCAAGGAACAGCCTGCGCCCACCGAAGCCGCGCCCGCCCTGCCGCCGTACCCCGCCTACCCGGCCCGCCTCTACTGGCACCTGGCCAACGCGCGCGGGGTGTTGCACCGCTACGAGGTGCGCGCTACCACCCAGCGGCTGGTGGTGCAGGTGCCGCGCCGGCTGGCCCGTGACGGAAGCGTGCTGCGGGTTTATTACCAAGGATATACGGGGGAGTATGCGGAGTAAGATACTAGTTCAGAAAAACGCTCGCCAGCATTTGCCGGGCGCGGCGCTGCTGGCCCTGCTGCTGGCTGGCCCGGCCGCCCGCGCCCAGCAAGTGCTGCTGCAAACCGACGTAGCCAACGATACTATTCCGAATCGTACGGGGCCGAATCGTCGTTATTTCGGCCACCTTTACGTGGGCTACGCGCTGGCGGCCGGCCCCAGTGCGCTGGGCGTGCGGCACGGCGCCGCCTCGTCGGAATTGCAACTGGGTGGCCGCCTCAAGCGTCGGTTCACCTCGCTTTTCGCCCTCAATACTGACCTGCGCTACGCTTACTTGCGCTACGGCCTCGACCCCGACATTGCGCGGCCCGCGCCCTTCGGCCCCAGATTCGACAGCCAGGTGCTGAGCTACCACCAGGTGCAGGGCGAGGCCAGCCTGCGCCTCAACCCCGCCCGCCGCCGGGGCAACACCGTGGGCCGCTACCTCGACCTGCTGGCCTACGGCGGCTGGGCTTTCACCACCAACTACGCTACCGAAGGCCCTGGCCCCAGCGGGGGACGGCTCGAAGTAGTAGCCCACCGGCCCGATTACCTGGCGCGCTGGCAGGGTGGGGTAGGGGCCCGGCTGGGCAGCAACTCGCTGGCCTTGGTGGGCCGCTATCGCCTCAGCCAGGCGCTGGGCGGGTCGGGGCTGCCCGAGCCGCCGCGCTGGCTGCTGGGCTTGGAAGTGGGCTGGTTCTAAACCCTGGGGTGGGGCACCTGCGTACACGGGCGCACGGTGGACGCTATCTTGCCCACTTGGTTTTTCTGCACGTTTGCTCTTGTTGCTAGTATGACTCTTTCCTTACGCGCCCTCGCTCCCATAGCAGCCACCCTGCTGCTGGCTACCTCTTGTTTGAACACCGAGCGCGAAACGGCCACTTCCTCTAAAGACCCCCGCACCGAGTTTACGCCACCACGGGGCCGGGGCGAGCGCGTGGGGGCCGCCACGGTGCTCAATACCGTGCGCGCCACGCACCCTTTTTCCGACCCCAAAAACCCCGATACCTTCGTGCTGGAGCTGCGCGGTCCGCGCATCGTAACTGGTCGGGCGCACCTGTTTGTAATCAGCAGCCAGGGCGATACTTTGCGCCACGAGGTCCTGCCCGCCACCGCCCTCATCGACGACCCCACGCTGCGCGACAACCAGTCGGCCTCGGCGCGCGACAAGGAAATCAGCATTCTGCGCGGGATGAATTCGTTCTTTGGCCCCAGCCAGTTTGTGCAGCCCGCCGTGCCCACCACCATGCCCCAGCCCGCCGAGGTAGATACCCAGGCCTGGACCAGCCTGCGCAACGACCCCCGCGCCGTGGGCTTCGACTTTCCCTCCGGCGCCGGCGAAACGCGGTTGGTGTATTCTCAGCAAGTTGGAAAAGTGGTAGTTATCAATCAATAATATCAGGTGTTTTTCAATTTTCCTGAAAAGAGCGTCCCCGCAGAGTAGCTACTCTGCGGGGACGTTTGTGTTTTGACCTACCGGGTGAATAAGATAGATCATTGACCTCATGAAGTATAAAAACTATTGATAATCACTCGTCATGCTGAGCTTGCCGAAGCATCTCGCTCGCACTATCAAAGGAAGCGAGCGAGATGCTTCGGCAAGCTCAGCATGACGGACGGGGTGTTTCGCTGCTCTATGATCGCAAGTAAAATTCCATCTAGTTTCACCTCCCAAACCTAAATCCTAGCCCAGCCTTGCTGCCCGCCCGGCCCGCGCAGCAGCTTGTAGCCCGCGCTCTCGCCCAGTACGGCTACCGGCGTGCGCAAGGGCCAGGCCGCCAGCGCCACTGCCCCGGCACTGGGTTGCGCCTGAATCTCGTGCGGGGCCGTTAGCACGAGGCGGCGCAGGGGTTGGGCCGGAGCCACGCTGCGGCTGGCTACGTAGCGGCGCCGGCCATCGGGCAACTCGACCCGCAGCCAGCCGGCGCGCTCGCCCAATACGAGCAGGGGCAGCGTGGCGGGTAGCTGCCGGCTGGCCTGGGCCGGGCGCGGGCGCACCCATTCGCCCCGGCGGTCGGGGCCGGTAAAGGCTGCCGGTACGGCGTCGGCGCGGTGCAGAAAGGGCCAGGGGTCCACGGCCCCGCGTCCGGCGCGGTAGATGCCGAAGTGCAGGTGCGGCGGCGTAGTGCGGGCGTTGCCGGTGTTGCCGACGAGCCCCAGCGTGTCGCCGGCCTGCACGCGCTGGCCCGTTTGCACCAGCTGCTTATCGAGGTGGGCGTAGTAGAGGTGCTGGCCGGTAGCGGCGTCGGCCAGCCATACCACGCGGCCACCCAGCTTGGTTTCGCCCACGCGGGTGATGTAGCCGGCGGTAGCCGCCACGGCCGGCGTGCCGCGCGGGGCAAAAATATCCACGCCCTCGTGGCGGCGCGCCCCGCCATCGCGAGCGTTGCCCCAGAAGCTGCCAATGGCCTGGTCGGTGCGGCCCTTCACCGGAAACAAGCCCAGCCCCGGCCCGCGCCACAGGCGCAGGGTGTAGCGGCCGGCGGCCAGCAGCTCGGCCTGCACGCGCAGCAGGTGCTGCCCGTCGTCGTCGGCCTGGTAGCTGAAATCATAGGTGCCGGTAGTCGTGGTATCGGTGGCGGCCCACTTCAGCAAGGCCGGCTCGCGGCCGGGGGCCAGGGCGAAGGCATCCACGAAGACCCGGGGCGCTACCACCGGGCCGGGGGCCAGCGTGAGCCGCACGTGTACCAGCTCACCGGCGCGCACGGCGTAGCGGTAGCCAGCTGCCGTAGGCTGCTCGGGGCGGAAATAGCCGGTTTCGAGCACCGGCAGCGTGACTACCAGCGAATCTTGCAGGGCGCGGCCGGCGGCCAGCTGCCACTGCCGGCCCAGTGCGGCTTCGCGCAGGCCAGCTCGATCGAGGGCGCGGGAATAGTCGTCGTGGGGGGTAGTCTTCTGGAAAAGCGCGGCCAGGGTCTGGGGCTTGCTGCACGAAGCCAGCCCGGCCAGCAGTCCCACCAATAAGCCCCCGGCCCACCGCCTGCCAGGGGTTAGAAAGAACGAAAAAATCATACCCGGCCAACGCCCACGCGGCCGGGCAAGTTCGGTCGTGGCGTGGCCGCTACCTTTTACCTTCGTCCTACCATGCCCACCCACCCCGTCATCCTCACCGAGTGCCCCCGCGATGCCATGCAAGGCCTGCATGACTTCATTCCCACCGCCACCAAGACGGCCTACCTTCAGCAATTGCTGGCCGTGGGCTTCGACGTGCTCGACTTCGGCTCGTTCGTGTCGCCCAAAGCCATCCCGCAGCTGCGCGATACCGCCGAGGTGCTGGCCAGCCTCGACCTCAGCCAGACTACTACCAAGCTGCTAGCCATCGTGGCCAACCTACGGGGGGCCGAGCAAGCCGCTGGTTACCCCGAAATCAGCTACCTGGGCTTCCCGCTCTCGGTGAGCGAAACCTTCCAGCGCCGCAATACCAACCAGACCATCGCCGAGGCGCTGGCCGACGTGGCCGCCATGCACGCCCTCTGCGAGCGCACCGGCAAAACGCTGATTGTCTACCTCTCGATGGGCTTCGGTAATCCCTACGGCGACGCTTACAGCCCCGCCGTGGTGGCCGATTTCACCCAGCAGCTGGCCGCGCTGGGCGTGCGCATCGTGGCCCTGTCCGATACCATCGGCGTGAGCACGCCGGCACTGATTACCCCGCTGTTCGAAGAGCTGATTCCCGCTTTCCCGCGCATTCAGTTCGGCGCGCACCTGCACACCACGCCCACCACCTGGCGCGAAAAAGTACAAGCGGCCTACGCCGCCGGCTGCCGCCGCTTCGACGGGGCCATCGGCGGCATCGGCGGCTGCCCCATGGCCACCGACGTGCTAACCGGCAACATGGCCACCGAAAACCTGGTGGCGTACCTGCAAGAAGCTGGTGAGGCACTCCCGCTCAACCTCCAGGCCTTCGCCGCCGCCCAAACGCAGGCCCGCACCGTATTCGCCACCACCTGCGCCAGCTAAGCCTCCGCGTCGTCCGCGCCATCTTCCGCGCCTTCCGCGGTAAAGTCATCCTAACATGCCCGCCCCCCAAGTCGATATTTTCATCCCCTGCTTCGTCGACCAGCTCTACCCGCACACCGCCCTCAACATGGTAAAAGTGTTGGAAAAAGTCGGCTGCCAGGTCCACTACAATCCTGCCCAAACCTGCTGCGGCCAGCCCGCCTACAACGCGGGCTACAAGGCCGAGAGCCGCGACATCGCCGAGAAATTCCTCGTCGATTTCACCCCGCCCGCCCCCGAAACGCGCTACGTAGTAAGCCCCTCCGCCTCGTGCGTGGGCATGGTGCGCAACGCCTACTCGCACCTCTTCGCCGGTACGCCCGAGGCGGCCCGCTGCCAGGGCGTGCAGCAGCGCACCTACGAATTGACTGAGTTTCTGGCGGAGGTGCTGAAGATTGACACCATTCCCGGGGCCAGCCTGCCCGGCACCTACACTTACCACGACTCCTGCTCGGCGCTGCGCGAGTGCGGCATCCGCGAGGCCCCGCGCCGCCTGCTCGATGGCGTAGCCGGCCTCCGCCGCATCGAGATGGCCGAAACCACCACCTGCTGCGGCTTCGGCGGCACCTTCGCCGTGAAGTTCGAAGCTATTTCGGTGGCGATGGCCCAGCAAAAAGTAGAGCACGCCCTGGCCACCGGTGCCGACTACATCGTGAGCACCGACGTGAGCTGCCTCATGCACCTGGAAGCCTACATTCGCCGCGAAAAGCTGGCTATCAAAACGATGCACATCGCCGACGTATTAGCCAGCGGCCTGTAGCGCGGAGCAAATTATGAATTTTTAATTAAGAATTATGAATTGCGGGCCAACGGCGTAGCCAAACGGCCGTAAGAAACGCCCAATCAGCGGCCCAGCAGCGCGCTAATCGCTGCAAAAAGCCAGTGACTGCGCCCCCGCTGGGCCAACTCATAATTCATAAATCATAATTCATAATTAAATACATGGCCGGTGGTTCTAAAATCGTGGTGTACGGGGCCATTGGGGCCAATCTGGCCATTGCGGCCGCCAAGTTTACGGCGGCGTTCTTCACGGGCAGCGCGGCTATGCTCTCCGAGGGCATTCACTCGCTCGTCGATACCGGCAACGGCCTGCTGATCTTGCTGGGCCTGGCCCGGGCCAGCCGTCCGGCCGACGACGAGCACCCGTTCGGCCACGGCAAGGAGCTGTATTTCTGGACGATGATCGTAGCCGTCCTCATCTTCGCGGTGGGCGGCGGCCTCTCGCTCTACGAGGGCTACATCCATATTCAACACCCCAACCCACTCACCGACCCCACCTGGAATTACTGGGTGCTGGGCCTGGCCGTGCTTTTCGAGGGCATCGCCTGCACGCTGGCGTTCCGCGAATTCAATAAAACGCGGGGCGACGCCGGTTTCTGGGCGGCCCTGCGGGCCAGCCGCGACCCGGCCGTGTACGCCATTCTGCTCGAAGACCTGGCCGCGCTCGTGGGGCTGGTTATCGCCCTGGCCGGCGTGTACTTCGGCCACTTGCTGAATAACCCGTATCTCGACGGCAGCGCGTCTATCGCCATCGGCGTGCTGCTCATCGGCATGGCCGTATTCATGCTCAAGGAAACGCGCGGCCTGCTGGTGGGCGAAGGCATCAACGCCGCCACCCGCGCCAGCTTGCAGGCTATTGCCAAGGCCGACCCGGCCGTGCAGAGCATTCGCCCGCCGCTCTCCATGTACCTGGGGCCGGCCGAGGCCTTCCTGGCGCTCGACGTCCGCTTTCAGCAAGATCTCACCGCCCAGCAGGTCGAAGACGCCGTGGGCCGTCTCGAAAAAGCCATCCGCGCCAAGCACCCCGAGTTCAAGCGCATTTTCGTGGAAGCCGAGTCGTTCGCGCCCGAGCAGCGGGCCACGGCGGCGCTGGCCTAGTAGTAGCCCGCGCCGCTGTGGCTTCAGCGTCACTCGGCGGGCGCGTCGGTGCGGTACATCACGTCGGAGCGCAGCACGTATTTCACGCCCTGCGTCACCTCGCTGCCCGCGTGGTAGAGGTTGTGCAAAAAAATCAGCGCCATGCCCTGGCGCGGCTGCACGCGGAGCCCGCGAAAGGAGGTGTCACCACCCTGGAAATTATCGTTCAGGTACACCATGAATGTTAAAAAACTAGCTTCGTGTTCGTTGCGCACGTAGCTCTCGTCGTAGTGGCCCTTGAACTGGTGTCCGCGCTGGTAGCGGTAAAAGCGGAACAGCTCGTTGAGCCCAATGGCCGTGCTGTTAGCCATGCTGGCGAGCGGAGCGGGCAGCAGCGGCTGGAGCTTGTCCCACAACTGCTGCGCCAGCTCCTCGCTCTTGTAAAAGGCCCGGCTGTTGTTGCGAATATCGGTGCGGACTTTTGCCCCGCCGGCCGTATTCACTTTGGCCAGCTCGTAGCCGATGCCCTCGCTCTTGACGATGGTATCGAGGCATTCCTGACGAGTCAGAAAGTCTTCGACGGTAAAAATGGTATCCGTTAGTTTGGTTACTTTCATAAGCGCCGGTAAAAATAACAATTCCTACCTGCCAGGTAAAACGGAGTGGCACTCCGTTCAGCGTCTGGGATGCTCCCTCACGCCAAACGGAGTGCCACTCCGTTTTACAGCAGCGCCTTAATCCGGGCCGTCAGTCCCTCGCTGGCGGGCACCAGCGGCAGGCGCACGGCGGGCTCGCACACACCTTGCAGGGCCAGCGCGGCCTTCACGCCCACGGGGTTACCCTCCTCGTACATGAGCGGGTTGAGCGGTACCAGGCCGAACAGCAGCTGCTGGGCGCGGGCGAAGTCGCCAGCCAGCGCGGCGCGGGTCATGTCGCTGAAGCGCTGCGGAAACGCATTGGCCAGCACCGAGATAATGCCTTGGCCGCCGCAGGCGATGAGCGGCACCGTGAGCATGTCGTCGCCGCTCAAAAACAGGAAGTCGGCCGGCTTACCCGCCAGGATGGCCAGCGCCTGCTCCACGTTGCCGCTGGCTTCCTTGATACCGATAATGTTGTCGTGCTTAGCCAATTCCAGTACCGTGGCGGCCGTGAGGTTGGAGCCCGTGCGGCTCGGCACGTTGTAGAGAATGAGGGGGAGGGGCGAGGCGTCGGCCAGACGTTGGTAGTGCGCCACGATGCCGGCCTGGCTGGGTTTGTTGTAGGCTGGGCTGGCCGATAAGATGGCCTCGATGCCAGTGAGGTCGGTGCTGCGCAGCTGCTGCTCGACGGTGCGCGTGTCGTTGCCGCCGATGCCGTACACGAGTGGCACGCGGCCGGCGACGTGCTGGCGGGCCGCATGTAGTAAATCCGTCTTCTCCGAAGCCGTAACGGTGGGCGACTCGCCCGTGGTGCCGTTGAGAACCAGATACTCCACGCCGCCCGCGATGGTAAAGTCGAGCAGGCGCTCCCAGGCGGCCATATCGACCGCGCCGGTAGAAGTAAAAGGCGTCACGAGGGCCACGCCGGTGCCGTGTAGTTTGTTCATCCGCTGTGGGGGTTGTTGCTTTGTGCAAAAGTACACTCTTCGTCCGCCGTTGCGTTCCGCCGGCTTTTTAATTGCGTTCTTGAAAACTTTGTTTCCCGCGGCGGCCGCTTTGGCCGCCGCCCTGAGCCTGGTCGCCTGCGACTCCAAAACCGCCACCACCGGCGAAGCCCGTACCACGCCCAGCGCCGAGGCCGTGGGCAAAACCGACTCGGCTAAAATCGACGAGGCCGCGCCCACCACGGGCACCGCCGCCATCGCGGCCGATGAGGCCAACGCCAAGCCCGGCCCCGACCCCAGCACCATCCCGGCCGCCCAGGCCAACGATGCGGCCGCCATCTACGCCCGCCCGCAGGTGCCGATTCTGTGCTATCACCAGATTCGCGATTGGACTGCCCGCGACTCGAAGAGTGCCAAGGATTACATCGTGCCCATCGCGGCCTTCAAGGCGCAGATCAAGATGCTGGCCGACAGCGGCTACCATACCATTCAGCCCGACCAGCTCTACGCCTACCTCACCACCGGTGCCAAGCTGCCCAGCAAGCCTATCATGCTGACGTTTGACGATACCGACCTCGACCAGTTTACCATTGCCCGCCCCACGCTGGCGCAGTACGGCTACAAGGGCGTGTATTTCGTGATGACGGTGAGCCTCGGCCGCCCGCACTACATGACCAAGGACATGGTGAAGCAGCTCTCCGACGAGGGCAATCAGATCGGCTCGCACACCTGGGACCACCACAACGTGAAAAAGTACCAGGGCAAGGACTGGGAAACCCAAATCGACAAGCCCACCAAAACGCTGGAGGAAATCACGGGCAAGAAAATCAAGTACTTCGCCTACCCCTTCGGCCTCTGGAACCCCCAGGCGTTCCCCGAGCTCAAGCAGCGCGGCTTCGTGGCCGCCTTCTCGCTGGCCGAAAAGCGTGACCAGCAAGACCCGCTCTTTACCATCCGCCGCATCATCGCCAGCGGCTATTGGAGCCCGCGCACGCTGCACAATAGCATCGTACAGAGCTTTTAACAACGAAGGAATTGTAACACCAATCTCCAGCTTGGTGCTGCGTTTGGATGCTCACCAGACGCAGCACCAAGCTGGAGATTGGTGTTACATTTTTTGAGAGGCCGGGTGTAAAACTCCTCTCACGCCGCCGTGGTCAAGACCTTCGCCCGAGCTTTCAGCGACGACTGCCGGATAACCAGCTCACTCGTCACCACGCAGGTACGCGGCTGAAAATCTTCTTTCTGCGCCATCTGCTCCAGAAACAGGCTGGCCGCCTGCTGGCCGATGCGGAAGGGGTGCAGATCGACGGTCGTGAGGCCCGGCTCGATGAGGCTGGCCAGAAACTCGTCGCCGAAGCCCACGATGGCAATATCCTCGGGCACCCGGATGCCGCGCTCGCGCAGGGCCAGCAGCAGGTCGAAGGCATTGGTGTAGTTGATGGCGAAAATGGCATCGGGCGGCTCGGGCAGGGCCAGCCAGGCGTCGAGCGCCGCCACGGCCGAGGCGGGCCGGAAGTCGATGTGCGCCCGCAATTCCTCGCTGGTGGGCAGGCCGTGCTTGCGCAGCGCGCTGAGGTAACCTGCCTGCCGCTGCCGGCTGATGAGCAGCGACGCCGGCCCGGCCAGGATGGCAATGCGCCGGCAGCCCTGCTCGATAAGGTGCTCGGTGATGGTGAAGGCCCCCAGCCGGTCGTCGAGAATGACTTTGGCGCTGTTGACCTCGTTGCACACCCGGTCGAAATGCACCACCGGAATGCCGCGCCGGGCTGGGTCTTTCACGTGATCAAAATTCTCGGTTTCGCGCGAGTGGCAGATGAGCAGGCCGTCTACCCGGCTGGCAATCAGTGCCTGCACGTTGCTCACCTCTGCCTCGTACGACTCCTTCGACTGGCAAATCATCACCCGGTAGCCCGCCTTGGTAGCCACCTGCTGAATGCCGCTGACGGCGGTGGCGAAGAAGGGGCGCTCCAAATCGGGGATGAGGACGCCGATGGTGTGGGTGGCCTGATTTTTTAGGCTCTGGGCCAGGAGGTTGGGCTGGTAGTCGAGCTGCTGGGCGGCCTCCACGATGGCCTGCCGGGTGAGCGGACTAATGTCGGAGTGCCCGTTGAGCGCCCGCGATACCGTGGAGGGGGCCACGCCCACCTGCCGGGCCACGTCGGCAATGGTAGCCTGGTGACGCTTGCGGCTGGGGGCGCCGGTCGGGCGCTCGAGTGTGAAATGGTAATCGCAGGCCTTGCAGAAAAACCGCTGCCGGCCGCGCACGAAGCCCGCTTTCATGACGTCGTCGGCCAGGCTGCACTTAACACATTTAACCATGAGACAAGGGTGGGAAGAAAGGTGGACAATGCGAAGTTCGAAGGGAAGCTACTGCATAGGTGGCAGAAAGCAGCGGCCGGAAAAATATTTTGGCAAAAATAGCTATCGAAAACGTTTGCACAAACGTAACCGATACTTTTTGTAGCTATTTTCCTTGAAATTGAGGTTTTTGGGGCTGGGGTTTACATAACGCTGCCTTTACATTTGAAGCAGATTCCACCCCGGCCTCCGGCAGCCAGCTTTGCGAACGTTACCTATCGCAACTCGGTGCAGAAGGCAGAAAATTGCACTTTTCATAGCTACGCCATGCTGCACACTATGCGCTGGTTCGGGCCTAACGACCCGGTTTCGCTTTTCGACATTCGCCAGGCGGGTTGCGCCGGCGTAGTCACGGCGCTGCACCACCTGCCGGTGGGAGCCCTCTGGCCAGTGGCCGAAATTCAGGCGCGCCAACAGCTCGTGGAGGCTGCCAACGCCACGCATTCGCCCCTGCACTGGGCAGTGGTAGAAAGCCTGCCGGTGCACGAGGATATCAAGAAAGGTCGCCCCAGCCGCGACGAATACATCCGGAACTACCAGCAGAGCCTGCGCAACCTCGCGGCCTGCGGCATCCGCACGGTGTGCTACAATTTTATGCCCGTGCTCGACTGGTCGCGCACCGATTTGCGCTACGAGATGCCCGACGGTTCGCGGGCGCTGCGCTTCGTGTGGCAGGATTTTGCGGTGTTTGATTTGTGCATTCTGAAGCGCCCCGGCGCTGAGGCCGATTACGAGCCCGCCGTGGCCGAGGCCGCCCGCGAGCAGTTTGCCACCATGAGCCCCGAGGCTATTACCCAGCTCACCAACACCACGCTGCTGGGCCTGCCCGGCTCGGAAGAGGCATTTGAGCTGGCGACGTTCCAGGACTATCTGAATGAATACAAGGCGATTGACGCCGCCGCCCTCACGGCCAACCTGCACTACTTCATTCAGCAGGTAGCGCCGGTGGCCGAGGAAGTCGGCATCGGCCTCTGCATTCACCCCGACGACCCGCCCTTCCCGCTGCTGGGCCTGCCCCGCGTGGTAAGTACCGAGGCCGACCTGGCGGGCCTGCTGGCCGCCTGCGACGTGCGGGCCAACGGCCTGACGTTTTGCACCGGCTCGCTGGGCGTGCGCCCCGACAACGACCTGGCGGGCATGGTAGAGCGCTTCGGCTCGCGCATTCACTTCGTGCACCTGCGCACTACCAAGCGCGAAGACAACCCGCGCAACTTCCACGAGGCCGACCACCTGGCCGGCGACGTGGATATGTACGCCGTCGTGCGTGCCCTGGTAGAGGAGGAGCTGCGCCGCGAGGCGGCCGGTGAAGAAAAAACCGCTTTGCCCATGCGCCCCGACCACGGCCACCAGATGCTCGACGACCTGAGCACCAACAAGCGCACTTACCCCGGCTACTCGGCCATCGGCCGCCTGCGCGGCCTGGCCGAGCTGCGCGGCCTCGAATACGGCCTACGCCGCACCCTGACCGAAGCCGAAGCGTCGGCTCCCGCGGCCTACGCCGCCCGCTAGATTTTACTCTCTCCGCCATTTTTCCCACCCGCCCGCCATGTTGCTGCGCAACGTGTTCCTGCTTCTCCTGTGCCTCGTAGCCGTGTCGCCCAGCCGGGCCGACGACGGCTACCGGCTGTGGCTGAAGTACGACCGGATTGCTGATGCCGCTGAACGTCAGCAGTATGCTCGGGTGGCGCAGTTCGTTGCCAGCCCCGGTACTACGCCGGTATTGCGGGCAGCCAGCGCCGAGCTGCAGCGCGGGTTGGGCGGACTGCTGGGCCAGCCGGTGCCGGTAGTAGCCAGCGCGGGCAGCCGCACGGGCGGCATCGTGCTGCGCGTCGAGGCCCCGGCCCGCGCCGCCGGCCAGCCGCTGAAGGCCGAGGGCTACCGCATCTTTTCGGAGAAAAATAACCTCGTTATCACCGGCCCGACCGACCGGGCAGTGCTCTACGGGGCCTTCGCCCTGCTGCGGCAGGTGCAGACGCGCCAGCCGCTGGCCGGCCTCAGCCTGAGCAGCAGCCCGCGCATCGAGTACCGGATGCTCAACCACTGGGACAACCCCAACGGCACGGTCGAGCGGGGCTACGCCGGCTCCAGCATCTGGAAGTGGTACGAGCTGCCCGAGCGCCTCGACCCCCGCTACACCGACTACGCCCGCGCCAACGCTTCGGTGGGTATCAATGGCGTGGTAATCAATAATGTGAACGCCAGCGCCCGCTACCTCTCGGCCGAGTACATCGGCAAAGTAGCGGCCCTGGCGGGCGTGCTGCGGCCCTACGGCCAGCGGGTGTACCTGTCGGTATTCTGGGCCGCGCCCAAGGTGCTGGGTGGCCTCAGCACCGCCGACCCGCTCGACCCCGCCGTGAAGCAGTGGTGGGCCGCCAAGAGCGACGAATTGTACCAAGCCATTCCCGATTTCGGCGGCTTCCTGGTAAAAGCTAATTCGGAGGGTGAGCCCGGCCCGCAGGACTACGGCCGCAACCACGCCGACGGGGCCAACATGCTGGCCCAGGCCCTGGGCCGCCACGACGGCGTGGTGATGTGGCGGGCCTTCGTGTACAAGGCCGGCAGCGCCGACCGCTTCAAGCAGGCCTACGAGGAGTTTCAGCCGCTCGACGGCAAGTTCGACCCCAAGGTGCTGGTGCAGGTGAAGAACGGTCCGATTGATTTCATGGCCCGCGAGCCCTTCCACCCGTTGTTCGGGGCCATGCCCCAAACGCCGCTGGTGCTGGAAGTGCAGCTGACGCAGGAGTACCTGGGCTTCGCCACGCACCTGGTGTACCTGGGGCCGCTCATCAAGGAAGTATTAGAATCGGACACTTACGCCAAGGGTCCCGGCTCGACGGTGGCCAAGGTGGTGGATGGCACCGTGGACCACCACGCGCTGAGCGCCATTGCGGGCGTGGCCAACATCGGCTCGGACCGCAACTGGACCGGCCACCCGGTGGGCCAGGCCAACTGGTACGCCTTCGGCCGCCTGGCCTGGGACCACGAGCTGAGCTCGGCCGCCATCGCCCGGGAGTGGACCAAGATGACGCTGACCACCGAGCCCGCCGCCGTGCGCACGCTCACCGATATGCTGGGGCAGTCGCGCAACATCTACGTGCGCTACACCATGCCGCTGGGCCTGCACCACATCATGGGCGAGAGCATTCACTACGGCCCCCAGCCCTGGCTGGCCAAGTCGGGCCGGCCCGACTGGACGGCCGTGTACTACCACAAGGCTGATTCCATCGGCCTGGGCTTCGACCGCACGGCCACCGGTTCCAACGCGCTGGCCCTCTACAAGCCAGCGGTGCAACAGGAGTGGGGCAACGCCCAGACCTGCCCACTCAACTACCTGCTCTGGTTTCACCACGTGCCCTGGACGCAGCGGCTGAGCACTGGCCGCACCCTCTGGAACGAGCTGGCCACCCGCTACTACACCGGGGCCGACTCGGTCATCTGGCTGCAAAAGCAGTGGGCCACCGCCCGCCCCGCCCTCGACCCCGCCCTTTACGCCGACGTGGCGGCCCGCCTCCAAACCCAGCATAAGGAAGCCCTGTGGTGGCGCGACGCCTGCGTGCTCTACTTCCAAACGTTTGCCCGCCAGCCCATTCCGGCCCCCTTCACCCCGCCCACGCGCTCGCTGGCCGATATCAAGCAGCTCGTGCAGCTCTACCAGCTTAAGTAATTCCCTCCCTGTTTTCTCCGAATAGTATTTTGTTATGAATAACGCTGTTCTCACTCCCAACGGCCACGCGGCCGACGCTACTACGCTCCACGCGGCGGCACCCGCCGACGTGTTTTCGCTGGCGGGTCGGGTGGCCCTCATTACGGGCGGCGGCACCGGCATCGGTCTTGAAATTGCCCGCTGCATGGCCACGGCCGGGGCCACGGTCATCATCACCGGCCGCCGCGAGGCGGTGCTGCAAGAAGCCGCCGCCGAGATCGGGGAGGGGGCGCACTACATCGCCAACGACATCACCGACCTGGCTGGCCTCGACGGGCTGGTAGCTCAGGTAGAAGCTGAGTATGGTCCGCTCGATATCCTGGTCAACAACGCTGGCATCAACCTGAAGAAGCCCGCGCTGGAAGTAACCGACGAAGACTTCAGCCGCATCATTCACACCAACCTGAACGCGGTATTCGCCCTCACGCGGGCCGCCGCCCAGCGCATGGTGGCCCGGCGTAGCGGCGTCATTCTCATGATTTCGTCGATGGCCGCCTACTACGGCATCGACCGCGTGGTGGCCTACGCGGCCTCCAAGTCGGCCGTGGAGGGTATGGTGAAAGTGCTGGCCTCGGAATTCTCCAAGGACGGCGTCCGCATCAACGCCATCGCCCCCGGCTTTATCGAAACGGCCATGAGCCGCACGGCCATGAACTCCGACCCCGAGCGCCGCGACCGCGCCATGCGCCGCACCCCGATGGGCAAGTTTGGCCAGCCCGCCGACATCGGCCACGCCGCCGTGTTTCTGGCCTCCAACGGGGCGCGCTACATCACGGGGGCCTCGCTGCCCGTGGATGGCGGCAACTCCATCGGCTTTTAGGCCCGCGCCCCGCCTTCGCTATCCGTGCGCCGCCCGGCGCTTCTACCCGCTTCATTTCACTTTTCAAATTTCCCACCCATGAACACACCCATACCTTCCGCGCGCCCGCAACGGAGCCTGAAATGGTCGCGCCTGGTACCCCTGCTGCTGCTGAGCGGCGGCCTGGCCCCGCTGGCCCCGCAGGTTGCCTACGCCCAGGTGGCGGGCGCCCGCACCGTGACCGGTAAAATCACTTCCGACAACGGGGAAGGTATTCCCGGCGTGACGGTAGTCGTGAAGGGCACCACTACCGGTGCTACTACCGACGTGAATGGTAACTACACGGTAACCGTACCCAACGACGATGCCGTGCTGGTATTCAGCTCGGTAGGCTACACCCGCCAGGAAGTTGCGGTGGGTAAGCGCACGAATGTCAGCCAGAGCCTGGTGCCCGAAACCCAGGCCCTCAACGAGGTGCAGGTAGTGGGCTATGGCGTGCAAAAGAAAAGCCAGGTAACGGGCGCCATTTCGAGCGTGAGCGACGAGCAGCTGCGCGACGTGCCGGTGGCCAACGTCGGCCAGGCGCTGCAGGGCCGGGCGGCCGGTATCACGGTGTCGAGCAACGGCACCGCGCCGGGCCAGTCGCCGACCATCCGCATCCGGGGCAACCGCTCGCTCTCGGGCTCCAACGACCCGCTGCTGGTAGTGGATGGCGTGCCCTACGACGGCAGCCTCAACGACCTGAACCCCGACGATATTAATTCGCTCGAAGTACTGAAGGATGCCAGCTCCACGGCCATTTACGGTGCCCGCGGGGCCAACGGCGTTATCCTCATCACCACTCGCCGCGGCAAGAGCGGCGCGCCCCGCGCCACCTACGCCGGCTACTACGGCCAGAAGCGCATCTACGGTCGCTTCGACCTGATGAATGGCGAGCAGTACTATAACTACAAGCTGCAAGCCTACCGGGCGCAGAACCCCAACTTCCTCCCCTCGGCCGCTACCTTCCTGACGGCCGACGAGCAAGCCAACTACGCGGCCGGCCGCACGACCGACTACCAGAGCCTGCTCTTCCAGAACGGCCACATTCAGAACCACACGCTGGGTTTGACGGGGGGCACCGAGCAGACGCAGTACTCGGCCTCGCTGGGCTACTACGACGAAACGGGCATCGTGCCGGTGCAGCGCTTCCAGCGCTACTCGCTGCGCGCCACCCTCGACCAGCAGATTGGCAAGCGCATCAAGGTGGGCGTGAACTCGCTCAACACGTTCTCCAACGCCAACGACCCGAACGTGAACGTGCTGTACCAGATGCTGACTACCAGCCCCCTGGCTTCGCCCTACGATGCCAACGGCCAGCTCGTACTGTACCCCAACGGTGACCAGCTCTCGAACCCGCTGACGCTGTACGCCCCCAATGCGCACCTCGACCGCCAGCGCCGCCTGCGGACCTTCAACAGCCTGTACGGCCAAGTTAACATCCTCAAAGGGCTGGATTATCGCCTCAACGTGGGCCTCGACGGGCGCACCCAGGCCGAAGAATCCTTCTATGCCTCGGTAACGCCCAACAACGGAGGGGGCCAGAATACGGCCAGCCGGGGTACTGCCATCGCGTACAACCTGCTGGCAGAAAACCTGCTGACGTACAACCGCAACTTCGCCGAGAAGCACGACCTGAACGTGACGGCCCTCTACAGCCGCCAGACCTATCATTCGGACGGCTTTACCGCCGGCGTACGCAATACCTTGGCCGACTATCAGCTGGCCGACAACCTGGGCGCGGGTACGCCCTCCAGCGTATCCAACGGCAACCAGTACCAGCCCATCGACTGGGCGCTGGAGTCGTACATGGCGCGCATCAACTACGCCTACGACAACCGCTACTCGGTGACCCTGACGGCCCGTGCCGACGGCTCGTCGCGCCTAGCCCCCGGCAGTAAGTTCAAGGCCTTCCCCTCGGCAGCCGTGGCGTGGAACGTGGCCAACGAGTCGTTTTTGAAAGACTATTCCTGGCTGAACCTGCTGAAGCTGCGCGCCAGCCTGGGTCGCGTGGGTAGCACCGCCATCAACCCCTACCAGACGCAGGGGGCCCTGGCCTCGGCCCTGGGCTCGGGCTACTACAACTACGGCACCACCGGCGCGGTGGGCGTGGTACCGTCGGCCATTCCGAACCCCAACCTGAGCTGGGAATACACGACCACTACCAACTTTGGTCTGGACTTCGGCTTCCTCGAAAACCGCATCACGGGTAGCGTAGAAGTGTACCAGCAGCGTACCACCGACCTGCTGCTGCCCGACGCGCTGCCCACGGCCACCGGCTACAGCTCGTTCCTGCGCAACGCGGGCTCGACCCAGAACCGTGGTCTCGAAGTGACGCTGACCACCGCCAACGTGCGCTCGCAGGCCGCGGGGGGCTTTGAGTGGAGCACCGACTGGAACTTCACCGTAAACCGCGAGAAGGTTCGCGACCTGAACCTGTACGACGCCAACGGCAACCCCCGCGACGACATTGGCAACCAGCGCTTCATCGGCCAGCCGCTCTACGTTATCTACGATTACAAAAACATCGGCATCTGGCAAACCTCGGAGGCCGACCAGGCCAAGAAATACGGCTCGAAGCCCGGCCAGATCAAGGTGGAAGACGTGAACGGCGACGGTAAAATCGACGCCAACGACCGCCAGATCATCGGCTCGCGCCAGCCCAAGTTCGAAGCCGGTCTCACCAACCGCTTCCGCTTCAAAGGCTTCGACCTGACGGTAGTCGCGATCACCCGCGTGGGCGCCACCGTGGTAGACCCGTACTCCTTCGGCCCGAGCTACTACGCGACCAACACCGGCCGCCGCAACCAGATCAACTTCAACTACTGGGCCACCGCCATCCCGGCGGCGCTCACGCCCCAGACGCCCGGCGGCGTGGCCGACAACCCCAGCAACGACTACCCGCAGCCCGATCAGACGGCCCGCGCCAACGAGTGGCCGACCTACGGCTCTACGCTGGGCTACCACAGCGGTACGTTCATCAAAGTGCGCAGCATCGACCTGGGCTACACCCTGCCCGCTACCTGGGCCAAAACGGCCTTCATGAGCTCGGCCCGCATCTACCTGCAAGTACAGAATCCCTACATCTGGGCGGCTGACAAATACTTCCAGCGCAACAAGGCCATCGACCCCGATGCGCTCTCGTACTCGTCGCGCTTCAGCAACACGGGCACGGCCTCGGCCAACATCGACTTCCAGGGTGGCAGCAACTACCCCGTGACGCGGGCCTTCATCCTGGGCGTTAACCTGGGCTTCTAAAAGTCAGCTCGCTGCCTTGCTACCCAGCGGCTCACCCGCCCTTGTCAGTAGCTCCCATACTGCGGCAGAACTTGCCGGGTAGCGGCCGCGGTTGGCAAGGCAGCAGCTTAGTCTTTCAGGCATTCTTTCTTTAGTCATTATCATGAAAAAAATAGTATTAGCTACGCTCGGTACGGCCTTTGTCCTGTCGGCCACTAGCTGCAGTAAAAATATTCTGGACGAGAACCCCACCTCGGTACTGACGCCCAGCTTCCTGCAAACGGCGCAGGGGGTGGAGGCCGGCGTAACAGGCGTGTACTCGGGCCTGCGTCAGCTCTACGGCAACGACGCCGGGTTCTTCACCACCGAGGCCGGTACCGACCTCTGGACCAACGGTATCGCCAACAGCAGCGGGCTGAGCGACTACGACAACACGGCCCTGACGCCGCTCAACGACGGCTCGCACTCGTTTATCTGGCAAGTTGCTTACTCCCAGATCAATAACGCCAACGGCGTGCTTCAGTACGGCCCCAACGCTACCGGCCTCACGCCGGCCCGCGTAACCCAGCTGCTGGCCGAGGCCAAGCTGCTGCGGGCGCAGTACTACTTCGTGCTGGTGCAGGATTTCGGCGACGTGCCCCTGATGCTGAGCTTCGTAGACTCGCCGACCAAGGACGTGACCCGCGCCCCGATGGCCGACGTGTACACCCAGATTATCAAGGACCTGACTGAGTCGCTGGCGACCATTGCCATCAAGCCCGCCCAGCCCGGCCGCGTAACGCGGGCCACGGCCCTGCACCTGCTGTCGAAGGTGTACCTGACCCGCGCCACCTCGTCGGCCAAGCAGGCCAACGACTACGCGATGGCCGCCAAATATGCCAACTCCCTGATCCGCAACCAGAGCGCCTACGGGCTGGGCCTGGAGTCGGACCCCAGCAACGTATTTGCCGAGGGTAACGAGAACGGCAAAGAGGTGATTTTCAACGTGCAGTTCAACGGCGACGCCACCTTCTCGCGCATCGACGGCTTCACGTACGGCGGCGAAAACATTGCGGCCTTCCAGTTCCGCAGCCGCTACGACAAGCTGCCCAACATGGCCCGCGACATCTACAATGGCCGGCCCTTCGCTCGTCACTGCATGTCGTACTTCCTCGAAAACTCGTACATCCTGCGCAATGCCAACGGCACCGCGCTGGAGTCGGGCGCTGCGCTGCGCACTACCGATACGCGCTACAACAAGTGGTTTACGACGGTGTACACCGTCAACTCGCCCGGGGCCAACGCTGGCAGCAGCAAAGCAGTAGTGGGCGACACGTCGATCTGGTACCCCGGCCGCGAGCTGTCGGCCGCCCGCCTGGCCCAGATTGCCGCCCGTACGCCGGCTCCCTACACGGTCATTCAGCCCAGCCAGTACACCACCGAGTACTACCCGACCCTGAACAAGTTTGACTCGCGCGCCCGCACGTCGGTCAACGGCTTCTCCATCCGGCCCAACATCATTTACCGCCTGGCCGAAACCTACCTGCTGGCGGCGGAGGCCCAATACTACCTGGGCAAGACCGACTCGGCCGCGGCCAATATCAACGTGGTGCGCGAGCGCGCCGGGGCCAGCGGCAAAAAGAGCCAGATGGACATTACGCCCGCCCAGGTGAACATTGACTTCATCCTCGACGAGCGCGCCCGTGAGCTGTGCGGCGAAATGACCCGCTGGTACGACCTCAAGCGCACGAGCAATGGCAGCGGCAACGAGCTGCTGGTGCGGATGCGCAACACCAATTACGCCCCCGCCTTGACTAACCGCCCCAACGGGGTATACGGCTCCAACGCCGCCGCCAACATCCGCGACTACCACGTGCTACGGCCCGTTCCGCAGCAGGAAATCGACCGCAGCAGCGGTAAAACCACGCAGAATGCTGGCTACTAATCAGCTGCTTAGTAGCAACTAAATCAAGGCCCGGTTTCAGTACGAAACCGGGCCTTATTTATGAAGGGGTACTACAAGTAGTGCTTTTCTACTGTAAAAAACTAGTTATCAACGTGAAGACATCCGCACTGCTCGGCGTAGCCCTGGGATTGCTAGCGACCACCGCCGCCCCGGCCCAGGTGCGCCTGCCGCGCCTCGTGAGCAATGGCATGGTACTGCAGCGCGATGCGCCGGTGCGCATCTGGGGCTGGGCCAAGCCTGGCGAAGAAGTGAGCGTAGCCTTCCAGGGCAAAGCCTACCGCGCCACTACCGGCGCCGACGGCCAGTGGCGCGTGCAGCTGCCCGCCATGAAGGCCGGCGGCCCCTACGAGCTGAAAATCGACGCCAGCAACCACTTGGTGCTGAAAGATGTGCTGCTGGGCGACGTATGGTTCTGCGCCGGGCAGTCGAACATGGAGCTGCCCATGCGCCGCGTGCGCGATAAATACCCGCAGGAGGTAGCCACCGCCAACAACCCGCGCATCCGGCAGTTCGACGTGCCCATGCGCTACGATTTTCGTGGCCCGAAAAGCGACGTGACTGGCGGCAGCTGGGTCAGCCTCACGCCCGAAACCGTGCTGGGCTTCTCGGCCGTGGGCTACTTCTTCGCCAAGGAAATCAACGCCAAATACCAGGTGCCCGTGGGCCTGATCAAGGTGGCCGTGGGCGGCTCGCCGGCCGAAGCCTGGCTGAGCGCCGATGCCCTCAAGCAGTTTCCCAAGTACGAGCAGCAAGCCGCCCCCTACAAAGACAGCGCCGCCGTGGCGGGCATCCAGCAGCGCGAGCGGGCTGCCGTAGGGGAGTGGTACAAGCGCCTGCACCAGGCCGACCAGGGCGAGGCCCCCGGCCAGGTGAAATGGAGCAGCCCCGGCTACGATGCCAGCGCCTGGCCCACTATGCCGGTGCCCGGTTACTGGGCCGAGCAGACGCCGCTGGGCATGGTAAACGGCGTGCTGTGGTTTCGCAAGGAAGTGGAAGTGCCCGCCGGCATGGCCGGCCAGCCCGGCCGCCTGGAGCTGGGTACTTTGGTTGATGCCGACTCAACCTACATCAACGGCCAGCTCGTGGGCAGCACCGCCTACCAGTACCCGCCGCGTAAGTACGACTTCGGCCCCGGCGTGCTCAAGGCCGGCAAAAACGTGATTACCGTGCGCCTCATCAGTAACGGCGGGCGCGGGGGCTTTACCAAGGAGAAAACCTACCAGCTCACGGCCGGCGGCCAGGCGCTTGATTTGCGCGGCCCGTGGCAGTACAAACTGGGGGCGACCATGCCGCCTACGCCGGGTACCACGACCTTCCAGTACCAGCCGGGGGGCTTGTACAACGGCCTCGTAGCGCCCGCCTTGCCCTATGCCATCAAGGGCGTGCTGTGGTACCAGGGCGAGAGCAACGTGGGTCGGCCCGCCGACTACTACGCCCTCACCTCGACCTTGGTGCAGGACCTGCGGACGCATTTCCAGCAGCCCAATCTGCCCTTCCTCTACGTGCAGCTGGCTAATATCAACGCCGCCAAGAAGGAGCCCGGCGAAAGCAACCAGGCTCTCGTGCGCGACGCCCAGCGCCGCCTGCTGGCCCTGCCCCGCACCGGCATGGCCGTGATTACGGACGTGGGCGAGTGGAACGACATTCACCCCCTCGACAAGCAGACCGTGGGCCACCGGCTGGCCCTGGCCGCCGAAAAAGTAGCCTACGGCGATACGAAAGTGGTCGCCAGCGGCCCGCTCTTTCAGAGCATGAAAATCGCTGGTAATCAAGCCACGCTCACCTTCGCCGGGGTAGGCAGCGGGCTGGAAGCTAAAGGCGGCGGCCCGCTGGGTGGTTTCACCGTTGCCGGGGCCGATAAGAAATTTGTGCCCGCCCAGGCCCGCATCGAGGGCAACAAGGTGGTGATAAGCAGCCCGCAAGTCGCCGCCCCCGTGGCCGTGCGCTACGCCTGGGCCGACAACCCCGCCGATGCCAACCTCTACAATAAAGAAGGCCTGCCCGCCTCCACGTTCCGCACCGATGAGTTCTAGCCCCGCGGCAAAAGAATAAAGAGTAAGAACAACAGCCCAAGAGCCTGCTCAGCCCAATTTTCAGCTAGCCAGCCCAGCGCCCCAACCGCCGGCCCCTACGCCCCCTAACTCATAATTTATAATTCATAACTCATAATTATAATGAAGTACTTGCTCGGCTACGACATCGGTAGTTCTTCCATTAAAGTCTCGCTGCTCGACATTGCTACCGGCCGCTGCGTGGCCGCTGCCACCTCGCCCGAAACCGAGATGGAAATGGCCGTGCCCCAGCCCGGCTGGGCCGAGCAGCGCCCCGAGCGCTGGTGGCAGGAAGTTATCAACGCCACCCAGAAGCTCAAGGCCCGCTACGGCTTCGACGCCTCGCTGCTGGCGGGTATCGGCATCACCTACCAAATGCACGGCCTCGTGCTGCTCGACAAGGCGGGCCACGTGCTGCGCCCGGCCATCATCTGGTGCGACAGCCGCGCCGTGGAAATCGGCAACGAAGCGTTCAGCGAGCTGGGGGAGGAGTTTTGCCTGCAAAACTTCCTCAACTCGCCCGGCAACTTCACCGCGTCCAAATTGAAGTGGGTGCGCGAGAACGAGCCGGAGATTTACGCCCAGATTCACAAGATTCAGCTGCCCGGCGACTACCTGGCCTACCAGCTCACGGGCCAGCTGCAAACCACCGTATCGGGCTTATCCGAGGGCGTGTTCTGGAATTTTAAAAAGCAGGCCATCGCCCAGGAGCTGCTCGACTACTACGGCATCAGCGCCGACCTGCTGCCCGAGGTGGTTGATACCTTCGCCGTGCAGGGCCGCCTCACCGCCGAAGCCGCCCAGACGCTGGGCCTCGTGGCGGGCACGCCCATCAGCTACCGCGCCGGCGACCAGCCCAACAACGCCTTCTCGCTCAACGTGCTGAATGCCGGTGAAGTAGCCGCTACCGGCGGCACCAGCGGCGTAGTGTACGGCATCAACGAAACCACGGCGGCCGACCCGCGCTCCCGCGTCAATTCGTTCGTGCACGTCAACAGCACCCGCGAGCAGCCCAAAAACGGCGTGCTCATGTGCCTCAACGGCACCGGTATCCTGAATAGCTGGCTGCGTAAGGTGGTGGGCAACCTGCCCTACGACCAGATGAACGCGCTGGCCGCCCAGGCCCCGGTGGGGGCGGAGGGCCTGCTCTTCCTGCCCTTCGGCAACGGGGCCGAGCGCATCCTCGAAAACCGGCCCGCCGCCGCCAGCCTCCACGGCTTGCAGTTCAACGTGCACGGCCAGCCGCACCTCATCCGCGCCGCCCAGGAGGGCATCGTGTACGCCCTCAACTACGGCATGGACATCATGCGCAGCGCGGGCGTGCAGGTGCAAACCGTGCGCGCCGGCCACGCCAATATGTTCCTGAGCCCGGTTTTCCGCGAGGCCTTCGTGAACTGCGGCAACGTGACGCTGGAACTCTACGACACCGACGCGGCCCAGGGCGCGGCCCGCGGCGCGGGCATCGGCGCGGGCATCTACGCCAGTCCAAAAGAAGCCTTTAATGGCCTTGCCCGCATCCGCACCGAGGAGCCCACGCCCGCCTTGCAGGAGCAGTATCAAGTAGCTTACAGCGACTGGCAGCAATTGCTAGCCCGCGAAACCCGCCCAGCCGAATTGCTGCTGGCCTAACCTAAGTAGTACGCGGCTGGCGCAGCCCCCCGCCAGCCGCGTAAGTAACAAGTAACCTTATTCCAACTACCCCCAACCATCCTCCCAACATGGCAACCTCTGAGTATTTCAAGGGCATCGACAAGATTAAATACGAAGGCCGCGACTCTGATAATCACCTGGCTTTTAAATGGTACGACGAAAACCGCGTGGTGGCCGGCAAGACCATGAAGGACCACCTGCGCTTCGCTACCGCCTACTGGCACACCTTCGTGGGCACCGGCGGCGACCCCTTCGGCCCCGGCACCAAGAACTTTGCCTGGGACCAGAAAAGCGACATCATCGGCCGCGCCAAGGACAAGGCCGACGCGGCGTTTGAGTTCTTCACCAAGCTGGGCACGCCTTACTACTGCTTCCACGACATCGACCTCGTGGACGAGGGCGCTTCGCTGAGCGAGTACGAGAGCAACCTGGGGGCCATCGTGGACTACCTCAAGGGCAAGCAGCAGGAGAGTGGCGTGAAGCTGCTGTGGGGCACGGCCAACGTGTTCTCGAACCCCCGCTACATGAACGGTGCGAGCACCAACCCCGACTTCGCGGTAGTGGCCCACGCCGGTACGCAGGTGAAAAACGCCATCGACGCGACCATCGCGCTGGGCGGCGAAAACTACGTGTTCTGGGGTGGTCGCGAGGGCTACATGACCCTGCTCAACACCGACATGAAGCGCGAGCTGGCGCACATGGCCAAGTTCCTGACCATGGCCCGCGATTATGCCCGCCAGCAGGGCTTCAAGGGTAAATTCTTCATCGAGCCCAAGCCGGCCGAGCCCACCAAGCACCAGTACGACTTCGACGCCGCCACCGTAATCGGCTTCCTGAAGGAGCACGGCCTGGAAAATGACTTCCAGCTCAACCTCGAAGTAAACCACGCCACGCTGGCCGGCCACACCTTCCAGCACGAGCTGCAAGTAGCCGCCGACGCGGGCATGCTCGGCAGCATGGACGCCAACCGCGGCGACTACCAGAACGGCTGGGATACCGACCAGTTTCCGAATAACCTCAACGAGCTGACCGAGAGCATGCTCATCATCCTGGAGGCCGGTGGCATCACCCAGGGCGGCATCAACTTCGACGCCAAAACGCGCCGCAACTCGACCGACCTGGAGGACATCTTCATCGCCCACATCGCCGGCATGGACACCTTCGCCCGCGCCCTCGTCACGGCCGATGCCATCCTGAGCAAGTCGCCCTACAAGAAGTTCCGCACCGAGCGCTACGCCTCGTTCGACTCGGGCCACGGGGCCGAGTACGAGAAAGGCGGCCTCACGCTGGAAGACCTGCGCCGCATTGCCCACGAAACCGGCGAGCCCACGCCCCGCAGCGGCAAGCAGGAGTGGCTGGAGAGCATCATCAATCAGTACATCTAGCGAAAAATCCGTAAGGGAGCGCGGTGCGAGCGCCTTGCACCGCGTTCCTTTGCGCTACCAAAATTTTCGCTTGACAAACATGAGCAATTCCCAAGTATCGATTGACGAACTGAGCGTCAACACCATCCGCCTGCTGTCGGTCGACATGGTTCAGAAGGCCAACTCGGGCCACCCCGGCCTCCCGCTGGGAGCCGCCCCGATGGCCTACGTGCTGTTTTCGCGCTTTCTGCGCTTCAATCCGCAAGACCCCAAGTGGCCCAACCGCGACCGGTTCATTCTGTCGGCTGGCCACGGCTCGGCACTGCTCTACAGCTTGTTGCACCTCTACGGCTACGACCTGAGCCTGGAAGATTTGAAAAACTTCCGCCAGATGGATTCCAAAACCCCGGGCCACCCCGAGTCGCACATCACGCCCGGCGTGGAAGTGACCACCGGCCCGCTGGGCCAAGGCTTTGCCAACGGCCTGGGCATGGCGATGGGCGAAGAGTTTTTGGCGGCGACCTATAATAAAGAGGGCCACGCCCCGGTGCAGGACCACTACACCTACTCCATCGTGAGCGACGGCGACCTGATGGAAGGGATCGCCTCGGAGGCGGCTTCGCTGGCCGGCCACTTGCAGCTGGGCAAGATGATTTATCTCTACGATGATAACAACATCTCGCTCGACGGCCCCACCAGCCTGACGTACACCGAGAACCCGATGAAGCGGTTCGAGGCCTACGGCTGGCACACGCAGATCGTAGAGGACGGCAACAGCCTCGACGAGATTGAGGCCGCCATCAAGGCTGCTCAGCTCGTGAAGGATAAGCCCTCGATTATCGCGGTGCGGACCATCATCGGCTTCGGCTCGCCGCTGGCCGGCACCAATAAGTCGCACGGCTCGCCGCTGGGTCCCGACAACGTGAAAGTTACCAAGGAGTTCTACGGCTTCGACCCCGAGAAGTCGTTCCAGGTGCCCCAGGAGGTGTACGAGCACCTGCGCCAGCCCGGCCAGAAAGGGGCCGAGCTGCAAAAGCAATGGGACGCCGACTTCGCGAAGTACGCCGAGCAGTTTGCCGACGAGGCCAATATGTTCAAGCTGTCGTTCGACGGCAAGCTGCCCGAAGGCTGGGACGCCAACCTGCCCGTGTACACGCCCGCCGATGGCGAGCTGGCTACCCGCCAGGCCAGCGGTAAGGCCCTGACGGCCATCAAGAAAACTGTGCCCTTCCTGTTTGGTGGCTCGGCCGACCTGGCCAGCTCCAACGAGATGGACAAATCGGGTAGCGACAGCTTCCAGCCCGGCCACTACCAGAACAGCAACGTGTGGTGGGGTGTGCGCGAGCACGCCATGGGCGCGGCCATGAACGGCATCGCCCACCACGGCGGCCTGCGTACCTACGGCGGTACCTTCTTGACCTTCAGCGACTACATGCGCGCGGCCATCCGCCTCACGGCCCTGGCCGAGAGCACGGCTACGTTCGTCTTCACCCACGATAGCATCGGCCTGGGCGAAGACGGCCCCACCCACCAGCCGGTCGAGCAGGTGCTGGCCTTGCGCTCCATCCCCAACATCGTGGTGTTGCGCCCCGCCGACGCCAACGAAAGCACCGAAGCCTGGCGCATCGCCATGACCACGCCCAAGTCGCCGGTCGTGCTCGTGTTCTCGCGCCAGAAACTGCCGATTCTCGACCAGAGCAAGCTTGGCTCGGCCCGCGAGGGCGTGCGCAAGGGTGCCTACATTCTGAGCGAAGCCCAGGGCGGCGAGCCCAAGCTCATCCTCATCGCTACCGGCTCGGAAGTGGCCCTGGCCATGAAGGCCCAGGTAGAGCTGGAAAAAGCCGGTACGCCCACCCGCGTAGTGAGCATGCCGAGCTGGGAGCTGTTTGAGCACCAGGATAAAGCCTACCGCGAGCAGGTGTTGCCGAAGGCCATCAAGAAGCGCCTGGCCATCGAGGCCGGCTCGCCCATTGGCTGGCACAAGTACACCACCGACGAGGGCGGCATTATCGCCATGAACCGCTTCGGCGAATCGGCCCCGGCCGAGGAGCTGTTCGAGAAATTCGGCTTCACGGTGGAGAACGTGGTGAAGCGCGCCCAGGGCGTGCTCGCCGGCCACCCCGAAGACGAAGGCCAGGAAGAAGAGAAAAAGCAAGTAGTAGCCGAGGGCAACTAAGCGGCGCGTAGCGGGTGGCCGGGTAAAAGGCTGCCGCGCGTGTCGATGATGCCGCCCCGCATCCCCGATACCCGACCACCCGCTACCAACCCCGCTCGTGTCTGCAATCTCGCCTTTTCGGCGGCCGACTGGCTGCCGCCACTGGCTGGCCCTTGCCGGGCTGGCTGGTTTTACTTCCTCCACGGTTCGTTTAAGCGTGCCCGTAACTGTTTGACTTTGTGACTTTAGTGGTCATTAGGTCAGGCGGTTGCGGGCATTTTTATTTTTTGTCCATTTAAGAATCTTTTCCTTCCACAAGCATTCGGCATTATGAAAAAAGCAACCTTATCTATGCTCACCCTGGCGGGCTTGCTGGGCGCGGTGGCACTGACTGCCAGCCAGCGCCCGCCCGCCGAGAAGGGCCTCAAGGACTACTACAAAAGCTACTTCCCGGTGGGCGTGGCCGTATCGCCCGCGGCCTTGAAAAACCCCGCCGAAGTGGCGCTTATCCTCCAGCAGTTCAACAGCCTGACACCGGAGAATGACATGAAGATGGGACCCATTCACCCCGAGGAAAATCGCTACAATTGGGGGCCGGCCGATGCCATCGTGGACTTTGCCCAGGCCCACAAGCTGAAAGTGCGCGGCCACAACCTCTGCTGGCACGAGCAAACGCCCCGCTGGCTATTCAAGAACGCCGACGGCAGCCAGGTGAGTAAGGAAGTGCTGCTCAAGCGCCTGCACGACCATATCGACGCCGTAGTGAAGCGCTACAAGGGTAAAATCTACGCCTGGGACGTGGTGAACGAGGCCATTGCCGACAACCCCAACGAATTTCTGCGCAATTCCGACTGGTACAAAATCTGCGGCGAGGACTTCATCGCTGAGGCTTTCCGCTACGCCCACGCCGCCGACCCCAGCGCGGTGCTGTTTTACAATGACTACAACACCGAGCGGCCCGAGAAAATGGAGCGCATCTACAAGCTGCTCAAAAAGTTGAAGGATGCCAAGGTGCCCATCGACGCGGTCGGCCTGCAAGGTCACTGGTCGCTCTACGAGCCCACCGAACAGGAATTGCGCACCACCATCGAGCGCTTCGCCTCGCTGGGCCTCAAGGTGCAGGTAACCGAGCTCGACGTGTCGGTCTACCCCTGGGAAAAGGACCGCCGCGCCAAGCGCCCCGACGAGTCGGACGCCTACACGCCCGAAATGCAGGCCAAGCAAAGTGCGCAGTATAAGATGGTGTTCAAGGTCTTCCGCGACGAGGCTAAGGCCGGGCGGCTCACGGGCGTCACGTTCTGGAACATCTCCGACCACTACTCCTGGCTGGATACCTACCCGGTGGCCGGGCGGAAAAATCACCCGCTGCTGTTCGACGAGAATTTTAAGCCCAAGCCGGCTTATTACGAGGTGGTTAAGTTTTAATTTCTTATGAAAAACATCCTTGCCCACCTGTCGCTGACGCTGCTTTTGCTACCGGCCCCGGTAGTGGCCCAGCAGACGGCCGCCCCGCCGCTCAGCACCCATTATATCTCCGCCAAAAAATCGTCCGGCAGCTTCCCGCTGGTGGCGGGCGGCCAGGCCGCCGCGCTCTACGCCAGCGAAAGCGACTGGCCGGGCGTGCTGCGCGCCGCCCACGACGTACAGGCCGACATCAACCGCGTAACGGGCCACGAGCCGGCCTTCCGCACCGGCCAGCCGCAGGGGCAGCAGCCGGTGGTGCTCATCGGCACGGTGGGCCACAGCCCGCTGATTGACGGGCTGGTAAAATCCGGTAAGCTCGACGCGAGCGCCCTGGCTGGCCGTTGGGAAACCTTTGTAGTGCAGACTATTGCCAACCCCATGCCGGGCGTAGCCAGCGCGCTGGTGGTGGCGGGCTCCGACAAGCGCGGTACCATCTATGGCCTCTACGACTTGTCGGAGCAGATGGGCGTGTCGCCCTGGTACTGGTGGGCCGACGTGCCGGTGCCGCACCAAAGCGACCTCTACGTGGCCGCCGGCCGCCATACCCTGGGTACGCCCAAGGTGAAGTACCGGGGCATCTTCCTCAACGACGAGGCCCCCGCGCTAACGGGCTGGGCCCGGGAGAAATTCGGCGGCATCAATTCGAAGATGTACGAGCACGTGTTCGAGCTAATCCTCCGGTTGAAAGGGAATTACCTCTGGCCCGCCATGTGGGGCAATGCCTTCAACGACGACGATAAGCGCAGTCCCGTTTTGGCCGATGAGTACGGCGTCGTGATGGGCACCTCGCACCACGAGCCTATGCAACGCGCCCAGCAGGAGTGGAAGCGCTACGGCCACGGCCCCTGGAACTACCAGACCAACGACACGACGCTGCGCCGGTTCTGGCGCCAAGGCATTCGCAACATGGGCAGCCACGAAAGCATCGTGACGATGGCTATGCGCGGCGACGGCGACGAGCCCATGAGCGAGGGCAGCAACATTGCGCTGCTCGAAAAAATAGTGGCCGACCAGCGCCAGATTCTGGCCGAGGAAACCCACAAGCCTGCCGATCAGACGCCCCAGCTCTGGGCGCTCTACAAAGAAGTGCAGGATTACTACGACAAGGGTATGCGCGTGCCCGACGACATGACCCTGCTGCTGTGCGACGATAACTGGGGCAACCTGCGTAAGCTGCCCCGGCTCGGCGACGCGCCCCGCAAAGGCGGCTACGGTATCTATTATCACTTCGACTACGTGGGTGGCCCGCGGAGCTACCGCTGGCTGAATACCAATCCCTTGCCGCGCGTATGGGAGCAAATGCACCTGGCCTACGAGCACGGGGTAAACCAGATTTGGATCGTAAACGTGGGCGACCTCAAGCCCATGGAGCTGCCGATTTCCTTTTTCCTCGATTACGCCTGGAACCCCGACGCGCTGCCGGCCGATGGGGTCGCCGCCTACACTCAACGCTGGGCCAGCCAGCAGTTCGGCCCCAAATACGCGGCCGATATCGCCGATATTCTGGCTAAATATGCCAAGTACAACGGTCGGCGCAAGCCGGAGCTGCTGGCTCCTAATACCTACAGCCTGGCCACCGGCGAGTGGGCCGGCGTGGTGGCTGACTACAACCAACTGCTGGCCCGCGCCGAGGCCATCAACCAGAAGCTGCCCGCCGCCGACCGCGACGCGTTCTACGAGCTGGTGCTGCACCCGGTGCAAGCCTGCGCCAACCTCAACGAGCTGTACTACACCGTGGCCCTGAACCAGGAGGCCGCCAAAACCAACCAGCCGAATACCAATGCGCTGGCCGAGAAGGCCAAGTCGCTATTTGCCAAAGATGCCGAAATAAAGCAGCGCTACCACGCCGTGGCCGGCGGCAAATGGAACCACATGATGGACCAGATGCACATCGGCTACACTTCCTGGCACGATGAGCCCCGCGACATCATGCCCGCCGTGGTGACGCTGGCTCCCGGCGCTGCGCCGACGCCCGCCCCGGTGCCGGCTACGCCTCCCAGCGCCGCTTACGTGTCGCTGGATGCCGAGCGCTACACCCGGGCCGTCAACGCTGGCCCCATCACCTGGCAGCGCCTGCCCGACCTGGGCCGCACCGCCGGGGCCGTCACGACGATGCCCACCAACGTCGCCCCCACGGCCACGCCGGGCGGTAGCAGCCCGCACCTTGAGTATCAGATTAAGCTACCCCAGGCCGGCCCCGTGACGGTGAGCGCCTACCTGGCCCCGACGCTGGACTTTACCAACACTACTGGCTTGCGCTACGCGGTATCCATCGACGATGAAGCGCCGCAAATCATCAACCTGCATACCGGCCTCAAGCCCGGCGAAAGTAATCTGGTGTGGGAGCGGGCCGTGGCTAACAATATCATCCTCAAGACTTCGCAGCACAACGTGGCTACTGCCGGTACGCACGTCCTCAAATTCTGGCGCGTAGATCCTGGCGTGGTACTCGAAAAACTGGTGGTGAGCCAGGGCGACGTACCCGCCAGCTACCTCGGTCCGCCGGCTACCGGCTCGGGCAAGGCGGGGCCGGGTACGCTGGGCCAACGCTAAACTACCGATGGCGCGGGCCCCTGCCTCGTGCCCTTCTTAGTAAAGACTGAATAAAAATTCTGAACCCCACCACGCTCGTCATGCTTCGGTAAGCTCAGCATGACGAGCGTGGTGGGGTTCAGAACTTCTGAACAACGTCATAATCTATTCTTTTCCCACCCATGAAACCAGCGCATTTTTTACTAGCCCTGAGTCTGTTGGCTGCCCCCGGGGCCCAGCGCCCGCCCGCCCCGCACCCAGTAGCCGATTATCCTTTCCAAAATCCCGACCTGCCCCTCGACCAACGGGTAAACGACCTGGTGGGCCGGCTCACGCTGGCCGAAAAGGTATCGCAGATGCTGAACGCCTCACCGGCCATCGACCGGCTGGGCATCCCGGCCTACAACTGGTGGAACGAGGCCCTGCATGGCGTAGCCCGCACGGGCTTGAAAACCACGGTTTTCCCGCAGGCCATCGGGCTGGCGGCTACGTTTGACAAGGACGCCATGCTGACGATGGCTACCATGACCGCCGACGAGGCGCGGGCGGTGCATCAGGAGTACGTGCGGCGGGGTGAACGGGGTATCTACCAAGGCCTTACCTTCTGGACGCCCAACATCAACATCTTCCGCGATCCGCGCTGGGGGCGGGGGCAGGAAACCTACGGCGAAGATCCTTACCTGACTGGCCAGATGGGCTCGGCGTTGGTGAAGGGCTTTCAGGGCGACGACCCGAAATATTACAAAATCACGGCCTGCGCCAAGCACTTCGCCGTGCACAGCGGGCCGGAGTCGTCGCGCCACGAATTCAACGCAAAAATCAGCGACTACGACTTGTGGGACACGTACCTGCCGGCCTTCCGCGATTTGATAGTGGATGCCAAGGTGGCCGGCGTGATGTGCGCCTACAACGCCTACGCCGGCCAGCCCTGCTGCGGCAGCGACGTGCTCATGACGGATATTCTCTACCGGAAATGGCAGTTTAAGGGCTACGTCACTTCCGATTGCGACGGCATCAACGACTTCTGGCAGCACCATAAGACCGACCCCGACGCGGCCACGGCCGCCGCCAACGCCGTGCTGCACGGCACGGATATCGAGTGCGCCACGGGTAAGCTCTTTACCTACAACTCGTTGCTGGAAGCCGTGCAGAAAAAGCTCATCAGCGAGCAGCAGCTCGATACGTCGGTGAAGCGGCTCTACAAAATCCGGTTTCAGCTGGGCATGTTCGACCCCGTGGAGCGCGTGAAGTACGCCCAGATTCCGTTGAGCGTGGTGGAAAGTGCCCCGCACCAGGCCCACGCCCTGCGCATGGCCCGCGAATCGGTAGTGTTGCTCAAGAATGAGAAAAATACCCTGCCGCTGCGCAAAGACTTGAAAAAGATTGCCGTGCTCGGCCCCAACGCCGACAACGAAAACGTGCAGCTCGGCAACTACAACGGCTTTCCAACTACCATCGTGACGCCGCTCGCAGGCATTCGCGCCAAGGTCGGGCCGGGGACGGAAGTGGTCTACATGCAAGGGGTTGACTACGCCAGCAACACCGTGTACGAGCCGCTGGACATCAACAAGCAACTGGCCTACAATGGGCAGCCGGGCTTTCAGGCCGAGTATTTCAAAGGTGCCAATTTGGAAGGCCCAGCCGTGGCCACGCGCCAGGAGGCCCGCCTCGACCGCTACCTGGCCAACGTGAAACTGGAAATCGCGCCCGGCCTGCCGGCCGAAAACGTGTCGGCCCGCTACCGCACCACCTTCACGCCCGCCGCCACGGAAGAGCTGGCCCTGCAAATCACCGGCGACGACGGCTACCGGCTGTACGTCAACGACAAGCCAGTAATCGACGCCTGGGCCAGCCGGGGCTCCTCGACCCGGCAGTACGTGCTGCCCGTGACCAAGGGCCAGCCCCTCGATCTGCGCCTGGAGTATGTGCAAATTGACCGCCGCAGCATTCTCAAATTTACCGGGGCGCGGGTGGTGCCCATGAACGCGGCCAACATCCTGGCTAAGGTCAAGGATGCCGACGCCATCGTGTTTGTGGGTGGCATTTCGCCCCAGCTCGAAGGCGAAGAAATGACGGTGAAAGTACCTGGCTTCAGCGGGGGCGACCGCACCACCATCGGCCTGCCCCAGGTGCAAACCGACTTGCTCAAAGTGCTGCACAGCAGCGGCCGGCCGGTGGTGCTGGCCCTGATGTCGGGCAGCGCCCTGGCTACCCCCTGGGAGGCCGAGCACCTGCCGGCCCTGCTCACGAGCTGGTACGGTGGGCAGTCGGCCGGTACGGCCCTGGCCGACGTGCTGTTTGGCGACTACAACCCCGCCGGCCGCCTGCCCGTCACGTTTTACAAGTCGGAAACCCAGTTGCCGGCCTTTGACAACTACAGCATGGAAGGCCGGACGTACCGCTATTTCACGGGCGAGCCGCTGTATCCCTTCGGCCACGGGCTCAGCTACACGACGTTTAAGTACAGTAACTTGAAAGTGCTGTCGAAGGCCATCACCGGCCAACCCATCCGGGTGAGCGTGGAGGTGCAGAACACGGGCACCCGCGCCGGCGACGAGGTAGTGCAGCTTTACGTGCGCCACCTTGGTGCGACGGGCCGGGTGGCCCGCCACGCCCTGGAGGGCTTCCGGCGCCTCAACCTCGCGCCGGGCGCGAAGCAGACGGTGCAATTCACGCTCTCGCCGCGTCAGCTTTCGCGGCTCGATGCGCAGGCCCGCCGTGTGGAAGCGCCCGGCAAGGTGCAGCTATTCGTGGGCGGCGGCCAGCCGTTGCCGCCGGCCGTGGTAGCGGGTAAGGTGCAGCAGGCTAGTCTGCTGCTGGCCGGTGCACCGGTGGCTATTGATCAGAAGTAAAGTATGACTTGTGCCTGGTGGCACGGGGTTGTGTCCCGTGCCGACTGTTTCGCTGGCCGCCGGCCGGCACGTACGGGTAGCCAGCTTACTTGACGCCAGTCAGCGGCCGGGCCAGCGCGGATTAGGCTACCGGCCACAACAGGACCTTCTTATCCCCCGCTGCTATAAGAAGGCCAGAATGTCCAGCTCCTGCGCCAGCCGCTTGTTGGCGGCGCACAGGGCGCGCACCACCGGGTTCCGGGCCACTTCCACGCGGCCGACCTGGGCCAGCGGCCAGCGTGTGGAGCAGCTCGGAGCTGCTGCCCAACTCACGGGCCGCAGCTTGCGCTCTGCGGCTCTCGCCCGCCAGATGCAGGGCCTCGGCCTTGACTGCGACGAGCAAAGCAGCGCCCTATCCTTCAGCTTTACTGGCCCTGCCGGGTAAAATACCGCTCATTCGAATAAATGCCAACCACCTGCCCACGCTCTTTTTTGAGCCTGACAGTCCGCATCATGGTACCGAAATTAAGCAGGGCCGTCGAGTCCGATAAGGGGTACAGCTGGCCGCGCAGGTTGCCCCAACTGGCCGTGGCGTTGCTGGTAAAGGTCATCGGCCCGGATTTTGGCCCGCCCTCGTAGATGCCGGCCGGCACGCCAAACCCCGCGTGCGGTGCTTGCCGGGCCTGGCGCAGCTCGGTTTTTTCTTCGATTTCGTCTTTCTGATTTCGTTTCAAAGACACCAGGTTTTCGCGCACGATTTGGTAAGTATTGGCTTTGCCAAGCAAAGAATTGTAGAGGTAGTTGGCCGTGAGGTGGGCCAGGGCTTCCATACCTTTTTTGTTGCTGAGTACCACGATGCCCATCTGCCGGGCCGGCAGGAAGGACAGGTGCGACGAGATACCGCTGTACCCGCCCAGACGCGATACCAGCTGCTCGCCGTTGAACACGGACTGCTCCCAGCCCAGGCCGTAGCCGTAGCGCTCGTAGGATTGGTAGCGGTTTTTTTGTGCTACCAGGGGCGCAATGGCCTGGTGCAGCGCCGGCTGGCTGAGCACGTGGGGCACGGTGCGGCCCTCACTGAGAAAAAACCGGAGGTAGGTGAGCAAGTCATCAACGGTGCTCAGGTGCCCGCCGGCCGCCGACATGGAGTTGTCGGCTTTGTCGAACAAGGCGCGCGGCTGCCCATCTACGTCATCGATGATGTAGCTGATTTGCCGCTGCTTGACCTGCGACACATAACAGGTGGTGGCCTGCATGCCGAGGGGTTGAAATAGCTGCTCGGCCATGACCTGCTGCCAGGGGCGGCCCAACTGCCGCTCTACGGCGAGCGAGTAGAGCACGGAACCAAGGTTGGAATACACGAACCGGCTGTCGGGCAGCGCCGTGGTGTACTGCCGGAAAAGGTCGGCCAGCTGCGGCTGGCTTTGGAGGCCGATAAACGCGCTCCAGACCACCGCCTCGTTGTTTTTGAGGCCGTGCGTGTGCGTGAGCAGCGCCCGCATTGTGATGCGTTGCGGCTGTAGGTGCGGGTCGGCGAAGGTCAGGTCGGGCAGGTAGTCGGCCAGGGTGTTGTCGAGCTTCACCAGGCCTTTTTCGTCGAGCACGGCGGCCAGCGTCCCGGTCAGCGACTTGGAAGTGGAAGCCAGGTAAAGCTGGGTGCGATCGGAAAAGGGCGTGTGGGTTTGCGGATTGGCGTAGCCGTAGTGCTTTTTCAGAAAAACCTGCCCGTCCTTGACCACGCCCAGGGTCAGGTTAAGGTCGGGCTGCCCCAAATCGGCCTGAATCCGGGCCAGCAGCGCATCGAGCGAATCGCTGAGTATGCGGGCTTCGGGGCTCGGCGCAAACGTGGACTTGGGCAGGGGGTGGTGGTGCGCCGGGACGTTGAGCCCAGCGCAGGCCACCAGGGCCAGCAGCAGAAGAGTGGCAATAAGCTGCGCAAGCAAACGGCGCGGGCGCGGGGTATCCAAAAAGCTCATAGGTAGCGTTTTTGGGGCAAAGCTACCGGGCGCGTATGCTGTGGTCTTGAACGTTGGTAACCTGCCGCCGAATTAGTGCAAGTAGCTGCGCAAGGCCTGTGGTGTGCAGCCAAAGGCTTGCCGGATGGCGCGGTTCAGGTGGCTCTGGTCGGCGTAGCCGGTCACGTAGGCCACCGCCGCCAGCGCCACGGGCTGGCTCAGCTGCGCTACGGCGCGCAGCACCCGGTGCTGCTGGCTGTAGGTGGTAGGGGCGAGGTGGTAGTAGTGCTTGAAAACCCGGCTCAGGTAGGCCCGGTGCAGGGCCAGCTCGCCGGCTAGGTGCTGCACCGAGCGGCCTTCCTCGGGGGCACTGGCCAGCACGGCCGCCGCGTAGGCCAGCCGGGCCGGCGGGGGCGGCGCATCTTGCAGGGTGTGAATAAAGCCGGTTAGCTGCGCCAGGCTGGTGGCTACCGCGTGGTCGTGGCGCGCCGCCTTCAGCCCAGCCCACAACTGTAGGCCCAGCAGCGCCACGCGTGGGTGCTGGTAGGTGGCCCAGTGGCGGCAGGCCGCCGGAAAAAGGCTGTCGTCGGCAAACTGAACGGAGAGAATGGTGCAGCCCTTGGCCCCAAACGTGGTTTCGTGCAGCGCATTGTTGGGCTTGGTAACCAGGGCCGTAGCCGCTAGGCGCGTTTCGCCGCCGGCCGGCGTTTTCTCCCGCGACTCGCCCGTCAGCACAATGCTGATGCGGGATACGTCGTCGGTATGCCATGGCATGTGGAGGCCAGGCTCGTAGTACGTTTTATGCACCGAGAGGTAGTCAAACTGAAGCAAGGCATCGGCGGTCATGAGGAGAATGCAGGCATAGGTGAGGTGCTCAAGCTTAATGGGTTGGCTCCGCAAATGGGAAAGCAGTGAGGCGGGCGGTGCTGCTGTCGCCCGCCCGCGCCGCCCGCTACAGCTTTACGGCATGAAAATAATGATTTGCACCTTCGTCGTCAAATTCTTCGACCAGCGCGAAGCCAGCGTCGGCCAAAAGCGCCTGGTAGGCCGCCGCGCAAAGGGAGGTAGACGGTAGCCCGATCAGCACATCATGCCACTCCGCTTGTTGCGCCGGGGCCGTAAACAGCAGCTTGCCGCCGGGCGGCAAGGTGGCAGCAGCTCTGTGGATGACAAGCGCCGGGGCCAGCAGAAACAGGAGCCCCCAGGCAATAAGGGTGCTGACGGCAGCGCCCGTACGCCGGGAACGGATACGGTATCGCCCCGAAGCAACAATTGCTTGCCCCCAGGCTGTAGCAGGAAGCCGGTATGGCCCGGCAGGTCAACCGCCGTCAGGCCAAGAACGATTTTCGGGCCGGGCAGCTCCGGGATGATAACCTCGTAGGGCTGCAGGGCTAGCCAGGCATTGCGAAATACCGGCTGGCCGTTCCCCGGCAGACGGGAGGAGGCCCGCCAACGGGTGTATTCTTCGGCCGATACCCCAACGCGGGCCGGGGGAAAGTGGCGGCAGCCATCGGCAGGCTCTAGGAGCGTATCCAAATAGGGATAAACTATAGGATATGGCGACGACCCAGGCGCTTAGCATTTCTGACACGTTGTGAGCGCGACTGGCTCCCTTGCTGCCGGTGCCTGTGCCCATGCCCCACCCGCTGGTTGTCATCGACGTCAGGCACCAGACTAAGATGTGCTGCCCGCCATTTTCTTTGTGCTGCGCACGGGTTGCTAATGTAAATCGTTGGAATGCAAAGGATGTGCGCAAGGGCTCGGTCGCCCATAGCCGATTCCGGCAGTGAGTGCCGGCCGGCGTGTTTGCCCGCTTCCGAAACGAGGCCCTACCAGGTTACAACGACTTGATTGGCCTCGCCTTCGATTGGATGGCCCTTGACGGCTCGCTACGCAAAGCGCCGTTGGGTGGGGAAAAAACGGCCCCAGCCCCACGGGCCGCAGCAAAGGTCAACAGGCCAGAGGCCTGTGGCTGGTCGGTACGATGGGCTCGGCCCCGCGCCATCAGCCGCGAGGCGCCGATAAGCAAAGTGACGGTCGCATCTTTACGCTTCGCTTTGTTCTTTTCCGCGCATGTTTAACGTTTCTTTTCGCCCGGCTATCGGCCGGTGCCTGCCGGTCGCGTTGCTGGCCGTGGCCGGGCTAGCCGGCTGCACTCGTTCGGTACCCACGGCCAGCCGCCACGATTATTTGGTGTACATCGGGACCAATGTCTCCTCGCCCCAGGAGAATTCTATCTACCTCTACCACCTCAGCCCGACCACCGGCGAGCTGCTGCCGCTGGGGGCCATGAAGGGCGGGGCCAACCCCACCTACCTCACGATGGACGCCGCCCACCGCCACCTCTACGCGGTGAGCGAAACCCAGACCTACCTCGGCGCGCCAGGTGGGGGCGTGAGCGCGCTGGCCATCGACCCGCGCACCGCCATGCTGACCATGCTCAATCAGCAGCCCTCAACCGGGGCCTCGCCCTGCTACATCAGCCTCGACCGGACGGGTAAGAATGCCCTGGTCGCCAACTACTCCAGCGGCAACGTAGCCGTGCTGCCCGTGCGCCCCGACGGCCAGCTGGCCCCGCCCGCCGCCACCGACCAGCACCAGCCACCCACCGGCCCGCACCAAAACCAGGACAAGCCGCACGCCCACAGCTTCCTGCCTGCGCCCGACAACCGCTACGTGTTTTCGGCCGATCTCGGAACCGATAAAGTGTATGGATACCAGCTCGATGTCGCTACGGGCAAGCTCACGCCGCAGCCCGCGCCCGCTTTCACCGCCAAGCCGGGTGCGGGGCCGCGCCACCTCACGTTTCACCCCAACGGCCGCTGGGCCTACCTCGAAAACGAGCTGAATTCGACCCTGACGGCGCTGACCTACGACGCCAAGTCCGGCACCTTCCAGGAAATCGAAACCGAATCGACGCTGCCCGCGGGTTTCAGCGGCGCCAACGCGGGGGCCGACGTGCACGTGAGCCCCGATGGTCGCTTCGTCTACACTTCCAACCGGGGTGATAACAGCCTGGCCGTATTCAGCATCGCGCCGGCCGATGGCCGCCTCTCGCTGGTGCAGCACGTAAGCACCCAGGGTAATTGGCCCCGCAACTTCGCCCTCGACCCCAGCGGCCGGGTACTGCTGGTGGCCAATCAGAATTCGAACGACGTATTCACGTACACAGTTGATAAGCAAACGGGTAAGCTCACGCCTACGGGCAAGTCGATTCGCGTACCTTCTCCGATGTTTGTGGAGGTCGTGCCTAATTTCACGAAATAGCTTTTCAGGTAGGAGACGTTGATATTCTGTCATTGCGAGCAACGCGAAGCAATCGCACCTGTTCGGCGGTCGGCCGGGGTGCGATTGCTTCGCGTTGCTCGCAATGACAAGAGGAATTAAATGCTACTCAGTAGGTAGCAAAGCCAGCAATTCAGTCTCCGAAATAATCGGTACCTTAAGCGTAGTCGCCTTTTCGAGCTTGGCTGGCCCCATGTTATCGCCCGCCACCAGGTAGCTCAATTTCTTGGAAATAGAGCTCGTAATCTTCCCGCCGTGCTGCTGGATAAGGGTTTGCAGCTGCTCGCGGCTGTAGTTTTCAAACACGCCCGAAAGCACGAAGGTGAGGCCCGCCAGCCGGTCGCTCATGGCCTTGGGCGGCTCGCCCGTTACTTCCAGCTGCACGCCAGCGGCAGCCAGCCGGGATACCAGGGCTTGGTTTTCGGGCTGCTGGCTCCACAGCGCCACCGAATCGGCGATGACGCCGCCGACCTCGGGCACCTCGGCCATCTCCGCGGCCGAGGCGGCCATGATGGCCCCGATGGTGCGGTAGTGCTGGGCTAATTTCTGGGCTACGGTTTCGCCCACGTAGCGGATGCCCAGGCCGAATAATACCCGCTCGAAGGGTACGGTTTTACTTTTCTCGATGCCCGCGATGAGGTTGTCTATCGACTTGGCTCCCAGGCGCTCCAGGCCCACCAGCTCGGCGCGGCGCTGGGGCAGGTCGTAGATGTCGGCCGGGGTATTGACCATGCCCAGGTCGAAGAACCGGCCCACCGTTTCGGCCCCCAGGCCGTCGATGTTCAGCGCCTTGCGGCTTACGTAGTGCTCCAGCCGGGCCTTGAGCTGGGGCGGGCAGCCGCGCTCGTTGGGGCAGCGGAAATGGGCCTCGCCCTCGGGCCGCACCAGGGGCGTGCCGCAGGCCGGGCATTCGGTGGGAAAGCGTACCGGTACGGCCTCGGCGGGCCGGGCGGCCAGGTCCACGCCGGTGATTTTGGGAATAATCTCGCCGCCTTTTTCGACGAAGACTATGTCGCCGAGGCGCAGGTCGAGCAGGGCTATCTGGTTGGCGTTGTGCACGCTGGCCCGCTTCACGGTGGTGCCGGCCAGCGGCACGGGGTCGAGCAGGGCCACGGGCGTCACGGCCCCGGTGCGGCCCACGTTGTAGATAATCTCGTTGAGCCGCGTGCGGGCCGCGGCCGTGGGATACTTGTAGGCGATGGCCCAGCGCGGGCTCTTGGCGGTGAGGCCCAGCTGGTCCTGCTGGCGCAGGTTATCTACCTTGATGACAATGCCGTCGGTATTTACCGGCAGCGTGAAGCGCTTTTGCTGCCACTCGTGGATGTAGGCCAAGACCTCCTCCAAGTTGGCGCAGCGCTGCCAGGTGGGCGACACCGGCAGGCCCCAGGCGGTGGCCGCTTCCAGGCTCTCGCTGTGGCTGGTAAAGTGCCGGCCCGGCGTGAGGACCGAGTAGGCGTAGAAGCGCAGCCGCCGCGTCGCCACCTGGGCCGAGTCTTGCAGCTTGAGCGTACCGCTGGCCGCGTTGCGGGGGTTGGCCAGCAGGGCCTCGCCGTTTTGCTCGCGTTCCTGGTTGAGGTCGTCGAACACCTGGTTGGGCATGAAGACCTCGCCGCGCACCTCCACCTCGGCCGGGAAGGTGCCGTGCAGGTGCAGCGGCAGGGTGCGAATGGTGCGGATGTTGGCCGTTACCACGTCGCCGCGGGTGCCGTCGCCGCGCGTCACGCCCTGGTGCAGGTCGCCGTTTTCGTAGGCCAGGCTCATGGCCACGCCGTCGAATTTCTGCTCGCACACATACGAGTAGGGGGCCCCTTCGAGGCCGCGCTGCACGCGCTCGTCGAATTCGCGCAGATCGTCTTCCGAGTACGTGTTGCCCAGGCTCAGCATAGGGTAGCGGTGCCGGGCCGTCTCAAACTGCTTGGTAATGGTGCCGCCCACGCGTTGGGTGGGCGAGTTGGGTAGGGCCAGCGCGGGGTGGTCCTTTTCGAGCTGGGCCAACTCGGCCAGCAGGGCGTCAAATTCCTGGTCCGACACCTCGGAGATGTCGTGCTGGTAGTACTGCGTATTGAGGTGGTGCAGGCGCTGGGTCAGCTCCTGGATGCGGGCTTGTGGATCCATAAGGCGGGAGAGGGCTGGCAATCAGTATTATATGCTAACTAAAAACAGAACGTCATGCTGAGCTTGCCGAAGCATCTCCATCGCCCCGTTGAATGATGCGACAGAGATGCTTCGGCAAGCTCAGCATGACGTTCTACAGTCTTGCGATGGCCGCCTACGCGGCATTCAGCAGCGGGTGGCCGGGCTGCACGAAGTACGTGCTACCGCCCTTAGCGGCGTCGGCTTCGCCTTGCTCCTCGGTGCGGGCGGGCGGGGCGTTTTCATCTGCGCCGGGCTGGCCTTGGGCTTCTTTCGCCTCGGTGGGGATGATGGGCTCGGCCGGAGCCTGGGGCTTGAAGCGGGCGATGAGCAGGAAAACGATGGTGGCGACGGCGAACCAGGCGAAGAATTTCATGGGGGTAAGGAAACGACAAACCAGATGTGGGGCAAAAATACACCGGCCGGCCGGTTGGCCGGTGAAATGGGGAGTGGTGAGATGGGGAGTGGTGAAATAGTGAATTTGAGGGATGGTGAATTGGGGAGGGGTAGAATGGTGAAATAAGGAGGTAGTGAGTAGCAACGGCGCATATTTGTGCGGCCATCGCGGCAAAGCTCCCAGTTGCTCTCTCGGCAAACTGTTTAGCTAGGTGGCAACTGGGTTGCCCGTCACCGTCAAGCTCCCGGCGACGCTTATTCTCCCGCTGGCCACTATCACCCAAAAAACGTAGTACTCCCCAGTTCACCATCTCCCTATTTCACCACTCACCATTTCACCGATGCCTGACCAATCCCCCACTTCCTGGGCCGAAACGGCCGCCTCGCTGCTGACCAAGCTGTCGGGCGGCGTCGAACTAAACCTGGCTTTCGACCAAGTAGAGCTGCAAGTGCCCAACTCGGCCAACCCTGCCGGGGCCCCGGCCACCTGGAAACTCAACGGCGCGCTGCGCATTCGCACCAAGGGCGAGGCCCCGGCGGCCAGCGCCCCCCGCATTTCCCCGGCCACCGACTCCGGCGCGCCGCGTGGCTAGTGCCCTGGAGGTAGAGGCCCGGCTGGTGCTCACCTGGCCGGGCGGGCACGAGATTCAGCTGGCGGCCTCGGGCTCCTACCTCATTCTCAACGTGCCCAGCCAGCAGGTGCTCGACCTCATTACGAGCGGCCCACCCCAGCCGCCGGGTACGCCCAAGAAGCCTAAGCAGCCGAGCGCCGACCCGCTGGAGCAGCTGCACTGGCTGGCCCGCCGCCTGGGCCTGGTGCTCGACCTGCGGGTGGCCGGTAAAACTTACGCCACCTTCGGCCTGCCCGACCGCAACGGCCCCAAGATTACACTGCACGCGGTACTGGGTAAAATCGGCTCGTTTTTTAAGTAGGTTCGCCGCCGCTGGCCGAACAAAAAACGCGCGTTATGCCTTAACCAAGGGAGTTTCTTTTGCTTAATCTCGCAGCCGTGCAAGTCCCCCGCGACGACCGTAATCTTTCCTCTGGCACTGGCCGCCGCGCGGCCGGCGGTACGGCTTTCGGCCGTATCGAGCGCGTGCCGCCCCTGCTCATGGTAGTGTACTTGGCCATGGTGGGTATCACCATGATGTTTGTTACGCTGGTGGCCATGTACCTGGCCTCGCGGGGGCAGAATGGGGTGCCGCACGGCCTGCACCCGTTCCCGCGCTACTTCTCGCTGAGCACGGTGGTGCTGCTGGTATCGTCGTATACCCTGGCGCAGGCCCCGCGCCTGTACCGGGCCGACGACCTGGCGGGCCTGGTGCGCTGCCTGGGCGCTACGCTGGTACTGGGCTGCATCTTCAGCGGCTTGCAGGTGCAGGGCTGGCGCGAGCTGGTGCAGCAGGGCGTACTGTTTGCGGGCGAGAAGAGCGGGACGTTCGTTTACGTTATCTCGGGCCTGCACGTGCTGCACGTGGTGGCGGGATTGATTTTCTTGCTGGTACACCTGCTGCGGACCCTGCACGCCGAGCGCGACGCGGTGCGCTCGCTGGTGTTCATTCGCAACCCTTACCATTTGCGGCAGCTACGGGCACTGCTTACGTACTGGCACTTTATCGACGTGTTGTGGGTAGGTTTGTTTGCGATGTTCCTATTTTCGTACTGACCACGGATTCGGCGGATTTTTCGGATTAATCGGATGCTGTAGCCGGGTATAGGCGACAATTGAACGTACAGGCACCTGGCCAGTAAAAATAAAAAGCCATCCCGAAGGATGGCTTTTTTACGGTCTACAACATCCGATTAATCCGAAAAATCCGCCGGAATCCGTGGTCTATTGCACCACCTCTACCCAGCCCTTGAAGCGGCGGCCGGTGGAAAAGGTGAGCAGGTAGTAGTACATGCCCGCAGCGTTCTCCCCGGCCCAGTGGAAATTACGATCCGCCGATTCGTACACGAGCCGGCCCCAGCGCGAGAAGATTTTAATACCCGTAAAGCGCGCATCGCAAAAATCGGGGGGGATGCTGCTCATCGTGAAGATGCGGTTGGTTTGGTTGGTACCCAGGGGCAGGATGATGTTGGGCGGCGTGAAGTCGGCCGAATCGGGATCGATAACCTGGAAGCGCACGGTGCGGGTTTGGGGCACGGGCCGGCAGGTAGTTTCCTGGAGTTGAAAGGTGACGGTGAGGATTTGCGGCTTGCCGTTGACGACGCCCGCGCTCGCGCAGCTCGGGAGCCACGTAAACGTTCCCGCGGCCGTCCCCGCTGGGCCGGCGGTAGTCGTGAAGCGCATATCGGCGTTGGCCAGGTCGAAGCCCTGACCGGTGGCGCTCAGCGCAAGCACGTCGGAATCGGCGTCGCGGCCAGTGAAGCTGGCGGTGTACGGCTGGCCCAGTGGCAGCCGGACGAGCGGCGGCTCGGCGGGTGCCACCGTGGCGGGCGGTAGCGTGCTGGTAAGCACTGGCGGCGCATTGGTATAATCCACCACAACGGGAACGCTGAGGGGAGCTGAGGTCTGCTGCTCGCCACAGTTGGAGGTAGAGCTAGCCGTAAAAAGTAGCTGCCGTACCTGGTTGCTGGGGTCGGTAACGGCCCGGCAGTCAACCGGCCAGGTAAAGCGGGCGCGGCGCGTCTGGCCAGTCTGGGCCTGGGGGGTGAGGCTGGCGCCTAGGTTAGCGGGGTCGAAGCCCGTGCTGCCCGCCAGCGTAAACAAAATGGGGTCGCCCTCGGCATCGGTGCCCACGAGGTCGAAGGCCAGCGACTGGCCGGGGCGCACGTGCAAGGGTAGAGTAGGGCCGGCGGTACTGGTGAGCGTCGGGGCCGCGTTGGGCGGCAGGGCCGCCGTAAAAGCTACGTGTACCGTATCGCGCTTGGGCAGTGAGCAGCCGTTGTCGGCCACCAGAATGTCGATGTAGGCTACCTTGCCCCGGGTGTTGGTGCATTCTGAAAAACAGAGCGAGGCTACCAGCGTATCGGGCCGGCCCGCCATGTGCACCGTGCCGCTCGTGGCAGTAGTAAACGTGGGCAGCGGCCCCGAATAGCTGACGGCCCGTAGGCTTAGGCTGAGCTGCGAGTTGGGGTCGGGGTCGGTAAAGCGCAGGCGCACGCAGCGCGAACTAGTGGGCGTGAGGCGCAGCGTATCGCGGCCGGGTCGGTACAGCGTGCGGCCGGTGGTGCCGGGCAGCATCACCAAGCTAGGGGCCGTGTTTTTCGGGCACACGAGCACTTGCAGCTGGAAATCGCGCCGCGTCTCACCGATTTTCACACCCTTGCGAAATTCCTGGCAGCGCACGCCAAATACAAACAGCCCCGTGGCCGCCGGCCGCACCGTAAGCCGCCCCGAGCGTATCCCAATGCTCAAGGCCGGCGAACCGGGAATTTGATTGTTCTGGCTGCGGCCGGCTCCCCAGGTAATGGCCGAGTACGGCGCGGCATCTGCTGCCGTGGGCTTGGGGTCGGCGGGAGTAGAGTGGCCGTTGAGGGGCGTCACCATATCGTACACCAGGGAGTCGCCGTCGGGATCCTGGCCCGCGAAGTCGTAGGTGAACAGCTCGCCGATGCAGGCGTAGTCGGCCAGGGGAGGAAACACGCGCGGCGTAGAATCGCGGAACTCCTGCCCGTTGCGTACCACTGCCGGAAACTCCAGGTAGAACGTCTGGGCCGCGTTGCCGGGAGACACGATGTTGCTGATGGCGTTGTTGCGGCAGCAGCGCTCTACCGCCGCGTAGTAACCCTGTACCCCGTTGTAGGTGCCGGGTGGTAGCTCAATCGTGCTGCGATACACCAGCGCCTTGGTGCTCAGCGAGCCTACCGTGCACGCGGGGTTGGTATAGTTAACAAAGTCATTGGTAATGAGCGGCAATACCACATTGGTCATGCGCTGATTGGTGGCCTTGTCGAAAATGCTGGCCGTAAGGCTATTATCGAGCGCGCCGGGGTTGCCGTTCACGGCGTCAAAATACAGGTTCAGCGTAAGCTGATACGTATTGCCGCGCAAATATTGCAAGTCCATCTCCCCCCCAACAATGTGGGTGGCGTGCGCTACCTGCGTCCCGAGCAGCAAGGCAAACAACAGAAGCCAGGTCAACCTGGTCCGGCTGGCCGCGGAAGCAAGTACTGCGTAGTGTTTTAGCATAATCGAAGATAAAAAAGCAATAAGGCGGGAAGTAGGCACCGTGCGCCAGTTCCCGAAGATAAGTCTCGCCGGGCAGCCAACAACTGCGTAGTACCTTGCCGCTAACTGCCAGGGCTACCGTTGGCCGCTGGCTAGCTCGCTCCTGCTATGCGCCTTACGTTACGCACACCAGTTTTATTGTTAGGCTTAGTTTGGCTGCCGCTGGCGCTGCGCGCCCAGCTGCTGGCCGGTGGTGAGGATGCGGCCCTGGCCTGCCGCCAGGCGCGGCTAGGCCAGGCCGCCCGTGCGGCGGCCACCACCGGGGCCTCGGTGCGCCACCGCCTCAAAATGGACCGCTACGACGTGAAATGGTACAAGCTCGACCTGGCCCTCGAAAACAACTCCCGGGCCTTGGCGGGCTCGGCCCTGCTGCTGGTGCGGGTGGGCGCGCAGCCGCTCGATTCGCTGGCCTTTGAATTGTACCAGGCCCCGGTAGGCGCGGCTCCTGGGGCGGCTACCCTCATCATCGACTCGGTGGTGGTTGGCGGGCAGCGCTCGCCGGGGGTGCTGCGGCGGGGGCAGGAGGCTACGGCCGCGCTGGCGCAGCCAGCGCCGGCCGGCTCGCAGCTGGCCGCCCGTATCTATTACCACGGCACCGCGCCCAACGGCAATACCGGCGCCATCGGCAACGCCTTCAATACGGCTACCTCGTACCGCCGGGCGGGCGTCGATTACCCGTATAACGTGACCTGGAGCCTGTCGGAGCCGTTCTCGGCCCATGAGTGGTTTCCCTGCAAGCAGGTGCTCACCGATAAGGCCGATTCCTCGGCCGTGTCGGTTACGACCACGCTACCCAATAAGGTGGGTTCCAATGGGGTACTGCGCCGCACGGTGCCGTTGCCGGGCAACAAGGTGCGTTACGAGTGGAGCAGCCGCCATCCCATTGCCTACTACCTGATTTCGGTGGCTATTGCGCCTTACGTGGAATACACTACGGCGGCCAGTCTACCCGACGGCTCGCGCGTGCCCGTCGTCAATTACATCTACGATCAGGCCTCGTTGGCCTACCACCAGGCCGGGATTGATCAGACGGGCCGGCTGCTTGGTAATTTCTCTCAGCTAGTGGATAATTACCATTTTGCGGATGAAAAATACGGCCATTCCATGGCCCCCATCGGCGGGGGCATGGAGCACCAGACCATGACTACGCTCCAGGATTTTGGCTTCACGCTCGTGGCCCACGAGCTGTTTCACCAGTGGTTTGGCGATAATGTTACCTGCGCTTCTTGGCAAGACATCTGGCTCAACGAAGCCTTTGCTTCCTACGGGGAATACCTCTCCATGCAAGCCTTCGATACTCCTGCCAACGCGCGCGCCTGGATGGACGACGCCCAGGCCCGCGCCCGGCTCGAACCCGCTGGTACCGTCTACGTGCCCGATACCACCAACGTCAGCCGTATTTTCAGCTACAACCTGACGTACAAGAAAGGTGCCGCCGTGGTGCACCTGCTGCGCTACCTCTGCCACGACGACGCCCGCTTTTTCCGGGTGCTGCGCGCCTACCAGCGGCAGTATGGCAACAGTACGGCCCGCACGGTCGATTTGCAGCGCTTGTTCGAGGCCGAGCTGGGCCAGTCGCTCGACTATTTTTTCGCCCAGTGGTACCGGGGCAACGGGTACCCCATCTTCAACGTGCGCTGGAATCAGGTTGGTAATGCGCTTTTTCTGCAAACGAACGAAGCCGTTACCAGCGGAGCTACGCCCGCCTTTTTTCAGGCGGAGGTCGAATATCAACTTACTTTTCAGGACGGAAGTACGCGCGTGGTGCGCCTCAGCCAAACCCAGGCCAGCCAGGGCTTTACCGTGCCGGTGAGCGGTGCCGTGGCGGCCGTGGCGGTGGACCCCGCTGGCTGGCTGCCTGACCAGCCCGGTACCGTGCAGCGCGACAATGCGCTCGTGCTGGCTACGCGAACGGCCAGCGCTCCCCCGCTGACTTTCTTCCCCAATCCCGCCCACGACCAGCTGACCATCGCCGACTTGCCGGCCAGTGCCGCTGCCGAAATCATCGACGCCACCGGCCGCGTAGTGCTGCGACCGGTACTGGCCACCCGGCCCCAGGTTTCCACGCAGTCACTGGCTCCTGGCCTCTACCTGCTGCGTCTGCTCAATGCGCAGGGTATGGTAACGGGGCAGGGCCGCTTTGCCAAAGAATGAGCACTAGCTCTTGTAGTATTCCCCCAGGCGCTCGGTGATGGCCGCATCGGCCAGCGGCTCGTCGAATAGCGTTTTGAGCAGCGCCTCGAACGACTCGGCCGGCGTAAAGCTCGACTCCTGCAACGGGTTGGTGGCGAGGCGAATGAACAGCGGCCGGTCATTCACACCCACTAGGTCAAGCGTAATGAGGCCGTAGCGCTGGTTGCAGCGGCCGGTTTCGGTGCAGTCGGTTGGGTTGGGCTTGAAAAATTGCTTGACCGTGTGCTCGCGCAGCTGCTCGCGGTGGCGCTGGCGACAATCGTGGCAGGCGCGGCGGTAACCCAGGGCCCCTATGCGCTCGCCGAGCAGTTGGTACAGGTGCTCGAAGTTGCCCGGTCCCATGCTGGCATCGTAAAAAAACAGCGCGCCCTGGCGGCCCTCCTCGCGCAGCAGCTCCACGCGGGGGCCGCGCTGGCCGCCGGCCCCGCCTTTACGCAAATGATAGGCTTTAAAGTAGGGTCCCAGCCAGTTGCGGTACACGCGCTCCGCCACCCAGGCCTGGTGGCGCTGGGCTTGGGCCGGTGTGGGCTGGGCGGCGGGCTGCCAGTCGGCACCCGCGCCGCTGCTGCGCCGCTGAAAAAGCTGTTGGAGGAGCTGAAGCACTGGAATAATAGAGCAACCTGAACGAATAAAAAACACCGGCCCGGGCAAATAGTTTCGGCCCGCCCGGTGGCGGTAGGCCCCAAAAAACAAAAACAGCGGCCCTCCCACCAGGGAGAGCCGCTGCTGCAAAGCGGGGCCGCTTGGGCGCCGGGGTTACTTCACCCGCGTCCAGGTTTGCGACTTGCCGATGAGCGAAAAGCCGATGTAGCCTTTCACTTCCATGGTGTTAGCCGATTCCATCTTCATGTAGCACGAATAGGTTTTGCCGCTCTCGGGGTCGTAGATTTTCCCGTTGTCCCACTTGTTGTCGTCGTCGTAGGTGAAGCCCTGCATAAACACCAAGCCCAGGCGCGGGCGATTGCGCAGCTTGGGGTCGGGGTTTTGGGTGTCGGTTTTGGGCTTGCCGGTGGCGGGGTCGTTGGGTACGGTCAGGGTTACGATTTTACCGCACAGCTTATCGCCGCACTTGTAAATCTCGAAGGTGGCTTTCTTTTCGGAGTTGGTCCAGATGCCCAGCGGCGACAGGGTTTGGGCCTGCGCCGAGGTACAGGCGGCGCCCAGCCACAGGGCCAGCAGAAAGAACAGCGACTTATACATGGTGCTCAAGGGTGAGGAAAGTGAAGGGTGAATGAAGGATGGAAAACTACGGCAAAAAACGATTGCGGGCTAGGAAAGGCAATTATACGGCCAGATTTTAACCTGTCGATACTGGCTGCCGCCCGTACGCAGGCCCAGCGGGTGAAGCGACTAGCCGGGCGGTGGCAGAAAAAATAAGTGGCGGAGTTAAAATAAGTGGCTTGACTTTCAAGTGTATGCCGCAAAAGGTGCCCCAGTGCCCCCAGAATAATGCGAAAAGCTTGGAACCTCAGGGCCGGTAATTAACTTTAACACTCAGTAGCGAGTGCTACGGCCCCGTGCAAGTCGCCCTAAGTTGCTGGGAAACGCCCACGAGGTTATGTGGAACCATAAAGAAAGGAGGTACAAAATGTCTAGTAGTCCCAACCAAATCCTGCCGAGCCTGTCCAATGTAGTACGCGTCACCGCCGTACTCGCCTAAACAACAGCTCGGCGGAGGGCGCTGCAGTGTTGTGGCCCCCTTTCGTTGGACAGGTCTTACTGTGAGACGTTGGCACTGTACCCCAGTGCTTTCGCTCGGTAAGATTTGAAGGATTAGATGCCCGGTTGGCCCGATGGCACGCGCAAGCGTCCCGCGGTGGGCCACCCGGGCATCGCTCTTTTTATGGGGTTTTAGCGGTGCGGCGCTCGGGGCCTGGTGGCTGGCTTGGCCGTTTTTTGCGCGGCGGATTTTTTACGGTAGGCTGGTGTGCCTTTCGGCGCGGTCGCCTTTACCGCCTTGCGTGCCGAAGCTTTGCCGGCTGAATGCCGAACTGCGGGAGAGTTGGTTGCGGCCTTCGTTTTTGCGCGCAGCGTATGGGTGGCTGCCGCGTGCCGGCGTGGGCGCACGGCCACCGGGGCTACTTTGGCCGGAAGCAGTGGGGTGGGGACGGTAACTGGTGTCACCGGTGCCGCTGGCAGGGCCACTACGGCGCCGGCTGGGCGCGAGGCTACCGCGCTGGGCGGCAGCGGCTTGCCCGGGGCGCCTGCCAAATTGCCCGCGCCCAGCACGCGCCGCACCTGCATAAAGCGCCGCTCGTAGCCCGAATTTTCGACCTGACTGATTTTCACGCCCGACTCGCGCCGGGCTGAGGAGGCGTGCACGAAGCGCAATGGCGTTTCGCCCGGGGCCGAAATCACGATGCCGGCGTGGCCGGGCGTAGTGCTGCCCGCGGCCGTGCCCGTAAACACAATAAGGTCGCCGGGCTGAGCCTGGGCACGGGGCACCGGCCGGCCCGCGCTGATGAGCAGGGCGGTGGAGTGGGGAGTCGCCACGCCGAAGTGCCCGTACACGTACTGTAAAAAACCCGAGCAGTCGAAGCCCGTAGCCGGGCTGCCGCCCGCGTAGAGGTACGGAGTGCCCAGCTGCCGCAGGGCAAAGCGGACGATGCCAGGCCGGAGGGTATCGGCGGGCAGCGGTGCCACGGATACCTTGGCCGAGCGCTGGCTGGCCAGCACGACGGGCGCGGTGTAAGCAGCTGAACCTACTTCCAGCTCAGTCGCCGGCCGGCGCAGGTAGAAAGCCAGCCCTAGCAGGGTTAGCAATAAAAAACCAAAAATCAGCCAGATACTACGCATGTTTCCAAAAAGGCCGGGCGGGCCGGCTGGCTTAACGGGCGGTGGGGGCGGCGAGTTGGTAACAAACCGGCGAAAAAGAATCGGTGGCTGGCCCGGCGTGGGGTGTTACTTTGTACGCATGTTTGCATCAACTTCTGCCTTTTGCCGCCTGGCCGCCGTGGCTGGCCTGCTGGCGGCCGTGCCCGCCGCCGCCCAAACGAAAGTTAAAACCAAAGTAAAGTCCAGCAGTAAGGCCAGCGCCTCGGCCAGCGCCAGCGGGGGCAGCCTGCGCTACACGCTGGCCATGCCCGCCCCGCAAACGCACTACTTCGAAGTGCGCATGGACCTGCAAGGCTTCGGCCAGGAATACACCGACCTCAAGATGCCGGTGTGGGCGCCGGGCTCGTACCTGGTGCGCGAGTTTGCGCGGCACGTCGAGCGCCTGAAGGCCCAAACATCCAGCGGCCAGCCCCTGACGGTAGAAAAAATCGACAAAAACACCTGGCGCGTGCACCACGCCGGCCAGCCTACGTTCCGGGTCGATTACGGCGTGTACGCCTTCGAAATCAGCGTGCGCACCAGCTTCATCGACGCCGACCACGGCTTCGCGCTGGGTAGCAGCATCTTCATGTACCCGGCCAACGGCAAGAACCTGCCCAGCCAGGTAACGGTGCAGCCCGCCGCGGGCTGGAATACCGTGAGCACCGCCCTGCGCCCGGTGCCCGGCATGCAGAAGTTCGTGTACCAGTCGGCCAACTACGACGAGCTGGCCGACTCGCCCATTGAGGTGGGCAACCAGAAGGTACTCAATTTCACGGCCAACAACACGCCGCACCAGATGGCCATGTTCGGTCCGTACCAGCTGCCCGACGAGACGCGCTTCCTGGCCGACATGAAGAAGGTGACCGAGGAAGCCCAGCGCGTGGTGGGGCAGAATCCGCTCGACCACTACCTTTTCATCGTGCACCACCTCGAAGCGGGTGGCGGCGGCCTGGAGCACCTGTACTCGACCACGCTGGGCGCGCGCCCGGGCACTTATGGCAGCGAGGCCGGCTACAAGAACTTCCTGCGCCTGGTGGCCCACGAATACTTCCACCTCTGGAACGTGAAGCGCATCCGGCCCATCGCGCTGGGGCCGTTTGACTACGACCGCGAGAATTACACGCACATGCTGTGGGTGAGCGAGGGCCAGACCGAATACATGGCCAACCAGATCACCCAGCGGGCGGGCTTTTTCACCGCCCAGCAGTACTACGACCAGCTGGCGCAAGTGCTGACGGGCGTCGAAAATCAGCCCGGCAACAAGCTTCAGCCGGTGGCCATGTCGAGCTTCGACGCCTGGATTCGCGCTTACCGCCCCGATGAGAATTCGCGCAACTCGGAAATCAGCTACTACGACAAAGGTGAGATGGTCGGCATGGTGCTCGACCTGATGATTGTGCAGGCCACCAATGGTCAGAAGCACCTCGACGACGTATTCCGCCTGCTCTACGACAAGTACTACAAAGGCCTGAAGCGCGGCTTTACCGACCAGGAATACCAGGATGCGGTGGCCGAAGTAGCCGGCAAGCGCTTCGACGATTTCTTCCGCAACTACGTGTACGAGGCCCGTACCCTCGACTACAACACCGCCCTGGGCTACGTGGGCCTCACGCTCACCAGCACCCCGGCCAGCACCAACGGCAGCCTGGGGGCGACCATCACCAACCGCAACGGCCGCTACCTCGTGACCAGCGTGAAGCGCGACGGTACTGCCTGGAACGGCGGCCTCAACGTCAACGACGAGCTGACTCAGCTCAACGGCGCGGCCCCCACCGACGACGCCGTGAAGCAGGTGCTCTTCGGCACCGCGCCCAATACGGCCGTGAAAATGCAAGTCAAGCACGGGGCCATCACCCACGACCTGACCCTGACCTTGCAGCCCGATCCCGACCGCACGTACCAAATTCAGCCGGTGGCCAGTCCCACGCCCGACCAGCTGCGCCTGCTGGCCAAGTGGCTGGGGCGGTAGCTTAGGATCGCCCAGCGGTAGGCTGGGCTGACAAAGCAGCGTATCGCCCAGTCTGACTAAAAAACGTCTGTCATGCTTATCTGGCGTCCGCTTGCGAAGCATCTTATCACGCCCGAACGAGCTGTTCTAACCTGATAAGATGCTTCGCAAGCGGAC
>CAJYPK010000025.1 GCA_913776615.1 uncultured Hymenobacter sp.
AGAGCGTGTTTAGGAATGTCGTCGGTTCAGCGTGATTGTCAAATTGGCGAGTAAGAGCCACGCCACATGGCTAGCCGGGGTACGTTCGTAGTCCACGGCTAGCCGGCGAAAGGCGCTGAGCCAGGCAAACGTGCGCTCAACTACCCAGCGTTTGGCCACCGGAACAAAGCCGCGGGTGGCGGAAGGCGGTCGACTAGCCACCTGGTGCTGCCAGCCCAGGGCCTGGACCTGTTGGGCAAATTGACCTTGATACGCTTTGTCTGTCAGTACAGTACGCAGTCGACTTGCCCAAGCCGGTCGTAGCGCTGTACGCGGGGGGAGTAAGGCGTGAGCGGCCCGGCTATCATGCCCGTTGGCGGCGTGCACGGCCGCTTGCCAAATGCGTCCACCCGTGTCGCAGCGTACTTGGCGTTTGCGCCCGTTGACGCGTTTGTGGGCATCGAGGCCGCGTTGCTGGCGCAGGCGCGGCGCCAACTTGATGCTTTGCGCATCGACCAGAGCTAGCGACGGGGTCGGTCGGCGACCTTGTGCCAGCCGGTCCGCCCGGTTGCCGGCTTGATTGAGGCGGGCCAGCGTGCCGTCGGCCTGCCAGCGACGGAAGTAATAATACACGGCAGGCCAGGGTGGAAAACAGGCGGGCAGACACCGCCACTGACAACCAGTTCGACAGATATAACGCATGGCCTCAATTACTTGTCGTAAACAATGACGGCGTTTGCGATGAATAGGTAGCAAGCCTGCAATAACTTGCCACTGCGAGTCAGTAAGGGGTTGATAGCACTCAACCATAAAGCGTGCAGGAGCCTAGGAACTCCCACCGCAACTTACTGGCTCGTTTCTTTTTGCCCAGCTAATTCCTAAACACGCTCTTAGTAAGGAGGTAAGGGTAAGACGCATAAGCAAAGAAGTAAATGGGGGTATGTGAAGAGCAAATACTGCTGCAAAACTACTGTTTACTAACGCCTTTCCTGCCGCTTATGATTCAGGCAAGAAGTTCTGGGAATGATGACGCGGGTAGGCTGATTTCGCAAACACTCGAAGTTTGCTTTTCAAAGCCAGCCCAGCGCGTACGTATTGCTTGAGCGGAATTACAGGCAAAGCTTGGCGGCAAGCTTCGCCAACGGCCCTCTTACGTCGAAAACCTTCCGGGAGGCCGATTTGATTTAATCACCGGGTATCTCCTGGGGCAAGGGTGGCCCTGGCTGGCCCAACTGGCGCGAGTTTAGCGCAGCGTAACTCGTGGCTGTTTATGAGGTGGGGGTTGCATCTCTACTACCGCCCCCTACTGGCGCGAGTTTAGCGCAGCGTAACTCGTGACTATTTAATGAGGTGGAGGTTGAACCTCCACTGCCGCGCCAGCGGCAATTCAGGACTGCTAGTCCCCAGGCTACCAGGGCAACCGTAGCTTGCCGCGTTGCGGCAGATGAGGTGCAACCTCATCGCTATTGTTTGTCACGAGTTACGGCTTCGCCTAAACTCGCGCCAGTTGGGGCGCTACACGTAGTAATTTTAGTGCGCTTAATTCACTGTCGCCAATATGCGCAACTCAGATATCATATCGTACTGGCTTGACAAGGATGAGCCAACCGTTAAGTTCTCAGCAGACAGCTTGTCCCATTTTGGTTTTCAAGAATCTACTTTGGCTGCTTTGAGCACTATTGGTCTACCATCCCAGGCAGCTCCTTTTCTCAGCTTTAACCAAACACTGGCAGAGTTTCAGTCCCTTGACACCTACCTTCAAGCAGAGGATTCTACGTGGAAGCGTTTTGTCATAATTGGGGCAGATGGAGCTGGTAACCCAATTGTACTAGATACCAGTACTCAGGACCAAGTGCTTTTGCTCGACCACGATAATAATTTTATAGCGCAACCCGTTGCTCCGTCTTTGCTTATACTTCTAGGTTGCCTAGTAGTATACGGGCAGTTCGTGAATGACCTAGTAACCTCGCGGGGCAGTGGAGCTTATTTGAAAGCTAATTTCACAGATGCTCAATTCGCCTCGCTCCGAGAAGCACTGCGTACAGTAGACAACCAAACTGTCGAGCTTAGAGGCTTCTGGTATGATGAGCTTGCTGGCTTGCTAGCCAATCGGGAATTTTATAAAAGACGTGACAGCTAGCTTTCCTGATGCCCCTCGCCTTCCCCCCACCCACCACCGCCCACGACGACCTCGACGGCCTGCTATTACTCGGCGGCCAGCCCACCGTCGAAAACCTGGTGGCGGCCTACAGCCAAGGTATTTTTCCGTGGCCGGTACCGGGGTGGCCGCTGGCCTGGTTTTGCCCGCCGCGCCGGGGCATTCTGCGGCTCGACCGGCTGCACGTGAGCCGCAGCCTGGCACGGGCGCAGCGGCAGGCGCCGTGGCGCATCAGCTTCAATGAGGCGTTTGCGCAAGTGATGCGGGCGTGCCAGACGCAGCCGCGCCCCGGCCAGGATGGCACCTGGATAACCCCGCAGCTGGTGCGCGGCTACACGGCGCTGCACGCCGCCGGCCACGCGCACAGCGTGGAGGTCTGGGAAGGCAATGAATTGGTGGGCGGCCTCTACGGCGTGGCCGTACGGGGCGTATTCGCGGGCGAGAGTATGTTTCACCACCGGCCCAACGCCTCGAAGCTGGCAGTGCTGGCGGTGGCCGAGCACCTGCGGGCCCGCGGGGCCGGCTGGTTCGACATTCAGCAGCTCACGCCGCACATGGCGGCACTGGGCGCGGAAGAAGTATCGCGGGCGGAGTTTTTGGTCCTATTGGCAGCCGAACAGGCTGTTAATCGGCAATTATTCGATTTTAATTAAAACGAATACATCCGTCATGCTGCGCTCATTGAAGCATCTTGCTCGCTTCCTCCACTGGTGCGGTAGCGATGCTTCGGCAAGCGCAGCATGACGGACGAATAAGTTATCCGCCGTACACGGCAGACGTTGCGAGTGCGCCGTCTGCTAGGCGGCCTTGTGCAGCCAGTGCTGCTTCTGGGTGAGGCGCTCGCGGCTCTCGCGGTGGTCGGGGTCATCAACGCAGCAGTCTACCGGGCAGACGGCGGCGCACTGCGGCTCCTCATGGAAGCCCACGCACTCGGTGCACTTGTCGGTGACAATGTAGTAGTATTCGTTCGATACCGGCTTTTGGGGGTCGGTACCACCGGCGAGCTTGCCGTCGATAGTCTGCACTTCTTTCAGGGTGGTGCCATCGGCCCAGCGCCACTGGGCGCCGCCCTCGTAAATGGCGGTGTTGGGGCATTCCGGTTCGCAGGCACCGCAGTTGATGCACTCGTCGGTTATCATGATGGCCATTGCCGTCGTCTCCTTATGCTAGTGAGTAAATTTGCTTGGTCCAAGCTGCCCGGCTGTACGTAAAAGCGCCGGGCCAGGCCGGTTCGAGCCCCCAAAAGTACTTTTCAAATGTGGCAAATGGGCAGAAATCCGGAAATGTAGAAAGTGTCTAAGCTACGCTACGAAGCTTGGCCGCGCCCCTTCCGTTTCTACCTCGCTCCCCTTGCCGCATTTTTCCCATTCATAGTTAATGCTGAATCACGCTTCCCGCCTCGCTGCCTTCGCGGCGCTGGGCCGCCGTCTCGCTTCGCTGTCCGAAGCCGAGCTCACCGACCTCGCGGCCCGCGCCCGCAGCCGCAACGCCTGGTTTGACCTGCCCAATGTGCGTGCTGCCATTGCGGGCATCGCGCACCTGCTGGCCGAGCCCGGGCTGACCCGCTGGGCCGGCCGCTATCCCGCCGAGCCTACCGAGCCCCGCAAAGTAGGCGTGGTAATGGCCGGCAACATTCCACTCGTGGGCTTCCACGACCTGCTGTGCGTGCTGCTGAGCGGCCACACGCTGCTGGCCAAGCCCAGCAAGGACGATACCGTGCTCATGCTCTGGATTGCCAAGGAGCTGACCGACATTGAGCCGGCCTTTGCCGAGCGCATCCAATTCGTGGAGCGCCTCAACGCGGCCGATGCCTTCATTGCCACCGGCTCGGACAACACGGCGCGCTACTTCGAATTTTATTTCAAGAACAAGCCGCACCTCATCCGACGCAACCGCACGAGCCTGGCCATTCTCACCGGCCGCGAAACACCCGAAGAACTAGCCAAGCTGGGGGCCGACATCTTCCAGTATTACGGCCTGGGCTGCCGCAACGTGAGCAAGCTCTACGTGCCCGAGGGCTACGATTTCGTACCGCTGCTCGACGCGCTTCAGCCTTGGCATACGGTACTCGACCACCACAAGTACCAGAACAACTACGATTACAACAAGAGCATCCTGCTCGTGAATGCCGTACCACATTTCGACACGGGCTTTCTGCTGCTCACCGAGCGGGCGGCGCTCGTGTCGCCCATCTCGGTGGTGCACTACAGCACGTATACGCAGGAAATCGACCTGCTCGACCAGCTGACCGACGTGGCCGCCCAGACGCAGTGCCTCGTATCGGCGGGCGGGCGCTACCCCGGCTCGTTTCCGCTGGGGCAAGCCCAGCACCCCGGCGTGGGCGACTACGCCGATGGCATCGACACGATGGAGTTTTTAGCGGCCGAACTGTAAACCGAACCGGCCCCGAGTTGGTACAATAAATAAGCTGCTGCCTGCGTAAAATGGGCAATTGCCTACGTAGCTTGGTGCTCCGCTTTTTTATTCACCTCCTGTTACACTGCCTTATGTTTGCCCCCACCACCAACCTGCCAGTCGAAACCGTTGAGAAAGAAGCTCTTCCCAGCCTACGCTTTGCGCCCGAGGACGTCCTGACCGACCAGGCCGCCCGCGAGCGGCGCCGCGTTGATGCTGAGCGCGCCACCCGCCTCGGCAACGCGTACCACGGCAAGCTGGACATTTTTTTCCAAACCGCCGACGGCCAAACCAAACGCGTGCAAACCTCGGTGTGGGGCGCGCATTCCGAATACATCAGCTTGAAAGCCGGCATCACCCTCCCGCTGCGCGCCGTGCTGGGCTTCGACTTCTACTAGACCGCAGATTTAACGGATTCAACGGATTGCGCCGATACGCCCGCCAGCCTGCGGCGGCGGGCTGACTACTCGAACGCCTTCTTCATTTCTACTTCAACAGAAAAGGCTACCATACAGGTAGCCTTTTTTGCTGCAAATGCGTCCGGGTAGTCAGCCCGCCGCCGCAGGCTGGCGGGCGTATCGGCGCAATCCGTTGAATCCGTTAAATCTGCGATCAGAGGAGGGCCAGGGTGCGGGTGATGAGCTGGTCCACGACGTCGCCGGCATTTTTGGCAAATTCCCCGGTGGCGCGGTTGGCTACGATGGCGTTGAGGCTCAACACCTCGTGGCCCAGGAGCTGGCCCAGGGCGTAGTAGCCAGCAGTCTCCATCTCAAAGTTGGTGAGGCGGAAATCGCCTTCCGGGCTCTGGTGGCGGAAATTCTGGAGGCGCTGCATGTAATCGGGCGAGCGCAGGTCGAGGCGCAGGCGGCGGCCCTGCGGGCCGTAGAAGCCGGGGCAAGTGACGGTGTTGCCGATGAGCAGGTCGGCGGCCAGCTGCTCGCGCAGCAGGTCGGAGCCGCGCACTACGTAGGGCGCGAAAGGCAGGCCGAGGTGCTGCTGCAAGTCCTGGGCAACCTGAGTTTCGAGGCCGGTTTCGACGAGCGGGTAGAACTGCATAAGCGAGTCGAGACCCACGGCGTGCTGGGTAGCCAGCAGCGAGCCCACCGGCACGTCGGCCTGCAAGCTACCGCTGGTACCCAGCCGGATGATGCGCAGGCTCATGCGCTCCTCGGCTGGCCGTACGGTGCGCGACATAAAATCGATGTTGACGAGCGCGTCGAGCTCGTTCATCACGATGTCGATGTTATCAGTACCCATGCCAGTGCTCAGCACCGTGAGGCGCTTGCCCCGGTAGTAGCCCACGTGGGTCACAAACTCGCGGTGCGTACCCTCGTATTCAATAGAGTCGAAATGCCGGCTCACCTGCGCCACCCGCGCCGGATCGCCCACGGTCAGAATAGTATCGGAAATATGGTCGGGCAGCAGGTTGAGGTGATAGATGCTACCGTCGGCGTTCAGGATGAGTTCGGATTCGGGAATCATAGAGTGTAGGGTAAGCTTTGGCTTGCCCATAATTTAGGAATGGAGGTAGTACTGATGGTAGCGTTGGCAAGCTAAAGCTTACCCTACATTATCCTCGGTACGATGCCAGGCCCTGGGCGGGCGTGTAGTGGTTGCTGATTTTGGGATAGGTGCCGGTGCCGTCGTAGGGACGCTTGTCGGGATGGGCGGCGCAGGCCTCGGAGCACGCGCCGGCCAGCTGCTCGCCGCAGCTTTCGCAGAGGGGCAGGTGGGCGTTGCAGTGCGGGTTGGCGCAGTTGATGAGCCGGGCCGAGGGCTGCTGGCAGTGGTGGCAGCGCGAGATAACGCTGGGATTGACGCGGTTGACGTCCACCGCCACGCGGTTGTCGAAGACGTAGCACTGGCCCTCAAAATCCTCGCCCCCCGCCTCGATACCGTACTTGATGATGCCGCCGTGCAGCTGGTACACGTTTTCGAAGCCCTGCTCCAGCAAAAAGGCAGTGGCCTTTTCGCACTTCACGCCGCCGGTGCAGTAGGTCAGAATCTTCTTGTCGCGGAACTGCTCCAGGCGCTCCACGCGCTCGGGGAAGTCGCGGAAGTTCTCGATATCCAGCGTCACGGCGTTTTTGAAGCGGCCGAGGTTATACTCGTAGTCCGAGCGCACATCGACTACTACCACATCGTCGCGGTCCTTCAACTCCTTGAATTCCTGCGGGCTGAGGTGCTGACCGGTTTTCTCGTGGGGCCGCACGTGGTGCAGGCTGCTGTGGACGATTTCCGGCTTCAGCCGCACGTGCAGCTTTTGAAAGGCGTGGCTGGCCACTTCATCGACCTTGAACTCCAGCGCGGCGAAGCGCGGGTCGGCCTTTACGGCGGCCATGTAGGCGGCGCAGGCTTCGCGGGTACCCGACACGGTACCATTCAGCCCCTCGGCCGCCACGATAATGCGACCGCGCAAGTCGAGGTCGAGGCACAAGCGATGGTGCTCGTCGCGGAACTGCTCAGGGTTTTCGAGCGGGGTGTAGCAGTAATAAAGAAGGACTTGGTACATAGTTAATTATGAGTTCAAAGTTATGAATTATGAGTTTTCCGTTCGAGCTCCGGTTGGCAGAGGGCCAACTCATAACTCATAACTTCTAACTCATAACTTTTCTCACACTTTAGTTGCCGGGTTACCGAATACCGTTTGGCCGGCGGGGACGTCGGCTACTACTACCGAGCCGGCCCCGACGCGGGCTTTGTCGCCCACTTTTACCCCGGCTACCAGCACGGCACCGGCACCCACGAAGGCGTTGGCGCCCACGCTGGCCCCCACGCCTACTTGCGCGCCGCTACCCAGCTGCGCGTAGTCACCCACGGTAGCCTGGCCTTCGACCACGGCGTTAGGACCAATCAGGATGCCCTCGCCGAGCTTGGCGGTGGCGGCCACTACCGCATTGGGGCCAACGTAGTTGCCGTGGCCCAGCTCGGCGTGGGCCGATACGCTGGCCCGCTGGTGAATGCTATTGACGGGCACTACTTCGTACTCCTCGCGTAGCATTTTGGTGAGGCTGCGGCGGCTGGCGGCGTCTTCGGTAGCCACGAAAACTTCGCATTTTTTGCCCAGCAGCTTGAGCAGCTCGCCGTCGTCGGTATTGCCCATCACGGGGACGTCGAGCAGCTCGGTATTGTGCAGTTTGGGATCGTCGTCGAGCAGGCAATAGACCACGACGTCGTTTGATAAGAAAGCATCCAAGGCGGCGGTGCCCACGGCCTGCGCGCCGAGTATGATAACGGGGTTTTCCATAAGTAGCAAAGGTACGCCCGGCCGCCAGGATGCGGTAGGGCTGGGTACTCAACAACCAGCCTAGCCCGATTGCTTCCCGCCGCCCGGTATTTTTTTCAGCCAGCGGCGCACGTAGTCGTTTTGCAGCAGCAGCAGCAGTAGCCACGGCAGCAGCGCGATACGGTAGCGGCTCAGGGTGCCGAGGTTGGGCGTACTCAGGCCGATGAATGCGGCCAGCAACAGGCAGTAGCCCAGCAACAGCGCCACCAGTGCTGCGGGCAAATGCCCCGGGCAGCCGCGCCACCCGGCCAGCAGGGCCAGGCAGACCAGGCCCGCCAGCAGGGCATTTTCGAGGCTGGCTCCCAGGTAAAGCGGCTGGGCCGACTCCCCCGGCCAGGGCCGCACCAACGTTTGCGCTGCCGCCAGCGGCGCGTGGCGCAGCAGGCTGGCGGGCGTGGGCTGCCAGGCGGCGTAGTGCAAATGAGGGCGGCCGGCCGAAGTCCGCAGGCCGTGCTGGTAGTTGGCATCTACTTCGCGACTGAAATAGCTGAGCGATAAGCGCTCACCACCCGCACGCAGCGCCACGAAGCTGCCGGCCACTACTAACAATACCAAGCCCCCGACCTGTGCCCACTTGCCCCTGCCCCACCAGCCCCGCCGGGTAGCCAGGCGCACGGCCGCCAGTGCCAACAACCCTCCCAGCAATGGCAAAGCAAAGAAATAGCGCATTCGCACCATCACCCAGGCCAACAGCAGGGCCAGCGCCACCCGGCCCGCGGCGGGCCACCAGCGGGCCGGCACCCGGCCGTAGAGCAGCGGCAGCACCAACGCCACCACGCCCGCGCCCGCGCCCACTACCAAGGTTTCTTTGGTGAGACCGGCCGTCCACCATACCACGGTAGGCCAGGCCAGAAACGCCAGGGCCGCCCCCGCTGCCGAAGCCAACGGAAACGTTTGGGCCAGCGCCCGCACCAGCCCCCAGCAGGCCATGAAGCACAGTAAGCTCAGGTACAGGCCGCTGAGCCAGATTACTCCCCCCGACATCATCCCGAGCAAGGCCAGTATCTTATAGAAAAACAAGGTATTGGACCACTGGTAAAAAGTGGCGGTCTGCCCGTGCAGATGAAAGCCGGCGCTTTGCAGCGTGGGCCAGAGCTGGGCCGGCTGCTCCCAGAAAAAAGCCGCCAGCCAGTTGCTCCACTTGGTTGGATTGGGCAGCGCAGGATTGCTAGTAAATAAGTCCGGGCTGGGTCGGCCGCTGCTCACGGCCGTGAGCAACAGCCGCCAGCCCAGCGCTGGCAGCAGCCAGCGCCGCAGGCCGGGGCCAGCCCGGCGGTACTCAATCCGCAGCCAGGCAATGAGCGCGCCGAGCAGCCCGGCATTGAGCAATAGCGTGACAGCCAGCCTCATCGCACGACGCGCAGCCGGACTTCCCCGCCCCCCACCAGCCGCGCCCCGATGGCGCAGTGCAGGCAGCGCCGGGGCTGGCAATATGCTTTGTGCAGGGCCAGCAGCCCCTGCGAGTCGGCGGCCGTGCGATGCCCGAAGCCAACTTCCTCGTAAAGGTCGGTAAACTGATTGTGCTCGGCGGGTAGCTCGCCGAGCAGCGCCACACTATCCTCAACCAGCGCCGGCTGGCCAGCGTGGCGGGCGTAGGCCACCCGTAGCGGCACTACTACGTTACTAATAAGCAGCTCGATACTGCTTTTGCCCAGGGTCGGCACCTTTCCCGGCCGGCCCGGGCGGAAATGCTGCCGCCAATAGTCGGGCGCCGGCGCGCCGGTGAAAAACTCGGTGAGCGCGGCCACGCTCCGGGCCGTGAGCAGGGCATCGAACAGGGCCGGTCGGCGGTGCAGCAGCCCCACCAGCTGCCCCAGCCGCACGGCCGGGAAATTGGCCGGGCGCAGGCGCAGGTAATTCCACTCGTGGGCGGCCAGGGCGGCGTCGGCCAAGCCGTATTTGTGGCGCAGAAACTCGTGCTCCTGCCGCCGGTCGGCCAGGTAGGCATCACCCGCCGTTTCTTCGTTTTCACCTAAAAAACCAGCCTGCCCGAACAGCAAGGCTTCGAGCTGCCGCGCATCGTGGCGGTGACGGCGCAGCACCGAGAGGGGCACGGCCTTGGCTAGCCGGGCCAGCGGCTCGCTATTTTTCTGGAAGCCGAAGGCGGCCATCAGGGCGTGGTAAGCGGTAGCCTCCCAATCCTGGCCCAGGTGGTCGTGCAGCTCGGCAATGGCGTCGGCCTTGCGCTCCACGCGCTCCAGCAGGGCACGCTCAGTCATCATGGTGCGCACGAGCGACGGCACTTGGGGTAGCAGCGGGGCGCAGGGCAGCGGGGCGGCCGGGGGCGCGGCCAGCAACGCCTCGTAGCGGGCCAGCAGGTCGGGAGCCAGGCGCGGGGCCAGCGCCAGGGCCGGAATCAGGCTGCCATTGGTGCGGCGTACTTCGGCATCGGCGGTGAGTACTACGTGCAGGATTACCTGGTCGTACTTTTTATCAAGCTGATGATTATGCCGTTGCCAGTCGGAAGCGCGCAGGTGAATTTCGACGGCCCCGCTCCACTCGACCTCGCCGAGGCGCAAGCGGGCGTTTAGAAAATCGGGGCCGGCATCGGTGTTGCGCTGGCCCGGGCGCAGCACCTGGATTTCCTCGCCAGCGGTAGTGCGTAAGTCAACCTTGTCGAAATACTGGTGCTGCCAGACGTAGTGGAGGAAATCTTCGCGCATAAGTTTCGGTGTAGGGTAAGCTTTAGCTTGCCGCCGCTTGGGCGGAAAATATCTACAAATCTGCGTAAAAATAGACCGGCCTGCTCGGTGGGGAGCAGGCCGGTTTTTATATCCTGTCGAACGCAGGGGCAAGCTAAAGCTTACCCTACAAGTACATATTAGCGAAGGTCAACCACCTTCACGCCTTTGTGGGCGTTTTTATCGAAGGCGAAAGTAGTGGCCGATACCGGCACGTTGGGCTTGAAGTTCTTGAGGGTGAACGTCGTGCGGGTACCGTTTTTCTTGAAGGTTTTTACGCTGTGGATGGCCTTGTCGGCCGTACCCACGATGATTTGCACCTTGAATACGTCGTTTTTACGGTCTTCCGGCGACAACTCGATGAGGTCGCTGGTCACACCGTTGTCTTTCAACGACTTCACATAGGTGTACTTGTAGCCCTTTTTGTACATGTTGTACATCTGGGCGGGCGACAAGTCCTGGTTGGTAGGGTCCGATTCGGAGATGTTGACCTCGTTCTCGTTTTTGAGGTAGGTCCAGGTGGTTTTACCGTCGTTGATGATTTCCTGGCCGCTGGTCGTGAGGTGATATTTCTGGCCGCTCACGGTAACCTCGCCGGTCAGGTTTTGCTTGAGCTTGGCGGCGGGGTTTTCCAGGGTTTGGGTGAAGCCGGCCTGGAACGATTTGAGGGCCGTGTATTTAGCGCTTACCGCGTCGAGGATTTTACCGGCCTTGGGGTCTTGCTGAGCAACGGCGGGCAGGGCGAGCGTGGCGGCCAGCGCCAACAGCGAAAATTGCTTGGTCATGGTTGAATAAAAGCTGACGTGGTAGGGGCCAGCTAGCCCGGCATACGCAAAAGCGGGGCCAAAAGTCATTTAATAAGTAGCATTTATCATTTAACAGCTTGCCAGTCAAGTATCAATGACCTATTGGGACAGACCTCCAACTGCTAGCGCTTCCCTGTTAAATGATAAATGCTACTTGTTAAAGGAGATCACTTCATCGAGTTTAGCAGCTGCTCTAGCTGGTACTCGTCGGGGATGAGCACGGCGCGGGCCTTGCTGCCCTCGAAGGGGCCGACGATGCCGGCCTGCTGGAGCTGGTCCATGAGGCGGCCCGAGCGGTTGTAGCCCAGCTTCAGCTTGCGCTGGATGAGCGAGGTAGAGCCCTGCTGGTGCAGTACGATGCAGCGGGCGGCCTCGGCAAACATGGAGTCGCGCTCGCTGGGGTCAATTTCATCTTGCCCGCTGCCATCATCGCCGTCGGCCCCGGCCACCTCGGGCAGCAGGTAGGCATCGGCGTAGCCCTGCTGCTCGCCGATGTAGTCGCAGAGGCGGTCTACCTCGGGCGTGTCGATGAAGGCGCACTGCACCCGGATGAGGTCGGAACCGGCCGAGAACAGCATGTCGCCCTGGCCGATAAGCTGGTCGGCCCCGCCGGTATCGAGGATGGTGCGCGAGTCGATTTTGCTGGTCACCTTAAAGGAAATCCGGCACGGGAAGTTGGCCTTGATAATACCCGTGATCACGTTGACGCTGGGGCGCTGGGTGGCCACGATGAGGTGAATACCGATGGCGCGGGCCAGCTGCGCCAGGCGGGCAATGGGCTGCTCGACTTCCTTGCCAGCCGTCATCATGAGGTCGGCCAGCTCGTCGATTACCAGCACGATGAAGGGCATGAAGCGGTGGCCCTTGCGCGGGTTCAGCCGGCGCTCGATGAATTTGAGGTTGTATTCCTTGAGGTTGCGGCAGCCGGCCTCCTTGAGCAGGTCGTAGCGCCGGTCCATCTCCATGCACAGCGAGTTGAGAGTGTGCACCACCTTCTTGGTGTCGGTGATGATGGGCTCCTCCACGTCGGGCAGCTTGGCCAGGAAGTGCCGCTCAATCTTGTTGAAAATACTCAGTTCTACCTTTTTTGGGTCGACGAGCACAAATTTGAGCTGGGCGGGGTGGCGCTTGTAAAGCAGCGAGGCCAGGATGACGTTCAGGCCTACTGACTTACCCTGGCCGGTGGCCCCGGCCATGAGCAAGTGGGGCATCTTGGCCAGGTCGGCCACGAAGACCTCGTTGGTAATGGTGCGGCCGAAGGCCACCGGCAGGTCCATTTCGGAGCGGGCGAATTTCTCGGAGCCCAGCACCGAGCGGATGCTCACCATCTCTTTCTTGGTATTGGGCACCTCGATACCAATGGTACCCTTACCCGGAATGGGCGCGATGATCCGAATACCCAACGCGGCCAGACTCAGGGCGATATCATCTTCCAGGCTCTTGATTTTGGAGATGCGCACCCCGGCCTCGGGTACGATTTCGTAGAGCGTGACCGTGGGGCCGATGGTGGCCTTGATGCTGGCGATGGTGATACCGTAGTGGCCCAGCGTTTCGACGATGCGGTCCTTGTTGGCTTCCAGCTCCTCCTTGGTTACCTGGGCCTTGGCTACGCCGTAGTCGTTGAGGAGTTCCAGCGTGGGAAAGAGGTAGCGCGAGAGGTCGAGCGTGGGATCGTAATTGACGTCGGGCATGGCGTCGGCATCCTCCACCTCATCGGCAACGGCCGCGATGTCGGCCCCGGCGTTGGGGTCGAGGTCGTCGCGGCTGGGCACGGTTATTTCCAGGCTGGCGGTAGGAGCCTGGGGCTTGGGCGTAGGTGCGGGCAGCGGGGCGTTGCTGTCGGCGAGGTCGGCCAGCGAGAGCGGCGTAGGGATACTGGCCGTAACGGCGGGCGCCGCGGGCGCTACTTCGGGCTCGGCCTCGGGCAGTTCGAAGGAGAATGCCGGGCCAGCCGCCGGGGGCGCTACCACCGGCGCGGCCGGAGTTACGGCCAGCGCAGTGGTTACCGGGCCGGCGAGCATCGGGCCGGGGGCAGCTTCGGGCGCGGCTCCGGGGGCCTCCCCTTCCTCCTCGGCGGCGACGCCTACTACCTCAAAGCTGGTCGCAACGGGTACCGGGGCACGCAGCGGGCTGGGGCGCGGAGCGGGCTGGGGCGCGGGCTCGTACTCCGGCTCGCGGGCGGGCTCGGGCACGGTTTCGGGCTCCGGCTCGGGGGCCGCGGGGCGGGCCTTGCCGGGGCGGGTAGCGGCCGGGGCAACGGGCACGGCGGCCTCGTCGGCGGTTTCCGGCTCGTCCTCCGCTTCATCTTTTCCCCCAAAATTGAGGTTGAGGCTGGTGACGTTGAAGAAGAACACCACGAACATGATTAGCCCGAAGGCCAGCAGCAGCACGGTGCCCCAACCCACAAACGAATCGAGCCACAAAGCCAGCTCGTAGCCGGCGCTCCCGCTGAGCCAGTCGAGCCGGTGGGCCTGGGTGCTGCCGGGCAGCGTCGGGTCGAGGCCGGGCGGGGCCAGCTGCACCACCACGTAGCCCAGCAGCGTGCTCACCCACAGCATGCTAAACAAGCCCAGCGCCAGCACGTAGCTGATCGAGCCCGCGGCCCGGCGAAACACGATCTTGTAGCCAAGGAAAAAGACAATCGGAATGAGCGCGTACGAGGCCAGCCCAAAGCCCCGGTAAATGAATTTTTCGGCCAGCCAGGCGCCGAGCAGCCCCAACCAATTGCCTGACTCGCGGCCGGCTTCCTTAACCGATACGGAGCCCAGGGCCGCCACTACGCTCTGGTCGGCGCGGCCATTGAGCAAAAACGAGGTGAAGGCAATGGTGAGGTAGAGCGAGCCCAGCAGGAGTCCGAAGCCAATGAGCAGGTGCACGCGGCGGTCGCGCAGCAGGCTGGTGAGCTGGCCCAGGTCGGGCAGGGCCAGCCGGGGCTCACGGGTGGAAGTTGGGCGGGCAGCAGCGGCGGCGGCTGGGCGGGTCCGGCCTGCGGGAGCCGCTTTAGCAGGGCTAGTTGCCGGGGCGGTACCAGGGGCCGGGCGCGGCGAATTGCCCCGCGCCGGGCGCGCCGCGCCGGCGTCGGCGGGAGGCCCCGGACGGTTGGTGGCGGCGGGGCCACCCGACGGGTTGCGGTAGTTATTGGAGGCCATGCGCGGGCAGACAGAAAGGTCAAATCTACGCCAGCGGTGCCTTTTTGAGGGGGGGCTACGCTAGCGTTGAGTTTAAACTCGGCTGTAACTACCGTCCCAATGTTTGCGTCCTGGGACAATAGATTTTCTAATTTTTTCTTTTCGTGATGCAAAATCTCCCCCGCATCCTGCGCCACGCCAACGGGCAGGCCTTTTGCACCACCGAATACGTAGCCGACGAGCATTGGCTGCGCACCACCTGGCAGGGCTTCGTGTCGCCCGGCGAAGCTGAGCGGGGAGCCCAGGTTATATTAGAGCCCCTGAGCATGTTACCCGTGCATTACCTGCTCAACGACAACAGCCAGCTCAAGGGTCCGTGGTTTAACTCGGTTGAGTGGCTGCAACGGGTGTGGGCCCCGCAGGCGGCCCGGCTGGGACTCCGCTTCGTGGCCCACGTGCTTCAACCCCACACCGAGGCCGATTTGAGTACCCTGCTGGCCACGCATCCCTTCGAGGGACAATTTGAACTGCAACTTTTTTCGACGGTAGAGGGCGCTGCCGCCTGGCTCCGCGACTGTCGGCGGCACGACGAGCTAGCCGCCAGCCCCGACCAGCCGCAGCCCGGAACCACCGAAGCCGACGAGTCAGCGGCGGCCTAGCGGGCCGCTTCGTAGAGGTGCAGCCGCCAGTAGGCTTCCGAGTCGTTGAATACCCCTAGCAGGCGCAGGCCGCTTGCTTCGGGCCGGGCCAGGCGCACGGCCGACAGCACGTAGCGTCCCCCCAGCGCCCGAAACGCCGCCGCGTCGAAGGCCAGGTGCTGCACGGTACGGGGCGGCTGCTTGCCGAAGAGGTATTCGCGTCCCAGCTCGGCGGAAAACAGGTAGCAACGGTTGCCCCAGGCGTCGTAGTAGGTGGCCAGGGCCGGGCTCTTGGCGAGCTCGCCCGCCACGAGCGGCCGAAACGTGTGCTTGTAGGTGAGCGGGTAGCTGTTCTGATTGCTATCAAGGGTGTAAAAGTCGTTGAGCTGCGCCACGGCCGGCGGCATTCCCAGGCTGATGACGCGGTAAGCGGCCGGGGGCTGGCCGGTGCGGCGCAGAATAAAGCTTTTGACCTGGCTGAACAACCCCGGCGCGACGAAGGCGGCGTAGCTGGGGGCTTCGGCCTTGGGCCTGCCCACCAGCAAGCGTAAGTTATTGACGTACTCCGTATTGAAAGGGAGCGCCACCAGTAGTTGCAGCACCACCAGGCCGTAGGCCAGCCGCCGGGCCACGGGCGTGGCTGGCAGCTCGCGCAGGGCCAGCACCAGGATGCCAAACCAGGTAAGGGACATCAGAAAGTGAAAGCGATTGAGGGTAAACGCGTGCAGCAGCGGCAATTGCTTTTGGTAGAGCATGGCCAGCTGCGGGGCAAAGCCGCAGAACAGCGAAAACCCCGCCAGCGCCGCCAGTGCTACCCCCACCCGGCGGAGCAGCACCTGCCGCCGCGCCGGGGCCAGCCGGGCCAGCACCAAGCCAACGGCCAGCAGCGCCGCCCCCCGGAAAAACGGGCTGGCGTGGTACTGCCCCAGCCAGAAATAGCGGGCAGCTTCCTTCAGCCCCACCCCTACCCCGTGCGGCAGCAGGCGCACCAGGTCAAATTCCTCGCGGTGCGAGACGAACTGCTTGGCCACCAGCAAGGAGTAGAACAGCGGCCATTCTACCACCACGTACATGGCCAGCAGCAGGGCCAGCCCAACGGCTCCGCGCAGCGTGGCGGGCCAGGCGGCCCGGCCGCGGCGCAGCACGTCGAGCAGCAGCAGCCCGCCCCACACCACGGCGATAAATGGCCCCACGTACACGAAAATCGACCACAGCGGAAACAGCGCGCACACGGCCCAGGCCAGCCCGCGCCGGCGGCCCTGGCGCAAGTCGAGGGCGGCGCCGAGCAGCGCCGGCTGGCCCATCACCGTGAGGCCGTAGATGCTGTAGAGCGGCAACGTGGCCCAGGCCAGCGCCACGGCCGCCGCCAGGCCGCGCTGCTCGGGCCGGGCCAGCCCGTAGCGCCGCAGCAGCCAGTACATGGCCAGCAGGCCCAGCACCCGCACCAGCACTTGGTGCGTGAGGTAGGCCACCAGGGGCTTACCCTCGAAAATACTAAATACCAATACTGTAGCGCTCAACCCCGGCCGCAGGGCATTGCGCGGAATGCCGTTCATCACCTCGGGCACCACTACGTCGCGCCCGTAGGCAAAGGCCAGGTGCAGCTTGGTGAGCAGGTACACCAATGGTATTTCGGTATCCAGGTTGTCGTGGATGAGCACGTAGCCGTGGCGACCCAGCAACAGCACCGGCAGCAAAAACAGCAGTAGGCCCAGCAGGGCGAGAAAGAGGGGGCGCAAATGAGTTATGAGTTAGAAGTTAGGAGTTATGAGTTAGCGCTTTGAGCGTAAGCATCCCAGAGCTAACTCATAAGTAGCGGTTACGAGCTAGCTGCTCTGAGCGTGAGCGTCTCAAAATCAACTCATAACTCCTAACTTCTAACTCATAACTCTGCATCAGCTGCGCGGGTGAAACTCGGTGATGACCTGGCGCAGGTAGTCGCGGTCGAGGTGGGTGTAGATTTCGGTGGTCGTGATGCTGGCGTGGCCCAGCATTTCCTGCACGGCGCGCAGGTCGGCGCCGCCTTCGAGCAGGTGGGTGGCGAAGGAGTGGCGAAGGGTGTGCGGGCTGATGGTTTGGCGCAGGCCCGCCAGCTCAGCCAGCTTCTTGATGGTGGTGAAAACCGTGATGCGCGACAGCGGCCGACCGCGCATGCTCAGAAACACCAGGTCTTCGCAGCCGGGCTGCACGGTGAGGTGCTGGCGCACGCCGCCCAGGTAGAAGTGCAGGTGCTTCACGGCTTCGCGCCCGATGGGCACCAGCCGCTCCTTGTTGCCCTTGCCCAGCACCCGCATAAAGCCCTGCTCGAAGTAGAGATTCGACAGCTTCAGGTCGCACAGCTCGCTTACCCGCAGGCCCGAGGAGTAGAGCACTTCTAGCAGGGCGCGGCTGCGCAGGCCCTCGCTCGTGCTGAGGTCGATGGCAGCCAGCAGGTTTTCGACGTCGGGGTACGAGAGTGTATCGGGCAGGTGGCGGCCGGCCTTGGGCGACTCCAGCGTATCGGTGGGGTCGATTTTGAGCAGGTCTTCCATGACGAGAAACTCGTAGAAAGCCTTGATGCCCGACAGCGTACGTGCCTGCGAAGTGCTCGACAGCCCCAGCTCGGTGAGTGCGGCCAGGAAGTCGCGCAGCAGCCGCGTCGTTACTTGCAGCGGGCCGGCTTTGAGACGCTCCAGCTCCAGCCACTGGTGCAGCTTGCGCACGTCGCGGATGTACGCCTCCACCGAGTTGGGCGACAGCGACTTTTCGAGGCGCAGGTACCCGTCGAACTGCTTAATTGCTTGCGGCCAAGTCAAGGTGAGTTATGAATTATGAGTTAGAAGTTATGAGTTATTTGCAGAATGAAAGAAAGTATTATTCGGCAGAAGTCTTACGCGTTTGCGTCGCGCATTATTAAGGCGTATAAGTACCTGGTGGCGGAGCAGCGCGAATTTGTGCTTTCTAAACAACTCTTGCGGAGCGGCACTTCTATCGGCGCTAATGTGGAAGAGGCACTCGCGGCCAGCTCCACCGCCGATTTTGTCAACAAACTTAATATTGCCGCCAAGGAAGCCCGCGAAACGTCGTACTGGCTACGCCTGCTGCACGACAACGACTTTCTGCCAGCCGCGGCTTTCACCTCCATCCACGCCCACAATCTGGAAATTATCAAAATCATTTCCAGCATCCTCATTACGACCAAAAGCAACCTCAAAACTCATAATTTATAACTTCTAACTCATCACTCAACCTTGAACATTCTCCTTCTCAACGGCCCCAACCTCAACCTGCTGGGCCGCCGCGAGCCGCACATTTACGGCACGCGCTCATTCGATGATTTTTTGCCCGAGCTGCGAGCTGATTTTCCCGACCTCACGCTCACCTCTTTCCAAAGCAACCACGAAGGGGCGCTGCTCGACCGCCTGCACGCGGCGGCCGGCTGGGGCCCGGCCGGCTCCGAAGAAGCCAGCCAGGCCGTGGTGCTGAATGCGGGCGGCTTCACCCACACCAGCGTGGCGCTGGGCGACGCCGTGGCTGCCGTAGCCGGGGCGGGCCTGCCCGTCATCGAAGTGCATCTGAGCAACCTGGCGGGCCGCGAAGACTTTCGCCACAAGAGCTTTATCGGCAAGCATTGCGTGGGTAGCATCGCGGGCTTTGGTCTGGAAAGCTACCGACTGGCGTTGCACTACCTGCTTAGCCAGCGGCCCCGGCCGGTGGGGTTTGGGCGGCGGTAGATGGAACGGCGCAATGGCCACTGACGGCCAAACCCGCCTTATGATAAAGCTAATTTTTCTCGAATTTTTACAATTATTTCAGCAAGCAATAGGTGGTCCGCTTACTCGCTACCACGAGTAAGCAATCGCTTACAGCCGCTTCTCAACGGCACCCACAGCTTATATAATAGCTCTGTCCGCAAGCGATTGATAAACTTATTTTCACCCGATATACGCTACTAAAATAGGTGAACTAAATATTACGCCCGCACATCCAACACCCCCGCCGCAACCGTAGTTTTGTGCAAATTTTTGCTATCTACGATTTTTCTGCGCTGCATGTGCCAACACCTACTTTCTGCAAGAAATAAGCTAGCTGCGCTCGTACTCAGTGCCCTACCGCTGCTCGGGCACGCGCAAAGCACCTGCCTGCTCGTGCCGGTACCCCTGACTCAACGGAGCCAGCAAGCTCGGCTGGTAGTGGAAGCTCGCGTGGCCAGCCAGCAGGTGGAATCGACGGCGGGCGGCCACCTCGTTACGCGCAGCGTGCTGGAGGTTTACAAAGTATTTCGGGGCCGGCTGCCGGCCGGGCCGCTGAGCTTCGTGACGCCGGGCGGTACGCTGGGCCTGCGGCGCGAAGACGTAAGCAGTACGCTCAGCGTACAGGCCGGCCAGCAGGGACTCTTTTTTCTGGAGGCCGACCCTACCCAGCCTGGTGAACTACGCGCCTACGCCGGGCCGCAGGGCTTCATTGCCTACGACCTGGCCGACCTGTCGGCCAGCGAGCCCTTCGGCCGCTACGCTAGCATCGAGGGCACGCTGTACGACGCCGTGGCGGCGGGCACCGGCACCGCTTACCGCGAGGTAGCAACCAACCGCGGCCTGCGCGGGGCCACGGAGCAGTTTCGGCGCCGGGCGGCGGCCCGGGCGCTGGCTATCGCGGCCCCTACCATCAGCGACTTTTCGCCCAAGACTACCTTTGCCGGCACCAGCACCATCAATACGAGCAACCCCAACGGGGTGCTGACCATCACGGGCACGGGCTTTGGCGACACTCAGGGCAACGGCTACGTGCAGTTTCGCAACGCTGACAACGGCGGGGCTACCTACACGAAAGCCGTGGCGACCGACTACCTGAGTTGGAGCGATACCCAGATTCAGGTGCGCGTGCCTTCTTACAGCCAAACGGGCAGCCCGGCCGGCACCGGCCTGTTCCAGGTGGCCGACAACAGCGGCACGCTGGCCACCAGCGCCAGCCCACTCACGGTAACTTACGCGCTGAGCAACGTCAACTCAGACGGTCTCAACTACCGCATTCGCCTTATCAGCCCCGATGCCAGCGGCGGCTACACCCTGCAATACAGCAGCAGCTTTCCAGACGCAGCCAAGGCTCCCTTTGAGCGGGCCTTGCAGGCCTGGCGCTCGCAGGCGGGCGTAAACCGTACCGTCAGCTCGACGCCCGCGCCCAACGACGTGACGCAGCTCGACGACGTGAACGTGCTACGCTTCGATCCCACCCTCCCCGCCGGGGTGCTGGGCGTCACCTACTCGTACTACTCGGGCTGCGCCGTGAACAGTGGGCCGCTCAACTGGCAGGCCGTGGAAACCGACTACGCTTACGCGCCGGTACCCGCAGCAAACTACACCTGGAACTTCGCCACCGGCGCGCCCACCAGCCAGCAGTATGATTTTGAGAGCGTGGCCCTGCACGAGCAGGGCCACGGCGCGCAGCTTACCCACATTATTTCCAGCGTCGGGGTGATGAATTTTGCCCTCCCCAACGGGACTGCCCGCCGGGCGCTCGACGCCGCTACCGACCTGGCCGCTGCCCGCAACGTGGTGAACTACAGCACTACCGCTACCTCAACGGAACGGTGCAACGCGGCCCCTTTCCGCGCCTCCGCCACGCCGCTACCGGTGCAGCTCACGGCCTTCGGGGCGCGCTACCAGGCGGGCCAGGGCACGCTACTGAGCTGGACTACGGCTTCGGAAACGCAGAGCGCCGCCTTCGTGGTGGAAAGCCAGGACAACCCAGCGGTGGACGACTGGCGGCTGGTGACCCGCGTGGCGGCAGCTGGCACCAGCACCACGCCGCGCCAGTACCAGGCCCACGATACCCGCCCGCTGGCCGGCACCCGCTACTACCGTCTGCGCCAACTCGACCTCGACGGCACGGTGGCCTTCTCGCCGGTCGCCAGCGTATCGGCCGTCACCACCGAGCTAGTGGCCTACCCCAATCCCGCCACCGGCCTCGTGCACCTGAGCGGCCCGCTGGCTCCCGGCACCACGGCCCGCGTCCGCCTGCTCGACGCCACCGGGCGCTGCTTGGCGCAGATGGCCGGTCCGACTGGTCAAGCTACGTTCGACCTGCCGCTGACGGGCTTGGCTCCCGGCTTCTACCTGCTGGAGTGGAATGGCGGTACTGGCCCGGCCCGTACTCGCCTGGTGGTGCTCTAGGCCGTTGACTGGGACGCTGGCGCGAGTTTAGGCGCAGCCGTAACTCGCGCCAGCGTAGCCAGCAGGCAGTCAGCAGCTAGTTTTTAAGCAATTAGCTACTAGGGCTTAGCCGTTAGCATGCGTGCTGCACAGCGGGCCAGCGGCGGTTAGCTGGTAGTTAACCGCTTTTAAAGGCTAATTTCGCCGCATGGCAACCCTCCCGACTTATACCTTCAATCCCGGCCCTGCGGCCGTGTACCCCGAAGTGCGCCAGTACCTGGCCGACGCTTTTGAGGAAGGCTGGCTGTCGGCACCGCACCGTTCCGAGCGCTTTACCACGCTCGTGCGCCACTGCCTCGACCAAGCCCGCCTCAAGCTTAACATTCCGCAAGACTACACCATTCTGTTTACCTCGTCGGCCACCGAGTGCTGGGAAATCCTGGCCCAAAGCCTGACGCCCCGCCGCTCGTTTCACCTCTACAACGGGTCGTTTGGACAGAAGTGGTTTGACTACGCCCGCGCCCTGCGCCCTGGCTGCACCGGGCTCAAGTTTGACGTCAACGACGTGCCCGACCCGGCCACGCTGCCCTTCGACCCCGAGGAGACCGACCTCGTGTGCCTGACGCAGAACGAAACCAGTACGGCTACCCAGCTGCGCGACCAATTCATTCTCAATACCTTCAACCGCCTCGGCCCCACGCTGCTGGCCGTCGATGCCACGTCGAGCCTGGGCGGGCTGGCGCTCAAGTTTATCAAGGCCGATATCTGGTACGGCTCGGTGCAGAAGTGCCTGGGTTTGCCCGCGGGGCTGGGCCTCATGGTGCTGTCGCCCCGCGCCGTGGCCCGCGCCCGCGAGGTGGGCGACCACGCGCACTACAACAGCTTGAACAACATGCTCAAGCAGATGCTCAACTACCAAACCACGCACACACCCAACGTGCTGGGCATCTATCTGTTGAGCCGCGTGCTGCAAGCCCGCGACTCTATCAAAGTCATTGCCCCGCACCTCACCGAGCGCGCCCAGAAGCTCTACGACTACTTCGAGCAGGTGCAGCCGCTGGGCCTGCGCCCGCTCATCGATAACCCCGAGGCGCGCTCCACTACCGTCATTGGCCTCCAGGGTCCGGCCGCCCTCATCGAAGAGGTAAAGCGCCGCGCCCGCGAGGAAGCAGGCCTCCAATTGGGCTCGGGCTACGGCGACTACAAGACCACGAGCCTGCGCATCGCCAATTTCCCGGCCGTGCCCGACGCGGCGTTTGAGGCCCTAGTGCAGTTTTTTGAAAAGATGAGAAATGAAGAGGTAGCAAAGTAAGAGAGCGGTTGGCCTACCGGGGCCAGCGGTCACTTAGCTGAGTTGAACGCCTTGTTCAAACTCCGTAAGCCGCGGCTGGCCCCGATGGGCCAACCCTCTCCTTTTGCGCCCGCTTGCTTGCATACCCTTTTTACCGAGTTATCTTGATTACCCTCTTTACCGATGGCTCCAGCCGCGGCAACCCCGGCCCCGGCGGCTACGGCACTATTCTGCGCTACGGCCCCCACGAAAAGGAGTTGACCCAGGGCTTCCGCCGCACCACCAACAACCGTATGGAGCTGCTGGCCGTGATTGTGGGCCTGGAGGCCGTTACGCGCCCCGAAATTCCCATTCTCGTCGTTTCCGACTCCAAATACGTGGTCGATGCCGTGGAGAAAAAATGGGTGTTTAGCTGGGCGCAAAAGCCCGACTTCGGCAAAAAGGCCAACGAGGATCTGTGGCGGCGCTTCCTGCGCGTGTACAAGGAGCGCAAGGTGTCTTTCAAGTGGATTAAAGGCCACGCTGGCCACCCCGAAAACGAGCGCTGCGACGTACTGGCCGTGCAAAGCGCCCTGGGCAAGGGACTGCTGGTGGATGAGGGGTACGAGGCGCTGGGGTGAGGCTACTTAACCCGCAACTGGCACCTGCAACTGGCGCGAGTTTAGCGCAGCGTAACTCGTGCCTGGCCCTGACGTGGAGGCTGCGCCTCCACTGCCGCAACGCGGCAGTTCACGGTCGAACCAACGCCCCCTGCGGAATAAGCCATTCTTCACGTACTTGCGGCGTTGCGGCAGTGGAGGCGCAGCCTCCACGTCAGGGCCAGGCACGAGTTACGCTGCGCTAAACTCGCGCCAGCTTTCTGCGGGGTAGCTGTTGCCTAATACGGCTCCCGACCGCGCGGTGTGGGGCTGGCGGTGGCAGTAAGCTTTATTTTTCTGCTACCAGCCGTGCTGGCCCGGCTGGCTCCACGCCCCCAATCCCGTTCCGACACATTGGCTAACAGCTATTTCCAGTTTCAGCAGTTCCGCATTGAGCAGGGCGACTGCGCCCAGAAGGTGAGCACCGACGCCTGCCTGCTCGGCGCGGCGGCCGACCTTGCCGGGGCCGGCCGCGTGCTCGACCTGGGCACCGGCACCGGGCTGCTGGCCCTTATGGCAGCCCAGCGCGCCCCAGCGGCGACCATTGAGGCGATTGAAATCGACCCGGCCGCCGCCGCCCAGGCAGCCCGCAACGTCGCCGCCAGCCCCTGGGCCAACCGCGTCGCCGTGCGCCCGCTGAGCCTGGCGGCCTACGCGGCTACCCAACCGGCCCCGCTCAGCCACATCGTTTGCAATCCCCCGTTTTTTCGGCGCAGCCTGACTTCACCCGACGCGGCGCGGGCTACGGCACGACACGAGGGCGCGGGCTCGCTTACGTTTGGCGACATTGTGGCCTTCGCGGCAGCATACCTGACGGCGACCGGCACGCTCACGGTGCTGCTGCCGCCGCCCGAGATGGCGCAGTTTGCCCAGGAAGCGGCGGCCAACGGGCTGCCCGCGCAGGTGTGCCTGACGGTGCGGCACCAGCCGGGCGGGCGCACTACGCGCGCCATCTGGCAGTTTGGGCGAGTAGCGCCGGCAGCGCCAGTCGACCGTGAGCTTTGCATCAAGAACGCCGACGGCCTCGGCTACTCGCCTGGCTTCAACGAATTGCTGCGCTCCTTTTACCTGGAATTCGCACCCGCTGGCTAGGGTGTGAGCAAAGCCGTTAGCTGCCCCAGCTTCTCGCCGTGCAGGGCGGCCAGCAGGTCGGCTTCGAGCGTACCGAAGGCGGCGGCTTCGTAGTGCCGCTGCACCCGGCCGCCCACCAGCACGGTGGCCTCGTCGGCAACCTCGGTGAGGGTGCCCAGCAAATGCGAAGTAAGCAGGATGCCGGTGCCGCGCTGGCGCAGGCGCCTGAGCATTTCCTTGAGTAGCAGGTTGGCTTCGAGGTCGAGGCCGTTGAAAGGCTCGTCGAGGATGAGGTAGGCAAAGTCCTGCACGAGCAGGGCCAGCAGGGCCAGCTTTTTCTTCATGCCAGCCGAGTACTCGGTGGCAAACTGGTCGAGGGGTAGCTCCAGCAGCTCGTTCCAGGGGCGCAGGTCGGGCACGGGGCGGCCCCGTGCTTGCAGGCAGAAGGCCACGTACTCGCGGCCCGTCAGGCGCGGGTAGAAATAGGGCTCGTAGGGCAGCAGGCCCGTCACCTCGCGCACAAGGCCCGGGCCTTCGTTAACCCGCACCGCGCCCGTGAAGCCACTTTCCAGGCCGTATAGGCAGTTGATGAGCGTAGTTTTACCGGCACCGTTGGCTCCTACCAAGCCGTGGATGCTGCCCGGCCGCACCGCCAGGCTCACGCCGCGCAGTACCTCGTGGTGGCCGTAAGCTTTGTGCAAGTCAATAATTTCAAGCATCGCCTTTCTTGTTAAACCGTGGCCAGCACCGCCCGCAGCCGGCGTTGGCTTTGCCAGATTAACCCGCCGGTGGCCGCCAGCATAAGCGGCGGGTAGGCCGGGTGCCACACCCCGAGCAGCCCCACCCCCAGCAGCAGGGCCTGGGTGCTGCGAATGTGGCTAGCATTAGGATAAAAGGCATACTTACAAAGGATAACCAAACTCAGCAGTCCCAGCCAGAACAATGCTACGGCCACCGCGCCCGCCGCGCCCGCCTGCCCCAGCCCTAGTACCACCCAAAGCGGGAGCGCCGTAATTGCCGCGTAGCCCAGCCCCAGTACCAGCCGCCGCCGCAAAAACTGCCCCGGCGTACGGGCGGCCACGGCCAGCATGGTCACCGGCTCGGGCTCGCCGTAACTGGCCACGATCACCAGCAGCCAGGCCAGCAGCGCGGCCACCGGCACCATCGGCAGCGCCCGCTGCCAGACTGCCAGCCCCACCAGCATCGGCCAGATAAATAACCCTTTGCTGGCTCGCATTCCCCCAACCCATTCAAACGCCTCGCTCCGAAACGGGCTGCGCCAGCGGTGCCGGGTAGCGGCCCCGGCGCGGGCGGGCGGCACCCAGGCAACCAAGGTAGCCAGCAGCAGCGTGAGTACGCCGGCCGCCGGCGCTCGCAGCGCTAACAGCCCCAGGGCCAGCGGCAGCCCCAGCAACGCGTACTCGACAGCCAGCCAGGGGCGGTAGTCGGGCACGAGGCTGGCTAGAAACGGCGTATCGGTTCGCTGCCGGTGGGTGGCCAGCACCGACCAGCCCAGCAGCGGCGGCACTACCCAGCAGCCCGCCGGATGGGCCCCCAGGGTAGCCAGCGCTTGCAGCAGCCCAAGGCCCAGCAACGCCCCCGCCAGCCCCAGCCGCAGCCAGCCAATTTCGAGCAGCAGGCGGCCCAGCAGGCGCAGCCGTAGCGCCAGGTAAGCGCGCAGGGCGGGCCATTGAAGGCGGACAGGCAGCCGGCCGACCATCAGGCAGCAAGCCCACCGACGGGGGTTTCTTCCTCCTGAAAAACAATAGCATGGTCGGCCGCCAGCTCTTGCAGGATGGGTTCGTAAAGCTCGGGCGCGGTGGGTATGACCACGCCCCGGCTGGCCAGCTCGCCCCGCGCCAGGCGGCGCACGGCCATGCCCAGGGGCAGGCCCACTGTTTTGGCCATGCCGGTATGGGTGGCATCGTCGCCGAGCACGGCCAGCGAAGACGTGAGTCGGTAAGCCCGACCGGCGCGCTCGTAATCGAAGCGGTGCTGCATCACGATGAGGTCGCGGTCGTGGGGCTGCAGCTGCCATTTTTCGGCCAGCAGGTGCTCCAGCAGCTGGGCGGGCGTGGCATTGGCGCGGCCCACGGGCTTGCGCTCGAAAATGCCCAGCCACACGAGCCGCTGCATCTCAGGGCTATTATGCGCTAAGCCCAAGTACTTGGCGGTGAGGGCCGACAGTGACCAGTTGGGTTCCGGCCACCGGGGCAGGTAGCCGGCCACCACCTCGTACCAGGTAAGGGCCGCCGAGTTGCCGAGGTTCACGCTGTCGTCGGTGAGGCCCAGGCGCACCAGCGCGTGCCAGGCGGCGCAGTAGCCCGGCCGGCGCAGCGTGCCGCGCAGGATGCTCGGAAGGTCGTCGAGCCCGTAGGGTGCCCGGTAGTTGAGCGAGTCGCGGTTGGCGTAACCCTCAAAATGGCCCTGCCCGGGAATGTAAATTTCTTCGGTGCGGGCAAATAATTGCTGATACGGAATGATACGCAGGTGACCGTCTTCCAAATACTTAGCGGTACTCTGGCCCGCCAGCACCACGTTGCGCGGGTTCCAGGTGAACTTGTAGCGCCAGGGGTTGTCGCCTTCCGAGGCGGGATCGAGTAGACCGCCGCAGTACGAGGTAAAGCCCGTGAGCTGCCCGCCCCGCGCCCGAATGTGGGCGATGGCCCGCATGGCCGACATGTGGTCGAGGCCGGGGTCGAGGCCGCATTCCATGAGGAAAACCAGGCCGGCCGCGGCGGCCTCCTCGTGCAGGGCCTGCACTTCGGCGCTCACGTAGCTGGCCGTGGCCAGGTGACGGCGATGGCGCAGGCAGGCGCGGGCCACGACGGGGTGCAGCGTGGCCGGCAGCATCGAGAGCACGATATCGGCCTCGGCCACTAAGGCGTCGAGCCGGGCCTCGTCCTGGGCATCGAAGGGCACGGCGCGGGCGTACTGCGAATGAGCCGCCAGTACGGGGGCCAGGTGGGCGGGCGCGGCATCGGCCACGGTCAGAAACCAGCGCTCGGCCGGGGCGTGGCGCAGCAAGTAGTGAATAAGCGCCGAGGCCGAGCGGCCGGCCCCGAGCAACAGCAGGCGGGTGGGTGGGGTCATGCGGGCAAATGTACACGGCCCGCCGAATGCCCTCTCCCCCGACTGGGCCGTCGCGCCCGGCCGGGCCGGCTTTAGCGACGGCCGGCTTGCACATTCCAAAACAGTACAGTTTCCGGGTTAGTGTACATCTTCGGATTGAATTAAAAATTAAAAATTATTAATTAAAAACCTAAAGATCAGCAGTTTGATTATTTTTAATTGCTCATTTTTAATTTTTAATTCCGTCGAGGAAGTTGAGAACCGCTCTAAGTCCTTTCTTTGTCGCCCCATTTTTATTTTCGCCGCAATGGCTGCCCTCACGCCCGACGTTCCCGCCACCCTTCGCCACCTTTCGCTGCGCTACCACGAGTTCGACTCGCCCGACCACCTCAGCCCCACCGAGCGCCAGGTGTGGGAGGCGGCCCGCACGGCCACGGCCCACTCCTACGCACCCTACTCGGGCTTCCACGTGGGGGCCGCGCTGCTGCTCGAAGACGGCAGCCTCGTGCAGGGCACCAACCAGGAAAATGCCGCCTATCCCTCGGGCCTGTGCGCCGAGCGCACGGCCTTGTTTGGGCTGGGTGGGCGGCCCAGCCCGCCGCCGCGCATCGTGGGCATGTCGGTGGCAGGCCGCCCGGCTGCTGGCGACTTCACCCCCGCCCTGCCCTGCGGGGCCTGCCGCCAGGTGATGCTGGAATACGAGATGCGCCAGGGCCAGCCCATCTGGCTGCTGCTGCCCAGCGTCGGCGGCACGGTGCTGCGCTTCGAGCGGCTGGCCGACTTACTACCCTTCCACTTCTCGCCCGGCGACCTGCCGCCCCGGCTCTAAATGGTGAACTGGTGAGATGGTGAACTGGTGAACGCCGAAACAAGCGGCGCAGCTGTCGCTTAAGATAAAAGGTCGCTGTCGTTAAAAAACATCCGTCATGCTGAGCTTGCGAAGCATCTCATCAGGTTAGCGCGGCTCGTTTCAACCTGGCGAGATGCTTCGCAAGCTCAGTATGACGACCGCAAATGGTAATCCAGCCTTTCAAACAACGGCGGCAGACCGTCACAACCACTTGTTTTTCAACCTTACTCATCCCTTCACCATCTCACCATTTCACCGCATGTCTCCTCGTCTTATTCTTCAGCTGGCGGCGCTGCTGGGCGCGCTTACCGTGGCCATCGGCGCGTTTGGCGCGCACGGCCTGCGCCCCATGCTCGAAGCCAGCGGCCGCCTCGAAACTTTCGAAACGGCGGTGCGCTACCAGTTTTATCACACGCTAGCCCTGCTGGCCGTGGGGGTGCTGGCCCTGGCCCGGCCCGAGCTGCGCGGCCCCCTCGACACCACGGCGGCGCTGTGGCTGGGCGGCATCCTCATCTTCAGCGGCTCGCTCTACGCCATCTGCTTCACGGGCATTACCAAATTTGGGGCGGTGGCCCCGCTGGGCGGCCTGCTGCTGATTGCCGGCTGGCTGCGCCTGCTGCTGGCCGTAAGCAAGTTGTAGCGCCGTGCGCGCATGAGCGCACAAAAAAGGGGAGGCAGCCGCACTGGCTGCCTCCCCTTTTTTAGGCGGGTCGGGCGATTACTTCGAAGCCGTGGCCGACTCCTTCACCTCGCCTACCAGCGATACGGTGGTGGTGCCACCGGCCGAGTTCGAGTCGATGGTCAGCACTTTGGTTTGCATGCCCATTTTGCCGGCCGAGTTGAATTTAGCCGAGATGGTACCGGTTTTGCCGGGCTGCACGGGCTCCTTGGTCCAGCTGGGGGTGGTGCAGCCGCAGCTTACGCCGATGTTGGAGATAACCAGCGGCTGGGTGCCGGTATTTTTGAACTTGAACACGTGGTCAACCACGTCGCCCTGCTTGATGGTCCCGAAGTCGTATTTCACTTCCGAGAACTCGATCTGGGGGCCGGCCGGCTTGGCTTTGGCGGGCTTGGTAGTTTGGGCGTGGGCGGCGGTGCCCGCAAACGTGAGGCCCAGGGCCAGCAGCAACATCTTCGTCATGACAGGGTAAGGATGGGGTTATTAAGAAGAAAACAAATTTACGTGCCAGGTCGGGCCAGGCAAATCTGCGGCCAAAGTAGCACGCAGCCGTCGTTTGCCGGGTGAAGTCCCCGCCTAAACCCCCGGGCTAGCTTTTGAATTCCTTGGAATACGGAAATTGACGCGAAGCCTTGCGCATAATCACCGTAATGATGCTGCCCGTATCGGAGCCCAGGCCCCGGGCCAGGGTCTTGTCGTATTTCCAGAGCAGGTCGCTGGTTTTGCCGTCGTGAATGTTGATGTTAAGCTTACCCGTGTTGGTGGCCCCGCTAAAGCCTCCCACCATGACCATTGCCACGGCCACGCCGTTGGAAATGGGCTGCGAGCTTTCGAACGTACCCGAGACGATCCCATCGACGCCCAGTAGCTGGGCCAGCTCCTCCATCGTCATGGCGGCCAGCTTGTCGGCGGTAACGTTATTTTTTGCCAGCAGGGCATTGGTTTTGGCGATGTCTTGCACGTCAACGGCAATGTCCTTGTCGGCTTTCTGCTTTAGAAAGTACGATTGCAGGGCGCTTTGCACGTTTAGCCCCTCGCGCAACTCCAGCTGGTGCACGCCCTCGGCGCCCCCCTGCTTGGCTACCTCGTTGGGCCGCAACGACAACAGGGCTTTGAAGGGCAGCACGGCCAGTACTTTATGGTCTTTGGCCAATTCCCGGAAGTTGGGATTGGTGTAAATCTCACGGGTTTGGGCCGAGGCCGTCCCCAGCGCGAACAGCAGGGCCACCGCTAAGAAGAAGTGTTTCATAAAAGGGCAGAAAAAAGGTAAAGAGCTAATCAGGTGAAAATGCGCGGCTAAATTAAGCACCTGTCCAGCATAAATCCTTATTTATTCGCCCTCACTTATTTCATTCTCGGCCAGCAGGCGCCGCTGAAAGTTGAGTAGAAACAGCCGCTCCGAGGCCCGCGTGATGGCCGTGTAGAGCCAGCGCGCAAACTCGCCGCCCACCGGCTCGTCGGGCTTGAGAAAGCCGTGGTCCACGAATACGGCCTGCCACTGCCCGCCCTGGGCTTTGTGGCAGGTGAGGGCGTAGGCAAACTTTATTTGCAAGGCGTTGAGGTACGGATCTTTGCGCATCTCGGCGTTGCGCTCGCTCTTCTTGGTGAGGTGGGCGTAGTCGACCAGAATTTCCTGGTACAGCTTCTCGTTTTGGTCGCGGGGCAGCGAGGGGCTTTCGGTGTGCAGGGTATCGAGCAGCAGCTTTACTTCCAGCTCGGGCTCGTCGGGGTAGTCCACGAGCCGCACCCGGGCCTGGGCGAAGCGGCAGCCGAAGACCTCCTCGCGCCGGATTATCTTTTTGATTTCCAAAAAGTCGCCGTTGGCCAGAAAGCCGATTTCCGACTCCTTGGGCAGCCAGAAGTAGTTGTTGCGCACCACCATGATGTAGTCGCCCGCCTCAATCTCCTCCTCGGCCTCAAACAGCGTGCGGCGGATGAGCTGGTTGTATTGATTGGCGTTGCGGTTGGAGCGACAGATAATGGTCGTGTTCTCGTGGCCGAAATGGCGGTAGGCCCAGCGCAGGCCGTCTTCCAGCTTGTCGCCGCCCATCTTGAATATATCCCGAAAGCCCTTGGTATGCAGTCGGATATCGGGTGTTTCTTCCCGTAGCTCCTCGCGCAGCTCGGTGGCGTTGACCAGGATGCCGGAGGCCTCGGCCTGGCGCATTACCTGGCGCAGCTCCACGCCGTCGACGCGGGCGCGAAAGCGGTGGGCCAGCAGCGCGGGGTCGAGCGCCGGGCTCAGGAGCTGGCCCACGGGCGGCAGCTGGGCCGTGTCGCCGATGAGCAGCAGGCGGTTGGTGCTGCGCTCAAAAACGAAGCCCATGAGGTCGTCGAGCAGGCCGTTTTCGCCGAAGGCTTTCTCGTCGGAAATCATCGACGCCTCGTCCACGATGAAAAGCGTTTCCTCCTGGCGGTTGGGCTGGCGGGTAAAGCTGAGGCGCTCGGCGGGCGCGCCGCTGGTTTGGCGGTAGATTTTTTTGTGGATGGTGCTGGCGGGCACGCCGGCGTAGGCACTCATCACTTTGGCGGCGCGGCCGGTGGGGGCCAGCAGGGCGTAGCGGCGCTGCATGCGGCCCAGCCACTGCACGAGGGCGCTCACCACGGTGGTTTTGCCGGTGCCGGCGTAGCCGCGCAGCACGAATACCTTGCGGCCGGGCAGCTGGTCGCGCAGAAAATCATCGAGCTGCACGAATAGCTCGGCCTGGTCGGCGGTCGGCTCGAAGGGGAAATAATCGCGAACGGACGGGAATCGGGTTTTTAGCATAGTACGTGTTAGTCGGAATCAGGGGGCGCCCGGGCTGGCCACGCGGGCAATACCCGCCGCCGCACAGAAGTGAGCCAGCGGTGAGATAGCTGGCGTGGGTGCCCCCGGTACCCCCTTTCGCGAAGCTGGTACCGCACATTTCAGGGGTTACCGCCACAACAAAGTTATTGCCCGAGAAGTCAAGCCTAACCCAATAAATTTGCTTGAACGAGCTGGTGGGCGGCGGGCTCCCGACCATGAATCTGCGCCGGGTGGGCGGCGACAAAAAAATTATACCGGCAGGCAACCATCCTGGCAATTGCGCCGAGTTGCTAAGTATCCAGCCGGCCTTGGTTGTTTTCACCTCTTCTGCTTACCACTCGTGCCTGACCCCGATACCGCCCAGCTTATGCTCCTGCTTGCCGGGTGCCGGCGGGCAGACCGCGTCATGCAGCGACAGTTTTACCAGTTGTTTTACGGCTACGCCCTCAGCATTTGCCTGCGCTACGTGGGTACGCGGGAGGAAGCGACGGAGGTGGTCAACGATGGGTTTTTGCGGGCGTTTCGCGGGCTGGCCACCTTCGACGACACCCGCCCCGACCTCAGCGGCTCGCTGCGCGGCTGGCTCAAGAAAATAATGGTGCGCACGGCCATCGACCACTTCCGCACCACCGAAAAAAATCCTTACCAGGAAGACCTCGACGCTGCTCACGACGAGCCCGCCGCCCCCGGCAGCCTGCCCCTGGAGGCGCTGGCTTACCAAGACTTGCTACGCCTGGTGCAGCAGCTGCCCCCGGCCTACCGCACGGTATTCAACCTCTACGCCATCGACGGCTACAAGCACGAAGAAATCGCCCAGCACCTGGGCATCACGGCTGGCACGTCCAAGTCGAACCTCTCCAAGGCCCGCACTCACCTTCAGCGCCTTTTAAAAAAAACTGATTCCCATGCCTACGCCGTTTACGTCGGATGAAGAATTCGACGCCCATTTTCGCCGGGGCCTGGAACACGATGCCGACTGGTCGGCCCTCCCGGACGCGGACGCCTGGCAGCGAATGGAGCAGTTGCTCGATGCCGAGCCCGCGCCGCCCGCGCCCCGCCGGGTGCGGCGCGGGCGCAGCGCGCTAGCCCTTCTCTTACTATTACTCGTGGCCGGGCTGAGCTGGTATTATCAGCCCAGCCACCGCCGCGGGGCTACGGGCCGGCCCGCGGCGGTGGCGGGCTTATCCAGCCGAGTGGCAACCGCTTCTCCTGCCCCATCCTCTGCGCCGACGGCGGTTCCCGCAACGCCGCTAGCCGGGCCACCCTCACTGGCGGCAGCTCCTGCTGCCGCTCGGCCGGCCGTGGTGGCCGCCGCAACGCCCGATACCACCAGCTACCTCGTTGCTACCGGCGCGGGCAGCTCACCATCGCGCCGCCGCTTACTTGCCCTGCCGCTTGGGTCGGGCACCGAAGCCCGGCGGCAGCCAGCGACGGCCGAAGTCCTGGTGCCAGCCAGCCAGTCCCGCAAACAAGCCACTCCTAAAGAAAGCATTGCCGCTGCAAAATCCTCACTCAACGCGGCGCCTGCTGCGGCAGCTGAGCTAGGCTTGCCAGCTAACGCTCCCGGGGCAGTAGCCAGCGGCCCGGCGGCTGGCAAAGCCCTTACGCCGCTCGCTAATTCGACTACGTCCACTACCCGGCGGCGGCCTACGCACCGCACCCTGGCCGCCACTGCCGCCGTAGCGGGCCGCCCCGGGGCACGGCGGCCCCGCCCCGCCCCGGCCGAGACTCGCCAGGTTCGGCGCGCATCCTTGCCCGCGGCAACCTTAGCCCCAGCCGCGGTGGCCGGGGCGCGGGCCAGTGATGGCGTACCTAAGCTTGCCGTGGCAATTTCGGCGCGGACCGCGGTCGCCCCGCGTCGTGCTACCCGGCACCGCGGCAATTCCTCCGTTCGTAAAAACCTAGTTTCTACGGCGGTAACCTTCGCCGCTGGGACTTCCCTAGCCGCCCGCTCGCTGGCACCGGGGTCGGCGGCGCCCGCGGCCCAAACCAGTACTGAGCAGCCGCCCCAAGCCGTAGCCCCGCTGACTGGCACCGGTTGGCCGAGCGGGCGGCCCGACTCGCTGCCGGCCGCCCTGCCCCTGGCCCGGGTAATGCCCTTCGACTCGCTCCCGCGCCCTAAGCCCTTGCCTACCACTGCCTACCGCCTGCACATCGGCCTGCTGGCCGCGCCCGAGCTGAGCGCAGTGCGGCAGCAAGGCACCGGCATCGGCGGCAGCGCAGGCATTGAGGTGGAGTACCGGCTGGCCGCACGCTGGCGCCTGAGTACCGGCTATTTGCAGGCCATCAAGCACTACGCCGCAGCTGGCAGCGATTACCGACTGGCCACCGCCTGGCCCAGCAGCTGGGTGCTGAACGACGTCACCGCCAGCTGTCGCATTATCGACGTGCCCCTCAACCTGCGCTACGACGTATGGCAGGGGACGCAGCGGCGGGCCTTCGTGAGCGGCGGCCTCTCGTCGCTCTTCATGCGGCGCGAAGACTACACCTACCACTACGAAGTGGGCGGCAAGCCCCGCAGCTCGGCCTGGCAGTTTTTAAATTATTCCAACCACCCCTTTCAGGTGCTGAACCTGACGGTGGGCTACGAGCAGCGCCTCAGCCAGCGCTGGGCGCTCCAGGTGGAGCCCTACCTGAAGCTGCCCCTCGGCGGCGTGGGCTACGGGGCCGTGCGCTTGCAGAGCGCCGGCGTTTTCTTCTCGCTCAAATACGGCCTGTTGCGAGGTCCGGCGGCCCGCTAGCCTAGCGGCGGGCATTGCTCCTATTTCCGGCGTGCTGCTTTCCACGGGTTTTCACCCGTGCAGCTACCGCTTTGCTTGTCGAAAAAAATTCATTTTACAAATTATTCAATTTAAACTACGCTTTTTGATGCCAAATTTCTCTTCTTCGGCCGCTGCGTGGCGCGGCCTGGGGCTGGCCGTACTCGCGTTGGCTGCCAGCTGCACGTATTCGCACGGCCCCGACCCTAGCCCGGCAACTCCGACCACGGGTACTGGCTCCACGGCCAACCCCTGCAACGACCCCGCTCCCCCAACCTACGCGGCGGTCGTGTCGCCCATCCTGGATGCGCGCTGCCGGGGTTGCCACGGCACGGCGTTTCAGACGCGGGGCGGCGGCCTCGACCTGAGCACCTACCAGGCCCTGACGCGGCTGCCCGGCAACGTGCTGCTGGGCGTCATCCGGCAAGAGGCCGGCTTTAGTCCCATGCCCAAGGGCGGGGCCAAGCTCTCCGACTGCGACATCGCCCGCATTCAGGGCTGGGTCGATGCGGGCCGCCTGAATAACTAGGTCGCCTTTTCCATCTTTCATTTTCCCCCTAGCGCATGAAACTGCTACTCTGCATCGGGCTGGCGGGGGTACTGGCTACCCCCCGTACCGGCCCCAATCCCACCGTTTTCGCTACCAAATCGGGGCAGGTTCGCTTCGAGGCGAGCAGCCCGCTCGAAGACATTGAGGCCACCAACGAAACCACGGCGGCCGTGCTCAATCTGCCCGCCGCGCAATTGGCCTTTGCCGTGCCCGTGGCCGGCTTCAAGTTCAAGCGCACGCTGATGCAGGTGCATTTCAATGAGAACTACCTCGAATCGGAAAAGTACCCGCTGGCCACGTTCAAAGGGCGCTTCACGGGCGGGAGCCCGGCCGAGCTGGCTACGCCCGGCCCGCACGCGGTGCAGGTGACGGGCGAGCTGGCCATCCACGGCGTGACGCGCACCATCGCGGTGCCCGCCACCCTGGAGCTGCGGGGCGGGCGGCTGCTGGCCCACGCGCAGCTCGACGTGGCGCCGGCCGACTACAACATCGCCATTCCGCTGCTCGTGCGCAGCCAGGTGGCCAAGGTGGCGCACGTGCAAGTGGTCCTCGATTGCGCCCCGCAATAACTACTCTTCCACCCTTTTTTCTTGCTACTCATGAAGTTGACTCGCTACGCCGGGGCCTGCCTGACGGGCCTGCTGCTGAGTTCCCTGCTCGCTTCCACTGCCCACGCGCAGGCCGACTTGCTGGGCCAATTGGTGCAGCAAACCACCGCTGAGCAACCGCACCAAGTGGTGACGGCCACCTTTAAGGGCACGCGCATCATCAACTCGCAAACCGTGGAAACGCCCGGCGCGGGCACGCTGCTTTTTCTCATTCAGCATCGCTTCGGCACGCTCAATTCGGGGGCGTATAACTTTTTCGGCCTCGACCAGGCCGTGCTGCGGCTCGGGCTGGAATATGGCCTCACCGACCGGCTGGCCGTGGGCGTGGGACGCAGCTCGCAGGAAAAAACCTTCGACGGCTTCGCCAAATATCGCCTGCTGGAGCAAGCGACCGGGATGCACCCCATGCCCGTATCGGTGGCGCTGCTGGCCTCGGCGGCGGTTACCACGCTCAGGTTCGACCCGTCCGATGCCCGGACTACCAGCTCGCGCGTCACCTACGCTTACCAGGCGCTGCTGGCCCGTAAGTTCAGCCCCAGCCTGTCGGTGCAGCTGATGCCCACGCTCGTGCACCGCAACTACGTGGCTACCAGCGCCGCCCAAAACGACGTGTACGCCCTCGGCGCGGGCCTGCGCCAGAAGGTGACCAAGCGCACCGCCATTACTGCCGATTATTATTACCTGCTGCCCGGCAACACCGCCCGCAATTTTCGCAACGCGCTGGGGGTGGGCGTCGATCTCGAAACCGGCGGCCACGTGTTTCAGCTGCACGTTACCAACTCGCTTGGCATGACGGAGAAGTTTTTCGTCCCCGAAACCACGGGTAATTTCTTCGCGGGTGACCTCTACTTCGGCTTCACGGTGGCCCGCAGCTTCACCGTGCGGCCCCAGCGCTAGGCGGGCCGACTAAGGTTTTGCTGCCCGGCCCCGGCCCCCACCGCTGCCCCGCCGAGTAGTCAGGTACCGGCCCCGTGCGCGAGCCGACTTCCCTCTCCTTACCCCTTTACTCAGCTTCCCCAGCCACTCGCCAGCGGCTGACTGCTACCGACTTGCCTTTTCACAAGATCCTTTTCCAAGCTCAATTCCTTGCTCAACAACCACTTAACCACGTTCCTCATGCGTAAAAAATCCTTTCTCTGCCAACTGAGTGGGTCCGCCGGGCTGGCCCTAGGCCTGGGTCTGAGCCTGACCGCCTGCAAAAAAGACGATGCCCCGACGGCCGCCTCAACCCCGGCCAACGTGAAGCTGGCTACCTCTGCCTCGCTGGGGACCATCCTCACCGATTCGGCGGGCAATACGCTGTATTTCTTCGCCCTCGACGTGGCCGGCACCAACTCGTGCACCAGCGCCGCGTGCAATCCCACCTGGCCCGTGTATTACGGGGGGCGCATTACTCCACCCAGCTGGTTGAATGCCAGCGATTTCAGCAGTAAAAAAACCGCCGATGGCCGCAACCAGACTTTCTACAAAGGCTGGCCGCTCTACTACTACGCGCCGGCCGTCAACGGCACCAACACCCGCGAAGCCGCTGGCCAAACGGGGGGCAACGGCGTCGGCGGCGTGTGGTACGTGCTCAACCCAACTTACAGTGTCATGCTGGGTCGCAAGAGCGTGGTGGACCAGACCACCAACGTCGCCACTACCAAAACCTATCTGACCGACGCCCAGGGCCGTACGCTGTATTACTTTGCCAAGGACGACGCCTCCCCCAACACCAAGCCCACCAACTGCACGGGCGGCTGCCTCAGCGCCTGGCCGGCGTTGCTCCTGAGCGCCCCCGTAGTTCCCTCCGGCCTGAACGCGAGCGACTTCAGCACCATCACTCGCACCGAGACAACTTCCTCTGGTCCCTACGGCAGCGCCACGAGCGGCACGCAGCAGCTCACCTACAAAGGGCACCCGCTGTATTACTTCATCAACGACAACACCACCCGCGGCCAGGTGACCGGCGACCACCTCACTAGCTTCGGCGACTACTGGTTTGTGGCCGCGCCCTAATTGGGTAGCCACTTTTATGTAGTTTAATGATAGCTTACCTGTAAAATGTCATTGCGAACGCAGCGAAGCAATCACACTCGAACGGCTGTATTAAGCGGGTGCGATTGCTTCGCTGCGCTCGCAATGACAGACAACTCTAAGCCGACTAATAACTTAATTGCCCTAAATACCTTCTCAGCCAATCACCGCCATTGTGGCGGAAGCTTTGGCAATGAGTACGTCGTCGCACCACACCTCAGCCTCGCAGAAATGCAGCCGCCGCCCGGCCTTCAACACCCAGCCAATAGCCTTTATGCGCTGGCCGACGCCCGGATTCAGATAGCTCACTTTTAAGTCGGACGTCACCACGCCCTGGCTCTCGGATACGAGCGTGACGGCCGCGAAGCCCGCCGCCAGATCGGCCATCGTGGCCACGAGGCCGCCGTGGGCGAAGCCCCGCTGCTGCTGATGCTGCTGACTTAGCGCGAGTTCGGCCTCGATACGGCCGGGCTCAATGCGGGTAAGGTCGGCCCCAATGAGGTGCATAAAATACTGGCGCTGGAGCTTTTCGCGGATGCGGGCTTCGAGGTCGGGGGCGGATTCGGGGGGGATGGTAGGCATATGGGGGCCAAAGATATCGGCTGCCCGGCGGGCCAGGCCACCCCCCAAATTCGCCCGCTCCGGGCGGCTTTGCGTAAAGCCCAGCATTCTCGGGGCTACCTTCGTTGCTATGTCCACTGCTGATTTTAATTCAACCAATTCTCTTTTAGCACCTTACGCCGGCCTGGTGCGGGTGCGGGTGGGGGGCATCCTGGTGCGCGACGGGGCTATTTTGCTGGCGGCCCACCGGGGGCTGCTACCCGGCGACACCCCGTTTTGGTCGCCACCCGGCGGGGGCTGGGCCTTTGGCGAGAGCCTGAAGCAGGCCCTGCAACGCGAGTTTTCGGAGGAAACCGGCCTGGCCGTGCGCGTGGGGCGGCAGCTGCACCTGCACGAGTTTCGGCACGATAATCTTCAGGCCCTCGAAATCTTTTTTGAGGTAGCGCCCGACGACCCCGCCGCTACCCCGCGCCTGGGCCACGACCCCGAGCACGCGGCCGACGCGCAGCTGCTTGCCGAGCTGGCTTGGCGCACCCCGCGCCAACTGCTGGCCCTGCCCCCCGCCCAGGTACACCCCGTGCTGCGCGGCCTGCTCAGCACCGACGACATCTTCGTTCCCCAGGTGCTGCTGCATCCCTAGCCCCTCGTTTCGAGCTGCTTGCCGCGGCCAGCGGCGTAGTTTCGCCCGAAAACGGAAAGCGCGCAAGTACTTTTACCCCGTGCCTGCTTCTTCTGCCCTGCCCGCTTCCTCTCCGCTCAGCCTGCGCGACGACACCTTCGACGCGGCCAACCCTACCGCCTACCACCTCTATGCCCTGGCCGGCGCGGGCCGTCTGCGCCTGGCCGCTCTGGAGGTAGCCCGCCACAAAATCGTCACCTTCGACGACCTGCCGCTACCCGAACTCACCGATTTGCCCGCCGTAGCAACCGATACGCTGCTGGGCCAGCCCGGCTGGGCGCGCCTGCGGCTGGCCCTGGCGGGCGGGGCCACGCCCCTGCTGCCCGCCCCCCTGTACCGCCCCGGCGATGAGACGGCCTACCTGCGCCCGCACCACGAGCTGGCACCCGGCGAAGAGGCTCTGGCCTACACGCTGCACCTCCCCACCCCGGCTACCGATATCGTGAGCCTGTTTGCCGCGCCAGCCAGCCTGGGGCAATGGCTGCGGCAGCTGCACGGCCCCAGTGCCCGGCTGCTGCCCCAAGCCAGCGCTCTGCTCGGCGGCCTGCTGCACCAGCGGGCCCCCAGCGGCGCCCCGCGCCAGGTGTACCTCAACCTGGCCGCCCAAGAGCTAACGGTTATTGTACTCGGCGACCAGGTGGAGCTGTGCAATTCATTTACCGTGAGTACGGCCGAAGACGTGGTCTACTATACTATTCTTGTGATGCAGGAGCTGGGGCTGAATCCCGACCGGGATGCCGTCACTATCTGGGGCGAGCTCACGAGTGAATCGGCCACTTTCGTGCTGCTGAGCACCTACGTGCGGCATTTGCGCTTCGGCACCCGGCCGTTTGGCCTGCAGTACTTCTACTATCTTAACGAGATAGCCGATTACCGGCACTTCGACTTGTTCAGCTTGGCTTTCTGCGAATAAGCCCGCGTTTCCCGTCCTAGTCCCTTCCACGTCGCCATGCAAAAAATCGCGCTCTTTCCCGGCTCCTTCGACCCCTTCACCAATGGCCACCTCGACGTGGTACGGCGCGGTGTGGGGCTGTTCGACGAGGTGATTATCGCCATCGGCACTAATAGCAGCAAGCAGCGCTACCTACCCGTAGAGTGGATGATCGCGCAGCTCACTACCCTATTTGCCGACGAGCCGCGGGTGTCGGTGCGCAGCTACCAAGGACTTACTACTGAGTTTGCCCGCGCTACCGGGGCGCGCTACCTGCTCCGGGGCCTGCGCAACACCCTGGACTTCGAGTACGAAAATGCCATCGCCCAGGCCAACCGGCACCTAAACCCCGACCTCGAAACGGTATTTCTGCTCACCTCGCCTACCCTGGCGGGCGTGAGCAGTACTATCATCCGCGAGATTCACCGCTTTGGGGGCGAGGTGGGTCCGTTCGTGCCTTTCGCGCTGCCAGCGGTGGCAGGCTAGGGGGAGGATGGCTGCGCTTCCAGCCACGCGGCTGCCCGTGCCCATGCGTCATGCTGAGTATGATCACAGCCAGGGTGTTGAAATAGCCGCGATTAGGAAACTTCTTTAAGTTATTGTCAGTGGACTGAGCTTCTCATCGCCTGTCATTGCGAGCAACGCGAAGCACTGACAGGCGATTTACCCAACTCGGTTAGCTGCGAAGAATAGAGTCAATAAAAAAAGGCGGCCATTTCCAGCTATTGGAAATGGCCGCCCTTTTCGCTTATCAAGCTAGTCTACCCAGCCTAGCGCTCCATAGCTTTCAGCGGGTCGATGGGATCGGCTTTGTAATACTGCATGGCTATCAGCGAGGTAATTACGCCCGTCATGGTACCCAGCAGCACGATGGCCAAGAAGGCCACTACTACCGACAGGTCGAAGCCGAACAGGTTTTCTACCTGCGTCAGGTCGAGCGAGCGGGGCATGATAACCGACAGGATGATGAAGAACAGCCCGAGAATTACCGAGGCCACCATGGCCGAGATAATGCCGGTGCCGTAGCCACCGAGGTAGGGCATGTGATCACCGCGCAGCTGGCGCAGGTGCCGAATGGCCATCACCGAGCCGATAACGAGGATGAGTACGTCGAGGCTGCCGGCCTCGATTCGCGAGAAGAAACCCAGCAGCGCCGCCGCCAAGGTGTAGATGCAGAGTACAGCGGCCGTCAGCAGGCCGTAGCGGAAGCCATTTTGCTCGGGAGTGAGCGAGTGCGCAGAAGGTACCGTGAGAGAGCGGGAAGCCATAGGAAAAGGAGTTTAAGAGGAATTGATGCCCGGAAGCCACGGGGAGCGACTTCAGGCTTTTATACTGAAATTTCGGGCGGGATGTTGTGTCTGGGCCGGGGCACAAAATGCGGCTGGCTGGCGTTGTGCAGCAGCAAGGCCGGGCGGCAGCGTATTTTTGGGAAGTTTTTTCGGTTTCTTATTCTGGCTTAGATGATTTCTACGACCAACGTGAGCTTGCGCTACGGCAAGCGGGTGCTGTTTGAAGATGTAACGGTGAAGTTTTTGCCCGGCAACGTGTACGGCCTCATCGGGGCCAACGGGGCGGGCAAGTCCACCTTTTTGAAGATATTATCGGGTGAGATTGAGCCCAATACCGGCTCGGTGGAGATGCCCGCCGGCCAGCGCCTGGCCGTGCTCAAGCAGAACCAGTTTGCCTACGACGACCAGGAGGTGCTGAAAACCGTCATCCAGGGTCACCAGAAGCTGGCCGACGTGATGCGCGAGAAAGATGCCCTCTACGCCAAGTACGACGCGGGCACCGCCACCGACGCCGACGGCGAGCGCCTGGGCGTGCTCGAAGGCGAATTTGCCGACATGGAGGGCTGGGATGCTGAGTACAAGGCGGCCGAGCTGCTGAGCGGCCTGGGCATCACCGAAGACAAGCACTACAGCCTCATGGCCGACCTCGGGGCCAGCGAGAAAGTACGCGTGCTGCTGGCCCAGGCGCTGTTTGGCAACCCCGACGTGCTGCTGCTCGACGAGCCGACCAACAACCTCGACGCCGAGAGCGTGCTTTGGCTCGAAAACTTTCTCGACAACTTCGAGAATACGGTAATCGTGGTGAGCCACGACCGCCACTTCCTCGACGCCGTGTGCAACTACATGGCCGACCTGGACTTCTCGAAAATCACGATGTACCCCGGCAACTACTCGTTCTGGTACGAGAGCAGCCAGCTGGCCCTGCGCCAGCGCCAGGAGGTAAACAAGAAAACTGAGGACAAGCGCAAGGAGCTTGAAGAGTTCGTGCGCCGCTTCTCGGCCAACGCCTCCAAGTCGAAGCAGGCCACCAGCCGCCAGAAGCTGCTGCAAAAGCTGACGCTGGAGGAAATCAAGCCCTCGTCGCGCCGCTACCCCTACATCGCCTTCAAGCCCGAGCGTGAGGCCGGCAACCAGCTGCTGAGCGTGGAAAACATCAGTAAATCGGTGGAAGGCCAGTCGGTGCTGAAAAACGTTACGTTCTCGCTCGACAAGGGCGACAAGGTGGCCATCGTGGGCCGCGACGACCGCGCCGCCTCGCTGCTGTTCGACATCATCTTCGGGGAGATCAAGGCTGACAAGGGCGACTATAAGTGGGGTACTACCATCACCCCCAGCTACTTTCCCAAGGAAAACAGCGCCTTCTTCCAGGCCGACAACATGAACCTCGTGGACTGGCTGCGCCAGTACTCGGTAGAGAAGGACGAAAGCTTTGTGCGCGGCTGGCTGGGCCGCATGTTGTTCTCGGGCGAGGAAAGCCAGAAGAAGCCCAACGTACTGAGCGGGGGCGAGAAAGTGCGCTGCATGCTCTCGAAGATGATGCTCGAAAGCGGCAACGTGCTGGTGCTCGACGACCCCACCAACCACCTGGACCTCGAAAGCATCCAGGCCCTTAACAACGGTCTGAAGGACTTCACCGGCTCGCTCATCTTCGCCTCCCACGACTTGCAGTTCATCGACACCGTGGCCAACCGCATCATCGAGCTCACGCCCGAGGGTATCATCGACCGCCGCATGAACTACGAAGAATACCTGGCCGACGAAACCCTGAAGGCCCAACGCCAGAAGATGTATCAGGTGGCTTAGTGGAGTTATGAATTAGGAGTTAGAAGTTATGAGTTGGCTTATTGGGCTTTTGTCGCCGCTTCCCGCCCGAACAGACGAGAAACAGGTCGTTAGCAGTTATGAGCCATCTCCTTTGACTTTTACCTCTGCTTTTTAACTCATAACTTTTAACTCATAATTCATAACTCCCTCCCAATGAACCGTCTGCTTCTGCCTTTTTTACTGGCGATGGTGGCGTTGCTGGCTCCCGGCCGCAGCCTGGCCCAGGATAAGCCGGTGCTGAATACGGCCCCGCCCGGCACGCGCCCGGCGCCGGCGCAGCCCGCCCCGGCCCGCCCGCCCGTCGATACGACCAACGTGGCACCGACCATCCCGGTGTACACGCCCGGCACGGCCCCGGCTACCCAGCCCACGCCAGCCGCCCTGCCCACTCCCACTTCGGATAGCCCATCGGGCCTGGAGCTGCCCGGCCGCGAGCAGGCGCGCAAAGCAGCCCAGCAGCACGCCGACCAGTATACCAAGCTGTTTGTCTACTCGGGTATTGGGCTGGGCTACAGCTCATACTACGGGTTGAGCAACTTCAATTTCAGCATCTCGCCGGCTATCGGCTACCGGGTCACTGATCGCTTCTCGATTGGCCCGGGCATCAGTTATGCCTACAACTACTACGGTCAGGATTACAGCAATGGCCCCAGCGTAAGTACAAGCACCAACAGCTTTGGAGTCAAGGTCTTTGGCCAGTTTATGGTGATTGACAACTTCTTCGTGCATGCTGAATATGAATCGACCCGAGCGCAGTTTGTAATTGTTGACCAGTTTAACCGGCCTGTCGGTACCACCTCGCGCACGGTGCAAACCCCGCTGGTCGGCGTGGGCTACCGCTCGCAGATCAGCAACCGGGCGGCGGCCGACATCGTGCTGCTCTACAACTTCCAGGATAATTACAACAGCATCTACCCCAACCCGGTGATTCGCTTCAACTTCTTGTTCAACATCGGCCGCTAGTCTTGGTCGACGCACAGCAAAAAACCCCGGCCGTGGTTACGGCCGGGGTTTTTTATATAAAAGCGAAACCGCTACTTATACCGGGTTGCGGCCGCTGATAACGCGCAGCAGGATGGCGATAATGGCAATCACCAGCAGAATGTGAATCAGGCTATTGCCTGCGATGCCGGCGCCCATGATACCGAAGAAGCCGAGGGCCCAGATGATGATGAGGATGACGGCGATGATATACAGTAGATTGCCCATGATTGAAAAGGAGAAAGAAGGTAGGTGTGAAGGTGTTGCCGGCCGGGTGGGCTTGCGGGGTTTTGTACGGCGCGTTTGGGAAAAGGATGAAGTAAGATGCAAAATTTTTGCCCGGCCAGCCCATTTGCCGGTAGCCAGTAGCTTTGTTACGCGGTAGCGACCAACGCGCCCGCGTCGCAGTTTCTTCTTTTCTAGTTTCCCCTAATTCTTCCCACCCGATGAACGTCGCCGTTATTGGCTCGGGCACCATGGGCAATGGTATTGCCCACGTTTTTGCCCAGCACGGCTTTGCCGTATCCCTGATTGATATCAACCAGCCTGCCCTCGACCGGGGCGTGGCTACCATTACCAAAAACCTGGACCGCCAGGTTGCCAAGGCCGCCCTGAGCGAAGACGACAAAGCGGCCACTCTGGGCCGCCTGCGGACCTTCACGAGCCTGGCCGAGGGCGTTGCTAACGCCGAGTTAGTAGTGGAGGCCGCTACCGAAAACGTGGACCTCAAGCTCCAGATTTTCCGCGACCTCGACCAGCACGCGCCGGCCGGGGCCATCCTGGCCAGCAATACCTCGTCGATTTCAATTACCAAAATCGCGGCCGTAACCAAGCGCCCCAGTCAGGTTATCGGGATGCACTTCATGAATCCCGTGCCGGTGATGAAGCTCGTGGAGGTGATTCGCGGCTACGCCACTTCCAACGACGTGACCCAGCGCGTGATGGACCTCTCGCGCCAGCTCGGCAAGGTGCCCACCGAAGTCAACGACTACCCCGGCTTCGTGGCCAACCGCATCCTAATGCCGATGATCAACGAGGCCATTATCAGCCTGTTTGAGGGCGTGGCCGGCGTGGAAGAAATCGACACCGTAATGAAACTGGGCATGGCCCACCCGATGGGGCCGCTGCAACTGGCCGATTTCATCGGCCTCGATGTGTGCCTCGCCATCCTGCGCGTGCTGCACGAGGGCCTCGGCAATCCTAAATACGCCCCCTGCCCCCTACTGGTCAACATGGTAATGGCCGGCCGCCTGGGCGTAAAATCGGGCGAGGGCTTCTACGCTTACACCCCCGGCTCGAAAGAGCTAGTAGTGGCCAGCCGCTTCAGACCGCAGATTTAACGGCTTTGACCGCAGATTTAACGGATTTAACTGATTGCGCGGATACGCCCGCCAGCCTCCGGCGGCGGGCTGACTAGGTGGGCGTAATCCTGAAAGCAGAACGATAGGGCACCTTTTTGCGTTATTCAACCAGCCAAAAGCTATAAAAAAACGTGAGTAGGCAGCCGCATAGTCAGCCCGCCGCCGGAGGCCGGCGGGCGTATCCGCGCAATCAGTTAAATCCGTTAAATCTGCGATCATGGAACATGCAACGTTTGGGGCCGGCTGCTTTTGGTGCGTCGAGGCCGTTTTTCAGAACCTCAAGGGCGTCGAGAAAGTCGTGTCCGGCTACGCCGGGGGCCGCAATAAAAACCCTACCTACAAAGAAGTATGCAGCGGCATGACGGGCCACGCCGAGGTGATTGACATCACCTTCGACCCGGCCGTTATCTCGTACAAGGAGCTGCTGGAAATCTTCTGGAAAACTCACGACCCGACTACCCTCAACCGCCAGGGGGCCGACGTCGGCACGCAGTACCGCTCGGTCATCTACTACCACAGCGACGAGCAAAAGCAGCTCGCTGAAGAGTACAAGAAGAAGCTCAACGACGGCCACGCCTTCCCCAACCCCGTGGTAACGGAAATCACAGCCGCGCCCGAGTTTTATCCGGCCGAGAATTACCACCAGAATTACTACAATCAGCATGGCCACGAGCCTTATTGCCAATTTGTAGCTAAACCTAAAGTGGATAAGGTGAAGGCACTGTTTGGGGAGAAATTGAAACAGGCCGTCTAGACCACGGATTCCGCCGGATTTTTCGGATTCGTCGGATTTTGTAGACGGTATTTAATTGTGATAATTAATAAAAAAAGCCCGCTGAATGCGGGCTTTTTTTATTAATTATCTAATCAGAAATTATATTTAATTAAAACGCCTGTCATGCTGAGCTTGCGAAGCATCTTATCAGGTGAGAATAGTTTATTCAAACGTGATAAGATGCTTCGCAAGCTCAGCATGACAGGCGTTTTAGCTAAGTAATTTTTTTGTAAAATACTTCTTCAGAAAGTATCACCTACAAAATCCGACGAATCCGAAAAATCCGGCGGAATCCGTGGTCTATACAGAAACGCCGAAATCGCGCAAGGCGTCGTTCAGGCTCGTCTTCAAATCGGTACTGGGCTTGCGCTTGCCGATGATGAGGGCACAGGGCACCTGGTATTCGCCGGCCGGAAATTGCTTAGGCATGGAGCCGGGAATGACGACCGAGCGGGCGGGCACGTAGCCGCGGTACTCCTTGGGCTCGTCGCCGGTCACGTCGATGATTTTGGTGCTACCGGTGATGGTTACGCCGGCACCGATTACGGCTTCTTTGCCGATGCGGCAGCCTTCGACCAAGATGCAGCGCGAGCCGATGAAGGCACCGTCCTCAATAATGACGGGGGCCGCCTGCACGGGTTCCAGCACGCCGCCGAGGCCCACGCCGCCGCTCAGGTGTACACCCTTGCCGACCTGGGCGCAGCTGCCCACGGTGGCCCAGGTATCGACCATCGTACCCTCGCCCACGTAGGCGCCGATGTTGGTGTAGCTCGGCATCAGGATAACGCCGGGGGCCAGGTAGGCCCCGTAGCGGGCCACGGCGGGCGGTACCACGCGCACTTTCTGGGCGGCATAGTCGGTTTTGAGGGCCATTTTATCGTGGTACTCGAAGGGGCCAACTTCCTGGGTCGCCATCTGGCGAATGGGGAAGTAGAGGATAACGGCCTTTTTTACCCACTCGTTGATGGTCCACTCGCCGCCTTCTTCGGTGGGCGGCTCGGCCACCCGCAGCTGGCCTTTGTCGAGGTCTTCGATAACGTGCTCAATGGCAGTTTGCGTGTCGGGCTGGTCGAGCAGGGTGCGGTCGGCCCAGGCCGCTTCAATGGCCTCCTGGGCGGCAAAGCGGTCGAGGACGGGGCTGTGGTGCGATTCGGTTTCCATGAGGAAATGACTACTGTTTAAAGGAAAATTACCGGCAAAACTAGCATCTTTGAGGGGAGGTTGGGCCAGCCGGTCCGCCCGGCGCTTTTTTGCCCCGCCCGCCATGCCAGCCGACTCGCCTCCCTCCCAGCGGTTTCTGCTCGCCTCCGTGCTCAAGCCGGTAGACGATACCCGCATGCGCGGCAAGTTTGCCCAGGCTCTGCTAGCCTGGCCGCAAGTTGAGGTGCATATCGCCGGCCGGGCCAGCGGGGACGCCGGGCCGAGCCTGACAGGCCGGGCGGGTACCCGCGTTACGCAACACCCCATTTTCTGGAGCACTCGCCTGAGCTGGGGGCGGCTGGCAGCCCAAGGGCGGTACTGGCAATTGCTACGTCGGGTGCGGCCGCGTGTGGTAGTGGTACACGCGCCCGAGCTGCTGCCCCTCACCCTGCTGTGGCAGGCGCTGGGCCGCGGGCGAAAATTCACCTACGACATCCGCGAAAACTACGCGCTCAACGTCACCTCCCAGCACGTATACCGGGGCTGGCGCAAGCGCGCCTTGGCGGCGGGCCTGCGCTGGGTAGAAGGCTGGGCTACCCGGCGGGCGGCGGCCGTACTGCTGGCCGAGGCCAGCTACGCCGACGAGCTGCCGTACCTGGCGGGGCTCCCCCCCGGCCGGGTAGCAGTCCTGGAAAACAAATACCAGCCGGCCCCGGCCGAGGCACTACCCACGGCGACCCGGCCGCTGCCCGGCCCGGCGGAGCCCGTACGCCTGCTCTACTCCGGTACTATTTCGGAACTGAACGGCGTGTACGAAGCCCTTGCCCTCGCGGAAGCGCTGCACCAAGCCTGGCCGGGCGGCGCGGCACTGCGCATCGTCGGCTTTTGCCAGCGGCCGGCCTTGCTGGCTGCCTTACAAGAGACGCTGCAGCAGCTCGCTACCACCCGGCCCGGCCTGGTCACCCTCATCGGCGGGGCCGAGCTGGTGCCCCACGCCCGCATCGTGGCCGAAATGCAATGGGCGCATTTCGGCTTGCTGCCCTACCGGCCGCACCCCAGCACCTGGCGCTGCCGGCCCACCAAGCTATTCGAGTACCTGGCCCACGGGCTACCCGTGCTCGTTCCCAATAATCCACTCTGGCTGAGCCTAGTGCAAGCCCACGATGCGGGGCTGACGGTCGATTTCGCGCAGCCAGCCCGGGCGGCCGCAGCGATAGCCGCCGCCTTGCCGACCGCCCGTTTCTACCCAACCGGCGTGCCCGGCGGCCCAGTACTATGGGCCGGGGAAGGCAAAAAATTACGGCATTTGCTGGAAACCCTGGGGCTAGGCCCGACCTTTGCGGCCCCTTTCGCGTAGCCCCGAAGACTGCGTACGAGGTAGTATCGGCTGAATTATTTTAGGCGGTTTTCTCTTACTTGCAGGCCCCTAGCCCCCTGGCCGGGGCTACAGTTGCGCTCCCCTCCCACCCACTCTCCCGCTTTTTCTTCCTCATGGCTTCTCCTACCACCCTGCGCCACGCCGAAATTGCCGGCGTCGGCCACTACGTCCCCGACCGCGTCGTTAAGAATACCGACCTCGAACAGCTCATGGAAACTACCGACGCCTGGATTCAGGAGCGCACGGGCATCCAGGAGCGGCGCTGGTTTGAGGAAGGCAAGGACACCACGGCCAACATGGGCGCCGAAGCCGCCCGCCGCGCCTTGGCCAACGCCGGGTTGAGCGTCGACGACGTGCAGCTCATCGTATTTGCCACGCTGTCACCAGATTACTTCTTCCCCGGCTCGGGCGTGCTCATGCAGCGCGAGCTCGGCATGAAAAACAGCGTGCCCGCCCTCGACGTGCGCAACCAGTGCTCGGGCTTCATCTACGGCCTGTCGGTGGCCGACCAGTTTGTCCGCACCGGCATGTACGACACGGTGCTCGTAGTGGGCTCCGAAATCCACTCCTCGGGCCTCGACAAGAGCACGCGTGGCCGGGCCGTGTCGGTCATCTTCGGCGACGGCGCGGGGGCGGTGGTACTGCGCCCGGCCCGCGCCGAGGGCCACGGCATCCTGAGCACGCACCTGCACGCGCAGGGCGAGTTTGCCGAGGAGCTGATTGTGAAGGAACCCGGCTCCAACCGCGAGGGCCGCGTGGATTACGCCATTGCCAACGAGGCCGATATGTACCCCTACATGAACGGCCAGAACGTGTTTAAGCACGCCGTGGTGCGCTTCCCGCAGGTAATCAAGGAAGCGCTCGACCAGAACAACTACCAGCCGGCCGACATCGACCTGCTCATTCCGCACCAGGCCAACCTGCGCATCACGCAGTACGTGCAGCAGAAAATGGGCCTGGGCGACGACAAGATTTTCAGCAACATCCAGCGCTACGGCAACACCACCGCCGCCAGCATTCCCATCGCCCTCAGCGAAGCCGTGCAGGAAGGCCGCATCAAGCGCGGCGACCTCGTGTGCCTGGCCGCCTTCGGCTCGGGCTTCACCTGGGCCTCGGCGCTGATTAAGTGGTAGGTTTGCTTCGCAATTATGAATTATGAATTAGAAATTATGAATTCTTCCTCAGCAAATACTTAGCAAGCTGGGTGATAACGAAGCAATTTCTAATTCATAATTTTTAATTCATAATTCAACATAATGCCCAGCCACACCGAGGAAAACTATCTTAAAACTATTTACAAGCTAGCCGAGGCCGAGCCGGGGCAGGACGTGAGCACCAACCGCATCGCGGCGGCGCTGGCCACCCGCGCCGCCTCGGTGACGGACATGCTGCGCCGCCTGGCCGAAAAGGAGCTGCTGGCCTACGAGAAGTACCGGGGCGTGCGCCTCACCACCGAGGGCCAGCGGCTGGCTTTGCTCACCATCCGCAAGCATCGGCTGTGGGAGGTGTTTCTGGTGCAGCAGCTGGGTTTTAATTGGGACGAGGTACACGAGGTAGCCGAGGAGCTGGAGCACGTACAGTCGCCGCTGCTGATGCAGCGCCTCGACGCGTTTCTGAATTTCCCGACCCTCGACCCGCACGGCGACCCCATCCCGGCCGAGGACGGGGCCATGCGCCGCCCGGCCCACCGCCTGCTCGCCGACCTGCCCGTGGGCGGGCGCGGCACCCTCGCCGCCGTGCGCGATACCTCCGCGCCCTTCCTGCAATACCTCGACAAGGTGGGCCTGCCGCTGGGCGCGCAAGTGCAGGTGCTCAGCCGCGTACCCTTCGACAACTCGCTGGAATTGTGCATTAATGCTGATGCAACGGTGCTGATTTCCGCTGAGGTGGGGCGTAATCTTTTTCTGGCTACGGAATAGCTTAACAAAAACTATAGCTTGCTCCCTTCCCGTCTGTCATGCTGAGCTTGCGAAGCATCTTGTCAGGGTGGTGCGGCTTATCCAAATGCGATAAGATGCTTCGCAAGCTCAGCATGACAAACGTTAGGTAAGACAGTTTAGCCAGATAGCTACTTCCACTCATTGGCTTGGGTAGAATTCGCCGTCAGCCGTCCCACTTCATTAACCGCCATTCAGACTTGAAACCCGCTTCAATAACCGCCAACCCGTGGTCCGATACCATTGTGGCCCTCTCTACGCCGCCCGGCGCTGGCGCGCTGGCAGTGGTACGCCTGTCGGGGCCCGAGGCGGTGGCCATCGCCCAGGCGCTGTTTTCCAAGAAGAACCTGGCCAGCCAGCCGGGGCACACCCTGCACTACGGTACCTTGCGCGACCCCGCCACCGGCCAGATTATTGACGAGGGCGTGCTGGCACTCTACCGGGGGCCGCGCTCCTACACCCGCGAGGACGTGGTAGAAATCTCCGGCCACGGCTCCGACTTCATCGTGCGGCAGCTGCTGGCGGCGCTGCTGCGGCAGGGTGCCCGGCTGGCCGAGGCCGGCGAGTTTACCAAGCGGGCCTTCCTCAACGGGGCGCTCGACCTGGCCCAGGCCGAGGCCGTGGCCGACCTCATCGCCGCCGATTCGGCGCTGAGCCACCAAGTGGCGCTCAACCAGCTGCGCGGCGGCTTCTCGGATGAGCTGCGCGGCCTGCGGGCACAGCTCGTGCAGTTTGCCGCGCTGCTGGAACTGGAACTGGACTTCGGCGAGGAAGACGTGGAATTTGCCGACCGTACCGGGCTGGCCCGACTGCTGGCCGAGGTGCAGGGCGTGGTGCTGGGGCTGCTGCGCTCGTTTGAGCTGGGCAACGTGATCAAGAACGGCATTACGACCGTGATTGCCGGCCGGCCCAACGCCGGCAAGTCGACCCTGCTCAACGCCCTGCTGCGCGAGGAGCGGGCCATCGTGTCGGCCATTCCGGGCACCACCCGCGACTTTATCGAGGATGAGGTGAGCATCGACGGGCTGCGGTTTCGCTTCGTGGACACCGCTGGCCTACGCGACAACCCGGCCGACGAGGTGGAGGCCATCGGCGTGCGGCGCACCCGCGAGCGCATCGGCCAGGCGGCGCTGCTGCTCTATTTGTTCGACCTCACCGAGCTCACACCCGCCGAAGTGCAGGCCGACATTGCGGAGCTTACCGCTGCCCTACCCAAGCTGCCGGTGCTGGCCGTGGGCAACAAGCGCGACCTGGCCAGCCCCGCCGCGCTGGCCGAGTTCCAGGCTTTACACATTGATAACAAGCCCTTACAATTCGTCTCGGCGGCGCAGCGGGTCGGGCTCGACGAGCTGCAAGCGGCGCTGCTCACCCAGGTGCGCGGCGCGGGGCTGGCGGGCACGGGCTCGGCTACCATCGTGACCAACGTGCGCCACGCCCGCGCCCTCGAAGTAGCGGCCCAGCACCTGGCGGCCGTGCGCCAGGGCCTCGACGTGGGCCGGGGCACCGAGCTGCTGGCCGCCGACCTGCGCCACGCCCTCGGTGCGCTGGGCGAGATTACCGGCGAGATTTCATCCGACGACCTGCTCACGAGCATCTTCACCCAGTTTTGCATCGGCAAGTAGCTAGCGCGCCTAAAAATCCTTGCAAACGTTCCCGGGCGAGCTTTTGCGGCCAAACTCTGGCAGTTACGGAAACCTGCGGCCGCCCTTGGCTGTAGTAGAGGGCGGGCCAGCCCGCAAAAATTTCCCGGCTTACGGCGTGGGCCGTAGCTTAGCGCCTTCAAGAGGCTGCGACTTCATTTCCCTATCCTACCCAACCCAATGGCAGAAACTGCTGAACTCAACCTCCCGGGCGGCCAGTCCATTACCCTGCCCATCTTCGAGGGCACCGAGCACGAAAAGGCCTTTGACATCGGCAAGCTGCGCGACCAAACCGGCTACGTAACGCTCGACTCGGGCTACAAAAACACCGGGGCCACCAAAAGCGCCATCACTTTCCTCGACGGGGAGGAAGGCATTTTGCGCTACCGGGGCTATCCCATCGAGCAACTGGCCGAGCAGTCGAGCTTCCTGGAAGTGGCTTACTTGCTGATTTACGGCAAGCTCCCGACCGAGGCCGAGCTGAAAGCGTTTAGTGGCCACATCACCAAGCACACGCTGGTGCACGAGGACATGCGGAAGATTTTCGACGGCTTCCCCAGCAGCACCCACCCGATGGCCATCCTGAGCAGCCTCACCTGCGCGCTCACCGGCTTTTACCCCGAAAGCATCAACCCCAACCAGAGCAAGGAGGAGATCGACCTCAACATCGTGCGCCTGATGGCCAAGATGTCGACCATCGCGGCCTGGACCTACAAAAACTCGGTGGGCCACCCGCTCAACTACCCGCGCAACGACCTCGACTACTGCGCCAACTTCCTGTACATGATGTTCAGCTTCCCCACCGAGAAGTATGAAGTCAACCCCATCGTAGTCGCCGCCCTCAACAAGCTGCTCATCCTGCACGCCGACCACGAGCAGAACTGCTCGACCAGCACTGTGCGCCTCGTGGGCTCGGCCAACGCCAGCCTCTACGGCTCGGTATCGGCGGGCATCAACGCGCTGTGGGGCCCGCTGCACGGCGGGGCCAACCAGGAGGTGATCGAGATGCTCGAAGCCATCGAGCGCGACGGCGGCGACACCAGCAAGTTCATCGCCAAGGCCAAGGACAAGAACGACTCCTTCCGCCTCATGGGCTTCGGCCACCGCGTGTACAAGAACTTCGACCCGCGCGCCAAAATTATCAAGAAGGCCGCCGACGAGGTGCTCAAGGCGCTGGGCCTGGAAGACAGCCCGCTGCTGAAAATCGCGCAGGAGCTGGAGCAAGCCGCCCTCACCGACCCGTACTTCATCGAGCGCAAGCTTTACCCGAACGTAGACTTCTACTCGGGTATCATTTACAAGGCGCTCGGCATTCCGACCGACATGTTCACGGTGCTCTTCGCCCTGGGCCGCCTGCCCGGCTGGATCGCTCAGTGGAAGGAAATGCGCGAGAACAAGGAGCCCATCGGCCGCCCCCGGCAGATTTACGTGGGCGAGCGCGAGCGCGACTACGTGCCGATCAGCGAGCGCGCCTAATCGCTACGCTAGCAATAAAAAAGGTCTGCCTCCCAATCAGGAAGCGGACCTTTTTGGCTTCTGCCCTACCCTACCCCGGCAGCTCGCGCTTGAGAGTAATGAGCAGGCCCGTCATTTGACCGCCCACCCCTGCGGTGATACCAACCGTTGATACCACTTCCCAGCCTTGGCTCCCTAAGTGGTTGAGGCGTTGGGTGAGTTCTTCGTAGTCGATGCCATTGAAGAATCCTCTTTCAGGATTGAGCAGGCGGTATTCAAATTTTTTCATGGTCAAACGACTGTTTTCTAACTGACCGCCGATGCGGACTTGCCATACATCGGCGGCCAGTTGGAAAGCATTACAGCTTACAGGCGGTGGGCCGTGAAATTGGCCCGCAGCTGCTGATAAGCCACGCGCTGGTCGGGGTGCAGCAGGTCGTTGAGCTTCTGCTCGTAGCGCAGCTGCGCGGCGGCCAACTGGGTATCGCGCACTTCGGCGGGCTCGCCGGCTAGCTCGCGCTCCAGCTCCAGGCGCTCGCTGAGGTATTTCAGGTGCAGGCGCTTGACGCGCAGGTACTGACCCTCGTTGAGGTGGATGTGGTGGGCCAGCGCCTGGGTGAGCGTAGTAGCCCGCACCTGGATGGCTTTGGGATAATCCTCGTTAGGCTTCTTACGCGTGGTGGCACTGGCAGTAGCTAGGCTGGCCGTGAGGCAGGCGGCAAGGAGGAGGTTGTTCATTGGTGAAAAGGTGTGAAGGGTGAAAAAATGACTGTCGCATGGGGTTAAGGATTTGTGTTTAGGTTTTTGCTTCGGAGAACTGAGCCAAACGTACGAGCCTTTTCCAAATAGGACGAAATGAGGTCATTTTAGCACTTTTTTCATCGAACGATTTTTCCTGAATTTTACAAAAATCTGATCATCGAGCATTTATCTCCTCCAGAAAAAGCTCCGCTTATTTCAAAAAAAATGCCCGCACTTCGGCGGGCACTATTTTTTATTCAATAAATCCTACTAAATTTTCACTTATCTCAAGCCTGACTTTAAGTAAAATCGGTCGTTTTTAGTCGCCGGCCAGCTTACTTCAAGCTTTACTTGAAGTAAGCATTTTACAGGATTCGCAGCTCGATTCGGCGGTTTTGGGCGCGGTGCGCCTCGGTATCGTTGCCCGCGAGGGGCTTGGTTTCGCCGTAGCCCTTGGCGCGGAGGCGAGTGGCGGGCACGCCGTGGGCGGTGAGGTAGGTCAGTACGGCCTGGGCGCGGCGCTGGCTGAGGCTGAGGTTGGCGGCGGGCGTACCCACGTTGTCGGTGTGGCCGGCTACCTCCACGCGCAGGCTGGGGTCTTGGCGCAAAAACTCCACGAGGCGGTCGAGTTCGGTGCGCGAGCGGGGCTTGAGAGTGGCCTGGTTGGAGTCGAAGAACAAGTTATTCAGCACCGCGCTGCGGCCGCTCTTGGCCGGGTCGAGGTAGAGGTCGAGGGTGAGCGGGTCGAACTTCTGCGGCACTGAGTAGTCGAAGCTGAGACTCTTAAGCAGGTAGCCGGGCGCGGAGGCGTACATAGCGTAGGCCCGGCCCTCGTTGAGCACCACGGTGTACTGGCCGTTTTCGGCGTCGGAGTACACCTGCTGGGTGAGGGCATTGGTACCGAGGTCGAAGAGCTGCACTACGGCATTGAGCGGCTGCTTGGTCACGGCGTCGAACACGCGCCCCTGGGTATACGTGCTGGTTTCGCGGGCGCGCACGCTGGCGGGCACCTCCGTGCCGTAGATGCGGATGGCCGGCAGCGCCGTGGCCGGCGCGCCGGGCTGCGGCGGTTCGGAGCGCGTATAGTAGGCCCGCCGGTTGTCGGAGGAGATGTAGAGCGACGCCTCGTTGGCGAAGGTGTTGAAGGGATAACCCAGGTTGCGCGGAGCGCCCCACTGGCCCTTGGCATCGAGCTCGGAGCGGAAGATGTCGCTGCTGCCCAGGCCCACGAGGCCATCGGTGGCGTAGTAGAGCGTGGTGCCGCTGGCGTGGATGAAGGGCGCCAGATCATCGCCGGCGGTGTTGATGGGCGCTCCCACGTTGCGGGCCGGCCCCCAGGTGCCGTCGGCCCCCAGCGTACTCACGTAGATGTCGTAGCCACCCAAGCCGCCGCCGCGCTGCGACGAGAAGTAGAGCGTCCGGCCGTCGGCCGAGAGCGAGGGCTGCGAGTCCCAGGCCTTGGAGTTGACGAGCAGGCCCAGGTTGCGCGGGGGCGTCCACTTGCTGCCCCGGCGGTGCGAGATATACAGGTCGCAGCTACCCACGCCGCCCGCCCGGCCGCAGCTCGTGAAGACGAGCGTATTGCCGTCGCCGGAGATGGTCGCGGTGCCCTCGTTCTCGCGGGAGTTGATTTCGGACGATATCGACTGCGGCGTACCAAACGCGCCATCGGCCCCCACGGTGCTGATGAACACATCCTCATTTTCCTGGCCCACCTTCTCGGGGTTACGCTGCACCGTGAAGATGAGCGACTTGTTATCAGCCGTGAGCACGGGGAAATACTGGTGGCGAAACTGGTTGAGCGGGGCGGGCAGCACCTCGGGCGCGGGGCCGGTGGGGTGCGCCATCGCTTCGGCCGCGAAGTCGCAGTTTTGCAGCTGGCGCTGGGCGAGGGCGACCTTCACCTTGTTGGCGGGGTTGGTAGCCAGGTAATTGGTATACGCCTGGCGCACGGTGGCGTAGTCGCCCACTTCCATCGCGAGTTTGCCGAGCACTAGGTACTCGGCTGCGTGGCTGGGCTCCACAGGCAGTTTGCTCAGGCCCTGCTTGTACGACTCATAGGCCCCCGCGTGGTCACCGTTGGTGAGCTGGAGCGAGGCCTTGCGCAGGTAGGGCTCGCCGTAGGCGGGAAACTTGTCGGTGAGCTGCTGCCACACCAGCAGCGCCTGCTGGGGCTGGCGGTCTTTGTAGTACAGGCTCTGGGCCTTTTCGTACAGGGCGCGGGCCTTGCCGTCGGTGATGGAAGCCGGCGCCTGCTGGGCAAGCGTAGGCAGGGTAGCCAGGCTGGCGTACAGGCCCAGACCGAGCAGAAACTTGGGGAGCGTCATAGGGGGTGGGCGGTTCTCAGCCAGCCGGTGGCACGACCGGCTGGGATTTAGTAACAGCCAACGAGCTGAACCGTTCCCCGAGAAGTGCAAAAAACGACGCCCCGGGGCTACGGAATGTCGAGGTACTTGTGGGTTTGTAACGAGACCTGCCAGCGCGGGTTGGCCTTCACGTAGTCGATGAGGGCGGGCGTCATGCGGGCGGCGCGGCTCCACTCGGGCTGGAGGTAAAGGCGCGTGGTGGGCGGCACGAGGGCGGCGTGCTCCTCGGCCCACTTGAAGTCGCTCTCGTTGAAGACGATAATCTTCAGCTCGTCGGCGTGGGCCAGCACCTCGGGCAGCGGGGCCTTGAATTTTTTAGGCGATACGCAAATCCAGTCCCAGTTGCCGGAGAGCGGGTGCGCGCCGCTGGTTTCAATCCAGGTTTGGAAGCCGGCCGCTTGCAGCGCCTTGGTGAGGGGCAGGCAATTGTGCATCAGCGGCTCGCCACCGGTGATGACCACGTTGCGGCCGGGGTGCTGGCTGGCCGCCGCGACGAGGTCGGCCACGGCGTAGCGGGGGTGCGCATCGGCGTCCCACGACTCCTTCACGTCGCACCACACGCAGCCCACGTCGCAGCCGCCGAGGCGGATGAAGTAGGCTGCCCGCCCCGTATTAAATCCCTCACCCTGAATGGTATAAAACTGCTCCATTACAGGAAGCATTGAAGCTTCCGAAGCAGGTTGCAGAATGGGCAGGGCGGCGAGCAAATCGGTAACGGCAGACATAGGCAATAAAAAAACGGGCGCGACTTACGTCAACGCCCGGGGCGCGACCGGGGGTTCCGGTCAGTCAAATTTACGAAAGAAAGTAGCTTGAGCTTTGTAGTCCGAGCGCGAGCGTAGCGAGCATCCTGCGCGTGGAGCCGTATGGACGTAACTGCTCGCTGCGCTCGCGCTCGGACTACAAAGTCCAAGCTACTACTGCTTCGGGTAAATCTCGCCTTTGGCGGCGCGCAGGGTATTCAGCAGGAGCATGGCGATGGTCATGGGGCCGACGCCGCCGGGCACCGGCGTGATGCGCGAGGCCAGCGGGGCTACTTCGGCAAAGTTTACGTCGCCCTTCAGACTGAAGCCGCTCTTTTTGTTGGCGTCCGTCACGCGGGTGGTGCCTACGTCGATAACTACTGCGCCGGGCTTTACCATATCGGCCGTGACGAACTCGGGCCGGCCGATGGCGGCTACGATGATGTCGGCCTGGCGCACGATTTCGGGCAGGTTCTTCGTGCGCGAGTGGCATAAAGTAACGGTGCAGTTAGCCGTCTCTAAGTTCTTAGCCAGCAAGATGCTAACCGGCGTACCCACAATGTTGCTGCGACCAATCACCACGGCGTGCTGGCCACTGGTTTTGATGCCGGCGCGGGCCATCAGCTCCACGATGCCCGAGGGCGTGGCGGGCAGCAGTGCGGGCAGACCCGCCACCATGCGGCCGAGGTTGGTGGGATGAAAGCCGTCCACGTCCTTCTCGGGGCGGATGGCCTCAATGACCTTCTCGGCGTCGATGTGCTTGGGCAGCGGCAGCTGCACGATGAAGCCGTCGATGTCGGCATCCTCGTTGAGGGCGGCCACCTGGGCTAGCAGCTCGGCCTCGGTAATGTCGTCTTCGAAGCGCAGCAGCGTACTGCCGAAGCCCACGCGCTCGCAGGCCAGCACCTTGTTGCGCACGTAGGTTTCGGAGCCGCCGTCGTGGCCCACGAGGATGGCGGCGAGGTGCGGTACCTTCTGGCCGGCAGCCTTGCGGGCGGCTACCTCGGCGGCAATTTCAACTTTGATGTCTTCGGCAGTTTGCTTGCCGTCGATGAGATGGGGGGTGCTTTCGGGCATTTTAGAGGGAGTGAGGGTTTTATAATAGTTCTTTTTTTCTTCCTACGTCCGTCATGCTGAGCCTGCCGAAGCATCTCGCTCACTTCGTTGCTAAGCCGTTCGACGAAGTGAGCGAGATGCTTCGGCAAGCTCAGCATGACGGTTATGTTTTACTTAGCGCATGGTAATACCCGCCTCCGTGAGGCGCTGGTAGATGCTGGCCAGCAGCTCGCTCTTGAGCACCTGCTCCTGGCGAATGTTATTAATCCAAAAAAGCACCTTGAGGTCGTAGCCGGCCGTGTTCACGCTGTTGAGCAGAATTTCGGGGGCCACGCGGTGCAGGGTGTTGGGGTTGTTGAGGACTTCCTCGGTGATGAGCTGGCGGGCCTGCGGCAGGTCGGTTTCGGGGCCGAGGCTCAAGGCCAGCTCGGTGCGGATGTGGTTATTGCTGAGCGTCCAGTTGATGACGTGGCCCGAGAGCAAGTCGCCATTGGGTAAGATTATCTCGGAGCCCGCCTGCGAGATGAGCTTGCTGGAGCGGATACCGATGTCCTTCACCCGGCCGGTTTTACCGTTGACCTCAATGTAGTCGCCCACCTGGAAGGGCCGCTCGAAGATGAGGATGACGCCCGACACGAGGTTGTTGATAATGTTTTGCAGGCCCAGGCCGATCCCCACGCCCAGGGCCCCGAGCACGATGGCAATTTTATCGACCGGCAGCCCCGAGGCCAGCGTGGCCAGGAACAAGCCCACCGCCAGGATACCCAGCCGGATGGCCACCATCCAGGAGCCCTTGCGGTCGGTGTCGGCGTTGAAATCGTCGTCGGCTTCCCCGAAGAAGTAGCCCACGTACTTCTGCAACTGGATGGTGAGGAAGACAATACCGCCGAAGAGCAGGATGTTGCCCAGCGTGAACGTGGTACTACCCAGCTGGTGCGGGGCCGTCAGCACCCGCTCAATGGTGCGGTAGAGCAGGTTGTAGAGGTTCAGGTTGGCGAAGAACAGCATGAGCCAGAGCGCGCCGACTACCGCGGTGAGCGCCTTACGCAGGGCACTTTCCAGCTTGCCGAAGCTGAACCGGTTGCCAAACCGGCCGCCTTGCCGGGTGCGCCGCACCTGGAGGTACACCGCTTCCGTCACCACCCGCACGAAGGCCGACAGCGCTATCCCCTGCGTAAGCCCGTAGATGGCCGTCGTGGTAAACATCTTGGCCAGGCTCATGCGGCCGCAGGCGTTGGCCAGCACGGCCAGCCCGTTGAGGCCGACGAACAGCAGCACCACCGGCCGCACGAAGCCCGCCAGCACCCGGTGCTGCCGCAGGTAGCGCCAGAAGCGCCAGCCCAGCCCCAGCGCCGCCAGGTTGAGCAGCAGGGCCAGCCAGCGCATCCCCAGCCCCGGCGCCCGCCCCGCGTAGGCAAACGTGAGCACGAAGAAGGCTACCACGATACCCACCCAGTACCAGAACAGCGGCCGGGGCCAGCTGCGCCAGCCCAGCACCGACACCGTGATGAGCAGCAAAAGCTGCAGCAGGCTCGTGTAGGCGGCCGGCGCGTTGAGGTCGAAAAACGGGGCCAGGCTGAATACTACCAGCAGCGAGGAAGCCACCGGCACCGGCCGCAGGTAGTGCAGCCGGTGGCCGGGTACTTCCAGCGGCGCGGCGGGGGGCGTGGCCTCGGTAGTATCGGTACGCAGGGCGCGGAAGTTGCGGAATACCCACAGGAAGAAGCCGCCGGCCAGCGCTACCATCCACAGCCAGTAGTCCCAGTTCTCGGCAAAATAGTAGCTCACCAGTGGCCGCTGGGCGGCGTACGACTGACGCACCAGGGCGCTCGTCTGTTCGTCGGCCACGATGCTGTCGGGCTGCCACAGCGGCGGCGTTTCGACCGTGCGGCTGCGGCCATTGAAGCGCCCCATCTGCTCGCGCACCATGTCTTGCAGCTCCAGCACCTGGATGTAGCCGTCCGACACGCGGGTTTGCAGGCCGGTCACGTCCTGGCGGCTGCGGCGCAGCAGGGCCGTGGCCTGATCCTCTTTCTTTTGAAGGCGAGCCAGCGCCCGGCCCACGGGCGTGGTATCGGCCGGGCGCTCGGCGGCGGGCGGCAGTTGGGCGGCCAGCGTATCGAGCCGGGCCTGCATGGCGATGAGCTGCTTGCCGCTCCCGGCCAGGGCGGTACGCCATTCGCCGAGCTTCTCCTGCATGTCGGCCAGCAGCACGCGGTACATCTGGAGCTGCTTTACGTCCACCACGTTGCCGTACTGGTCGAGGTTTTCACGAATGACGTCGAGGTTTTCTTCCACCGTGGGCAGCTCCTCGCGCAGGTCTTCGGTGTTGGTGGCGCGGCGGGCCGTGCCGTTGATGCGGCTCAGCACGAAGTAGGCCCGCTCCACGCGCTGGGCCAGCGAGTCGGGCAGCACGGGCTGGGGGCGGCGCTGGGTTTTGGCGGAGGTAGCGGCGGGCTTCTGCGGCGCGGGAGCCGCCTGGACCAGCCCCAGCCCGCCAACTAGTAGAATAGTAGCGAGTAGTCGATAAGTAACAGAAAAAAAGGATGCTGGCATTTTACGCAACTGATAAATTCTCCCCACGATTTCCTACCGTTTAAGCATTCTAAGCAATTACCTACTGATGGTTACTTCGTCGCTTTCAGCCGTTTATTAATTTGATCAAGCAAAAAAGTCACTGCCCCTACTTACTTTGGCGTCGAAATTTTAACTCTTCCCTAAAACCTCTTTTTTAGCTTATGCAAGCACCTTACTTTCATTAGGCGACCTCATCGGCGGCTTCGTTGGGCTTTCCTTCGCAGTTCTTTACTTCGCCTTTATCGGGGCTATTCTCTACGGCAACTGGAAGCTGTATGAAAAGGCCGGCAAGCCTGGCTGGGCCTCCATCATACCGATATACAACATTGTCGTACTGCACGAGATAGTGGGCCGCGACTTGATTAAAATCCTGTTGCTGTTCATTCCACTCGTCAACTTTTACTTTATCATCACCTTGTTCGTGAGCCTATCCAAGTCGTTTGGCCGGACCGGTGCGGGCGACTACCTGCTCACCATCTTCTTCGCGCCCATTTACCTGGGGCTGGGGTCGGCGCAGTACGTGGGGCCAGCCGAGGGCACCGTGACGACCAGCAACGGCTTTCGCACGCCACCCGCTACCTACTAGCCCGGCGCTCGCTTACTAAAAAGGCCGGCTTCCTCACGGGAGCCGGCCTTTGCGTTATCAGTCAATCTTGAGCACCGCCAGGAAGGCTTCCTGTGGAATTTCCACCGAGCCCACCGAGCGCATCCGCTTCTTGCCTTCTTTCTGCTTTTCGAGCAGCTTGCGCTTGCGGCTGATGTCGCCGCCGTAGCACTTGGCAATTACGTTTTTGCGCAGGGCTTTCACCGTTTCGCGGGCGATGATTTTCTGCCCGATAGACGCCTGAATGGCGATGTCGAACATCTGCCGGGGCAGCAGCTCGCGCAGCTTTTCGCAGAGGCGGCGGCCCCACTCGTAGCTCTTGGAGCGGTGCACGATGGCCGAGAGGGCATCGACCTTCTCGCCGTTGAGCATCACGTCGAGCTTCACCATGTCCGACTCGCGGAAGCCGATCAGCTCGTAGTCGAGCGAGGCGTAGCCCCGGCTGATGGTTTTGAGCTTGTCGAAGAAGTCGAACACGATTTCCGACAGCGGCAGCTCGAAGCTCATCTCCACTCGCTCCGAGGTCAGGTACGACTGCCCTTTGATGATGCCGCGCTTCTCCATGCAGAGCGTGATAATCGGCCCCACGTACTCGGAAGCGGTGATAATCTGCGCCTTGATGTAGGGCTCCTCAATGTGCTTGATGAGGTTGGGCTCGGGCATGTCGCTGGGCGCATTGATGATCATCTCCTGCCCTTTGGTTCCCTCGGCGTGGAACTGCACGCTCGGCACGGTGGTAATCACCGTCATGTTGAACTCGCGCTCCAGGCGCTCCTGCACGATTTCCATGTGCAGCATGCCCAGGAAGCCGCAGCGGAAGCCGAAGCCCAGCGCCACCGACGTTTCGGGCTCCCACACCAGCGAGGCGTCGTTGAGCTGAAGCTTTTCCATGCTGCTGCGCAGCTCCTCATACTCGGTGGTATCGACCGGGTAGATGCCAGCGAATACCATCGGCTTCACGTCGGCAAAGCCCTGAATGGCTTCCGGCGTGGGGTTGTTGACGGTGGTAATGGTGTCGCCCACCTTCACCTCGCGGGCTTCTTTGATGCCCGAGATGAGGTAGCCCACGTTGCCGGCGCTCATGTCGGTGCGCGGCTCCTGGTTGAGCTTGAGCACGCCGATTTCGTCGGCACCGTACTCCTTGCCGGTGGCCATGAAGCGCAGCTTGTCGCCCTTGCGCATGGTACCGTTCTTGATGCGGAACAGGACCTCGATGCCCCGGTACGAGTTGAATACCGAGTCGAAGATGAGGGCTTGCAGCGGGGCCTCCGGGTCGCCCTGCGGCGCGGGGATGCGCTCGCAAATGGCGTTCAGGATGTTCTCAATCCCGATACCCGCCTTACCCGAGGCGTGAATGATGTCTTCCGGCTTGCAGCCGATGAGGTCCACGATTTCGTCGGTCACCTCCTCCGGCATGGCGTGCGGCAGGTCGATTTTGTTGAGTACCGGGATGATTTCCAGGTCGGCCCCAATGGCCAGGTAGAGATTGGAAATCGTCTGAGCCTCAATCCCTTGCGACGCATCGACAATCAGCAGCGCGCCCTCGCAGGCGGCGATGCTGCGGCTCACTTCGTAGCTAAAGTCCACGTGGCCGGGCGTGTCGATGAGGTTGAGCGTGTACATCTCCCCCTTGTAGGGGTACTGCATCTGGATGGCGTGGCTCTTGATGGTGATGCCACGCTCACGCTCCAGGTCCATGTTATCGAGCAGCTGGGCCTGCATGTCGCGCTTGGCCACGGTGCTCGTGAATTCGAGAAGCCGGTCGGCCAGGGTGCTTTTGCCGTGGTCGATGTGGGCAATAATACAGAAGTTACGGATATTCTTCAACGGAGGGCGGTTTTATCGCAGCACGAAGATACGGCCAATTTACGGCAAGGCGTATGTTTGGGGCTGGCTTCACTTCTATTCCTATTCTTACGTTGCAGCCCACGCCTACGCCCCCGCCTGCCCCCTCCGCCCCGACGGCGCGCAACAAGTTTACGATGCTGTTTTTTAACGCCACGGCCTGCTACCTGCTGGCGTATCAGGTGGTGCATTTCATTGCCGAGGCGGCGATGGTGTACGAGGCACGGCGGGCCTTCATTCCCGGCATCTGGAGCCTGAGCGGGGTGCGCTTCGTGCTGGGCGACGGCGGCTGGCGCTACAATACGGTGCTAGCCGTCTACGGCATGGGGCCGCTGCTGATTATGGGCCTGGGCGTGGCGGCCTTCCTGCTGTTCTGGAAATGGCAGCGCTACCGCCGGGGTCTGGGCAAGCTGCTGCTGCTGTGGCTGGCCTTCCACGCGGCCAACACCGTACTGGCGGGCCTGCTGGCCGATACCGTGACGCAGTCGGGCTACTGGTACGTGCCCAACTGGCTGCTGGGCGGCGGGGGAACCTGGGCCAGCCCGGTGCTGGGCATCCTCTTCGCATTGGTGCAGATTGCGCTGGGCTTTGCGGCGGCCATCCCGTTTTTGCTGGCCCAGGAGTCGCGCACGGCCCTGAAATTTGACAGCCGCCAGGAGCTGATCAACTCAACCATTACCGGCCCGTGGCTGGTGGGCTCGGCGCTGATTTTGCTGAGTCGCGTTCCCAACCCCAGCCTCGGCGAAACCCTGCACCTGGCCACGATGGGCCTGCTGCTGATTCCGCTGGCCCTGGGCAGCCAGCAGGAATTTTTCAATCAGCCCGAGCAATTGCCCTATCCTACCCGCGTGGCCTGGGGCCTGGTGGCGCTGGCCGGGCTGACGCTGCTGGCCTGGCGGGTGGCGCTGCACACGCCGGTCTGGTTTCGCTAACCCGGCCCGGCGGGCCGTATCTTGGGGGCTAGCCCCCTCACTATTTTCTCTTATCATGAATCCCTTTGCCCTCGGCCTCATGGAAGAATACCGCCAGAACGGGGCCCGGCTGGGCTGGCTGCTCTCGTGCGACGAGGAGAAGGCCTATATCTTCCGCGCCGGGCACGAAGACTACGAGCTGCTGGCTGGCTTCAACCGCGAGTTGTCGGGCGAGGACGTGCTGCCGGGTCTGCGAGTCGATTTGCGGAAGCTGCGGGAGAACTTTAGCTGTACAAATGGCAGAATTCATGCTCTGGCTGGAATTTGAAGCGGTTGACTTCACATCCAGCTTTAATTTCCAGACTGGCCAGGCGGAGAAAGTCGATTGGAATAATCGCAATGATTTTTGCAACATTCATGTTACCCTCTTCGATGGGCGACGCTACGGGCTCACCGTATGGACGTTTGATTATCTGCTGACTGCTGTGGGGCACAACCAGGAAAGTGGTGAGAATTTGGGTGGTCTCTATCAGGAGCCGCCCGATTTGTTCGTGCGAGAGCTTTCCCGGCCGTGCATCGAGGCCACCATCGCCGATTTGGTGCAGCGCGGCAACTTAGAGCAGCTCTTAAACTCTTCCATTGTCGACACCTCCCTCGCCGAAGACGACGAATAAGGATTCCCCGCCCCGGCCGACCCCGCCGGGGCGTTGTAGTACCTTTGGGTAGTTGAAAACTCTTCGCTGCCGGCTGGGGCCAGCCGGCAGCGGAGTACCACTTCGCTCTACCTTCTCCCCCATGCATCCCACCCCCGTTGCCCCCTACAAGCCCCAGAACCACGTTCGCATCGTCACGGCCGCCGCTTTGTTCGATGGCCACGATGCCGCCATTAATATCATGCGCCGCATCATTCAGAGCAGCGGCGCGGAAGTGATTCACCTCGGGCACAACCGCTCGGTGCAGGAAATCGTGGATTGCGCCATTCAGGAAGATGCCCAGGCCATTGCCATCACCAGCTACCAGGGCGGGCACAACGAGTACTTCAAGTACATGTATGACCTGCTGAAGGAGCGCGGCGCGGGCCACATCAAAATCTTCGGCGGCGGCGGCGGCGTGATTCTGCCCAGCGAGATCGAGGAGCTGATGGGCTACGGCATCACCCGCATCTACTCGCCCGACGACGGCCGCGCCCTCGGCCTGCAAGGCATGATCAACGACCTGCTGCAAAAGGCCGACTTCCCCACCGGCGAAAATCTGAACGGTGAGGCCAGGCACGTGCCGGAAAAGGACGCCCGCAGCATCGGTCGCCTGATTTCGGCCGCCGAAAACTTCCCGGAACAATTCTTAGCTGTTAGCCGTCAGCTGTTAGCTGCTAGCTCCTCGTCAGACGAAAAGCTAGCAGCTAACAGCTCTCAGCTAAAAGCTCCAATCTTAGGTATCACCGGCACGGGCGGGGCGGGCAAATCCTCGCTGGTCGATGAGCTGGTGCGGCGCTTTTTGCTCGACTTCCCCGACAAGACCATCGCCATCATCTCCGTGGACCCCAGCAAGCGCAAGACCGGCGGGGCGCTGCTCGGCGACCGCATTCGGATGAACGCCATCAACTCGCCGCGGGTGTACATGCGCAGCCTGGCCACCCGCCAGAGCAACCTGGCCCTGAGCCGCTACGTGCAGGACGCCGTGGACGTAGTGCGCGCCGCCAACTACGACCTCATCATCCTCGAAACCTCGGGCATCGGGCAGTCCGACACCGAAATCATCGAGCACTCCGACGCCAGCCTCTACGTGATGACGCCCGAGTACGGCGCGGCCACCCAGCTGGAGAAAATCGACATGCTCGATTTTGCCGACGTCATCGCCCTCAATAAGTTTGACAAGCGCGGGGCGCAGGACGCCCTGCGCGACGTGCGCAAGCAGTACCAGCGCAACCACGGCCTCTGGGACACGCCCACCGACCAGATGCCGGTGTTTGGCACCATCGCCTCGCAGTTCAACGACCCCGGCATGAACCGCCTGTACCGGGCGGTACTGAAGATGCTGGAAACCAAGACCGGGGCCACCTTCGCCTCGCATCTGGAAACCAGCGAGGAAAGCTCGGAGAAGATTTACATCATCCCGCCGCACCGCACCCGCTACCTCTCCGAGATTGCCGAAACCAACCGCGCCTACGACCAGCGCGTGCGTGAGCAGGCCCAGATTGCCGAGGTAGCCGGCGCCTTCGCCAAGCTGGAGGAATACTACCGCAACGAGCGCCACAGCTCCGAGAGCATGGTGGAGGAATTCACCAAAAACAAGCAAACCCAGCTCCGCCGGCTGGACGCCGACAGCCAGGCCATCCTGGAAAACTGGGACGCGACCCTGCAAAACTACCGCAACCCGGAGTACGTGTACTCGGTGCGCGGCAAGGAAATCCGGGTGAAGACGCACACCAAGTCGCTGTCGGGCAACGATATTCCGAAAGTGGCCACGCCGCGCTACTCGGGCTGGGGCGACCGCCTGCGCTGGGCCATGCAGGAGAACTTTCCCGGCGAGTTTCCCTACACGGCGGGCGTGTTCCCGTTCAAGCGCGAGGGCGAGGACCCCACCCGCATGTTTGCCGGCGAGGGCGGGCCGGAGCGCACCAACCGCCGCTTCCACTACGTGAGCATGGGCCTGCCGGCCAAGCGCCTGAGCACGGCCTTCGACTCGGTGACGCTCTACGGCGAGGACCCCGACCACCGGCCCGACATCTACGGCAAAATCGGCAACGCGGGCGTGAGCATCTGCTGCCTCGACGACGCCAAGAAGCTGTACTCGGGCTTCAACCTGGCCAACCCCAGCACCTCGGTGTCGATGACCATCAACGGCCCGGCGGCTACGTTGGCGGCGTTTTTCATGAACGCGGCCATCGACCAGCAGTGCGAGCTCTATATTAAGGAGCAGGGCCTGACCGACGAAATCAACGCCAAAATCGACGCTATCTACGCGGCGCTGGGTCAGCCCCGCCCCCGCTACCAGGGCGAGCTGCCGGCCGGCAACGATGGCCTGGGTTTGCTGCTGCTGGGCGTCACCGGCGACCAGGTGCTGCCCGCCGAGGTGTACGCCGACATCAAGGCCCGGACGCTGACGCAGGTGCGCGGCACCGTGCAGGCTGATATTCTCAAGGAAGACCAGGCCCAGAACACCTGCATCTTCAGCACTGAGTTTGCCCTGCGCCTGATGGGCGACGTGCAGGAGTACTTTATCCAGCAGAAGGTGCGCAACTTCTACTCGGTGTCGATTTCGGGCTACCACATTGCCGAGGCCGGGGCCAACCCCATCACCCAGCTGGCTCTCACGCTCAGCAACGGCTTCACCTTCGTGGAGTACTACGTGAGCCGGGGCATGAGCGTCAACGACTTCGCGCCCAACCTGAGCTTCTTCTTCTCCAACGGCATCGACCCCGAGTACGCCGTAATCGGGCGGGTGGCGCGCCGCATCTGGGCCAAGGCCATGAAGCTGAAGTACGGCGCCGACGCCCGCAGCCAGATGCTGAAGTACCACATCCAGACCTCGGGCCGCAGCCTGCACGCCCAGGAAATCGACTTCAACGACATCCGCACCACGTTGCAGGCACTCTACGCCATCTACGACAACTGCAACAGCCTGCACACCAACGCCTACGATGAGGCCATCACCACCCCCACCGAAGAATCGGTGCGCCGGGCCATGGCCATTCAGCTCATCATCAACCGCGAGCTGGGCCTGGCCAAAAACGAGAACCCGCTGCAAGGCTCCTTCATCATTGAGGAGCTGACCGACCTGGTAGAAGAAGCGGTGCTAGCCGAGTTCGACCGCATCACCGAGCGCGGCGGCGTGCTGGGCGCAATGGAAACCATGTACCAGCGCGGCAAAATCCAGGAGGAAAGCATGCACTACGAGATGCTGAAACACACCGGCGAGTACCCCATCATCGGCGTGAACACCTTCCTCTCGTCGAAGGGCTCGCCCACGGTGGTGCCCGCCGAGGTCATCCGCGCCACGGAGGAGGAAAAGCAGTACCAAATCGAGATGTTGCGCAACCTACACGCCCGCAATGCCGAGCACACCGCCGCCCGCCTCAAGCGCCTGCAACAGGTGGCCGTGGCCAATGGTAACTTGTTTGCTGAGCTGATGGAAACCGTGAAGTTCTGCTCGCTGGGGCAGATTACGAACGCGCTGTTTGAGGTGGGCGGGCAGTACCGGCGGAATATGTAGGGGTTGCTTCTAAGAACCTGTTATCTTGCCGTAGCGTTAACTTTCCATCATGGCCTTCTAAACTAAATAACCTCTACCATCATGGGTAATAAAGTAGAAAAAGACATTGAGCGGCTTGAGAAATTACGCAAGAAGCTGGCCGGTAACAAGCAGGCATCACACGACTTCTTGGTAAAAGCTGGTATCATCACTGCCAAAGGCAACCTCAAAGCGCAATACAAACAGCAGTGTACACCTCGCGAACTGGCTTAACGCTCGGATTTCACGGTACGGATGCATCCATTGTGGAGGCAGTACTTGCAGGGAAATCTGATTTAAAGCAGCGCAACAATCCATATGATTGGCTGGGCAATGGAATTTATTTCTGGGACAACAGCCCCAGCCGCGCCTTGCAATGGGCCACAGAACTGAGCAAGAGACCGAAAAGCAAGATTAAAAACCCTGCGGTCATCGGGGCAATTCTCGATTTGGGTAGATGTCTCGATTTACTTGATTACGATAATTTGGAATACGTAAAGGAAGCCCACCGCTTTCTGGAAACAACCGCCGCCACTACAGGTACTCCGATGCCTATCAACAGCGGTAAGACACATGACTTGCTCTTTCGGAAACTGGATTGCGCCGTAATTGAGACACTGCATGCAACGTTTGAGCTTGATAAGAAACCCGCGTTTGATTCAGTAAGAGGTGTTTTTTGGGAAGGTGACCCTATCTACACGAATGCCGGTTTTCGTGAGAAAGACCACATTCAAATCTGCATCCGCAACCTTGATTGCATCAAAGGGTACTTTTTGCCGCTTTCTCGCATCACTTCCTAAACGCAATGCCGCCCATACGGCCACCCAACTCAAGCGCCTGCAACAGGTGGCCGTGGCCAATGGTAACTTGTTTGCCGAGCTGATGGAAGCGGTGAAGTTCTACTCGCTGGGGCAGATTACGAACGCGCTGTTTGAGGCTGGGGGGGAGTAGTAGCGGCGGAATATGCAAATCTTTTTTTGAAACATTTTCTTCAATTCAAATTCATCCATTATCATGTACCAACATAGATTTATTCTTTTTATTGATATTCTTGGCTTTAGAAGCGTTATTTCTGACACAAATCATAATTCTGCTCTCGCAGAAAACCTGTATAAGGTTTTAAATTCGATGAAATCAGACAATATTGGTCTAGAATCTTTCGGAAGCTTAAATAAAGAAGTCATTGAAGCGAGTGGAGATGATTTTGAAGAGATTGCACAAACAATGGCTATGGCAAATAGCGCATTTAGGGTAGATTATCCTCTAAACGTCACCCACTTTTCAGATAGTTTAGTTATCAGCTGCGATGCAGCAAATGAAAATACATGCTTCATTATTTTTGATTTTATTGCACGCTTGAATTATCGGCTATGGCAAGAATACAAAATTTTGATGAGAGGAGGTATAACGGTTGGAAAATTGATTCATGAAGAAAATGGGCCGCTTTTCGGCCCAGCTATGGTTAGGGCTTATGACATTGAATCAAAAATCGCAAACTTTCCAAGAGTTCTTATTGATAAGGCGATAGTGCCTCCAATGAAAAAATCGGAAAATTATCAAAGAATGCAAGTTCTATTTGATAATGCTGAAGATGGATATTTAGAAATCTCACTCGCAACCTCTTTATCTTTTTTATTACAAAGTATTCATTCTGGGCACGAATTAATGTACAATAAATATTTACTAACCATGAAAGAAGCGGCTGCTGATTTGGAGTCAATAAAAGCTTCAATCGTATCCAATGACGAAAAATCAAATAATGTAAAAACTAAATATGAATGGCTAATTGAAAAATTCAGCAAAGAATACAGTCAAATAGCAAGCAAAATCAGTGGATAGCTCCCCAAACTGGCGCGAGTTTAGGCGAAGCCGTAACTCGTGACTAACTATGAGGTGGAGGTTGCACCTCCACTGGTGCGCTAGCGCCACGCGACGGTAGATGAGCTAGGCAATAGTAACCCGTGCGGACGCTACTTGCCGCGTTGCGGCAGTGGAGGCGCAGCCACCACGTCATGAGCCGGCGCGAGTTACGGCTGCGCCTAACCTCGCGCCAGTTTGGCGATTTTGCTGGCTTTATCAGTTTGCTTGCCCGGGGTTGGCTATTCAATTAGCAGTACTTCCAGCAGGCCGGGGCGGTCGGCGTAATTGTGGGCGCTGCTGTAGAGAAAGTCTTCGGGAGCATCGACAAAGCCGGCTGCTACGGGGTTGCGGTGGAGGTAGGCCAGCCGCTGTCGGCGTAGGTCGTTGGAATGCAGCTTGCTGGGGTGGTTGTTCTGCTGCCAGAATTGGTATTTTGTATTGTGCGCGTTGCGCTGGCCGGCGCGCTCAAATATCCAGAGCATCCGTGCGCGGCGGCTTGCCTGCGCGTTTGTTTTGATAGTGCGGAGGATTTTCTTGGCCATGTGCTGCTTCAAGTCGCGCAGGTAAGGGGCCAGCGAGGCTTTTACCACGCTTATTTTTGATCATGGCTTACCCCGATTTTACCCTCTACGATTTGCGCCAGAAATTTGGGGCGCATTTCCGAGCCGAGACGCTCTTCCCGGATGCGGCGGCTGTTCAGCCCAGCGAGTGGCTGCTGCAGGCCCTGGCGCGGGGACAGGGTGCCGGCTTTAATAGTGAGAAATCGCGCTCCGAGCGGCTGGTAACGCCGGTATTATTGGAGTTGTGCGATTTAAACCACAATGCCTTTTCTATTTATTCAGGCATGAATCTCGACGTGGATCCAGGGCTGGGATTGCGCGGCGAGTGCGACTTTATTTTCTCTTACAGTCGCATTCAGGATTTTATTACCGCCCCGGTCTTTTGCATTGCGGAAGCTAAAAAACAGGATTTGGAATTGGGCACCTTACAATGCGCTGCTCAGCTCATTGCCGCTCACCGCCTCAATGAATTTGAGGGTAACCCCGTACAACCGCTCTATGGCTGCTCGACTACCGGGGTAGAATGGCGCTTCCTAAAATACGAAGGCAATACCTTTATCCTGGATGAGCGGCGCTATTACTTGGGGCAGCTCCCAACGCTGCTGGGTGCCTTACAGGCTATTGTGGAGGCTACCCGCCAGTACAGTACTATCGCCTAGCTTACGCTCTTTTTGTAAGTCCACACCAGTATATCGCTAGCTCGACAACGCCAGCCCCTGCGTAGAATTGGCCTGGGCGGGCAACTCAGTCCGCACGGTGGGCTGCCGGTGCAGCGCCCGCCAGTGCAGGCCCCCCAGCCCCAGGGCCAGCAGCCCCTGCGCCAGCACCGCGTTTTGCACGCCGATGTGCTGGGCCACTACCCCGACCAGCAGGCTGCCCAGGGGCACCATACCCGTGTAGGCCAGCACGTAGAAGCTGATGACCCGCCCGCGCATGGCGGGCGCGGCGGTGGTTTGCAGCAGCGTGTTGCTGATGGTGATTTGCGACATCATGCCGAACGCGCCCACCGCGATGAAGGCCAGGGCCAGCGGGTACCACGGCGCGTGCGAAAACAACACCAGGCCCACCCCAAAAATGAGCGTATTAATGGCCAGGATGCGGTGCAGATTGGCCCCTGCCGGACGCGAGGCCAGGTACAGCGCCCCCACGAAAGCCCCGAGACCGATGCAGCTGTCGATGAGGCCGAACGTGGTGGCCGTGCCGTGAAAAATATCTTTGGCGTAGACCGGCATCAGGGTGGTGAAGGGGAGTACCAGCAGACTCACCAGCCCCAGCATCAGAATAACGAAGCGGATGCTGGGCGTGGCGCGCACGTACTCGAAGCCTTCTTTCAGTTCGCCCAGGATGCTTTTGGGGTGCGGCTGGGCCTGGTAGGCGGGGCGCTTGATGGCCAGCAGCGAGCCGATGACCGCGATAAAGCTCAGGGTGTTGAGCCCGAAGCAGGCGGTGGCGCCCAGGGTTTCGATGGCCAGCCCGGCCACGGCGGGGCCAATCAGCTTGGAGAGGTTGACCATCGACGAGTTGAGGGCCAAGGCATTGGGCAGATCCTGCTTGTCTTTCACCAGCTCGTGCACCAGCGACTGCCGGGCCGGCACGTCGAAGCCGTTGATGATGCCCAGCACCACGCTCAGCCCCAGGATGCCCCACACCGCGTCGGGCTTGACGAACATCAGCAGCGTGAGCAGGGCGGCCTGCACCATCGAGAGCACCTGCGTGAGCAGCAGTACCCGGTAGCGGTTGTAGCGGTCGGCCACCCCGCCGCCCACCAGCGAAAACGCCGCCGACGGAAACATGGTAGCAAACACGCTGAGCCCGAGCATAAACTTGGAGTGCGTGAGCGAGTAGATAACCCAGCTCACGGCCGTTTTCTGCATCCAGGTACCCAGCAGTGAGAGGGCTTGCCCCGTGAAGTAGAGCCGGAAATTGCGGCTGCGCAGGGCGCGAAAAGTGGTTAATTGCATAGGATTTGGTGGCCCGGGGGCCGTTAGCTATTCGCTGGCAACCAGCTTGGTGAGGACCGGCAGGGCCTGCTGCAAGGCCGCTACCTCGGCGGCCGAGCATTGCTCGGTGAGCACGGTGTGCAGCCACTCGTCGCGCTCCTGCCGGGCAGTTTGCAGCAATTGGCGGCCGGCGTCGGCCAGCACGATGTGCACCTTGCGCCGGTCGGTGGGCGAGGGCTGGCGCAGCACGTAGCCGCGCTCGGCGAGGTGGCGCAGAATCTGCGACATCGACTGGGTGGTAACCTTTTCCATCTCGGCCAGCTCGCTGGGCAGCAAGTGCGCGTGTTGATCGAGCAGCCGCACCACCGAGCGCTCGGTGAGCGAGAGCTTCTCGCGGGTGGGTGAGTGAGCCCGCAGCTTTTTCACGAGTCGCGTCACCACGGTGCGCAGCTCGGTGGCCAGGTGCAGAGCGTTGTCGTCGGAAGTCGAGGCTGCCATAATTGCCAGGTAAACTTGTTAAGTAAGTTTACTATTTACTAACGGCGAAGCCAGCGCAAAAGTTTGTGCGCTGGCAACTATTGGAACTCTTGAGGTGGATGCGCCGGCCGCAGCGCGGACTTCTAACCCGTACAGCGAGCGCCTTCTGGGGGGCGGGCTGAACGGCTACGCTACCCCTTTGAGCCCGGAGCTTGGCTAGTCCACCGCAGCGGGCGCAGTGGGTGGCAGGCACCGCAACAGCACCGCCCCGGCGCTCCACAGCAGTACATCCTCCCCTAGCCCCACCGCACTGGGCGGCAGGCTTGTCTTTGCCGTGATAGCCTTGCGCAGGTGATACCAGCCGAAGGTAGCCGCGGCGGCCCCCAGGCCCCCCAGCAGCGCGCCACCCAAGGCGCGTTGGCCGACAGCCTTGCTCCAGGCTGCCCCCACCAGCGCCCCGCCGAGGGTGCGTAGGCTGAGGCCTCGCGGGGCCGTGCGGGGGGCGGCGGCCGGATTTTTATCGTGCTTAAACTCTTTTACGGCGGCCAGCCCGAGGGCAAGCGTCAGGGCCGGCTGGCCCAGCAGGCGCAGGGGGGAGGCAGCCAGCGCCGGCGCCGGATGACGCAGCAGGTAATAGCTAAGCAACGTGGGAGCCCCGGCGCTGCGCATGCCAGCCAGGGCGGCAAAACCAACTACGGGCCAATAGCTTGCAAATTTTGCAGGGGCAGCGGGAACAGGGTAAGTGGACATAAGCAAAGAATAATAAGCTTCGGCTTAACGGCAGCGCCGCCGGGGCGTTGGCCGAAAACGGTAAAGTAGAAGCTGCGTGGCCCGGCCGCTTTGCTGGAAAGCCGCCGGGGCAGGATGGCAAAAAGCGCCGGACGCAACTGCTGGGTAGCACTTGCGACCGACGCTTTTACAGAATATGTTAACCTAAAAGCCGCTTTACAGCGGTTTCTGGGTCGATGTACATTTTTTGTTGTCCTAACGTGAGCGCCTCACCCCCCGCCCCCTCTCCGAAAAGGAGAGGGGGAGCCAATCGTAAGCTTACATAAGTAGTCAGTAAGTAGTCGTCAGGCTCCCCCTCTCCTTTTTTGGAGAGGGGGCCGGGGGGTGAGGCGCTCACGCCAGGGTTAGGAACGACGTGTACACTGACCCGGAAACCGCTCTAAAAGGAAATTACGCCGCTTGCAAAGGTGGGCGACGGGCGGCCAGCGCACGCAGCATCCCGAGGTCGTAATAGCTGAAACCCACTTTAGATAGAAATGGTACGGCGACGAAGAGGGCCGTCTCAATGGTTTGATTGAACACGTGCAGGCCCGACGGCCCCAGCGCCCAGATGGTGGGGTAGCATACCCATAGTACCGAGAGCATAGTCAGGGCCCGCTGGTAGACAGGGCCAATCTCGGGGTCGCTCGCGGTAGCCAGGCGGCGTAGCGGCCCCCACAGCACATAGAGCACGCTGAAGAAAGCGCCGATCCCGCACACAAACCACAGCAGGCGGGCCGTCGAGCTTTCCGACAGGTCGGCCAGCAGGCCGCAGCCTATCATTACCACGTCGCCGGCCACTAGGCCGAAGAGCAGCGTGGTGCTGCGCTCCTGCTTGGGCACGTAGAACATGGCCGTGAAGGCGAGCGACAGCAGCAGCAGCGGCGTGGTCACCAGCCAGTCGAGGTAGCGGGCGTAGTGCGTTACCTGGCCGGCCACTTCCGTTTTGCCCTGGCCCAGAGCCATGCCCATATACGCCAGCGCCGACCAGATGGGAATAAGCATCGCAATGCTGTATTCGTATTGCGGTACGCCCCTGGGGTCGCGGCTCCAGGTCCAGAACAACAGCGCGCCCCCTATCATGAGCGCTACGTACAGCCAGTGAAGAAGAGTTTGGGCATCCATGAAGAAAAGATGAAGTGTAGAAACATTCTGCCTTACTGCATTTCAGCCGGTTGCGTTGGGGATTTACTTGGTTAAAGCATTCTTTTTGCCAGCTTACTTTTTAGACGACGGCTAAATTGTGGCTTCTGCCGAGGCTATAATGCTCATTGCTTGACCAATATGTTACTCGCGGGGTACTAGCGCCCGGCTGGCCTTTTAGGCAATCCTCCCCCCGTGCTCGCGCCCATCCTCTCCGTAGGGCGGGAGCCAGCCCATTAGCCGGGGCGCGTACTACCAGCTAGCTGCCTACCCGCTATGCAAAGCGGAAGTGGGGTAGCAGTTCAGCAAACCCCCGGGCCCGCGCCGGGTTGCTAGTAGGATGCTTGACCAGCAATAGCATCGCGAGCTTTCGCCCGCCGTAACTCTCCATTCATTTTTTTCCACATGACGATTACCATTGCTCCGCACTCCGCCCAGCCACTCACCGTCAACCGCCTGGGCTACGGCACTATGCGCCTCACCGGCCCCGAGGTGTGGGGCGAGCCGGCCAACCGGCCCGAGGCTCTTGAAATTTTGAAAACGGCCGTAGCCAGCGGCGTTAACTTTTTGGATACGGCCGATTATTACGGCGAGGACGTAACCAACCGCCTTATCGCCGAGGCGCTGCACCCCTACCCCAACGACTTGGTTATCTGCACCAAGGTGGGTGCCACCCGCCGGCCCGACAAGAGCTGGGTGCCCTTCAACACGCCCGAAAACCTGCGCACCAGCATCGACAACAACCTGCGCACCCTGCGCCAGGAACAGGTGCAACTGGTGCACCTGCGGCTGATGGGGCCCGGCCCGGTACCGCTGGCCGAGCAGCTCGGGGCTATGTTTGACCTGCAAAAAGAAGGAAAAATCCTGCACGTGGGCCTGAGCAACGTTACCCGCGCCGAGCTGGAGGAAGGCCTGCGCCTCGGCCCCATCGCCACGGTCGAAAACATGTACAGCTACGCCCAGCGCACGACCGTAGACCTGGGCCACGGGGCCAACCCCGGCGGCGAGGAAGTGCTGGACCTGTGCGAGCGGCATGGCATCCCGCTCATTCCGTTTTTCTCGCTGCTGCACGGCCTACCCAAGGCGGGCAACAAACTCGCGGAAGTGGCCCGCCGCCACGGGGCCACCGAGGCCCAGCTCAACATCGCCTGGCTGCTGCACAAGTCGCCCTGGATTCTGCCGATCCCGGGCACGTCGTCGCTGGCTCACTTGCGCGAAAACCTGAAGGCGGCCGACCTTCGCCTGAGCGCCGAGGACATGGCTTACCTGGGCTGACAAAAGCAGTAAGCTGCTCGGAACAGGCGTTATAGCAGTAGCCCAGCCGTTATAATTTGGGGTGCCTGATGTGACAGTTAAATTGCTGCATAAGGACTGCCTGAAGTTAGGCAGACCAAACGCGGCCGATAGTAACCCTTGGTTTTATTTGCGGGAGTTAGTAGAAAAACGGCCTTTCGCAAAACGCCTGTCATGCTGAGCTTGCGAAGCATCTTATTACGCCCGGCCAAGCCGTTCCAACGCGGGTAGATGCTTCGCAGGCTCAGCATGGCAAGCGTTGGGCGGGCTAAACTTTGAGAGCAGATTCATGAGCAAGACTTTGACTTACCCCACTCTCTCCTTATTCGCCGCGCTGCTACTCAGCGGGCACGCCAGCCGGGCGCAGGGCCCGTGGCACGGCAAGCAATGCGCCGTGGTGCTGACCTACGACGACGCCATCGACGCGGACCTCGACAACGTAGTACCCGCGCTGGATTCGGCGGGGCTGCGGGGGACGTTTTACCTCATCGGGTCGGCGCCAGCCGTGGCGCGGCGGCTGCCCGAGTGGCGCCGGGCCGCCGCGCGCGGCCACGAGTTGGGCAACCACTCCCTGATGCACCCCTGCGATGGCAGCCTGCCCGGCCGCAGTTTCGTAGGCCCCGACAACGACCTGAGCAACTACACCGTGAACCGGGCCGTCAGCGAAATCAGGGCTAACAATACCCTGCTCGCGGCCATTGATGGCAAGCAGAAGCGCACGTTTGCTTACCCCTGCGGCGACCGGCAGATTGGTGGCGTTGATTTTTACGCGCCGCTAAAAGCCGACTTTGTCGCGGCGCGGGGGGTGCAGCCCGGCCTGCAACCGGCCGCGCAGGTAGACCTCAGCAACGTGCGGTGCTATTCGATACATGGCCAGGACGGCCAGTACCTGCTCGGCTTAGTGAAGCAGGCCGAGCAGACGCACACGCTGCTGGTATTCTTGTTTCACGGCGTGGGCGGCGGGCACAGCCTCAACGTGAGCCTGGCGGCGCATCGGCAGCTGGTGCGCTACCTGCGGGCGCACCAACAAGACATCTGGGTGGCCCCCATGGTGGAAGTAGCCGAAGAAATAAAAGCGGGTCAACCGGCGTTGGCTCCTGCCCGTTAAGAGGCAGCGCGGGCTGATAGCTTCAGTTAGCCGACCCCGATTGAAAAGCCCTCTTACGACCACGGCGCCCGCGATTCCGCGGCCGTAATAGGGTAGTATTCCTGGCCCAGCCGGGTAGTAGCAAGTAGTATGAGTATTCAACTGAGAGGCAGTCTAGCCGGATTGCTGTTGCTTGGTGGCTTATCGACCCGGGCGCAGTCGCTGGCGGGCGTGTGGCAGGGAGTGGAAGATGAGTTTGCGCCCCAGGGCTACTGCCCCTCGGTGCTGCGGGTGCAGCAGCGCGGGGGCGAGAGCGTATTTGGGGTGCTGTATCAGCAGTCGGGTGCGCAGGCCGGGATATCAGTTACGTTTCAGATGGAGGGCACGCCCACGCCGGACGGCCTCACGCTGGAGCACGTGCGCAAGCTCGCCGAAAATGGGCGCTCGCTGTTTCGCTACTGGTGCGCGGGCTCCATTGCCTTCACCTACGATGCCAGCCAGGAGAAGCTGACCGGCTACGCCACCTACGCGCCCCAGGGCCAGTGCAGCACCGGCACTTTCACCCTCTACCGCGTCAAGCTAAAGTCGGCGGCTACCGTACCGGCGGGCGCGTTGACCACGCTGCGCGTATCGGGCCGCGACGTGCGCTGGTACGCGGATCCCGAGCTGACCCGGCCCGTGGCCACCGGCAATACCTACGCCACTCGGCTACGCCAGACTACCACCTTTTACCTCAAGCAAGGCTACTTCGCCACCGCTGAGAGTCCGGTGGTGCCCATCACCATCCGGGTCAGCGGGCCGGGGCCGACTGCCATGCCGGTTGCCCCCGCCCCACCCGATTCGCTCCAACCCCTGGCCCCCACGCCCGTGCCCGTGCCACCCGTCGCGCCGCCGGCGCTGGCAACTACGGCACCGGTCGCCCCGCTTCCGCCGCCGGTAGTACTGCCCACCGTGCTGTTTAAGCTGGCTACGGCCGAGCTGCTACCCACCGCTCGCCCGGCGCTCAATCGCCTGGCCGAAGAGCTGCGGGCGCGGCCGACGCTGCGCCTGCGCATCGCCGGGCACACCGACCGCGTGGGCGAGTCGGAAAAAAACCAAGTCCTTTCGGAGCAGCGCGCCGAAACGGTGAAGGCCTATCTCGTACAAGCTGGCATTGCGGCTGACCGCCTGAGCGCCGTCGGCTACGGCGACAAGCAGCCGCTCTACCCCGCTCCCGACGCCCGCAATCGGCGCGTAGAAGTGCAGGAATTACCCTAACCGAGACGTGCGCTGGGCGTTGAGCGGTTTAAAAAACCGGCGGTAAGTAAATACGTTGGTCAGCGTAGCCAGCGATTCCCCACCCCATTCTCACCCGAGCGCCCGCCCAACCAACTGCCCCGGCTTCCCCACAACCTTGCTCATGGCTACCCCAGCTACTGCCACCCTCCTCTTCGACGGCGTGTGCAACCTCTGCAACGGGGTTGTGCAATTTATTATCCGGCACGACCAACGGGGAATTTTCCGCTTTGTCGCCTTGCAAAGCGACCTGGGGCAGGCGCTACTAGCGGCCCACGGACAGCCCCTCCCCCCGCCCGGTGGCCCCGAGTCGGTCGTACTGCTCGAAGGCGGACGGCTGTATTCGCATTCGACGGCGGTACTGCGCATTGCCGGGCTGCTAGGGGGGCCGTGGCGGCTGGCGGCGGTGGGCTGGCTGCTACCCCGGCCCTGGCGCGACGCCCTGTACCGCTACGTAGCCCGGCATCGCTACCGGTGGTTTGGCCGGCGGGAAGCCTGCTGGCTACCCACGCCCGAGCTGCGGGCGCGCTTCCTGTAGGCCAGCCCGGGCGGTGCGGCGCCTACGCGACGCGGCTTTATCTTTGCCGGCCACTTTCGCTGCATGACGCTTCCCTATCTTTTCACTCTCCCAACCCACGGCACAGCCGCCAGCGGCTGGCTCACGGTAGCTGAAACCAGTGGCTTACCCTTCGCCGTGCAGCGGGCTTACTGGATAACGGAGGTGCCCACTGGCCGGGTGCGCGGGCGCCACGCCCATCACACCCTGGAGCAAGTGCTGGTGGCAGTGCACGGGCGGGTCACGCTGCACGTGCAGGCGGAAAGCCAAGAGCCCGTGTCGTTTTGCCTGGAGCAACCCCAGCAGGCGCTGTACCTGCCGCCGCACTGCTGGCCCGCCATTCACTTCGAGCCGGGCGCCGTGCTGTTATGCCTGGCTTCGCAGCCCTACGATCCGGCCGATTACATCCACGAGTAGCCCGGTGGCCTGGCGGGCGGCGTCCCACTGGCGGCGGCGCAGGGCGTGCAGTAGCTCGTAGCGCAGGCGGCCGGCCAGGGCGCGGGCCTCGGCCGGGGTGCGACTCAGCGCCAAGGCCTTGCGGCACACGGCCAGCGTGGACAGCAGGTAAGGATCGTGCGTGGTAGTGACCTGGGCGCTCATGCTGCGCGGATGCTTGCGCTTGCGGGTCGTGACGGCATCCTGGTACTGAAAGCGCCAGTCGCGACTGGCCCGCACCCAGAAATCGAAGTCTTCGTAGCTCAGCGCCTCGTCGTAGCCGCCCAGGGCCAGCAGCGTAGCGCGGCGCATAAGCATGGTGGGCGTGCTGATGAAATAGCGGCGCAGCACCTCCCCAAATACCCAGCCGCTGGCCGGGCGCGGGTGCAGCCCGCCGGCAGTGGCCCGGTGGTACAGTCCCAGCGACACGCCAGCTTCGCTAATGAGCTCGCAGTTGGAATACACCATGCCGTAGTCGGGCGGCAGGCTTTGGAAAAGCGCTACCTGCTGGCGCAGCCGCTGGGGCAGCAGGACGTCGTCGGTGGCGAAATCCACCACAAACTCGCCCTGGCTTTGAAAAAAAGCCTGGTTGAAGGCCCGGCAGTTACCACTATTAGCGGGGAGCAGCAGCAGGTGCCAGCCGGGCTGCGCCCGGGCATAGGCTTGCAGGATGGCCGGGCTGCCGTCGGTACTGCCATTGTCTACCAGCCAAACTTCCACTGGCGCATACTCTTGAGCCAGAATAGAATCCAGCGCCTCGCGCAGGTAGGGCGCGTGGTTGTGGCAGAGCGCGATGATGGTGACGAGCGGGGCGGCGGGCATGGGGCCGGGCGTTTGGCTGGCGGGAGAATGGGTAGGCAATGGAGCGCCGGGCAATACCGGACGCTAAGACCGTTGAAAAGTAGGCGTCCGGCACTACGTGCGCGGCGTCAACTCCCCTTTTTATGCAATCCGCCTCAGTACGGTTCGCGGCATTTTGCACAACTTATTCGAGTGAAGCGCCGCTTTACCGGCAAAAGCTACGCTGCTTATTTCCAACGCCACCTGTACAGCGCCGCGCACAGCCCCAGGAGCACGGTGTAGTACAGCGCGTAGGCCCACACCACCCCAGGCAGGCCGTACTGCTGCACCAGCGCCAGCAGCGCGGCTACGTACAGCACGGCACCTACGGCCTGCATGGCGAGGTAGGGCAGCGGCCGGGCTTTAGCCAGTAAGTAATAGAGAAACACCCAGGCCAGAAACTTGGCCCAGTCGCCCAGCAGCTGCGGGGCCAGCAGCTCGCGGGCGGCCAGCAGCCGCGGCGCAAAGAGCAACGGTAGCAGCACGTTGCGCAGGGCGAAGACCAGGCCCAGCGCCCCGGCCAGCCCCACGGCCAGCAGGCCCAGCACGGCCTCCAGGTAGCGCCGGGCCTGGGCGGGGGTGGCGGTAAGCGCCGCCAAGCGCGGATAGAAAACGGTATTGAGCACGGCTCCCATTACCAGGGTGTAGTTGTCGGACAGCTTGGCCACGGCCTGCCACAGGTCGGTGCGGGCCGGGGCGTAGTGCGCAATCAGCCAGGCCCGCAGGCCGTAATCGACGGCCCGGCCGCAGACCAGCGAGCCGGCGGCCATGAGCAGAAAGGGCAACAGGCCGCGCCCGGCGACCAGGCTGGGCCGCCAGCGCCAGCCCGCCCACAGCCCCGCCCGCCACGCGGCCCAGCCCGCCAGTGGCAGCGTGAGCGCCTGCCCCACCAGGTAAGCCAGCAGCACCCGGCGCAGCGGCCAGCCCGCCGCCAGCGTGGCCGCCACCGCCGCCGCTCCCAGCACGCTAATGGCCAGGGCCTGCACCACGTAAGGCCCCCGCCGGCCCGCCGCCAGCAACGCCGTACTTAGCAGCGCCTGGGTAGTCACGAGCAACATTCCCACCGTGAACAACGCGGCCCGGCCCGGCGGCCAGGCCGGGCCCCCAGTAGCCAGCAGCAGCCCCCCGGCCCCCAGCCCCCCCAGCCCCGTGAGCAGCAGCGCGGCCCCCAGCCAGGCCCGGTGGCGGCCCGAGCCCGGCCGTAGCGGGGCCAGCCGCGTGGTGGCTCCCACCTGCACGCCATCGGTGGGCAACGCGCCGAAAAGGGCCATCAGGTTTTGAAACTGGGCCAGTTGGGTGAGGCCGCCCGGACCGCCGTAGAGCGCTACCAGCTTGTTGAGGGTGAGCGCCCCGGCGGCCCGCGCTACCAGGGCCACCCCCGTGCCCAGTGAGCCGCGCACGAAGCCCTGCCATATTGTTCGCACCGGAGTAGCCATGCGGCAAAGGTCGGCAATGATGGCGCGGCGCAGAAAATCCGCTGGCGATTCGCGTCCGTGTACCTGCTGGCGCGGAGGCCCCGCACCGCCGGCCCGGCTTTAATGCTATGCTGTTAGCCTCTGCTTAGCAGCGCCTTATTCCCCGAGCGCCTTTTCCCAGCTCAGCCTGAGGCTACTCACGCCGCCCAGGTGACGCTTGAAGCGCAGCAGCGAGGTGTTGGGGCCGCTGGGTAGCGTCGAGGTACCCAAATCGACGACGGCCAGGCCCGAGGCGCGGGCGTAAGCGTGCAGGCTTTCGTTGAGCAGCACCACGGGGCTGAGGTGATTGTCGGCCAGCGGGCTGGCGGGATAAAAATTATACAGCACCCGCTCACTTACCTGGATGGCGATGGTGAGCGCCGCCCACTCGCCCCCCGGCTTGCGCACCGAAAAAATGAGGTGCTGGCGCGGAAACGCCCGGAACAGCTCCTGCACCCGCGCCAGCGGCAGCGATAACTCCTGCCCCCGCTCCTGCCGGCAGGCCGCGATAAAGTCATACACCCAAGGCAGAATAAGCGGCGGCTCCTGCTCGGGCACCAGGCCCGCCTGGTGGCAGCGGCGCAGACGGCGGCGCTCGCTGGGGTGCAGGTGAGCTTCGTAATCGCGGCGGGGGTCGAGGTAGTAATTTTCTTCGGCCTGCCCTACGGCGTAGTGCCGCTGGCGCAGCACCTCGGCCAGCTGGGCGGCCCCGGCGGGGTCGTAGCAAAAGGGATAGCCGCGCATCCTCAAGCGCTGCTGGCCCTGGGCGCGCAGGGTAAGCTCGGCCGTTTCGAGCAGCCGGTGCAGGGCGACATCGGGCACGCCGGGTGCCAGCTGCACGGCTCCGAACGGCGCTTGCCCCGGCGAGCTGGCCCGGCCCGGCCCGGCACCGTCGAGCACTACAAACAGCTGGGCCACTGTGATATTTTCTGCTTCGCTTTCCAGGAAAAAGCTGTGCACGGGCTGGCCGTGCGCCTGCAAGGCCTGGTGGGCAGGCTCCAGGTAGAGCCAGGGGGCGAAGGCCAGCGGCCGGCGCGGCCCGGCGGGTGGTTGACCGGCCGGGGCGGCGGCGGCGTATACGGCCCAGCCGGGCAGGGAAGGAAGGTGAGGAATGGCTTTCACAGAGTCTGACGAGCCGGGCAAAGTACGGCACTGGCCGGTACGCATTCTTTTACCCTAATCTTGCGGTGGTTTCCGCTCCTTTTCGCTATTTGCCCACCATGAGTTTCACCGACTCGCCGCCCCGCACCCGCCCGACTGCGCCTGGCCTCCCGCCCCTGCCGCCCAACCCCGACCGCGAAGCCCGCCGCCAGGCGCTGCTTCAAAACGTGGGCCTGCGCCCCGGCACGCTGAGCATCAACGCCGACTCGCTCAAGCCCAGGCTCTTTCTGATGTCGTACGACGAAAAATCGTTTACCGAGGCCGAGTACACCGACCGCTACGACGAGCTGCTGGCCTTCCTGCGCGAGCACCCCGACCTGAAACATTGGGTAGACGTGCGCGGCTACGACGATCTACCCCTGATGGAGCGCATTATGCAGGATTTTGGCCTGCACCCGCTGCAAATGGAAGACGTGCTGGGCGACTACCAGCGGGCCAAGGTGGAAGTATTCGACGACAACCGGCTCTTCCTGGTGTCGCGCATGACCGACTTCACGGCCGAGCTGACGGTGCACGACGACCAGCTTTCCCTCTTCACCGGGCCGAACTACGTGCTTTCGTTTCAGGACGACTATGATGACTGCCTGGAAGTCCTGCGCAATCGCATCCGGGCCAATTTCAGCCAGTTGCGCCGCCGCTCGGTGAGCTACCTGGCCTACGCGCTCACCGACGTGGTGCTCGACCATTATTACCCGACGATGGCGGCCATCGGCGACTATATCGAGGAACTGGAAACCTGCATCTTCGCCGAGAAAAGTCAGAAGCGCCTGCTGGCCCGCATCCTGCGCGTGAAGAAGGACGTGGTGCGCTTCCGCCGCCTCGTGTACCCGGAGCGCGATAAGATGTCGGAAATCCTGCGCCTGCCCGACGAGATAGTGCCCGAGGAAATCAAGGTGTATTACCGCGACGCCTACGACCACGCCATTCAGGCCCTCGACCTGGCCGAGAGCTACCGCGACAATATTTCCTCGCTGGCCGACCTCTTCCTCTCCGATCAGAGCAACCGCATGAACGAGGTAATGAAGGTGCTGACCATCATCAGCTCCATCTTCATTCCGCTCAGCTTCGTGGTGGGCCTCTACGGCATGAACTTTCAGCACGAGGATGCGCACGGCCACGTACTGCCGCTCAACATGCCCGAGCTGTATTCGCCGGTCGGCTACCCGGTTTTGCTGTGCGTGCTGCTGCTCATCGTGTGCATTCAGCTGTACTATTTCTGGCGCAAGGGCTGGCTCAACAACGACTAAGCAAGTGTACCACCACTGTCTTGGCTATTCATTAAGCCTTCACGGTCAGCGTTCTATCTTTAAATAGAATCTGTATGCTCTATGAAAATGCCGATAATTGGGGGAAGCTTGCTGCTGCTGGCGCTGCTGGTGACACCGGATGGACACGGCGCACATCATCAGCATCATTACGTGTGTTCTCTGCGTGACCGCCCGGCCCGCCCGGCGCAGCTGCGGCCCCCGCGCATCGTGCGCACGCCAGCCGTAGCGCGCCAGCACCGGCAGGTGCGCGTAGTTCAAATTAGCCGTTAGCTAGTAGCTGCTAGCAGTTAGCCCCTGTTCAGGAGAGCTAACAGCCAGCCGCTAATGGCTAACAGCTTAACAACACTACTGCGCCGCTGGCCCGTAGTCTTCGCTGGCCACGGGCTGGGGTGGCGTAGCGGCCGGCCCGCCCTCGGGCAAGGCCAGCTGCCAGGCTTCGGCCATCTCGCCCAGGGCACCGTAGTTGGTGAGGTCGTACTGGCAGGGCACCACCGACACGTAGCCCGCGGCCAGCGCGGCTTCGTCGGTATCGCGGCCCAGGTCCTTATTAACAAAATCGCCCAGCAGCCAGTAGTACGGGCGGCGGTACGGATCGTGGCGCTGCTCGAATTTTTCCTGCCACTTGGCCCGTGCCTGGCGGGCCAGCCGGATGCCCTGAATGGGGCCGGCCGCGTTTTTGGGAATGTTGACGTTGAGCGCCGTCCCGGCCGGGATGCCGTGGGCCAGCGCCTGCCGGCAGATCTCCAGCACCCAGGGGCCAACGTGCGAAAAATCGGCCGCGTCGCCGTACTCGCACAGCGAGAAGCCGATGGCGGGCAGCCCCTCAATAGCGGCTTCGATGGCCGCCGACATGGTACCCGAGTACAGCACGTTGACCGACGAGTTGGAGCCGTGGTTGATGCCCGACACCACGAGGTCGGGGCGGCGGCCTTCCAGCACGTAGTGCTTGGCGATTTTGACGCAGTCGGCCGGGGTGCCGGTGCAGGCGTAGGCCGTTACGCCTTCGCCGAAAATGTCGGACTGGTCGAGCCGCAACGGGTGGCCGATGGTAATGGCGTGGCCCATGCCCGACTGCGGGCTGGCGGGCGCTACGACCACGATTTCGGCCTCCAGCTCGCGCATGAGGCGCACCAGGTGCGCGATGCCGGGGGCCGTGAGGCTGTCGTCGTTGGAAATGAGAATGAGGGGGCGCAAAATGGAGAGGAAAGCTAGCGCGGCCTCCGACTGGAGACGGCGGGTGAGAGATGGTTGAGCTTACGCAAATGCGGGAGATAAAGTCCGCACGACGGCCGCAAAGGTCGCCTCCTTCTGCCGACCTTCGCCATTATGTTATTTGCTTCGCTCCTGCTCGCCGCTACGCTCGCCCCCGCTCCTACCCCGCCGCTCACCACGCCCTTCGAGCGCGACCCGCAGCACAATACCACTGCTACCTACGCCGAGTGCCTGGCCTTTTACAAGGAGCTGGCGGCGGCCAACCCGGCCACCGTGCAGCTGCGCACGGCCGGCCTCACCGACAGCGGCCAGCCGCTGCACGAGCTGGTGCTTTCGGCCGACGGCACGTTCGAGCCCGCCGCCAGCCGGGCCAAGGGCCGGCCCATTTTGTTTATTCAAAACGGTATTCACCCCGGCGAGCCCGAGGGCATTGATGCCAGCATGATGCTGGCCCGCGACCTGCTGCGCGATAAAAAAAGCCTGGCCCTGCTGTCTAAAGTTACGGTCGTCATCATCCCGGCCTACAACATCGACGGGATGCTGAACCGCAACTCCACCACCCGCGTCAACCAGAACGGCCCGCGGGCCTACGGCTTCCGGGGCAATGCCCGCCACCTCGATTTGAACCGCGATTTCGTCAAGCAGGATTCGCGCAATGCGCGCTCCTTCGCGGCGCTGTTTCAGCGGTGGCGGCCCGAAGTATTCGTGGATACGCATACCTCCAACGGGGCTGATTATCAATACACCATCACGCTCATTCCCAGCCAGCACGATAAGCTGGCCCCGGCGCTGGGCACCTACCTGCAAGGCCAGCTGCTGCCGGCCCTCTACGCCGGCATGGCCCAAAAAAGCTGGCCGATGACGCCCTACGTCGATTTTGAGGGGGAGACGCCCGAGAGCGGCCTGCGCGCCTTTCTCGAAAGCCCGCGCTACTCCACCGGCTACGCGGCGTTGTTCAACAGCATCGGCTTCATGCCCGAAACGCACATGCTCAAGGCCTTCGGCCCCCGGGTGCGGGCTACCTACGACCTACTCCTGACTTATCTCCAAACCGTGGCCGCCCAGGCCCCCGCCCTGCTGGCCGCCCGCGCCGAGGCCGACCGCGCTTTGGCCGCCCAAACGCGCTTTGCCCTGGCCTGGACCGGGCGCGACACGGCCAGCGGGACGCTCCAGTTTCGGGGCTACGAGGCCGGGCACAAACCCAGCGCCGTGAGCGGCCAGCCCCGCCTGTATTACGACCGCAGCCGGCCTTACGTGCGGCCCGTGCCCTTCTACAACGACGCCCGGCCCACGGCCGGCGCTACCGCACCGGTGGCCTACGCCATCCCGGCGGCCTGGGGTGAGGTGCTCGACAACCTGCGCCGCAACGGCGTAGTACTGCGCGAGCTGACCCAGCCCCTCACCGGCCCCGCCGAAGCCTACCGCTTTGAAGACTATAAAACCAGCCCCCGTCCCTACGAGGGGCATTACCTGCACAGCCAGGCGCGGCTGAGTACCAGCCGCGAGGCGGCCCTCACCCTCCCGGCCGGCACCTACCTGGCCGTGCTGGCCGAGCAAGGCCCCGCCGCCCGCTACCTCGTCGAAACCCTAGAGCCGCAGGCCACCGATTCCTTCTTTGCCTGGGGCTTTTTCGACAGCGTGTTGCAGCAGAAAGAGCACTACTCCGACTACGTGTTCGAAGATCTCGCCGCTGATTTTCTCGCCCAAAACCCCGCCGTGCGCCAGCAGCTCGACGCGGCCAAAAAGGCCGACCCGGCCCTGGCCGCCAGCGGCCCCGCCCAGCTCGAATGGGTGTACCAGCACTCGCCCTACGCCGAGCCGGGCTACCGCCGCTACCCGGTGCTACGCTGGCTGGGGGCAGTGCCCCGCCCCTAATCTGGCGCTTAGTCACTGCCTGGAAAAACTAAAAAGCGCTTGCCAACGAACAGGCAAGCGCTTTTTAGTTTTTCCACCCGGCTACTCATCCGTAGCCAGCGGGCGGGCAAAATCGGCCAGAAAGCGGCGCAGTTGCGCGGGGGCGTGTACAGCCAGGCCAGGCGGGCGCAGGTGAGCCGGCTCGCTTACCAAAGGCAAATAGCCGGTGATAGTGTGCAGGTCGTGGGCCGCCGCCGGGGCAAAGCCCATGCGCCAGTCGGGAAACATGCGGGTTTCTGCCGGCCCCTCGTGCAGTACGAAAGCGTGCTTGTGACGCGGGTCGCGGGCAATTTTTGCGTACAAGCTCTGTACTTCAGCCTGTAGACCTTCGAGCACTTGTACAAATTCCTGGGTATCGGCGGCGTAGAGCAGCAGGCCCGTGAGCCGGTGGGCTTGGTTGTAGGCGCGAGCCTGGCGTAGCAGATCGGCAAGAGCTTCGGGCGACATACCCTCACCAGTAGCCAGGCTGTGATAAATAATTTGGTGTAGGGGCTGAGGAGCGAGCATGAATGAAATAGGGCGACTGAACTGCTGCCGTATAATCAGTTAAGCCCCTAAATAGTTCAACTAACTTATGTCTTGGTCAGCGGGTGCACTATTGGACACGTAGTCTCGCAGGCCAGTCACCCTGTCCGGGCAGGGGGCCGGTACGCTGCACTGCCAAAGCTTACTGGCTCCGCACGAAGCGCCCGCCGCTAAATTTCAGGCGCAGCATCTTGGCCACCGATTTTTTATGCGCTACCTCTGGCGGATACGTGCGCCGAAACAGGGTGAGCGGCCTTTTAGGAAACTTACCGTGATAGCCCCACTGCGCCAGCACCTTATCATCCTGCTCATCGGCGTCGTGGTCGGCCAGATCCAGTGTTAAAACCTGCGGGCGGTTCTCAAACGACAATTCGACGTTGCTCAGCACTAGGGGCGTATAGCTGCCAAAAGCCGCTTCGTCGAGTAGCAAGTAGTTTCCCTTCAGCTCTACTACCCGTGCCTCGCTCTTCATGGCATTCATGTCGCCTTCTTCCTGGCCCAGCAGCAGGTAAAGCATTCGGCCGGGGCTAGCCAGCTTGTGCACCTCCGTAAAATCGCACTCTTCGTGCAGCCGATAGGCCCCGAGCTGGCCTGTTGCGCTCTTCCACTGCACTACCGGGATGTGCACGGTACCGCGCGTGCCGCCCGATGCGTACCCGATGGTATATACCCTGAGATGCGCATCGCCGGACACGACCGGTGGCTCCAAGCCTATTTGCTCGGCCTGGGCGGCCGTCAAGTCGTGCGTTTTCAGAAAAATGGCCAGCCGGCGGGCGGTTTCATCGGCCAGACCCCCAATGGTTTCTTCGGTGCCTTCGCCGATGGCCGCCAGGTTTTTCTTCAGCTCGGCCGCCGTAGGAGCCGGGCGAGCGGCCGACTGGGCACTGGCGGTGAAAACAGGGCCGCCCAGCAAGGCTAGCAGCGCGCAAGAGCCTAGCATTTTCTTCATGGCACAAAATAAGCTACGCTGTTTGCTCGGCCAGCTGCCCGCCCCAAAAAGAAAGGCCGCCCGGGTTGGGCGGCCTTTCTTTTTGGGGCGGGCAGCTGGCGGGGGCTAACCTACGCGGCCGGGTCGGGCGTCATTTTTTGCAGAATGGCGTGGCCCAGCTTGTCGCGCTTGGTGGTGAGGTACATTTGATTGTGCTGGTTGGGGGCGATTTCGATGGGCACGGTGTCCACGATTTCGATGCCGTAGGCGTTGAGGCCGGTGCGCTTGCGAGGGTTGTTGGTGAGCAGGCGCAACTCGCGCAGGCCCAGGTCGCGGATGATGGCCGCGCCCACGCCGTAGTCGCGCTCGTCGCCCCGGAAGCCCAGGTCTTCGTTGGCCTGCACGGTGTCGCGGCCCTGCTCCTGCAGCTTGTAGGCCCGCAGCTTGTTGAGCAGGCCGATACCCCGGCCCTCCTGGTTCATGTACACGAGTACGCCCCGGCCCTCGCGCTCAATTTGTTCCATCGCCCGGTGCAGCTGGGGACCGCAGTCGCAGCGGCACGAGCCGAAGATGTCGCCGGTCACGCACGAGCTATGCACCCGAATCAGCACCGGCTCGGGCCCCGAGATATCACCCTTCACCAGGGCCAGGTGCTGGGCCCCGTTGGAGCGCTGGGTGTAGGCGTAGAGGTCGAAGTCGCCGTAGGCCGTGGGCATCTTCACCGTGATTTCGCGCTGGATGAGACTTTCCTGGGCCAGCCGGTACTTGATGAGGTCCTGCACCGAAATCAGCTTCAGGTCCCAGCGCTTGGCTACCTGCTCTAAGTCGGGCAGGCGGGCCATCTCACCGTCTTCCTTCAGGATTTCGACCAGCACGCCGGCCGGCTCGAAGCCCGCCAGGCGAGCCAGGTCCACGGCCGCCTCGGTGTGGCCGGCGCGGCGCAGCACGCCCTCCTTACGAGCCTTGAGCGGGAAAATGTGGCCCGGCTTGCCCAGGTCTTCGGGCTTGGTGGCGGGGTCGATAAGCGCCAGGATGGTCTTGGAGCGGTCGGAAGCCGAGATGCCGGTCGTCACGCCGTTGGTGAGCAAATCGACGCTCACCGTGAAGGGCGTAGCGTGCAGAGCCGTGTTGCGACCCACCATCAGGTCGAGGCCCAGCTCGTCGCAGCGCTCGGCCGTGATGGGCGCGCACACGAGCCCACGCCCGTGGGTAGCCATAAAGTTGATAACCTCGGGCGTGGCCGAGCGGGCCGCGCAGATAAAGTCGCCCTCATTCTCGCGGTCTTCGTCATCAACTACAATAACGACTTTGCCCGCACGGATGTCTTCGATGGCGGATTCAATGGTGTCTAGCATGGGATTCTTAAGGGAATGCTACTTCCGGGCGTCGGGTGGCGCCGGCCGCAGCCGCACGCCTTGGCGAGCTAGTTGGGCCAGCTCCGCCCGACGTTGTTGGTGGTATGGGTGTACTAACAATTATCCCGCAACAAGTTCTCCAGCTTGCCGGTGGCGGCGGCCCAATCGTAGTGTTCGGCCACGAAGGTGCGCCCGGCGGCCGCCAGGCGAGCGGCCTCGGCCTCGTCGGCCAGCAGGCTGGTAATGGCGGCCGCCAGATCGGGCGCGCCCTCAGCCACCAACAGGTGCTGGCCGGGTGTTCCGCGCAGGGCATTGTTGGCCAGCGGGGTAGTTACGCAGGGCAGCTGCATGGCCATGGCCTCCAGCAGCTTGTTTTGCAAGCCGGTTCCCACCCGCATGGGTGCCACGAACACGCGGGCCTGGGCGTAGGCCGTGCGAATGTCGGGCAGCCAGCCGCTCACCGTTACGCCGGGGCGGCGGGCCAGGGCCTGCACGCGGGGGGCGGGCGTGGTCCCGGCCACCAGCAGGCTGGCGGTGGGGAACTGGCGCTGCACCAGGGGCAGGATTTCCTCGGCCAGCCAGCAGGCCGCGTCTACGTTGGGGTGGTAGCTCATATTACCGCAAAACAGCAGGTCGTGCGTCTTGGCAGTCTGGGGCTGGGGCTGAAAGTGGTCGAGCCCGATACCGTTGAGCACGAGCGCAATGCTCCCCTTGGCGGGGTGTTGAATGAGTTGCCGGTCTTGGTCGCTGATAATGGTGTGGTGCCGAAACCAGCCGAAGGCCTCCGCTTCGTAGGCGGCCAGGCGGCCTGCCTCCAGGGCCAGTACCGGGCGCTGCCAGGCGGCTCCGGTAGCCACGCGCCGCGCCATACCGGCCGAGAAAACGTCCATGTAGTCGAGCGTCATGGGCCGCAGCCCGGCGTAGGGTCGCAGGTACTCGGCCATGCGAATGAGCTGGCAGTATACGTGGTCGGGCCGGAACTCCGCCACCAGCTTATCGACCAGACGCTGGGCCGCTTTTTCGTAGAAATAGCCAACTTGCAAGGGCTGCCCAGCGGTAGCCAGCGCCCGCAGCAGGCCCCGGCCGCGCGCCACCCGACTCAGCCGGTGCACGTGCAGGCCACCCCGGCACAGCGGGGCTACGGTCGCCAGGGCCTCGGGGCTCACCGGCTCGTCGCTCAGAGCCAGCAAACAGATCTCATGCCCCTGCCCGGCCAGGTAGCGCAGTTGGTGGTAGGCCCGCAGTTTGTCGCCCTTATCGAGCGGATACGGAAAGCGGGAAAGTAGAACCAGAATTTTCATGCGCGCTGCAAAGGTAGAGGCGGCGGGGCGGTGAGATGGCGAGTGGTGAAATGGTGAGTGGTGAAGTGGTGAGATAGCGAGGTGGTGAAGTGGTGAGGTATTAAGTCATCCCGCAATACTGCTCGGCCCCCACACCATTTCACCACCTCGCTATTTCACCACCTCACCACTCGCCATCTCACTATTTCACCGACTCGTACAAGGTTTCGAAGCGCTGGGTGACGCGGCGGTTGTCGTAGACTTCGGCGGCGGTGGTGGCGGCGGCGGCCCCGATGACGGCCACCGGCAGGTGGCCGTGGTAGTAGTCGCGCAAGGCCTGCTGCCAGGCCGCCGCGTCATCGCGCAGCACGATGTCGTGGCCATCGCGCACGGCAATGCCCTCGGCCCCGATGGTAGTACTCAACATGCACTTGCCCAAGGCCATGCCTTCGATGATTTTGACGCGCATACCGCCGCCGCTCAGCAGTGGCACCAGCATGAGGTCGTACTGCCGCATGAAGGCCGCCGCCGAATCGACGAAGCCGTGCATGAACACATTATCGGAGCGCGGAGTCAGCAGGTGGGGCGGCGTGCCAGTGCCCGCCACGTGCAGCTCCAGCTCGGGCAGCTCGGCGTTGATGGTGGGCCACACCTCGCGCAGCAGCCAGTCGAGTCCTTCGAGATTGGGCAGCCAGTTGAGCGAGCCAATCATGAATACGGTGCGCGGCTGGGCTTTCACGCTGGGATCGGGCTGGAAGGAAGCCATTTCCACGGCGGCCGGTACCAGGGCCATAGGCTGGCGGCAGCCCAGCTCAAGCAGGCGGCTTTTATCCTCCTCCGTAATGGCGGCCACGGCGTCGAAGTGCGGCAGGTGTTCCTGCTCGAAGCGGCGGAGGCGCGACGCCAGATGCTGTAGGTACCAGCGCTTCAGCGGGTGTTGCTCGCCAGCGGCCAGGCGCTCCCAGATCACGTATTCGATGTTGTGCGCCCGCACTATCGTGGGCGGCAAGAACGCATTGGCGCCCTGTAGCTTCTGGCGGAGCAGCGGTAGGTAAGGCGCCACGAACGTTCCCTCAAACTGGAGAATATCGAACTTCTCCTCTGCCAGCAGCGTCGCCAGCTTGCCGAAGAAATCGTTGCTCACGAACCGCTCCACGTTGTAGGGCTGGCGCGAAAACAGCAGGTTGCGCAGCGCCTTGAGCGGCTTGAGGTTGGTATCTACGTCCACCGTCACGAGCCGAAAATTTGGCCCCAGGTGGTCGAGCACGTCGGCCGGCTGGTGGTGCTTGGGAGTATTGATGGCGAGCATCGTTACGCGGTGCCCGGCCGCGAGCAATCCCTTGGTAATGTTGTAAATCCCGATGGCCCCGCCGTCGTGCAAAGGAAACGGCACGCGCGGGCTTACTTGGAGAATGTGCATTTTATGGTAGTAAGGGCAGAGTTGCTTTCAAAGTAGCAGCTAAGTAGAAGTGCTTACCCGGCAGGGCTTGCCGCAGCCGCCCGCCGGAAATAGTCTTTTTTCTGCAAAACAACGAAGCAAGCCCGCTGCGGCGGCAAGCTCGGCGACGGAGCCGCTTTAATCACGGCGAGTTCAGAAAGCCGGATCGCTCACTATTAGTTATTTACGTTTATTTGAACTGCTGGTGCAGCGCCCGGATCTGGGCCTCGTTACCGAGCACGAGTAGCACGTCGCCGGCGGCGGTGCGGTAGTCGGCGGCGGGGCTTACTTCGAGCTCGCCGCCTTGGCCCCGGCGCAGGGCAATGATTGTGGCCCCGGTGCGCGAGCGCACGTCGAGCTCGCGGATGCTCTGACCGCGCAGGGCGGGCTTGAGCTCGTGGTAGGGCAGCTCCTCAAGGCGCAGCTTGTTGGGGTCGAGGCCCGAAATCATGTCGAGAAAGCGGATAACCTCGGGGCGGATGATGAGGTTGGCCATGTGCGAGCCGCCGATTTCATCGGGCATCACCACCGAGTTGGCCCCGGCCGAGAGCAGCTTGCTCACGCTGCTGCGGGCGCTGGCCCGGGCAATGATAATGAGCTGGGGATTAAGCTCGCGGGCGGTGAGGGCCACGAATACGTTGTCGGCGTCTTTGGGCAGGGCCGTGATGAGGGCCCGGGCGCGCTCGATGCCCGCCTGCCGGAGCGTGGCCTCGGTGGTAGCATCGCCGAGCACGGACGGAATCTGGTGGCCCACGGCCTCGGTGGCGGCGGTGAGTAGCTGCTGGCTTTGCTCCACCACCACGGCGCGGGTGCCGCTGTGGCGCAGCTCGTCGTAGGCCTTGTAGCCATTGCGCCCGAAGCCGCAGACAATGACGTGGTCGCGAAAGCTTCGGATTTCCTGGTCGGCGCGAATCATGCGAAAGAGGTGGCGCAGCTCGCCATCAAAGATGTAGGTGGTGAGTACCGACACGAGGTAGGCCACCACCAAGAGGTTGAACAGAATGTAAAACGATACGAACACCCGGCCCACGTCGGACAGCGGGTGCACCTCGCCGAAACCTACCGTCGAGGCCGTGATGACCGTCATGTAGAAGGCATCGATAAACGGGTAGTTTTCGAGCAGCATGAAGCCGCCCACGCCCACCGCGAAGCTGAAGGCCAGCAGCCCCAGGGCCAGCCACAGGCGAGAGAGGTTTACTTGTTTGAGCATTTATTGGGTCTGGTAAGCCGTTGTCATTGCGAGCGTAGCGAAGCAATCGCACCTGCCGAGCGTCGCTGTTCTGATGCGATTGCTTCGCTGCGCCCGCAATGACAAGAGACAAGAGCAAGCCTTACGCATTACGCGCCACCACCGTCCCCAGCATTTGCGCCAGCTGGCCATCGAGCTTCGTCAGCTCATTGTAGCGTAGCAAGGCGTTGAGCTGCTCGTTCTGGTCGAGGCGCGGGTCTTGCAGCTGGGCCAGGCATTGCTGGCGCTCGCGCTGCACGTGGCACTTGTTGAGGCGCAGAATGGCGTTATCGCAGGCCAGCTGAATGAGATTCAGCTCGGTGGGCACGTAAATATCCTTGATGCGCCAGTTGGGGCTGAGGTCGTAGCGCTCGGTGGCAAAGTCGGCCAGCAGTGAGCGAATGCCCGCGTCTTCATGGTGAGCCAGCAGGCGCAGATCGGGCAACTGGCCCTGCAAAAACTGCTCGCGGCACTCGCCCCACAGCCGGGCGTAGAGTGGCGTGCGCAGCGGCGTGCCGTCAAGCTGGCTGAGCAGGTAGTGCGCCACCGATACCTCGGGCTGCACCTCGTGCGGACCGTAGAGCACCAGCAGGCGCAGCACGGCCTGCTCGCACTGCATCAGCACGTCGAGCGGGGCGGGCAGCTCGTTGGGGTCGGCGTTGAGGCTGCTGCCGGGGTGCAGGCCGGCCGTGGCCTCAGCCTCCGAGCCGCTCGACACGCCATACATGGCCATTTCGGCTTCTTCCTCGGGGGTGAAGGCGCGGGCGGGTGCCGCGGCCGGGGAAGTAGCGGGGCTAGCCGGACGAGACTCGCGAGCTTCTTCGGGGCGCGCCTTGGTGGGCGTGCCAGTTTTGAGCAGCTTGTTGTACTCCGTGATAATCACCTGCTCCTCAAAGCCGAACGCCACCGCGGTCTGCTGCAAGAACACCTGCCGCTTGAGGCCGTCGGGCACCTTGGCAATACTTTGCAGCACTTCCCGGATGGCCGCCGCCTTCTTCACCGGGTCCTGGCTGGCCTCGCGGGCCACGAGCGTGGTTTTGAAGGCGATAAAATCCTGGCTCTGACTTTCGATGTAGTCGGCAAAGCGCTGGTCGCCCACCTTGCGGATGTAGGAGTCGGGGTCGTCGCCGTCGGGAAACAGCACCACGCGCACGTTGAGGCCGCCTTCGAGCAGCAGGTCGATGCCGCGCAGGCTGGCCTTGATGCCAGCCGCGTCGCCGTCGTAGAGCACCGTCACGTTGTCGGTGTAGCGCTTAATGAGGCGAATCTGGCCCTCGGTAAGCGAGGTGCCCGACGAGGCCACCACGTTTTTAATGCCGCCCTGGTGCAGGCTCAGCACGTCGAGGTAGCCCTCCACAAGGTAGCACAGCTCTTCGTGCCGGATGGTCTGCCGGGCCTGAAACAAGCCGTAGAGCACGTCCGACTTGTGGTAGATGTCCGACTCGGGCGAGTTGAGGTACTTCGCCATCTTGTCGTCGCGCTTCAGGGTGCGCGCCCCGAAGCCCACCACGCGCCCGCTCACGTTGTGAATCGGGAACATCACGCGGCCCCGGAAGCGGTCGTAGCGCCGGCCGGTGTCGCGGCCCTGGTCGTCTTCGCGCTTCACCACGAGCCCCGTTTTTTCGAGATACTTGAGCTGGTAGCCGGCCGTGGTAGCGGCCTTCATCAGCCCCTCAAACTGGTCGAGCGAATAGCCAAGCTCGAAGGTCTGGATGGTCGTCAGGTTTAGGCCGCGCTCCCGGAGGTAGCCGTAGCCGATGCTCATTCCCTCTTCCGAATTCAGCAGCAGACCGTGGTAGTAATCTTTGGCCCAATTGGATACGATGTACTGCGAGTCGCGCTCGTTTTGGGCCAGTTGCTCCTCAGGAGTGCGCTCTTCTTCCTCAGGCACGGCCACGCCGTACTTTTTGGCCAGGGCGCGCAGGGCCTCGGGGTAGCTACTGCCCTCGATATCCATCACAAACTGGATGACACCGCCGGCCTTGCCGCAGCCGAAGCATTTGTAGAGGCCCTTGGCCGGGTTTACCGAGAACGAGGGTGACTTTTCGTTGTGAAACGGGCAGCAGGCCCAGTAGTTCTGGCCGCCCTTGCGCTTGAGCTGCACGTAGTCGCCCACCACCTCCAGAATGTCGGCGGTATGGATAATCTGGTCAACGGTTTCTTTCGGGATGCGGGCCACGGGTTCAGCTTAGAACCTCAAATTTACACTCGGGGCGGAAGTAGGCGGCACGGGGCCTTGCCGGACGGGCGTGGGCGCCGCCCCTGGCAACCGGGCTAGTCAGCCGCATCGGCCTCACGTCCAATACGCAGCCAGCACTACGGGCTAGCCTGCCAGGCGGCGACGTCGGCTTCAGGAGTTCCGTCAAACTAAGCTACCCAATACTCAGCCAGCGGCTTGCGCAACTGGTTTCTGGCTTCTGTTTAGTCAACCCGTCCAGCTTATCGCCGTAAACGGGGCACCTGACAAGATAATTCTGTCTTGTTTTTCTACCAAACACCGGCTACTCGCTAGTCACTACATTTCCCTTCCTAAGCTTATGGCTATTTCCACAGACACCGAATTTTATCCGACTACCGCTACCCCGGTAGCTATCACCAAGCGTATCTCCTGGGGCGCCGTTTTTGCCGGGGCCGTGCTGGCCCTGGTTGTACAGCTGGCACTTAGCCTGTTGGGCCTCGGCATCGGGCTGGGCACCATCGACCCCCTCACCGAGCAAAACCCGGTGGCGGGCATCGGCACCGGCGCGGCTATCTGGTGGGTGGTGAGCATGCTAGCTTCGCTGTACCTGGGCGCTACCGTGGCCAGCCGCCTGGCTGGCATGCCCCGCCCCACCGATGGCATGCTGCACGGCCTGCTCACTTGGTCGGTCGTGACGCTGCTCACGTTTTACCTGCTCACCACGGCCGTGGGCCGCATCATCGGCGGCGTGACGGGCGTGGCTGGCCGGGCCCTCTCGGGCGTGGGCAGCGGCATTGCCGCCGTCGCCCCCAAAGCTGGCGAGGCCATTAAAGGCGAGTTGAAAGAGCGCGGTATCGACCTCGAAGACGTGAAGCGCGAGGCCCGCCTGCTGCTGCGCCAGACCGGCAAATCCGAGCTGAGCCCCGAAAACCTGGAGCGCCAGGCTAAAACCGCCGGCCGCAGCGCCAAGGACGAAGCCGGCCGCAGCGCCGCCAACCCCCAGGCCGCCGACGATAACTTTGACGAGCTCATCGACCGTCTCGGCGATCAGGCCCGCGGCATCGGCAACGCCGCCGACCGCGACGCGGCCGTGAACGTGGTGATGAAGCGCACTGGCAAGAGCCGCGCCGAGTCGGAACAGATTGTCGACAACTGGATTAACACGGCTAAGCAAGCCCAGGCTAAACTGGCCGAAGCCAAAGTAAAGGCCGAAGCCGCCGCCCGCGAGGCCGGCGACAAAGCCGCCGCTGCCCTCTCAAAAGCCGCTCTGCTGGCCGCCCTCGGCCTGGGCCTGGGTGCCGCCGCTGCTGCCTTCGGCGGCCGGCGCGCCGCGCCGCACTCGGTTCTCGTGGCCGAGTAGTTTCGGCAGCAAATAGATGCGTTTCTTATTCGGATCATTACCATTCTAAAAAAGCCCAGCCAATGTATTGGCCGGGCTTTTTTATTGAAGCTGTTTAGAAAGTCTCCCTACTCAAAACGTCTGTCATGCTGAGCTTGCCGAAGCATCTCTACCGCACCGTCGAATGAAGCGAGTAAAATGCTTCGCCAAGCTCAGCAGAGTAAAACTCATTTATTATTTTTAATGCATTTCCCAAACGAGCATACGCCACTTTTGTATCGGAGCTGTAACACCAAGCTCCAGCTTGGTGAGGCGTTCGGTGGGCGCGTCCTACCGCTTCACCAAGCTGGAGCTTGGTGTTACAGTCCAATTAAGCAATCAGCAGGCACCAACCGCTCTTGGTCATTTTACACATGTACGCTGAGCTGAGAATTGCTCTCCGATCCTATCACTCATAAAGAAGCCCGGCTAGAACCTAACCGGGCTTCTTTACTGCTAATCGTTCCGCGCGTTGGCTACCCAAAACGAGAGCCTAGCCGAAGCTTAGGGACGGGGAGCGGGCGGCGGCGGGGGCGGCGTACCGGTACCCGGCTGGGGCGCGGGCGGGGGCGGCGGCGGGGTAGCCGCGTCGCGGGTTACGGCATCGAGGGCCTGGGCGGCGGTAAACTCCTTTTCAACCGTGGAGTAGCCGGGAGGCGAAATGCGCTTGCCGCTGTTGGTGATAAAGGTGGGCTTAATCTTGAGGGTAAAGCGCAGCGGCTGGCGGTCGCGGTCGGTGAGGCCCAGCGCGAAATCGGCCAGGCTCTGCCCCGTTTGCTGGCCAAAGGCGTCGCGCAGGTTGCTTTCTACCATCACCGGGGCCGTGGTAACGCCGCCGTTGGCGGGCACTTCGATGCGCTGGGTAGTGCGTCCCTTGGCTACCTCTTTGCCGTCGATATAGGCCAGGTAGTCAAACTCGTTGAGGGCAGCCGTCTCGTCGTTGGGGTTGCGGAACTCCAGGTTCACGCGCATGCGCAGGGGCAGGTTGCCGGCGGTGGCGGCGGCGGCCAGCAGCGCCCGCTCGGCGGTGCCGAGGTCGCCGGCCTGCCGCAGGTTGAGCACGTTGACACCGCCCACGGTGGCCTGGTCGATGGAGGCCAAGCGCACGTCTACGTTCTTAAATGCTTTGGCTTGCTGCACTTGTTCGTGAATGCCGCACTGGCTCAGGCTGGCCACGGCGACGAGGCCGGCCACAGCCTGCACCGCCACGCGGTGCTTGGTAAAAAAGGAAAAGGACATTAGAGAGATTTAGGAAGGGTGAAGTGAAAGATGAATGCCTGGGTTTTACTCCTGCCAGTTCAAATAGTTGGACTATTTCAAAAATCAATTATCCCACGGTGTTAGCAACGGCTGACGGCGCAGCTTGCCCGCGCCGCCCAGCGGTCGTACCGCTGAGCTTGGGCAACTGCGTATTGTGCAGGTTATCAATAGCAATTGCCAGCCAGCGCGAAGCGCATCCGTTGGCCCCGCGCCAACTTTTAGCCCGCGCTCGTGGTTGATAGGTATTCTATTCCTTGTGCGATTTTTATGGCAGATTCTCTCAAATCGGTCGCCTTTTCCGTGCTGGACCTCGCGCCCATCCTGGCCGGGGGCACCCCTACCGATACTTTTCGCAACAGCCTGCGCCTGGCCCAGGCCGTGGAGCGGCAGGGCTACACCCGTTACTGGCTGTCGGAGCACCACAACATGGCCAGCGTGGCCAGCTCCGCGCCGGTGGTACTGATTGGTTACATTGCGGGCGGCACTACCACGCTGCGGGTGGGCTCGGGCGGCATCATGCTACCCAACCACGCCCCGCTGGTAGTGGCCGAGCAACTGGGCACGCTGGCCTCGCTCTACCCCGGCCGCATCGACCTGGGCCTGGGCCGCGCCCCCGGCTCGGACCAGCGCACGGCGCAGGCCATCCGGGGCAGCCGCCTGGGCGGGGCGCAGGATTTCCCGCGCGACATCCAGCAGTTGCAAACCTATTTCTCGGCCGCCAATAGCACCGCGCCCGTGCGGGCCATCCCCGGCGAGGGGCTGGACATTCCGATCTACGTGCTGGGCTCCAGTACCGACAGCGCCTACCTGGCCGCCGCGCTGGGCCTGCCCTACGCCTTTGCCAGCCACTTTGCGCCCGGCCAGCTGCTGCCCGCGCTGGAGATTTATCGGCAGAACTTCCGGCCCTCGGCGGCGCTGGCCCGGCCCTACGTCATCGCCTGCGTCAACGTGATTGCGGCCGATACCGACGCGCACGCCGCCTACCTCTCCACCTCGCTCCAGCAGTTTATGCAGAGCGTGGTGACGGGCGTACCGGCCCCGCTGCCGCCACCCGTCGAGTCGATGCGCCCGCTCTGGGTGCCCGGCGGCCAGCAGGCGGTGCAGCAGATGCTCGCCTATTCCTTCGTGGGCAGCCCGGCTACGCTTCAGCAGGATTTGCAAGAGTTTATTGCCGAAACGCAGGTCGATGAGCTGATGGCCGTGTCTAATATCTTCGACCAGGAGGCCCGCATCTATTCTTACCAGTTGCTGGCCGACAGCCTGCGGGCCCTGGCCAGCCAGCCCAGTGCCGCGCTGGCGGCGCACTAGCCCAGGTATTTTCCCGGAAAGTTTCGCATCTTTGCGCAACTCCCGGCGGCTGAACTCAGTTAGCAGCCCAAGCAGGAAGGGCTGCACACCCTCCCTGCCGGCTATCGGTTACTTGTTCAGCAGCACGTAGAGGCTGCTGGCTACCAGTACCCAGCGACCGAGCTGCATCAACAGCTTAGTCGGGAGCCTGACGGTAATTACCACGTAATCACCGCCGCTGTTTGGTTTTTTCTCCATCGGTTTCAGAATGTAGGAGGAAAAAAGCACCCACTTCGAAGCCCGTGGTCTGCCAACCACGGGCTTCGCTCGTTTTGGCCGAAGCCGAAAAGCGATGCCGTGGCGGCGGGAGACTACCGCACAGTGCGGCAAATGTAGCGCGAACTTTCAGTCCGCAGCAATTACAGCGAACACCTGGTAAAAAGCATAATAGCCGATGACTTTCACCACCCTTGCGAGCGAACTAAAAGTCCGTGCTACGCTTTTCTTACCTTTGCGCGATTCAACTAGCCCAGCAAATGCCCGCCTACCGCCCGCAAGAGATTGAAAAGAAGTGGCAAGCCCACTGGCAGCAGCACCACACGTTCCGCGCCGATAATAATTCTGACAAGCCCAAATACTACGTGCTCGACATGTTTCCGTACCCCTCGGGGGCGGGGCTGCACGTCGGCCACCCGCTGGGCTACATTGCCTCCGACATCGTATCGCGCTACCAGCGCCTGCAAGGGCGCAACGTGCTGCACCCCATGGGCTTCGACTCGTTTGGCCTGCCCGCCGAGCAGTACGCCATCCAGACCGGCCAGCACCCGGCCGTGACCACCGAGAAGAACATCGAAACCTACATCCGGCAGCTCCAGCAGCTGGGCTTCAGCTACGACTGGGACCGCGAGGTGCGCACCTCCGACCCCAGCTACTACAAGTGGACGCAGTGGATTTTCCTCAAGCTGTTCAATAGCTGGTACAACCTCGATACCGACCGGGCCGAGCCCATCAGCGCGCTCATCGCCAAGTTTGTAGAAAGCGGCAGCGAAGGCATCCGCGCCGCCGGCGACGACGAGGAGCGCCACGCCTTCACGGCCGGCCAGTGGCAGATGATGAGCGAGAAGCAGAAGCTCGCCGCCCTGCTCCCCTACCGCCTGGCGTATCAGCAAGATACCTACGTGAACTGGTGCGCCGCCCTGGGCACCGTGCTCTCCAACGACGAGGTGAAAGACGGCCTCTCGGAGCGCGGCGGATACCCCGTGGAGCGCCGCCTCATGCCGCAGTGGAACCTGCGCATCACGGCCTACGCCGACCGCCTGCTGGCGGGCCTCGATACCCTCGACTGGCCCGACGCCGTGAAGGAGATGCAGCGCAACTGGATTGGCAAGAGCATCGGGGCCGAGGTTACGTTCCCGGTGCAGGGCCATGAGGGCACTGAAATCAAGGTCTATACCACCCGCGTCGATACCATTTACGGGGCTACCTTCCTGGTGCTGGCCCCCGAGCACGAGCTGGTGGACGTCATCACCACGCCCGCCCAGCGCGCGGCCGTGGACGAGTACATCGCCGCCACCAAGCGCCGCTCGGAGCGCGACCGCATGGCCGACGTTAAGACCGTATCGGGCGTGTTTACGGGTGCCTATGCCCAGAACCCCGTCGATGGCACGCCCGTGCCCATCTGGCTGGCCGACTACGTGCTGGCGGGCTACGGCACCGGGGCCGTCATGGCCGTGCCCAGCGGCGACCAGCGCGACTACCTCTTTGCCAAGCATTTCGACCTACCCATCATCCAGGTGACGGATGCGCAGCAGGGCATCGACCAGCAGGCCGACCCCACCAAGGAGGGCCGCTACATCAACTCGGGCATCATCGACGGCCTCACCTACAAGGAGGCCACGGCCAAGCTCATCGCCTTCCTCGAAGAGAAGGGCTTGGGCAAGGGCAAGGTGAATTTCCGCCTGCGCGACGCCATCTTCGGCCGGCAGCGCTACTGGGGCGAGCCCATTCCGATTTATTACAAGGACGGCACCGCCTACGGCGTGGCCGAGGCCGACCTGCCGCTCGTGCTCCCCGAAATCGACGAGTACAAGCCCACCGAAACCGGCGAGCCGCCCCTGGGCCGTGCCAAGGACTGGAAATACAAGGGCCAGTACGAATTCGAGCTGAGCACCATGCCCGGCTGGGCCGGCTCCAGCTGGTACTACCTCCGCTACATGGACCCGCACAACGCCGACCGCTTCGTGGGCGAAGACGTGGAGAAGTACTGGGGCCAGGTTGACCTCTACATGGGCGGGGCCGAGCACGCCACCGGCCACCTGCTCTACTCCCGCTTCTGGTACCTGTTCCTGAAGGATTTGGGGCTGGTTACGGCCAATGAGCCGTTTCAGAAGCTGATCAATCAGGGGATGATTTTGGGGCGGTCGAATTTTGTGTATCGTATCAACGGCACCAATAAGTTCGTCACGCTTTCCAAGAAAGATGATTACGAAACCACGGCTTTGCACGCCGATGTAAGCATCATTCACAATGATGTGCTCGACACCGAGGCTTTCAAAAAATGGCGGCCTGAGTTTGCTGACGCAGAATTTATCCTAGAAGATAACGGCACCTACCTCTGCGGCTGGGAAGTGGAGAAGATGTCGAAGAATAAATTCAACGTCGTAAACCCGGACGTTTTGGTGGCTCAGTACGGCGCGGACGCCCTGCGTCTCTACGAAATGTTTCTCGGGCCGCTGGAGCAGTACAAGCCCTGGAATACCAACGGCATCAGCGGCGTGGCTACGTTCCTCAAGAAGTTCTGGCGGCTTTTCCACCCCGAGGATGGGGCGCTGGCCGTGACCGACGAGGCCGCCAGCCCCGCCGAGCTCAAGACGCTGCACCGCGTCATTCAGAAGGTGGCGCAGGACATCGAGAAGTTCAGCTTCAACACCAGCGTGAGCACCTTCATGATTGCCGTGAACGAGCTCACCGCCCTCGGCACCCGCAAGCGGGCCATCCTGGAGCCGCTCGTGGTGCTGCTCTCGCCCTTCGCCCCGCACCTGGCCGAGGAGCTGTGGCACGAGTTGGGCCACGCCGAGAGCATCAGCTTCGCCGCCTACCCCGAGTTCCGCGAAGAGTTCTTGGTGGAAGCCAACGTGACCTACCCCGTGGCCATCAACGGCAAGGTGCGCGAGCAGCGGCAGTTTGCCGCCACCGCCACCACCGCCGAAATCGAAGCCGCCGTGCTGGCCTCCGACTTCCTCGCCCGCTTCGCCGAGGGCAAAACGCCCAAGAAAGTGGTGGTAGTGCCCGGCCGCATGGTCAACGTGGTAGTGTAGGGCTAGCGGTCTCCTTCCCCACGCCGCCCCTCCCCGCCCGTCATGCTGACGAAGGAAGCATCTTATCAGGTTTGCCCGGCGACTACCCCGACGCGATAAGATGCTTCCTTCCTCAGCGTGACAGATTGATTGTGAAAGAGAAGCGCCCGCTGCACGTGCAGCGGGC
>CAJYPK010000026.1 GCA_913776615.1 uncultured Hymenobacter sp.
CGGGCCATCGCCTTGCCCAAGCCACTATCAGAGCAGCGGCTTTTGTTCTTCTGGCGCAGCTATTACCGCCGATAGCAGCCGCTTGGGAACGGGAGGCAAAAGGGACCAGGAGTTCTGCAACAGCCACTGCACCTTTCTGTAACAGGGCTGATGGTATACGTTGGCGCACTTGAGCGAGAAACCTACACTCCTGACTAATGAAAAATCATGTAAACTCAAAAATTGACATGAAAGATTGTTGGTTGAAAGCTTTTTACACCTTATTTGTAGGGGCTAGTTTGGTACTGTTCTTTTTTGTGGCCCGCTTGCCTTCCTATGCGGAAAATCTCAACACCGTCTACTGGTTGGCCCATCATCAACCCTATTTCTGGCGCCTGCTCACGGGTGGGGAGAGCAATGTACTGGGCATGGGCTTGCAGGCGCTCGTGGTAGCAGCAGTTTATGGCATTCTTGCGCAAGCCCTGCCGCACACCCCGCCCTTTTACCAGTGGCTGCGCATGGTGTTGGGAGGAGGGGCGCTGCTTTCCTTTCTGCTCTGGCCCTTTTTGGTGCTGGTTATAATCTTCTTTTAAGCTGGTCCCCACAAGCGAACCCGCGAGCACCCCGCTGGTTTCGGTTGCCATGACGGAAAAAGTATACGTCCTTACTCTGTCCGCCTTGCCTAGACCACCTCAGTTGGAGTTACTTTTAGGGATGCTGTTAATACTTATTTTGGACGCCTTAGGGGCGGTAGGCGCGGGCAATTTCCTAGTGCTGCTCATGCAGATCGGGCTGGGCGGATTCTTCCTTTACTTGGTGCTGCGGCTGTGGAGCTGGCATATCGGCCAGCAGTTTGAGCGGGAGGAGGAAGGCCAGCAATCTGAGCGGGAGAAGGAAGAAGAGCGGGCAGTGGATAATTGAGCGGGTGGCGCTACCTGTGCTCAGCTAGCTTGGCTTACCCGTGCAGGGCGGCCGTAGCGCAGTTTGCATGTGGCCGCCGGGGGCCACGTAGAGTACGCTGTAACTAGGGTTTGAAACAAGCTTCATCCTACCTCATTTAACACTTATGCTATTATCCGACAGTAGTCGCTTATTTGAACAGGCGTTTGACACATTCAAAGCCTTCGATGACTTGACAGTAGTTAACAGCAGCGCTGAACAACAAGCCTTTCCAGCTAGTATTTGGCAGATTTTGCAACATCTTCTCGCTTGGCAAACACATCAGTTAGCTCAGCTACGGGGCGAAGTTCGAGTAGGGTCTTTCGAAGAGAAGCGTAGCTGGGATGCCCAGCGTGTACCCCCAAGCGAAGCAGCGCTGCAAGGGGCTGTTACCCAATTTAAGCACCAGCTTACGCAGTTGCAGACTTGGGCAAGTCAAGCGAAAGGAGATGAACAGGCAATCCTTGAACAGGGATTAGTATTGCAGGAATTCGCGTTACATTTAGCCTTTCACCTCGGGGAGGTAGTGCTGATTCGCCGACTTCAGGGCAGTTACCCCTTGCCAGCCCACATGCAGGAATTCTTGCAGGCATAGCCTCGGAAGCTACCTCATTCCACACAGTGCATATAGTCTCACCAAGTTTGCCTCATTAAGTCAAGCTTTTGGGCGGCCTTGTGCTGGCGGATGCTGTCGAGGCCGGTGTAGCGCTGAGTTATATCCGTTGCCTTGTGTTTGGTTTAAGAAACGTCTCAGGTTTAATGGCAAAGCGGAGTTTGTTAGCGGGCACTTACAGAGTCCTGGTTGGCGCTATAATTGTGCAGAGCAGTTCCGCCTTGGCGTTTAAACGCAGTGTTTTGTCTATACTGTTCTGATGTACAGTTACTTTAATGAACTATGCGGGGCTTTGACGTGGGCGGGTTTACTGCTTGCGCCGCTCAGTTTGGTATTGGCTTGGCGTAGGAACTTACTGCGGGGCTTTTCGCCTATCATCGTGTTATACCTCAGCTTATTTAGTTGGGCACAAGCAGCCTTTACCGAAGCCTATGCCGCTCACCAGATTATCGGCTACACCGCTTCCTCCCGCTACACGGATATGTCGGGCCAGGGCTTCTTCGGGGGCAATATGAATGACGAGTGGCGGGACATTCCTTGCCAGGAGCCGGTCTATGCCCATGAAGATCGGGGTGATACTATCTTATGGGCTGGACCATTAACTGCGGCTATTCTTGCGTTCTTGTATGATAGAGTCCATCGCACGAAATACTGCCGGCATATTCTATTCTGTTACTTGCCTTTCCTCTATCTAGCTTACTCGTTTGCTGTTCCAAACACCTTGCCTAGACCCTGTGAACAGGCGTATGGAACAATAAGAAGATGATGGTACAGCTAGCAGCAAGGTCCATTCTTGAAATAGTCAATTAACATAAGGTTTCATACCGGACACACCTTGGAATAAGTGTGGTTTTGCACCTTATATTTTGGAGTCAATTCTGGTATTTTTACGGCAATAGTAACCAAAGTACTCTTCGTGAAAGGTAGAATAGTGCGCATATTGTGCAGCTACCGCCTTGCACTTACGCTGTGCTTTAGCATCCTACCCTGTTTTTTATGATGATACCGTTATGCCAGTGGGCCAAGCGATTGGGGTGCGTATTACTAGTGAGCGGGGTAGTGGGCTGTGCGCAGGAGGTACCCGCCCCTACTGGCAGCATTACGGGGCAGATGGCCCCGGTAACGGCGGTGGGCCGCTTGGTGGGGGTAGTGGCTATTGGGGGAGGCCACGAGTACCCCGCCACGGTAGACCCCACTACGGGTGCCTTCTCCTTGGCTGTGCCGCCAGGCCCCTATCAACTTAAGTTTACCACCCTGGCTCCGAACGGGACACCGCAACCTTTTCCTTACTGGGTGTGGGTGAGCGCCGTGGCGGGCACCACGGTCACGCCTCCCATCCCACCCATTACCCACGACCGCATTGGTCGAGGTACCCTACGCTGGACGCTCAACGGCAAGTCGTACACGGCCCGGTCTTTCATCAAGGTGTACGGCGAGGGCAAGTACTTCAACTTCGTAGGCCAGAGCGAAGCCTTCAGCCCGGGCGCAGACGTGAAGGTGGTATCGCTGATGGTGCCGTCGGAAACAGAGAATGGCCCCCTCTTTACCGGGGTGGGCACGTACGCCCTGGGGGGCCCGGGGCGGGTGACGGCGTTTGGCCAGTCGACGGTGTACCCCACCAACGAGTCGTACATCTATTGGCACTACCAGTCGCAGTACGCGACCCCGCCCAACGGCACGCTACACCTAACGCGCTACGATGCCGAGCAAGGGGTAGCGACGGGCACCTTCTCCTTTAACGCGACCTGGAGCACGGGGGCACTCGTCGGGACCCCACCGCCGACGGCGACAGTCACCAACGGCGAATTTGACATCACGTTTTAGGTGTACTACGCCGGGCGATGACACCGGGCATTTACCGGCGGCCCACCGGCAAGCACCCTGGTTGGTAAACGGCTACTTATCTCGCGTAGCGAAGTCTTGGGTCGCTACGCAACAGGGGACTAGTACCCAGGATAAGCTTTTCATTTAGCTACTTACAAACGACCGTTTATTGAATGTCTATCGGGGTAGACTTTCAGTTTGCGCTCCACTAAGGGACATCAGGCGGCTAGTAGATATTACTTGAACTGACAAGTTAACTTGGCATACAACAAGCGGCAAAAACGGGATGGACTTGCGCACACCGTTGTTTAGGGGTTTGGTTGTTGATTCCCTGGTGGGGCCGCTCATGGTTGTACTCCGTTTCCCACTGGCGCGGGTAGTAGCGGCGCGCCTCATTGTCCACAAAGCGCCGCTGCTGGAAGAGCGCGGCCTTGTCGGTGCGGTTGCTGCGTTCGATGAAGCCATTGCGCCAGGGCTTGCCCTTGGGAAGCAGGGCATAGGCAATGCCCAACGCCTGGCATTGCCGGTCAAAGACGGAAGTGGAAGCACTTATAGCTGTAAAAAGACGTCGCACGGCTACCTCGTTTGTTTCGGGTATATCAATCGGCCAAACAAAGGTTTTATTCGAAATAAAATTATTGACAATCAATACATTGACCTAATGGCGTCGGCTGGTTGGCACCTCTGCGGCAGCAGTAGTATGGGTGGGGTTAGTTTTTCGCTTGGCTGCAACGAGAAATTTGTAGCTGCATCATATTGATTGGTTACAGTTTAGGTTTGCTCTGCGTACCACAAAACAGGGCTTAGCGCTCGTCACTTGTTTGTGCGCGGCCTAATTTCTTATAGCATTTACTTGCTCCGCTCTCAGCTATGAAAAAACCATTGAAGGAGATTATTCTCCGGGAAATAGTGTGGCTGGTAATTATTTTACTGATTTCAATTCCCTTAGCGCGATTCACGGATTGGCTGCTACATTCTGATTTAACGACCCCGGCTGTTACTGACTTGCACAAGGATTTTAATAATTTTGCAGAAAATTATATTAAAGCGAATAAAAAATATAATGTATTTTTATATTTTCTATACTTCTGGATGGTAGTCGGCTGCTACATTGCACGGCTATCGGCCAGCGGTGCCACTATGCTGATAACCAAAATACCGGAGGATTTCTAAGGGCAGCTTGCTTAGGGCAGCACGCGGGCCTGGCGCAGACTTCGGTAGATAAGGAAGATTACCAGGCAGCACAGTACGGTGAATCCCCACGGCAGCAGCTTGTCGGTTGGCGGGATAAACAAGAGTAGCAGGTAAATGCCGAAGAGTAAAAATCCGGTGCCGAGTAGCATGCTCGCCCGCGTCAGCCGCGTGCGGAACGGCGCAATACGGCGCAGCCGTCTTACGGTCCCGATACCGAAGCCAAGCAGCGCGAAGCCGAGTAGTAGCGCTACGGTGAAGAGTAATACGTTGAGTATCGACGGCTTCACCTGTTGCAACAAATCGAGCGACGCGGCAGTAGGCTTCGGGGGAATAGGCGGGGTAATTTTCTTGGCAGGCACGGGCACTTGCACCAGGCCGGCCCGGACGAGTGGCTCGGCCAGGGCCGAGTCGGACTCGTAGCCCAGGGCCCAAATGCCGACGCCCCCAAAGTTTTCTTTCACCCACCGGTACTTGGCCGCCAGGGCAGTAGCATCATCGACCCAGGCAGTGCGCATCACCGATGCGCGGCCGGCCACCGCCGAGTCGGGGTTAGCCCCAAACTGTACGTAGACGCTGCCGCTGGCTGCGTCGTAGGTTTTACTTACCACCGGCCATGCTTGCCACACTTGATTGGCCACGTACCGGAAAGGAGCGGGCGGCAGCTTGCGGAGCGGGGGCTTGCGCGTGGCGGGGGAGGCAGGAAGGCGCGGGCTGGACAAGCTGGGTGGCACATCCCGCCAGATTTTGCCGATCTGCGCAAACGTCACCAGCAGCTGGGTTGGCGGAACCCCGCCTTTTTTACAGTACCCCAGGGCGGTCTCAATGGAAGACTGGCCCCACACGTTTTGGGTGCGCAGGGGGGCGATGGGCCCCGGGGCATCCGGCCGCGGCAACGTGTAGTCGTAGGCTTTGAGCACGAAGAACTGCACCAGCGGGGCCAAGTCGGCGAGGCGGGTGTAGGCGGCGGCGCTGTCCACGGCCGGTACGGTGAGGGTGAGAACGTAGGCCGGATTTTGCTGGCGCAGCACCTGCACCAGGTCGCCCACGAAGTCTTGCAGCACGGCCCGCGGGGGAGCCATGCGCTGCTCGAAGGCTGCTAGCTCGACGTGGTAGCGGGCGAGGTTTTTTTGGTGCGCCTTGGCCCGCTTCGCCAACGCTACTGCCTGCGGCTTCAGATTTTTGGCCGGAGCCTTGTCTTTGGCATCGGCGCTGGGCGGCGCGAGCTGGGCCAGCTCCTGCTGCTGCTGCACGTTGAAGAAGCGGATGCTATCGGCCCGGATCTGCTCGCGGGTCTGCACCAGGGCCACGAGCTTTTTTTGCAGGCTGGCCTGGATCCGGGCGGCCTCGGCCGGACTGTACCGCTGGGGCGCGGCGGCGCGGCGCGTAAACGAAAAATCCAGGTTAATGCCGTCGGCCTGCACCTTGCCCACTTGCGCTACGATGCCCTGCACCAGAGCCTTGCGCTGGGCCGCGTGGGTGGTGTCGAAAAGGCTGGCTCCCGCCGCCGGCTCCTGGTAGCCGATGCTGAGCAGCACCTTGCAGCGGGCCTTGCTCTTGCGGACGGCCTGCACCAGGGCTACGGGGTTACCGGTGGGCAGTAGTAGCTCGCCCTTGGTATTGACCTGGTAGCCGTGGTAGGCGACGTGTGAGAACAGCGAGTAATTGTAGTGCCCGTAAGTGCTGTCGGGTAGCCAGTAGGGCACCCAGCCAAAAACGGCGGCCCCGGGGTTGAGCCGGTAGGCGACGGGCCGCGCGGCTTGGCCCACCGGCCGGGCCGGGCGCGGGGCGGCCGGGTACAGGGTTGGGTCTTGCAGGGAAGGCCGCTGCCCGGCGGCCGGGCCCGCGATAAGCAGGCTGACAAAAACAAACAGGAACCAAGCCTTGTGCATCGGAAGGATAGAGTAGTGCCCGGCCCGCTGCCCCCGGCATTGGGGCAGCAAGCCAGACAAGCAAGAAGCGCTGCGTACGGCTAGAAATAACAGACTTCCGGTCGCGCCGCAGGGGAAGCAAACCTAAACTATAATCAGGCAACTTGATGCAAGTCTGCCTGCTTGTGTGAATTCTGGCAGATAATCTGGTTCCGCCCCGTACCTTGCCCACAGTTACTTCTTCGCTTTTGCCGCCCCGCCCTTATGAAATCTGCTGCTCCTCGCGCTACTACCAACAAGGCCGCTGCGGCTGCCGCTGGCAAAGGCGCTGCAATAGTTGACAACCGCGCCGTGGCCGTGGCTCAGCGGCAAATGCAGGCGGCTATCGACACCAGCCCCCAGCAAGTAGCCCAGCGCCAGCAAGCGGAGGTAGCCGCGCCGCGCAAGAACACGACTGGCCTACCGGACAACCTGAAGGCGGGAGTGGAAAAACTGTCCGGCTATTCACTCGACGATGTGAAAGTGCACTACAACTCGGCCAAACCGGCGCAGCTGCAGGCCCACGCCTACGCCCAGGGCACGGACATCCACGTGGCCCCGGGGCAGGAGCAGCACTTGCCGCACGAGGCCTGGCACGTGGTGCAGCAGAAGCAGGGACGGGTGCGGCCGACTATGCAGCTCAAGGATACCAAGGTCAACGACGACGGGAGCCTGGAGCGCGAGGCTGAAATCATGGGCCAGCAGGCCTTGCAGCCAGTAACCGGGGAGGCCGCGCCGTTGCAAACTGCTGCCGTGGCGCGTTCGCTGGTGCAACGCCAGGTGGCCTGGAAAGAAGGCCGCCGCCAAGACAATCAGTTCGATGCGTTCGTGGCGGCAGTTAGCACCATTGTGGAAACCGGCGCGCAGCAGGCCCTAACTGCCTACGATGCGCTGACCGGGGCTGATGGCTACACCGCACTCTGGAAAGACACTGCCGCACTGGTCATGGCCGACCGCGACGGTGAAAATATAGGAGACCCTGCCGAGACGACCGTTGCCCGGCGATTCGCCAGTGCCCGCTACGGCTACGCCGTCGAGGCGTATGCCAACACTTTGATTCCGAATTGCCAAGGTAGTTTGCCAGCTGGCTACGGCATCATCATACAAGGTGGCCGGGGCATGACCCGACCCGATATAATCGTAACTGATGCTGCTGGCACCGAAGTGGGCTGGTTCGATATCACCAGCGATAACTCGCTGGGCCACATTGATAGGAAAACAGGCAGCGGTTGGCGCACCAAGCCCTACGTGGCCGAAATAACGTACCCAGCACTTGTTACTGACTCCTTGGCTACCAGCGGCGCAGCAATTGGCGTGCGGGTGGCCGCTCGCAACGCGGCCCAGCGGCGGCGAAATGACTGGCAGCGTTTCCTCCAAGGAAGAAAGCGGGAGTTTAACAACGAACTACGACTCCTGCTGCCCCCGCAACAACAGGCCCGCGCTGCACAGGGCCGGGGTGGGAGGGGCGGGGCAATGCGGAGGCAGCGTGCTGTACACCAGACTGATCCTTTACCAACAGGGTCAAAATTGAATAAACAAGCGCAAACGAAAGCGGCCTTGGAAGAGGTGTTTCCGCAAGAAGCCATAACGCCGATGTTTATGCGAAACATCCTGCGCTCGTTTGGGCTGCGGGTTGCAGCCTACGGCTTAGGCTTAGGTGGTAGCAAGGCCGATGGTGATGCTATTCTGCGCGACTACCACGAAGCGCAACTGTAAGCACAAGGTAGTAGGCTAGCTACTAGGAGGTAGTTGTTAGCTTTCCGATTCATAGGCATCCTGACCGCATAACGTACCTTGTCCGCACCTAACCGGCCGCTTTCGCGGCTCCGCGCTTATGAAATTTACTGCCCCCCGCGCCACTGCTGACAAGGGTGCTACGCCCGCCGCGGGCAAGGGCGTGGCCATGGTCGATAACCGCGCCGTGGCCGTGGCCCAGCGCCACATGCAGACGGCCATCGATAACAGCCCCCGGCAAGCGGCCCAGCGCCAGCAAGCCGAGGTCGCCGCGCCACGTAAGAATACGACCGGCCTGCCGGATAATCTGAAAGCGGGGGTGGAAAACCTGTCCGGCTACTCGCTCGACGATGTGAAAGTGCACTACAACTCGGCCAAACCGGCGCAGTTGCAGGCCCACGCCTACGCGCAGGGCACGGACATTCACGTGGCTCCGGGGCAGGAGCAGCACCTGCCGCACGAGGCCTGGCACGTGGTGCAGCAGAAGCAAGGACGGGTGCGACCGACTATGCAACTGAAGGGTGGAGTGAATGTGAATGATAATGTGGGCTTGGAGAAGGAGGCGGATGCAATGGGTTTGAAAAGTTGCGAATCCGGTAGTAAAACAGATAAAATATTTGATTATTACAATTATAATACGGAAATATCCGTTCAAAAAAAAGATCTTAAGTCCGCAATTTCAGTCAGCTCAAAAGCTACACGCTCTCCTGTTCAGCTTATAAGAAAAAAAATGGGTCTAAGTGAAGATGAATACAGAACAAAACTTAGGACAACAGTTTATCTCTATGCGGAATATAATGGAGAACCATTAGGAAATAATAATGGGATTTTTCAGACCCAATCTGGCAGTCATGCCGAAGAAAATCTTATTTCTTATATAGAGGGAAGATCCCTAACAGGGGGCACTTTAATGGTCTACCTGTCAACTTCTCCTTGCAGTAGCCAGTATGGCACGCGTGATGATGGTAAAGAAGGTTGTCAAGAAAAATTAGAAAAACTAAAAAATTATGGTATAACCGTGAATGTAGAAGCAGACCATTTATATCAAAAGAAAGACACTGGCGAATCTGAGAGAAATAGTGATTGGCCAACTGGCTTTAGTTCAGTAGCGGCGGCGTTTAGTAGCTCTTTCAATATCAAAGTAAGCAAGCTACCTAAATCCTTTACTGGTTCGAAGTGCTCAGATGATCTAATGAATACGACTACTCAAGGGGCAGTAGCACAATTAAAGAATTAGAGCGGGCTAAAAACTTGACATATAAATCAAATAGTCTTACCTAATTTGGCTAATTCCTGTTGTGCGCCTCGCGTTACGTCGGCTAATTCTATAATGCGCTTCTCATTCGTAGTCGCTAGCACGCAGTAACGCAATACATTGATAATAGCCCCGCCAGCCAGTTTGTACTGCTCGGCTACATCTGCAAACTTCACATCTTTGCTTACCTTGATTGCCCCAGCGAAAGCCTGCCGCCACAGCCGCTCGCGCTCCTCGGGGCCGGGCAGCGGGAAATGGATCATCGCCTGAAAGCGGCGGCTATACGCCTCATCCAAATTGCCCTTCAGGTTGGAAGCCAGAATAATCACGCCCGGAAAGTCCTCGATGCGCTGGAGTAGGTAGGCCGTTTCCTGGTTGGCATGGCGGTCGTTGGATGAGCTAGTTTCGGTGCGCTTGCCAAACAAGGCGTCGGCCTCGTCGAAGAAGAGTATCCAGCGGCGGCGGGCGGCGGTGTCGAACACGCGGGCCAGGTTCTTTTCCGTCTCGCCGATGTACTTTGATACTATCATGGAGAGATCGACGCGGTAGACGCGGTGGCCGGTGGCCTGGCCCAGCAGGCAGGCGGTGAGGGTTTTGCCGGTGCCCGGCGGGCCGTAGAACAGGGCGCGGAAGCCGGGCTTGAGGTGGCGGCGCAGGTGCGGGTCCTGCATGATGGTTTTCTGGTGGATGAGCCAGGTTTTGATTTCCTCCAGCTGGTCGAGTACCACGTCGTCGAGCACGAGGTCATTCCAGGTGAGGGGCGTGGTTACGGGCTGGGCGGGGAAGTCGGGGCCGTACTGCGGGCTAGTGCGCCGGCCGGTGGTGAGGCGGGCCAGGGTATCGGGCGGCACGGTGAGCGCCCCGCTCAGGGCGGGCGCGCCGGGCTCGACGGGGCCGAGGTGTACGAGGCCAGCCGTGGCCAGCGACGAAGTGCTCCAGAGGCGGGCCTGGTGGGGCAGGCGGCGGGGCAGGTCGGCCCCGGCCAGCAGGAAGAGGGCGGTTTCGCCGGTGGGTAGGAAGCCGGGGTGGTGCTTGCCGGGCAGGCCACCAAACTCGGTGAAAGCGCGGTCGTAAGTGGCGTTGCGGGCGAAGAGCGGGTCGAGCAGTTGCGGGCGCAGGTGCGGGGCCAGCGCCAGGGCCAGCACGAGGCGCTCGGCCCAGCCCAGCTTTTTGCGGGTAACTACCTGGGCGTAGGCATCGGCCGGGGCGGGCGGCAGCTCGGGCGCGGGCAGGTCTTCCACGGCCGCCACTGGGCAGTCGTGCTCGAAATAGAGCCGGAGGCGGGCGTCGAGGACGGCGGCCAGCCAGTCGAGCTCGCGGGCCAGGGTCGCGCCGAGGGCGGCGGGGGAAGTAGGTTTTAGCGCCATGTTACGTAGAGGGGCAGGGGCATCCAGGGCAGTTTGATGAGGGCGATGGACCAGGGCCGTTGGTCGAGCAGAATGTCCACGGTCTTAGTTTCGACGGTGAGCGTAACCTTGTCGGCGGCCCAGGTCAGCTTGCCGGGGCGCTGCAAGAAGGTCTCGCGCAGGCCCGCGAGGCTGGTGTTCTTGAAGGCACTGCCCCACTGGGCCATCACGGCCTTGAGCAGGCTTTCGCCGGTGGCCTGCTCGGCGTCGGTCAGGGGCAGCTCGCGCACCAGCGGCAGGGTACGCTCCAGGCCGCACAGCAGCTTGTTGAGGGTGAGCAGGTACTCGGGCGGCTGGTCTTCGCCGGTGACCAAAAATTGCAGCAGGTAGGTGGCCCGGGTGGCGTGCTCGATGCTCATAAACTGCCGCTCGGCCACGTAGCCCAGCCGCTCGAACAACCGGGTGAGAAAGGGCCAGACCAGCACCAGGCCGGCATTGGCGATGTACGTGGCGGCCTCGGGCTGCAACTCGGGCGGCAGGGGTTGGGGGCGCGCCGACGGGTGCGGGCGCGCTGACCGCCGTGGCGAGGGAGGAGCGGCCTGGGAGGCTGCCCCCCCGCTCTCCACCGGGCTGAGCTGGGCCGCCAGCAGGGCGGGCAGGTGGCTATACAGGCGAACCTGGCTGCGCTGGATAAGCCGCAGCAGGCGCAAAGCCTCGGGTACCGGCTTACCCGGGGAGGCGGCGCTCGGGCGGGCCGTTGCGCGGGCCGCGTTCCCGGCGGGCGTTCCCGGGGGGCGGGCCGGCGGGCCGGCAGTTAGCGCCCGCTCGCCTTGCACCAGGGCTTGCCCGAGCGCGGCGGCCAGGGCCGGGGCCGCCAGGGGCACTTCGGCGTGCGCCAGGGTCAGGACGGCAACCCACAAGTCGGCAGTTTTTTTGCCAAACTGCACTACGTCAGCGGCCAGGAGCCGTAGCCAATCGCGCACGATGCCGGCCAGCGCCTGGTACGCTTTCGGGGCCAGCCATTGCAGCAAGGGTAGGAAAACCGGGGCGGCGGGCACCAGGGCGGCTAGCCGGTGCCGGGCTACCGGGCGCTCTAGATAGGGGAGCAGGCGGGCCCGCAGGTCGGCGGCCGGGGCCCGCAACAGCGCCCGCAGCAGGTCGGCGGCCCGGGCCCCGGCGTAAGCCGCCGGAAGCTGGCCGGTGCGCAGGTACTGTTCCAGGAGCTGGGTGGCGAGGGTGGCGGCAGCTACGGTCTCCGGGCTCGGGGGCAACTGGTGCTGGGGGGTGGGCGGCCGGGCATCGGCAGGCGGGGTACTATCCGGTGCCAGCCCGCGCCGCCGGGCGAGCCGGTGCGGGCTGGCAGTTTCCTGGTAGTGCCGCAGGAGTAGCGCAAAGAAGGGGTCGGCGGCCAGGGCCGGGACGAGGCGTAACAGCTGCCCCACGCGGTGCAGGCTGCTTTGCCACGATAACCCCGCCGAGGCAGCGAATTTGCGTAGCAAATCCACCCGCGATCCGGCCGAGGGGCCAGCCAGGGTAGTAGTTAGGTACGCTTCGCGTAAAAACACGTGAAAGCGCGCCTGGCTGCCGCCCGGCTGGGTGCGCAGCAGTTGGTCGAGGCGGGCGAAGGCCGGCCGCAGCAGCTGGCGCTGCTGGCGACCTGGCCCGGTAGACTCGGTAAGCACATGCAGCAGGCTGAAATCGGCCAGGCTGGCCAGGCGCTGCTGCACCGGGCTGGCCAGCTTGTGGCGCTGCAAGAAGGCCTGGGTGAGCGGCTGGCGGGCTGTTTGCACGAGCGTACGGCGCAGGGCCGTTGGCGAAGGGATGTTAGGCTCCCACCACGGAAACTGCCCGTGCAGGAGGTAGTACAGTAGGGCTTCGTGCGCGGCCCCTGCTGGTTGCGCGGTAGCCGAGTCAGTAGTAATTATTTCAGAAACTGAGCTGGCAACCGGCAAAGGTGAGTCGGCCCCCCCGGCAAGGCGGCGGACTGCGGCCAGCTGCCCTGGGGGCACGTAAGCTAGTTGCCCCGGCTCTGCGGGGCGGCCGGGCGAGCGAGTGGGTACGAGCGCCCCCAAGCGGCCGAAAAACGACGTAGCCGCCAGGCCCGGTACCCGCTGCCGGATTCGCGTTAGCTGCGCCAACACTGCCCGCCACGGTAGCTGCTGCGCGGCGGCTAATCGCTGCGTGTCGCGCAGCGAGAAAGTGACCCCGGCGGGTGACGTATGGAAAGCCAGGAATAACACCTTGAGAAACACAATCCCCGCCGGCACCCGGGCCGCGTCGGCCCCGGTCAGCGCATCCAGGGCCGCCAAGGCGCGCCGCGCCGCCGCCTGGCGGCCAGCCGGGCGGCTGGCCGACGGAACGAGCAGGGCCAGCTCGGCAAAGGTGGCTACGGCGGCCAGCCGCCCGGCTACTGGCCCGGCGGCTGGCCCGTGGCGGCGCAGCATGGCCCGCAGGGCCCTGGGCTGCGTGGCGAGTACAAGCTTGAGTAGGGTGCGCTTACGGGTAGCGGAGCCGATGGGCGCGCCGTGCAAGAGGTAAGCCAGCAGCAGCTCGAATGCCTCCGCTGGCCGGCTGCCCGCTAGCTGCCACGAAGCCGAGGGGCGAAAAGGAGTAGCCCGCCAGGCCAGCGCTTGGGCCAGCTTGAGCTGGGATGGCGCGCCGGCCTCCTTTGCCCACTGCTCGGCCCCCGCGCCGGCGCGGCCAGCCGCGAGATATCTGGCACCCAAGAAAAAAGCAAGGCTATTAAGTACCTGGGGCCGGCCTCCCCCGGATTCTTGCGCTACTTGGTGAAGTTGACTATCTACAGCCCGCCCACTATTTAGTACCTGGGGCTGGCTCCCCGCGAATGCTAGCCCGGCCGGCGGCGGCAGCTCGCGGCGGCCCGCCAGCCTACGTGCCGGCGCGCTGTTATCGATTGGCGGGGCGACGGGCTGGTCGGCTGCCGGGTGAGGAGTCGCCGATGAATGGGAGTAAGTGCCTAGCCGGTCGGCTGCCGGGTAAGGAGTTGCCGATGAATAGAAATAAGTAGCTGGTGCCGGGTACGTCGCCGAAGGGTGGGCTGGCCGCTCAGCCGTTGCCGAGGGAGAAGACTGGCCACCCGGCTCATTTATCAGTGCCCTAAGTATGCTGCTGCCGGGGTAGGAAAAACCCCCGAGCAGCCAGGTAAAGAACGGGTGGCGGGCAAGCGGAGCAGATGGCGCGAGCCGACGCAGAAGCCACGCGGCAACGGCGCGGGCTGGCAAATTATACTCCCGCAGCCAGCTCCAGGCGGCGCGCGCTGCCGAAGGCGGGGGCTGCCCGTGCAAGCGTAGGTGAAAATACAGAAAGACTTCCCGCAGCCACCGTTGACTAGTAGTTGCCGTTGCGGGAGTAGTCTCGCCGAGCAGGGTCGCGAGGGCAGCCATCGATGGGCCAGCCAGGTAGCTGACAGGAGCCGCCCGCGCCTGCGCGCCTAATTCAAGTACGGTGCTAAAGTTTGTAATTGCTGCCAGCTGGCGCAGCACGGGGGGATGGTAACGATACTGCCGCAAAAAGGCCAGCAAGGGGCGCGCATCCTGTTGAAGTAGTTGGCGCAGTACCAAATGCAGGGCCTGCAAGTAGCCGGCCCGGCCGCCGGCCTGGGCAGCGGCCGCCGGTAGATAGGCGGGGCTTTCCTGCAACAAATAAGTAAAAAATGCCTGCTCGGTGGCCCGGCTTGGCGGGCCTGGGCTGGTGGTATGGTCCAAGCTACCCGGCCAAGTTTGGTCGTACCCAACCCCGGGGCGCGGACTAAACCCCTGGCCTAGGTCCGTACGGCCTGCGCCGGGAGTGTGGCTGCCGCCCGCCGTAGTATAATGGGCAGAAGTAGCGTCTGGCACCGCGCTGAGCGTATAATCGCTGCCTCCCGGCCACGGGCCACTACCTGCTGCCCAAGCGGCTGGCCTTGAGCTGGGAGTATAGCCCACACCAATCCCGTCCCTCAGGTCTTGGCGTCCTGACGGCCGTCTCTCTATACTTGAGCCGGAGGGATAGCCCAGGCCTATCCCGGCCCCTTCTCTGCTGGCTCCGGCCCCTTCCGGGCTGGCATAGCTAAAAGGTGCCAGCCCGGCCCAGGGGCCGCTGTGCCGGGGTAGCCATTGCTGCACGGGTACCGGCTGGGGCGAGTGGCCTGCGGAACGGGCTGTGCGCAGCAAGTAGCCGAGCGCTTCTTGCCACAGCCGAAGCTGGTACGCCAGTCGCGCAGCCGGGAACTGGGCTGCGTGCGCCGCGCGCCCGGCCACCAGCGCCAGGAAGGCGCGGGTTTGACCCGGAGCTAGCAAGCTCACGATTTGCTGGCTGATGGCCAGCGGGAAGCGCTGGACGAGGGTCGCCGCTAGTGCCGGCCCTACTGCCTGGCCCAGGCGCAGCACGGCGGCGCGCCCCTCGCGCAGCACAAGGGCCAGCTGGCTACTCAGCTCGGCTTGCGAATACTGCGGCTGCCAGTGGTGCGGCAGAAAGCCGACGCGCAGGTAGTGCACCAGGGCGGCGTAGGCCGATGGGGCCGGCACCTCCGGCGCGGTGAGCAGCGCCCCGGGGCGCTGGCTGACTGCCTCCCTGGCCAGCGGGTAGGCGATTGGCTGGGCGCGTTGCTGCAAGGCCTGCAACGTAACCGTAAGCGCCGTGGGGGCCTGCCGACCTACGAGCATTGCGGCGAGGCGTTGTAGAAGGGCCTCGTAGGTAAGGTTATAGTGCGCGGCCAGATCCCGAATCTGCTTTTCCAGGAAGACCTGCCGGGTGAAGGAGACATGCCACCTCAGCAACAGGTCGGCCAGGACCAACTCATACACAATTACTCGCAAGCTTGCCTGCGGAATCGCCAGCCAGGGCTGGTGGCGATGCGTAGCCAGGGTGTGGGCAATGTACTCCTTGATAAAAGGGGCGTGGACAGGCTCCAGCAGCACGAGGACTCGGCCCAGCGTGGCTTCGCTAAGTTGGCGGGCCAGGCGCTGGCGCACGGCCTCGGAGCCGCCGAGGCGCCGCAGCAGTTCCCGAAGCGCACCCGGGTGCTGCTGCAAGGCGGCGCGCATGGCCTCATCGGGGATGAAGGTACGGCGCGTAGCGTGCCAGGGCAGGGCACCGTGCAACAGGAAATATGCCAGCAGGGCCAGCGGCTTTTCGGTTGGTGAGGGCGGGGCGGAAGTCGTCGGCAGGGCCGCCAGCGCCGCCCGCAACGCGGTGCGGAGCGCTTCGGGCAGGTCTTGCTCTAGGCGGCTGAGGGCCAGGGGCGGTAGTACCACGCGCAGCTGGGCAAGTTGCAGCGGCGGGTAGCCGCTCAGCTCTTCGGCCAGCACGGCGGCTAGCCGGTCGTCGTGCAGGCGGCTGAGGCGCTCCGGCAGTTGGTGGGCCGGGGGGGTGTCGGGGGCGCTCAGCTCGAAGCGCAATTGCCGGATAGTAGCGGGAGCGTGCACGAGATACTAGGCGTTTGACAAAGCCAATTGCCGTTCCAAAAAAGCCAGCGCCTGGGCCTGGATACCGGGAAGCGCGGGTTCAGACTGCCCGGTGGCATTGAGCAGGCCGCTAGCCGGTACCAAGCGGGCGTAGAGGTCTTCCCATTCCCGCATTGCTTCGTACGCTAGCCACACGATGTTGACGAGCAGGTGCGTAGGGGTGTGCTGCTCTACGAGGTACTCCACGTAGGCCCGGGCCTCGGCGTAGCCGTGGTCGGGGCTGGCCGATACCGGGCAGTAAGCCGGCGCATACCCCGGCAAAAATACCGTGATCTGGCAATGAAAAAAGTCAGCGTCTTCCGCCGAATCGGGGCCGGTTGCCTCGGCAGCCGGCTCCGGCTTTAGTACCAGGTGGTCGAGCAGGCTCACTCGCACGAGGCTGGCGGCCAGGGCGTGCACGTAGCGGCGCAGCGTCGCCGGGGTCTGGGGGGCCGCCTCGCCCAGCCACTCTATGTCGGTGGCGGCGGGTACCGAGTCTCCGGCCACCGGCCCGGTCCGCCCCAGGCCGGTGGCCGTAGCTGCCCAGTCGGGCAGCAGCAGCTGCGCCTGGAGGTCGGCCAGCACCTCGGGCAGCGGCTGAGTGGGGGGGCGCTCGAACTGCACCCGTAGTTGGGCGTTGGCCCCGGCCGCCGGGGGCGCGTGCCACTGCACCTGCGCTTCGAGCTGGGTAAGCGATTGCTGCCGGGCCCAGCGCCGGGGTATGGATTCAAGCCCGGTGAGTAGAAACAGGAAGAACTCCACGCCCGACTCGCCCCAGGTCGCGTCCGCACCCGGCGGGGCGGCCACCAGGGGGAGCCGCGCCCGCGCCCGGTTGTAGGTAGCCGCGTTGAGGTGCGTCAGCAACTGCTCGTAGGCCCCTACCAGGTACTCCTGCACGTGCTCATAGGCAATTTCGGGGGGCGCTTGCAGCTGCACCGTGTAGCCAAACCGAGCTAGCAGGTGGGTGAGCAGCGAGTACCGCTGGTGCAGGCGACCGGGCCGCTGCCCGGCCGTCGGCTGCAAGGCTTGCACGTAGGGGTTGAAGGCGTTGGCCTGGTAAACCCGCCAGCGTGCGGCAGCGGCGGGATCCTGGTCCCACGCCTCGGTGGGCGATACCGACGCGCCAGCCAGTAGCGGCGCCACAAATGGCACCTCGTAGAGCGGGGTATAGTCCGGGGCCTTGGACGGAGTGATGGAGAAGAAATGCCCCATATTTTCCAGGCGGGCGCAAAAGTCAGCCAGCACCTGCTCGAAATGCAGCAGATAGCCCTTGAGCTGCATGACGGCTGCGCGTCGTTCGGTATCCGCCGCTACGGGAGGTCCTTCCGCTCCCACACCGTAGATGGCTGGAAAGTGGTGCTGCACCGAGTCGTAGCGACCTAGATTGTGGTAAGTGCCGCTGTCGACGCCAAATTGCCGCTGCTCGGGAAGCTGGCCGGCCGCCCCCCCCGCGTACATGGCCCCGCGCAACAGCCGCTCGTAGCCTTGCAGTACTAGGCTACGATTGGGCCGCAGGGGCACGCCCTGCTGGCTCACGATCAGGCGGTCGTAGGTGGCGGCTGCGGCCAGCTGCGGAATGCAGTCGGCGGGTACGGCCACTTGGGTAGCGTCCACCAGTTCGCCCGTGGGTCCCACGTAATGCAGCTGGTACTGCCCCAGGTTACGCACGCCTTCTACCTGCTTGATGTACGCGAGCAGCTCGCTGCTCTTTACCAAGGCCCGCCGGGGCGGCAGCGCATCTTCCATCAGTAGCCGATTTTCGGCCACCGGCCCGGCAAATATGTCTTCGACGGCCCGGCCATCAGCCCGTAGTCGATCCAGGCTGATGGCCACCGGCTGCGGAGCCAGGGCCTCGGCCAGCGCCGCCAGTACCTGGGCTAGCACGCGCTCGGCAAAGTAGCCGGGTAGCAGGTCCAGGCTACCGCTCACCGTAATGGCCAAAGGCCGCAGAATGATGGGCAGCGCGAATACTTCCCCCAAATTGCGGAGGGTATTGAGCGTATTACCAATTTTATGGCGCAGGGCGGTTAGCTTCTCCTCGCTGGGCAGCTGCTCGTAGTAGGCCGGGTACAGCTCTACTTGCACTTGATAGTGTCCCGGGGCCGGGGACTGGCTATCAAAGCCGGGCTGCGGGCAGATCCAGGCGTTTTTTAGGGTTTCCGGAAATAAATCCAGCAGGCGTCGCTCAAAATCGTGGCAGGTGAGCGGGTGGGAGGCAAAAGCTTCGTGGGCCGGGACGAAGGTGCCGACGGGCGCGGCCCCATCGGCGCGGGTAGCCAGCAGGTCTGGAATGGGCTGACTGGCCCGTGAGCTCAAGTCGGTCAGGACGTAGCAGAGAGCCTCCAGCATCGTTACGCCGGGGTCGTGCAGGTTGTAATCCGTCCAGATCTGCCCACTCAATTCCTGAATGCGCAGCAAGCCCTCGGTACGCAGGCCCTCAAAGTCTTGCCCCGGCGGTAAATCCTGGTTTTGGCGAATGGTGTCGAAAGAAGGCACCTTCATCAGGACGGTTGCGCCGGGGCCGTCGACGGCGCAGGCGCGGCAGCCGCGCCGGTTGACTTTGGCTCGCCAAATAAATGGGTGATGTGGTAGACGATTCGGGCCCCGGGCCCGAACGAGCTAGCGGTGCGCATTTCTAGGCCATAATCGTGCAACTCACCCACCCAACGAAACTGTATTTTTTGAAACCACCCCCAGAACCAGGCATTCTTGCGAAAAATCCGGCTGTTCGACTTGCCAAACGCGCTCAGGGCCGTAGCGTGCGTAAGCGCGTAGCGGCCTTTGCCGGGGGGGCCGCTGGCCGCCGCCACTATCTCAAAGGCGTGCAGGCCGTCCAGATTAGATATAATCTTGTGCCACTTGCCGTTGGCTGGCACCTCGGTACGCGGATTGAGGGGGTCGTCGGCGTAGGTGCCGTAGCGGCCGTAACTGGCCACGTAGCCCCGCACGTCGAGCTGCTGCTGCGGCGCGGTGGTCCCGATGCCCACGTGGCCGCCCGCCGCCAGGTGCAGCCGGCTCGTGCTCGTGCGAGTCGCGTCCGGCGCATCGGCGGGTACCTGGGCTTCCGCAAAATCGAGGCTGGCGGCCGGCTCCTTTCCCGCGGCCGGGGTCAGCTCCACAAACCACGCCGGCTTGTTGGCGTCAACGTCACCCAGTGTGGGGTAAAAGGAAGCCAGCCGGTTCAGGTCCTGGTCGGCCGCGAGCTGCAGGCCATATTCCGGGGCCAGGCCAAAGCCGTCGTCCAGCGGGTTTACGGCCGAGTCGATTAAGCTGGCAAAGTGCTGCTCAGTAGGCATATTGCCGCTGAGAAAATAACTCTTAAGAACTTGTCGGCTATAAATGTTGGTCGGCTTGGATACAGTGGAGGCCATAATCTAGGAAGGAAACCACTAGCAAGATAAATAAGCCAACCGATTAGCGTATCGAACCGCTAAAAATAGCCGCGCCGCACTATTGAAACCCATCGGCCACCACAAATCCCCCGCCCACGCGCAAGTCGCCAATCCCCGTGGTGACTGCGCTCGTGCTCAACGCATTTGCCGCGCTGCCTGCGGGGGGCTCGCTCAGCATGTGAGTCGGGGCGGGCACGAGCACTGCCCAGGGTACCGACGGGCTTATTTCGCGCGCTCCCTGCGCATCGGTAGCCGAGTCGTAAAACCGGTGCAAGCGGTCGATAATCGCGGTTTTAACCAGCGAAAGTCCGGTAACGGTCGCCACGTAGGGCTGGTGGTTGAGGTGGGCTAGCACCCGCGCCAGGGTGATGTGGTGGTGAAATCCCCCGTACTGCGCGTCGGCTTGGTGCCAGGGCGACAAGATCTTGGCCAGCTCGGCTTCCAGCTGCTGCGGATAATCGAGCCGGGCCGGACCGGGCGTAGCTGGGTTGAACGTCACGACGCCCCGTACCTGAATGAGCTCATAAGTGGGGTTGCGCACCTGTAGCTGCACGGAGGGGGAAAGTAAGGGCTGCAACGCCCGCTGCATAGCCGCCAACTGCCCCGGCCCAAATAGGGGCAGGTTGGTGCCGGGGACGGCATCGGCCTGGGGCAGTACTACCAAGACAACCTGCCCCGGCACGCGCCGACCCGGTAGCTGGCCCGGTCGTAGACACTTGGCGCTGTGTACCTCCGGAAACAATTCCAGGATCAGGTGCTCGTAGTCGGCCGGGGTGACGGGCCGATTGCGGTGACGCAGGCGCTCGCTTACCCGGCGATAGTAAGCTGCTTCGTGCTCGGCGGCTCGCCCGCCAAACGAGGGTAATGGCTGCGTCACTTCTCCTATCTCAGGTATCGAAGCGGTGAGTCGCGTAAGGGTGCCGGCGGGCAGCGGGGCTTGCGTCGCCGCCGCGCTGCCATCGGCTACTTCCCGTACCGCCCGCACCAATTGCGTGTGAATGGCCCGCACCGGCCCAAACAGGGCGGTACCGGCCGCTACGGTTGCCCGTAGCCAGCATAGACCACCCGGTAGCTGCCGCGACTCCGGCAGCAGGTTGGCCGGCAGCTTTACCTCTACGGCACAGCTGCTGGCTATGCCCTCCAGGCCGGTAGCCAGGTGCGGGGCCGGGGCAATGGGAACCCATTTATCTTGGTGCAAGTAGGCCCACTGGGGCGGGGCCGCCCACTGCTCGCCCGTGTTGCCCTCCCCTCCCAGCGGCAGCATGAGCTCGAAGACAATGCTGATAGTCTGCCCTTTGACCTCGCCCGCCAAGCCCACCAGCAACGTGCCTTCGTCGGGTAGGCTGGGGAGCAGCGCTACCCGCCCGGCGGCCGGCTCGCTGGTACTAAAGGGGTGAAGGTGATAAAAGTGGGCGCCGCCGTTGGCAGGCCCCCGGGCGGGATAAATAATTTCCTCGGCCGCGTAGCTTACCTGGATGCGGCGGGCGAGCAGCACAAACGGGGCCCGGGGCAGCGCCCGGGGTTGGTTGGGATGGCGGGCGTTGTAGTGCGCGGCGTCCAGCAGCGCAACGGGGTACTCATCAACGCCAAAACCCGCCGCCGGCGCTACCAGCTGCACGCGAAATTGCCCGGCCGCCTCTCCGTCCAGATATCCTAGTTGCTGGAGGTGCACGGTAGTGGTAGGGGCTAGCGTATCGCGAAGCTCTTCCTCATCGAACAGGAGCTGGTCGGCGGCCGGCCCGGCGGCCGGGCACCAGCGCGACCCATCCCGGTAGGCGGTACTAATGCGGAAGCTAGTATTGGTAAAGGGGATCCCATAGCTGGCGTAGTAGGTACCAAACCCCATCGCGGGTAGATGCTGCCAGGTAAACTCCAGTGCTACGGACTGGATGTTTTTGCCGATCATTTCGGGGGCCTCTACCAGCAAGTAGTCGCCGGGGCGGGCCTGCGCCCCGAAGGGCGCGAAGGGCGAAGCGGCATCAACCTCCCCCAGCAGGTTGCGCAGGGTAAGCTCCGCCACCCGGTCGACTTCTACGCTCAGCACAATGGCGGCCGGCTGTAGTGCGGCAAAAAAGCTGTACGCGTACGCCGGGCTATACCCGTTGAGCACAAAGCGTAACACGGGCCAGGCAGTGGTAAAATTGCCCGCGTGCCGGGCGGCGTCGTAGCCGCTGGCGGCGGGCTGGGTGTTGCCCAGCACCAAGCTCCAGCACACCGACTGGGTAGGGGCGTCTACTACTACCTGCTGCACTACGAGCGGGCACCAGCCCGCGGGGCTCGTCACCTCTACCCGAAACGTGTGCAGCAGCAGCATCTCCCCCGCCCGCCCCAACGTCGCTTTGGCTTCTGCCAGGCGCCGCTCAAACAGCTGAAAGCTGGCCGCCGACGCCTGGACCCGCACGGTAATCGTGCGTTGCCCGCCCGGTAGTACCAGCGCGGGGCTGGCAATGGCCCAGCCAACTGGCGCATTCGCCATGGTGCGGGCCTCGGCCTTGCGGCCGCCCTGATCTTCGCCAAACAACGGCCAGCTGGTTTCGAGAGCCGAAGCTCCCGGCCCCCGGCCGGTGCTGGGATCGGCCCACGCCGACGCGTAAATGCCCGTCACCTGCCCCCCGCTTGCGGTTGGCTGGCGGGCCACGTACTGCGTGGCCAGGGCCGCTACCCGCCAGGCCGCCAGGGGGGCTTCCTCAGTTGTCGCGAACAATACCCGCTGCCCGGCGGTATTCTGCCCCTCTGCCAGGGTGCCCGCCGGCAGTGAGTAAGTCAGCGTCCCGGGTACTAAGCTGAAAGCAAGATACGTATGGTCGGGTACGCTGGGGTGCACGGCCGCGTGCAGCACTTCCTCGTAATAGTAGTTGAGGTGGCGGCGGGGAATGTCGTTGAGCTCCCGCTGCGCGTACCGGTACAATTCCAGGAAGGTTACCAGCAGCGCCATTTCCGGGCGGTGGTCACCAGCTTGCAACTCAACGGCCAGGGCTTCCCTGGCTACGCCCGCCAGTAAGGTCTGTTCGCGATGCAGCTGCCAAAGCACGGCCAGCAGATACTGCGTGTCGTCGCTTGGGGAGCTCTCCCGGTCGGCGGGCGCAGAACCAGCGTCAAGGCCGGTTGCCTCCCCGCTGGGGGCCGCTACCTGGGCCAGGCCATCAACCTGGGCCAGCAAGGAAGCGGTGAGCTGCAACGCGGGCAGGGCGGCCGGGTCGTGGGTTTGCAGTCGGCGTTCGCGTAGAGCGGCTTCGCGCAATTCCGGGGCCGTCCGCCGCAGCACCCCGGTCAGGGCCTCCGTAAAGCCGCGCTGCCGGTTGGTACGCTGGTGCGCCGTGGCCCAGGCAATGAGCGTGAGCACTTGCCGGCGCAATAGTTGCAGTAGCCGCTGGCGCGCCAGGAGCTGGGCCCGCGTCACTGCCTCGTCGTCGAGCAAGGGGCGCAGTTCCGCGCTGTAGGCTTGTGCCAGGCCGGCATTGTTCTGCTCGGCTACCACGGCTAGCAGCAGCAGGCTGCGCTGCCGCGACAGCCCCCAGGGGCCGCGCGGCTTGGGAAAGCTGGTGGTGTCGTAAAATAAGAACTGCTCCGAGAGGCGGGCTACGTAGGCCAGCAGCTCGGGCAGGCTGCGGCCATCGGGGCGCAGCATTTCGGGCCGCAGCGCCACGGGCAGGCGTTCTGCCTGCGAGGTGCCGCCGCTGCGAAAGCGGTGCTGCACGGCCAGCGCGTCGTTCGGGTCTGCCATACCGGCCACTGGCTAAGACGCGGAGGAGAGCAACGTCGCCTCCTGCAAGAAGAAGGGGAATACGACGTTGTTGCGGCTGTTGACGGCCCGAATCACGTACGTCACCTCTAGGCGCAGGATACCGCTGGCCAGGTCATCGGTATTCGTTCGCACCAACTCTACGTTGATGCGCGGCTCAAAGTGCAGCACGGCATTGCGCACCTCCTCTTCCATGCGGGCCAGCGTTGAGCTGACGGGCATATCAAACAAAAACTGCCGCAGGGCGCAGCCGTACGCGGGCTGCATCACGCGCTCGCCCGGCTCGGTGTGGAACAGGATGTACAGGCTTTGGCGAATGTCCTCGGCTTCCCGCGCGAGCGCCAAGCCCTTGGTTGCCGGGTCAAACTGCGGGGGAAAGCTCCAGCCCTGCCCTAAAAACGACGAATTCAAGGTGTCTAGCATGGCTCAGCCCCCAATCAGCACGGTTGGAAAGCCCAAGGTTACGGTGCCGCCGTGGGCCGTCGTATCGCCCATGCGTACGGCCGGCTTGCCCCCTATCATCACCGTAGACGAGCCCATACTCAGCGTATCGGGTACTCCTACGCAGGTCGCGATGTCACCCACGACGGCCGCCACCAGGCCGCCGATAAGGACCGTGGGGCAACCCGGCCCCAGAATCGGACCGCCCACGTGCGGTATCGGCGGCACCCCCGGCGTTTGCATGGGGCAGGTGTGTAAGTCGGTAATGCGGGCGGCGGGTGGCATAGGTGGGGTAAGGCGAGTAAAATAAAATGGGCTGGTCGAAAGGCCGCTGCCGGTTCCAAAAGCTTAGTTGATGAGCACCGTCAGGCCCTTTACCGTCAGCGGGCCGGTTGCTTCCAGCTTGGCCGTGGCGTTGCTGGCCAGCTCCAGGCTGGCCTTGCCGCTGATGTTTACCTGCTGGCTACTGGCGGTTAGCTTGGTAGTGGCCTCAATGCTGACGCTGCCGCCCGTGGATTTCAACACCAGGTTTTTGGCAGCCTTGATGGTCAAATCCGACTTGCTTTCCAGGGTAATGCCATCCGACCCCATCGTAATGGTGTTTTTTTGCTGGTCGGTCAGCGTTAGGCCTTTAGCCGCGTCGCTGATAACAAGCTCATTACCCCCCGGCGTTTTAAGCGTTAGTATTTTCTGCTTGTCGTCAAACTCCAGGCTGAGCTTGGCGGCGGTTACGAGGCCCTTTTTGGTGTTGGCCGCGTCGGGCGTGTAGGCCGGCGAGCGGGTACTGCTGTGCAGTGCCCCCAGCATGATGGGGTCGCGCACGTCGCCCCCAACAAAGGCGATAATTACCTCGTCATCAACTTCCGGGTAGAAAAAATAGCCGGCCGCCTTGGTCGCGTAGGGCACCGCCAGCCGCGCCCATAGCGTTTCTTCCAGCACGGGTACCGTAACCTGCACCCGAAATTCCTTGTCGGGATCTTCCTGCACCTGCTTCACTAGGGCGGTATACAGGCCATCTACGGGAGGTAGCGTGCTGGCGGGGGCGGTCGCCGGGGCTACGTTGGGCTTGGCCTGGGCAAATAGCTTATCGTCCATGCCCAAGGTCAAGTCAGTTTTCCAGTCGGTACCCAGGGTGTGCCTTACCTCTGAAACGAAGCTGCGACCGCTAAATTCCTTGCCCAACCGACTCAGGTTGACGGTGCAGGCCGGTACGGCCAGGGCGGTGCCGGGTATTTGCACGCTACCCTTGATTTTGGCCAGCGTTTGCTTCATCAGCACGGCATTAGCGTAGGCTTGCAGGCTTTCTAAGTCTACGCTGGCTGGCGTGCTGGCGCGGTACACCCCTTGGCCGTTGGCGCTGGCCAGCGCTGCCCCGCTTATGTCGCCGGGAGTGACGAGCGAGGAAGGGGCGGCCGTGGCTTTCACCATCTTCTTTTGCTTGCTATCCCACCCTTTTACTTCCACCTCGGTGTACTGGGTACGAGCATCCATGTCGAGCGAAACGCTGTACACGTTGACGCCATACTCCAGCGTCAGCACGTCGGGTTTGGACGTTGTGGGAGCAACGGTAGCGATTTTACCTTCTGAGTTGAGCACAATTTGCCCATTGGCCTCCGCCTGCATCACGATAAAATCCCAGTCGGAGGTATTGCTTTGCACGAGCTTGTCGTGCACCTTCTGCGTGGCGGCGAAATCGCCGCTGATGGCCGGCTTGGACGACTTGTACTTACCGATAATCTCGGTCAGGGCCGCGCTGGTAGTTTTGTTCTTAAAAGCTCTGTTTTTGGCGAAAGTGCTGGTGCGGTAAGCCGTATCGCGGCACTCCACGCTCAGCTTCATGCCCTGCGCTCCCTGGGTGGCAATGCCAATTTTCACGATAATCCCGTGAAAAAGGATTTTGTTAACGTTGTCGTAGCCCGCCGCGATGCTGATGGGGGTACCCGGCTTCAGGGCCTTCGCGTCGAGCACCGGAAACTTACCCGTCGCCGGGTCACCGTCGATGAGCTCGAAGCTGGCCGTGCTGATTTTATTGATGCCACTGGTCACGCTGGCTCCCAGCACCCGGTAGATGCCATCAAGCGTTTTGTTGTTCGCCTTTATCTCAAACGAGGCCAGGCCAGCTACCACAAAAGGGGAAGGGGGAAGTGCCATACCTTAGGTGAGAGGTGGAAAAGCCAGTAAAGTACCCGGCACCAACCGGCTGAAGTGAACGAGCTTGTTGTAGTGCGCAACCTGCAAGTAGTAGCGCGCGTCGCCGTAGATGCGGTAGCAGAGCAGCGGCAGCGTGTCGCCGGCCTTCACCAGGTGCCGGTGCGATAGGTCGGCCGATTGCCGGTCAGCCGCCAGGGCAGCGGCATTGGCATCCATAAAATGCACAAACGTCAGGTCTACCTTGGCCCGTACGGGCTGCCCATCGGGCCGAAACATCGTGTAGTTGACGTTGAAAGCAGTGCCTCTCCCGTTGAAGATAAACTTACCCCAGGTAAGCTTTACGTAATTAGGACTGTGAATTTTACCGGAGTAATTAAACACTACGGCCCGTAGCTTGGCGATGGAATCACTCACGTTCAGCTTGACGCCATCAACGGCGCGGGTGCCATCCAGCACCAGGCTGAAATCGACGCTGCCCAGGCTGGAGTAGCTGAAGCGCGGCGTATCGGCCGGGCTGCCGGGCGGGCGCGGCGTATCGTAGGCATTTTCGCTTTTGTGCGAAAACGACTCCGGGTTCAGAAACACGGTGTATTCCCCCACCTTGGTCTTGAAGGTAGGGTCAGAGTAGGCTTGCAGCAGCAGCTTGACCAAAGTCATGGGTAGTAAGGACTAAGCAGTAAGTATTACCGCTCGCGCTGCCGCTGAAGCTCGGCCAATACCTGCTGCACGCATTCCTGGGTTACGTCCTGCTGCAGTTGCCGCATGGCCGCCGCCGTGGGGAGCGCGGGGGCCGCCTGCGTAGCGGCGCTGACCCGGTGAGTCGAATTATCGTCGTGCAACGTAACCCGGATAATTAGTTCACGTATCTCAATAGCCATGTAGTATATAGGGAGCGCTCGCGCTGCCTGGCCGAATAGCCAGCGAGTGAGTAGCCCGTAGGCTATCCACTCGCTGGCCCCCTACTCACGCCGAAACATGGAGTAAGCAAATTCCAGAGTTTCGATGGCGAGCGCATTTTCCTGCGCCCGAAAGTCGGATAAACTCCACTTTATGGGGTAGGCATCCAGGAAAGCCCATGTCGCCAGGGCAAAGCCAGAAGAGTCTAGCAGTCGCAGCAGTACATCAAAAGTTTCAATCGGCCGCGAAAAATCGGTCGTCGTAGTTGCCTGGCACCACACCGCCAGCTTAGAGCCTTGGCTGACGAAGCCACGCTTCAGGACCAGATTGCCGTACTTAGCCCCGGTTGGGAAGCGGTGCTTATACATATTCTGACCTCCTTCGCGTATTTCCTCCACCTCCAACTCAACCGAGAGCCCGGCCGCCTCCTGAAAGGCATTGTCGGAGGCAAACTTTGCGTGCGCGAACTGAAGACTGAAATAAAAGCTAGCCGGGGGCAAAAACTCGTCTGACACGCGAATTAGCCGTTGGCGATGGTCAGGGTTTCGTAGGCTAGCTCGATAGTTTCAATGGCTGCTTCGTTGCCCTCGGCCTTCAAGTCAGTACCCTGGATCTTGGTCGGCCAGGCATTGGTCAGCGTCCAGGTCATGGTGGGGGCACCGCCCTCATCAAGCAGCTTGATAACTACCGTTTCGCGCTTAATGGTATTCATCTTGATCGTTGAATACCAATCCCAAAACTTGTTGTCCTTGACAAACACCCCTTTTTTCAGGGTAACGTTGCCCACCTTTTTCAAGCCGGGCATTTTAATGGGAGAAAACTCCTTGCTGTTACCGTGCCGGTATTCAATAACCTGCGTTTCGGTATCGAGGCCACTCACCTCGTTGAAATAGTTGCCGATGCCGCCGCCTAGGCCATCGACTTCAAAATAAAACTTAGTGATGGGCCAAAGGTTCTGGCTTTGGGCGCTACCGTCGTCTGCCATGCGTGAAAATTACTTAGAACGTGAGAAGTAAAAAGGAAGCGAGAGATCTGGCACTTACGCGCCCCCACCCGGCATCTGCTGCTGGAAGGTGAGCACGATGAATTCGGCGGGGCGCACCAGGGCCACGAGCACGGTCACTTTCAGCAGCCCGTCGAGGATGTCGTCGGCCGTCATGGTGCTGCCCAGGCCTACATTCACACTGTAGGCCTCGGCGGGGCTGGTGCCAAACAGCGCGCCTTGCTTCCAGAGCGTGAACAGGAAGCTATTAATCATGCTGCGCAGGGTAGTCCAGGTGTTGGGGTCGTTGGGCTCAAAAACGTAGGCCCGCGCCGCCAGCTTCACCGATTGCTCAATCATAATCATGGTTCGGCGCACGTTCACGTAGCGCCAGTCCTGGCTGTTGCCGTCGAGCGTCCGGCCACCCCACACCAGTACGCCAACCCCCGGGAAGGAACGGATGGCGTTGATAGACTTACCGGTGATAGCGTCCACGTTCAGGTTGCTTTGCGTGCTGTCGCTGAGCGACACGGTGGGCGCTGTTACGGCATTCAGGCTCACGTTGGCGGGCGCTTTCCACACGCCGCGGGTATTGTCGGTAGCGGTGTAAACGCCGGCCATGGCCGGCGCTACGGGCAGCGTGCTCAGGTAGCGCGCTACGGCGGTCAGCGTCTGGGTATAGTACGGGAAAAGAGCAATCAATTTGTTGTTGATGTCTTTGCGCTTGGCTTGCAGGGCAGCGGGATCGGGCAACTGGGCTACCGTCGATGCCTGCAGCTGAATGGCCTGCTTGAAAATATTCTCCGTGGCGGTTGCGTCCGAGCCGTCGCCATTACTGAGTACGGGTACTACTTTGGCGGGGGCTTCTACTACCGCAGTTCCCGCTTGCGCAGGAGTCGCGGCATCCGGATTCAGCTCGTCCAGCAAGAGGTTGAGGCTGTCCGACGTTAGATTGCGGAAGGATACGTCATTGAGTGATACGACGCTGGTTTCCACCCAGGGGAAATAGGCGACCCCGTAGCTGAGGTAGTTCTGGCCAATTTTAGTGCGAAACCTGGCGATGGGGCTATCATCGCCGGCTACCTGGCGCGGATCGGTGATGGCACCCTGGTACACGTCGAAGATGGCAACCCGGCTCTGCATCTCTTCACAATGCTTGAGCATTTGCTGCGTCACGCTGTAGTACTCCTCCTCCTTAAGCCGGAGCGCGTCGGGGCAAAGCAGCATGGTAGGATCCTGCTCGTACTTCAGCGACTCGATGGCCGCGTTAAAATCGTCTTGGTTGCTATCGGCGTTATCGTAGCCGCCGATGGAAACGACGTAGCAAGTGGAGCCCCCGTTCAGGTAAAACAGGCGAATGGCGTTGTACAGGTAGTACAGCGCCGATTCGGCCGGGGAGAGCAGGTACTTCTTTTGCTCACCTCTGATGCTGAAGGTTAAGGTACTGGCTTCGACGGCGAGGGGCGCGGACTTGGCCGCGTCATCTTTGGCCGGCGGGGTAGCGAGCGTGAATTGCTGCACCGGCGCTTCGCCGAAATACGCCACAAAATCCTGGAGCGATTCCACCTTGGTGGGAATGCCTTTTAGCTCCTTGCCCTTATAAAAGGCTTTCTCGGTGTAGCCAATAAAGGCCGGAATGGCAGTAGCCACTTCCACCACCGAGTTGGGGAAGGCATTTTGCTCAACGACGTAAACGCCGGGGGTAGAGTACTGCATGAAAAAAGGTTAGAAGAGTTTGAGGGGTTGAGTTACGTCCGAACGCTTACAAAAATTTCTGCGATTAGCTCATCCTTTCCCGGCCGTAGCTGCTGAATATCGGCATGCGGAAGAGGTGAGAGAAGCTTGCGCCATTTGGGCTCAGTACCATGCATGGCCGAATGTATAGCAAAAAGTTCGTACTGTCGCCCTTCATAGCGCTCATTTAGCAAAATACTTTCCTTAGAGCAAAAAATAACTTTAGCTTGCGATGGATTAGTGCTAACTAGCTCAAATTCTACCGGATTTTGAAGTTTGCCCCGAGCTTCCCTGACTTCCATTCTAGGTAGGCTGGGCAGCTCCTCCCCCCGGACTTTCAACTGGAAGTGATACTGCCAGTACGCGCGGCGCGCCCTCAGCTGTAGCACGTAGCGTAAGGCTTCGGCCTGAGCAAGTGCCGCCGCGTCAAGCTCCAGCAGCCCCCAACTGCGGGCCGCGTACGCATCGTCGTCGGCGTAAAAATCTAGGGTGGTGCCCCCCAGGCGAAGCTGGTAGCGGCCACTACCCCACTGCCGCACGTTGACAGTTGCCGCGTGCGGAGAAAGCGTCAGGGCCCGCACTGTCGGCGGAGCCAGCGGCGGCACGGGCGGCCAAACGGCCAATTGCTCGCCACTGGCCCATAGCTCGGCCTGGGTTACCACGGTCTCCTCACCGGAGCTTAGCTGCCGGGGCAGGCGGTAATCAAACATCAAAGGCCGCAGCGCCAGCGACTGGGGTCCCGCTACGTAGTGGCTGCTCGGCCCAGTCGCTGCCTCCCCTGCGTAGCCCGCTGCCAGGCCAAAGGCGTAGGTTGCGGGAGAGTCGGCCGCCTGCGGCGGCAGGTCGGTGTACAAGTGAAAAGCGGTGGTGCGGGGCTGTAAGGCAAATACCAGGGGAAACACGCGTTTCGCCAAGATTTGCTGCGCCGCCGCTGGCAGGGGCAAATTTCCCGGCAGCAGCAATACGAAGCCGCTAGGCAACTGGCGCAGCAGTAGCCCGGCGCGGCGCAGGCGCTCGGCCGTGGCCTGGGTAGGTGCTAGCGCCAAAGCAGGGAGCTGGCCGCTGAGAAAATAAGAATGGCGCAGGTCGAGGCGTAGCAGTTCGCCATAAGCAGAATCCTGATTCGTAGCCATCTTATCAGCGACCTGCATCCGTTTTTACGTTCTTCACCGCCGGAATGCGCTGCTGAATCGTCCCCTCCTGAATGGTGATCAGGCGCACCTTATACACCGCGCTGGGCGTGTGTTTAATACCAAGCATACCCGCCAGATGGCTCCACTCTTGGTAAGTAGTGGGTTCTAGTTCCAGTAGTAGCCGGTCTAAATATTTCAGGCGCGGAGAATTCTGCGGGGTGAATACATTACGGCCCTGGAAGAAAGAAAGAGTGGCTGATAAAAATTTCAGCGACTCTGCGTAGTCGGTGAAATTGGTGGCAAACAGCACTTTCAAATTGAGCTTAAGCGCGGGATTAAGTTTTTGAAACTCGGTGCCCTGCATACGGTCGGCCGCCACGTTTCTGACCGTTGACTCCGGCTCGATGTTGACCAGCGTAATGCTGATGGTGTTATCTGGCTGTGGTGCGCCACCCTGGACAGCCGGCGAGGCCAGAATAGCCTTGTCAGGAAGGTTATACAGGCTGTTCAGGTAGCTACTTAGCTCATCCCGCAGAAATGTCAGGGCTAAATCTATCATGCCTGCTACCGAAAATAGATGAGCTATGCAGCGAGTTCGCGAAGATAGAGTATTTGGATGTTAGCCCCCAACAGTAAGGCTAGCTGGGGTGGTCTAGTGGAAACGGACAGCGAGCTAAGTGACCTTCCCCCACTAAACTAGGCCGCTGTAAAGTAGAGAAAATTGGGCATTTGTCGTACCTTAAAACCCCAGACAATGCCATGAAAAAGACCAAGTTCACGGAAGCCCAAATCGTATTCGCCCTGCGCCAGGCGGACACGGGCATCACCGTCGCCGAGGTATGCCGAAAAATGGGCATCAGTGAGGCTACCTATTACAACTGGAAGAAAAAGTACGGCGGGCTAGGCGTACCCGAACTGCGGCGGCTCAAGCAATTAGAAGAGGAAAATCAGCACCTCAAACAACTGGTGGCCGACTTGAGCTTGGACAAGCAGATGCTGCAGGACGTGCTCAAAAAAAAATTCTAAGGCCCGTGCAGCGTCGCCACGCGGCCCACTACCTTATCGACGCCTACCGCATTTCGGCTCGCCGCGCCTGCCGAGTCATCGGCTTGCAGCGTGCGAGCTTCGCTTACCAGGCACACCGGCGGGATGACAGCGTTTTACGCCAGCGCCTGCGCGAGTTGGCGCAAGTGCGGGTGCGCTACGGCAGCCAACGCCTCTACGTCCTGCTGCGCCGCGAGAGCTGGCCAGACAATCACAAGCGCGTACATCGTCTCTACTGCCTGGAAGGCTTAAACTTGCGCAGTAAACGCCCCCGACGTAATCGGGCGGCTGCCCACCGGTTAGAACGGCTTCCGCTAGGGCAGTTATACCAGAGCTGGAGCATGGATTTCGTAGCCGATAATCTCTTCGACGGGTGCAAAATCCGCGCCTTAACGATAGTCGATAATTTTAGTCGCCAGTGCTTAGCTATTCACGTCGGCCAGTCGCTCAAGGGCGAAGATGTGGTAGCCGTCCTGCAACGCTTGCAGCAGCAACTAGGTGCGTACGTCCCTACTTGACTGGTGCGCTAGCCCGGTGCACGAGTCGCTGAACCTGCTTTTGGGAGAAAGCCCCTCCCCTTCTGGCAGTAAAGCCGAGCGCATTCAGCTCCTGGGCGATGCGTTCACAGCTGAGCCCCTGCGCCCGCCGAGCGAGAATCAGCGCGGTAGCCTGGCGAATCCCCCCGTGCTCCCGCGCATTACGTTGCCGCGCCTCCAGCCCCAGCTGCCGCGCATCCTCGGTGAGGTTCGCCGGCGTGCCGAGTTTCGCCCCCCGCGCCTTCTTAGCCTGGAGCGCATCCTTGGTGCGCTGGGAGATGGTCTCACGCTCGTGCTGGGCGATAACGGCGAAGAGGCCCACGGTGAGGGTATTGGCGTCGGGCATATCGCAGCAGGCGAACTGCACCCCCGAGTCGCGCAGGGCCAGGATGAAGCCCGCGTTGCGCGAGAGCCGGTCAAGCTTGGCAATGAGCAGCACTCCACCCGCCGCCCGCGCCGCGGCAATCGCCGCGAGCAACTGCGGCCGCTGGTTCTTCTTGCCACTCTCGACTTCGACATACTCCCCCACCGGCGTCTCGCCTTTCAGAAAATTAATCACAGCCGCGCGCTGGGCATCGAGCCCAAGGCCGGAGTTGCCTTGCTTTTGAGTGGAGACGCGGTAGTAGGCAAAGTAGGCAGGCACGGGGGAGAAAAGGGACGAGTTTCGACGAAGGTAGTCGCAAAAGACATTTTATAACTGCTCGTTCTTAAAATGTCTTTTTTTGCCAACAGGGCTCTTTCGAGCCATTTTCGTAGCTAGGTACTATTACCCCAGGGTACTTGCCTGAACGGTCGTGGAGAGGACCAGCAGCGAAGGGGCATACTCGCCTTCCGCGTGTTGCTCCTGGAAATAGACCCGCCGCTGCAGTCGCTCGCTTAGGCCAGGCAGCGGTATAGTCGCCTGCACCGTTTGCCTCACCACCTCCGAAGGCTGCGGAAACAAATAAAAGGAAGGTGGAATATCGCCCAACACGTCTTCTAAGGTATCCCGCTCAAGGGGCCGGCCAGCGGCAGAGACCGCGGAGGTTGCCAGACGAATCACGAGCAGTACCTGACAGTCTCGCTGAGCAGTTAGGTGCTCCAAGACTTCCAGCACGAGCATGCTCGCCTCTACCCAGCGTCCGGGGCGTCGAAACTGTGCGTCCAGCACGTCCACGTGCAAATCGGCATACTGCTCCCACCGGTGCCCCCGGATGACCTCGTCGACCCATTGCTGGAGCGCGGGCGCATAGTCCGCCACGTTCAAGGGTGCCTCGCTCACAGGGGGATGCTGGAATCCGGGGCTTTGCGGGCCTGGGCCGAAGCCAACAGCCGGCAGGCGTCGCGGTGCAACGCCGTAGCCGCGCGCGTCACCAGCTTGTCGAGCTCCACGCCCGGCAGGGCCCCACCCAGTACCGCGATGACGGCGAGGCAGACCAGGGCGAGCCCCGCCGTGAGCAGCGCGGCCGTCCGGAATAATAGTTGGGCGTAGAACTGGAGTAGGGGCATAGGGCGGGGCGGCAAAAGCAGCAAGGGGAGTCCTTGCGGCGGGCTAAGATAGGGAAGAAAATAGGCCAGTACCCAGGCGCGGGGGGCCGTGTCTACCTGGTTGGTCAGCCTAGTAGGACGGGCGTTCAGGAAAACGGTGATTGAAACAGTCGATGTCTTTTATAGGCTGTTAATCAATGTTTACAGTGTGTAAAAGGGGAGTTTATAACGTTTAGTCCCCCCCTGCCAATTGAATTTTATAAGCTCCGCTGTCACCTTTTCCGGTTTCTCGTTTAGGCAATGTGACAAGACTAAAAAAGACCAGTTGGGTAAGTAGTAGGGGCTTTGCTTGAGGCTAGGCAGTCCTTTACAAATGGGCATTGGCAAACACGGCCTCTGTAATCGTTGAAAAGGTAGGATTTGCATAGAGTGCGGTACCTGTGGCAGTGCCTGAAAAGCCACCCGTATTCGTTGCTTTAAGGGACCGCATCTCTGAGCAGCATACCCCCAGGGGGAATGTCGGGGCTATTGTAGCGTACCCAGTTCACCTTGTAAGTACTGTCGGGCGCAGTTGGCTGCTTGACAAAACTTAAGTCGAGGTACTCTTGCCCCCGGGCAGGAACCGGCGTGGTGAACAGGCGAATCAGTAGTTGCTCGCCGTTAATAGACTGGGGTAGGAGGATAAACAACCACCTTGCAGCTAATCAGCGTGCCATCCAGTTTATAGCTGGCGGTGGCTGCGGGCAGCGACAAAACGTCTGCCTTTTTCGAGCAGACCACCAAGCCACCAACTACTAAAGAGGAGAGTGTAAAGGATAGGGTGGTAATAAGGCGCATACTATTGCTTTAGTTAGGACAGCTATAGCTGGCACGCAGCTACGGGCACACATCCGCAAGGGTGCCGACCGTGGACGATAGTTTTACACGTTCCTGAATGCTAGCGAAAACGAGCGTTAAGACTATTGCTTTGGCACTATGTCGAATCACATACAGCCAATCAGGTTGCTAATCTTGAAAATTAGGTGGCTGTGCGGTTGAGTCGGAGGTCTTCTCCTATTTGTTCAGCAAAATATTAAATTATATATATAATATATAAATTAAGAAAAGCGAAAATAAGAGGGTCGGAAACTGTCACTTTTTCCAGACTTGTCCGACAACGGAGCTTATGTTCAGTGGCCTTCGTAAAACGGCGGCAATAAGCAGTGGATAGCCACTGTCCCACTGCAATAGCCCGCGCACCAGCGCTATTTTTGTAACCTGCCTAGTTGTTTATACAGCGCTTTACCGGCACTTGTTCAGTAAGCACTTTTTGGGGGGGACGCCCGGTCCCCAGCGCCTCCGAAACGTTAAGAAGCGGGCTGCAAAAAGCCCACCACTATCCTAGGGTTTAGGTTTATACTAGAGTAAACGCTGCAAAGAAAATAATAGTATTTATGCTATTAGTATCCGGTAAAAAATCCATGCATATTGTATAATAATACTAATTTACTTTATATTCATAAACTAGTTATTTAAGCACTTAGCGAATTAGTCTATTCTTCGTGTTGCAAGAGATCAGCGGCTGACAACCCAAGCATTTTCGGTAGTTCTAAATCCAGACGTAAATTTACGTCCGTTAGTGGCCCTACCTATAAGGCCAACTGCACAACTACTGGTAGACCTACTTTTAGTTCTACTGAATATGTGTAAAAATTTAATAAACAGTAAGATGCGCGTTATTACTTTTGCTAATAGAAAAGGTGGAGTTGCGAAGACAACTTCTGCTTGGGCAGTGGGAGAGTGCTTAGCTCACGCGGGTAATAAGGTGTTGCTAGTGGACTGTGATCCGCAGATGAATTTGACCCAATGCTTGCCCGAAGTAGAGCTTACGCGAAGCCTAACCCAGGTTATTGATGGGCTGGGATTTAGCTTGGCCGATGTGATGCAACCGGTAAGGAATAACCTCTGGCTGGTACCCGCTGCACCCACGTTAGCCGCCGCTGAGAAGGTATTAGGAACCGATGCTATGTATGCGCTAGTGCTACGCAACGCGCTAGAAGGCTTGGCTGACCGGGTAGATTATTTGATATTCGATACCAATCCTTCCCCCAACTCTCCACTCGCATTGGCTGCTATCACCGCCGCTGATCGGGTGTTCATTCCCACATCACCAGAGTTTTTTGCATTCAACGGACTACAAAGCCTACTAGAATTGGTCGAGCGAATCAAGAAAAATTTTGCGCCTGGTCTACGAGTTGGCGGCCTTTTTTTAACGAAGTATGCGGCTAACTACCGTCGTAGCCTGCACCATCAATTCGTTGAAACGATGCAGGAGCATCCCAATCTGGGCCAACTACTCATGACTACTACCATCCGGGAGAATGTAGCTGTGGCGGAGGCTCAAGTGCAGCGTCAGTCTTTATATGAGTGGGCCCCCACCTGTGCTGCTTTACAAGACTATGAGTCTTTGACTGCCGAGATCATCACCACTCTTGCTAAATAACAGGATGAGCAAACAGAAAATTTCACTCGCCCATTTAGCCAAACCCGCTGAATCTGTTGATGAGTTGCTACTGGGGCCCACACGCCCAACGGCAGCAGTACCCCCTCCATCTATACCGAATGTACCTAAAGAGGAAGAAGATCCTCAGAAATCATTTACGCTTAGACTCTACGCCAGTATGCTTCAGGAACTACAGGCTATTAAGGAGGCTCAACCCCGGAAAAAACCAAAATCAATTCATAGCTTTATCATAGAAGCCATTGAGGAGAAAATCAAAAAAGAGCGCCGGAAGTCAACTTCTAAATAGTTCCACTAGTAGCACCTGATTCAGACCTAAAAGCAGGGCCAAAAATAGAACTGACTTTAACTCTAATCTCAGGTCTGAAATCAGGGTTAAAAGTGGTTCTACTTTTAGCTCTATTTTTAGGTCTCTTTATAAGAAATAAACTACTGAAAATCAATAGCTTATTTCTTATAATCTGTTATGATGCGATAAAATTTTAATGCACTTACCCGTAGCGCTGAAATCGCTCATCTACTACGGATTTTCAGTTTATTCAACGCCTGGGGCTACAGGCGTTGGGAAGCAATATCTACCCGTAAATCGGCGTGGGCTTGGCTGAGTTGGAAGTGGCCATCCAACGATAGGTCAATGACCGCTTATCTATTTATACTTCAACAATTCCTTGGGCAACTGCATGCCCGATGCCTACAAGCAGCAAGTAGTCGCCTAGCGCTTTCAAGGTTGGGCCTTATTCAATCACTAGGCTGGCTGATGCCGACCGCAGCTTGTGGTAGGGGTGGGCCAAGAATAACTCAGCATAATCCGTGCCGTCGAGGCCGTACTCGGGGGCGTGACCGCGGGCCGGGAACAGCAGCAATTGACTATTAGGCAGCGTGCGCCGGAGCAGTTGGTTGTGGAAAGGCGACACCAGGGGCCGAGACCGACCGCCGTTAGACGGCCGAGTACACGGGCCTTTTTACCGCAGGGGGCTCGGGGCGGACTGCCCAGCAGGTGCACATGGCCCGGTTGACATCGTCGGCGGGGTAGCCCGCCAGCCAAGGCACTACGGTTTCCTGTTATTTTCCAGGAGGGGGTCGGCGTAGGCTAGCTGCTCGCTGCAATAATACAGAGTAGCGCATGCCCAAGGCCAGCGCCGGGTCGCTGGTAAAAATGCGGCCAATCTGCTCGCGCACATAGGGCTGGTGGCGACCACGCACGAGGTCCCGGATAACGGCGGGCACGGTCGCGGCCTGCTGGCTATTTAGCCGGCTCACGAGGGTCTCAAGCAGCTCGGCTTTACCGTAAGTGAGCCGCAAGCTGCCGCGAGTGCCCGGTTCCAGATGGAATAGCTCTACCATTATTGAGCAGGCAGTAGGATCTTGGTCAGCGTATGAGCCTGAAGCAGCCCGCTCAGTATAACGTTCTTTTTATCAACACATTATTGACATCACGCTACCATTACTCATAAGCTCGAAAGCTCGAAATCAGCAGTACTTAAGGAGGATGCTGAGGGCAATAGGATTAATTAGTTAGCCTCGAATTTATAGTGTAAAGAAACTCGTTATCTAAAATGAAATTCAGGTTGCGTTTGCTACTTGATGGCCTGCTAGGGTCTACTAAATTCAGTGTTTACACGGAAGACCTGGAAGAATAAGCGGTATAAATACAGGCTAGAACTGCGGGAAAGCCCAGCAAAATCCCGTAGTTCAGCGGGTAGAAACAAGGCAGGATGAGTAGTTCCTTTGAGTAGTGGGTCGTGGCTGACTAGCAAGGCGGTTTTTTCGTCAGGTTACGGCTTGCTGAATACTTATCTCCCGACGGCAGCGCAGCAGTAGCGCATGCTAAGGCCTGTTACGTGATTCGTCTCAGCGGCGCCCAGCCTACCCAGCGCGGGGGCCTACTGACCCGGCATGCGGCATACGGGGCTGCCGCCCAGTCTCCGGCAGCGCCCGGGTCCTTCGCCTTATCCTTTAGTCTTGCCAGCCCTATGATTCGTGTCTTTTTGGTTGATGACCATGCCGTGCTACGGGAAGGCCTGCATTTGCTTCTCGGGCACGAGCCGGGCATGAGTATCGTGGGCAAGGCCGCCAACGGCCAGCTGCTGCTCGACCAGCTGCCGACTACCCCCGTCGATGTGGTACTGCTCGACATGACCATGCCCGTGCTCGATGGCATTGCCACTTCTCAGCAGCTGCGCCTCCGTTTCCCGGCCGTGCGCATCCTCATGCTATCGATGGTAGAAGAGCCCGCCCAGATACGGCAGGCCCTGGCGGCGGGTGCACACGGCTACCTCCTCAAAAATGCTAGCAAGCACGAAATCCTGACGGGTATTCACACGGTGTTTGCGGGCAACCGCTTTCTCGGCTCGGCGATTGGGCTGCGGCTGCTCGATATGGTGCTGAGCGCCAGCCCCACCCTACCGCAGCCGGTGTCCTCGCTCTCGCGCCGCGAACTGGAGGTGTTGCAGCTGGTAGCCAACGGGCTAACCACCCAGCAGATTGCCGATAAGCTCTTTACCAGCAAGCGCACCGTAGAGACCCAGCGCCAGAGTATGCTGGGCAAGGTAGGGGCCAAAAATACGGCCGCCCTCATTAGCTACGCCAACTCGCACCAACTGCTGACTGCTCAGCCCACCAAGCCCTAAGATCGCTGGCGTACTGCCCCGTAGCTAATAACCTATCTTTCACTAAGCTCCTTTTCCATGCCAGATATCCTGACTCCTTCCCCCGCCTACCTCGTGATTATGGCGGGCGGCGTGGGTAGCCGTTTTTGGCCCTTCAGCCGCACGCAGCACCCCAAGCAGTTTCACGACGTACTGGGCGTGGGCCGCTCGATGCTCCAACTCACCGTAGACCGCTTTCGGGGCATCTGCCCGCTGGCCAACGTGTTTGTGGTAACCAACCGGGACTACGTGGGCCTGGTGCAGGAGCACCTGCCCGACCTACCAGCCGACCAGATTCTGGGGGAGCCCAGCGGGCGCAATACGGCCCCCTGCATTGCCTACGCCAGCTACCGCATTGCGCAGCGCGATCCCGGGGCCGTGCTTATCGTGGCGCCCGCCGACCACACCATCCTGCGCGAGGAAGAGTTTCGGCGGCTGATGCGCGGGGCCGTGGCGGCGGCTGGTCGGTACCCGGCGCTGCTCACGCTGGGGGTGCGCCCCACCCGCCCCGACACGGGCTACGGCTACATTCAGTACCGCAGCGAAGCGGCCCAGCGGCTGCCCGGCACGGAGCTGTTCAAGGTCAAGACGTTCACCGAGAAGCCCGGGCTGGACATGGCCCGCCGCTTTCTGGACAGCGGCGACTTCTTGTGGAATGCGGGCCTGTTTGTGGGGCAGGCCGGGGTAATTCGGCAGGCGCTGGAGGAGCATCTGGCCGAGATAGCCGAGCTGTTTGCCGAAGGAACCACCCAACTGGGCACGTCGGCCGAGGCGGCGTTTATCGACTACGTGTACGCCCGCTGCCCCCACGTTAGCATCGACCACGGGGTGCTGGAAAAGGCGGGTAACGTGTACGTGCTGCCGGCCGATATTGGCTGGAGTGACCTCGGCACCTGGGATTCGCTGCACCGCGTGAGCGCTCACGATGCCCATCACAATGCCATTGACGGGGAAGTGCTGCTTTACGATACCCAGCAGTGCATTATTAAAACGCCGCAGGGGCGGCTGGTGGTGGTGCAGGGCCTGGATGGCTACATCGTGGCCGAGCACGACAACGTACTGCTCATCTGCCAGCGCAGCGAGGAGCAGCGCGTAAAAGAATTCGTGAGCGATGCCCGCACCCAGATGGGCAGCGGCTACCACTAGTCCCTTCGGCTACCCCACCCAGTGCCCCACAGCAAACGTGTAGCAGTAAAACAGCTGAAGCGCCAGACTACTGGCGTACACCAGCAGCCGGCCGGTGGGCGTGCCGCTGCGCAGCCACAGCCCCACGTAAAGCAGCACGGCCGCCGCATAGGCCCAGCCCGCCACCGGCCCCCACAACAGCGGCAGGTGGCGGGTGGGCCAGTTGATGTTGAACTGCTTGGCCGAGAACATTCCCAGCAGCGCCGCCAGCCCCAGGGTGGCGGCCAGCGCCAGCCCTACCGGGCGCCAGCCCAGCGGGCGGCGCGGCAGCACGCGGTCGAGCACTACCACAAAAAAGGGCGAGCAAAACACGTAGCGGTGCAGGCTCATCAGGGAGCTGCTCCCGTTTTCGAGCGGGGCCTGCATGACCACCTGCACGGTCGCCTCGGCGATGTACACGGCCGCGAACACCAGCAGCCAATCGGGCGTCGGGGCCTGGGCACGCTGCCGCAGCGCCCGCCCCGCCACGTAGGCCACCCACCCCAGCGCCAGCAGCCCCACGAGCAGCGCCAGCCCATCGAGCCAGAGCGCCCCGTCGTTTTCAGTGGTGCTGATAAAGGGCAGGTGCGGGACTTGCAGATAATGGTGCCATTGCTCCTCGGCTTTGTTGAACGCAAACCAGACGCCCGTGCGCTGCCACTGGTATACCAGCACCGTTATCAACCCGGCCCCCACCGCCAGCCCGTACACCAGCAGGCGACGCAGCCGCCAGGGCCAGGTGCTGGGCTCGCGCAGCCATCCCAGTACTTCGATAAACCCCAGCGCGGGCAGGAAAAAAAAGGCCGATACCCGCGTGAGCGCCGTGCCAAATAGCAGGAGCGCCAGCAGCCCCAGCCGCTGCGGCCAGCGGGCCAGCGCCACCAGCACCAGCGAGGTAAAGACGAAGAATAATGCCTCAGTATAAGGCAAGTACAAGAACATGCTCGACGGCAGCGCCGCAAACAACACGAGCGCCGCCGGCCGCAGCCGTAGCCCCCGGCCCAGCGTGTAGAGCCCTGCCGCCGCCAATCCCAAATTGAGCAGGCAAATACCGATGGGCCCCAGCCCGCTCAGCCGCCACAGCAGCGGAAATAGCGGGAAGAAAGCCACCGAGCTTTTGGCATCGGGCCGAAAAAAGTAGCCGTGGGCCCGGATGGAGTCGTACCACTCCGCGTCCCAGCGCACCAGGGCGGTAGGAAAAGGCCGGGGAGCCAGCCCCAGTAGCATAATCACCCCCACCAGTAGCAGCAGCTGCCCCACTAGTACAAGTCGAAATCGAGTCATGAAAAAAGGAAGAGCTGTAAACACCCGCGCCCACGCCCGGCACCCCGGGCCTGGTAAAGATTATGCCGCCAGCCCCATTCCACCGGTGGCGGCCCCCACGGCGGCCCGTACCCGGCGCATAACCTCGTCGTAGTACCCGCGCCGGGCCCGCCGCCGCAGCTGGTGCAGCTCCCGAAACCCGTGCAGGCCTGCCAGCAGGCTCACCTTGCTGCCGGCTACGTCGTTCCACGCCACCGGCTGCTCTAGCAAGCGCAGGCCGGCGCGGTGGGCCAGGCTCAGTAGCTCCACGTCGAAGCCGAAGCGGTCGAGCACCGCGCCCGCGGCCACCGGCCGGCACACCCCCATCCGGAAAGCTTTGAAGCCGCACTGCGTATCGGCGTAGGGTAGGCCGGTGGCCACCCGGGCCAGCAGGTTGAACACCCGCCCGCTGAGCTGGCGCAGCAGCGGCTGCCGCACCCCCAGCAAGCCCGGGTCGAGAATCCGCGAGCCAAACACCACGTCGTGGCTACCCGCCACAATGGGCCCCAGCACCTTCGGTAGCTCGGTAATCGGCGTCGAGAGGTCGGCATCTGAAAAAATGGCCACCGCCCCCCGCGCCGCCAACAGCCCCCGGCGCACGGCGGAGCCCTTGCCCCGATTAGGCTGATAGGTGATGACGCTGCCGGCCACGCGTCCGCCGTGGCTAGCCAGGCAGGTGGTGGCCAGCGCGGCCGTACCATCCGTCGAGCCGTCGTCTATCACCAGTACCTCGCTGGCGTAGTCCTGCCCATTGAGGTAGGCACACACCCGTTGCAGGGTACTGCCCAGCCGGGCCGCCTCGTTGTAAGCCGGAATGAGCAGCGTTAGAAACGGCTCGGCCGGGGCCGCCAGCGGCTCAAGCGGGGGGTGCCGTAGCACCACCGGCGCCACGGCTTCACTAAAATATAGTGTCATGTAAAATTTATTTATATGGTTTATTAGTTTTGTTATGATACGAGAAGTACCCTGAGCAGCAGGCGGCTGTCCGTTAAGTAGGCTAGAGCGGGAAGGGTGGGTAGCAGTAGCGGGCCGGGGTAGTCACGGCCCCGTACCTATGCCGTAGTGGCGTGGCTAGCCGGGGCATCGGCTGGTGCCCGGCTCGATTGGGAGTATCAAAAGCCCGGCCGGGGAGGTGAAAGCAGACGTTACTGAAATGAAACGAAAAGATGAAAACTTTTCACTAATCAACGGCCGCCACGGGCAAATAGCCAGCGTCCGAGCTTGGTAAGCTGGGATTTAACTGATAATTACAAGTAAAAACGGACGAAGTAATCCGTTTTTATGCCACAGCTTTACAGCTACTAGAAATAACTCCGTTCTTACCACTCTCTTTTCAACTAAGCAGCTCATTGCATCCTTTTTAGACGCAATATGACAAAGGTGATTACTTACCACTAATCCTAATTACTTATGGCAACTAGCGATAAACTGCTCAGCTAGTTGCGAATCATTACCAATAAATAGCTTGTTAGCAATCAAATTTGGCAACAAATTACTAATTGCCCTAATAGACTTATCGGTAATTAAACTGGGAGCAATACGTACTTACCGGTATAGGACTTGCGGCTTGGGTAGCAGAATTTTGCCCGGCGGCCAGTTGAGTTATGCTGCGCCCTTGCCAACTGCCCCGATGAATACGACACGACTTGCGCGGGCTGGGCTACTGGGCAGCGCCTTGCTGAGTGCCTGCGGCAACTCCGCCCCCGTACTGCCGCCGCCGGTGCCCCACACGGCGCAGGCCGCCGTGCAGTCCTGGCCCGCGCCCTTTGGCTACGGCTGCAACCTGGGCTACTACGGCCCCGCCTGGACCGACGAGCAGCTGGCCGCCGCCGTGCGGGCCGCCGGCGGCAATACGCTACGCGTTACGCTCCCCGAGCAGATTCTGGATCAGTGGGGCCTGGATGCGCGTCGGCCAGCCTTTACCTATTATGCCGACAGCCTGCACCTGCGCAACCTGGTGTGCTTCGTGGGCGACCCTGGCCCCGCCCACCGCGATGGCACCACGTACCCTGGCTGCGCCGAGCCCAGCAAGCTGTTTGCCAACTTGTACGAGCCCATCTGGCTGGCCGACAGCACGGTAAATCCCAACAATTATTACGCTCGCTACCTCTACGAGGTGGTGCGGCGCTACGGCCGCCAGGTGCGGGTGTGGGAGGTGGTCAACGAGCCGGACTTCATCCACGGGCAGGAAAACAAGCAGTGGCTGGGCCGCGCTCCCGCGCCCGCCGAGCTGCCCAACCTGCGTGCACCCCTCTGCCGCTACGTGCGCACGCTGCGCATCACCTGGGAAGTGGTGAAGAAGTACCAGCCCACGGCCTACGTGGCACCAGGTGGCCTGGGCTATCCCGAGTTTCTGGATGCGCTGTTGCGCACTACCGACAACCCGCGTGAGGGCGCGGTAAGCCCCGAATTTCCAGCCCCGGGGGGCGCGTACTTCGACGTGCTCGACTACCACGCCTACCCGGCCTACGACCTGCGCCGCCGCGACTGGTGGCGGGCCGGCCGCTTTGCCTACCAGCGCACGTCGGATGCGGCGGCTCAGCAAGTTATTACGCACCAGGAAGCTATGCTGGCCGTGCTCCGTCGCTACGGTTACGATGGCCGCACCTACCCCGCCAAGCCCGTTATCCTTACCGAAACCAACGTGGGCCGCCGCCCCGCCGACTGGCGCGCTGGCTCCGATGAATTGCAGCGCAACTTTGGGATCAAGACGCTGGTGCTGGGGCAGCAGCACGGCCTGCGGCAGCTGCATTTTTACCGCGTGGGCGAGGGGGCCCCCGCCCCGCCTCCCGGGGTCCCGGTGAGCGGCGAAACCGAGTTTCAGCTCATGGGCCTCTACGAAAGCCTGGGCCGTGATGCGCCCGGCCAGCAGCGCCTTACGCAACTGGGCCAGGCTTTGCGCACCAGCGGGACGCTGCTGGCCGGCCTGGCCTACGATGCCGCCGGCACGGCGGCGCTGCACCTGCCCGCCGGGGTAGCGGGGGCCACGTTCAGCGACGGCCAGCGCTGGGTGGCGGTGCTGTGGGCCCGCACCACCACCGACCAAAGCGAGGCGGCGCACGCCACTTACTCATTTCCAGAAACTTGGCACTTACCGGGGCTGCGGCGCTACGAGTGGAACCACGCGCCCGGAGCCGCCGGGCAACCCAGCCCCGCCCGGCAGGTGGTACTCACGGGAGCCCCGGCCTTTTTTAGTCCGGTGCCGGCGACGCGGCCGGCCCAGCCGCTGAAAATGACCTTTCCCTGGTAGCGCTACCGGGAGCCAGGATCCGGTAGCTAGCCGCCAGCGGGCGAAACCACGGGCTTGCTTCCCGGCTAGATGGGTGTGCGCCAGTTAATCGCTCGCTTACTACCGATTAGTTAATTAGCAATAAATCTCAAGCGTATTAATAAGAAATGCGTTTGCAATAACCTGTGCCGTTGTTTGCCAAACCTCAACTATTGTTGATAATTTTAAAATAAAAGCAAAAATTAAGTGTGCTTTATTGAAAAAATGGTTTTATTTTCGCTTTAATTAAGTGTTTCTTCGGCTAACTACTAGTGATTATCCTAGTAGCTTAGCTGAGCTACTAGTAGCGGTGATAAGCTGACTGATTACTCAATCGTCAGGTAATAATTGTCCTGCTTACTTTCTTATCCCTTTCTTCCCACCCCGGCTTATTGTTTTGCTTTTATCAGGCAGCTGATACTGGCCGGTGTGCGCTTTTTATCTTATCTAAATTCAATGACTAAATACAGTCTACTGCGGAGCACCCTGGCGCTGCTGGTCAGCTACCTGCTGGCCTTTGCCGTGCGGGGCCAGGCAAGTACGGAAACGCGGGTGGCCATCACCGGCATCAGCCCGAGCCGGGAGACGGGGCAGGACTACTCGCCCTGGCTCGACGACGACCCCAAAAACCTGGTGCAGAACTCGTGGTTGCCCAGCAACTTCCAGTACGTGGACGTGACGCTGAAGCTGGCCCGGCCCACCGTACTGACCCGGCTGTCGCTGTTCGATTACCAGGGTATTTTCCTGTTGCAGCCCGCGCTCATCTACGCCCAGAACGGTGCGCAGCGCACGCTCATCGGCACCTTCAATGGCCTGCTCTACAACGTGTGGGTGGACATGCCGGTAATTGGCATGGTCACGGCCGAGGCCATCGTCATTCGCAAGTATTGCAACAACATTCCGGTCAAAATCAAGGTCTTCGGGCAGGCGAGCGGGCCCGTTACGCCGCCCGCGCCGGTAGCCCCGGCACTCACTTTTGGAGCGCTGGCTGCCAAAACGGTGGGCGACGCGCCCTTTGATCTCGTCGCCAGCAGTACCAACGCGGCGACACCCATCACCTTCCGCTCGTCGAACCCTGGCGTAGTAAGCGTGGCTCCGACCAGCGCCGGCGCGTGGCAGGCCACGGTAGTGGGCGCGGGCACGGCCACCATCACGGCCGCCCAGGCGGCCGGCAACGGCTACCTGGCGGCGGCCGACGTTAGCCAGCCGCTAACGGTGGCGGCGGCCCCGGTAGTGGTGACTGCTGCTGACAGAAGGAACATTCCCCGCACCCTAAGATCGAGCCCACCACGACTTTGTCGCCCTTGCGGAGCTTCTTGACCCCCGGCCCGGTTTCCACGACCTCTCCCATGAATTCGTGGCCGATAATGTCGCCCTCCCGCATGGTGGGCACGTAGCCATCGAGCAAATGCAGGTCGGAGCCGCAAACCGACGACATGATTACCCGGACAATGGCATCCTGCGCGTTGAGAATGCTGGGGTCGGGCACCGTTTCGGTGCGCAGATCCATGATGCCGTTATAGCAAATCGCTTTCATAGGAAAAGGTAGTGAAGAGTAAGAGAACTGGGGCGGGCCGGCGGCCGGCGCGGGGCCGGGCCAACCGCCATACCCGCTCATTTGACTTGGTTAGAACTTGGTCAGGCGGGCCAGCAGCGGTTCGTGGGTGCGGCCGGCGGGCTGGCCCTCGATGGTGGGCAGCTCCCCCGTTTCGAGCAGCTGCTTCACGCGCCGCAAATCCTCCTTGACCAGTTGCTCAAAGACCTCGTTGAACAAACCAGCCGCCGCCTTACCGAGGGCCCCGGCGGGCGGGTTGTAGGAGATAACGGCGTGGAGCTCCGTGCCGCGGGCGCCCGGCGCATCCGCAAACCGGACTTCCCCCGCGTTCTCGACCTGGGAGCCGGGCAGTGAGCGCCAGGCCAGGCGGGTAGTGGGTTCTTCGGCAATAATCTCGGCCTCCCAGTTTAGGGTGCCGACATCCCCGAGCAGGCGAGCCTCCCAATGCGACCGTTTCGAGTCTAGCTGCCGCACTGCGTGCAAGTGCTTCATAAAACGGGGCAAGTTCTCTAGCTGTCGCCAAAAGCTGTACACCTCCTGCCGGGGACGGTTGATGGTAACGCTCCGGGTGATGTGCAGCCCGGTAGCCGACGCATCCGCCGCACTGCGGCCGATTGCCTGCTTCACCGGGCAGTATCCGCCCAGGCCCCGCACAACGAGAGCGCCGCCCGTTAAGGCCAGGGCCAGGCGGCCCGGGGAGCGGTCCTTCGTACCTAGGTAGGTAAGGACTGCCCCACCGGCCACCGACAGCAACCGTTCCGTCGGGCCCACGTTGCCGCCCTTTTTTCCGCCGTGGGTAGCTCCCCGTTGACCAGTTGGGGAGGAAGTTCTGTTTTCTCTTGCCGTTTTCATCATAGCGAGTGTTTTAGCAGTGCGAGCAATAAGTTGATCGTGCGGGTGTATGCCACCGAAGCGAGTTCTCAGCTAGTATAAATCGCTAAGAATGAGAGATTGTAAGAGCAAGTGGTGCATGCGCATCACTTGCTTGGATCAAGGAAGGCCGAAGTATTTTCCCAGCGAGGAACGCCGAGCGCCGATGACTAGCTCGGCTGTGTCTAGAGCTAATTGGGTATAGCTTTTTACGGGGCAAAGAAGGAGCTGGTCGCCCCAGGAAATACCCATTTTCGACCCGCATTTGTACGGAGTTTTAGAATGCTATTTGCTGAAAAATAAATTGTTATCTCAGCGTGGTCCTCAAGCTGCTGCGCAAAAAGCTCGGTTTCCGCATGCGCATGGATAGTATTCCGCTGGATGCTACCTTGGTGGAGGGCTCGCACGGCCGCCCCCCGGCTACTCCAGCCCAAGGTCCCCGTTCATGAGCCAGCGACGCGAGGTAATGACGGCCTCGGCCATCTCGGCCACCGACGTTTTTACGCTCATCCAGGCCCACTTAGAAAGCTGAGCACCCCTAGCCGGGCATCTTGGTTTTGAGCATAAAAAGCAGCTAGTTGATTACGTTCTATACCCGATCTAGCTAGGCCGCACGGCGTTGCGACGTTGGTTGAAAGCCATTTAAAAAATGTGGTAAGCTTTTGCTATCTGGAATAGGGTCTTTACAATAAGTACTTGGTTGATAAGTAAAAAAGACCTGTAAAGCGGTCTGAAAGCAGACAGGCAGCATTACGGCTGGCATCTATGCCCAAGTTGGCTGCCAATAGCCCCGCGCGAAGTCTTGAGCTGAGTACCACAACAGCCGCAGCCGTTTTAGGAGACACCCGCTGGCTTCGGTTTTGCTTATCGATATTTACTGCTCCAACTCTGGTGCGACCCCATTCTAGGCATCCTCGATCCCGACATGTCCGGCCTAACCGCGCCGACACCGGCCCCCGGTCTTGCAATTGCAAAAATCCCCGCTGCCCCGGACTTTCTGCGTGAGATGGTGCAGCGCACTGGTCTGTGACGCATCGACTACCTACGTACGGGAGGTTCTTAGGCAAATCCTATCTTTAAATCATGGTCAAGCAAGTCGACGACAATCTGGTAGCCAAAGCAAAAGAGTTTATGCGGGAGCGCTACCCGCACGGCGGAGGTACGGTAGCGGCTCTTTACCTGGAAGATGGCACGGTGTTGCTGGGCGTTGCCACCGATGCCTTGCACGAGCAGGTAGGCTTGTGTGCCGAAACAGGACCTATCTGCGAGGCGTTTCGGCTGGACAAGGCGGTCGTAGCTTCAGTTTGCATTTCGACCGACAACGAGGAGGGCGTCATCAACATTCTCAGCCCCTGCGGCATCTGTCAGGAGCGGCTACGGTTCTGGGGGCCACAGGTTTCGGTAGCGGTACCGCGAGCAGATGATTTTACGCAGTGGGAAACGAAGACGTTGGCCGAAGTGCAGCCCTATTATTGGTACAGGGTTTATGAGAAACCGGGCCGATGAACGTCGTCATCATCGGCCCGACCTACCCCTTGTGCGGGGGCTGCTATCTATAGCAAGCAGTTGGCGCGGGCCTTTCGAGCGGCGCAGGACGCGGTGGGCTGCGCATTAGGAAATGAGTGCAGTGATGGTACTAGTAGCGGGCGCAAGCGTTCCCAGTTCTCGGTGCAAGCGCTGCCTGACGGCCACGACGTCTTCGCCCTTAAGCGATTGGCCGACGTGAATAGGCCCTCTCGGCGCAGCAGTATGTAAAGGCGTTGACTGCCGTAGCGCACCCGTGCTGGAGCCAATTCGCGTAAGCGCTGGCGCAAAACGGTATCATCACGTCCACGTGCTTGGTAAGCGAAGCTAGCGCGCGCCTGACTCCACTTCGGTGACCGTGGCCACGAGTTGAGCGTAGCCGCGCAAGAAGTTTTGCACGGCCGCCTGCTGGACTCCGAGGCCGAGGCCAGACCGGCCCTGGTGGACAGTGCTCATCCGGAAGTAGGTGACATATTTCGTCACGGAGGGCAAAACTCCCCCTGCTTGGGGTTTTGTCACAGAAGTTGAATGTCTGCCTAGCGCGGGGACTGTGGTGCGCCTAGCGTGCCGCAACAGCTACGCTCGTTTGTGAAATGCGACAAGCTCAGAAATGTCGATTGTGCTGCTGCTAGGCCGTATCTGAATTAGGCCGTGCCCGTGGCCAGCTCCCGCAACCGCTGCTGCAAAATCTGCTGATAGGTGTAGTCCGCGCCGTAGGGCACCGTCCACGCTACGGCTTCGGCAAACAGGGGGTGTGCCAATAAATTCTGCAGCTGCTGGCGAACGTAGGCGCGCACGCCGCACGCTGCTTGAGCTAATTCGGCCGCTAGTTCCGCGCGGTTATCGACCAGGTGCACGATGTCTTCTAAATCCTGACTTACCCGCAAGTCGGCCCAGCCCCGGTCACGCAGGGCCACGAGCTTAGTGCAGAGAAAATAAACCGGGCTCAGCACGCGAATGGTCGTTTCGTCGGGCAAGGTGTAGGCTTGCGCCTGCTCGAAACCTTCCGCGTACCAGGGGTTGCCAAAACCCAGGATGGCGGGGTCGGTGGGCATCACGTCAACGGTCAATCCTTGATAAAGCCAGCGACAGATGACGCCGGAGTCTACATCGTTGACAAAGCCTAAGCTGCGCAGCTCGTCTTCCAGCTGATAAAAGGCGGTGCGCGGGGCGACCTCGATAATGCAGTCCACATCCTCGGTGATACGCGGCTCGGGCGTCGTGGCGGGCGTGGTGCTGTAGAGGTTGACGACCGCCCCGCCGACAAAGACGACGCGCTCGCGTAAGGGGCCCAGGGCCCGGGCCACGGCCATCAGGCGCGGCAGATTGCGGGACTCGCTAGGCATAGACGGGGGGCGCTAGGGAGGGGACTAGCAACTGCTGTTCGAGCAGCTGGCGGGCGAGGGCAACCTCGCGGGGGCGTCCCAGGCGCAGGGCATCGGTCAGGGCCAGTAGCGCATAGAGCTCTTTATCCTGGGCGGCGGCGGCTGGAGCCTGCGGGTAGAGCGGCTCGACGGCGATGCCCCACTGGCTGCCCACGGCGCTGGGCCAGACGTAAGCGGGTTCGGGGCCAAAGGTCTGTAGCAGCGGCGGGGCACTGGCGCCGGTGGCCAGCCCGCGGGCGGGCGCGCCGGGCTGCACGGCAAACGCGTAAGGCAGGCCGAAGCAAAGGAAGTCAAGCAGGGCGCGACGGTGCACGGTCAAGGTGCGCGGGTCGGCGGCCAGCAGTCGACTAAAGCGACAGCGAGCTAGTGCCTCCGACACTTCGGAGGGGCTCAGGAGCAACGCCTGCGCCAGGTCTTTGCCTAGCCAAGCTTGGCCGGGGTGGGCAACGAGCTTGAGCAAAAGGGCCGCATCCTGTGGCCGTAGGCCGTTGAACTTACGCATAATTCACAATTTACGATTCGCGTATCGCGAATATACACCCTTTCTCTTTAAGACGCTGCCCGTACGCATTTCGTTTGAAAACCCTGCTACATCCGAAAGGCTAGTTATGCTAACCAAATATGCCGAGAGTGCCTAAAAAGCGGCTACAATAGCTATGGCTAGGTCTACCTCTAGCCCTCGAATAGGAATCACTAGTTGATAGTCGTTGGCTTGCATTAGTAGCTGGTCGCATATTCGGCCAGCCGCTGTATCCCAGATATACACGTGGTAGGTTCCCGGCCGCAGGCCAGGCAGCAAAAGATGCATAGCGAGCGCTGCTAGCGGCCGGTAGCGGCCTGCGCGGGTAGTCAATGCCTCAGGGCGAACAAGCCAAACTACCGCTTGGTAGGCATCCCCACACGCTACACATTGAACGGCGGTGGTAGATAAATGCACCTGTGCTGTTAGGTTGCGCCGTTGAAACTGCGCCCAGTTTACCAGCTCAACAAAGCCCGCCAGGCTCCGCTGAGCTGCCCGCATGCTAGGCGTTAGCACATGCGGATAGCGATACGGCCAGCGGAAGCCCCCTCCTGCTCCACCAGCAGCTAAGTGCGCCCATTGCATACAGCGGAAGTATTCGTCGTCAAATGCCTCGGGTAACTGCCGCCCGCTTTTGAATGTGTCAAGGGGGCCGTGCTCGCTATCGAAGAATGGCCGGTTAGCAGGTACCTGCTCAAGCCCTTGGCGCACGAGTTCAGCGGTATGCAGGGCCGGGTCTAGCGCATTCTGCGGTCGGCTAATAGTAGTGGCGTCGTAAAAATGCGCGGTAGCAAAGTCCAAATCAGGGTGGCAGAATACGAGATCGCCTAAGCCTGGGTGTGCTCTTAGATTAGGCCCAAATACGGATACGGTTTGCAGGTGCGTGCGCCCAAAGCAGCGCATTTCCACCGTGCGCAGATGCTGACTCACGTCGTGAATAAAATCTGCTAACCCGGCGGCGTGACGGCCTGCTTTGGCCGGCGGTAATTCGTTCCATAAATCCCAGGCAAACAAGACCCCGGAGCCACCCCAGCGCTCGGTGGCAAAGGAAAGACGATTTTTAATCGCCGCGCGCATCTGCGGGCAGCGCAGCCACTGGGCACGGGTAGTTCCCGGCCCGCCCTGCGTCTGGTGGTACGGATGGTAGCGCCAACGCCGCCCCATCCAGTAAGTGTCGAAGGGTGTGAGTAGCACGCGCAACTCATATTTCGCGCAGAGGGTGAATAGGTCGTCCCACAGGCGCACCATATTGGGTTGAAATCGGCCGACTGGTCGCTCCAAGTACCGATGATTCGTTTGGCAGTACTCTAGCATCAACCGCAGACAAGTAACACCGTGAGCGGCAAGCCAAGCCAAGTGCCCCTCAACCGCTACTAAATCCCGACGCTGAAACAGGCTTGCAAGGTCAGGCCAGGTGATCGCGTCGTTCTGCCCAATAGGCGTCCACGGCTGGCCACACGCAGTTAGAAAATAAGGGGCTGTAGGAGCAACTGTGATCCAAGGCAGCGGAGGTACTTCAGCCATCGGAACAAACACGAATGATACTTCTAAAGATTAACTATTAACTCAACTTTAATGCCTTGCAATTACTTGTCGTACAAAACATTACATGGGTATAATTTAGTATAAATCACATTTGAAAACACGCTTTATACTGAAATGTACTCTGCTATTTTATGTGGCCACCATACTTCCGGCCAGTTGCCGGCACATAGATGGGTAGCCACCACTCGCCCCCTTTTTGTAGTCGTGTCGCCCCCTTTTTGTAGTCGCATTCGAGGCGTGCTATCCACTAAAAACATGCCTCATTGCACTGAAACGCAGTTTTTCTGATAATGCGACTACAAAAAGGGGGTGCGCCGCCCCTAGCGACAAGCTACTCAACGTATTGTCGCCTCTCGCCAATTTCTCAAATTCAAAAACTACGAAAATAAACTAGCTGTTTATTTTCTTTATAAAACTTACTAGTTTACGGGTGCCATAACTATTTGATTTACAATTGATTACAAGGGCATACGACTACAAAAAGGGGGCGACACGACTACAAAAAGGGGGCGACACGACTACAAAAAGGGGGTGAAATAGGGTAAATGCGACTACAAAAAGGGGGTGATACGACTACTGGTTGAAAATTTTGTAGTCGTATGCCATTTTCGTAGATATCTTTGGCCATTCCCGTCAGTAGTTACTCCTTACCGTGGATAGTACCCCGACAACCACCACCAATCCGCTGGTCGTGCAGCACAATGCGCTGGTCAACGCCAAGTTTGACTTGAATACGCATGAGGCTCGTCTGTTTCTTGCGCTGCTGGCGAGGTTGCAGCGCACCGACACCTCCTTTAGCAAGTGTCAATTGCTGGTGCGAGAGATTGTGCCCAGTACGGGCAGCAACAACGTATATGACCAAGTGCGGCGAATGCTAAAAGACTTCGCTAGCCGTACGCTCACTATCGAAAAGCTTAGCTCCGATGGTCGCCCGCTAAAGAAGCCCAGCTTCACGGTAATTCCGTTGCTTGCTTATGCCACTTATCTAGAGGGTGAGGGTATGATAGAGGCTCAATTCAATGACCTGCTTCTTCCCTATCTGCTGGAACTGCGTGACAATTTTACCAAGGCTCAACTAACTGAGTTGCTGAAGCTGAAGAGCGCCAACTCATACCGTATCTATTGGCTATTGCGCGAATACGCGGCTTTTGGAAAGCGCACCATCCGTTTAGACGAGCTAAAGGCTATCTTGGGGCTGGATCAGGAATATGACCGGTTCAATAATTTTCGTGCCCGGATACTCGACAGAGCCCAGAATGAGTTATCTGCTACCGACCTGCCTTTTACCTACGAAGCCATTAAGCAAGGGCGGGAAGTGAAAGAAATAAAGTTTTCATTCAAGCCAGTCACAGTAAATCAGGCCGTCGCGGCTCCCGGTAGCGGCTATAGTGAATGGGAAGCTGCAGTAGTAGCAGCCGGGGTGTCGGCTGCGAGTCTGCCGCTTATTCAAGCTCGCCTAACTGCTGGCGACTACGACCTCGGCTATGTGCGCTACGTCTTGGATACCGTAAAAAGTCAGGTTCATACAGGAAAGATTAAGAAAGAAGGTGGGGCTGTATTCAAAGCCCTGACTGATGGTTACCTGCTTCCAGACTACCAGCAACAGCGGACTGCTACCGTTAGCAAGAAGAAAGCCGGTCCAGCTGTAAGCACTCAGCGCAAAAGGCTTCTCAGTGAACTTGAAGACGCCTATAATAGCCTCCGTTTTATCCAAACAGCTGTTATTTATAATGACGATACCAGAGCGGTAGCAGCTACTGAAGTTCAAGCTAAAATTGATCAGCTTGAGAAGCAGATAGCCTCGTTGTAGTGCATATAATTTGTTGATATTGACAATATAAGCCTTGATCGTTTGTGATTATTTTACTCTATTTTGCACCTATTAATAGATGCAAAACAAGGTGCAAAATGGAATTACAAATCCCACCTAATTACAGGTGCTAATCTGCACCTATTTTGTACTTCTTTCGCTCTCTCTAATTTCTCCGCAATGGCTTCCAGCAGCCAATCCTGCGTTGATATGCCGAGTTTTGGGCTAGTTGGCTTCCGTGGCCGCTTCGCCCGCACCTTATCAATACTTGCTAGGGTATTTAGTATAATTATAATATTAAAACTTTTTATTTTTTATACATCCTGAAGATCTGGTGTTACTGATGAGCTTCCGCGGTTGACGATAGCATCTATTTTCGTCTAGCTTACTGCGGTTAGAAGACTCTGGCAGGCTAGCCGCGGGTTTACGAGGAGGCGAGACAGCTATGGTGTTTACTTGCTAGAGAGAATGATGTGTTGGAACAGTGCATCCAGTTCTGTGATGGCCTTCTCATCAGGAGGCAGCGCCTCAAAAACTGATAGCCTCTTACTAGCAGCAGTCGCAAATGCCTTACGGTTGACTACGGGAAAGTCTACGTAATTCAGTTTTTCATTCTCACGCAAGACTTCCATAGCTTCCCCGTTGTCTTGGCCACGGGTATCGGCTTTATTCAGAAAGGAATAGATTTTTAACGGTGTAAGCCGCCCTGGCTACACTTCATTTAAAGTCTGTGGACAGCAAAGGCGGTAGCTTTGCGGCATGCGTCGTCACGAATTAAGCGAACGGGAATGGCAGTTAGTCGAGCCGCACACGCGTGGCCGACTGGGCACGGGACGCGACAACCGACAGTTTGTCAACGCGGTGCTCTACCGGGTGCGCACGGGCTGCGCGTGGCGCGATTTGCCGGAACGGTTCGGGGCCTGGAACACGGTGGCGCGGCGTTTCCGGCGCTGGGCCACGGCGGGCGTGTGGCAGGCCTTGTTCGAGGCCGTGCAGGAGCCGGACTATGCCTGGGTGTTGGTGGACTCAACCAGCGTGAAAGCCCACAAAGCCGCGGCTGGGCAAAAAAAAGCCGCGCGCACGCCGAAGCCCTCGGCCGTAGCCGGGGCGGCTTGACCACGAAGGTGCACGCCGCAGTCGACGCGCTGGGCAACGGCGTGTGCTTGCTGCTGACCCCGGGCCACTGGGCCGATAGCCCGCAGTTGCCGGGCTTGCTGGCACAACTGCCCCAGGGCCCCGGTGCGGTGGTGGCCGACAAGGCCTACGACACCAACCGCGTGCTGGTGGCCGTCGGGCAAGCCGGCGCCGAACCGGTCATCCCGCCTAAACGCTCCCGCGCCGTCCAGCGCGGCTACGACGAGAACCTCTACGCCGACCGCAACAAAGTCGAACGCTTTTTCGGCCGCCTGAAGGAGGCACGCGGCTTTGCCACCCGCTACGAAAAGACGGCTTCCTCGTTTTTAGCCGTGGCCCACCTACTCGCCGCCTTGGATTGGATGCGCTAGCTGTCCACAGACTTTAAGGTGGACGCTGCATTACAAAAAGCCCGGCTAGGCTAATTACAACGTGTAATAGGGTTCCTTCTCTTTGTCGTGGTAGCGGAGGTAGCCGTGCAGCACCAGCTTAATGAGGGTGCGGTAGGCGCGGCGGCGGCTCACGTTGATGAGCTTGGTGTACTGCGCTACCGTGATGCGCGGCTGGGTCGTCTTCAGGTAATCGAGCACGCGCAGTTCATCTTTATTGAGTGGAATTTTTTCGAGGCGCGACTCGGGCTGTTGGCGGGAGAGGACTTTCTCGGTGAGATTGCTGGCCTGCACGCTTTCGTCGCGCACGCGCACGTAGCTGCGCCACTCGCCGGGGGCCACCTGGGCGCGGTGCGGTTTGTTGAGGCTTTCGGCCACGCTGACCAGTATTACGACGAGGTCGTCGTCGGTTTCGATCTCCCGAAAGCTCAGCATCAGGGGTGGGTCGATGTAGTGAGCGGCGGCCTCGCGCAGCACGAACATCTCTTCCTCGGCATCGCGCACGCCCACCACGCGGCCATCATCATCGACGCCCACCAGCACCTGCCCGCCGTGCGTGTTGGCCAGCGAGGCCAGCGTGCGTGAGATACGGGTAGGGTGGGTAGTCTTCTTCTTAAACTCCAGTCGCTCGCCCTCGCCCTGGCTGATAAGTGCGCGTAAATTCATACCTCCCTAAACGTAGCCCACAAAACAAATGTGCCGCTCCCCGAAGAGAAGCGGCACAAACTGCAACATAAAACCCAGCAAACGGCTCCACCATTTCACGCTCCCCCAGCCTAAATAAAGAAGGAAAGGGTCAGTCAGCTTGGCGCAGCCAAGCGTATCCGCGCAATCAGTTGAATCCGTTAAATCTGCGGTCTAGAAGGGCAAATCATTGTCGTCGTCGCTGGCAATCGGCTGAGCCGCGGGCTGCGCACGCAGGTTAGGATTCTGGTTTTGGGTGGGGCGGGCGGCGGGCTGCTGCTGGGCGTAGCCACCACCAGCCGGGGCACCGGCACCGGCCGCAGCCGACTCAATGCGCCATGCTTCGAGGTTGGTGAAGTACAGCATCTGGCCATTCTTGTTGAAGCCCCGGCCGCGCAGGTCGAACGTCACCTTCACTTCGTCACCCATTTTATAGGGGTCGATGAGGCTGGTCTTATCCTGCGTCAGCTGAAATTTGATTTGTTGGGGATACTGACCATCCTGAACTTCGAGGACGAACTCGCGCTTACGAAACTTGTCGCTTACCTGCTGTTCGTCGAAGATTTCGTGCAGGCGGCCGGTTACGTCGTATGCCATCGGAAAGGGAAAATTGAAATGAAGAAAACTACGGGCCAAACCTACGAAAAAAAACCGAAGGCGGCCGGGTAAAGGGACGGATAACAGGGCTGCCAGGGCAGTATTTTCAGCTACTTACCGGAGGGCTGGCTAAAAAAAATAGCGCGCCGTAGACGAGGTAAATTACTGAAGGATAAAAAATTGTCGCTCTCGCAGTCTTATTCAAACCCTCAAAGCGAACAGAAAGTGCCGTTCTTGCGGCAGAAACTCATTTGATTGGTAAAGAAAAATATGTTTGCTCTTGCGTTACACGGGGGCGCCGGCACCATTGCCCGCGCCTCACTCACGCCCACCCTCGAAGCCAACTACCGCGCTGCGCTGGCGACGGCCCTGGCCGCTGGCACGGCCCTGCTGGCCCAGGGCGCACCCGCCCTCGATGCCGTAGAAGCCACCGTGCGCTCGCTCGAAGACTGCCCGCTCTTCAACGCCGGGCGCGGGGCTGTGTTCACCCACGATGGCCACCACGAAATGGACGCCGCTCTCATGGACGGGGCCAGCCGCCGGGCCGGGGCCGTGGCCGGCGTGCGCCAGGTGCAGAATCCCATCCGGGCGGCGCGCCTCGTGATGGAGCAGACCGAGCACGTGCTGCTGGCCTACCCCGGGGCCGACGAGCTGGCCCGCGAGCACGGCCTGCCCCTGCAACCGGCCGAGTATTTTTTCACCCAGCAGCGCTTCGACCAGTTACAGGAGGCCATCGCGGCGGGCCGCACCCAGCTCGACCACGCTGCCAGTCCCGCCCCGGCGGCCGACCCCAACTGGAAAAAGGGAACGGTGGGGGCCGTGGCCCGCGACGTGCGCGGTCACCTGGCCGCGGCCACCAGCACCGGCGGCATGACCAACAAGCGCTACTCGCGCATCGGCGATACGCCGCTCATCGGGGCGGGCACCTGGGCCGACGAGCGCTGCGCCATCAGCTGCACCGGGCACGGCGAGTATTTCATCCGGGCGGTGGTGGGCTACGACGTGGCCTGCCTCATGGAGTACAAGGGCCTGAGCCTGGCCGAAGCCTGCCGCGTGGTGGTGCACGACAAGCTGGCCCCGGTGGGCGGCGAGGGTGGCCTCATCGCGGTGGATGCGGCCGGCAACCTGGCGCTGCCCTTCAATTCGGAGGGAATGTACCGGGCCAGCCGCAACGCGGCGGGGGAGGCGCAAATTGCAATTTATTAAGGTGGTCAAAAGGATTGGCTATTCAGAATAGCCAATACAAAAAAAGGCTGGCCCGGTGACGGGCTGGCCTTTTTTTGCAACCTATATAATACGGAGTGGCTAGCAGGTGGCGGGCACGGCGTCCTTGCTCACGTAAAACTTGCGCTCGGTCATGCAGTACACGTTGCCTTTGGCGAGCACGTGCATCTTAAAATTCTCGATGGAGAGCGTGGTACCCTTCTTGGCAGCGGCCACGTTGTTGTGGGCAATGTCGTGGCCGTCGAGGATGATGACAAGGTTGGAGCCGATGGTTTCGACCAAGTGGCCGTCGGTGATGAGCACGCCCGTGTCCTCACCCAGCCCAATGCCGATGAGCTTGGGGTAAAGCGCCACCGCTTCGATGAGGCGGCCGAAGCGGCCGCGCTTCACGAAGTGCGAATCGATGATGGCGGGCGGGGCGAGGCTCAGGCCGACGCCCATTTTCACGGCTCCCTTCAGCAGAGCGTCGGGTACCGAGCCACCGCGGATCATGTGCTGTGACATGGCCATGGCCCCGGCACTGGTGCCGGCGATGACGAAGTTGGGCTCGGCGTAGTAGCGGCGGGTCATGGTGTCGAGGAAGTCGGTTTCGCCGAACATCTCGCGCAGGCGCGACTGATTGCCGCCCGAGAACATAATTACGTCGGCGGCCAGCAGGCGAGCCAGGTACTCGGGCTCCCGGGCGTCGGCCGGCGTGCGAATATCCATCACGCCCACGTTGTGGCAATTGAGCATGGCGAAGGAGGCGATGTAAATCGGACCCACCTCCTGCGGAATCATAGAAGCCGTGGTGATGACTTCTATGCGCGGATCGGCCTTGCCCGACTCCGAAACAACGCGCTTGAGAATGCCCAGCTCAAAAAAATTCAGGTAGTACTGGCGCTTGCTGCGGACGGTGGGGTAGGTGCCCTTGTCCTCATTGCCCCCAATGGCGATGAGCTTGCCGCGCGGAATAAGATGTTTCAACGGTAACTGGCTAGTCTGATTGGAAGAAGGCAAAGGTAACCCCCAGCGACGGGCTTAAGGGGGAGAGGTGAAATGGTGAAATGGTGAAATGGTGAGGTGGGGTGCTGGTTTAATAAGGCTACTCAGAAAGGATGCCAACAAATCGGAGTCATCCTGCCCAGCTGGCGGCCGCTTGCGAAGCAGCTTATCGGGTTAAAGCGATTCGCTCGGGCGTGAGTAGATGCGTCGCAAGCGGCCGCCAGATGAGCAGGACGGATGGACGATAAAGCCACGCCTTTTTGAACAGCTACTACTGAGTAGCAGCACACCGGATAGGCAAGAGCTCACTCGCCACTCACTATTTCACCACTCACCATCTCACCACCGACCATCTCATCGAGCGTACTCGTGGCGACCGAGTGATAATTGGGCCGGGCCAGCCGGTAGATTTTCTGCGCCCGCGCCCGGCCGCCGGGCGTAGCGAGCAGCGCCCGGTAGAGCGGGACCAGAAACTTGCGGCGCCCCACGTGCAGCAGAAAATTTTCGAGTGCCGCCTCGGCCGGGGCATAGCCCGCCCGCAGGGTGAGCGGAAACCAGGCGGCCAGTAGCTCGGCATTGCCCGAGGCGGTAAAACGAAAAGTAGCATCGAGCCGGGCCAGGTCGGTGGCCGTCAGGGTAGGAGGCAGGCCGCGCAGGAAGTGCTCCCATTCCTGGCTGCTCCACTCCTTAGTAATAGGTTGCAAATCGGCGGGCGGGGTACCGGCGACCAGCCGGGCCAGGGCGGCATCTACGGCGGCGAAGCGGGCTGAGCGGGCTACCGGGGCGCCGGGCGGCAGGCCGGGACCATCGAGCCAGGCGGACAAATTGAGCTGGCTGGCCTCGGCGGGTGAGAGTAGCGTCTGGGTAAGGTAGGTGGCGAAGCGGTCGGTATCCATGCTCTGAAACGCGAACCGGGCGAAGTACTCCGTAATAAAGGCGTCGAGGCGCGGGCGCCCCACGAGCCGCTCAATGGTGAGTAGGAGCAGGCAGCCCTTTTCATACGCGATGTCGTTGAGGCCGTCGTCGGGGTCGCGGCCGGCGAGGTGCAGGCGTAAGTGCGTCGCCGGGCTATCCGCTCCCAGCTCCTCTATAGTATGGCGGAGGTCAGCCTCCCCCAGCACCTGCAACATTTCGGCGTACGCCCGGCCGTATAGTTGCTCCATAATGCGGCGCTCGAAATAAACCGTGAAGCCCTCGTTGAGCCAGAAATCATTCCAGGTTGCATTTGTAACCAAGTTGCCGCTCCACGAGTGCGCCAGCTCGTGGGCTACCAAGCTCGTCAAACTGCGGTCGCCGGTTATAATTGTAGGTGTAACAAATGTGAGACAAGGGTTTTCCATGCCGCCAAATGGAAAGCTGTTCGGAAGTGTTAACAAATCGTATCTACTCCAGCGATATGGTCCATACAATTGTTCGGAAGCGGCAATCATGCGTTCCAATTCTGTAAACTCATGGGCGGCTTGGGGCAGCGTGGCTGGCTCCGCGTAAACGCCGGCGCGCTCGCTTATCGAAGCAAAATCGAGCCGGCCCACGGCCAGCGCCAGCAGGTAGGCGGGCACTGGCTGCGGCTGCCGAAAATGGTACCGACCATCGGGCGCGGTAGCCTGCGGGTTTTCGGCGCTCATCAGGGCCAGCAGCTGGCCGCGCTCGGGGCCGAGCACTTCCACCGTAGCTTCGTAGGTGAAGCGCCGGCCGGGCGAGTCGGGACAAGGCAGCCAGGTGCGCGCCAGGATGGCCTGCGACTGCGTGAACAGAAACGGGTGCTCGCCCGCCGTCTGGGCTGGGGCCAGCCACTGTAAGGCCGCGGCCCCCGGGCTCGTGGAATAGGCAATACGCACTGCTTGCGTGCCCGCTGGCAGCTCCAGCCGTAGCGCCTGGCCCAAGACCGCGTCGGGCGCGCCGAGCGCGCAGGGAAGGGCCGTAATGGCCCCGGCGGTAAAATCGCCATTGTGGCCACCGAGGGCTTCGGCCCGCTCGATGCGCAGGTCGCGGGTATCGAGCACCAGTGTGGTGGCGGCCAGCAGTGGGGAAGCCAACTGCCAGGTGGCCGAGCCGGCAAGCGTCCGACGGGCAAAATCCACGGCCAGGTCCAGGCGCAGGTGCGGCAAATCCGGTCCTTGGGCATAGCTGTGCGGGTCGGCGGGTGGGGAGAAATGAGGGAAGTTTGAGGAAGCTATCATGTAAGCAAAAAAAGTATAAATAAGCGCGGCTAGCTTTAGTGGCCTGGCGCGTGTGGCCAGCGGTCGGGCAGGTTCCGCCCGCCCTGGCCACCGGCCGAACCGGGCCGGCAAAAAGTACGGTGAGTAGCGGGGCTCGGCTGCGGAGAGTTGTTATCTTTCGGTGCGTTATTTGCGTTGGCGTAGTGCGGCCCGGTACAACCTGCCGGGTAGCTGCTCAGTAAAACGAGTACATTCTTCGCCACCCTGGCGCGGCATTTTAGGCCGGCTGGCTCTGCTCAGTTGGCTGCCCGCCGCGTCGCTTTTCTCTTTCCGATGCGCTCTAAGCTTCGACTTCATTTCCTCACGCTCGCCCTTTTCCTGGGGCTGCTTGGCTTGCCCGGCCTGCTGGTTTCGTGCAACAGCCAGGGCGACCAGAAAAACGACCAGGCCAGTTCTAAAACCGGCACCCCGACCACGGCCGACGCCAGCGGCCCCGAGCCGCGCCTCGACAGCGTGTACGTCATCCGGGCCATGCAAGCCGACGCTCGCTTCAAGGCGCAGGAGCGCTGGGCGCGTAAATTTTACCGCGAGCGGCAGTTTCGGCTGGGCTGGTTCCGGCAGCATCAACTCGTGCCGCAGGCCACTACCTTTTTATCGGTAGTAGCTAAAGCAAAGGATGATGGCCTTGACCCTAAGCGGTATGATACCAAGCAGATAAAAGATATGATAGCCGAGCTGGGCAGCGTCGGCCAGGACACTGCGCGCCGTAACGCGCTGGAACGCAAGCTCGACGTGGCCCTGTCGGGCAGCTACTTTGCCTGGGCTTCGGACTACTACCGGGGGGTAGCCAACCCCCGCGATACCAAGAACGAGGCTTGGAAAGTTAAGCGCAATAAAATCAAGCTCGACCGAGCGCTGATGACCATTTTGCGGGAGCGCGAGAGTACCTATCCGTACTACGACTTTGCCCCGCTGCACCCCGAATACGACCACCTGAAGAAGGCGCTGGCATTGCTGCGCGCCCGAGAGGCAGCCGGTGGCTGGCCCACGCTGCCCGCTACCACGCACCTCAAGCCCGGCGACAATCTGCCCGTGGTGGCGCTGCTGCGCCAGCGGCTGCTGGGTGGCGAGGCTACCGGCCAGTCCCCGGCCGCGGTGGCTGCCAATGCCACGCCCGTCAACAACGTTACCAAGCCTGCCGCGACCACCTACGACGCGGCGCTGGTGAAAGAAGTGAAAAATTTTCAGCGCGACCTCGGCCTGCCGCAGACCGGCCTGGTGAGCGGCGAAACCCTGCGACAGCTCAACGTGCCCATCCAGGAGCGCATCAAGCAGGTTATCCTAAATATGGAGCGCTGGCGCTGGCTGCCCAAGAAATTTGAGCCCGATTACTTGCTCGTCAACATCCCCGAGTATCGGCTGCGGGTGTACGAGCAGGGCAAGGAAGCCCTCACCATGCGGGTGATTGTGGGCAAGACGCTAACTGCAACACCAGTGTTTTCCGACAAGATGGAGTACGTGGTGCTGTCGCCCTATTGGAACGTGCCCTACAGCATTATCGACAAGGAGCTGCGCGGCAGGCTGGTGGCCGACCCCCACTATCTCGACCGCCTCGATATGGAAGTGGTGAAGGGCTACGGCCGTAAAGCGACCGTTATCGACCCCGCTACCATCGACTGGGCCAACGTGACGCAGGCCAATTTCAAATACACCCTGCGCCGCCGGCCCGGCCCCAAAAACGACCTGGGTGAGGTGAAATTCATCTTCCCCAACTCCAACGACATCTACCTGCACGACACTCCCCACGGCGAGCTGTTCTCGCAAACCAAGCGCAGCTTCAGCCACGGCTGCGTGCGCGTGGAAGAGCCCGTGAAGCTGGCCACCTACCTGCTGCGCGACAACCCCAATTGGGACCAGACCGCCATTGAAGATACCATCGCGCAGCGCCGCGAGAAGTACATTCCCCTCAAGGACAAGCTGCCCGTGTACCTCGTGTACCTCACCGCCTGGGCCGATGCCGATGGCCACGCGCACTTCCGCGACGACATCTACGGGCACGATAAAGCCCTCGCGAAAGAGTACTTCAATTAATCCTTGAAGCCTGGTCGCCGCTAGCAGCGGCACAGCTCAGCTTTCAGTTAGCCCCGCTATGATGCTCATAGCGGGGCTTTTTTGTGCGCAAGAAGTTCAGTGTACATTTGGTATAATGCAGGTTGAAACATGATTATTATACAATTGTATCGGCACCGGTTGTGGTGATGGTACAGCCAGCATTTATGCGATTTACGCATGTAATTACAAATGGAATTTTTGATTCCCATCACAATTGTTTAGAAGTGAATTTCACAGAGTTTACATGAGGGCTGAAATTTTATTTTTAAACAGGCGTGGAAAACTGTGAGATGGTGTCTTACATTTGTGCTATAATAGGCTTTCTATGGTAACGCGCATCCGGCAGCTGCTCGAGCAAAAACAACTTAGTCCTACGCAGTTTGCCGATGCTATCGGGGTGGGCCGGCCCGTAATGAGCCATATCCTGAGCGAGCGCAATAAACCCAGCCTGGAGGTAGTGCAGCGCATTATCGAAGCCTTTCCCGACGTATCTATGCCGTGGCTGCTGAAGGGCGTGGGAGAAATGCTGGAAAGCGACAACAAGCCTCGCCCCGCAGAGAATGCCCCAGCCGCTCCGGCAAAGGCGGAGGCACCCGCGCCCGCTGTCGCTACCCCCGCCGAGCCCGCCGCCTTACCTACCGAGCTGCCGGCCCCTGCGTTTTCGCCGCTTCCAACGCTCGTTGCTCCAGTAGCTGCGACAATGCCCGAGCCCGCATTTGATACCAAGGAAAAGCAGCCTGAAACCACGCTGGTAGCTCCCTCAGCAGCTCCGGCTCCCACGATAGCCTCAGCCCCAGCGGTGGCATCGGGGCAGCAAGAGCCTTTGCGCGCGCCGGCCGCCCCCGCACCCAAGCCGTTCACCGCCTCCCGCTTCGTGCGCCCGAATGCTCCAGCGGCGGCCGTAACGCCGCCGGCTGCCCCGCCGACGCCCGCAGTAGCCCTGACCCCACCAGCTAGCCTGCCCGCACCAACGCCCGTCGCTCCCGCACCGTTTGTGCCGGCGGCGTCGCCTGCTACGGCAGCCCCGGCCGCGCCGGCAGCCTCGTCTGCTTTGGCCAGTGCATCCGCCGAGGCGAGCTTGCTGCCGTTTCTAAACGACTCTGGGAAGGCGATTCGCCGCATTGTTATCTTTTATCGGGATGGCTCCTTTGCCGACTACCAGCCCGAGCAATGAGGGCCGGTTCCTGGTAATGCAGCTAGCTAATGACTCAGGGATGCTTCTGTATTTTTAGCAGGAGCCTGTAAAGCCCCAGGCGGCTAGCCTAAATGCTGAATTTTTTGGGACTAATAGAGCTAGCGTTGGCCAGAATGCCCCGCGCCGCACTACCTTGCTGACGAACGCCGCCAAGCTAAAGGATTTTGCCAGCGTCCTTATAGGAGGAGTCCAACTTTACTGACTGTGCTACCAGGCCTTTCGTTGGGGTAAAAGGAGGCATGCTTATGATTTATGACGCTGACCATATTGTCCAGTTATTTATGATTTTAGTTCAATCATTTTCTGGCGGTTCATGCAATCATGTCTTATGAGTATTTGTCGATTATAAAATACTGACAGTCAATAGTTTGCAAGGTTGGGGTTAAGTCTTTGCTATAAGATTTTTTTGAAGGTAAAAACGATCGGTAGTTATTTTTTTAATCCAAGAGGGAATGAGTGCTTTTGGCTGTTCAGCGCCCAAGCGGGATTGCTAAGCAAGTTGCCAGGCGCTATCCTGGCAAAAAGTCAATCACGCTGTGCTAAGCGCATGACTCAATGACCCGGCCACTAAGAGGGTAATCAGGGAGTACAAAGTGTTTTTTGCGTTAAATACGGGCTTTTCGGCTTAGCTAGTGGCACTGGCTTTCGGGCGGGAGGAGGAAGGCAAAAAAATTTAGGAGGGAAAGACGGAAATAGCATGAGAAACGCCTCCTTACCACCGCTTATCAAATGTAAATCCAGCTTGGAGGGGACCTTGATAAGCCTTCTCAACAAGATGCGCCCGGGTCAGGAAGGTTACCTGGCTGAGAAAATATGCGGTGGGTAGCTTTCAGCTTTAGGCTGCCGGGCCTTACCTTCGCGGCATGAAAAGCTTGCGCACCTACTCCCTGCTGCTGGCCGCCAGCGCGGCCCTGTTTCTGACCGCTGCCTGCTCCACGGCCCCCGACGCGGAGAAAGACCCTAGCGCCGATGCGGCCTACAAGCGGGCCCACCGCACCGAAGGCTACCGCGAAGCCCAGCGTAGCAACGTCACCTACTAATCACCGCCGCGCTGACCCGCTGTCAGCGTAGCCTAACCGAAACAAGCCAAAGCCCCGGCTCCGCACACTGCGGAGCCGGGGCTTTGGCTTGTAGGGGGAGTCGTGATAGAAGCTAGCTCACTAGGGCCAGTTCGGGTACGGCGGGCAGGGTGGCGAGCAACTGCTGCTCCAAAAGGTCGGCCCAGGTGCGGAGGTACAGCACCACGTCATCGCGCTGGTTGTGGCGTAAGGCGTTGCGGCGTTCAAACGGGATGGCTCGCCGTACGGCCGGGTCACCGAGCTTTTCAAGGTTGGTGAGGTCCTGGCGGGAAAAGCCCATGGCCAGCATCTCGTCGATGGTCTGGTCGAAGGGCAGGCCGCTGGTGGGGCAGTAATCGACGAGCTGGCGCTCCCAGTCGCCGTAGCGTTGCAGGGCCTGGGTGTGAATTTCGGCCTTGGTAAGGCGCGTGATAGTTTGGGCCAGGTGGCCGCAGTTGCAGCTACCCATGTGGCCCCACTGGTACGGGGCCTCGGTGGCCAGGCGGCGCGCCGTGTCGCGCAGGGCCTGAATGAGCGGAAGGGAAACGCGGGAAGTCATACTAGCAAGCCAGGAAAACTGCGTTAAAGTAAAGGCCGGGAGCCAGTAGAAGAAGGCTTCTCGCGGGCTTTTTGTTTCCAACCGCCTAAAAAAACAGTCGCCGGACTCGGGTAGAGTCCGGCGACTGCCGCTGTGCTAGCTAAAGCCTAGTGGGCTACTGGCCTTACTGTGGGCGGCGATTACCGCCACCGTTGCCCCCGCGGCCCGCCTGGAAGGGCCGGCCGGAACGCTGCCCACCGCCGGCGGGGCGTCCGCCCCCGGCGGTGGCTGTCCGCTCCCCGCTGCCCGCCGGCTGGGGCCGGCCGCCGCGCCCGCCGCCCGGGCTGGCGCTACCAGCGCGTGGTGCCCCGCCGCGGCCCTGGCCGTTGCCCCCGCGTCCGTCGCGGGGCGGGCGCCCCGCCGGGCCCTTGGGCCGGATAATGCGCTCGCTACCGTGCAGCAGCACCGGTGCCACGCTGGCGGTGGTATAGGGATGCTCCTTGTCTACGTCAATCTGCTTGCGGATAAGCTTCTGAATATCTTGCAGATAAGCGCGCTCTTCTTCCTCTACAAATGTAAATGCCGTGCCAAAAGCCCCGGCGCGGCCCGTGCGGCCGATGCGGTGCACGTAGGTTTCGGGCTCGTTGGGTACTTCGTAGTTGATAACGTGGGTCAACTCGTCCACGTCGATGCCGCGGGCGGCGATGTCGGTAGCCACGAGCACGCGGGTAGTGCCGGCCTTGAAATTGCTGAGCGCCCGCTGGCGGTGGTTCTGGCTCTTGTTGCCGTGAATAGCCTCGGCCGTAATCTGGGCCTTTTCCAGCGTCTCCGTCACTTTATTAGCCCCGTGCTTGGTGCGGGTGAAGACTAGCACCCGCTTGATGGCGGGGTCTTTGAGCACGTGACGCAGCAGGGCGGGCTTGTCGGTTTTATCAACCAGGAATACCGACTGCGTGACCGTATCGGCCGTGCTCGATACGGGCGTCACGGCCACCTGCACGGGGTTGGGGCGCAGGATGGTGGCCGACAGGTCCTTGATGGCCTGCGGCATGGTGGCCGAGAAAAACAAGCTCTGGCGGCTGGCCGGCAGCTTGGGCAGGATGCGCTTGATGTCGTGAATGAAGCCCATGTCGAGCATACGGTCGGCCTCGTCGAGTACGAATACTTCGAGGTGCTGCAAGTTGACGTAGCCCTGGTTCATCAAATCGAGCAGGCGGCCGGGCGTGGCAACCAGAATTTCGACGCCGCGCTGCAAGGCCTGCACCTGCGGGTTCTGGCCCACGCCACCGAAGATGACGGTGGAGCGCAGCTGCGGCAGGTGGCGGCCGTAGGCCTTAAAGCTCTCCCCAATCTGGATGGCGAGCTCGCGGGTGGGCGTGAGCACGAGGCAGCGCACGCGGCCCCGGGGGCCGTGCCCGGTTTTCTGGGTCTGGGCCGTCTGGTGCAGAATCTGGAGAATCGGCACCGAGAAGGCGGCCGTTTTGCCGGTGCCCGTCTGGGCCACGCCCAGCAGGTCGTGCCCTTCGAGCACCTGCGGAATGGCTTGCTGCTGAATGGGCGTGGGGGTAGAGTAGCCTTCTTCGCTCAAGGCGCGCAGAATAGGCTCAATCAGGTTGAGGTCGTTGAAAGTCATGAAGGTGGGAGCCACCCGCCCGGTGGGGAGTGGCCGGGGCGGAGGCCATCGGCTGCCTGCGCAAGTACTGGGAGAATGGAAGGGAAAAACCCGCGCCTCACGCACAAACCACGATGCGGCGGGCCAGCGGCCGTATACTTACGGCGGGCAGCCAGTCCGATTGTCGAGCTGCCTTCGGCGGCAAAGGTACCGCTTAAATCCCCAAGCTATGCAGATAGTTCACCGCACCCGGGCCTACGACGGCCATTTTAAACTCAACAAGCTCACGCTTAAAACCCAGCAGGGCGAGGAATTGCCCCGCGAGCAGTTTGCTCCTGGTCACGCCGTGGCCGCCCTCGTCTTCGATACCCGGCAGCAGCACTACGTATTTACCCGGCAGTACCGGGTAGGGGCCGAGCGCGAGCTGCTCGAAATTGCGGCCGGTATGATAGACAAGGGCGAAAGCCCCGAAACCGCCGTGCGCCGCGAAATTCAGGAAGAGCTGGGCTACGACATCGACCAGCTCACCGAGATTGTGACCATGTGGCCCTCGCCCGGCACCAGCGCCGAAACCATCGCCGTGTACTACGCCGAGGTGAGCCACCAAACCGGTCCCGGCGGCGGGCTGGCCGCCGAGCACGAGCAGATAGAACTCGTGCGCCTCACGCGGGAGGAGTTGGCTCAGGAAAAGATCCAGGATGCCAAAACGCTGCTGGCTGTGCAGTGGGCGCAGCTTTTTAAATTATGAGTTAGAAGTTATGAGTTATGAATTGAGATCACTCATAACCTAACAACCCGGCACATACTGTCATGCTGAGCCTGCCGAAGCATCTCGCTCGCTTCGTTGGATCGCTCGGACGAGGCGGGCGAGATGCTTCGGCAGGCTCAGCATGACAACTGTTTATAAAAATGACTTTCCGGAGATTGTCACTTCCTGACTGTACTAATTGCCTAACTAATTGCCTATTGGCGTTAGCTGGTACTCGAACTGCTGGCGCAGGCGGGTATCCGTAATAACGAGCGTGAGCGGCCCCACGGCGGGGTCAAGCTTGATGAAGGGAATTAGCTGCTTGTTCCAGTACAGGTCGCGGCCGTAGAAGCGGCCGAAGCCCGGCTTGGGCGTAGCCGTGAAGACTTCCTTACCATCCTTGGTGCGGGCTACGATGTTGAGAAGCGAGGGATCGGTGTTCTTGGCACCCTGGCGGCGGATGTCGAGCACGAGCGCCCCGCCGGGCGGCAGCGCGGCCAGCCGGCGCTGGTAAGTCGAGTCGGCCCAGTCGTGGATTTTACGCAGCTCGTTGATTTCGGCCAGCATTTCCTCGGGCGAGCGGTAGCACACGTGGGTGTAGGTGCCCGTCACGTCGGCGTCCTCGTCGGTATTCTTCGTGATGTTGGCCACCACCGGGCACTCCGGATTTTTCTGGGCAAACATGTAGCGCTTGCGCGCCGGGCCGTTGGGCGACTGGGCGTGGGCAGCGGTAGCCCCGCCCAGCAAAGCCGCGAGCAAGCCGACCCGTAGAGTGGTAGAAAATTGCATTATAAAAAGAAAATAAAGTAACCTGCGCGGAGGCGGAATCTTCCGTTTGCAAAGAACGGCACCCCGCGCCAAACGGCCCACCCGCTGGCCCTAAAGACCTCACTCGCTTCAAGCTTGATGAAAATGTAACGCCCCCATAACGCCGGCTTTATATACTGCCACGAGCTTTGGGTATGCTAAAATTCGCGGAATGCAAGCGCCTCTTTTTGGACTGGCAGCCCTCCGGCGCGGGGCTGGCGGGGCTGCTCGCCCTGGCCTGGTGGCTGGTCCTGAGCTGGCCGTTGCGGCGCAGCCTGCGGGCGGCGCTCGGCGGGGCGGTGGCCGGCTGGCCCACGGGCGGCCCCCCCACGCGCCCCCGGCGGTTTAAGACTCGCCCGCGCCGCGATTACCCTCACCTTTCTTATCCCTCGGCCGCATGAGTACGCCTGAGTTGCCGCGGCGCAAAAAGCGTCGCCTCGCCGTGGCCGTGGTCAGCGACGTGCACCTGGGCACCTACGGCTGCCACGCGCCCGAGCTGCTGCGCTACCTTAAGAGTATCCGCCCGCAGGTGCTGGTGCTCAACGGCGACATTGTCGATATCTGGCAGTTTTCGAAAAACTACTGGCCGGCCTCGCACATGCGGGTGGTGCGCTACCTGGCCGGGCTGGCGGCCAAGGGTACGAAAATCTACTACCTCACTGGCAACCACGACGAGCTGCTGCGCAAGTTCGCGGGCCTTAAGCTGGGTCATTTTCAGCTCGATAACAAGCTGGTGCTCGACCTGCCGCACGGCCGCACCTGGCTGTTTCACGGCGACGTATTCGACGTGACCATGCGGCACGCCCGCTGGCTGGCCAAGCTCGGCGGCAAGGGCTACGACCTGCTCATCGTCCTCAACCGGCTGGTTAACTTTCTTTTGCAGCAGATTGGCCGGCCCAAGGTGGCGCTGTCGAAGGCCGTGAAAAACCGCGTGAAAAGCGCCGTGAGCCTCATCGGCGATTTCGAGCAGACGGCCGCCAACATCGCCGCCGACAACGACTACCGCTACGTGGCCTGCGGCCATATCCACCAGCCGGAAATTAAAAACATTACTACGCCGCAGGGCGAGGTAACGTATTTGAATTCGGGGGATTGGGTGGAAAACCTGACTGCCCTCGAATACACCGCCGAGGCCGGCTGGACGCTCTACCGCTACGCCGACGACCCGCGCATGCTGCCCCAGCCCGGCGAGCCGGCCGACCAGCCCGAAGCGGCTGATCTGGCCGCCGACGCCGCCCCCGCCGCCCTGCTCGCCGGGCTGCTGGCCGAGTTCAAGTTGAAGTAAGTAAGCCAGAATTGAGACAAGTAGTAGTTCCCGCGGGGTTTCGCGGGGTAAGGCGCAGGGTTTCGCAGGGTTTGCGAGAGGCTGAACCCTGCGAAACCCTGCGCCTTACCCCGCGAAACCCCGCGGGAAAATTTAGTAAACAATGAATATTCTTTACGCCATTCAGGGCACCGGCAACGGCCACCTGATGCGCGCCCTCGACGTGGTGCCGCTGCTGCAAGCCCGCGTAGCTGCCCTGGGCGGCCAACTCGACCTCCTGGTAAGCGGCCCGCCCGCCGACCTGCCACTGCCCTTCGACGTGCGCTACCGGGTCGGCGGCATGGGCTTTTTGTTTGGTAAAAAGGGCGGAATCAACTTTGTGAAGACCTTCCGGCAATTCAACTCAGCCGGCTTCGTGCACGATATCCGCCACCTGCCGGTAGAGAGTTACGATTTGGTAATCAACGATTTTGAGCCGGTATCGGCCTGGGCCTGCCGGCTGCGTAATCGCCCCTGCGTGGCCCTCAGCCACCAGAGCACCGTGCTGCACCCGGCCGCCCCGCGCCCCAAGGAAGAAGACCCCGCCGGGCGGGCCGTGCTGCGCCACTACGCGCCGAGTACGGCGCAGTATGGCTTTCATTTTCAAGAATATGCCTCGGGTATCAGCACGCCGGTCATTCGTCGGCAGGTGCGCGAGCTCACGCCCACCGACGAGGGACATTATACAGTATACTTACCGGCCTTCGACGAAGAAACGCTGGTGTCGCGCCTGCGCTACCTCAGCCGCTCGGTGCAGTGGGAGGTATTCTCCAAGCACAGCCAGCAGCCCGCCCACTACGGCAACGTACGGGTGTGGCCCGTGAGCGGCGACGACTTTCTGCAAAGCCTGGCCCGCGCCCGGGGCGTGCTCTGCGGGGCCGGCTTCGAAACGCCCGCCGAGGCCCTGTACCTGGGTAAAAAGCTGCTGGTCATCCCGATGAAGCAGCAGTACGAGCAGCAGTGCAACGCCGCCGCCCTCGCCAAAATGGGCGTGCCCGTGGTGCGCAGCCTCAAGGATAAGCACCTCGACCGCCTCGACGAGTGGCTGTACCACGGCCGCCCCGTGCCCGTACACTACCCCGACCGCACCGGCGAAATTCTCGACCAGCTGCTGGCCGAGCAACTGGGCGTACCCCGGCCCGCCGCCGCCCGGGCCGTATAAAGGTCGTCGCCCCGGCTACGCACTATAACGCGCCGCCGGCTGTTGGGCTACCTGCGCCCGTTGCTTATTTATTCGCTTGATTTTTAGCTGGCCCCGGCCCGCTCCGCTCGATGCCCGACGATATTCTGCTCTCCGTCCAGCGCCCGCTGGCCTTGCCTTCGGCTTTCTTTCCGACTACCACCCCGGCCAGCTACTCGCGGGCCGATTTTGGCCCCGACTTTCACTGGGGCGCGGCCTGCGCGGCCTACCAGGTGGAGGGCGCGTGGCAGCAGCAGGGCAAAGGCCCGAGCATCTGGGACGAGTTTACGCGTCGGCCCAAGGCCATTGCCCGGGGCGAGCACGCCCGGGTGAGCACCGATTTCTTTACCCGCTACGAGCAGGATTTAGACCTGGCCCAGAGCCTGGGGCTGACGGATTTTCGCTTCTCGGCCGCCTGGGCGCGGGTGCTGCCCGAAGGCATCGGGGCCGTCAACCGGCGCGGGCTCGACTTCTACGACCGGCTCGTGGATGCCTGCCTGGAGCGCGACCTACGCCCCTGGCTTACGGTGTACCACTGGGATTTGCCGCTGGCCTTGCAGCAGCGCGGCGGCTGGACCAACCGCGACGTGGTGGGCTGGCTGGCCAACTACGCCCAGGTGCTGGCCCGCCGCCTCGGCGACCGCGTGCAGCACTGGATGGTGCTCAACGAGCCGATGGTGTTCGTGGGGGCGGGCCACGCGCTGGGCATCCATGCACCGGGGCGGCGCAGTCTGCCGGCCTTCCTGGCGGCGGCCCACCACGCCACGCTGGCCCAGGCCGAGGGCGGCCGCGCCCTGCGCGATACCCTGCCCGGCTCGGCCCGCATCGGCACTACGTTTTCGTGCTCCTACGTGACGCCGGTGCGGCCGGGCCACGGCCCCAGCGAGGCGGCTACCCGCCGCGTCGATGCCGTGCTCAACCGCTTCTTTACTGAGCCGGTCCTCGGCCTGGGCTACCCGATGGCCGAGCTGCCGGCCCTGGGCTGGCTGCTGCGCCGCTACCAAAAGCCCGGCGACGTCGAGCGCATGAAGTTCGACTTCGATTTCTGGGGCATTCAAAACTACACCCGCGAGGTGGTGCGTGCCGCGCCCTGGCTGCCATTGCTGGGTGCGGCCCTGGTGCCGGCCGCCAAGCGCGGCGTACCCACTACCGAGATGGGCTGGGAGGTCTACCCCGAGTCGGTGTACGAAATGCTAAAGCAGTACGCCGCGTATCCGGGCTCCCCCGAATTGTACATTACCGAGTCAGGGGCGGCCCTGCCCGACTACCCGGCGGGCGGGCGCGTGCCCGACGCCGGCCGGGTGGCGTATTACCAGGCGGCCATCGGGCAGGTGCTGCGCGCCCGCCGCGAGGGCATCCGGGTCAACGGCTATTTCCCCTGGAGCTTCACCGATAACTTCGAGTGGGCCGAGGGCTACCGCCCGCGCTTCGGCCTGGTGTACGTCGACTACGACACGCAGGAGCGCATCGTCAAGGACTCGGGTCGCTGGTACAGCGAGTTCCTGGCCGGTGCCCGGGTAGACGTTGCGCGCAGTAGCTAATTATTATGTGAATATTTTTTAATAAAAACGACGTTCGGCAAGCTCAGCATGACGAACGTCGTTTATAAACTGCTTGGCCAGTTAATGTGAGTTGGGAGACGCGGACTACAACGTCCGCGCTATTGCGTGAGCAGCGTGGCCCGCACATCCATAAATCGCTCGATGAGCTGGCTGGGCTGCTGGTCGTCAAATTCCCCGAAGCCCAGTACGAACCCCGGCGAGGGCTGCACGAAGCGGATGGCCTCGTTCACCGCGTCGAGGTACTGGCCGAAGCGGGCGCGGTCACCCTCGGCGGCGGCCAGCTCGGCATCCCAGCGCAGGGCGGCCGGGCCTTTGCGCACCAGGAAGGGCAGCACAAACGGAATATAGTGGCTGAACACCGGGTTCTCGGTGCTGGTCAGCCGCGTATCGGGCCACACGTGAAACTCGCTGAACACGACCGGCGGGGCCACCACGAAGCGGGCCTGTTCCTCGGCCATCGCCGTGAAAAGCTCGGCCCGGTTGGGCTGCGCGTAGAGCTGGGCGTAGGCCGCGTACCACACCGGCACGCCGGCCTGGTTGATGAGCTGGTAGGGGTGGAAGGTGCTGGCTATGCCCGCCCCGCCGTGCTCCCCGATCACGAGGTTGTAGAGCTGGCCGAACTTGGCCAGGTCGGTCGATTGCCGGTATGGGTTGTCGGTGAGGCCGTAGAGGTAGAAGTTGGCGAAGTCGGTCAGCGAGGGCTGTATTGGAGTGGCGGGGGAAGAAAATTCGGACACGGAAAAGATAGCTTGGGAAGGACTACGGACCGGCATTGAGCGCCGCCGGGGCCTAAAGTTCGGGCGCGGCTGGCTTCCCGGCGCGGGCGGGGTGCTACTTTAGGGGCGCAGCCCGTTGGCTGCGAAGTTTTTGCCTTTTCCCGCCCGTCCCATGTCTCTTTCCCGTCGTCACTTTCTCCACCAGGCCGCGGCCGTGGCCGCCACGGCCGCCGTTGCGCCCGCCGCCATCGCCCGCGAGCTGGCCAGCCAGCCCTTCTTCGAAATTTCGCTGGCCGAATGGTCGCTGCACAAGGCGTTGTTCAGCAAGCAGATTACCAACCTCGATTTTCCGGCCCTCTCCCGTAAGAATTACGGCATCAGCGTAGTAGAGTACGTCAACCAGTTTTTCAAAGACAAGGCCCAGGATACTGCCTACCTCAACGACCTCTTGCAGCGTTGCCGCGACAACGGCGTGCGCAACCACCTCATTATGATTGACGGCGAAGGCGACCTCGGCGCGCCCAACCAGGCCGAGCGCCTGAAGGCCGTGGAAAATCATTACAAGTGGGTAGATGCCGCCAAGCACCTGGGCTGCCTCAGCATCCGGGTCAATGCCTTTGGCAAGGGGACTGCCGCCGAGGTGCAGCAGGCGGCCGTGGAGGGCCTGGGCCGCCTCAACGAATATGCCCAGAAGGCGAACATCAACGTCATCGTGGAAAACCACGGCAGCTACACCTCCGACGGGCAGTGGCTGCTCAAGACCATCCGGGAGGTGGACAAAAAGAGCGTGGGCATCCTGCCCGATTTCGGGAATTTCTGCGTGCGGCGCGACACCGGCGAGCTGTACCAGGGTACCTGCCTCGAATCGTACGACAAGTACAAGGCCGTCAAGGAGTGGATGCCCGTGGCCAAGGGCGTGAGCGCCAAAACATTTGAGTTTGACGCCGCCGGCAACTGCGTCGAAACCGACTACTACAAGATGTTCCGCATTATCAAGGAGTCGGGCTTTAAAGGCTACGTGGGCATCGAGTACGAGGGCGAAAAGCTGAGCGAAGACGAGGGCATCCGCAAAACCAAGGCGCTGCTGGAAAAAGTGGGCCGGGCGTAGGGCGGATTTTTAGACCATCGGTAAGCTGCACCGCGGGCGGACTGCCAGTCCGCGCTACTTTCGGGCCTTCGCTCCGCGTTTCTGCCCATGCTGCTCACCATCTCGACCACCTACCAGCCCGCCACCGACCTGGGCTACCTGTTGCACAAAAATCCCGCCCGCCTGCAAACCGTGGAGGTGAGCGGCGGGCTGGCCCACGTGTTTTACCCCGAGGCCACGGCCGAGCGCTGCACCGCCGCCCTGCTGCTCGACCTCGACCCCGTGGGCTTGGTGCGTGGGCGGGGCGAGCGCGGCGGCGAGGGCTTCGCGCTGGAGCAGTACGTGAACGACCGCCCCTACGTGGCCTCGTCTTTCCTGAGCGTGGCCCTGAGCAAGGCCTTCGGTACGGCCATGAACGGCACCTGCAAAGACCGCCCCGCGCTGCCCGCCGAAGCCCTGCCGCTGGCCGTGAAGGTGGCCGTGGTAGCGGCCCCCGGCCCCGACTGGCCCCGCCGGCTGTTCGAGCCGCTGGGCTACCAGGTCGAAACCGAGGCGTACGCCCTCGACCCCACCCAGCCGGCCTGGGGCGACAGCCAGTACTACACCCTGCACCTGCGTCACGACGGCCTGCGCCTGCAAGACGTGCTCACCCACCTCTACGTGCTGCTGCCGGTGCTCGACAACAACAAGCACTACTACGTCGACCAAACCGAGGCCGAGAAGCTGCTGCACCGCGGCGGCGACTGGCTGCCCCGCCACCCCGAGCGCGATTTCATCACCCGGCGCTACCTGCGCTACCGGGCGCTGTACGTGAACCCCACGCTGGCCCGGCTGCTCGACGCCGATGAGCTAACCGATGAAGCCGACGCGGCGGCTGCCCCGGCGGCCCCCGCCAACCCGGTGCCCGAGGCGGCAACTGATCCAGCCGCCGCTGCTGATGCGTTGCCGCCCGCTACCGCATCGGCAGCGGGCGACCAGGCCGAGGCCCGCGTGCCCACCGAAAAAACCTCCCTCCACGATCAGCGTCTCCAGCAAGTTGCCCAGGAAATCTACCAGCTCGCCCCCAAGCGCGTGCTCGACCTGGGCTGCGGCGAGGGCAAGCTGTTGCGCCTGCTGCTGCGCCAGCCCAAAATCGACTACATCCTGGGCATGGACGTTTCGCACCAAGCGCTGACCCGCGCCGCCCAGCGCCTGCACCTGGCCGAGATGCCCCCGCGCCAACGCGCCCGCATCGACCTCATCCAGGGCTCTTTGTTGTATAAGGACGAGCGGTTGGCTGGCTTCGACGCGGCGGCGCTGGTCGAAGTCATCGAGCACCTCGACCCCGGCCGCCTCGCCGCCCTCGAAGCGGTGGTGTTCGGGCAGGCGCGGCCGGGGCACGTGTTCGTGACGACGCCCAACGCCGACTACAACCAGCTCTACGACACCCTCTCGGCGGGTACCTTCCGCCACACCGACCACCGCTTCGAATGGAGCCGGGCCGAGTTTGCGGCCTGGGCTACCGCCGTGGCCGAGCGCCACGGGTATCAGGTGCGGCTGGTGGCGATGGGCGAGGAGATGGAGGGCGTGGGTGGGCCTTCGCAGATGGCGGTGTTTGGGTTGTAGTTTTTAGGTTGGGTTAGAGACTATGAGCTAAATCTGTCTGAATAAGCTGGTGCTTCCTTTTACGCTCTTGCTTGCGACGCTCTGACTTTGAAAAAGTACTGTATTTATCAGTGCGCATGCTGAACATACCGTATTCTGACAATAACGAATTTTGTTTTGTCATCAAGTTATTCATGAAGCACGTATCATAGCCACAGCTGTGCTTCGCATAGATGCCGAAGTTTCTATGCTTGATTCTCTTCTTCGCTAGAATCTTCTGCTGATTCAGGTCGATAATATTCCGTAACCGGTCTTCATCCGCTACGGTAAAATCTTGACCTAATAGTCCTAGCTTTCGGAAGGTCCACGGGTCCTTCACTTGCAAAAAGGTGAAAAACTTAGGAAAAGTCTTGGTGGCTACGTCACGAATCTCTAGCTGTTGCTCAAGGGTAAGCTTCTTGTTCTCAAGAATGGAGCGAAATAGCCCGAGTGAGTTGAAATCGGTGAAGCGAGTATAGTTTTTTAATAAGTGTAAATACTCTTTGAAAGAAAAAGTATTTAACTTCCTGCCGATTTTCATGAGTGCGGAATAACGTTTTATATACTAAAAATATTAATGAATAAACCACCTAGAAGGTAGGCTTTTTAAAAATATTCGTCATGCTGAGCTTGCCGAATCATCTTGCCCACTTCGTCTGACGAGATGAATAAGATGTGAATGGCGATCTGAATATACCGCCTTTGCTCATGAACAAAGTAGAGTATTACATTACTCTACACTCAACTTTAAATGCCCGCCTAATCCCTCCCGGATGATTCGCATGAGTGTGGAAAGCCGGATATCTGACGCGTCATTTTCAATACGGGAAATATAAGTTTTCGTAGTACCGCATTTCTCAGCTAATTGCGCTTGGGTCATGCCTTTTTCCTTGCGGAGTTCTTGCAGCATGGCCCCAAGCTTGAAAGCTTCGAAGCCTTCTTCAAACTCTTCGCGGGTGGACGTGCCGCGCTCGCCATATTCCTCGTTGAGGTAATCGGTAAAGGATGTGAGATTATTATTTTTCATCGAAGTATTGCTGCTTAAGCTTTTCGGCTAATTCTAGTTCGCTTTTCGGTGTTTTCTGCGTTTTCTTCTGAAAGCCGTTAAGGAGAATAATGAGTTGACCCTTATCGAAGAAGCTGAAAACGCGGTAGATATCAGAACCTACCTCAACCCGGATTTCATAGAGGCCAGAACTGCCCGTTAAGTGCTTGAAGTATTTTTCCGGTATGCGGTCCACAGTAGCCAGTAGCTGAAACGTCCAGTTGAATTTCTTCCGCACCTCAGGTTTCAGATTGGCGGCAAAGTCCAAGTAATAACGACGGTAGAAGAAGATGTTACGAATAAAACTCTCAGCCATACATCAAAGTTAGCTGATTAGCTAACACTTTTGAGACGGGCTTAGTGCTTGATCGTAAGAACTAGGGACAAGCCTCAGTGGAAGCAGAAAGTGCCGCCCGCTCCGGCGGTACCTTCGCGTCAAATTCACGCGCTGCTTTCGGAATGCCAAAACCCTATTCTATCCCCGGCCTCTGGCTGCTGGTGCTGCTCTTACTGCGCTTCGGCCCGGCCGCCGCCCAAACCCGCATCACGCTCAGCGGGACGGTGCAAGACGCCAGCTCGGGCGAAAACTTGTCGGGGGCTACCGTGCGGGTGCGCGAGCTGCCCGGCGTGGGCACCGGGGCCAATGCCTACGGTTTCTACTCGCTCACGGTGCCGGCGGGTAGCTACACGCTGGAAGCCAGCTTCGTAGGCTTCGCCACCCAGACGCGAACCCTGACGGTAAATGTCAGCCAGCGCCTCGATTTCAAGCTGAAGCCCGGCGGCAGTGAGCTAAGCGAAGTGGTCGTGACCGGGCGCAATACGGCCGTGCCCATCAGCCAGGCGCAGATGGGGGTGGAGCAGCTCGACGTGAAGCAGATTGCTAAGGTGCCGGTGCTGTTTGGCGAGAAGGATATTATTAAAACCATCACCCTGCTGCCGGGCGTGAAGTCGGCGGGGGAGGGCAGCAGCGGGTTTTCGGTGCGCGGCGGGGCCGTAGACCAAAACCTGATTCTGCTCGACGAGGCGCCCGTGTACAACGCCTCGCACTTGCTGGGCTTCTTCTCGACCTTCAACTCCGACGCCATCAAGGACGTGACCATCTTCAAGGGCGGGATGCCGGCGCAGTACGGCGGCCGGCTGTCGTCGGTGGTGGATATCCGGATGAAGGACGGCAACAACCAACAGCTGCACGGCAGCGGCGGCATCGGGTTGATTTCGAGTCGGCTAGCCCTGGAAGGACCGCTGGTGAAGGGCAAGGGCTCGTTTCTGGTAACGGCCCGCCGTACCTACGCCGACGTGTTTCTGAAGCTCTCGCGCAACGAGACGACCCGCAATTCGAGCCTGTACTTCTACGACGTCAACGCCAAGGCTAACTACGCCTTCAACGACCGCAACCGGCTGTACTTCAGTGGGTACTTAGGCCGTGACGCGCTGGGGCTGGCCAATACCTTCGGGCAGTACTACGGCAACCGCACGGCCACGCTGCGGCTCAACCACCTGTTCAGCGACCAGGTGTTTTCCAATACCTCGCTCATTTACAGCAAGTACGACTACGACATCCGCATTCTGGCCAACAACGCTAATTTCAGCATCCTGTCGAAAATCCAGGATATCAACTTCAAGCAGGATTTCGAGTTTACGCCCAGCACCACCCAGACGCTGCGCTTCGGGCTGAACGCCATTCACCGTACCATTACGCCGGGCTACGTGTCGGCCACCGACGCCTCGACGGTGAACGCCACGCCCGAGAAAACCAACTACTCGCTCGAAACGGCCGCTTACGTCTCGCACGAGTGGCAGGCCGCGCCGCGCCTCAACTTCACCACCGGCCTGCGGCTGTCGGGCTTCAGCCTGCTCGGGCCGGGCACGTACTCGACCTACGACGCCCAGGGCAACGTGCTGACGGCCACCACCTACAGCCGAGGTGAATTCCTGAAAACCTACCTGCGCCTGGAGCCGCGCTTCGCCGCCAGCCTGCAGCTCAGCGAGGCCGCCACGGTGAAGGCCAGCTACGCCCGCAACGTGCAGAACGTGCACCTGCTCAGCAACTCCAGCACCTCGCTGCCCACCGACCTCTACGTGCCCACGTCGTTCAACGTGCAGCCCGAAACCGCCGATCAGGTATCGGCCGGCTACTACCGCACGCTGGGCCCGGACAAGGGCTATACCCTGACGGTGGAAGCCTATTACAAGGCCCTGGGCAACCAGATCGACTACCGCGACGGCACCCAGCTGCGCGGCAATTTCGACCCCGAGGCCAGCCTGCTCTACGGCAAGGGCCGGGCCTACGGCATCGAATTCTTGGTGCGTAAAGACGTGGGCCGCTTTACCGGCTGGCTGGGCTATACGCTGAGCAAAACCGAGCGGCAATTCACCGACATCAACGGCGGCGCGTGGTTCAACGCCCGGCAGGACCGGCCGCACGACCTGTCGGTGGTGGGTATTTATGAGCTCAATAAGAAGTGGTCGTTTTCGGCTACCTTCCTGGCCAGCACCGGCAACGCCGTGACCTACCCGGTGGGCAAGTACGTGGTGGCGGGCCAGGTGGTGAACCTCTACGGCCTGCGCAACGCCGACCGCCTGCCTGGCTACCGCCGCCTCGACCTGGGCGCGACCTACGAGAAGCCTAATCAGGAGGGCCACCGCTTCCACAGCAGCTGGGCCTTCTCGATTTACAACGCGACGGGGCGTGAGAATCCCTACAGCATCCGGTTTGAGACCGACCCCAACGACGCGAGCCGCACCCAGGCCGTGCAAACGGCGTTGTTTCGCATGGTGCCGTCGGCAACGTATAATTTTAGCTTTTAGAAGGGTATGTGGAGTATATCGAAAGTGCTGGCTGGCCGTAGCTACCGCCCGAACCGGGGGATGAGGTACCTGATGCTGGGCGCCCTGCCCATCCTTGCCAGCTGCGAGAAAGTTATTAACCTCGACCTCAAAACCACCAGCTCCCAGCTCGTTATCGAAGGCAACCTGGCCGACGACAACCGTCCCTGCCTCGTCACCCTGAGCCGCTCGGCCAACTACACCGACGCCAACAGCTTCGAGGCCGTGCGCGGGGCAACCATCACCCTCACCGACAACGCGGGTGGCCGGGAAACGCTGCGCGAAAGCGCGCCCGGCCAGTACGCGGGCGCAACGCTAGTGGGCGTGCCCGGCCGCACCTACACGCTGCGCGTCGAAACGGGCGGGACGGCCTACGTGGCCGCGTCTACGCTGCCCAGCCCGGTGGTGCCCTTCGACAAGCTGAGCACCCAGGTAAGTACGGTGGGCAACCGCATTCAGGCCGTGGTAGACTACCGCGACCCGGCCGGGCCGGGCAACAGCTACCTGTTTCGGCAGTACCGCAACGGCCGCCTCAACAACGCCATCTTTGTCCTGAACGACCAGTTCAACGATGGCAAGGCCGTGAGCCAGGTGCTGCGCCTGGCTGGCCCCAGCAACGACCCCAACGACGTCAACAAGCTGGCTTCCGGCGACAGCCTGCGGGTGGAAATGCAGAACATCGACGCCAACGTGTACGAGTACTTCCGCACCCTGAATTTAATTCTGACCACCAACCCCGCCACCGCCACCACGCCCGCTAATCCTAAGTCGAACTTTTCGGGCGGCGTGCTGGGATATTTCAGCGCGCACTCGCGGCGGGTGAGGGCGATTAAGGTGCCGTAGGCCAGCTTATTTACTATAAACCCACTGCTATTAAATACGTCCTGTCATGCTGAGCTTGCCGAAGCATCTTGCTCGCACCGTTGGATGAAGCGAGCGAGATGCTTCGGCAAGCTCAGCATAACAGGTATTGTGAAAAGAAGACTTCCTAAATAGCTTCAAAATTTAGTAGTAGACTACTTACGCTCCAGCTTCTCAATCAGCTTGAGAATAGCTTCGCGGTTCTTCGCTTCCTTAATAAACTGCGGGAGTTTTTCAACCATCGTGGTGTGCGTAGTAGTTTGCCGCTCCCGCAGCTTAGCGCCTACGTATTCTTTAATGGCATGTAAATGCTGCCGATTATAGGCCCAAAATAAATTTCCTCGGATATTTCCTTGTAGCCATAAAGGAACGCCGAAAATGGGAGCCAGACCTGCGCCAGGATCATTGTGAGGGTGTGTATAGAGCTCATTTCTTGGCTTATAAATACGGACCTCACTGCACGTTGGACAAGCAATCGCGAACGCATCTACCGGAGCTTTAGAGTGAGGTATCACTTTGCTGATGAGTTTGCCGCACGTATCGCAATTTCTTCTAACCGAGACCTTGTATCTAATTAAATCGGCTGATAATTCTGAATGACCGCAGTAGCCACATTTTAGCTGAGCATTGTTGAAGAAATACGGATTACCGGCAATAATGAGAGCCAAACGCTGGCATTTCGGGCACTCTATGTCAAACTCAGTCATATAAGACTGACATATGGTAGCGGGGGCGTCATACCGGGCAGCGATGGTTTCCATTAATAATTGTGGCAATTGCGAAACGTAAAAAAACTAGAAATTATTTGAGTTACTGCTAGCCGCCTGAAAACTGTTCGTCCTTGCGAGCGCAGCGAAGCAATCACACCCGAGCGGCTGGGCTGAATAGGTGCGATTGCTTCGCTGCACTCGCAAGGACAAACTATCTAACTTCAGCAGCTTAAAACGTGTGCAATTGATTAGGCCGGAACAACCGCTTGCTCTTAATAAACTGCTGCACCTTAATATTTTCCCACATCACGAGCTTGTCGCCGACCTTGGTAATGGCGCGAATGTCGCCGTCTTGCGACACGACGAAGCCCAGGCTGCCGGGGTTGTGCCAGCAGTAGGAAAACATGGAGCGGTGCCGGGTGCCGTAGTGGGCCGGCGATACGGCCACCAGCCGACGCTCATCGACCACGGCCTGGGGCGAGATGTACACCTGCTCGGGCGGGCGCACGTTTTTGATGACGGTGCCGAAGCTCTTGACTTCCAGATCGGGGGATAATACCACGAGGCCGTCGATGCAGGAAAGCGAGGCGATAAACATGATGGCCCCTTTCAATTCATCGCTGGTTTCGTTTTTATCGGTTTCGGCCACGCTCTCGCTCAAGTACAGAAAGGACGGGAGCGTATCCTGGTCCAAATCAATGTACTCGTTCATAATTGTTTCGGTGTGCTTGAAGCTGGCGATGTCGAATTTAATAAAATTGACAATGGCCTTGAACAGCCGGTCGTAGGATAAGCGGTGCTTGATGCTCAGGCCCGCCTCGGTGTCAGGGGTGATAACGAAGGCCCCGCCGTGCTGGTAATCCTGCATCCGAATGAGAATGCGGCAGATAGACCGGCTGATAACGTTGCCGATGTAGCCGTCCCATTCGTCCAGCACGTCGGCCCCTAACTCGTCGATGAAATGCTGCCGGACCGAGGCCTGATAATTATCACTGTGATTGTTCAACGATTCCCGGACTGGGCCTTTGGCAAATACGTTGACGTAATTACTAATTAGGGTATTTTGCTTAAGATTGGCAATCAGCTCGTAATCGAGCATCACGTGGATGTTACCCACGTCGTTGATGGTGGACTGAAACAGGCCGGGCTGCTCCGGGTTGTACGTCGATTCGTAATTAATGAAGCTTTGGTAGTGAAACGACTGGTCAATCAGGCCCCAGATAAATAATTCGTTTGCCTCGTTGTAATCGACGGCCAGCGACGTGCTCCACGGGTCGGCCGCCTTGGACAGCTTCACCATATTCTTGACGGTGAACGGTATTTTTTCCTCGAAGTGAATGCAGTTCCAGCGCTGAGCATCCTTCTTTTTGGGCGGGTTAGGGTCCGGGTTAGCGGAGCTTATCAGCGTGACGGTGACTTTGATGAGCTGACCCTCCTCCGTTTTGAGACTAGTAAAAAATAGGTTCTCAAACAGGGTGGTCAATACCGCCACGGGTGGTTGCAGCGCCGTGTTTTTAGCGCGTTTCAGCTTGCTGAATACTAGCTTGGCTAAATCTTTCGGGGTTGCGTTCATGCCAGAAGTCAAATCGGAATACCCGTCAAAGATAAATTACCGCTTCCCCTATGCCCCAAGATACCCTCAAGCTTCCCGAACTCTCGCTGGTCGTGCTCATTGGCAGCACTGGCGCGGGTAAGTCTACGTTTGCCCGCCGGCTGTTTCGGCCCACCGAAATTATCTCGTCCGATGCCTGCCGGGGCTTGGTGTCGGACGACGAAAACAGCCTCGACGCCACCAACGACGCCTTCGACCTGCTGCACTACTGGGCCGGCAAGCGCCTCAAGCGCGGCCGCCTCACGGTGATCGACGCCACCAACGTGCGCGCCGAAGACCGCAAAGGCCTCGTGGCCCTGGCCCGGCAGTACCACTGCCTGCCGGTGGCCATCGTACTCGACGTGCCCGACGCCGTGGCCGAGGCCCGCAACCGCCAGCGCCCCGACCGCCAGGGCCTCAAGCCCCACGTCATCGCCAATCACCGCCGCCTGCTGCGCCAGAGCCTGCGCTCGCTCAAAACCGAGGGCTTCCGCCAAGTGGTGCACCTGCGCGGCGTGGCCGAGGTCGATGCCGTACAAGCCATCCTGCGCGACCCGCTCTACAGCAACCGCCAGGCCGAAACGGGGCCGTTCGACATCATCGGCGACGTGCACGGCTGCTACCGCGAGCTATGCGAGCTGCTGGGGAAATTGGGGTATGCGGTGGAGGAAGAAGCCGGGCAGGATGCCCGGGATTTGGGCGTGCGGGTGGTGCGGGCCGAGGTAGAACGGAGTAGCCCTCCGTTCCTGGCCGAGCCCGACCAGACGCCGAACGGAGGGCCACTCCGTACCACGCTGCCGCGTAAGGTTATTTTCCTCGGCGACCTCGTGGATCGCGGCCCCGCCTCGCCGCAGGTATTGCGCTTGGTAATGAGCATGGTGCGCGACGGCCTGGCCCTGTGCGTGCCCGGCAACCACGACATCAAGCTGCTGCGCTACCTCAACGGCAAAAACGTGTCGCTCACCCACGGGCTGGCCGAAACCGTGGCCCAGCTCGCCACCGAAACGCCCGCCTTCAAAGAGCAGGTGCGGCTGTTTCTCGACGGCCTCACCAGCCACTACGTGCTCGACGGCGGCCGGCTGGTGGTGGCCCACGCGGGCATGCCCGAAGCCATGCAGGGCCGGGGCTCGGGCACGGTGCGCAGCTTCGCGCTGTTCGGCGAAACCACGGGCGAGATTGACGAATTTGGCTTGCCCGTGCGCTACGCCTGGGCGGCCGACTACCGGGGCCGGGCCACGGTGGTGTACGGCCACACGCCCGTGCCCGAGCCCGAATGGCTCAACAATACCATCGACATCGATACGGGCTGCGTATTTGGCGGCCGCCTCACGGCCCTGCGCTACCCCGAGCGGGCGCTCGTGACGGTGCCCGCGCACGAAACGTACTGCGAGCCCGCAAATAAGCTGCTAGCTACTAGCTTTCAGCTGCTAGCTTCCCCCCAGGTCGATGCCCAGGAAAAGCTAATAGCTAGCAGCTATCAGCTAGAAGCTCCCCTGGACCTCCGCGACGTAACTGGCAAGCAGCTCATTAACACGCGCCTGCTCAATACCGTGACCATCCGCGAGGAAAACGCGGTGGCCGCGCTGGAGGTCATGTCACGCTTTGCCCTCAACCCCAAGTGGCTGCTTTACCTGCCGCCCACCATGTCGCCCTCCGAAACCTCGGAGCTGCCCGAGCTGCTGGAGCACCCCGCCGAAGCCTTCGCCTACTACCAGCGCCAGGGCGTGGCGCGGGTGGTGTGCGAGGAAAAGCACATGGGTAGCCGCGTGGTGGTAGTGCTGGGCCGCGACGAGGCCGCCATTCAGCGTCGGCTGGGCGTGGTGGGCGAGGGGATAGGCAAATGCTACACCCGCACCGGCCGCAATTTCTTCACCGACGAAGCCCTCGAAACCGCTTTCCTGGCCCGCCTGCGCGACGCGCTCACGGCGGCGGGCTTCTGGGAAAAATTCGCGACCGACTGGGTGTGCCTCGACGCCGAGCTGCTGCCGTGGTCGGCCAAGGCGCAGGAATTGGTTAAAAACCAGTACGCCGCCGTAGCTGCCGCCGCTAGCGCCGCGCTGCCGCAGGCCGAAGCCGCGCTGGCCCAGGCCGCCGCCCGGGGCCTCGACGGCGCGGCCGCGCTGCTGGCCCGCACCCGCGCCCGCCGCGCGGCTGCCGACCGCTACGCCGAAGCCTACCGCCGCTACTGCTGGCCGGTGCAGTCGCTCGCCGACCTCAAGCTGGCGCCCTTCCACCTGCTGGCTACCGAGGGCAAAACCTATTTCGACCGCGACCACGCCTGGCACATGGAAACCCTGCGCGCCTTGAGCTTAGCCGACCCCGGTCTGCTGCGCGCCACGCCCTACCGGGTAGTCGACCTTAATAATCCCGCGGAGATTGAGGCTGCTACCGAGTGGTGGCTCGCCCTCACCGCCGGCGGGGGCGAGGGCATGGTGGTCAAGCCCTACGACTTCATTCCCATCACTAGCCGCAACCTCATACAGCCCGCGCTCAAGTGCCGGGGCCAGGAATACCTGCGCATCATCTACGGCCCCGATTATCTATTGGAAGGCAACCTGGAGCGCCTGCGTCAGCGCAACGTGAAGGGTAAGCGCAACCTAGCCCTGCGCGAATTCGCCCTTGGGGTAGAGGGGTTGGAGCGCTTCGTGGCCGGCCAGCCGCTGCGCCTGGTACACCAGTGCGTATTTGGGGTGCTGGCGCTGGAGAGCGAGCCCATCGACCCGCGCCTGTAGTCTTACTCGGTACCGGGCTCGCGGAAGAATAGCTGCGGGCCCGGTGCTGAAAAGCAATTGTTTACTTATCCTTCCTTTATTTCCTTTTCCACCCATGAAAAAAACATTCTATTCGCTAGCCCTCGCGGCTGGCCTGGGCTTGGGGCTGGCCAGCGCGAGCCAGGCAACTCCGCCCGCCGGGCGGCCGGCCTATTTGGTTCTCAACGTATTTCATCTGAAAACTGCCCGGCAGGAAGCCCGCGTCGATAGCTTTTTGCAGCGGCAGTACGTGCCCACGCTGCACGCGGCGGGCGTTGCGACCATCGGGGTATTCAAGCCACTCGGCAACGACACTGCCGCCGACCGGCGGGTGTACGTGCTGACGCCCTTCAACTCGCTGGCCCAGTGGGAAAAAATCGACCGGGAAACCACGGCAAGAATGCAGGCTGCGGGCGGTGCCTACGAAAATACGGCCCATAGCAATCCCGCTTATGCCCGCCAGGAAACCTTGCTGCTCAAGACGTTTGAGGAAATGAAATCCCTGGCCGCGCCCCAACTAGCTACTCCCAAAAGCGAGCGGGTGTACGAGCTGCGCAGCTACGAAGGAGCCAGCGAAAAAATATTCCGCAATAAAGTCCAGATGTTCAACGCCGGTGGCGAAATCAAGCTGTTCGACCGGCTAGGCTTCAACGGTATCTTCTACAGCGAAGTCGTATTCGGCCCTAAAATGCCTAACCTTATGTACATGACTTCCTTCGCCAACATGGCGGCGCGCGAAGCCCACTGGAAAGCTTTCGGTGCCGACCCCGAGTGGAAAAAGCTGTCGAGCCAGCCCGAGTATCAAAACAACGTGTCGCACATCGACATCACGTTTCTGCGCCCGGCCGATTATTCGGATTTGTAAAGCCCGCCGAATAATTTGAGGGCATCTAAAGATTGTCCATCTCAAAAAACGTCTGTCATGCTGAGCTTGCGAAGCATCTTGTCAGGTTAGAACGGTTTGTTCAAACGCGACAAGATGCTTCGCAAGCTCAGTATGACAGACGTTTTTTGAGATGGAAATAATTATCTCGTTACTGGTAATTACTTTAAAACTTATCGTCGTTGACTTCCAGCCAGAAATTATCGGGGTCTTGCAAATAAATCTGCTTGACGCCGTCGGGGCGCGGCGTGGTTTTGCCGGGCTCGCTTTTCCAGCTGCCGTAGCGCACGCCCAGCTTGTCGAGGTGCGCCATGAATTTGGGCAGGTCTTTTACGCTGAAGGCTAGGTGAGTATTGATGTCGTGGTCCTGCGCCTTATTGCCCTGAATAATATGCAGCTGGCTGTGCGGCCCGATGCGCAGCCACACGTGCTTACCATCCTTGAAGGGCTCGGGCAGCTCGGGCAGGAGGAGTACATTTTTGTAGAAATCAGCGCTTTTCTGCAAATCGACAACGTACAGCGCGATGTGATTGAGCAGCACCGGTCCTTGGGCGAAGGATTTTTGGGCAGTGCCCAGCATTGCCAGCAATAGGAAAGCGCAAAGCGCCAAGGGTTTTTTCATGGGTGGGAAAAGGTAGGAGAAAAGTAATGCTAATGGAATGACCCAGCGTAGCTTTAAAAGCTGCGCGTCACTGGCGCGAGTTTAGCGCAGCGTAACTCGGGCCAGTGAACGAGCCAGCGGATTAACTTTCTTACAACCGTAGCCTACCGCGGGCAAGCGGCGGGTAGCAGCGTGTACTTGGCGTCGAAATGCAGCAAGCCGGGCTGCGTAAAGACCATGCGCCCCTCGCGCTCGACCACGGGGCCGAAGCCTTCCAAAAAGCCCGTATCGCGGCGCAGGAAAGCGAACTGGCGCACCGACGTTATGCCCTCCGACTGGAAGGTGTAGTCGGCCAGCAGCGTATCGCCGCGCATGGTGCCGCGAATGGTGCCCTGGTTGCGGTCCTTCTCGAAGTAGTGATAGGCCAAATCGCCCGTCACGGTGGGCTGGGTGGTGCGCAGCGTGAGGCGAATGGTGTCGGTAGTAGAAGCGTAGACGTAGCACTGGGGGCCGGCGGTAGCCGTTGCGGCGGCGTCGGTGCCGGGTTGGGAGGTGTCCGGGGCAGACTGCTCGTGGCAGGCGGCCAGCAGCCCCAGGCCAGCGGCGAAAAAGGCAAACGTGGTGATTTTCATAAAGTGATTATAAGCAATAATTCTCCGCGCCGCGCAGCGGCACCGGCCGGGAGTGGGCGTGCGAATAGCAGCCGGAGCGACTACTCCGGCTGGGCGCGCAGGCTGCGCTCGATGCGGCGGTCGGGCACCAGCCACAGCAGCGCCACGGCCACGTAAATGGCCCCGGCCAGCCAGGGCAGTACGAAGCTGCTGGCGATGCCCAGCAGGTAGAAGACCGGCGAGAGCTTACCCTTCCAGTCGCGCCCCACGGCGCGGGCCAGCGGCGCATCGTCCCCGCCATTGAGGGCAATCAGCCGGTTTTGCAACAGGAAATACGCCACGGCCGAGCCCAGCAAAATGACCCCGTACACGGCCAGCGTGGCCGGGGCAAAGTGGTTTTCGCCCATCCAGCCGGTCGAGACGGGAATCAGCGACAGCCAGAACAGCAGGTGCAGATTGGGCCAGAGCACGCTGCCATTAATTTGCCGGGCGCTGCTGAGCAGGTGGTGGTGATTGTTCCAGTAAATCCCCACGTACACGAAGCTCAGCACGTAGCTCAGAAACACGGGCAGCAGGGGCCGCAGCGCCGCGAAGCTGTCGCCGTGCGGCACTTTTAGCTCCAAGACCATAATGGTCAGAATAATGGCGAGGACGCCGTCGCTGAACGCTTCGAGACGGGTTTTGTGCATGGTTGAAGAAACGCGAATCAATCTACGTCGACGCAGTTGGTCTGTTCAACGTGCGTAAAGAGCTTACTAAACTTGTCGGATAGCGGGTATTTATCGGTCAGGTCGCTGTATTTCCGCTGGTTATTGGCACAGTTGCCCCAGCCAAATGTCATGAGGTCAACTTTAGCGTAGCGCATGCGCTCGGGCGATGCCAGCTGCGCCTTAAAATCCGCTTCCAGTCTCCCCGGACTACCGTTGTTTTTCTTTTGCGCATCTACCAGCTTGCGCCAGGCGGAAACAACTACTGCCGAGTCGGTCGAAGCCAAGGCGGTGGCGTATTCGGCGCAAGAGGCATAATACGCGTTACTCAGCCAGGAAGCCGGATGAAAGTAGCCTTCCAGCGTCGCGTGACTCAGGGCATATGCTTCGGCCAATTCCAGCTCGCGCAAGTGCTTTATGTTTCGCCAATAGGGGCTGGCTACAATTTGCAAGCCGCGTAGCAGCGCCACCAGCGAATCGTGCTCATGCGTGAGGTGCCGCGCCGCCTCGGTAAAAAATGCGTCGTTGTAGTGATTCAGCTGGAAGGGCACGACGGTGGTGGTGAGCGGAAAACCGATTACCAACTGATAAGTATCCCGCAGTTGCCGCTGCGTGTAGGCACCCGCTGCAAACGTACCAGTATTCTCGCATGCATCGTCTTGCCAAGTAAAAGTTTGTACGGCTTTGCCGGTCGGCACCGGCTTAGATAATCGCGGCGTAGTGGTAGCCTGGGCCGTCGTAGCCGGTGCACTACGCATAGCGGGCTGGCTCTCGCAAGCCAAGAGTAGTAGGGTTAAGGAAAGTAGATTCAGCGTATTGGCAAAATTCATGGGATATCGGCTCGCGTAGAGGCGGGCCATAAAAGTAGGAGCCAGCCGTAGCTGAGATGCTAAAGAGGCGCACAAAAAACGCCGCCCCAGCCACGGGGCGGCGTTTCGAAAATCGGGACCGCGTAGCGACCCGGGCGATACTTAATACGGCTTGGCATCATGCGCCACCGCCTCGGCCTGGTCGACGGCAGCGGCGGCTTGGCTAGCGTTGTACTGGTTGCCGCCATCGGCGTGGGCACGAGCGGCTTTAAGGCCGTCGGCCAGGCGCTGGCCCCAGTTGGCGTCGCAGTTGGTGCAGAGTTCGATCATCTTATCCTGCACCACTTGGGCGGCGTCGGTGAGGGCACCCACCATGTTGTTGATGAGGTCGTCGCGCTCCCAGTCCTCGTGCAGGCGGTAGCGCTCGCCGGCCTGGCCGAAGTTGTTGGTGCGGTCGATGGACTGGCGCAGCAGTTTGGCCGCGTAGTAGGGCTGGTGGTCGGGGCCGGGCGAGGCCGACTCGCGCAGGCCGTTGAGGCTGCTGGGCTCGTAGTTGGTGTGCAGGTTCTGGCCGGGCGCGGCATCGACGTGGTAGGTCATCTGGCCGTCGCGCTGGTTGGTGGCCACGTGCTTTTTGGGCGCGTTGATGGGTAGCTGCAAGTAGTTGGGGCCCACGCGGTAGCGCTGGGTGTCGGAGTACGAGAACGTGCGGCCTTGCAACATCTTATCATCCGAAAAGTCGAGGCCGTCCACGAGTACGCCGGTGCCGAAGGCCACCTGCTCTACCTCGGCGAAGTAGTTTTCGGGGTTGCGGTTCAGCGTCATCATACCCACCGGCAGGAAGGGAAATTTATCCTCGGGCCAGATTTTGGTATCGTCGAGCGGGTCGAAGTCCAGTTCCGGGTGCTCGTCGTCCGACATAATCTGCACGGCCAGCTCCCACTTGGGGAAATTGCCCTTCTTGATGTTGTCGAACAGGTCCTGGGTAGCGTGGTTGAAGTTCTTGGCCTGAATGGCCTCGGCCTCGGCGGCAGTCAGGTTTTTCACGCCCTGCTGCGGCACCCAGTGGTATTTCACCAGCACGGCCTCGCCCTGGGCGTTCACCCACTTGTAGGTGTTCACGCCCGAGCCCTGCATCTGGCGGTAGTTGGCCGGGATGCCCCAGGGCGAGAACAAAAACGCCACCATGTGCATGGCCTCCGGCGTATTGCAGATAAAGTCGAAAATACGCTCGCCGGTCTGGCGGTTGAAGACCGGGTCGGGCTTCTGCGAGTGAATGAGATCGGGAAACTTGATGGCGTCGCGGATGAAGAACACCTTCAGGTTATTACCCACCAAGTCCCAGTTGCCGTCCTCGGTGTAGAATTTCACCGCGAAGCCGCGCGGGTCGCGCAGGGTTTCGGGCGAGTGGCCGCCGTGGCCCACCGTGGAGAACCGCACGAACACGGGCGTCTCCTTACCCTTGGTGTTGAACAGCTTGGCGCGGGTGTACTTGGCAATCGGCTCACCGCCCACCGTGCCGTAAGCCTCGAATACGCCGTGGGCCCCCGCGCCGCGGGCGTGCACTACGCGCTCGGGAATGCGCTCGCGGTCGAAGTGGCTGATTTTCTCAATAAACTGGTAGTTCTCCAGCGTTGCCGGACCGCGGTTACCCACGGTGCGCAGGTTCTGGTTGTTCGACACCGGGTGGCCCTGGCGGGTAGTCAGGGTCTGGTCGTTTTCGCCCTGGGCGGTGCGCTGGTCCTGCGCCGAGCCGGCACCATTCACGGCGGTGCCGGTGCCGTTGGCGGAGGTATGCTGCCCGTTCTGGTCGGAAGGGTTTTCCTGGGTGGCCATAGGTAGAGGGTTAGGGGAGTGGAAAGGAAGCTGGAATAAGGTCCGCGTGCACTGGCTGGGGTATTTTCCGGGCGGACCTAGTAGCTAGCACTACAACCTGGGGCGCTGGTTGGTTTCGAATGGTTGAGGCTAATGCATTGATAAGCAAATAGGTTAGCCGGACCATTGGAACCGTATTCCTGGCTAGCAATCAGCTACCTTGTGCCTATGGGCAGCCAGTTTGAGTAATGAGCGCGATAGCCGGATTTTACACGTTGGCTGGCCGGGTGGGTAGGAGTGGAATTCCGCATCTGAACGCCAGGGTCATAAAAAAAACGCCGTCCCATAGCTGGGGCGGCGCTCAAACAGGAGTTGACTTTAGTGGCCGAGCTTCAAGCAACGGGTAAAACCTGATTCAATAACTCCACGCTGAAACTCACCTTCGCGTTCAGCGCCTTAAAAACCTTCATTACCGTCTCAAAGCGGGCATCAGTCAGGCTATTTTCCAACTTGGAAATCTGGGCCTTTTGCACGCCTACTAATTCCCCCAGTTGCTGCTGGGTCAGGTTGCGCTGCAAGCGGGCCTCTCTGATAGCCCTACCAAGCAAATCAAGGCGCAATTCTTCCTCGAAGGCATCGCGCTTAGGCGTGCCAATGGGACCGAGGTGCTCGGTCATTACTTCCTCTAGCGGATAAAACTTAATGGGCTCGTCAGCTTTCATAACTATTTGGCTTTTTGCTCAAAATAAGCTTTGCGGATCCGCTCGGCCTTGTCGAGGTCTGATTGCGGCGTTTTATTGGTTTTTTTAATAATACCGTGTGTGGTCAGTACCAGAGTAGAAACTGGCCCAGATTTATCCCAAAAGGCAAAAATTCGGTAATGAGTCCGATTGAATAATGTTCTGAATTCCCATAGCTCGTCAGTGAGCTTTTTGAAAAGCTCGTTATCGTTAACAAGCTGAGCTTTTCGGATGTTATACAGAATTTTTTCGCGGTCTTTCTCATCTAAAAGTCGAAGAAAGGCCCGTACCTCATCGGAAAGCTGAACCTGAAATCTTTCTTGCATACAATTACACTTTCAGCAAAGTTAAGGTTTCTTCTTTGGGAAACAAATAGGTTGTGTAATATAGGTGGTTTGCATAAAAAAAACGCCGCCCCGTTGCCAGGGCGGCGTTTTTCAAACTAGCTACTCCGCAATTACGCCTTCACCAAGTCGAAGCGGTCGGCGTCCATCACCTTGGCCCAGGCGGCCACGAAGTCATGCACGAATTTTGCGCCTGCTTTGTGGGTGCCGTACACCTCGGAGATGGCCCGCAGCTCCGAGTTCGAGCCGAAGATGAGGTCCACGCGGGTGCCGGTCCACTTCACCACGTTGGTTTTGCGGTCGCGGCCTTCGAATACCTGGTCGGCATCGGAGGTGGCTTTCCAGGTGGTGCCCATGTCGAGCAGGTTCAGGAAGAAGTCGTTGGAAAGCACGCCCGGGCGGTCGGTGAACACGCCGTGGTTCGAGCCGTCGAAGTTGGCGTTCAGGGCGCGCAGGCCGCCCACCAGCACCGTCATTTCGGGGGCGGTGAGGGTCAGGAGCTGGGCGCGGTCGATGAGCATGGCTTCGGGGGCGGCCCGGTGGTTGGCCGCCAGGTAGTTGCGGAAGCCATCGGCCTGCGGCTCCAGGGCCTCGAACGACTGCACGTCGGTTTGCTCGTGGGTGGCGTCGGTGCGGCCGGGGTGGAAGGGCACCTGCACGTCGTAGCCGCCTTCCTTGGCCGCCTGCTCGATGGCCGCGGCGCCGCCCAGCACGATGAGGTCGGCCAGCGATACTTTTTTGCCGCCGGTCTGGGCTGCGTTAAACTCGTTCTGAATGCCGGTCAGCACGTCGAGTACTTTCGCCAGTTCGGCCGGGTTGTTGGCGTCCCAGTACTTCTGGGGAGCCAAGCGAATGCGGGCACCGTTGGCCCCGCCGCGCTTGTCGGAGCCGCGGAAGGTCGAGGCCGAGGCCCAGGCCGTGCGGACGAGCTGCGCGCCGCTGAGGCCGCAGGCCAGCAGGCGGTCTTTCAGGGTGTTGATGTCCTGCTCGTCAATCGGGGCGTAGTCGGCAGCGGGCAGCGGGTCTTGCCAGATGAGCACTTCGCTCGGTACCTCGGGGCCAACGTAGCGCGACACCGGGCCCATGTCGCGGTGCGTGAGCTTAAACCAGGCGCGGCTGAAGGCGTCGGCAAACTCCTCGGGGTTTTCGTGGAAGCGGCGCGAGATTTTCTCGTAAATCGGGTCTTCGCGCAGGGCGATGTCCGAAGTCAGCATGAACGGCTGGTGGAACTTGTTGGGGTCGTGGGCGTCGGGAATCATGCCCGCGCCGGCGTCGCCCTTGGGCTTCCACTGGTGCGCCCCGGCGGGGCTCTTGGTCAGCTCCCACTCGAAGCCGAACAGGTTGTTGAAGTAGCCGTTGCCCCACTTGGCGGGGGTGGCAGTCCAGGCACCTTCGAGGCCGCTGGTGATGGTGTCGCCGGCGTTGCCGGTGCCGTACGAGTTGAGCCAGCCGCGGCCCTGCTGCTCGATGCCCGCAGCAGCGGGCTCGTGGGCGATGTACTGGGCGGGGTCGGCCGCGCCGTGGGTTTTGCCGAAGGTGTGGCCGCCCGCAATCAGGGCCACCGTCTCCTCGTCGTTCATGGCCATGCGGCCGAAGGTTTCGCGGATGTCGCGGGCCGAGCCCAGCGGGTTGGGGTTGCCGTTGGGGCCTTCGGGGTTCACGTAGATGAGGCCCATTTGCACGGCGGCCAGCGGGTTTTCGAGCTGGCGGTCGCCGGTGTAGCGCTTGTCGCCCAGCCACTCGCGCTCCGAGCCCCAGTACACTTCTTCCATCGGCTCCCACACGTCGGCGCGGCCGCCCGAGAAGCCGAAGGGCTTGAGGCCCATCGATTCCAGCGCGCAGTTACCGGCCAGGATCATGAGGTCGGCCCAGGAAATCTGCTCGCCGTACTTCTGCTTGATGGGCCACAGCAGCAGGCGGGCCTTGTCGAGGTTGGCGTTGTCGGGCCAGCTGTTGAGGGGAGCGAAGCGCTGCATGCCCGCGCCCGCGCCGCCGCGCCCGTCGGCAATGCGGTAGGTGCCGGCCGAGTGCCAGGCCATGCGAATGAAGAACGGCCCGTAGTGCCCGTAGTCGGCCGGCCACCAGTCCTGCGAGGTGGTCATCAGCTCAAACAGGTCTTGCTTCACCGCGTTGAGGTCCAGCTTCTTGAATTCCTCCACGTAGTTGAAGTCGGCGCCCATCGGGTTCGACAGCGCCGAGTGCTGGCGCAGGATGCCGAGCGGCAGCTGATTGGGCCACCAGTCGCGGTTGCGGGTACCGCCACCGGCCGCCTGCTGCTGCGCCTGTCCCGCCAGGAAGGGGCACTTGGCCGCCGAGGGGTCGTTCATGAAAAACTCGGTGGTGTTGGACGCCGGCGGGTGCTGATTGTGTTCTTGGGACATGGGGTAAAATAAGGTTGAGGGAGAAAAAAGCTGGGTAAATTACCGGCGGCGACCGCTCAGGTTTGGGCGCGGCGCGGTAAAAAATCAAGGTGTTCTTGCGGAAAAAAGTCAGCTTACTTTTGCGGACTGGGTTGGTGGAAGAGTGAGTTAGTGGTTAACAAAAGCTGGACGGCTATTTGTTTAACAAAAGTAGTATTTTTTTTCAACAAGTGGCGGCTGGGGGCTTTTTTTAGTGGTTTTTGTTTAACGTAGGCCGGGGGCGGGGCTGCTTTTTCTTCGTTTCTTCGGTGATTGGGGGCGTTAGGCAAGCTGAAGCTTTCCTACATTTTTTTATGACTAATCGCATTGCGGCGGCGCTGGCGGCCCTGGAGTCGGAGCAAGGGATTCGGATTCTGTATGCCTGCGAGTCGGGAAGCCGGGCCTGGGGATTTCCCTCGCCCGATTCCGACTATGACGTGCGCTTCATTTATGCGCAGCCGCTGGCCTGGTACCTGGGGCTGGATGAGGGGCCGGACACGCTCAATTTTCCCGTCGATGAGGAGCTGGATGTAGCCGGCTGGGAGCTGCGCAAGGCCCTGCGCCTGCTGCGCGGCTCCAACGCCGCCTTGTTCGAGTGGCTGCAATCGCCCATCGTGTACCGCGAGGCACCGGGCTTCCGGGCGCAGCTCGCGCCGCTGCTGCCTCTGGCCTTCAACCCTAAAGCCGGCCTGCACCACTACCTGGGCCAGCTGCGGCGCGGGGTGGAGGAGGAGTTGGTAGGTGAGGGGGTGCGCCTGAAGCGGCTGTTCTACGCCCTGCGCTCGGCCCTGGCGGCCCGCTGGATTCGGGACAAGCACGCGCTGCCGCCGATGGAGTTTGCGCTGCTGCGTCCACTATTGCCGGCTGATTTACAAGGTGCTGTGGATGAGCTGCTGACGCAGAAAGCTGATTCCAACGAGAAAACGATGGTGGCCCGGCCGGCTGCGCTGGTGGAATTTCTAAGGGCGGAATACGCCGCCGGGCAGGCGGCGCGGGAAACGCTGCCAGTAGTGCGCCCGGCTGGCCTGGGCGAGGCGCTGGATGAGGTGCTCCGCCAGCAGGTAGCCCGGACTTTGTAGTCCGGGCTACTTGTGAGCTACCCGCGATTCAGCTACAAACTTCCGCAATCCGGCTACGGCGGGGGCTAGGGGCTGGGGGGACCTTTGCCGTGTTCAACAACGCATTCACACTGTATGACACCGCAAGCATCCACCACCGGGGGCGTGGCCCCCAAAATCTGGTTTATCACGGGCGCTTCCCGCGGCTTTGGCCGCGTCTGGACCGAGGCCGCCCTGCAACGCGGCGACAAGGTAGCCGCTACGGCGCGCCAGCTGGCCAGCATCGCCGACCTGACGGAAAAGTACGGAACCAACGTGCTACCCCTGGAGCTGGACGTAACCAAATCCGGGCAGGCACGGGCGGCCATCGCGCAGGCTCACGCGCACTTCGGCCGGCTCGACATCGTGCTCAATAACGCCGGTTATTCGTTGATTGGCACCATTGAAGAAGCCAGCCTGGACGAGCTCCGGGCGCTGTACGAAACCAACGTGTTTGGTACCGTAGCGGTGTTGCAGGCGGCCCTGCCGCTGCTGCGGGCGCAGGGGCACGGCCACGTGCTGGGCGTGTCGAGTACGCTGGGCCACGTGGCTCCGCCGGTTATCGGGTACTACGCGTCCTCCAAGTGGGCTTTCGAGGCAATTCACGAAAGCCTGGCCGCCGAGGTGGCGCAATTCGGTATTAAGGTAACCATTGTCGAGCCGGGAGCTTACGCTACGGAATTCGGTAGCCCGGAGTCTTTGCGCTTCGCGGCTGGCCTGGAGGCGTACGCCGATTTTAAAAATAATTTCTTCGCGGGCCTGCGCGGCCTGAGCAGAGGTAATCCCGCCGCAACGCCGGCCGCCCTCTTCGCCGTAGTCGATGCCGAGCAGCCTCCGCTGCGGCTGTTTCTGGGCAGCCACAACCTGCCCCAGGTACGGGCGGCTTATGCCGAGCGGCTGGCTACTTGGGAGGCTTGGGCGGCCGTGTCTACGGCGGCTCAAGGGGATGCTTAGGCAAGTGAAGCAGATGGAGGAGTTTCGAGAGAATGGAGCTATCCAGTCGCGTGCCCCCACGGCACTGCTGACATTACTGACATTACTGGCGCGAGTTTAGCGCAGCGTAACTCGTGCCTACTCATGACGTGGAGGCTGCGCCTCCACTGCCGCAACGCGGCAAGTGCGTTAGGCTAGACTTATCCGGCCCTGGCATTCGGCTCGACCATAGCTTGCCGCTAGCGCGGCAGTGGAGGCGCAGCCTCCACGTCATGAGTAGGCACGAGTTACGCTGCGCTAAACTCGCGCCAGTAATGCCAGTAGTAGGCCAGTAAGAGGGAGTTCTACTAATTACACCATCTCGCCCGCTTCGTCCAACGGGGAAATCAGTGTAGCACGCGAAATGCTTCGGCCAGCTCAGCCTGACGAACAATTTAAGGATGAGATTTTTAAGTGGGTTAACAAGTAAAGTATGAAAAAGCAGGAAAATGCGCCGCTACGTTTCACCTCCTTGTCGGAGGCGCACCGGGCGCTGGGGCTGCCGGCGCCGCTGCACCCGCTCATTAGCCTGGTGCGCAATGCCCGCCCGCCGGGGCGGGCGGGTGGCGGCCCGGCCCGGCCGCACGTGCTGAGTTTCTATAAGGTGTCTTTCTGGCCCCGGCAAAACCGCACGCTTCGCTACGGGCAGGGGTACTATGATTTTGAGGCGGGCGGCTTGCTATTCGCGGCGCCCGGCCAGCTGCTGGGGGGCACGCCAAATGCCGAGGCCGAAGAGGCGTGCGCCCACGTAACCCTGCTCATTCACCCCGATTTCCTGGCGAGCTATCCCCTGGCCCAGAAAATCCGCGAGTACGGCTTTTTTACCTATTCAGCCAATGAGGCGCTGCACGTGTCGGAGCCGGAGCGGGAGGTGTTGCTGGCATTGTTCAGGACGATGGAAGCAGAGTTGGCCAGCCGCCTCGACGAGTTCAGCCAAGACGTGGTAATTGCCCAGCTCGACCTGCTGCTGACCTACGCCAACCGCTTCTACAAGCGCCAGTTTCTAACGCGCAAAGCGGTGCATCACGACCTGCTCCAACGCCTGGAAACCGCCCTGGCCGAGTGCTTCCGCCCCGAGCGTTTGCCCGAGCAGGGCATCCCGACGGTGCAGCACCTGGCCGAGCGCCTGCGCATGTCGCCCAGCTACCTGAGCGATATGCTGCGGGCGCTCACTGGCCAAAGCGCCCAGCAGCACATTCACGACCGACTCATCGAGCGGGCCAAGGAGCAGCTGGCCGCTACGGGCCTCACGGTGAGCGAGGTGGCCTACGCGCTCGGTTTCGAGCATTCGCAGTCTTTCAGCCGGTTTTTCAAAACTAAAACCAACCTCTCCCCGCTGGCATTCCGACGGTCCGTGCAACTTAATTGAGGCTACTGCCCAAATTTCCAGTTCAGCGACAAGTTCACCACCCGGCCCTCCACCGGGGCCCACAGCTCGCGGAAGACGGGGCTGGCGTAGCTGCCGCCGGCCGGTAGCACCACCCGTTCGCGGCGCGTCTGGCGGTAGTCGAAGAGGTTTTCGCCGTTGAGTACCACCGTCCAGGGGCCGGTGCGGTAGCGCAGCAGGGCCGCCACGATGGGGTAGCCGGGCGTGGTGGTGCCGTCGCTCAGGTACTGCTGGCCGGTGTAGCTGGCCTCGATGCCCGCCCCGAAGCGCTCGCCGAACTCCTGAATGGCCACGGCCGCGAATTTGTGCCGGGCGGCCAGCTCCACGCGCGGGTTGGCGGGGTCATACAGGCGGCGGGCGTCGGTGAAGACGTAGCCCAGGTACAGCTCGGTTTCGTCGGCGCGCAGGCGCACGTAGGTTTCGAGGCCCCGCGTGACGACGGGCGCGCTGGCATTCTGCCAGGTGAGCGGACCGCTGCCGGGCTGGTAGCTGCCCGCGCCGGGGCCGCCCACGAGGCCGCCGTCGGGCAAAATGAGCGGGTGCTGCAGGCGGGTGTAGAAGAACGACTGGTTGAGGTTCAGCACCGTTTCGGGGCTGAAGCGGTGCTCGTAGTTGAGGTCGCCGTTGAGGCCCTGCGAGGTTTCGGCTTGCAGGCCGCGCAGGGGCTGCACCTGCGGGTAATCGCGCTCGTCGAGGGCGTTGACGTAGGGCACCGGCACGCGGTAGCCCAGGCCGCCGTTGAGGCGGGCGGTAAACTCGTCGTTGAACCGGAACAGCGCCGAGAGGCGCGGCAGCACGAAGCCCCCGTATTGAGTATGATGGTCGTAGCGCAGGCCGGCTTGCAGGTTGAAGCGCGGGGCGGGCGTCCAGTTATCCTGGGCAAAAACGCCCACCGTCGCATATGTGTACGGGCTGAGCAGCGGCGTGGGGCGGCCGTCGGCGTTGTGCAGTTGCTCGCCGTTGAGGTTCACGCCGCCCACCATCGTGTTGTGTTTACCCAGCTCGTGCAGGTAGCTGGCCTCGGTGTAGTAGGTGGTTTGATTGGCCTTGAACGCCACCGTATTCGTGAGCACGTCGCGCTCGAAATTGGTGACCGCGCCCTTGAGCGTGAGGCGGCCGGTGCCCACGCTGTCGTTGGTGTACACAGCATCGAAGGTGTGGCGCTGGCTGGTGTTCGTCACGAAATAAGCCGCGTTGCCCAGCATTTCCGCCCCGTCGCGCACGGCCTGCTGCTGGCCGCCGCGCCGGCTTTCGAAGGTGCCGGTGTAGCCCAGGGCCAGCTGGCTGTGGGCGTTGGGATAATAAAACAGCCGGGGGTGCACCGTGAGATTGCGCACCCGGGGCACGTCCACGAAGCCGTCGCCGTCCACGTCCACGTCCTGCTGCCGCGTGAGGCCGGCAAACACCGAGTAGCCGACGCGCTGCCCGCGCTGCGCCGCGAAGCCGTTGAGGTTGGTTTCGCGCAGCGTGGTTTGGTTGAGCGTGGCCGTAAACTGCGGCGTGCCCAGCGTGGGCGTTTTGCTCACCAGGTTCACTAGTCCCGCAATGGCCCCACCGCCGTATAGGGTCGAGTTGGAGCCTTTTAATAATTCAATCTGCCGCAGGTCGAGCGGTGGTACCGACAAGATGCCGAAGCTGCCCGCGAAGCCGCCGTAGAGCGGCAACCCGTCGCGCAAAATCTGCGAATACTGCCCTTGCAGGCCCTGAATGCGCAAGTCGGCGTTGCCGGTAGTAGGGGAGGTGGGTTGGATCTGGGTGCCCGCAATGTCGCCGAGCAGGCTGGCGATGTTGCCGGGTTTAATGCCATTTTCCTCCTGCATTTCCTCCGCCCCCAGCACCTCGATGCGCTCGGGCTGGTCCTCGATGCGCGAATTGGTGCGGGTAGCCGTCACCACCACCTCGTCAATCGCGGCGGCGCTGGGGGCCAGCAGCAGCAGCAGGGGCACGCCCCCGGCCGCCGGGGCCGGCACCAGGCGGGGGCGGTAGCCCAGCGCCTCCACTCGCAGCCGGGTGCCGACGGCGGGCGCGGGCGTCAGCTGCACCGCCCCACTGGCATCGGTAGTGCCCCCAAGGCCGGTGCCGGGCACGCCCACGCTGGCCCCGATAAGCGGTTGGCGGCTAGTAGAATCGCGCACAATAAGGCGCAGGCTTTGGGCGCGTAAAGTAGCTGGTAGCGCCAGTACTGCCAGGAAGTAAAAACGGCGTAACATGGAAGGGCAAGCAGACCTGGCCTACCCAGCCAGGTTTTCGTCCGCAAAGCACGATCGGTATGTTGGGGAAATTCTGAAGCGCCTGCTCACTGCTGAGTAAGAAATAGTACGGAGGCTGTTTAGGAAGTAGGTCAACAAGAACGTCTGTCATGCTGAGCTTGCCGAAGCATCTCTACCGCACCGTTGAACGGCTTAGCAACGAAGCGAGCAAGATGCTTCGGCAAGCTCAGCATAACGAACGTTTTAAGTAGCAAGTACTTCTTAAATAGCTTCCGTATTATGGCAGTAGTGTTGCCTCTGAAAATTAGTTCGAGCAGTTATCAAACGCACGCTACTTTGCAGCCATGACCATTGCCGACCTGCGCCAGCAGCGCCTCATTATTTTCGAAGCCATCAGCGGCAGCCGGGCTTACGGCACCAACCTGCCGCATTCCGATACCGACCTGAAGGGCGTGTTCGTGCTGCCCGAAGACCAGTTTTTCGGCCTCGACTACCTGCCCCAGGTGGCCAACGAAACCAACGACGAGGTCTTCTACGAGCTGCGGCGCTTCGTGGAATTATTACTCAAAAACAACCCCACCGTGCTGGAATTGCTCGGCACGCCGCCCGACTGCGTCGTCTACCAGCACCCGCTGTTTGCCCAGTTCCGGCCCCGGGATTTTTTGAGCAAGCTCTGTCGCCAGAGCTTCGCCGAGTACGCCGTGGCCCAGATTCGCAAGGCCAAGGGCTTGAATAAGAAGATAAACCACCCCGAGCCGCCCGGCCGTAAGGCCGTGCTGGATTTTTGCTACGTGACGGTAGGCGCGGGCGCGCAGCCCGCCGCTACCTGGCTGGCCCGCCAGGGCCTGCGCGCCAGCCAGTGCGGCCTGGCCAACGTGCCGCACCTCACCGACCTCTACGCCCTGTTTGTCGACCGCACACCCACCCAGAGCCTGGGCTACCGGGGCCTCGTGCGCGACCCCGAGGCCAGCCAGGACGTGCAGCTCTCGGCCGTGCCGAAAGGGGAGGTGCCCGTCGCGTACTTATCCTTCAACCGCAACGGCTACAGCTCCTACTGCCGCGTGTTTCGCGAGTACTGGGAGTGGGTCGAAAAGCGCAACAAGGAGCGCTACGCCAACACTGTGCAGCACGGTAAAAACTACGACGCCAAGAACATGCTGCACGTGTTTCGCCTGCTGCAAATGGCCGAGGAAATCGCCCGCACCGGCCAGCTGCACGTGCGCCGCCCCAACCGCGAGTTCCTGCTCCAAATCCGCCGGGGTGAGTTTGAGTACGCCGAGCTGGTAGCCGAGGCCGAGCAGCTGGTCGAGCGCGTGGATGCTGCCTTCGCGGCCTCCGCGTTGCCCGAAGCTCCGGATACCGCAACGGCTGAAGAAACCTTGCGGCAGGTGCGGCGAGTATTTTATGCGCAGCGGCCGGGACCGGCATCCAAGCCGGAAGTATAGATCACAGCCTTGCGGTGGTCGGCAACTGACGTTGCCCAACGGTATAATCTTTTCGGTTGCTACACAATCGTTTGTTTTACAAATGGGTTAGTGTCGCTTACATTTATCGCGCTGAGGCTAATAATTTAAACAATCGTTTGTGTTGAATTTGTTGCGTTAGCTGAAGCAAACGTTTTTAGAGCGCTTTGCCAACCACCTGAATAGCTCCTCTGGCTTTCCCTCCTTTTCCCACCCTCCATGCTGCACTTTACTTCCCGTGTTGAACCCAAAAGCCTGTTACTGGCCGTCGCGCTGCTGGCTAGCCCGGCGACCCCGGCACTGGCTCAAGTCGCCCCACCCGTAACCATCGGGGTCGATTTTGCCCAGCCCAGCGGCCCCATGCAGCCGCTGTGGGCCTACTTCGGCTACGACGAGCCCAATTACACCACCATGAAGGACGGCCAGCAGCTACTCACCGAGCTGGCCGCCCTGAGCCCGGTGCCGGTGCACGTGCGCGTCCACAACCTATTGACCACCGGCGACGGCACCGCCGCCTTCAAATGGGGCTCGACTAATGCCTACACCGAGGATAAAAACGGCCAGCCGGTGTACGACTGGACCATCGTGGACCAGATTTTCGACAGCTTCCTCAAGCGCGGTATGAAGCCGATTGCCCAGCTGGGCTTCATGCCCGAGGCGCTCTCGACGCACCCCACGCCCTACCGCCACCACTGGAAGCCGGGCGACAACTACAACGACATCTACACCGGCTGGGCCTACCCGCCCAAGGACTACGCCAAGTGGGGCGAGCTGGTGTACCAGTGGGTGCGTCACAGCGTGGCCCGCTACGGCGAGGCCGAGGTAAAAACCTGGCGCTGGGAGCTGTGGAACGAGCCCAATATCGGCTACTGGCAGGGTACGCCCGAGGAGTACCACAAGCTCTACGACTACACCGAGGCGGCCGTGCACCGCGCCCTGCCCGCCGCCCGGCTCGGCGGCCCCGAAACCACCGGCCCCGGCTGGGACAAGGCCGCTGCCTACCTGCGCGGCTTTCTGGAGCACTGTGCCCGCGGCCGCAACTACGTGACCGGCCAGCCCGGTACCCGGCTCGATTTCGTCACCTTCCACGCCAAGGGCGGCCCCAAGCTGGTCGATGGCCACGTGCGGATGAATATGGCCACCCAGCTCAACGACGTGGCCGAGGGCTTCAAAATCGTGGCTGCCTACCCCGAGTTCAGCCGCCTGCCCATCATCATCGGCGAGTGCGACCCGGAGGGCTGCGCGGCCTGCGGCGTGCAAACCAATCCCGAAAATGCCTACCGCAACGGCACCATGTACTCCAGCTACACGGCGGCCAGCTACGCCCGCCTCTACGAGCTGGCCGATTTCTACAAGGTAAATCTGGAAGGTGCCGTGAGCTGGTCGTTCGAGTTTGAAAACCAACCCTGGTTTGCCGGCTTCCGCGACCTGGCTACCAATGGCGTCGATAAGCCCGTGCTCAACGTGTTTCGGATGCTGGGCCGGATGGGCGGCCAGCGGGTGGCCGTCCGCAACGCCACCGCCCTCACGCTGCCCGACATCCAGGCCCAGGCCCAAAGTCAGCGCCCCGACATCGGGGCTTCGGCAGCCTACGACGCCAAGGCCCGCACTGCTACCGTGCTGGTGTGGAATTACCACAACGACGACCTGCCCGCCGCCGCCAGCCCCGTCGAGCTAACCCTCCGTGGCCTGCCCACGGCCCGCCCCACCTTGCAGCACTACCGCATCGATGCCGAGCACAGCAACGCCTACGCGGCCTGGTTGAAAATGGGGTCGCCCCAGCAGGTATCCGCCGCGCAGCGCACCAGCCTCCAGCAAGCCGGCCAGCTCGCCCCGCTCACGCCCCCCGGCCCGGTGCAAACTCAAAACGGCCAAACGGTGGTCAGCTTCTTACTGCCGCGCCAGGGCGTGTCGCTGCTGCGCCTGAGCTGGTAAATGAAAGCTGTGGCCAATTTTCGCGGTTGATTTACTGATGATTATCGACCGAGGCACATAAGAAGCGTTTGTCCTTGCGAGCGGAGCGAAGCAATCGCACCCCCTCGGCGCGGCTGAACAGGGGCGATTGCTTCGCTCCGCTCGCAAGGACAGCAGGTGGCTGTTCAGTGAGGCATCGCAAAGGGCAAAAAATAAAATGTATCACAAGTTTCAATAATTATTGAAACTTGTGATACATTTGCCTCGTCAAAGGCGGTAGCTCCGGTACGTAGCCGGTTGCCAGTCTTTTACGCTGCGCCATGCCCCAGCCCAAGCTCGTTCTCGTCGGAGGAAATGGTTTTTTGGGTCGCCAGCTGGCGGCGCATTTCCGGGCGCTGGGTTACCAGGTGGTCAGCATCAGCCGCACCGGCCCCGGCGATGTGCGCTGGGATGCGCGCACCCTCGGCCCCTGGGCGCGGGAGTTGGAAGGGGCCGACCTGCTGGTAAACCTGGCCGGCCGCTCGGTTGATTGTCGCTACACCATCACCAACCGCCGGAAAATCCTGGCCAGCCGCACCGATAGCACCCGCGTGCTGGGCGCGGCGGTAGCCGCCTGCGCCCGGCCGCCCAAGGTGTGGCTCAATTCCTCCACGGCTACTATCTACGCCGATACGCAGGGCGCGGCCCCGGCCAACACGGAAGCGGCGGGCCTGATCGGCGAGGGCTTCTCGGTCGAAATAGCGCAGGCCTGGGAAGCGGTCTTTAACGCCTACGCCGCCCCGAATACCCGTAAAGTAGCGCTGCGCACGGCCATCGTGCTCGGGGCCGACGGCGGGGCATTCCCGGTGATGGCGCGGCTGGCCCGCCTCGGGCTATGCACGCCGCAAGGATCGGGACGGCAATGGGTTAGCTGGCTGCACGTCGCCGATTTTTGCCGGGCGGTCGAGTTTCTGGCGCAAGCCGAGGCGATCAGCGGCCCCGTCAATCTCTGCGCCCCGCACCCGCTGCAAAACTGGGAGTTCAACGCCCTGCTGGCCCGGGCGGCGCGGCCGCTGCTGCGGGTGCCGCAGCCCCGCTGGCTGCTCGAAATCGGGGCCTTCGCGCTGCGCACCGAAACCGAATTGATTCTCAAAAGTCGGAAAGTGTACCCCGAGCGGTTGCTGGCGGCGGGGTTTCGGTTTGAATATGAGCAGTGCGCGGCGGCGGTGCGGGAATTGCTGCCTAGTATTATTTCGCGCAGGGTTTCGCAGGGGTAAAGCGCAAGGTCTCGCAGTGCTGAGAAAACACTGCGAGACCCTGCGTTTTAACACCCCGAAACTCTGCGCGAAATAACTCCCAATTTTTAAAGACCGCCATGACCCCCAATCAGCCCACTCTCGCCGAAGCCAAAGCCCAGTTTATCAACCTCTGGGGGGTGTCGGGCACGAACTGGGGCGTGAGCAAAACCCTGGCCCAGGTGCACGCCCTGCTGCTAGTGTCGCCCCGGGCCCTGAGTACCGAAGACATCATGGAGCAGCTCAGCATCTCGCGGGGCAACGCCAGCCAGACGGTGCGCGAGCTTATCGATTGGGGCCTGGTGTACAAAGAATTGCGTCCCGGCGAGCGCCGCGAATACTTCGTGGCTGAGAAAGACATGCTGCGCGTGACGCAGTGCATCATCGCCTCGCGCAAGCGCCGCGAGCTCGATCAGATGAAGCGCACGCTCGACCAGCTGTCCCAGCTGCCCGGCAACGACGCCGACCCCGACTACCACGCCTTCCACACCGTGCTGGCTGATATCCAGCAGCTGGCCGATACCTCCGACAAGCTACTCACCCGCCTGATGAAGGCCGAGCGCAGCTGGTTTCTGGACAAGTTTCTGAAGCTGTTTTTGTAACTCCACTTTACCCCCTTTCACTCATGGAACCTCCCTATGAACCCGCCCCCGAGGCGGGGCCGGAATCGGTGTGCCCAATCCCCACTGCTGGTACGAGCTGGCGCGACTCGCCGTGGCGGTGCGCCGCCGTGGCTATCGTGAGCACCGGCCTGCTGGGCACGGCCCTGATGGCGCTCTCCATTGGGCATTATGGCAGCTACGGCGGCGTGTTGTTTTGCTTGTCGCCGGGGATTAGTGCCTGCCTGGCCGTGCTGCTGCACGAGTGGGCCCGGCCCAGCGACGGCGGTAGTATGTGGCCGGTTACCAAGGCCGTCGTGGGCGTATTGGCGGTGCTTTGCTCGTTGCTGTGCCTGTTCTCGCTGCACTTGGAGGGGCTTATCTGCATTGCGATGGCCTTGCCGGTAGCCCTCGTGATGGCGCTGCTGGGGGCCGCGCTGGGCACCCTGCTGGTGCAGCTCACCGGCAAGTCGCGCCCGCTGCCCATGTTGATGAGCATCCTGGTGCTGTACCCGGCCGCGCAGCAGTACGAGGCCAGCCACCCCGCGCCGGTAGTGCCCCGGCTCATCGTTACGCAGCTCGCGGTCGATGCACCGCCCGCCCGGGTGTGGGCCGTGCTCACGCGGCCGGTGCAGTACCCGGCGGCTACGGGCTGGTTTCGGGCGGGGGTGGTGTACCCCACGCGCACGGCCCTGGTGCGCGACTCGGCTACCGGCCGGCGGGCACTGGCGTGCCGCTACTCGCAGGGGCTGGCCCGGCTGCCCGTGATAGCCTGGCAGCCGGGGCGGCAGCTCACCTTCGCCGTGCCCCCGGCCGACATGCCCGCGCCCATGCGCGAGCTGAGCCCGTACCCGCACATTCACGCGCCGCACCTGCACGGGTACTTTCAGGTCGATAGCGGTACGTTTCGGCTGCGGCCCCTGCCGGGCGGGCGCACCCTGCTCGAAGCCCGCACCGTGTACCGCCACCGCATCGGGCCGCGGCCCTACTGGCAGCTGTGGTCTGATTACCTGCTCGATGCCATGCACCAGCGCGTGCTGGCCACCCTCAAGGCCGAAGCCGAAGCCACCCCCCAAACTCTCGCCGTTGCCCGCCATGACTAAGCTACTGGTAGAGTCCGCGCCCCCGGTAGCCGTGCACCACCGCCCCGCCCGCGTGCGGGCCTTGTTCGACGAGCTAGCCAGCACGTACGGCGCGGCCGAGTGGCTATCGGGCGGGCAGCTCGGCCGCTGGCGGCGCAGCCTGGTTGCCGCCCTGCGCTGGCCCGCTGCCGGCCCCGTGCCGGTAGTCGATCTGATGGCCGGCGGGGCCGAGTTGTGGGCGCCGCTGCACCAGCGCCTGGGCGAGCGGCTGCGGCTGACGGCCGTCGATTTTTCGGCCGCCATGCTCGCCCGCGCCGCCCGGCTACCGGCCGCCGGCCTCGTGCTGCGCCAGGCCGATGCCCTGGCTACCGGGCTACCCGCTGGCTCGGCTGCCGTCGTCACCTGCGCCTTTGGCCTCAAAACGCTGGCCCCGAGCGTTTACCCCGCGCTGGCGGCCGAGGCCGCTCGTTTGCTGCGCTCCGGTGGGCAGTTGGCGTTGTTGGAATTTGACTTGCCCTCCCGGCCCTGGCTGCGGGCGGCTATGCTGGCTTATCTGCGCCTGCTGCCAGCCACGCTGCGCCACGTGTGCGCCGAGGCCGCTGGCCACGCCGCACTGGCGCAATACGCCAGCGCGGGTACGCAGTGGCTGGCCCTGCAAGCAGCCTTGGAGGCGGCCGGTTTCCGGCGGGTGCAGCAGCAGCGGCTGTGGCCGGGCTGCGCCCGGCTCATGGTGTGGCAATGGAGCTAGGGCGTACAGGCTCATTAGTGCAGTTTCCGAGTGGGTGTACACCTTCAGGTTGAATTAAAAATTAAAAATGAGGAATTAAAAATTTGCAGGTCAATGGCTCGCTATTTTTAACTTCTCATTTTTAATTCTATGGAGGAAAGTGAAAACCGCTCTAAGTAGTCACTCAGTGTAACACCAAGCTCCAGCTTGGTGAGGCGTTAGGGTACGTATCCCAACGCCTCACCAAGCTGGAGCTTGGTGTTACACCGGCTTCTGGTAGTCACCCCCCGGGGTTGAGAGCTACTCTAAACGGAAGTAGTGCCAGCCAATGGGCCTTTTATTGCTTGAGGCGCTTGATGTCGCCGCTGGCAATGTACGATTTCCCGTCGGGTGCCGTGTTGACGTGGTCGACCACGTACAGGGTGTTCTCCTGGCGGATGTCGCGCGGGAAGCGCATGTTCCAATCGGGCTCGTAGCCGTCGCTTACCACGCGGGCGCGCAGCTTGCTTTTGTCTTTCACTACCTGCACCAAAATGCCATTGCCCACGGTGTCCGTTTCTTGTAAGTCGGCCAGGGTTTTCGGCGTGCGGGCCACGTGGGCGGTGGTAGCGGCCGCCCGGCTGCGGCCACTGCCGCCGGGTTGCCGGCCAGCCAGCGGGTCGGTCTCGCCAGGGCGCACCAAGCGCTGAATGGTGCCCTTGGCGCGGTAGAAGCTGCCGTCGGCGCTGGGCTCCAGGCTCTCGACCAGGTAGTGCGCGCCCTCGGCCCGCAAGTCGCGGGGAAACTGCACGTTGAGGTCGGCGTAGCCGGGGCTGACGACCTTCATGCGGAGCTTGCCGCCCTCGCGGAAGCACTGGAGCTCGACCCCGCCCGCGGTCGCGTCGCTCACCACGGGCAGGGCGTAAGCGGCCGCGTCGACGCTCACGCCGCGGCCCCCCAGGGCCTGCCGCCCCTGCCGCCCCTGGAAGGCCTGGTCGCGCAGCTCCTTGCGGCTGGCATTGTCGAGGTGGCGGCGGGTAATGCGCTCGGCGTAGTGCGTGAGCTGGTCGATTTCTTCGGCAATCTCGAAGTGTTCGTGCAGGCCGGCGGCCGTGAGGTCGGCCACCACCTGGCGCAGCAGGACCTCGGCTTCAGCGTACTTGCCCTCGTCGGCCAGGTCCACGGCCCGCTCCTTGTCGCGGCCGATGCGCAGCAGCGCCAGGTCGAGCGTCACGCGACTGTCGGTGGCGGCGGCCACGGCCTCGATGGGGCCGGCCGTGACTTGCACTGTGTAGTCGCCGCTCACGGCTTCGACCGCGCCGTTGCGGATTACGTCGGCCCGGTAGCTGACGGTAAGCAGCGGGTGCGGGCCGGGTTTCAGGGCCGGAATGCGCAGCTGCAAGCCCAGTAGCTTATCTTCATTCTCAAATACATCGCCCAGGCGCACGGCCAGCTGGCCATTAGCCGAGGGCTCGGTGCGGGCCAGGCTCAGCACGTCCTCGATTTTGACGTCGCCCACGGGGGCGAGCGTCACGGTCAGGTTTTGGGCGGCGACGGCCTTGAGGCTGTCGAGCTCGGCCCCGAATACGTCGGCCGCGTCGTCGGGCGATTGGATGAAGTAGAAGTTACCCCCCGCCGCCCGGGCCATCCCGATGAGCAGGTCTTCCTCAAAATATTCGCCGAAGCCCAGCGTGGTAGTCGAAATACCTTCCTCGGCCTTCTTGGCGGCCGTGCTGATGAGCACCTTGGGCTGGGTAATGCCCGCGTTGGCCTGCCCGTCGGTGAGCAGCAGCACGCGGTTTACCTGGTCATCGCGGCGGTGGGCGGCTACCAGTTCGCAGCCGCGTAGCCAGCCGCCGCTCAGGTTGGTCAGGCCCCCGGCCCGGATACCGCTGATAATCCGCTTAATGGCTTCCTTATCGGTGACGAGCTGGGCGTCGAGCAGCGTGTCCACGTGGTCGTCGTACACCACGATGCTGAGCCGGTCTTCGGGAGCGAGGCGATCGACGAAATTAGCGGCGGCCTGCTGGGCGTAGCGCAGGGGTACGCCGGCCATCGAGCCGCTGCGGTCCATTACCAGGGCTACGTTCAGGGGCTGGCGGTGCGGGTTAGGCACGTCTTCGCGGAAGCTCAGCAGTAGGCGAGTGGTATCGGCCGTATTTTCGAGCAGGACGGCCTGGGCGGGTTGCTGGGTAATCTGCATGACAAAAAAATGAAAAGCAGGAAAACAGGGGGTGAGGGGGTGGGCATACCGGGTCAGCTCCCGGTGCTGCTCGCCCGGCAAGTTAGACGTAAGCCCATATTATCAGGTTATAACGCTGCCTACGGTTGAGTAAATAGCGTAGGTTTTGGCCGGTAGCAAGGTGCAGAAAGCCAAGCCGTGCGCGGCCGCAGTTTCAGGTTTCGAGCAGCGGCCGATAATCAGCTTCGCGGTCGAAGCCAGCCAGCCAGGCGGCGGCCTGGCGGCAGGTGCGCACGTGGGGTGGCACGCGCAGCACGTACTCGTGGCGGGTGCTGGGGCAGCGCACCCGCAGGGCGTGAATCGGCTCGTCGTCGGGCAGCGGCACGCTCAGCAGCTGGCGCTCGCCGCCCGCGTCGCGGTCGCGGTCGAGCACCAGGCCACCCAATTCACCCAAGAAGCGCTCCAGGCCCATGCGGGCGATGAGCACGCGCCGGTGCGTCACGTTACGCACCTGGAGTAAGTCGGTAGCGCGCAGCTCGTCGGGCCGGAAAGCAGTGCGCTCGTCCACGGTGGTGCCCTGCCAGCGCAGGGGCACGCGCAGGCCGGCGGGCAGGGCCGTGAGCCCGCTGCCCGCCAGCTCCAGCCAGTGGGTGAGGTGCAGGCCGGCGGGCAGCTGCCGCAGCTGCGGGCACTGGCTCACGTCGAGCGAGCGGGCGGTGAGGCGGGCGGGTAGCTGCCGCAGCCGGGAATTGGCGCGCAGGTCGAGGTGTTCGCGCACCAGCCAGTCGCCGCTGATTTCGCGCACGGCCGTGCCGGTGGCCCGCACCGTGAGGGCGCGCAGGTGCTCGGGCAGCAGCTCCAGGTTGGGGCAGTCGCGCACGTCGAGGTGGGTGCAGTCGAGCGAGCGGGGCAGCTCGCGCAGGCGGGCTTCGCCGCGCAGCCGCACGGGGCCGGTCACGACCAGCGCCTCCGGCACGGGGCCCGCCAGCAGCAGTGCCCGCACTTGCTCGGGGCTCACGGTGCGCGGCGCGGGGCCGTTGGCCGGGACCGGTGCCCCCACTGGCTCCACGGCCAGCCGGCCCGCCGGGGTGACGACGGTCACGCCGGCCGGCGGCGCGGCCGGGGCGCTGGGCGGCGGGGTAGTGGGGCGGGCCGGCTGGCGGCCCCGGGCATTGATGCGAAACATGGCCGGGCGAGTTAATTAGTCGACAACGGTGCGGATGGCTTCGGGCGAGTACTCGCGCTGCTGCCACACCCGGTACACGCCGGCCGGCAGCACGATGGGGCGGTGTTCCTCGTGCACCAGGGTAGCCGTGGGCGCACTAACGCGCAGATACAGCGTGCCTCCGTGTCGAAACAGCCCCGCCGCCCCCGCTTCCCGGATGCGGTGGGCGTGGCCCGTTACTTCGCCGTGGGCCAGTACTAGGCCGGCTTGGGGCACGGCCCCGACCGGCAGCGCGGGCACGGTCCCAATCAAAACGTCGCCGTGGCGATAGAGTGCGGTAGTCATGGGGAGGAGGGGGGCTAAGCGGGGCCAAGGCCCCTGGGTGAAGGAGGGTGGTTAGCTGCTGGCAAAATTACTATTATTTTTAGTAAATAGTTTCTTCGCAACACGGAAAATTTTAGTAAAAACTAAAAATGGAAGCGTGCTGTACGAGGGCTGTTTATTGGTAGTGAGAGCGTTGTAGTTAGTATGAGGCGTGTTTTAGAAGTGTACTTAGGTTATCCAGAGGCGAGGCACTTCCTGAACGGTTGTTGAGATAGGCGGCTGGCTCTCCTCTCCGAAAAGGAGAGGTAGCCGGGAGGTGTCCGTGTTTGAAGGAGGGCAAAGCGTGCACTGACCTCGAACCCGCTCTAACCGATTGCTCAATCGGGTTATAACCCCAAGCTCCGGCTTGGGGCAGCGCTCGGCGGGTGCGTCCTACCGCAACACCCCGGAGTTACAGTTCCGATAAAGGCAGTACACGCGCCTGAGAAGTGCGCTACGTTGCCACCGGGCTACTTTTCGACCGCTCCTTGCCGACGGTTACAACTGCCTTTTTGGGCGCCTGCCGAGGCGGCTCACTATGCTAAAAAAAATAGCATAGTGAGCCGCCTGCGTGCCAACGAAGGCGTAATAGCTGTTATTATTGTAACCCGTTAGTAACGGCTAATTGGCTAGTGGCTTTCATCGGGCCGCTGCCGCTCGCGATGCCGACCCGCAGGAGCCAGCGCCTGGCGGCCTGGGCTACCCCCGCACCACAACTGAATTAATGGCCGGCCCAGCTACCGGGCCAGCGCCGACACGATTGATGAAAAACGAAAAGATAAAGCTCTCCCAATTGGAAGGCTTCCTGCTGCAGGCGGCCGACATCCTGCGCGGGAAGATGGACGCCTCGGAATACAAGGAATTTATCTTCGGGATGCTGTTCCTGAAGCGGTTGAGCGACGCGTTTGAGCAGAAACGCGAGCAGCTGCGCTGCCGCGACTATAAGCACTTAGACGCGAGTATGCTAACCGCGGTATTGGAGGATAAAAACACGTACGGCGAAACGTTCTTCGTGCCGCAGCGCGCCCGCTGGAACGAGGGCTTTACCGACGAGAACGGCACCCCGCAGCCGCCCCTCAAGCACTTGCAGACCAACATCGGGCAGATGCTGAACCAGGCGCTCGACGCCCTTGAGAAGGCCAACCCCGACATACTGGCGGGTACCTTCAAGGGGCGCATCAATTTCAACAAGGAGGTCGATGGCAAGCAAATCGTCAAGAATGTCGATTTGAAGAAGCTGATTGATCACTTCAACGAATTCCCGGCGCTGGTCAACGACAACTTCGCGTTTCCGGACCTGCTGGGCGCGGCCTACGAGTACCTGCTCAAGCACTTCGCCGACGAGGGCGGCAAGAAGGGCGGGCAGTTTTACACCCCCAGCCAGGTGGTGCGCCTGCTGGTGCAGCTCAGCAAGCCCAGGGCGGGCATGTCCGTCTACGACCCCACGGCGGGGTCGGGCGGAGTGCTGATTCAGAGCCGGCAGTACGTGCAGGAGCAGGGCCAGGACGGGGCCGACCTGGAGCTGTTTGGGCAGGAAAACGACCCGACGGTGGTGGCTATCTGCAAGATGAACATTGTCCTGCACAACATCACGCGCTCCACTATCGAGTACGGCGATACGCTGGCAGCGCCGCTGAACGAGCGCGACGGGCAACTGATGCAGTTCGACCGGGTGATTGCCAACCCGCCGTTTTCGCAGAATTACGACCGGGCCACGATGAAGCACCCGGAGCGGTTTCAATACGGCTTCACGCCCGAAGCTGATAAGAAGGCCGACCTGCTGTTCGTGCAGCACATGCTGGCCAGCTGCAAGCGCACGGGCAAGGTGGTGGTAGTGGTGCCGCAGGGGGTGCTGGCTCGGGGCGGCAAGGAAAAGGAAATCCGGGAGGGAATGCTGCGGGCCGACGTGCTGGAGGGTATCATCAGCCTGCCGCCGCAGCTGTTTTACGGCACCGGCCTGCCGGCCTGCGTGCTGGTATTCGACAAGAGCAAGCCCGACCACCTCAAGGATAAAGTGTTTATCATCAACGCCGACAAGAACTACGCCGAGGGTAAGAAGCAGAATACGCTGCGCCCCGAGGACATCGAAAAAATCGACTACGTGTTCGAGCACAAGCTGGAAGAAGCCGGCTACTCGCGGCTGGTGGACTTCGCCACCATCGAGGCCAACGACTTCACGCTCAACATCCGCCGCTACGTGGACAACACGCCGCCGCCCGAGCCCGAAGACGTGACGGCCCACCTGGTGGGCGGTGCGCCGGTGGCCGAAATCGAGCAGGTGCAAACCACGCTGGCCCGCAAATTCGGCTTCGATGGCTACCAGCTGTTTGCCGACCACAACGACCGCTACAAGGCGTTTGCCGTGGCCGATAAGGGGGCAATCAAGCCGCGGGTGGAAGACGATGCGCGGGTGGTCGAGACGCTCACCGAGCTGGGCCGCCACCTGGCCGAGTGGTGGCAGCTGGCTAAGGCAGACTTTGCGACCCTGGCCCCCGCGCAAGTGCCCGCCAATGCCGGGGAGGAGTCGATGGTGGGCTACGTGACGCCGGGCGGCGATAAGTTTTCGCGGGTGCGCAAAGAGTTGCTGGCCAGCATCAAGGAACAGCTTGTGCCGGTGGGCGTGCTCGATACCTACCAGGTGGCGGGCGTATTCGTAAACTGGTGGGATAGCATCAAGTACGACCTCAAAACCATCATGCAAAACGGCTGGGAGGTCAGCCTGATCCCGGACGCGTACCTGACTGCGGCGTTTTTCCAGACCGAGCAGGCCGCGCTCGAACAGCTGGAACTCGCCCAGTCAGTCCTGGAAACCAGCCTGGAAGAAGCCGTGGAGGAGGCCCTGACCCTGCTCGCCTACGAGGCCGGCGACGAAGAAGGTGAGGGGAAGCTGACGCCCGCCCTGGCCAAAAGCGAGCTGAAAGCCCAGCTTGACTACCTGCTAGGCGAAAAGGACGCGCCCGCCGAAGCCGAGCCCTTGCAAGCCGCCGACGCCCGCATCCGGGAGCTGGAAACGCAGCTGAAGGATAGCAAGGCCCAGCTGAAAACGCTGCAAGCCGAGCTGGCGCTGAAACTCGTGCTGAAGCGCCACGGAGCCGACGACGAAAAAGCTGAGATCCAGGCTCTATTGCACATTGCCCAGGCCGAGCTGGTGCAGCTCGACATTGATGTAAACGAGGCGATTGCCAGCTTCCGCAGCGATTTGAAGAGCACTAAGGACTTCGCGACCATCCGCAAGTCGGTGGCGGCGCTGGAGAAGGAGCTGAAAGCCGACCGGTCCGAGCCCTACCAGTTGCAGGACGTGCTGGCGGCCCAAAAGGTCCTGAAGGAAATAACCAAAGCCCACAACGCCCGCCTCAGAGATCAGGAAACCCTGCAAGCCCGGCTCGCCAATCTCGATCAGCTGCTGGCCGAGATTGGTGGCATCATCACGGATGCCGAAAGCCAGCGGCTGATTTTTCAGAAGTACTTCGACCTCATCAACGACCAGCTGCAACGCTCCCTCGCCACCGAAAAGCGCGCCCTGGTGGCCGCCTACGAAAACCTGTTCGACAAATACTTCATCTCGGCCCGGCATCTGGAAGCCCAGCGCCACGACACGATGGCCGAGCTGCACGATTTCCTGACCCAGCTAAACTACTTAAACTAATGGCGGATATGGAACTGAACGTGCCGGCGGGGTGGGAGTCGAATAAGCTCGTGACTAATTGCGACAGAGACTTTCTGCAAGTACTAAAAGATCGCGAAGGGTTGCTGCTAGATTCGCCGGTTGATTCAGACTCGTCGAATACTCAGCTAAAGGCTAGTGAGGAACTTGAACTAGTGGTTGCTGAATCTGCCGCCGAGCAGCTTCAGATTGCCCGTATTCTGTCTAAAATAGACGAAGTCATTAAGCAAACCCAGCGGCTGATTGCTAAATACCACCGCCTCAAAACGGGATTGCTGCAAGATATGCTTATGAATGACATGGGCGAACGCGAGAATAGTGGTAGCGAAGAATCCCGGATTTTTAACGACCGCTTACTCGGATATACTCCGGCGGAGCGGGAGGCAAAACAAATGGAACAAATTCCGGCCAATGATAGCCCAGCCGGTTATGACGCTCTACTGCCGGAAAAGCATTCGCTGGATGGAATTCCCACTGTAGAAACTGAGCCTGCAGCCAGTAATCCAATGTGCACGGATGAATTGCCGCGGGCCAGCCCTGCAATTGCTAAGTTATTCAACTTACTAAACCATCTCTTAGAAATTGAAGTGCATACGCTCGCTAAGCTTCAGGTTCAAAGGACCGGCTTGCGGCAAGATTTATTGAGCGGCAAGGTGCGGGTTAGGCAGCAGATTGTTGAACGTGCAGCGGGGTGAGTAGGTAGTCAGGGCTGCCGGAGCCAGGCTACAAAACGCTTCTAAAGTACCTCGCGTCCGGGCGCAAATGGCTAAAATGCCCTAATCCTGTACCGCTCGCAGCCAACTAAAATCGGACCTTCGTATGTTCATTCACTGCCTTCTCATATGCAGTGCCTCTATTCCTATGATGCTTTCCAACGACCTTCTCATTTCGCGTAGCGAGGTGCTCCAACAGCTCGAAGGTTACCTAAAAGATAATATTTACGGTTTCCTGAAAAAAGTGGAAGATAGCTGGCAGCCAGCTGATTATCTGCCCGATTCGCGCCGCGATACCTTCTTCGACGAAGTAAAGGAGCTGCGCCAGAAGGCCGAGGGCCTGAGCTACGACCTGCTGGCCGTGCTCATTGGCGACACCATCACCGAGGAGGCGCTGCCCAACTACGAAGCCTGGTTTCACGAGCTCGACGACCTGAACCGCGACCGCGACAACGGCTGGGCGCAGTGGATTCGGGGCTGGACGGCCGAGGAAAACCGCCACGGCGACCTGCTCAACCGCTACCTCTACCTCTGCGGCCGGGTGAACATGCGCGAGTTTGAGTTCTCGACCCAGCACCTCATCAACGACGGTTTCGACCTCGGCACGGCCCACGACCCGTACCGCTCCTTCGTGTACACGAGCTACCAGGAAATGGCCACCAACGTGTCGCACCGCCGCGTGGGCCAACTCGCCCGCCAGGCCGGCGACGATGGCCTGTCGAAAATCTGCGGCATGATCGCCGGCGACGAAAACCGCCACGCCCGCGCCTATAAAACCTTCGTGAGCAAGATTTTCGACCTCGACCCCAGCGAGATGATGCTGGCCTTCGAGGACATGATGCGCAAGAAAATCGTGATGCCCGCCCACTACATGCGCGAGTTTGGGGTGGAAATGGGCAAGACCTTCGGCCACTTCACCGACGCCGCCCAGCGTATCGGCGTGTACACCAGCGCCGACTACACCGACATTCTCGACACGCTCATCAGCGAGTGGAAAATCGCCGACCGCACCGGCCTCACCGGCCCCGCCGAAAAGGCCCGCGACTACGTGATGGCCCTGCCGGCCCGCCTACGCCGCGTAAGCGACCGCATGGCAGTGCCTAAGCTGGAGTACAAGTTTAAGTGGATCAGCTAGTCGGCTAAACTGCTAGCGATGAGAAAAGCCCCGGCTGCCCCGCGCAGCCGGGGCTTTTGCGTGCTATTCGCTATCGGGCGCGTGGTGGGTTGTACCGGCTCACTCTCTCTACTCCTCGTCAGTAGCGATATGCTCACCCGATGCCTGCCTGCGCGAGCTTGCCGAGGTAGGCCAGCGACGGGTGCCCAGCGCGACCACCTTCGCGCTGGCCGACACTCGGCAGGCTCTCGAGCAGATCAAAGCAGTTGCCAACTTCCTCAACAGAATTAAAAATTAAAAATGAGCAATTAAAAATGCGCAAGCCACTGACCTGCTAATTTTTAATTGTTCATTTTTAATTTTTAATTCCCCCAAAGATGTGCATCAACTCGGAAACCGTACTAAGTCGAGGCATACCACTGATAGGGTAGTCATTATGCCATAAATCGATGAGTTAGATAGGGTAAAAGCTTTATTGTCCGGACGGAGCCCGACTGCGCTGGGGAGAGATGTAAACTCTCATTTCATTGCGGTCGGGCTCAGCTCATTAGAGGGTACGGTGAAGTGAAAGTGAAAAAATAAGTTGTTTTTCTGAAAAAGAGGCTCTTACCTTTGACCCACCAACCCCCTGCTGACGACAGGAAGGTTTTTATACAGAGGCGCGGAGAGACAGGCTCGATGAACCGCCGGCAACCCCCACCCAGTGGAATGGTGCCAAGTCCTGACCATATAAAAACGAGCTGCCGTGGATACTTTTTTCCTCCCCCAAGTTTCGCTTACTCTCTCAGGCTCGCTGCGCCCGTGTTGTCGGCCGCTGGCTGGCGCGTGTATGCGCTAGGCAAGCCGGAGGTGTAGCGCGTCGTCTGCCTTACAGTTCGGGTTTGCCGTTTTTCGACGCTGAAGCTAGCGGGGCTGGCCGAGGCGTGCCTGCTCAGCGGGCCAGCTAGTCGCGCATAAGCGGCTGCTAACTAGTGCCTTCGTTCGCGAAGCGCTGGTCTTTCTTTCTCTGCGGATACTCTTCGGAACCTAACCGGCTGCTTGTGCACGAGCGGCGGGCGGGCCTCCGGCTATCTCTCTTCTTCGCTGGTATTGCCCCGCCGGAGCGGGCGCCGCTTGGCCGGCCGTGTTTGGGCCGCCCTGGCTCACTGCGCCCACGCGGCCCGGCCAGCCTTCCCTTCTCATTATTTTATGAAAAAGACTACCCTTACTCTGGGGCGGGCGGCCGTGGCTGCCCTGTTGTTAAGCCAAGCTGGCCTAGCGGCGGCCCAAACTACCGGCGTGCCCCCGGCCGCTGGCACCGTTACCGATGGCGACAGCCACACCCCGCTGCCGGGCGCTACGGTGGTAGTAAAAGGTACTTCCCAAGGAGCCTCGACCGATGCCGACGGCCGGTTTTCGCTGCCCGGGGTAGCCCCCGGTGCAACGCTCATTATCAGCGCAGTAGGCTACGCCAAGCGCGAGGTGAAGGTCGGGGCTGGCTCGCTCGACGTGGCACTGCCCACCGACGTGCAGCAGCTCAACGAAGTAGTGGTGACGGGCTACAGCGAGCAAAACCGCCGCACGCTCACCAGCGCCATTTCGACCGTGCAGGGCGCGGCCATCAAAGACGTGCCGGCCGCCAGCCCCGACCAGCTCCTGCAGGGGCGCGCCCCGGGCGTGCAGGTGTCGGCCAACTCGGGGGTGCCGGGCGGCGGCATCTTCATCCGCATCCGGGGCAGCAACTCGGTCAACGCCAGCAATGACCCGCTCTACGTGGTCGATGGCGTGTTCATCAACAATACCAACCTGGTCGCCACCGGCCTGGGCAATCAGGTGTCGTCGAATCCCATTGCGGATATAAATCCGGCTGATATTCAGAGTATTGAGATTCTGAAGGACGCCAACGCCACGGCCATCTACGGCTCGCGGGGGGCTAACGGGGTGGTGCTCATCCAAACCAAGCGCGGCAAGGCCAATACTAACACGCGCATTACCCTGGATACTTACCAGGCTACTTCGAAGGCGCCGAAGACTTATAAATTGGTAACCGGTCCCGAACTGGCGACGCTGGAAAACGAGCGTTTTCTCAATGATGGCGGTAACCCCGCGCTGCTGCCCTACCGCTCAGTAGCTTCCGGCGGGCGGGGCCTGCCCGAGGAGCAGCCGACCTACGACCGGCTGAGCGACGTATTTCGGCGCGCCCACACCCAGAGCTACCAGCTGTCGGCGGCCGGGGGCAGCGATAAAACCCAGTTTTACCTGGCGGCGGGCTACTTCGGCCAGGAATCGATAGTGCGGCCCAGCAAGTTCGACCGCTTCAGCTTCCGGATCAACCTCGATAATGCCGTGACCGACAAGCTGCGCATCGGCACGAGCACGGCCCTCACGCGCACCCAGCGCAACGTGAGCAGCAATGACAACAACCCGGTGGGCGTCCTCAACTCGGCCCTGTTTCCGCGCACCAACCTGCCGGTTTACAACCCCGACGGCTCCTACGCCAAGTACGGCAGCTTCGATAACCACCTGGCCCTCATCAACAACCTGAACAACGACGCGGTGGGCACGCGGGTTATTTCGAACGTGTACGGCGAGTACAAATTCCTGCCGAATCTGACGTTGCGCTCGAGTTGGAGCATCGACTTCAACGACATGTACGAGAACAATTTCAACAACACGCTCATCCTGGCCGGGCAGCCGCGGGGCACGGCGGCCTCGTACCTCTCGCGCGACATTACCCTGCTCAACGAGCAGACGCTGAATTACCGCGCCACCTTCGGCGAACACCACGCCCTGCAAGCGGTGGTAGGTAACACCTTGCAGCGCAACACCTTCCAGCGCACGAGCCTGCTGGGCCAGCAGTTTCCGAGCAACGATCTGACGACCATCGCCTCGGCGGCGACCCAAACCGGCTCGTCGAGCCGCTCGCTGGCCGGGCTGGTGTCGTTTTTCGGCAAAGTCACCTACAGCTTCAAAGACCGCTACACGGCCGACCTGAGCGCCCGCGCCGATGCCTCGTCGCGCTTCGGCACCAACAATAAGTGGGGCTACTTTCCGGCCGTGGGGCTGGGCTGGCGGCTAGGGGAGGAGCAGTTTATCAAGGACTTGGGGGTGTTTGACGAGCTGAAGCTGCGGGCCAGCCTCGGCCGCACCGGCAACCAGAACGGCATCGGCGACTTTGCCGCCCGGGGCCTCGTGCAGGGCGGGGCCAACTACCTCGACCTGCCCGGCACCGCGCCCTTCCAGCTCGCCAACCCCGACCTGAGCTGGGAAACCACCCGGCAGTGGAACGCGGGCATCGACGTGGCCGTGCTCAAAAACCGCCTGGCCCTGGAGCTGAATTACTACGACAAAGCCACCACCGGCCTGCTGCTCAACGTGCCCGTGCCCCGCAAAACCGGCTTTGCCTCCGAATTACAGAACTACGGCGCGGTGAGCAACAAGGGCATTGAGGCGCAGCTGACGGCCAACTGGGTCAACAACAGTGCCGTGCAGTGGAGCACCACCTTCAACCTGGCCCGCAACGTGAACCGGGTAGAGAAGCTGGCCGCGCCCATCACGGCCGGCTCGCGCGACATTTTCCGGCTCGAAGAAGGTGCCCCGCTCTACTCGTTCTGGCTCTACCACCAGACCCGCGTAAACCCCGAAAACGGCAATGCCGAGTACCAGGACGTGAACGGTGACGGGCAGCTAACCGTGGCCGACCGTCGGCTCGTGGGCAACGCCTGGCCCAACTACTTCGGCGGCGTGACGAATACGCTGACCTGGAACGGCGTGGATTTTGGCTTCAACCTGTACTTCGAGCAGGGCGCTAAGATCATGAACATGAACCGCTTCTTCCTCGTGCACGGCGGTACCCAGAGCAACATCGGCTACCTGGCCGACCAACTCAACCGCTGGCAGAAGCCGGGCGACGTGACCGACATCCCGCGCCTGACTACCAGCTCCGCGAGCAACAACTACGGCGGCGTGGTGCAAAACCTGAGCGACCGCTACCTGGAAGACGGCTCGTTCATCCGCCTGCGCACCATTACGCTGGGCTACACCCTACCCAAGGCGGTGGTCGGGGCGGCGCACCTCAGCTCACTGCGCGTGTACGTGCAGGCCCTCAACCTCTTCACCATCACGCCTTACTCGGGCCTCGACCCCGAGGTGAACTCCCAGAGCGGCGTGGCCAATACTAAAAACTTCGATTGGGCCACCGTGCCCCAGCCCCGCACCTTCCAGGCGGGCCTTACCGTCGGGCTTTAATCTGCTTTTCGTCATGCTAACTCGCTCTTACTCCGGCCTTCGCCCTTACTTGCAAGCCTCGCTGCTTGCGGCCCTGCTGCTGGCCAGCGGCTGCAAAAGCCTGCTCGACCCCCAGCCCGTGCAGCAGCTCGCCGACGACCGCGCCATCACCGATGCCGCCAGCGCCCGCGCCGCCACCCTCGGGGCCTACGACCGCGTGCAGAACTACTACCAGCTCGACTGGCCTACGCTGGGCTTTCTTCCCGCCGACAACGTGCGTTTCAACGGCACGCTCAACCAGTTTCTGCAAATCGACCAGAACGCGCTCAGTGCTGACAACGTGCTCATTGCCGAAACCTGGACCTACATCTACCAGGCCATCAACGGGGCGAATAATATCCTGGCCGGCGTGCCCGCCATCAACGACCCGCTGCTGACGACTGCCGAGAAAAACCAGCTGCTGGGCGAGGCTTACTTCATCCGGGCGCTGGCGTACTTCGACCTGGCGCGGGGCTGGGGCGGCGTGCCGCTCGTGCTTACGCCCACCCGCAGCAAGGAAAACGGCCAGGGTACCCGCCGCGCCACCCTCACCGCCACCTACGACCAGGTGCTGGCCGACCTCACCCAGGCCGAAACCCTGCTGCCCGACGCCACCACCCGCAACCGCGCCGTGAAGGCCACCGCCCGCGGCCTGCGCGCCCGCCTGCACCTCTACCGCCAGCAGTGGCCCGACGCCGAGGCTTATGCCACGCAGGTGCTGAGCAACAGCGCCTACGGCTTGGTCGCGCCCTACCGCGCCTTCTCCACGGCCCCGTTCCTCACCTCAGAATCGGTATTGGAAATCAGCTACAGCAACGCCGACGCCAACACCATGTGGAACAACTGGTTTCCGAGCGCCCTGGGCGGGCAGTACAATTTTCAGCCGGTGCCCGCCGCCATCTCGCTGCTCAACGACCCCGCCGTGGGCGGGGGCCGCTCGGCGCTGCTGGCCAGCACCACCATCAACGGCGCGGCGGCCGTTTACGGCAACCTCTACAGCCGCTCGGCCCAACGCGACGACCCCAGCTACGTGCTGCGAGTGGCCGAGCTGTACCTCATCCGGGCCGAGGCCCGCGCCCGCCAGGGTAAGCTCACCCTGGCCCTGGCCGACCTCAACGCCGTGCGCAGCCGCGCCGGGGTGCCCGCCAGCGCGGCCGCCACGGCCGCCGACCTGCTGCTAGCCATCGAAAACGAGCGCCGCGTGGAGTTTGCCTTCGAGGCCGACCGCTGGTTTGACCTCGTGCGCACCGGCCGCGCCGGGGCCGTGCTGGGCGTGACGGATACTCGGAAATGGGTCTTCCCCATTCCTTACAACGACCTCGTGGCCGACCCGGATCTGGAGCAGAACCCGGGGTATTAAAGCCGGACAGTGGCTTGCAAAGTGTAACACCAAGCTCCAGCTTGGTGATGCGCCCGGATTTGCTCGCCAAGCAATTCACCAAGCTGGAGCTTGGTGTTACATCGCCCGCGCAGCCAACATTTTTTCAGGAGCTGGGGGATGACCAATAAAAGCGTTCTAGGAGGTGTTAACAGTCGCGCAACCAGAGGACGGTTGCGGCTAGTTGGATAAAGGCTAAAAAATGCGCATCGAGCTTGTCATAGCGGGTGGCCACGCGGCGAAATTGTTTGAGTCGGCTGAAGAG
>CAJYPK010000027.1 GCA_913776615.1 uncultured Hymenobacter sp.
GTATCGGATGGCACGCTGCTGGCCCTCAAGACGGCTTCGGCTAAGGTAACTCCCAAAAAGAAGGCGGGCTAGTTGCGCGGACATTTTAGTCCGCGAGTGGCCGGAGGTACCATTAGCGGACTACAAAGTCCGCGCAACTAGCCCGCCTTCTTTTTGGGAGTTACCTTAGCCGAAGCCGTCTTGAGGGCCAGCAGCGTGCCATCCGATACCTCGCCGAACAGCGATACGCCCGCCGCGCCGTGGCGCAGCGCATTTTCGATGCCTTGCTGCACCTCGGTCTCATTCTTAAAATCGGGCAGAAACAGGCCGGCGTAGAGTGGGAATTTCCCGTTGAGCGCCTGCACGCCCTCGGCCACGGCCTGGCCAATCCAGGCCACGTTTTCCTTGTAGAAGCCGTGGTAAATCATGGGGCACACGGCGGTGATGTTCCAGTTCACCCAGTCCTGCTTCACGTTGCGGTGGGCGATGTCGGGGGTGGGAAACACGGCGGCCGTGATGGACTTGCGGGTGGCGCGGGCCACGACGGTGAGGCGGCGCACCACCTCGTTTACCCGCTGATAGCGGAAGGCCCGCCACGAGGGACTGGCCTCGGGGTACTGCACCGTGTCGATGTCGATACCGTGCTCGGTTTTGTAGGCCGCCTTGCACACCGGGCAGTAGCAGAAGTCGTATTCGGGCAATTCGCTGGTTTGCACAATCTTGTACTTGTCCCAGAGATTAACCGGCAGAATCACGTCGCAGAAGCGCACGTAGTCGAGGTGGATGCCATCGACGTAGTCCTTTTTGAGGGCGGCGGCGTAGTCCTGCTCCAAATACTGCTTCACTTCCTCGCGCGAGGGGCAGAGCCAGCGGTAGTAGTCCACGTAGGGCGGATTAGTGGCGCACGACTCGCCCTTGCGGCTCACGGCGTACCACTCGGGGTGGGCGGCCAGCAGGCTTTTCTCGCCCCGGTTCATGGTCCAGATCCAGCGGTGGGCTTCCAGCTTCTGGGCCTTGGCGGCGCGGAAATGCTTCTCGCTGTCGGCCTCGAAAAAGATGCCGCGAATGCCCGCTTCGTAGTACTTGCGGTAGCGGTCGGCGAGCTGCGCCTCTGAATCTTTCAGGTCAGGATTAGTCCAGACCCAGTGCTTCCAAGCGGCGGGGGCGGCGGGGGAAGGCAGCGGGGCGGCCGGGCTGGCGGCGGGCAGGAGCGGGGCCGCCAGGCCCAGCGCCAGGCTGTTTTTTACGAAATTGCGGCGACTGGTCATGGCTTCAGCGTTTCAATTAAACCTTCGTCGTTGATGCGGATGCGGGGGCTGCCGGCCGCCGCGATGGTGGCCGTAAACTGGTAGGGCGTGGCTGCCAGTTCCAATTGGTTGGCCTGCTTTTCCACCTCGGCCTGCGGCGCGATGTTGAGCTCGGCCAGGGTGGCGGCGTAGTGGCCCGTCCGCTGGCGGTACTCCTGCTGGCGGTAGTACACGAGCCAGAGATACTGCTTGCGCAGCTCGGCGGCGGGCAGCTGCCAGGTGGTACCCACCCGGCGCGTAAACTGCAAGTAGCCCCAGCGCTCGGGGTAGTGCATGTTGATGACGCCCTGCGGCGACCACACCCAATTGTGCTCGGGTAAGTCTTGGCCGCTGGCATTGCGCAGCTTCACGGCGCGGCGGCCCTCGGCGCGGGTATCCCACTCCACCCGCGAAAAATTGATGCGCCACAGCGTACCCTCGGCGGGGGGCTGCCACGGAAAGCCCATGCGCACCGCCTTGAGCGGAATGGCCATTTCCACCGTCCAGCCCTTGTCCTGGTCCTGCGCCTGGTTGAGCGTGCCGTTGAGGGCCACGCCCGAGCGCAGCCCGGCCACGTCCCAGCTGATGAGCGCGTCGCCCTGGTTGCGGTAGGGCTTGGGCAGGTACAGGTCGAAAATCTTGTTGATGGCGTTGACTTCGACCTCGAAATACTGGTGCGTGTTGTTATCGGGGTCGATGAACACCTCGAAGTCGTTGTCCTTGTAAATGATGTCGTCGTGGTGCGTCTGGTAGGCCCAGAGTTGCGGCTCCTGCATGGTCGCCGCGATGAACAGCGTGGAGTCGTTCCAGAGCATTTTCACCCGCGTCTGCAACGAGGGCAGCGGCTTGGCCGCCCCCTCGATATCCACGAAGTCGGTGGTCCAGGCAGCTTTCTGCCAGTCGCTCTCGCGCAGGTTGCCGTCCATCGTGAGCGGCTGGCTGGTGTGCTGCACCACGTAGCCCTTGGGCAGGGTAAAGAGGTTTTCAAGGCCTTGGAAAGCCGTTTGGGCGCGCAGGGGCGCGGCCAGCCCCAGGCCGAGCAAGGCGCCCAGCCCGCCGCGCCGCAAGTGGGGCAATAACGAGAAGGAAGAGGAAGTAGTGGATAGAGGCATGAGTGCGGGGAGGCCAGCGGGGGGCGTTGCGATAAAAAAAGTGAGGCTTTACCCCAGGCTGGCCCAGTGTAAAGCCTCACGTAACTAGTGCAGGCGCGGCGGTTATTTATCCCACCACACGCGCGAAGTCAGCAGGTCGCCACCGCTGAGGCTGGCCACGCCCGCCTGGTAGCCGGCTGGGTTGTTCGAGGCTTCGGTGCCCGGGTAAGGAAGGCGGCGCGGAATAGTGCCCCCGGTAGCATTGCCAGGGTAGTTGACGGGGGTCAGCACGGGATAGCCCGAGCGGCGCCAGTTAAACCAGGCTTCAACGAAGTTGAAGGTAGTAGCCGTTTCCAGCCAGTACTGCTCGTTGATTTGCTGGAGCGGGTTAGTTGCGCTCAACGGGTTGGCACTCACGTAGGCGTTAATGGTAGCGGCGTTGATGGTAGCAGCCGTAGCACTAAACTGGCTCAGCGACTGCATGGCCCCGCGCAGGCCATTGGCGTAGTGCGTGGCGGCATTAGCGCCCACGCTCCAGCCCCGGGTGGCCGCTTCGGCCAGTAAGAATTCGGTTTCGGCGTAAGTGAGTAGGAAGCTAGGGGCGCTTAGCTGAATATATACGTTTAGTCGGGGTCGCGAGTAGTTACCCAGCGGTGCGCTATCACTGCCGCTGCCCGTGGGGCCAGGGTAGTCGGCGCGGGTAGTAATGTCGAAGGCACCCTTCAACAGGTCGTAGCCGTTGGGTAGGCCGCGCTGCTTGCTAGGGTCGTTGTCGCCGGCCAGCGTTTGATCAGCGTTGTTTTTCACCCCGGCCTGCGGAATTTCGGCAACTACGCCCAGGCGCGGGTCACTAGTGGTGCGTAGGTAGTCGATGAGTGTTTTACTCCATTTTACTTCGCGAAAATCGTCGGGTACGAGCAGGGCGCTGGCCACTGCATTTCGGGTGTCGCCGAAGGCAATATCTCCTTGGACCAAGGCATTATCGGTGTAGCTGGTCATGGTGCCTGCCGCGGCTGCTTTCTCGGTATAGGTTTTGGCTAAGGTAGGGTTGGCTTTGGTCAGGCGCATCGCTACGCGCACCATGAGCGAGTAGCCCAGCTTTTTCCACTGTGCTACGTCGCCGTTGTATAGCAGGTCGCCCGCCGCTTTGGGTGCCGTCGCGTCTAGGCTGGCAATGGCCGCATCTAACTGCGTTAGAAGCGCCGGGTAGATGTCCTGCTGCTTGTCGTACTGCGGGGTGGTAGTCCCCCCCTGCGCAGCTTGCAATGCCTGCGTAAACGGAACGTCGCCGTACGTATCCGTAATGCGCTGGAATATCATCACCTTCATGATATTGCTGATGGCGATTACGTTGGCGTAGCGGGTTGTGCTCTGGGTAGTAGCTACCGTGATGGCCTGCTGCAAGCGGCTCAGGGCCGTGTAGTCTTGGTTGAAGATGATAGCTTGATACCCGGCTGAAGCGGAATTGACAACGTATTTGTCGCCGTTGCCATAGTAGCTGAACGTGCTGGCCAGGGCCTGGATAGACGTAGCTGGGTACAGCAGCTTTCCATACCCCATGTTAGCAAACGTTAGCTGCCCGTTAGTGAGCAGGTAGTTGGGGTTGAGTTTGTCGGCCGAAGCGGCATTAGGATTAGTATTTATCTCATCCAGATACTTTTCCGAGCAGGAGGTGCCGCATAGCGCAGCCAGTAAAGCCGCGTAGATAATCGTCTTTTTCATCGCACTAGCTTATTTGAATTTAACATTTAGGGTAAAACCGTACGTGCGGGTGAAGGGCAGCGAGCCACCTTCTACCCCGGCATAGGCAACCAGGGGCGAAATAGTATTCTCGGGGTCAATATTGTCGGTGCGCTTCATGATAGTGAGAATATTACGCCCCACCAGCGACAGCGTAACGGCCTGGAACGGGGTGCGGGCCAGCACCGCCTGGTTGAAGGTATAACCGAACGTGAGCTGGCGGAACTTGATGAAGCTGCCGTCGAGTACGAACGGCGTCTGCACGTTGCCAACGAGGCCTCTGTAGTAGGTGTAGGCGGCTACCGACGTGGTATTTACGGCACCGGTTTCCGTAACGCCTTGGGCGACTACGCCGCCGTCGCGGCCGACTAGCGTGGCTTGATTGAGGCCGCGGTCGTAGGAATAGAACTCGGTAGCCGACAAAATCTTGTTGTTGAACTTATAGTCAATAAGTGCCGACAGGCTGAAGTTTCCGAAGTTGAAGTCGTTGCTCCAGCCACCATACAGGTTGGCAATACCCGAGCCCATGGGCGTGAAGGCACCCTTCACCGGGATGCCATCGGCACCGATGATGATATTACCGTTAGAATCGCGTTTGTAGTCGTAGGCCATTATTTGCGCAATGGCATAGCCCTTCACAATGCTGATGTTAGCCGCGTTGCTGATAGCGGCGGGGCGGTAGGTGCCGGTTTTTATCGGGGCATTGTCCCCGCCGTCGATATCCAGCACTTCGTTGTGCAGCTTCGTAAAATTGAAGCTCGACGACCACGTGAAGGCCCCGCGCTTAATGGGCACCACCGTCAGGGCCAGTTCGACCCCTCGGTTCAGCGTCGAGCCTAGGTTTACGGTCGCCCCGTCGTAGCCCGAGGCAATTGAAAGAGACTTGTTGACAATCTCACCGGACGTTTTACGGTTGAAATAAGCCACGTCCACCCCGATGCGGTTGTTGAAGAATTTCAACTCCGTGCCTACTTCAAACTCCCGCAGGTTGTAGGGGCGCAGGAAGGCGTTGGGTAATGTGGAGCTTGCCGAAGCCTGTGGCACGCCGTTGATGGGGTTGCCGATGTTGTAGTACTGCTGGGTTTGGTAAGGGTTAGCCGCCTCGCCGCTGGTCTTGGCGTAGGAGGCGCGCAGCTTGCCGTAGCTTAGGGCTGGCTGGTCGAGCAAGTCGGAGAAAATAAAGCTGCCGGCCACCGAAGGCGTGAAAATGCTCCGGTTGCCATTGGGCAGCGTCGAGAACCGGTCATACCTACCAGTAGTGCCTAAGGTCAAGAATTTGTACGTGATGTCGGCCGTGTAGTAGGCCGAAGGAGTCACGATTTCCGTGAAGAGGTATTCGGGCCGGTCGGTTGTGCGCAAGTTGGAAGGCGAGTATAAGTAGGGCACGATAAACTGCCCACCCGACAAGCGGCTGCTCTCAAACTTGTTGTGGCGGTAATTAGCCCCCAAACTGGCGCTAACGGAGAGGTCCTGATTCAGTTGCTTGCTGAACGATAGCAGGGCGTCGGTGTTCAGTTCCAGGCGACTACCCAAAGTAAGGCCGTTGAGCCCGCCCTCACCAGCCCTGGAGTAGAGCGTGCCGTAGGGCGTTACGTCGAAGCGGCGGTCGCTGGAGTAGTCGTAGCCCACGCGGCCCAGCAGCGAGAGGTAGTCGGTGAAGGCATATTTGGCCGACAGCGAGCTGATGAGGCGCTTCCGCGACACATCGTTGACGTACTGGTTCACCACAAACCACGGGTTAGTAGAGTAGCTATCTTCGTTCCAGGCCGTTTCCAGGCCGTTGTTGTCAGGATTGTAGCCCGGGGCCAGGGTAGCCTGGTCCACGTTAGCTGGCAGGAACAGGATATTGTTAGCGTTCAGGGGCGCGTCGCTGAGCTGCGGGCGATTTTTATCCTGCTGGTCAATGTAATTGGCCGTCAGGTTGAAGCTCAGCTTCTGGGTCAGGTCGTAGCTTGTACTGAAATTTACGGTGCGGCGCGTCAGGCCGCTGTTGCGCAGGATGGACTTCGCATCGAGGTTTGATACCGATAGGCGATAAGTACCCTTATCCCCGCCGCCCGATACCGAAATGGTATTCGTCCAAGACGGCGCGACGCGGTAAAACTGATTGAAATTATTAGCCTTTACCGTCGAATACGGGTGCAACTGGCCATCGATGGCGATGGTAGGCGCCCCATCCAGCTTTTCGCCCCAGCCATAGTTGCCCGACTTGACGGCGGAAGTTAAGTCCGAAGGCCGCTTGCCTAGTAGCCCCTGGCCATACTCAGTCTGAAAATTCCGGCTATCCACGGCCCGGTCAAACTGCACGTTGGTGTTGTACTCTATCGTGGTTTTGCTACGCGAGCCGCTCTTGGTCGTAATCAATACTACGCCGTTGGCGGCGCGGGCGCCGTAAAGGGCCGAGGCCGTGGAGCCCTTGAGCACCGTCATGCTCTCCACGTCGTCGGGGTTGATGTTGCCGATACCATCGCCGAGGTCGGCGCCGCCCCACTCGCCCGAACTGCCGCGCACGGTGTTGTCCATCGGCACGCCGTTGATAACAATCAGCGGGGAGGAGGTGCCCGAGAAGGACGTGGTGCCCCGAATGTTGAGGCGGACCGAGGAGCCCGGGCCACCGCTCGTGCCTGCTATGTTCAGGCCGGCCACCCTACCTTGGAGCGAGTTGGCCACGTTGCTTTCGCGGGCCACCGAGAGCGCTTCGCCACCTACTTTGGTTACGGAGTAGCCGAGCTTGCGCTCGTCCTTTTTGATACCCAGCGCCGTTACCACCACCTCGCCGAGCTCCTTGTTGTCGACGGCCATAATGATATTGATGGACGAGCGGCCCTTTACGGCGACCGTCTGGCTCACGTAGCCGACGTAGGAGAAGACGAGCGTGGCGTTGTCGTCGGCGTTGATGGTATAGTTGCCATCGACGTCCGAAACGGTGCCCTGCGTCGTGCCGCTCACCAACACACTCACGCCGATAAGCGCCTCGTTGGCGGCACTGGTGATCTTACCAGATATCTTGTGCGCTTGCGCGTAGCTGTAGCCGTGGCTCATCAGCAGTTGCAAGACCACTAACTGTAGGGTTTTTCTCATGGTGCATTGAATGGATGGTGAGAGAAATGGAGGGTGGGGAAAAAGTGAAATGAACTGTCGGGGAGCCGCTTAGAAGTGGCGTTGAAGCAATAGGAGCTAACCGAGGCGAGCTTGGCTGGCTAAAAGCTTTAAGTAGAAAAGAAAGCAGAGCCGCCAGGCGCGTAGGACGGCTTGGCAACGTCAAAATCAAGAAACTGGGTAGAAAATCGGGCAGTCAGACTACCGGCGTGCAAGATGCTGGCAGCTGGCAACTAGTTGCTATGTAGCTGCATGTTAGTACTAAGTCGTCGAAATACCTTAGTCAATGGATTGGTCCAAAAGTAGTTGCCTGCTGGTTATAAGTCAAGTAAACTACCGGAAATATACCCGAAATATACGGCTCAAAATACCAAAAAAGTCCTCGCAAACTAGCTTGATTATCAATTTGGTGCGGCGGTGTGCGGTGGCCCTACTGCATCACCGAGCGGGGTCGGTTTTGCGGGGCTACGCCCCAAGTGGGGCTGGGCTTGCTGCCCATCTCAAACACGAGCTGGCCACCCTTGAGTAGGTCGGCGTGCGTGAGGTAGGACTTGACGTAGGGCTGGCCGTTGAGCGTTACCCGCTGGATGTACTTGTTGGCCGGCCCGTTGTTTTTGGCAATGATGGTGAGCGTTTTGCCGCTGCCCAGCGCGAGCGTCGCCTGGCTTACCGACGGGCTGCCGAACACGTAGGCCCCGTTGGCGGGGTTGAGCGGGTAGAAGCCCAGCGCCGAAAACACGTGCCAGGCCGACATCTGCCCTACGTCCTCGTTGCCGATGATGCCGTCGGGCTTGGTCGTGTAGAAGTTATCGGTGATGAAGCGAACCTTCTCGGCCGTTTTCCAGGGCTGGCCCACGTAGCTGTAGAGGTAGGTGATGTGGTGGCCGGGCTCGTTGCCGTGGGCGTACATGCCGATGAGCCCCGAAATGTCGGGCGAGGCTTCGGCCCCCATGTTGCCTTTCACCACAAACAGCGAATCGAGCTTCTGGCTGAAGCGCTTTTCGCCGCCGAGCAAGTCAATCAGCCCCTCCACGTCCTGCGGTACGAGCCAGGTGTACTGCCAGGCGTTGCCCTCGGTGAAGTCACTCTTCATGTGCACCGACGAGAAGGGGTTGAACGGCGTGCGCCACTCATTCTGCGCCACCCGGCCGCGCATGAAGCCGACGTGCTTATCGAAGTAGTTCTGGTAGTTCTGGGCGCGCTTGCTGAAATAGACGTAATCTTCCGTGTTGCCCAACTGCTTGGCCATTTGGGCAATGCACCAGTCGTCAATGGCATATTCCAGGCCTTTCGACACGCTTTCTACCTCATTGTTAGCGGGAATGAAGCCAAGGGCTTTCACGTCCTTCAGGCCCCAGTCGTCGCGCATGGCGGTGGCCTTCACGGCCTCGTAGGCCAGGTTGGCATCGAAGCCCTTGAAGCCCTTGAGGTAAGCGTCGGCCACCACCGGCACGGCGCTGTAGCCCACCATGCAGTTGGTTTCGTTGGCCATGAGGTGCCACACCGGCAGCTTGCCCTGCTGCTGGTAGATGGCCAGCATGGAGCTCACCATGTCGTTGACGCGCTCGGGCTGCAAAATCGTGAACAGCGGGTGCGCCGCCCGGTAGGTATCCCAGAGCGAAAACGTGGTGAGGTTGGTGAACTTGGCGCCGGTATGCACCTGCTCGTCGGTGCCCCAGTAGTCGCCGTTGTGGTCGTTGAAGATAGAGGGGGCCACCATCGTGTGGTAGAGCGCGGTGTAGAACGTCTTCATCCGCGCCGGCTCGGCCTGGATGCGAACTTTTTGTAGCTCCCGGTTCCAGCTGGCATCGGCGGCGGCGGCCACGCGGGCGAAGTTCCAGTGCGGAACCTCGGCCCGGATGTTGGCCAGCGCGTTGGTGGTGCTGACGGGTGAAATACCCACTTTCAGCTTCACCACCTCGCCGGCCTGGGTGGTGAAGGTGAGCACGCCCTTGAGGCGGTTGCCGGTCGCGGCGGGAGCGGTATTGCCCAGCGAATCAGTAACCTGTACGCTAGTGAACTGCCGAATCGGCTTCGATACGATGGCGGCGAAGTAGAGCCGCTGCTTCGCCGCCCAACCCTTCGAAAAACGATAGCCCACGAGCGTGCTATCGTTGAGCTGCTCGATGTGGGTATCGGTGGCCAAATCCCAGCCGATGCCCTGCTGCAAGTCGATAACGAGGTGCGCCGCGTCGGACTTCGGGAAGGTGTACTGGTGAAAGCCCACCCGCTCGCTGGTCGTCAGCTCGGCCTTGATGTTGTAGCGCTTCAGGCGCACGCTGTAGTAGCCCGGCTTTACCTTCTCCTCCTTGTGCGAAAACAGCGAAACGAACCCGCTCTCGGGGTTTTTCAGCGTGCCCTTGCGTACCCGTACCGCGCCGGTGGTGGGCATCACGGCCACATCGCCCAGGTCGCCGATGCCGGTGCCGCTGAGGTGAGTGTGCGAAAAGCCCACGATGGTCGAATCCGAATAGTGGTAGCCCGAGCACCAGTCCCAGCCCTCCGACAAGTTCACTGGCCCGAGCTGCACCGCCCCGAAGGGCACGTTGGCCCCCAGGAAAACGTGCCCGTGAAACCCGGTGCCGATGTAAGGGTCAACGTATTGCGTGAGGCTGGCGGGCTTGGTTGCCGCTACCCGCTGGGCCACTGCCGGTTGGGCCGCGAGGTAACCGCCCAGCAGCGCCAGCGCAACTAGCGGTAACCGCCCGCGGCCGGCAAGCTCAGCATGACGGTTAGTTGTGTTAATTACCTTTTGCATAGTAGGGTAGGCAGGGTAGAGAAATTATTGGCCAGCAATTGGTACCAACTGCTTAGCCACGTTCCAGCCTTCAACCGACACCACCGGCGCGGACTCGCCAGCCGCGGGCGTGTAGTCGAGCAGCACGGTTTTGCTTTCGCCGGGCAGTACCGACACGTAGTTGTCGGAGTAGAATACCGGCAGCACGCGCTTCTGCGTCTGCGGATTGACCAGGGCCAGCCGGTTAAAGAACGCAACCGGGGCCCCGGTCGGATTGGCGAGGGTGACTTCAATTTTGCCCGGGGCGGCCTGGCGGGCGGCCAGCCGCACGGTGGTTTTAGCCAGGGTTTTCAGGCCCGAGTATTCGCCCTTGGCATTGGGCAGCCAGTAGAAGTTGTTGCTGAGCACCTGCTTGTTGAGGTCCTGCAATTGCAGCGACAGGAACATGCCCTGCTGGCTGGCCAGCTGCTTCACGTTAGCGTTGACGGGCAGGTATTTCTTGGCCGACGACGGGTTAATTTCGACTACCACCTGCGTGATGGGCGTCTTCTTGCCGGCCATGTCGTAGGCATCGACCACCAGCATCAGGTCGCGTTTCACGTCGAAGCGGTTGTTGACGAGCGTCACCATGCTGTCCACGGGGTTGTACATCACGTGCAGCGGCTCGCTGCCGGTGCGCAGGCCATAGAGGCAGGCGTTGGGGTCGAGGTAGTAATCGTACATCTGGCCGCGCAGGGCGGTCCAGGGATTTTGCGTTTTCCAGATGATGCTGCCCGTATACCAGTCCCACATGTGGGCGCTAAAGCCCTCCATGAGCGCCCGGTACTGGTCGTAGTTGACGAGCTGCGCCTTCATGCCAAAATCGCGGATGTCCTTGGGCGCGCCGTAGGGCAGCAGGTACTGCTCGTAGCCGATGTAGGTGTGGTAGGTCCATACCGAATCGACTTGCTCGGTGGGCTTGCTGCTGGCTCCCAGGTAGCGCGGCGGTACGAGGTTGGCAGGCGCCAAGAAGCGCTCCAGCGACTCCACGTCGCCCACGCCCACCGAGCCCACTTCCGAGTTGAAGGGGAACGTGCGGTGCCCCCAGAACTGGCTGATGGGCTGAATGCCGTACGGCCCGTCGCCGTTGCCGCCCAGCGTGTTGGTCGACATGCTGTCGGCGTTGGAGTAGGGGATAAACCAGCGCGTGCCGTCGAGCTTGGGCAGCAGGCTATCCTGCATGGCCGTGAGGATGTCCTTGGGCGGCGTGATTTCGTTGCCCCCGCACCAAATGGCCAGCGAGGCGTGGTTGCGCACCAGCTTCACCTGGTCGGCCACCGAGTTTATGAACAGGCGGTGGTCATTGGGGTAGCGGCGGCGAGTCCACTGATCCTCCAACTTCATGGGGTCGACCCAGCGGCCATTGCAATCGCCGCTCATCCAGAAGTCTTGCAGCACGAGCATGCCATACTTGTCGCACGCCTCGTAAAACTCCGGCCGCTCAACCAGCGCCCCGCCCCAGATGCGGATGAGGTTCAGGTTCATGTCGCGGTGAAACCGGATTTCGGTGTCGTAGCGCGCCTTGCTGAAGCGCAGCATGGCGTCCGAGATAATCCAGTTGCCGCCCTTGATAAAGATTTTCTGGCCGTTGAGCAGCACCTCCATGCTCTGGGTGTGGTCGTTCCACTTGGTGCCGACTTCGCGCACGCCCACCTGCAGGCTTTCCTCGTCCGACACCGTTTTGCCGCCCACCAGGAATTGCATATTGAGCGGGTAGAGTGGCTGCGCACCGTAGCCGTTGGGCCACCACAGCTTGGGGTTTGGCAGCGTGAGCGTGGGCAGGCTCACTTGCTTGGTCGTGCGCGCGGGCACGCTCACCGGCAGCTTCACCAGCCGGCCGGCGATGGTGTATTGCAGGGTGCCGCTCACGGCGCGGCCGGTGGGATTTTCCAGCTCGGTCGTCACGGCCAGGGTGGCAGGCGCCTGGGGGCCGGTGGGCCGGCGTACGCCGGGCACGCGGGTGATGACGTGCGGGTTTTTGAGGTTGACCGACCCGGTTTTCTCAATCGTGACCTTGTCCCAGATGCCGGTGTTGCGGTCGCGGATGGGGCGAATCCAGTCCCAGCCGGCCGTGTACTGGGTCGAGACGTTGCGGGCGATTACGCCGTCACCGCCCTGGCCGCCGTTGGGGTTGCCCACGGGGTCGGGCGGGTACACCACCACCGCCAGGCGGTTGCGGCCGTTTTTGGCGAGGTACGGCGTGATGTTGTAGGTCTGCCGCAGAAACATGCCGTAGTGCGTCTGCTTGTTGAGCTTCTGCCCGTTGAGGAAGACCTCGCAGCTGTAGTTCACGCCCCGCAGGTGCAGCCACACCTGCCCGTCAGCGGCGGCTGGCGCTTCCTGAAAATCCTTGGCGAACCAGTAGGTGTAGTAGTCGCGTCCGGTCTTGTAGATGTCCGGAATGCGCTCGTTGTTCATCCCGAAAAACGGGTCGGGTACCTGCTTGTTGGCCAGCTGGGTGGTGAGCACCGTGCCCGGCACCACGGCCGGCTGCCAGCCCGCGAGCGCGTACGTCGGCTGCGACAGCTGCGGGCCAGCCGCCGTGACCTTGGCGATGGGCTGGGCCAGCCAGCCGGAGTTCAGCTCGTAGCGTTGCTGCGCCGCCAGGGGCAAGGCGCTGGCCAGGGCCAGGAAGGAAAGCAGGTAGCGAGATTTGGTCATGTGGATAGTGGGCGGGCTCTTCAAGCGTGGTCGCCTCACCCCCCGGCCCCCTCTCCAAAGAGGAGAGGGGGAGCCGGACGACACTGGCGATAGTAAAGCTTTATAGGACCGTTTTTCTACTTCAATTTTTTACTTCAAAAGCCGTCCGGCTCCCCCTCTCCTTTTCGGAGAGGGGGCCGGGGGGTGAGGCGACCCGCCCGACGAACCCCTACGCCCGCCGGATTTTATGCCCCGTCACCCCGTAAAACAGCAGAAACAAATAGCACGGAATCACTAGCCAATAAGCGTGTTGGGGTGAAGAGTGGTCGGCCAATAAGCCGTAGAGCGGCGGCAGCACCGCGCCCCCGGCAATGGCCATGATGAGCAGCGACGAGCCCAGTTTGGTGAAGCGCCCCAACCCGGCAATGGCCAGCGGCCAGATGGCCGGGAAAACCAGTGAGTTAGCCAGCCCCAGCAGCGAGATAAAGAGCACCGACGGATAGCCAGTCGTGGAAAGCGCCCCCAGCGCGAACAGCACGCCCGTTACGGCCGAAACCTGCAACGCCTTCTCCTGCGAGATCAATCGGGGAATGGCCACGATGCCGATGCCGTAGCCCACGATCATGGCTACCAGCGTGCAGGTAGTAAAGAACTTAGCCGTGGCCAGAGCAATGCCCTGCGAGGCACCATAGCTGATAATCGTATCGCCGGCAATCACTTCCACGCCCACGTAGAAGAACATGGCGAGTGCCCCGAGGATCAGGTGCGGGAAGTGGAAGATGCTCGACTTGTTGGTGTTGGCGGCGGCCACGGTTTCGTCTTCGTGGTCGGTATCGATTTCGGGGAGAAAGGAGAAATAAATGAGCGTCGCCAGGATGACCAGCACGCCCAGCATGAGCAGGTAGGGCGTAACCACGCGGGCGGCTAGGGCGTCGAGCTCGGCAGCTTTGGCGGCGGGGCTGAGGCTACCCAGGCGTTTCACCAGCGCATCGGCATCTTTCAGCGCCACGGCCCCCAGGGCAATGGGGGCCAGCGCCCCGGCCACCTTGTTGCAAATGCCCATGATGCTGATGCGCTTGGCGGCACTTTCGCGCGGCCCCAGAATGGTAATGTAGGGATTGGCCGCCGTTTGCAGTACGGCCAGCCCGGTACCCTGCACAAACAGGCCCAGCAAAAACAGCCCGTAAGTACGCGTGAGCGCCGCCGGGATGAAAAGCAGCGCCCCCACGCCCATCACAACCAGCCCGGCCGACATCCCTTTCTTGAAACCCGTGGCTTTCAGCACCCAGGCCGACGGCACTGCCATTACCAGGTAAGAAATGTAAAAGGCAAAGGCCACCAGGTACGCCTCAAAATTGCTCAGCTCGCAGGAGATTTTCAGGTACGGAATCAGCACCGAGTTGAGCCAGGTGACGAAACCGAAGATGAAAAACAGTGCCCCGATGATGATAATCGAGCGGGTTTGCTGGCTGCTGGCTGGGGGAGCCAGCGCGGCGGGGCTGGCTGGGGTCGCTACTTTAGGCATGAGGGCAGGGGAAAAAGGCGGGGGATAGCAAAGAGGGGGCGCGGCCGGAATTATTGAATTACCAGCTCATCGGCAAACAGCCAGGACGAAGCTTCCTTAGCCCCGGCGGCCGTTTTGAGGGTCTGTGCGTTCTTGGCCGTCACCCGGACGAAGCGCGCCTTGGTTTTCTTCCAGTCGGCATTCACCGCGCCGATGGCCGAGCCAGGTTGCGCCGCCGCGACGGGAGCCGAGTACACTGTTTTGTATGTGCGGCCGTCGGTCGAAACGGCGACTTCCAACGCGGTGGGCAGTAGAATCTCGTCCTCCGGCTTCTGCAAAAAGGTGCTGCGCAGGGAGCTGATATCGGTGGCCTTTTTCAAGTCGATGGTCGCCACCAGGTCGTCGCCCAGGAAGCCCAGCCAGTGCCCGTCGGTGTGGCTGAGCGAGCCGTGCAGGCCATCGACCAGCGTGAGCGGACCGCTGGCCAGGTAGTTTTTGTGGGGCGCGCTGGCCAGCTTGGTCGGCTCGGCAAAGGCCTTGTGGGCCAGCACGTCGGTGGAGGTCGTTTTGCCGGCCGGCTGCCCATTCTCAAAAGAAGCGGCCTTGACCGTGGCGGAGCTGGTAAGCATAAACGGTCCCGAATAAGCGGTAGAAGCCGGGGTCGGGGCCGAGCCGTCGAGGGTGTAGCGGATCTGCGGGCCGGTGGCGTCGAGCAGCAGGCTCACCATATCGCCGCCCTTGGTCGTGTCGGCCACGAATTGCTGGCGCACGTTGAAGGCACTCTTGGCGTAATTGGCTCCCAGGGCGGCGTAGCGCTGGTATTGCGGCTGCATCCGCACCTTGAAGCTCTCCCAGTTTTTGAGGCGGGCGGGCGTCCAGAGCACTTCGGCCAGGGCTGCCATGCGGGGCAGCACCATGTACTCTGCGTACTGCTCGGTGGGGATGTATTCGGTCCAGAGGTTGGCCTGTGCGCCCAGAATGTACGGGCGCTCGGCAGCGGTCAGCTCCGGGGGCGTGGGCTCGAAGGAGTACACCTTACCCAGCGGCAGGTAGCCGCCGATGTTCAGCGGCTCCAGCGCCGGGTCGCCCTGCGCGTGGTCGAAATACACAAACTCGCCGGGCGTCATCACTACCTGGTGCTTCTGCCGGGCGGCGGCAGTGCCGCCTTCCATGCCGCGCCACGACATCACGGCGGCGTTGGGAGCCAGCCCGCCCTCCAGGATTTCATCCCAGCCGATGATGGTTTTACCCTTGCTGTTCATGAATTTCTCCATGCGCTGCACGAAATAGCTTTGCAGCTCGTGCTCGTCCTTGAGGTGCTCGGCCTTGATGCGGGCCTGGCACTTGGGGCACACCTTCCAGCGGGTTTTGGGCGCTTCGTCGCCGCCGACGTGCACGATTTTGCTCGGAAACAGCGGCATGACCTCGGTCAGCACATCCTCCAGAAAGGCAAACGTCTGCTCGTTGCCGGCGCAGAAAATATCGTCGTACACCCCCCAGGTTTGCCCCACCTTGAAGGGGCCGCCGGTGCAGGAGAGCTCGGGGTAGGCCGTGAGGGCCGCCAGCGCGTGGCCGGGCATCTCGATTTCGGGCACGACCGTGATGTAGCGCTCCTGGGCGTACTTAACTACTTCTTTTATTTGCTCTTGCGTGTAGAAGCCGCCGTAGCGTACGTTGTCGTACTCCGGCACCTTGGCTCCGTAGTGGCCGATGAGCGTGCCGTCGCGGTAGCCGCCCACCGAGGTCAGCTTGGGGTACTTTTTGATTTCGATGCGCCAGCCCTGGTCGTCGGTGAGGTGCCAGTGGAAGGTGTTCATCTTGTGCATCGCCAGGTAGTCGATGTACTTCTTCACAAAGTCGGTGGAGAAGAAATGGCGACTCACGTCGAGGTGCATGCCGCGCCAGCTGTAGCGCGGCTTGTCGATAACCTCCATCGCGGCCAGGCTGGCCGCCGCCCCGCGCTGCGTCGGCAGCAGCTGCCGCAGCGTCTGCACGCCCCGGAACAACCCCTGGGGCTGGCTGGCCGCCAGCGTCACCTGCGCGGGCTGCACGCTGAGCGTGTAGCCCTCCGCCCCGAGCGAGTCGGTAGGGGCGGGGGTGGTGAGCGTGAGGTAGATGGAGCCCTGGCGCTGCTTGCCCGGCGCGGCCTGCACCACGGCCGGCTGCACGCCGGTAGCCCGCCCTATTTCCTGGCTCAGCGACTGCCCGATGCGGCGCAGCTCCTCGTTTTTGGGGCCGACGTAAATCTTGGTGGTCGGCGTAATGGCAAAGCTGCCGGAGCCCGGGATGAGTTGCACCGGCTGCGGAATAACGGCGATACCCGGCTGACCGGTCGGCGCTTGCTGGGCGTAGGCCGGGGCCAGCAGGCCCGCCGCGCCGCTGCTCAGGCTCAGTACGGTGGCGAGGGAAGTTAAAAACTGCTTATTCATAGAGCGAATGCACGGGGCGGGTGGGGATGGATTGTTGCTTCATGGGGCAGAGGGCAGCGGCCCCGAGCACGGCTGCGTTACCGATGGCCGAGGGGGCCACCACTAAGCGCTCCGTCACTTGCTTGAACGGAAACGCCGCCAGGCTTTCGGACAAGCCCCCGCGGAAAAACTCGAAGCCTTTGCTCACCGAGCCACCCAAAAAAATGGCCTCGGGCGCGAGGGCGTACAAAATGATGTGCAGCGCCTGCCCCAGGTGCCAGCCCATTTCGGCGTACACGGCCAGCGCCTGGGCATCGCCCTGCCGGGCGCGGGCGTGCCACTCGGTGCCCACTCGGCCTGTGCGCTGGGCAAAGAACTTGCCGCTGCAATAGTCTTCTATCGTTTTGTCGAGGTAGGGAATGCAGCCAAACTCGCCGGCGCTCGACAGCGTGCCCGAGTAAATCTGGTGGTTGATGATGATGCCCGCCCCCAGCCCCGTACCTAGGGCCAGCCCCACGAGGTTGGCGTAGGGCTGGCCCTGGCCGTACATCTTCTCACCGATGGCGAAGGCGTTGGCGTCGTTGGTGAGGTAGACCGGCTGGGCGAAGTGGCGGGCCAGGTGCGCTTTCAGAGGCACCTCGCGCCACGACGGGATATTCTGTACGTTGTGCACAATGCCGTTTTCCTCGTCCACCAGCCCCGGCACGCCGATGCCGATGCCCGCCACGTCGGGCGTCACCAGCGGGGCCAGGTGGCGCGTCAGCTCGGCCAGAATCTGCTCCTGCGGCGCGTTGGCCGAGGTCTCAAACCGGACTTCCTGCACGATTTCGCCATCCTGCACGACGCCCAGGTGAACCTTCGTTCCGCCGATGTCTACGCCGAGGTACTTAGGGCTACTCATCTGGTAATCAAATTCTAATTAATCAGGTTATGCGACGCACTGCATGACCGTAATTTTATAACTAGTCGTTCCTAAAACTGCCACCGTACAAAGGCCTCCATCGCCTCGTAGTTGGCCATACCCAGGCGGTCGTATTGCTGGGCGGTTTCGCGGTTGCGGTGCTCGGCCCGCACCCAGAATTCGCGGGCGTCGTCGCCCGGGAACACCGGGGTGTCTTTCTGGCTCTGGTGCTTGAAAATGGCGTTGCGCTTGCGCAGTACTTCCTGCGGCGACAGCGGTACGGCCATCTCAATTTCGTAGGGCTGGAACTCGTGCCAGGCCCCACGGTACATCCACACCCAGCAGTCTTCGGTCCAGGCCTCGGTTTGGCGCAGGCGGCGCAGCGCTTCGGTCACGATGTTGAAGCAAACGATGTGCGTGCCGTTGGGGTCGGCAAAGTCGCCGGCGACGAATAGCTGGTGCGGGCGCACCAGCTGCAACAGCTCCATTGTCAACTCGATATCCCTGTCCGTAACCGTATTCTTGGCCGTCTTGCCCGACTCGTAGAAGGGCAGGGCCTGGAAGTGAATGTGGTCGTCGGCCAGGCCGGCGTAGCGCGCCCCCGCGATGGCCTCGCTCTTGCGAATAAAGCCCTTGACGTTGCGAATTTCTTGGGTATCAACCTGGTTGGGTTGCTTGTGCTGAAGGAAGGCGCGCATGTCGTCGTACACGTTCCGCAACTGGCTGGCATCGCGCCCCAGGCTGGTTTCCAGGTCGATGGCAAACTCCACGTAGCGCAGCACGTCGTCGTCCCACACGGCCGTGTTGCCCGAAGTCTGGTAGGCCACGTGCACGTCGTGCCCCTGGTCGATGAGGCGGATAAAGGTGCCGCCCATTGAAATCACGTCGTCGTCGGGGTGGGGCGAGAAGATGATCACCCGCTTCTGAGCCGGCAGCGCCCGCTCGGGGCGCTGCGAGTCGTCGGCCCCCGGCTTGCCCCCCGGCCAGCCCGTGATAGTGTGCTGGAGGAGGTTGAAAATGTGAATGTTGATGTTATACGCCGGGCCGCGCTCGGTTACCAGCTGGGCCATGCCGTGGGCATTGTAATCCTCGTCGGTCAGCTTCAGGATGGGCTTGCCCAGCGTATTGGACAGCCAGATCACGGCCTTTTTAATGAGCTGCTCGTCCCAGGCGCAGTCCTTCACCAGCCAGGGCTTGTCGAAGCGCGTGAGCTCGGCCGCCGCGTCCTCGTCCAGCACAAACTCTACATTGTCGGCCAATTGCAAATAAGTAGCGGGCACTTCACCCGATACCTCACCCTCCACGGCCTTCTTCACGATGGAGGCCTTTTTACCGCTCCAAGCCAGCAGAATGATTTCCCGGGCCTTGAAAATGGTGCCGATGCCCATCGTAATGGCCTTACGGGGTACGTACTCCTTGCCGCCGAAGTCGCGCGAGGCATCGCGGCGGGTGAGGTCGTCGAGCGTCACCAGGCGCGTGCCCGAGTTGGGTGCCGAGCCCGGCTCGTTGAAACCTACGTGGCCCGTGCGGCCGATGCCCAGAATCTGTAAATCCAGCCCGCCAGCTTCCTCAATCTGCCGCTCGTAGTTGAGGCAGAAAGCGGCCACTTCTTCCGGGGCCAGCGTACCGTCGGGAATGTGCACGTTGGCCCGCTCGATGTCGATGTGGTCGAACAGATTCTCGTTCATGAACGTGACGTAGCTCTGCGGCGCGGTGGGCGGCATGGGGTAGTACTCGTCCAGGTTGAACGTCACCACGTTGCGGAAGCTCAGCCCTTCCTCGCGGTGCAGGCGTACCAGCTCGGCGTACACGCCCACGGGAGTGGCCCCGGTGGCCAGGCCCAGCACGGCCTGCTCGTCGCGCTGCTGCCGGTCCCGGATCAGGGTGGCGATGCGGGCGGCTACTTGTACGGCGGCGGTCTGCTTGTCGCAGTACACGGTCACCGGCAGCTTTTCAAAACGAGTCTCTTCCAGCAGATTCAGGCGGGTCATGATGGGTAGCGTAACGTTTTGCATGGGAGCAAAGGGGGTGAAAAAGGGCTAAGGGCTAGGTTGGCAGGGTAAGGCGGCGCGGCCGGTCGCCGCCCGCAGAGTGGCGGCTCAGGCGAGCTCCAGGTAGCTTTCAAAAATGTTCTCCATCACCGTCGCCACCGAGCCCAGAATCACGGCGTTGTTGCTGAGCTCCGACACGACCAGCTTGGTTTTCTCGCGCAGCTGGGCCATGCAATAGGCGTTGATGGCCAGCCGAATGCTGGGTAAAATGAACTGCCGGGCCTGCGCCACGCCCCCGCCCAGAATGATGAGCTCGGGATTGAACAGCTGGGTGAGAATGGCAATGCCCTTGCCCAGGTTGGTACCCATGTCGGCCAACAGGTTGATGGCAAACTGGTCGCCGGCGTGGGCGGCCTCGTACACCCGCTCGGGCGTGAGCTGGGCCTGCTCCTGGGCCGGCAGCTGGCTGAGCAGGGTGTTTTCACCCGCCTCCAGGCCCGCCTGGGCCAGCCGCACGAGGGCGCTGCCCGAGGCTACCGTTTCGAGGCAGCCGCGCTTGCCGCAGTGGCACAGCGCCCCGCCGTCTACGAGCGGAATGTGGCCGAACTCACCCGCGAAGCCCGCCGCGCCGTTGCGCAGCTTGCCGTCCAGGATTACACCCATGCCAATGCCCCAGTCCATCGAGAGCACCAACACGTCGCGTAGGCCGTGGGCCAGCCCGAAGCGGTACTCGGCCAGGGCGGCGCTCTTGGCGTCGTTTTGCAGGAAAACCGGCTTGCCAAATCGTTGCTCCAGCAGCTGCTGCAGGGAGGTCGGCTCGCCGGTCGTGAGCAGGTAAGTATAATTGTTGCCTTCCCGCGAATCGACCAGGCCCGGCATACTCAGGCCGATACCGACCAGCTTTTTCTGCTCGATACCCGAGGCCAGCAGCAGCGCCTGGGCGTGGGCGTGGAGCTGGGTTAGCGCGCTCAGATCTTTGGTAAGCTCAATGTCGAAGGTGTGGACGCCGTTGACAATGTGGTTGTTATTGTCAAAAATAGCCATTCGCGTCTTGAGCTGCTCGGCGTGAATGCTCAGCACGAATAGCGAGCCATCGCACAGGCCGTAGAGCTCCGGCTTGCGGCCGCCCAGCGACTTACCCCGGCCTTGCTTTTCCACCAGCCCCTCGGCCACCAGCTCGCCCAGCATGGCCATGCTGGTGGGCGAGCTGATGCCAAAGCGGGTGCAAATGTCAGCGTTGGTTTTTGCTCCCTTCACGTACAAATGCTTGACTATCTTAAGCTTTTGCAGGTGCTTTCTCCGCTCAACGTTGTTGAGCCGCGCCAAGTGAGTTTCTTCTAGAGCTAGCAGTGAACTCATGCGGGAGGGAGATTTTTTCGTAAATGAAGCTAATCTTTTTCAGAAGTCAAAGGACTTTTATTAAATTTTTATAAAAGTGGTTTTTGGAAAAGCGAAAGAATACGAAAACATAACAGCGACTACCGTTGCTTTGCCCTGAAGCTGAGTTGCCTGTGGCACGATACTACTTAGCTTGTAGCACCACGTGCTTAATATTCTGCCGATTATAGGTGTAAGTGATATGCACTTGGCCGTCCTGGGCTTCGATGATGGCGGGATAGCTGTATTCTTCAGTGGTGCCGTCTTCAAGCGTGGCGACGTCGTGCCAGGCCACGCCGTCGGTCGATTCGGCCACCCGCAGCTTGCCCCGGCCGTTAAACCAGTCCTTGCCCGGCAGGGCGGGGTTGTACACTAGTAGCTGGGTGCCGTTTTTGAGCGTTACGGCGTCGGTGCCGGAATTCGGATTGAGCAGCGCCGTTTGCGCGAGCGGGCTCCAGTGTGCGCCGCCGTCGGTAGACCACGACTCCACGATGCGACCCTGCTTGCTGCGGCACAGCAGCTGCAAGCGGTTGCCCGAGTAGGTGAGGATGCTCGGCTGAATGACGTCGAGCGGCGAGGCGTCATCGACGGAGACGAGCTGCCACGTTTGCCCGCGGTCCATGGATTTTTCCAGGTGAATTTTCCAGCGGCCGTCGGCCTGCTCCACGCTCGACGGGGCCAGGATGGTACCGTCGGCTAGTTGCACGGGCTTGTTTTTGATGGGACCCAGGATACCCGGCGGCAGCCGCCGAGCCGCCGACCAGGTGCTCCCACCATCGGCCGAGCTTTTGACCAGGCCCCACCACTCGCGCGGGTTGGGGCCTACTTTATAGAATAGCAGTAGGTCGCCCCCGCGCACCTGGAACAATACCGGGTTCCAGGCCGGGTAGCGCAGCGTATCTCTCACTACGCCATCGGCCACGCGCTGCGGCGTCGAAGCGCCGTGTTTGTCGAAGCTGGCCAGCCAGATAGACACGTCGGGCCGACTTTCCTGGGAGCCGCCGAAGCACGCTACCAGAAACTTGCCTTTCTTAATTTCCACCAGCGTGGAAGCGTGGCACTGCCGGAAGGGCGGCGCGGTAAAAAGCAATTCCTGCTTGGCAATGGTCCACGCGCGTTGGGCCAGGCTGGGCGCGGGCAGGCCCAGCCCCAGCAGGGCGAGTAGCAAGGGCTGTTTCATGAAGTAGAAGCTGAGCAAACGGGCGTTCCGGAAAATAAACGGCGATTAGTATCGATGACGCGGGGTGCATTCCCGCATTATCGACGCGTGTAGAAATAGAGTACCACTCCGTCCTATATTTTCTACTTACTGCTACTGCGCAATATTCTCCACTCCCCGCGCTACGCTGAACTGAGTTTTGAGCCGGATATCCTCCGAAGAAGCGCCCACGTGCAGCGTGAAAGTGCCGGGCTCGACCACCCATTTCAGGCTGCCGTTGAGCAGCATCAAATCTTCGGTCGTCAGCTCAAAGGCGACCTCCTGCTGCTCGCCAGGCTTGAGCGTCAGCCGCTGAAATTTCCGGAGCTGCTTGGCGGGCGTGACTACCGAGCTGACGTCGTCGCCGAGGTAGAGCTGGGCTACCTCATCGCCGGGCCGCTGGCTGGTATTTTTTACCTTGAAGCGCACTTGCACCCGCACCGCGCCCGGGCTTTCGACGGGGCTGGCCTGCAAGTCGGAGTACTCAAACTTGCTGTAGCTCAGCCCGTGGCCGAAGCTGTAGAGCGGCTTGCTATCCACCTCCACGTAGTCGTGCGGGGCGGGGCGCCGGGCGTTGTAGTACACCGGGAGCTGGCCCACGCTCTTGGGCACCGAGATGGGCAGGCGGCCGGCGGGGTTGTAGTCGCCAAACAGCACGTCGGCTACCGCGTTACCGCCCTCCTGGCCGGGATACCACGCGTCGAGCACGGCGGCCACGTGGGCGGCCATCCAGTTGAGGTTCAGCGGGCGACCCTTGATGAGGACGACCACCACCGGCGTGCCCGTGGCCACCACCGCTTGCAGCAGCGCCTGCTGCTTGCCCAGCAGGTCGAGGGTGGCGCGGTCGTAGCCCTCGCCGCTTTCCATGTCGCTCACGGCCTGCGTCCCCGCCGCCGTGACGGTGGCCGCGCCGGTACTCTGGTACTCCGTTTTGAAGTCGCGGGCGCTGGAGCCGCCGAGTACTACCACGGCCACCTGGGCTTGTCGGGCGGCGGCCACGGCCTCGGCAAGATTGGCGCTGGCCGTATCCCGGATGGCGCAGCCCTTCGCGTAAAGTACCTGCGTACCGGCGGGCACCTTGGCCCGAATGCCTTCGAGCACCGTCACTACGTTGCTTTCGGGCTGGGGAGCGGTGTAGTCGCCGAGCTGATTGTACATGTTATCGGCGTTGGGACCGATAACGGCGATGCGCTGCACGGTCTTGGCCAGCGGCAGCAGGTCTTTGTCGTTTTTGAGCAGGACCACGGATTCCTGAGCGACCTGCCGGGCCAGCTGCACGTTGGCCGGGGTGCGCACCAGCTTGGCGGCCTGGCTGGGGTCCACGTAGGGGTTTTCAAACAGCCCCATCTCAAATTTCACCCGCAGCACGCGGCCCACGGCCCGGTCCAGCACCTCGGGCGGCACCAGTTTTTGCTGCACGGCGGCCAACAGCTCCTTGTCGTAGCCGTAGCCGCTGAGGTCGTCGTCGAGGCCGGCGTTGATGGCCAGCGCCGCTGCCGCGGGCGGGGTGGCCGCGACGTGGTGGCTGTTAGCCAGGCCCGAAATACTGCCCAAATCCGACACCGTGAAGCCTTTAAAGCCCCATTGCTGGCGCAGCACGTCGGTGAGCAAGAAAGAGTTGGCCGAGCACGGTACCCCGTCGATGGAGTTGTAGGCCGTCATCACGGATTGCGCCCCGGCTTTCACCGCCGCCCGAAACGGCGGCAAGAAGCTCTGAAATAGCTCCCGGTAGCCGGTGCTGATGCTGCCGCCGTTGTGGCCGCCCTCGGGCACGCCGTAGGCCGTGAAGTGCTTGAGCGTAGATACCACGTTGACGCCGCTCTGCAGGCTGCTCCCTTGGAAGCCCTGCACCATCGCCACGCCCATCTGGCCGTTGAGTACGGGGTCTTCGCCGTAGGTTTCCTCCACCCGCGACCAGCGGGGCTCGCGGGCCAGGTCCAATACCGGGCCGTAGCCGATGTGCGCGCCCTGCACCCGCGCCTCCTGGGCGATGGCGGCCGCCATGCGCCGAATCAGGGCCGGGTCCCAGGTGCTGCTCTGGCCGATGGAGGTCGGGAATACCGTGGTGCCGACGGCCATGTGGCCGTGCGGGCATTCCTCGGCCAGCAGCAACGGAATGTGCAGCCGAGTGTGCTCCACCACGTATTTCTGCAAGGCATTGGTCGCCTCGGCGGCCTGTCGGGGATTGAGGCCGGTGAGCAGGGTCTTGCGGGTCCAGGGGTCGGCGCGCAGGGTCGCCCACAGCGCGCCGATGTGGCGCTCGTCCACCGCCTTTTTATACGCCGCGCTAATGCCTACTTTTTGCCCGTCTTTCTGGTACATCTCCCAGCCCAGCAGCGTCGAGAGCTGGCCTACTTTTTCCTCCGTCGTCATGCGGCCCAGCAGGTCGTTGACCCGGGCTTCGGTGGGGGCCCGGCGGTCTTGGTAAAGCGGCTTGGGAGCTTGGGCACTGGCGGCGGTTGCGCTGAGCAGGGCCAGGCCGAGCGCGAGGTGGTTAGGCATCAGGATCTTAAAAATGAGATACTTGCTAGAGGAGCGGCTCGCTGCTTATTCGGCCGCGTAGGCAAAGGCCAGCGCCGGGTAGGTGCCGGCTTGCTTGGCTAGTGAGGCGGGCAGCTGAAGCGTCACCTTGTCGCCGGTTGCCGTCCATTTCACTTCCTTGCCGGTTTGCAGCAGGGTCATTTTCGCGCCCTTTTTGGGTACGTTGCCGGTCCAGGATAGGGTAGCGGGGGTGGCTTGCTTCTCGGGCAGGCAGGCGATGGCATAGCGGGTGCCCTGCTTGCCCTGGGTGAAGTAGGTGCGGCCGTCCTGGAAGCGGGGCGTCGCTCGGGTATTGTAAATCGCCGGGCCGTTCACGTCCAGCCACTTGCCGATGGCCGCGAGGCGCGTTACGGCTTCCTGGTCCAGGGTGCCGTCGGGGCGGGGGCCGACGCCCAGCAGCAGGCTGCCGCCCTTGGCCACCACCTCAACCAGCGAATGCACAATCGTAGCCGGCGACTTGTACACGTCGTTGGGTACGTAGCCCCAGTTGTTGGCCAGCGTCAGGCAGCTTTCCCAGGGGTTGGCCAGGGGCTTGTCGGGCACGCGCTGCTCGGGCGTCTGGTAGTTTTCGTAGGGGCCGTGCACGGTGCGGTCCACCATCAGCAGGCCGGGCTGGGCCTGCCGGGCCATCGTGGCGATGCGCGGCATGTTCACGTCCTGGCTGAACTCCGGGATGGGCGCGCCCCAGGAGCGCACCTCGGCGTTCACGGTTTCTTTGGGCCGCACCCAGCCGCCATCCAGCCACAGGATGTCCATGCTGCCGTAGTTGTGCATCAGCTCGCTTATCTGGTTGTAGGTGAAGTCCTGGTACTTCTTCCAGCGCCACGGATACTTTTTAATGTCGTAGTTGACGTTGCGGTTGGGCGTGGCGTACTTCGACCACCAAAAATCCTGCGAGTGCCAGTCGGGCTTCGAGAAATAGGCCCCAATCATGAAGCCTTCCTTGCGAAAGGCATCGAATACGTACTTGGCCACGTCGGCCCGTGGGTTGTCCTTGAACGGCCCGCTGCTAATCTTGAAATCCGACTGCTTGGTGTCGAACATGTTGAAGCCGTCGTGGTGCTTGGTCGTGAACACCAGGTAGCGCATCCCCGCTTTTTTCGCCACGCTGGCCCATTGCTCGGGGTTGAATTTCACCGGGTTGAACTGCTTGCTGTAGTCCCAGTAGCGCTTCTTGTAATCCTCGTAGGCGATGGTGCTGTCGCGCTCAATCCAGTCTTCCGAGCAGATGCTCCACGACTCGATAATGCCCGGTACGGCGTACAGACCCCAATGTAGGATGAGCCCGAATTTCTGGTCGCGCCACTTGTCCAGCTTCTGCACCACGAGCGGGTCGGTAGGGGCCTCGTACTCGGTCGATTGCTGGTGAATGCCTTGTTGCTGGGCGTGGGCGGGCAGGGCGCTGGCCGCCGCGAGCAGCGCCAGGGCGAGCGTGGCTTTTTTCATGATAACTGACTGGCTAGTAAAAATAACGATTACTTGGCTTCGGCCTGCTTGTAGAGCCCGACGGCCGAAAGGGTAGGGTTGAGGCGCGAGGAAAGGATGCGCAGCCGCAGGTGCTGCGCCCGTACCGGCGCAAACTTGAGGATGCGCTTGTAGCCGACGGTGGTGCCCGTCGCCACCGTTTTCCACTCCGTCCCGCTTTGGTATTCGAGCGCGAAGCGCTCAATCCGCTGGCCCACCGTGATGTTTTCCTGCAATTGTAGCACGTCGAATACCCGCGGCGCGGGCAGCGCGAAGCTCAGCGTGGCGGTGGTATCGCGGCCGGGGGTAGTCCAGTAGGTAGCGTAATTGGCATCGAGCAACGCCGCGCCCTGCTGGGCGTTGGGGCCGCTAACTTGGCTGCTCTTCAGTAAGTTGTTCGCGTACGTTTGATCCAGGGCGGCCTTCCAGCCCCGGAGGCTGGCCGCATCCTCCTGTTTGATAAGGCCGGTTTTATCGGGCGGAATATTGAGCAGCAGCACCCCGTTGCGGCCCACCGAGCTGTTGTAAATAGCCAGTAGCTGCGCCGGCGTTTTCACCTGGCTATCTTCGGCGGGGTGATAAAACCAGCCGGGCCGGATAGATACGTCCACCTCGGCCGGGTACCACACCAGCGCCGGGGCGTCCTTGATTTTGGCGCGGCTGCCCAGGTCGTCGCCCATCATATTCTTCGGCGCAAAAGCCACGTTTTGCTGCGAGTTGGCGGCCACCTTATCCTGCCGCTGGGCATCGAGCGGCACCACGCTCCACTCCGTGGTGCGGCCCTCGCCCGACTCGGTGCCCACCCAGCGCACGTCCGGCCCCATCACGGCGATAACCGCCGTCGGCTGGAGCTTGCGAATGAGCGCGTACCAGCGGTTGAAGTCGTAGACCTGCTTCTTGCCGGTCGGCCCCTCGCCGTTGGCCCCGTCAAACCACACCTCATCCACCCGGCCGTAGTTGGTAAGCAGCTCCGTCAATTGATTGATGAAGTAGTTGTTGTACTTGGCCGAGTCGCCGAAGTACGGCGAGTTGCGGTCCCAGGGCGAGAGGTACACGCCGAAGCCCATATCCTGCGCCCGGCAGGCGTCGGCCACTTCCCGCACCACGTCGCCCTTGCCGCCTTTCCAGGGGCTGTTTTTCACCGAATGCTCGGTAAACTTCGACGGCCACAGGCAAAAGCCGTCGTGGTGCTTGGCCGTGATAATCACCTGCTTGATGCCACCCGCCTTGCACGTGCGTACCCACTGCCCGGCGTCGAGTGCCGTGGGGTTGAACAGGGTCGGGCTCTCCGTCCCGTCGCCCCACTCCTTGTTCGTAAAGGTGTTCATGCCGAAGTGCAGAAACCCTGTCAGCTCCAGCTGCTGCCAGCGCAGCTGCCGCGCCGAGGGCGTGACCGTCGCCGCCGCCCGCACTACGGCCGCCGGGGTGCTGCCCGCCGCGATCACCGCGTAATTGTTCTTCGCATAAAGCTGCGCGCGGCTTGCCGCCGGCAGCAGCGCCCCGGCGCAGCCGAGCAGCAGGGTGGCCAGTGGTTGCCGCATGGGGTCAGTAGGGGCTAGGGACTGAAAAAAGGCGAAAGCTACCCAATAAGTGCAGCTGAAAACCTCGGCAGAAGCAACCAAAGGTAACAGCGTGTTTCCGCAACATGCAAAAACCTTTAAGCAAATTTTATGGATAAGAAATGTAGGGTAAGCTTTAGCTTGCCCGGCGCTAGGCGAGCCGCGGCCCACCAGACGCCGGGCAAGCTAAAGCTTACCCTACATGTTGACCGGGTGGCTTAAATTTGGGGGAGGGAATGCTGGGTGCCCGCTACCCAACCCTATTAACTTGCCGCTCGGCTGCGCCGGCCGTGCCAAATATTATGTCTACCTCTTTGTCTTCCTCCCGCCGCGACTTTCTGCAAAAATCCCTGCTGGGTACGGCGGGCCTCAGCCTGCTCGGCCCCAGCCTGCTGGCCAACGCCGCCAGCGGTCCGGCCCGGCTCGTTATTCTGCACACCAACGACATGCACTCGCGCATCGAGCCCTTCCCCGACAATGCCCCGCAGTGGGCCGGGCTGGGGGGCATGGCACGCCGGGAGGCCCTCATCGACAGCATCCGCAAGCAGGAGCCGCACGTGCTGTTACTCGATTCGGGCGACATCTGGCAGGGGACGCCGTATTTTAACTTCTTCCTGGGCGAAATTGAGTACAAGCTCATGAGCCGCATGAAGTACGACGCCGCTACTTTCGGCAACCACGACTTCGATAACGGTCTCGAAGGTTTGCAGAAGCAACTGCCCAACGCCGGCTTCCCTTTTTTAATTGCCAACTACGATTTCAGCAACACGCCGGTAGCCGGTCGCTTCGCGCCCTACAAAATTTTTGAAAAAGCCGGGGCACGCATCGGCGTTTTCGGCCTGGGCATCGAGCTGAAGGGCCTGGTGGCCGATAAGAACTTCGGCACCACCCAGTACCTCGACCCCGTGACCGTGGCCAAGGCCCAGGTGCAGCAGCTGCGCGAGCGCGAGCGCTGCGACATGGTCATCTGCCTGTCGCACCTCGGCTACAAGTATGAGAGCGAGAAGATTGACGACCGTAAGCTCGCCGCCCAGGTGGGTGGTATCGACTTGATTCTGGGCGGGCACACGCACACCTTCATGCCCGCCCCCGAGCCCATCACCGGCCCCAACGGCCACGTCACGCTCATCAACCAAGTGGGCTGGTCGGGCATCAACCTGGGGCGCATCGACTTCGAGATGCGGCGCGGGGCGCAGCCGGTACGAGCCACCGGGGCGCTGGTGCTGCCCGTGGGAACTACCACCTGCTAGCGGCGCCACATGGGCAAGCATTGGGCGGCTTTTTTGTCTGCTCGTTTATGCGCAAATTTGTCCCCCCCAAGCGGTGCCGATTACTAAATCATCACTTCTTGGAAGCTTTTTTTTGCCGCCGACCGTATTGGCCGGGTTCGTAGTTTTTACCTCATGTCGCAAGACTTCCGCACCGTTTGGGCCAATTGCCTGCGCGCCATCCGCGCCGAGGTGGGGGAGCAAAGCTTTCGAACCTGGTTTGAGCCCATCGCGCCGGTCGAGCTGCAAGGCCGGGTACTCACTATTCAGGTGCCGAGCGTGTACTTCTACGAGTTTCTCGAAGAGCACTACGTGGAGGAGCTGAAGCGGGCTATTTACCAGGAGCTGGGGCCGGAAGGGCGCTTGGAATACAGCGTGGTAGTAGACCAGGGCAACGCCCAGGCCCCGCCCCGCGCCATGCACCTGCCGCCCGCCCGCAAGGCCGCGCCCAGCGCCCCGCTAGCCGCTGAGAGCCGGCCTTCGCCCGGCTACGGGGCCGCGCCCGGGGGCAGCGTGGCTACCCGCCCGACGGCGCCCGCCGCCCGCCACTTGGTACCCGGGGCCGGGGCCGCCACGGCCGCTGCCAAGGCCGGTGCCGCGCCCCTGCGCAACCCCTTCGACGCGGCCAAGACGATGGACCGTAATATCGTGCCGTCGCAGCTCAATACGACGTATACCTTTGATAATTACGTAGAAGGCGACTGCAACCGGCTGGCCCGCTCGGCCGGTCTTGCTGTGGCTAACAAGCCTGGCACCACCGCCTTCAACCCGCTGATGGTGTACGGCGGCGTAGGCCTGGGCAAGACGCACCTTGTGCAGGCCATTGGCAACCACATCAAGGCTACCAACGCCGAGAAATTCGTCCTCTACGTCTCGGCCGAGAAGTTCACCAACCAGTTTATCGAAAGCCTGCAACGCAACGCCGTGCAGGATTTCGCCAACTTCTACCTGCTCGTGGATGTGCTCATCCTCGACGACGTGCAGTTTCTGGCCAACAAGGGCAAGACCCAGGAGATGTTCTTTCACATCTTCAATCACTTGCACCAGGGCGGCCGGCAGATTGTCATGACCAGCGACCGCCCCCCGCGCGAGCTCAGCGGCCTCGAAGACCGCCTGCTCTCGCGCTTCAAGTGGGGCCTCACCGCCGACGTGCAAAGCCCCGACTTCGAAACGCGGGTGGCCATCATCCAAAACAAGGCCCAGCAGGACGGTATGGAAATCGCGCCGCAGGTGGTAGAGTACCTGGCGCACTCCGTACCTACCAACGTGCGCGAGCTCGAAGGCGTGCTCACTACCCTGCTGGCCCAGAGCGTGCTCACGCGCCGCGATATCGACCTCGACATGGCCAAGGGGGCCCTGCGCCACATCATCGAGGAGGTAGAGGCCGAGGTCAACGTCGATTTCATTCAGAAAACGGTGGCCGACTATTTCAGCATTCCGGTGTCCTTGCTGAAGGAGAAAACCCGTAAAAAAGAGATAGTTACGGCCCGGCAGGTGGCCATGTACTTCACCAAGGAGCACACCAACCACTCGCTCAAAACCATTGGTTACCACTTTGGGGGCCGCGACCACGCCACGGTTATCCACTCCGTCCAAACGGTGTCCGATATGATAGACTCGGATAAGAAGTTCAAGGAGCAAATTCTGGAACTGCGCAAGAAATTCGTGCAGAAATAAGCAGATGAAGCTTTAGGGGCTTCTCTAATCTGTCATTGCGAGCGCAGCGAAGCAATCGCCTCTATTCAGCATAGCCGTTCGGGTGTGATTGCTTCGCTGCGCTCGCAATGACGAATAGTTCTCAGCTGGCTGGTAATAGTTTAAAGAGCTGGAAATAACCGCGAAGGAGATTTACAAAATCTCCTTCGGATAGCAGATGTAATACTTCTGCACTTTCTGGCTCAGCGCCCGGATATTGGGCAGGTCCGAAGCCTCTACCACGTTCACCACCTTACCGAGCTTGGTGAGGATGTTGATGGTTTCGTGGCTGGCTGGGTCGTAGGCCGTGTTGCTGAGGCGGCCGGTGATCATGAGTTGGCTGGCCTCTTCGGCGGGTAGGCCAAAATGCTCGGCAATCAGTTCCACGATGCCGAGTTGAAATTCGTCGTCGTAGGGCTCGGGGCTGATGACAATTTTGAAAAGCTGCCGGTTGAGCAGGCTTTTGGCTAAAAAGCTCAGTACCTTGTCGTGGTGGCTGGCCCATTGCTTGATGGCCGCCCAGATGTCGATGTCGTCGAGCTGTGTGAAGTGGCTCAGGATGGTAGGGTTGTGCTCAAACTCAGCCAGCGTGACGGCCCGCCCCAGGAAGTAAGTGAGGCAGCTGCTGCCCGGCACGGCAACCCCGGCGCGGGCCAGGTCGCGGGCGCGCTGCATCACCCGGATAACCATCTGCTCGGCGCTCGTAACCGTCTTGTGCAGATATACTTGCCAGTACATCAGCCGGCGGCTCACCAGGAAATTCTCTACCGAGTACACGGCCTTTTCTTCCAGCACGAGGCGCTCATCCACCACTTGGAGCATCTTGATGAGGCGGTCGGCCCCCGGCCGGCCCTCCTGCACGCCGGTGTAAAACGAGTCGCGGTTGAGGTAGTCGAGCCGGTCCATATCCAGCTGCGAGCTAACCAGTTGATGGAAAAAGGCGCGCCCGTAGCTGCCCTTGAACATCTCAATGGCCAGCGTCAGTTGCCCGGGAAACTGCTCGTTGAGCTGTTCCATCAGAAACAGCGACAACTGTTCGTGCGGCACGTCCTGGAAAATGCTGGTTTCCAGCGCGTGCGAAAGTGGTCCGTGCCCGATGTCGTGCAGCAGAATGGCAATTTGAGCCGCCTCACCCTCGGCCGCCGAGATCTTTACGCCCTTATCCTTGAGCGTGCGTAAGGCCAACTGCATGAGGTGCATGGCCCCCAGCGCGTGGTGAAAGCGCGTGTGCAGCGCCCCCGGATACACAAAATTGGTGAGCCCTAGCTGTTGAATGCGCCGCAGCCGCTGGAAATAGGGGTGTTCAATAAGGTCGAATAATAGTTCGGTCGGAACCGTGACGAACCCGTACACCGGGTCGTTGAAAATCTTCTTTTTATTCATCTTGAATGGGCCGTGGCCCAGCTAGCCAGCCAGGGGCATTGGCCGGTAGTTACGGCCAGTTAGCCGACTAAGCTGCACTTTTAAGAACCCAAACCCCTGTTTTCCGGTAAAGCTACGGACTGCCTGCCCACGTTCCCGGATACTAGGGGAGGGGCCCCGGCCGTTAGGACCGCTACCGATTACCTACTTACCCGATGCGCGCAGCCCGCCTCCGCGCCCCCACTTATGCAACGATACTCCATTCTCTGGGCCGACGACGAAATTGATCTGCTGAAGCCGCACATTCTGTTTCTCAAGGAGAAAGGCTACGATGTGACGCCCGTCAACTCTGGGGCCGATGCGCTGGAAGAGGTGCAGGAAAATACCTACGACCTGGTGTTTCTGGACGAGAATATGCCCGGCCTTACCGGCCTCGAAACGCTCACTGAAATCAAGGTCGTGCGCCCCACGCTGCCCGTGGTCATGATTACCAAGAGCGAGGAAGAGCACATCATGGAGGGTGCCATCGGGGCCAAAATCGCCGACTACCTCATCAAGCCGGTAAATCCCAACCAGATTCTGCTGTCGGTAAAAAAGGTGCTCGACAACAAGCGCCTCGTTACGGAAGCCACCAACTCGGGCTACCAGCGCGATTTCCGCCAGCTCGGGATGCAGCTTTCCGACCGCCTCTCGCCCTCGGAGTGGGTTGATGTGTACAAAAAGCTGACATACTGGGAGCTGGAAATAAATGAAACCGAGGGTAAGAGCATGGCCGAGGTTTTCAACATGCAGAAGGACGAGGCCAATACCTACTTCGGCCGCTTCATTATCGAGAACTACGAGGATTGGGTGAACGGCCGCGACAAGGACGCGCCCATGATGTCGCACCAGGTATTCAAGGAGAAAGTGTTCCCACTGATGAAGCAGACCGGCGATACGCCGGTGTACTTCGTGCTCATCGACAACCTGCGCTACGACCAGTGGAAAGTGCTCGAACCCACCATTGCCGAGCTGTTTACTGTTGACACGGAAGAGCTGTATTACAGCATCTTGCCGACTACTACCGCCTACGCCCGCAACGCCATCTTCGCCGGCATGATGCCTGGGGAGATTCAAAAGAAGTACCCCAACTTATGGGTGTGGGACGAGGACGAGGAAGGTAAAAACCTGCACGAGGCGGAGTTCCTGGAAATCAACTTCCAGCGCAACAACCAGAAGGCCAAGCACAGCTACCATAAGATTACCAACTTGCAGGCTGGCAAAGACTTGCTGGGTAAGATGAGTAACCTGCACAACAACTACAAGCTCAACGTCATCGTCTACAACTTCGTGGACATGCTCTCGCACGCTCGCACCGACATGGCGATGATTCGCGAGCTGGCCGCCGACGAAAGCGCTTACCGTAGCCTCACCCGCTCGTGGTTTTTGCATTCGCCGCTCTACGAGATGCTGCAAATCATCGCTGAGAAAAAAGGCAAGCTCATCATCACGACCGACCACGGTACCATCCGGGTAAAGCGCCCGTACAAGATTGTGGGCGACCGCAATACCAACACCAACCTGCGCTACAAGCACGGCCGTAACCTGGGCTTCGAAGAAAGCCGCGACATCTACGTGGTGCGCAAGCCGGAAAGCATTTTCCTGCCCCGCGAAAACGTGAGCACGGCCTACGTCTTCACGCTCGGCGATTATTTCTTTGCCTACCCCAACAACTATAACTACTACGTGAACTACTACAAGGATACCTTCCAGCACGGGGGCGTATCGTTGGAGGAGTGCATCATCCCGTACATCGCCTTGACGGCGAAGGGATAAACAGCCCGTAGCAGCAAAAAGAGCGCCCGCGTTTCGTACGAAACGCGGGCGCTCTTTTTGCTGCCATATTACCTGCCTTTCCACTTTCGTTCCGTCATGCTGAGCTTGCGAAGCATCTTGTCAGGTTCGGGTAGCTTGTCCGGGCGTGAGAAGATGCTTCGCAAGCTCAGCATGACGGAAGCAGTAAAATGGATAGGGGAGTACTGGTAGTCGTGGGGGCCGTAAACGCTAGGTTTTCTGCTTCTTCTTCTTAGCCGCCGGGAATAGCACATTGTTCAGAATCAGGCGGTAGCCGGGCGAATTGGGGTGCAGCGAGAGGTCGGTGGGCTCCTCGCCCACGAGGTGCTGGTAGTCTTCGGGATCGTGGCCGCCGTAGAACGTCCAGGTGCCTTTGCCGAGGGTGCCGTGCATGTAGCGCACCTCGCCCGCCTGCTTGTTTTCCCCCATGATGACGACATCGGGCTTCACGAGGCTTTTGCGGAAGGCCGTAGTTTGGCCCATGAAGCCGTGGATGGTTTTCTCGTGGTTCTGGGTGAGCATGGTCGGCACCGGGTCGTACTTGGCCGAGAAGGTAAAGAGCTGGAAGTAATCGTTTTGCTCGTAGAGGCCGCGCTCGCCGGGCTGCATGTCGATGTTGGAGTACTCGTACTGCATCGGGTTCATGTACAGCTGGAAATTCTGAAAGGCCAGCGTGCGGTTAAAATTGAGCTTGTGCTGGGCGTTGGGGTCGGCGGGGTCGCCGTCGTACATGCTTTCCACCATGTCCACGCCCAGGCCAGCCAGGGCAATGTCGTAGCTGTCGGTGGCCGAACACATAGCGAACATGAAGCCGCCGCCCGCGATAAACTCCTGCATCTTCACCGCCTCGGCGGCCTTCATCTCGCTCACCTTCTTGAAGTTGTTGCGCTTGGCGGCCGCCTCGGCCTCGCGCTGCTGCTGCTGATACCAGGGCGCGTAGCGATAGGCGGCGTAGAACTTGCCGTATTCGCCGGTGAAGTCTTCGTGGTGCAGGTGCAGCCAGTCGTACTTGGGCAGCACGCCGGCAAGCACCTCGTCGTCGTAAATCTTATCGTACGGGATCTCGGCGTAGGTGAGCACCATCGTCACGGCGTCGTCCCAGGGCTGCTTGCCCTTGGGCGTGTACACCGCGATTTTGGGGACCTTCTCCAGCTTCATGATGTCCATGTTGGCGTTGGGGTCGGCGATTTGCTGCAAAATGCCGGTGTACTGCGCCTCCGAAATGGTTTGAAAGGTGATGCCCCGCACGTTGAGCTCGTTTTCCACGGCGGGCTCGGCCTCGCAGGCAAAAGAGCCGCCTTTATAGTTGAGCAGCCAGTCAATCTCAATCTGCTTGCTTAAGGCCCAGTAGCACAGGCCATAGGCTTTGAGGTGCTCCTTCTGGGTATTATCCATCGGGATAAAAATATGGTTGGCCCGGACCGCCAGGGTAGGGGCCAGCAAAGCCAACAGGAGGGCAAGACGCTTCAGCAACATACTTTTGGGGACTAAGAGGCTAGCCGGGCAAACGAGCCCCGCGCTACCGTAGTTCAAGGTACGGCCGCTGCCCTTACCAACGCGCTCCTATCCAAAAAAGTCTGTCCGCCACCCCCCATGCCCAAAACCCCACCTAGTCAGCTTGCGCAACAGGCGTATCCCCGTAATCCGTTAAATCCGTTAAATCTGCGATGAGTTTTTTGGAAAATATCCGTGAGGCGCTGCGCTCCATCTCCGGCAACTTGCTGCGCACTATTCTCACGGCCCTTATCGTGAGTATCGGACTGATGGCCCTGGTGGGCATCCTCACGGCCATCGACGCCATGCGCAACTCGCTGGGCGAAACCTTCGCCAGCCTCGGGGCCAATGCCTTCGAAATCAAAGCCAAGGGCTACAATAACCGCTCGCGGCGCGGCGGCGTGCAAAGCAAGCAGTACCCGCCGCTGAGCTACCTGCAAGCCACACTTTATAAAAAAGAGCTGACTCGCCGGGAGCCCGGCACGGTGGTGGGCGTGTCGGCCGCCATCAGCGGGGCCACCGAAGTAAAAGCCAACGGCCAAAAGACCAACCCCAATATGCAGGTAGTGGCCGGCGACGAAAACTACCTGCGCATTCAAAGCTATTCGCTCACCCAGGGCCGTACCTTCTCCCCGGCCGAATTGAGCACGGGGGCCAACGTGGCCATCATCGGGGAGGAAATGCGGGATAAATTATTTCCGCAGACGAGCCCGGTGGGCAAATACATTTACGCGCTTGGCAAGCGCTTTCAGGTAGTGGGGCTGCTCGAAAAAAGCGGCAGTACGATGGGCGGCTCGGGAGCCGACCGGATGCTGCTCGTACCGCTCGAAACCGGCAACCAGTTGCCCCGCAACGGTGCGCTTACCTACGACGTGAAAACGGCCACACCCACCGCCGCCTCGCTGGGCTTCTTGCAAAGCCAGGCCACTGGCGTGATGCGCGCCGTGCGCAACGACCGCCTCGGTCAGGAAGATTCCTTCGACATCGAAAGCCCCGAATCGCTCTCCAGTACCCTGGACTCACTTACGGGTAAAATGCAATTGGCGGGCGGCATTATCGCCTTCCTGGCCCTGCTCGGGGCCAGCATTGCCCTCATGAATATTATGCTGGTATCGGTGACGGAGCGCACCCGCGAAATCGGTATCCGCAAGGCGCTGGGGGCCACGGCGCGGCAGGTACGCTTGCAGTTTTTACTGGAGGCCATCGTCATCTGCGTGCTGGGCGGGGCGTTTGGTATCTTGCTGGGCGTGGCCGCCGGCAACGGCGTGGCCGTGCTGGCGGGCAGCAGCTCTTTCTTCGTGCCCTGGGGCTGGGTGGGAGTGGGGCTCACCATTTGCGTTACGGTGGGGCTGCTGGCCGGGTCGTACCCGGCGGGTAAGGCCGCCGCGCTCGACCCCATCGACAGCCTACGCTACGAATAGCCCGTGCGCTCGTAATCCGCGCCGGAAATGGCGGCGAGTAAGTGGCCCCAAAAGTCCCCGCGACTTTTGGGGCTTTTTAATGACCCGGGTAACGGCGGAATCTGGCCGAGCGAGTTGCATAACGCGAGCAGAAGCTACGTAAACCACTCGCTGTGTTATACATTTGTGCAACTTACCATTTGTGCAAATGCCCGCTTCGCAGTCAATCGGCCAACGCTTCACGCTGCTCATTCAACATTTAGGAATGAGCAAAAACGCCTTTGCCCAGTCGCTGGACAAAACGGCGACCGTTATTCAGCACTTGGTCGAAGAGCGTAATAAGCCTGGCTATGACTTGTTATGCAAGGTTTTTGAGGTGTACCCAAATGTTTCAAAGGACTGGTTGATGGAAGGTGCCGGGCCGATGATGAAAACGGATAAGCCCCTCGCAGAAGCAGTGGCCCCGGCGGTAGCGGCCCCCGCCAGCCCACCGGCCGCGGCCGGACCGGTAGCCACAACATCGTTGTTGGATACCGAGGAGCCAGCCCCGCTCGCGGCAAGTCCGGTGCCGCCGCCAGTAGCCGCTCCGGCTCCGACGGTCGCGCCTGCCCCGGCTGCTCCGCCTTTGCAAGCTGCTGCCGTCCCGGTAGCACCTATCGCGTCGCCTGCCGGGGCAGCCAGCGCGGCGGCTCCTGCCCCGGCGGTGGCCGCCGCCCCCGATCCTGCCTATTTCGCGGTGGCGCTCCAGACGCAGTACCTCCAGCACCAATTAGCGCTGGCCGAGCAGCGCAACCAGCATTTGCTGGAACAGCAGGCCCTGATGCAGCAGCTCGTGGCCGTGCTGCAACGGTCATCTATTTGAGCGACTAGTGCCCTGAACTGGCCAAGCACTTTTTACTCGTAGCCGTTGCCGCAATCTCCCGTGTGAGTGACTTTTGGGCCGGGTGTTTTAGCGGCTGCTTTGACCGCTAGGATACCCATCGTGGAAAAATGCAAAATATTCCGCAGCGCGGACGTTGAGTGCTGCTGGAGTAGAGTGGGCGCGTAGGCTGTTTAGGCGCCTATACCTGCCGGGCAGCGGGGCGGGATGGCACCGGGGATTTAAGAAAGTTTTAAGTTGGTCTTAAGATAGGCAACGCAGTATTTCCGTTTGACGGAACTGCCAGTCGAGACACGCCAATGGGTCCGTTATCCTAAGTGATGCTGTCGGCTGAGGCGATCTCTTTCCTTTCGACGCAGTGAAAACATTCTTGATTCTTATGGGCTGTGGACTGCTAGCGAGTCCGACGCGAGCGCAGCAGCCGGTGCAGGCCCCGCCCGCCGTAGCGGCCGCTTTCGCCCAGGCCCAGCCCGAGGCCCGGCGCGTGGCCTGGCACCGTTGCCCGGCGGGTTACGAGGCCACGTTTGAGCAGGGTGCTGCCCAGGGCCGGCTTCCCGGCGAGCGCAAGCTGCGCGGCACCTTGCGGCTGACACCGGGGGGAGAGCTAATCGAAAGCCGCCTCGACGTGCCCCCGCGGGCCTTTCCGCCGCTGGGGCACACGGCCGTGAGCCAGCGCTACCCGCACCATCAGCTCGACCGGATAGTGCGGGTGGTAAATGCCCGGGGAGAAGTGACTTACGAAACTAAAATCTGCACCGGTAAAGACAAAAACGGCAAGGATAAAAACTGCCAGACCGACCGCTTCGATAAAGACGGCCGCCCGTTGGCGGGTTAGGTAGGAAGCAGTGTGGGTAAGAGCCCGCTTCGCGCCGCTAGCCCTTGGCTGCTAGGGTGGGGTAGAAGTCGCACCGAGCAGATGTAGTAGGCCACACCCAGCGCCCGGCGGGCGAGCGGCGATTCGCGGGCCAAACATAGCTGTTCATGCTGCGCCCCGAAAGCGCGAAGCTTTACCTTTTTGTAAAGCTAAAGCCGGTATGTAACGGTCTAATTACCATTGCCTAAAAGTATGCTAAAGGTGGTTTTTGCATGAAAAGCGACGGGTAGTTTTGTCCAAACAATCCTGTGCAAATGCCTGCTTTTTACCGCTTTCTACTACTCTTTGCGCTGGCTGGTTTGCTGGCCCGAACCGCTATCGCCCAGGGCCGCGGGGCTACCGCCACGCTGCATGGTACCATTCTCGACGCCGCTACCGGCGAGCCCGTTATTGGGGCGACGGTGCTGCTGCCGGCCAGCCAGCAGGGAACGGCCACCGGCCTCGATGGCACGTACCTGTTGCGGGTGGCGGCCGGGCCAGCCGTGGTGGTCCAGGTGCAGAATCTGGGCCACGAGACGCAGACGCAGACCTTCAGCCTGGCCGAAGGGAGCCGCCAGCAGGCTGATTTCCGGCTGAAGGCAGCGGGCCGGGCGCTGGCCGAAGTAACCGTGGCCGGGCACCTCGACCGCGAATCGACGGAAGCGGCGCGGCGCACCGAGCAGCGGGCCGACAACGTGCTCAACATTCTCTCGGCCCACACCATCGAGCTGTCGCCCGACGTGACGGCGGGCAACGTGGTGCAGCGGGCCAGCGGGGTATCGGTGGTGCGCAACTCGGGCGGCGATGGCCAGTACGCCATCATCCGGGGCATGGACCGGCGCTATAACTACACGCTGGTCAACGGCGTCAAGATTCCCAGCCCCGACCCCAACAACCGCTACGTGCCGCTCGACATCTTCCCGGCCGAGCTGCTCCAGCGCCTGGAGGTAGTGAAAGCCTTGACGCCCAATATGGAAGGCGACGCCATCGGCGGGGCCATGAACATGGTGATGAAATCGGCTCCCGACCACCTGGTGGTGGCGGCCACGGCGGCGGGCGGCTACAGCGACCTGTTTGCCAGCCGGTCGTTTGCGGGCTTCAATACGAATAACCTGGCGCGGCAGTCGCCCGCCGAGCGCAACCCGGCGGGTTATCAGGCCCAGGCCGGCGATTTTTCGAGCCAGGTGCTGGATTTTTCGGCGGTGAAGGTGCCGGTAAATTCGCTCTTCAGCCTGACCGTCGGCAACCGCACCCGCGACGGTCGGCTGGGGCTGCTGGTGGCCGGTAGCCTACAAAATACCCACCGGGGCTCCGACCGGTTGTTTTACCGCCCGCTGGGCCAGCCCAACCCGGGCAACGTCTTCACCTTCGACGAGATCCAGCGCCGCGAATATTCGCTGCTGCAAACCCGCGCCGGCCTGCACGCCAAGCTCGACTACGTGCTGAACGAGCGCCACAAGCTGGGCTTGTACTCGCTGCTCCTGCGCCTCGACGACGCCCAGGCCCGCACTATTCGCACCAACGACCTGGGTACGGGCGGCGACGTGCCCATCCGCCGCCAGGCCCGCTGGCAGCGCCAGCAATTGTGGGCCGAAACCTTGCAGGGCGACCACGCCCTGCTGCCGCGCCTGCACTTCGACTGGACCGCCAGCTACGCCCGCGCCACCTTCGCCACGCCCGACGTGACGGAGGTCACCAGTAAAAACGCCACCGCCGCCAATACCCAGCAGGGTACTTTCGTGCAGGCCGCTACCCACCTCTGGCAGCATAGCCACGACCAGGACCTGACCGGCGCGGCCAACCTCAGCTTTGCCATCACGCCTACTTTCGACGTGACCGTGGGCGGCCTGCTGCGCCAGAAGAATCGTAGCAACTATTACGACTACTACAACCTCGACGCGGCGACCAGCGGCGTGGGCACCAGCAACCAGCAGCCCTTTACGACCTACGGCCAGGCCCGCTTCGTTTTCAACCTCGACAATGGGCTCGAAAAGAGTACTAACGGCAACAACTACGCCGCCACCGAGCGCATCGGGGCGGGCTATGCCCAGGCAAAAATCCTGCTTTTCGACCGGCTCCAGCTGCTGGGCGGCGTGCGCCTCGAAGCCACCCGCCAGCACTACGACTCGCAGCTGCCCGACGACCAGCTGGGCCGCAGCGGCACCATTCGCTACGTGGATGCGCTACCCAGCCTGCACGCCAAGTACCTGCTGAACGAGCGGCAAAACCTGCGCTTATCGTATTTCAAAGGCATCAGCCGGCCCAACCTCTTCGAGCTGGTGCCCGCCCAGAACGATCTCAACAACGATTACTACACCCAGGCCGGTAACCCTAATCTTAAGCATACTCAGGCCGATAACTTCGATTTGCGCTACGAGCACTACGGCCCGGCCCACGCCCAGCTGCTGGCCGGGGCCTTCTACAAGCGCCTGCGCAACCCGATAGAATACGGCTTCTCGCAGTCGTCGAGCAATCTGTATTTCTACCAGCCCACCAACTTCGGCACGGCGACCAATTACGGGGTAGAGCTGGTGTTTACCAAGTACATCCGCCACTGGGGCTTGACCGGCAACTACACCTACACGCACTCGGCCATTACCACTACCAAGCGCGTGTACTACCGCGACGCTGCTGGCAACCTCGTTACCGCCGATGCCGGCTCGCCCACGGCCGACTACCCCACCGCGCCCACCCAGGCCCGCCCCCTACAGGGGCAAAGCGACCACATCGGCAACCTGGCCCTGCTGTATAAGAATGAAACCCGCGGCCTCGATGCCCAGCTGGCCGTGGTGTACACGGGTCGCCGCCTGGTGGCCGTGTCGCCCTACCGCGACCTCGACCAGTGGCAGCGGGCTACTACCCAGCTCGATTTTTCGGCCGAAGCCCGTCTGCCTTTTCACCTCACGGCCTTCCTCAAAGTTACCAACCTGCTCAACACGGCCACCGTGGTAGAAGTGATGCAGGCCCCCGCCGGCGACCTGCGCACCGCTCCCGGCCAGGACCGCGCCGACCGCATCCTGGTGCAGCGCGACGTGTACAATCGCTCTTACCTGCTGGGCGTGCGCTTTCGCTTGAATTAAAGATTGGGTTGCCTGCTACTGTTCCGTGTAACACCAAGCTCCAGCTTGGTGATTTGTCCGGCGAGCATACCCTAACGCCTCACCAAGCTGGAGCTTGGTGTTACATGGGGCTACTAATTCAGGGAACTTACTGGTATTGCTTTCAAAATAAACTGATTAAGTCAAAAAAAATATGCCTACCCTCTCCCGCCTTCTCCCCACCATCTCCCTCGCGGCCCTCACGCTCCTCGCCGGCTGCACCGACTCCGTCGAAACCGTGGAGCTGTCGGCCCCGCGCCTGCTCATTGGTAAGCCCGTCGATAATACCGCGCCGCTGGGTGGGGCCGTCAAAGGCACCATGCAGCAGGGGCAGAGCTTCGACGTGAACGCCAACGTCATCATCAATGCCGGCGATACGCTCGTGATTCAGCCGGGGGTGAAAATCAACTTTTTAGGCAATTACAACTTCGTAGTGAAGGGTACGCTGCTCTCGCTGGGCACCCAGGCGCAGCCGATATATTTCACGGTGAAGGGCCTGGCCAAAACCGACCAGCCGGGAGCCAGCCCCGCCACCGACCCGGCCTACCAGGGGAAATGGGGCGGCATCCTGGGCGACGTCACCTGCCCGCTAATGGTCATCAAGTGGACGCACGTAGAGTTTGGCGGCGGGGTGGTGTTGGTATCGCCACTTTCGGCCGGCATTGCCAACAACAAGAATACCAATCCCGTGTATTTCCAGAACCCCGCCGGCGTGCTGGTGGTGGAAGACTCCTGGCTCTACGGCAGCCCCAACGATATGATGACCTTGCTGGGCGGGCGCATACAGATCATGCGCAATACGTTTGAGAAGTGCGGTAAAACCGGTGGTGAAGGAATCAGCGCATTTTCGGGCACCACTGGCAACGTCGCCTACAACCTCTTCGTGGGCAGCGCCACCAACGGCGTGCGCGTATCGAACGGCGGGGGGAAAAACCCGCAAGCCAACCTGGCCGTCTATAATAATACGCTGGTGCACTGTGGCTACCGGCGGGCTGCCGCCGGCCGGGGCGGCTCGATTGGCTTCGAGCAGGGCGCGCGCGGTATTTTTTATAATAATCTGATGGTGAATTGCAAATACGGTCCCCGGGTGGTGGGTTCGGGCAATTACCTAGGCAATGTGCTGGTGATAGCCGATACGGCTAATCTACGCTATGGTAACAGCCTCAACTACGTGGATTCGGTGCGCATTGCCAACGAAATCTACCCCACCAATTTCCTGACCAAGCCCCAGCCCACTGACATTCCGCGCCCCGGCTCATTTTTGCCCGCCGGCTACCGGCTCGGGCAGGTGTACGACGGCACGGCCGTGCTGCGGCAGAACAACCCGCAATTCGTGGGTTTCCCGCTGCCTGCCCCGGTGCAGCGGCTGAGCGAGGTGGCGACCGTCGGCACGGCCAATTTCCGCCTCGGCAGCGGCTCGGCGGCTATCGGCAAGGGAACTACCAGCTTCGCGCCGCTGGCTACCTCGCCCAGCATCCCGCTGAGTGCCACTTACGGGGCCACGGCCATCACGCCCCCCAGCCGCGACCTCGGGGCGTATCCGCTGGATAACTCGGGCAATCAGCACTAACGGGCCACATTGGGCGTCCAGCAACGCCTGGCTTTGCGAGCGCGCTCAAGCCATTCTACTCGACTAGCGATGCTGAACAAGTGCGATTGCTGCGCTGCGCTCGCAAGGATAACCAATAGTTTTTTTTAGTAAGTTCAATGCCGACAGTTACCACCCTAGCCGCTCCTGCTACCCAAACAGCAACAGAAATCCGCCCCCGCTATACCGCCGCGCTGCGCATCTGGCACTGGGGCAATGCCTTAGTCATCACCGGCTTGCTCAGTACAATCTGGTTTATGCGCGTTATTATCGACGTGCGCGGGCTGCGGCCCAAAATTCGGGAGCTGGCCGCCCAGGGCGGTATTACCCTCAGCCTGGAGCAGGCCAAAGCCATTTCCAAGCTCGTGAGCCATCGCATCTGGGACTACCACATCTACCTGGGCGTGGCCCTGGCCGGGTTGCTGGTTTTGCGCGTGCTGGCCGAGCTCACGGCCGCCGGTCGGCAGCGCTTCGGCCACCGGCTGCGGCAGGCCCGCGCCGAAGCCGGCGCGGCGACGCTGGTCAAGTACTCGTACCTGGCCTTCTACCTCATGCTGGTCGTGATCGTAGGCACCGGCCTGGGTATTCTCTACGCCGACAAAGTAGCCTGGCTGGCCCCGTTAGAAGAAACCTTGAAGACCATCCATACGGTGGATATGTATCTGATCATCGGCTTTTTGTTCATTCACGTGATAGGCGTGGTAGCCAATGAGCTGACCAAGCGCCGCAACGTGACGTCGGATATGATTCACGGCGGAAAAGCGGTGGAGGAATAAGGCGCGGGGCTAGCAGCCTCGCCCGGAACCGTAGAAGCTGTTGCGAAAGTCGCCCTTGCCTGACCCGTCCGTCATGCTGAGCTTGCGAAGCATCTGCTCACCTTAGAGTGGCTTGTCTAAGCGTGAGCAGATGCTTCGCAAGCTCAGCACGACGGACGGATTTATTTACTGTACTTAGCCAAGGCTTCCATTATCAAAGTTTCGAAAAGAGCTAATAGTTAGCAATTTTAAATGAGGCGTCCTTCGTCGGAAAACCCAGCGTAAAGACGGTCCCTTGCCCCAGCTCACTCGTCACGCTCCGCTCGATACCCAGCAAGTCGCAGGCCTTGGCCACGATGGAAAGGCCCAGCCCGGTGCCCTCGATGTGCTTGTGCGCCAGCGCCTCGGAGCGATAAAGTGGGTCGAAGATGCGCGCCAGGTCGTCGGGTCGAATGCCGATACCCTGGTCGGCAATGGTGCACCGGAGCCGCGGGCCAGCCGCGGCCAGCGTCACCGTAATGGTGGAGCCGGCCGGCGAATATTTGATGGCGTTGGCTAGCACGTTGTCCAGAATTAAATCGACCAGGTAAGGGTCTGAGACGATGGGCGCGGTGCCCTCGTCCTGGACCTCTACCCGGATGTGCTTGGCGCTGAGGTCGGCGCGGCGGCGGTGCAGTACCTCGTGCACGCCGCCGGCCACGCTCAGCTCCTGGCGGCTCAGGCGCTGGCTGGGGCCGTCGAAGCGGGCCAGCAGCAACAACTGCTCCACGAGGCGCGTGAGGCGGTCGATTTCGCCCATGCCCAGCCGGATGCTGGCCACGTATTCATCCGCGCTGCGAGGCTTACGAAGTAGTACTTCGAAAGTGCCGCGCAGCACGGCCAGCGGCGTACGCAGCTCGTGCGAGGCATCGGCCGTAAACTGCTTTTCGCGGGCCACGGCCTGCTCCACGCGGTGCAGCAGGCCGTTGATGGCGCTGGCCAGCGTGTGCAGCTCGTCGGGCCGCGGGGGCAGGGCAATACGCTCAGCTAAATTGCTGCGCGTGATGCGGTTGGTAGTGGCCGTAATCTCGGCAATGGGCGCGATGCTGCGCCCCGCCAGCCGCCGGGCGCTGCCAAACAGCGCCAGCAGGACCACCGGATACGAGCCCAGCAGCACCAGTCCCAGGCTGGCCAGCACGTGCTGCGCGGCCTCCGACGAAATAGCTGCCAGCAGGTAGCCCACCGCCCGCCCATCCTGCGAAAGCCGCACCTGCACCTGCCGGATAGCCGTGCCCCGCAGCTGCGCATCGAAGGGCCGCCGCCCGGCCGGCGTAGCGTCGAAGGGTAATTGCTCGCCCTTGAGATTGGGCGAGCGTTCGAGCAGCCGCCCCTGCGCGTCGGTGAGCTGAATAAATACCGGGTCAACCTGCACTTCGCGGTGTTCGCGCTCCTCCCATTCCTCGCGGTTCGTGAAGCGGGCCGTGCCGCCCGTCACGCTCACTTCCTGCAAGTGCTTGGCCACCTCGTAGCGCAAATTCGTATCGAGGTCGAGGTACACGCGGTGGCGCACCACCCCAAACACCACCAGGTAGGCCGCCGCAACCAGTGCGGCCGTAGCCAGCACGTAGTACAGGGCGATGCGGTCCTTGAAGCGCAGGTGCATATTAGTCGCGGGCGGCGTAGCCCACGCCGCGAATGGTTTGCAGGTAGTCGTCGTCCTTGCTCAGACCCAGCTTCTTGCGCAGCGCGTTCATGTATACGTCGATTACGCCGGTGTTGTATTCGAAGTGAATGTCCCACACGTTTTCGATGAGCTGGCGGCGGCGGCAGACTTTACCCTTGTGGCGCAGCAGGTATTCGAGCAGGGCAAATTCCTTCTGGGTCAGGCTGATTTCCTGCCCGTGCTTGCTCACCTGGTGGGTACTCACGTCGAGCACGATGGGGCCGAGGGTGAAGCGCTCAAGCGGCCGCCCCGCCGGCCGCAGCTGCACCCGAATGCGCTCCAGCAGTTCGTCGAAGTGAAATGGCTTCTTGATGTAGTCGTTGGCCCCCGCCTGCAAGCCCGCCACGGTGTCGGCGACGGTATCGCGGGCCGTCAGAAAAATCAGGGGCGTCGTGCTGCCGCTGGCCCGCAGCTGGCGGCACACTTCCAGGCCGGTAAGGCCGGGTAGCATCCAATCGACGAGCAGCAGGGCGTAGGGCTGGGTCTGGGCCTGGGCCAAGCCCTCGGGGCCGCTGGCTACCACGTCTACTTCATAAGCCTCCTCCTCTAATCCCTGCTTTAAAAACCGGGCAATACCCGGCTCGTCTTCGATAATCAGTAAGCGCATACGCGGCAAGTAACGACGCAGAAGCGCCGCCGGCCACCCCGACCAGCCGGGGTGGTGGGCATTTAAGCTGATTTTAAGAATCTACTAAGAAAGCCCTAAGGTAAGGTCCCGTTACAGGCGCAACTAACCCCAACGGTACCGCCCGGTGCCGCCCTTCCTTTTCCCGCTCCTTTTATGAAAGCCTATCTGCTGGCCGCTACCGTGGCCCTGCTCGCGGCCACTGCGCCCCAGGCCCAGGCCCAAAGCCGCCGTGCCGCCCAAACGCCGCCCCCGCCGCCCGCTGGCATGGCCGCGCCCATGAACACGCCCGCGCCGCCCCCCGCCACCAACGGCCAGCTCGACTACCGCAACCCCGCCGCCGACCCGCTCATTCCGGTCGAGGCCGATAAGCGCAAGCCCGTCACCGACGACCTGCAAGCTACCGTAGTGGAGCTGCTGGAGCTCTACCACGAATCGAAGCAGTGCCACTGGAACCTGCGCGGCCCGCTCTATTTGCCGTTGCACGAGCAGCTGCAAGACAACGCCGATGCCTACCTTAAATACGCTGACATCCTGGCCGAGCGCGTGCTGCAAGTAGGTAATCCCGTCGATGGCCGCACCGCCGTGGTCGCCGCCACCGCCAACTTGGGCGAGTTTCCCGGTGGCTACCTCTCCGATAAGCAGGTGCTCATTCTCATGACCGAGCGCATCACCGCCGTGGCCCGGCGCGTGCGCCAGCGCATCGACCACCTGAGCAAAGTCGATGAGGTGACTTCCAACCAGTTGCAGGAACTAAGCTACGAGCTCGACAAGCACGTGTGGAAGTTTCGCGTGCATATGCAGTAAGCGCCAGCCCCCGGGTGGAAACGAGCTCGTAACTACCGACGAGTTAGCGGCGTATGCCGCCCAGTTTCCGCCCGGGGGCTTTTGCGCCCGGCCGGCCATCCCTTTTTTGCGCAGTGGACTGGATTTACGCCGTACCCAACTGGTTTCTATTTGTTTGCTGTTGCAGCGCCACGCTGCTTTTCTCGGTGGCGGGCATGTTACTGCTGCGGCCCTGGGTGCGTGCCCACGTCCAGGATTCGGCCGAGCACAATGACTTGGTAAGCTACTTCCTGGGCGTGTCGGGCGTGATTTACGGCATCCTGCTGGGGCTGGTGGCCGCCGGTGTGTGGAGCAATTCGCAAACCCTCTCGGGCCAGGTCGATAACGAGGCCACCATCACGGCGGCGCTCTACCAGGATATGGCGACTTACCCACCCGCTGCCCGCCAGCTATATCAGCAGGAACTGAAAACCTACGTCCGGTCGGTCATCAACCAAGACTGGCCCGAGCACCACCGGGGCATTGTGCCCCAGGAAAGCAGTAAAATCCTGCGCACTTTCAAAAACGATTTCCTGGCCTTCGATCCGCCTACGCCACGCCTGCAAATCGTGCATCAGCAGGCGATCAACCAAGTAAATGAGTTACTGCTGGCCCATCGCCTGCGCCTGCGCGGCGACCAGGCCAACCTGCCGCCCCTGCTGTGGTGGGTACTCATCCTGGGGGCCGCCATCAACGTGGCCATCTCCTGGTTTTTCTACGCCGAAGACACCACCCACCAGCTAGCCCTCACCTGCCTGATTGCAATGCTACTAGGCGCGCTACTCTTCCTAACCGCCGCCATGGACAACCCCTTCCGCGGCGATTTCAGCGTCGATGCCAGCGCCTTTGAGTCTGTCCTCTACGAAATGGTAAATTACTGAAAATGCAGAGAGAAAATGTGTAGATGTAATAGTTGGTAAATGTAGTAGTATTGAAACTTAAAATTGCTAATGTGCTAAAAGCTATTATCCCACAAAACGGCCTGTCATTGCGAGCGCAATGACAGGCCGTTTTGTGGGATAATAGCTAACGTGCAATCGGTTAAATCCGTTAAATCCGTTAAATCAGCGGTTCTAGGATCCCCACTTCCTCCGCTTCCATCAGCCCCAGCGCGTTCACGTGCGCCAGGCGCAGCGGCTTGATTTCCCCCACCAGCAGCGGGTCGTACTTGGCCGCCACGCGGATGTAATTAGGCGTGTAGCCCTCCACGCGGCCATCGGTAATATCATCCTCAAACAATACCTCCGTGACCAGCCCGGCGTGCTGCTCATAAAAGGCCCGCTTTTTCTTTTCCGATAGGCTGCGCAGCTGCGTGGTGCGCTCGGTGCGTACGCGCTCGGGTACTCGACCGGGCAGGGTAGGAGCCAGCGTATTAGCCCGCTCCGAATACGGAAACACGTGCAGGTAGCTGATGGGCAGCTCGTTGAGGAAGTGGTAAGTTTCCAGAAAATCCGCCTCCGTCTCGCCCGGGAAGCCCACGATAACGTCTACCCCAATGCCCGCGTGCGGCATCACTTCCTTGATGCGGGCCACGCGGTCGGCGTAGAGGGCGCGGCGGTAGCGGCGGCGCATGAGGCCCAGAATCTTATCCGACCCGCTTTGCAGCGGCAGGTGGAAGTGCGGCATGAAGCGCGACGAGGCCGCCACGGTCTGGATGATCTCGTCGGTGAGCAAATTGGGCTCGCACGAGCTGATGCGGTAGCGGCGAATGCCCTCCACATTATCCAATGCCTGCACCAGCTGAGTGAAGTTCTCGCGGCGCTCCCGCTCGGGGCCCTGCAAGCCAAAATCGCCCAGGTTGACGCCCGTGAGCACGATTTCCTGCACGCCCTGGCGGGCCAGCGTTTCCACGCGCTCGACCACCGAGGCGATGCTGCCCGAGCGGCTGGCCCCGCGGGCCAGCGGAATGGTGCAAAACGAGCACGAGTAATCGCAGCCGTCCTGCACCTTCAAGAAGGTACGGGTGCGCTCGCCCAGCGACTGCGCCGGGTGAAACTCGTGCGCCGCGCTGATGGGCGAGGCAAACACCCGGCCCGGCCCGGCCGCCGCGCCCGGGGCCGGCAACTCTAACTCAGATAAAATCTCGGCCAGCCGGAATTTCTCGGCCGCGCCCAGCACGGCCCCCACGCCGGGGATGTTGGCAATTTCCTCGGGCTTGAGTTGGGCGTAGCAGCCCACGATGGCCACGAAGGCGTTGGGATTGTGCTTGCGGGCCTGCTGCACCACGCGCCGACACTTGCGGTCGGCGTGGTCGGTGACGGAGCAGGTATTCACGACGTACACGTCGGCCCCCTGCTCAAACTCGACGCGGCGCACGCCGCGCTCCTCAAACTGCCGGCCCAGGGCCGCCGATTCGGAGAAGTTGAGCTTGCAGCCCAGGGTATAAAAAGCAACGGTTTGCGGAGTCATAAGCTTGCAAAGATACGGCTAGCTCGTTGGCTGGCCGATACATGCGGCGAGGCAGGTAGCCCGCCAGCGGAGCTTTACCTAACAAAAAAGCCGGAGCAACGGCTCCGGCTTTTTAAAAAATAGTACAGCACTCAGTTTAGTTTGCTTTATCACTTGGGCTGTAACACCAAGCTCCAGCTTGGTGAGGCGTTAGGGCGTGTCCGCTGAGCAGATCATTTCCCGCTAAGCACCGGCAAACAGTTGCTCCTCGTGCTGACTCACGTCGAGGCCCAGGCGCTCTTCCTCGGCCGATACGCGCAGCGGCGTGATGAGGTCGGTGAGCTTGAGCAGCGCGAACGACGCGCCGAAGGTGAAGACGGAAACAATCACCAGGGCCAGCATGTGCTTCAAAAACAGCTCGGTGCCACCGTAGGCCAGGCCGTCAACGGCCGCCGAATTCACGGCTTTGCTGGCGAAGATGCCGGTCATGATCAGGCCCACCATGCCGCCGATGCCGTGGCAGGGGAATACGTCGAGGGTATCGTCGAGGCGCGACTTGGAGCGCAGGTGCGCGAAGAAGTTGCTCGTAGCGCCGGCAATCACCCCAATGAAGATGCTCACCGGGATCGTCACGTAGCCCGAGGCGGGCGTAATGGCCACCAGCCCCACCACGGCCCCAATGCAGAAGCCCAGTGCCGACAGTTTTTTGCCCCGCGCCACGTCAAACAGAATCCAGGCCAGGCCGGCGGCCGAGGCAGCCACGTTGGTAGTGGCGAAGGCGCTCACGGCCAGCGGGCTGGCCCCCACGGCCGAGCCGGCGTTGAAGCCGAACCAGCCAAACCATAGCAGGCCCGTGCCCAGCAGCACGAAGGGAATGTTGGCCGGGGGTAATACCTGCTCGCTGCCGTGCGTAAAGCGCGGCTTGAGGTAGATGGCCGAGGCCAGCGCGGCCCAGCCGGCCGACATGTGCACCACGGTGCCGCCCGCAAAGTCGAGCACACCCAGCTTGAAGAGGAAGCCGTCGGGGTGCCAGGTCCAGTGGGCCAGCGGGGCGTACACGAGCACGCTGAAGAGCACAATAAATACGATGTACGACTTGAAGTTGATGCGCTCGGCCATTGAGCCCGTGATGAGGGCGGGGGTGATGATGGCGAATTTCATTTGGAAAAACGCGAATAGCACCAGCGGAATGGTAGTGGCCAGCGACCAGGGCTTGCCATCCAGCACCCCTTTAAAGAGGAAGAACGTGCGCGGGTCGCCCACGAAGCCGCCGATGGAATCGCCAAACGCCAGGCTGAAGCCCACCACCACCCACAGCAGGCTGATGATGCCCATCGCCACGAAGCTTTGCAGCATGGTTGAAATCACGTTCTTAGAGTTCACCATGCCGCCGTAGAAGAAGGCCAGGCCGGGCGTCATGAGCAGTACCAGGGCCGTGGCGCACAGCATCCAGGCGGTATCGCCGGTGTTGATGCCCTCGGTCACGATTTTGGTGGGCAGGGCCGGCATCAGCGTGGCCAGGAGCCCCACGGCCAGCAACAGAAATAAGGGAATGTAATTAGGTTTTTGCATAAAGAGTAGGGGGTAAAAAGGTGAAAGAGAGTAAAAAACAAGAATAAAGGCCTACCACTCGGCGGTGGGGCGCGGCTGCTGGGCGACGGGCTTGGGCACGGCGAGCATCGCAGTTTTAAGCTCGGCGGCGAAGCCTTCCACCGCCTGGCGGGCGGCCTGGCGGTGGTCGTCCCAGAGCTTTTGCCAGCCGGCGGCCGTCGGCTCTTCGAGTGGCTTAGTTTTGCCGGTGGGCACGAAGCGGTAGTTGCGGTCCTCGTGGTAGTAGGCAAACACGAAGTCGCTGAACTGCTGGCGGTAGCGGCCGTTTTTGACCTCCACCGTCAAGTGGTACTGAATTTTACCATGCAGCTTTTTGGAGATGTAGCCCCGGTCGTACACCGCGAAGGCGTTGGTCGCCACCAGGCGGCCAGCCGCGGAGTCGGCCGTCGTGAGTACGTAGCCCCGGCGGTGCAGCCAGGCCTTGGCGTGGGCGTAGAGCAGGCCGGCGCGCAGGCTATCGGCGGGCACCACTTCGTAGAAGGCCACCCGGCCGCGCTCGTCGGTGGGCAGCGCCTGGCCGTGGGCCGCAAAAGTCAGCAGCCACCCCAGCGCCAGCAAGCAAAGCAGTGCGCGCATCAGTAAAACTCAGTAAGTGAAGAGAAAAGCGCCCGGTACCGCCCCGGGCCCGCCCGGCGGGCTAGTATTTATAGATAAAGGCCACCCCGAGGGTAGATTGGCTCCGTTGGCCCAGCCCGTCGGAATTCTCGTAGTAGTTGACCGGCGCGGTATCAATCCGAAACTCGGGCTTCAGCGTGAGCTTGCCCGAGGCCAGCGTGATGGGGGCCGTCACGGTCAGCGAGTTGTTCACCGTCTGCAGGTAGCGTACGCCGTGCTTGTCCTCGAAATGCTCGTAGCGTACGCCCAGGCCCACCACGTCGCTAAAGGCGTAGTTGCTGTACAGCGCCACCCCGCCCCAGGTCGGCTGCGCGCTGCCAAACTTATCGGCAACCAGGGTTTCCTGCGCCGCGCTGCCGGGGCGGAAATCGTAACGCCCGTAGGCCGCGTTGAGGCCCAGGTAAAATTTGGAGGTGACTTGGTAGTTGGCCGTTACGTCGTACAGATTGCGCACGTAGTTGCCAAACGGAGCCGGTAGGGTGTTGGCTTTGACTAAGCTGTTGAGATAGGTGTCGTCGGCGTAGCCGCCAATCCAGTTCAGGTACACCGTGCAGGTAGACAGCGGCTTAAACATAAACTGGCCGACGAGCGACTTCTGCGTATTATCGTCGGTGAGGTTGTCCCAGTTATTGACCACGCCCAGCATCAGCGCGGCCCGGTCGTTGAAGCTGTAGGCCGCTTTCAGCCCCACGTGGTAGAAAGGCCCGTTATTGAAGAGGTTGGATAGCGAGTAGTTGTAGTTGAGCGGCGCGTCAATTACTTCGTAGCCAATGTGGGTACCGAACTGCCCCACCGTGAAGCTCAGCTTCGGCGTAGCCCGGTACGTGAAGTACGCCTGCTTGATGGCCGCCGAGGTGCCGTAGAGCGCCGCCGAGTAGGGGGCCTGCGGGCGGTAGAGGTTTAGCGCGCCGGTGGTATTGCCGAAGTTACCCAGCTCCGCATTCGGCCCAAAGGTCAGGTCAATGACGACGTCTGACTTGCGGTTGGAATAGGTAAACTTGGTTTGCACCAGCCCCAGCGCAAATTGGTCGGGGAGCCGATCGAAGGCCCGGCCCGCCAGCTGGTCCACGCCCAGTAGGTTGCCCGATTTGGGCCGGTTGAACGCCGTGAGGTAATACGAGTCGATGTAGCCCGAAATGCTCAGCTTGCCGACGTCAGTAGAGTCGGTCTGGGCCATTGCCGGCGCAGCGCCGAGGGTGAGTAATGTAGCGAGTACCGATTTTCTCATGGATTTTATGGATTGGGTAGACGGGTAAAAACTAATTCTTGGAAAGAAAAATGACTTTTAGGTAGCAGTAAGGGCAACTGTCTAAAATGACCTGTCTGGTAAAATATCCTATGAGTTTTAGCGGTAGCGGCTTCTAAAATTTAGGTGAGAGCAAAGTAGTTTATCTAATTTAAGAAACAATGCCCTGAAAAATCAGGGTGTTTTCTCGTAAACGTCTTCGGCAAAAGTAGCGGAGTCAGGCACATTCGCAAGCGCTTGCAATAGAGTTTGAAAAAAAATATTTTAGCGAAAAAAGTATTTTTTGAAATAAATAAATTAGACTACCTAATAGACTGCTGTGCACCTGCGGCAACTCTGACATCGTGCGAGCCGAGATGCGGGAGAGGCTATAAGCTGAGGCAGGCCAGTGTTAAGCCGGTGTTTCGCGGGTAGCCATAATTTGGGTGGTGGATAATTTTTGGGGTGTTATAAGCAGAATGACCCTGTGTAGTAGAGGGTAATGAGTCAGCTCAGGGGTAAATTTTGGAAAAAGGCCCATTTTTTAGGGGTATGAGCCACTAAAACGAGCTTTCTCCGCTTTACCTTTGCCACAGTTTCTCCCTTTTCTCATTTTCTGCTTGCAGGTATGGCCATTCTTCGCTTTAAAGCTCTCGAACTCGTTGACCAGCGCCAAGCGCTGACGGTAAAGCCCGTGGCTAACCGCCGCTCTGACTCGTACGGGCAAAATGTGTTTAACCTTGAAGCGATGCGGGCCAACATGCCCGGCGAGTATTTCAAGAAACTGCAAGCGGCCATCAAGCACGGCACGCCCGTGGAGCGCAACGTAGCCGACGCCGTGGCTTCGGCCATGAAAACCTGGGCCATGGCCAAGGGCGCTACCCACTACACCCACTGGTTCCAGCCCCTCACCGGTGCTACCGCCGAGAAGCACGACTCGTTCTTCGACCTCAACTCCGACGGCCGGCCGATCGAAAACTTCAAAGGCTCGGCGCTGGTGCAGCAGGAGCCCGATGCGTCGTCGTTCCCCAACGGTGGTATCCGCAACACCTTCGAGGCCCGCGGCTACACCGCCTGGGATCCCACTTCGCCCGCCTTCATCATCGAAACGGTAGGTGCCAAGACGCTGTGCATCCCCACGATTTTCGTGGCCTACACCGGCGAGGCACTCGACTATAAGGCCCCGCTGCTCAAATCGCTGGCCGTGCTCGAAAAAGCCGCCGTGGACGTGTGCCAGTACTTCGACAAAGACGTACAGCGCGTGAACACCACGCTCGGCATCGAGCAGGAGTACTTCCTGGTTGACAAAGCGCTCTTCGACGCCCGTCCCGACCTCGTGATGACCGGCCGCACGCTCTTCGGCCACTCTTCGGCCAAGGGCCAGCAGCTCGAAGACCACTACTTCGGCTCGATTCCGCCCCGCGTGCATGCCTTCATGTTCGAATTCGAGGAAGAAGCTAACTCGCTCGGCATTCCGCTGCGTACCCGTCACAACGAAGTGGCTCCCAACCAGTTTGAGTGCGCTCCCACTTTTGAGGACGCCAACCTGGCCATCGACCACAACCAGCTGTTGATGGACGTGATGGACCGCGTGGCCCTCAAGCACAACTTCAAGGTGCTGCTGCACGAGAAGCCCTTCGCTGGCGTCAACGGCTCGGGTAAGCACAACAACTGGGCCATGAGCACCGACACGGGCGTCAACCTGCTCGCCCCCGGTAAGCGTCCCAAAGAAAACCTCCAGTTCCTGGCCTTCTTCATCACGACCGTGAAGGCCGTGCACCGCTACGGCGACCTGCTGCGCGCCAGCATCGCCTCGGCTAGCAACGACCACCGCCTCGGTGCCAACGAAGCCCCGCCCGCTATCATGTCGGTGTTCCTGGGCTCGATGCTCGACGGCGTACTCGACGAGCTGGAGCGCACCGCCAAGCTGCCGCTCGACAAGGGCGACAACATCTACCTCAAGCTGGGCATCGACAAGATTCCGGCCATCATCCTCGACAACACCGACCGCAACCGCACCTCGCCGTTCGCCTTCACCGGCAACAAATTCGAGCTGCGCGCCGTAGGCTCGTCGGCCAACTGCTCGTCGGCCATGACGGCCCTCAACGCCATCGTAGCCGACCAGCTGATCGACTTCAAAAACGAAGTGGATGAGCTGATCGCCCAAGGCAAGAAAAAAGAGGTTGCTATCGTTGACGTACTGCGCAGCTACGTAATTAGCTCGAAAGACATCCGCTTCGAAGGCAACGGCTACTCGGATGAGTGGAAAGAGGAAGCGGCCCGCCGCGGTCTCGCTAACATCCCGACGACCCCGCTGGCCCTCGACGCCATCGTGCGCGAAGACGCTGCCGAGCTGTTTGCCCGCCACGGCATCCTCTCGCACACCGAGCTGCACGCCCGTCACGAAATTCTCCTCGAAGACTACACGAAAAAGATTCAGATTGAAAGCCGCGTGCTCGGTGATCTGGCCGTAAACCACGTGATCCCCACGGCTCTGGCCTACCAGAATAAGCTCGTGCAAAACGTGCGCGGCCTGCGCGACCTGGGTCTCGACGACGAGAACAGCGAGGTAACGGTGGAGATGATTAAATCCATCTCGGGCTACGTGTCGACCATCAAAAAGACGGTTGACGCGATGGTCGAAGCCCGCAAGGTGGCCAATAAGATTGAAGATGCCCGCGAGCGTGCCATTGCGTACTGCGACGAGGTAAAGGAAAAATTCGCGACTATCCGTCGCGCGGCCGACAAGCTCGAACTGCTCGTCGCCGATGAGGACTGGCCCCTGGTGAAGTACCGCGAACTGTTGTTCCGGCACTAGCCCTCGGGTTGGAGCCACGGACCAGCGCTGGGTGGGAATTCTCGCTGCGTCCGGGTTTGGAAAGGGTCGTGCCGGGTGGCGCGGCCTTTTTTGTTTTCTAGTGGGGGCTGCTTGGCTAAAATTGGCCGCTGCGCGCTGCAAACGCAGTTTTCGACAGTCAGCCCCAAGCAGCCCCAACTAGAAAAGGTGGCAGTTTGCCACTGTTTTTGCCACTGAAAAGCGCCCTTATTCAGGCCGCCTTGGGCAGGCGGCGGGCGGTCTGGCGGTAGGAGTCGAGCAGCTCCTGGCGGTTGATGCCCAGGTAGACGTTGAACTGGCTCTCGGTCTGGTGGCCGGTGGCCAGCATCACCAGGCGCGCCGGCACACCCTGGTAGATTTTGAGCGTGGCGTAGGTCTTGCGCCCCACGTGCATGCCCAGCTTGAGGCGGGTCAGCCCGGCGAGCGCCGCCACGTGGGGCAGGTAGCGCCAGGGGTCGCGCACGAAGGGCAGGCAGGTAGCCAGGCCCAGCGGCCGGTACTTCTCCAGCAGGGCCACGGGCCGGAACACGTCGTCGTCGAGGTAGGGGATCAGGCCCACGACGGTGGTTTTGTTGAGGGCCTTCTCGATGAGCTCCTGCGGGGCGTTGACGTGCTGCCAGCCCAGCTCCTGGGCGTCGCCGTGACGCAGGCTGGTGTAGGCGCAGAGCAGGAACATGTCGCGGGTCCACTCGCAGCGGCTCACGTGGGCGGCCGTGCTCAGCTCGCCCCGGCCGCCGCGCCCCTCGCGGGGTGGGGGCTCAGGGAAGGCGGCGGCCAGGTGGGCCAGCACGGCAGGGGAGGCGAAGTCGAGGGCGGCGATGGCCAGCAGCTCGTCCTGGGTGAGGGCATCCTTGCCCACATAGCTGGGAGCGAGGCGCAGCACCTTGCGAAAGCCGCCGGGTACGGGTAGCTCCTGGCTCTCGGCCCAGAACAGGAAGGAGCGCAGGCGCTTGACGTAGGTGTTGAAGGTGCGCGGGCTGCGGCCGGCCACGCCGAGCATGTAGTTGCGCAGCCCGTCGTAGAAGGCCTTGGTAAGCCCCTCGAAGGTGAGGGGCTGGCGGCGGTGGGCGGCGAAGGCGGCCAGCTCCTTGCGCACGGCCCGGTGGGTCCAGATGGTGTCGGGCGAGAGCAGGCGGCCGGTGCGCACCGACACCTTTTGCTCCTCCTCGGCAATCCACTGGTCGAAGTAGTCGAGGAAGGTAAGCACGATCTTGGGCGGCGGGGGCAGCGGGGCCTGGCCGGTGCGGGCGGCCACGAGCGCGGCCACGTGCTGGGCGATGCCGGCGCGCAGCTGGTCCTTGCCCAGGGGCGCGCCCTGGGCGGCGCGGTGCAGGGCCTGGGCGGCGGCGGCGTGGTCGTCGAGCACCTGGTTGATGGCCTCGGCGTAGGCCTCGGGCTTGTCTTTGACGCGCTGGCGGCGGGTGTCCCAGTGCTTGGGCAGGCACTTCTCGCCGGCCCCCACGCGCAGGCGCTGCCCGTCCCAGCAGTAGGTAATCTGGATTTGGGCCTGGCCGCTCTTGCTGAGCTGGCCCAGGCGCAGCTGGCAGGTTACTTCCATAAGGCGGGCAAGGTAGGGTGAATGTGTGGAAAAGAGGATTTCACACTTCGCCCAGGGCATATGTATTGGGGTTTAGATGGTGTACTGTACATTGCTAGGAAAAAGTAAAGGAAACCATAAATGAAAATCCGTTCGCTTACTCTTTCAAACTTCCGCTGCTTCGGCCCTGACCCAGTAAAAATTGAACTGGATGATTTTACGACACTTATAGGGGCTAATGGGGCTGGAAAAACCGCTATTCTGCGTGCGCTCGTGCGCATGTTTGGTGCTCGGCCTGCTGAGCGCAGACTTATTAAAGCTGATTTTCACCTTCCATCAGAAGCATTAGCCGAGGCTATATCACCAGCTCATCTCTGGTTAGAAGTAAGAATTGAGTTCCCTCCGCATGAAGCAGAAAGCCCTGTTGGTATTCCCCAGTGTTTTCACCAAGCAATTATAGATAGGGAGAGCGGTAGTCCTTACTGTTTGATTCGCCTAGAGGGTAAATGGACTGGTACTTTGCGGGGGGAAGGAGAAATAGAAGAATTTATCTACTGGATAAAACCGGATGGTGGGGGTTTCAAAAAATACCCTATGCAAAATCACGAAAGAGGGAATATAAAAGTGTTTTATGTTCCTGCTACTCGTGACCCTACAGCACAACTCAGGCAGGCAGTGGGGACATTGTTATACCCAGTTTTGGAGGCAGTTAACTGGACATCAGAAGTAACAGACAAAGCAGAAGAGGCTGCCGAAAGCATCCGCACTATTATAAAGGATGTACCAGGCATGAAGGAGCTAGAGAAAACTATTGGGGAGGAGTGGCGACGTCTTCAGGATTTTGAGCCTCTACGAGAAGTGTTATTACAGCCACTAAATCCCAATTTTGACTCCTTGCTTAGAAATATAGACGCTTCCTTTCAGAAGTGCGATGGCTCTCACACGCAACCAATTGAAAGGTTAAGTGATGGCCTAAGGTCTCTGTTTTATTTTGCACTTCTAGGTACTAGATTTGATATTGAACAAGAATACATTAAGGCACTCGAAAGCAAAAAGGATACAAACTTTAAGTTTGTTAAAGAAGATTTGGCTGTATTGGCCTTTTTTGCAATTGAGGAGCCTGAGAATCATTTAGCACCGCATTACTTAACGCATATTATAGGGTTGCTGAAACGGCTTGCTGGTGCAGAATACGGTAGAAATCAAGTGTTGCTAACTAGCCAGTCTGTAGCAATCCTAGGTAGGATAGACCCAGAAGCTATTCGCCATGTGCGATACAACCATAATAATTGCACTGCAAACGTGAAAAAGCTCACATTGCCCTCGAAGGCTGATGAGGCTTTTAAGTATGTTAAAGAGGCAGTGCGAGCTTACCCGGAATTGTATTTCGCTAAGGCAGTGGTACTAGGCGAAGGTGATAGTGAGGCAGTCGTGCTACCGCGAATAGCAACTGCTCTAGGTAACCCCTTAGCAGAACAATTTATCTCTTTCGTGCCCCTGGGTGGGCGGCACGTAAACCACTTTTGGCGGCTTTTATACGACTTAGATATTCCACATGTCACGCTACTTGACTTAGACCGAGAACGTGAAGGGGCGTATTGGCTGCGCGCCAAATACATCATTGACCAATTGATGGAATACCGTAAGGAACTACGGGTAGGAGACTTCGGCCTGTCTCAGGTGCAGTATGATGCTCTTACTAAATATACGTTGAAGGATGATATACGGGGGCTACTCCAATACTTAGAGCAGTACAATGTATTCTTCTGCTTTCCCTTAGATCTAGATTTTTTGTTGCAAAGAACCTTTCCAGAAGTATATGAAAAAGCGCGGTTAGGGCAAAATGGGCCACAAGGATTAGGTACACCAAAAAAAATTGCTACTGCTACGATTGCTGTGCTAAAATCTGATAGTAGTACGGGGGATTCTTATGAGCCTGAAGAGCGAGAGGCATTTGTTTGGTATGCGTATCTGTTTTTGAGCCGTAGTAAACCAGTAACTCATATAATGGCAATGAGTGAACTAGAAGACCAAACAATTAAGGACAGAGTACCGCCTGTGCTTAGTCGTTTAATCAATGCAGTGGCTACTGCTTAATAAAGAGGAGCAAGACGATGAGCTACTCAAGAGACAACTGGACTCCGCGAGGAATTAAGGAGTTGGAATTGGAGGCGCAAAATGCAGTGCGCAGTATGCGAAATGGCCTGGTAGTAGCTGGGCCAGGTGCTGGCAAAACTGAATTGCTATCCCAGCGAGCCTGTTTTCTACTGGAAACAGGCACTTGCCCTCAGCCGCAGAGAATACTTGCACTTAGTTTCAAGCGTGATGCGGCGCACAACCTACGCGAACGAGTGAAGTTGCGGTGTGGACCCGTATTGGCTCAGCGTTTTGAGTCTAATACGTACGCAAGTTGGGCTAAGGGGCTATTAGACCGTTTCCGAGTCACTTTACCAAAAAACTTTCGCCCAACTTCAGATTACACACTGGATAAAAGTATTGGTAAGCCTGAGCACTATCGTGCTCAGCTTTTAGCTGTTGACCAAGATACTTATAAAGGCTTGTCACACTATGAAATTAAGCATCTGAGCCATGCTTCATTGCTAGCTAAATACCAACGCGACGTTCTTAATGCTCCAATTCAATTGCTGCAATCGGGCGAGGTAGCAAATCTTACCTACGCATGGTGGCAGACTGTTCTGCATCATCCAGACGGTTCAGTGCTCAATTTCCCTATGATTGAAGCGCTCGTTGAATTGCTTATCCGAACTAATCCGAGTATTCGGGCAATGTTACGTGCTACGTACCATTATGTATTCTTAGATGAGTTTCAAGATACTACTAGTACTCAGTACAGAATACTAAAAGCAGCGTTTCACGATTCGGCGGCTGTTTTTACAGCCGTTGGAGACAACAAGCAATCTATTATGCGCTGGGCGGGGGCAGATATTGATGTTTTTGATACTTTCGCTCGTGAGTTCGACGCTACTTGGCACCGGCTGACAATGAATTATCGCTCGGCCCCGTGGCTCGTAGAGATACAAGGACACTTGGCCAAAGCAATAGACCCCACAAGCACGACTCCGAAGGCAGCTGATACTGGTGAAGATGGGAGAGGGGAATGTTGTATTCTAACATTCGACCACCATGTGGCTGAAGCCGCACATGTGGCGCAACTTATTGATGGTTGGGTAAGAACAGATAATATTTCCCCTACTGAAGTTTGCATTATTGTCCGTGCGAAGGCGGCAGACTATACGACTGCACTTCGTTCTGAGCTATTCAGGTTGGGGCTACGTAGCCGGGTGCAGGACGAGATACAAGACTTGTTAATAGAGCCGGTAGTAGTGGCTGTATTGGATACCTTTCGGTTGTGTGCGCAAAGGTGGAACCCACAGAGCTGGCAGAGGCTAATAGGCCTCGTGCTTCGACTACGTGGGCTATGCGATGTAGAGGAGAACGGGTACAAGGCGCGTAAGGTAGCTAGTGAGGTAAATGATTTTATTATTGGCCTTCGTCCTTCTTTAAAAATTGCCCGTTCTACAGAAGAAATTAAGGAGCTTATCTATACGATAGTAGATTTTTTTGATGCGGTTACTTTCTGCCAAGGCTATGAGCAATATTTACAGGTAGATTACTTTTACGACATTATCGACCAGTGTGCGGCTATACTGAGTGAGGTGCGTAGTCAGACAACCACTTGGGTACAAGCATTAGATGAATTGACAGGCGTAGATATTGTTCCTGTCATGACTATTCATAAAAGCAAGGGCCTAGAATACCATAGCGTAGTATTTATTGGTTTAGAAGATTCTTATTTTTTAGGTTATAAGAAAGGTAAAACTTCTTCCAAGGAAGAGGATAGTAATTTCTTTGTGGCTTTCTCTCGCGCTAAAAAGCGAGTGGTATTTACTTTCTCTTCCTTACGACCTAGTGAAAATGGTTTCGTTCAGACACAAAGTAGGGTACTAGTTTCGAGCCTTTATTCTTTATTACAAGAAGCGGGAGTCCCTATATCAAAGCCTACTAGTAATTTGCATTCAGTAGTCGTAAATTAAAAATAATAAAAGCCCCTGCCTTTGCTAAGGCAGGGGCTTTTACTTAGAATAGAACTAAGGGCCTAGGCCTTTTTACTAGTTGGGGCTTTTTCCTTCTGAGGCGCAGTTGGGGCTTCGGTTTCTTTGGAGGATACAACATTGCCCTCTACATCTAATGGCTGTGATTCTTCCATGAGCCGTCGGTTTGAGCGTAGTGGTAGGCTTAGGCCAGCCAGTACAGTATCAGCCACCTTGCTCATTATCATGCCCCGTGCCGTAGAGTATGCTACCCCAACTAACGCGTTAGTCAGATGCGGAATAGGAATCTTCTGGTTAAGTTGCTCATTGAAGTAAACAAGTTCTGGTAGGTTTACTACATGAAATGATATGAAAATCCTAAATGCGCCATCTACCTGTAGTATTTGTCCTTCTGCATCTATAGCAGCAACTTGCACCCTAATGTCAAAATTTACTTTGTTTTGGTCTAAATCAATCATCGGAATCAAGCTTACTGCCGGACTCGTGAATGCGTCTATCTGCTCTGGAAAAGCAGTAATGGGACCACTATTACTAATTTGACAAGCCAGAAAAAGGCTTTCAACAATATGAATTTGATTTAGGTCGGGCAGGTTATCAGTTGCCATATAGCAAGCGTAGTCTAAAAAATATCGTCTACCAGTGCTTCAGTCGAAACAGGCTCGAAAAAATAAGCATGGGATTGCCCACCACTATGCATTTGATGCTCGGCAAATGAATTGCCGCGTAGCGCGCGCGGTAGTCTACTTTTCATCACCGGATGCGCGTCAGCAGGCGCTGGAACAGGGAGTGGACGCATCGCTTTTACTTTGAACAGGACACCCAGCACACGCTGCATCCGGGCGGCCATCAGCAGGTTTAGGATGCGGTCGCCACGAAATAGCTGCGTGATGTAGCTAGGCGACGTGCCCACAGCTTCAGCTAGTGCGCGCCGGGTTAGTCCTTGCTCATCCATTAATGTCTCTACTTCGCTCAGGAAGTTGAACGCTATGCTGTGCGCGGCTGCTTCGTCTTGCTCGTCTATGGTCTTCTCATCTCGGAGCTGGCGCAGGGCGGCTTTAATTTCGTCGAGTGTCATTCTAAAGTAGAGAAGGTGGTGTAATCGTATTCGTAGGTAGCGACGGTTTCAATCAAATTAATTTCAGCCTGGGAGTTAGCCTGTGATTTCTTTTTTAAGTGCAGACGTGCAGCAATGACCACGAAGGCAGACTTCCCGTCTGCATCTGGTAAGCTACCCTGTTTACAATACACACGGTCATTCTCCTGTCCTTTAAAAAATTTCATAGCTGCTACATCCTTGCAGCGGTCATTGATGGCTTCTTTGTCATATAATTCTCTGTTCTTATGCTGGTTTAGAATAAGCTCAACAATGTGGTCGAATTTCTTCTGATGTCGCTTGTCTTGCATAATGTAGCCCAGGAGTTCAGGTGCAAACTCCAAGTCGAGGGCGACGCACAGGCGACCATCGGCTGATTTTCGGTAAATAACAGCGTTTCTTTTCACAAAGTTAAGCCAGGGCTTAATTAGTTTGGTAGGTGCGTATCTGTAAGCTCTGTAGAGGCAAAGTGTATTTTTACTGCTTGTGAAGACTCAATATCTTAAAAGACAGTAATTTACTCAGAAAAAAGTTGAAGTAATTTACTGGGTTCTAAGGCGCTATATTCCTGAAAGCAGATGCAGTTAGGCTTGGTGTGACGCTCAATTGTGCGGTAGTTCTTTACCACGTTTGTTAACGACACACCACCACGAGCAGCTGCCGCTAAAATGGCTGCAGCTGCCTCTTGAGCATAAGTTTTTTCGGCTCCATCGCGTTTAATGTTAGTCCAATCGACAATTATCTCACGCAGGTAGGGATTGAGCCTTACTGTTCCGGCAACATTGCGCAAGACGATATGCTGATGGACTAATTGAGGGTCATAGTCTGCCTCTAATTCCTTAATAGAGGAGAACCAACGCTGGCTGTGTGGCGTCGTGGTTCGCCAGTAAATAGGGTTAGTCTTAGTTACCCACACGAATGGTAGCCAATCCTGCTCTAGTAGGACTAGGTCAAAATTCAGCAGTACTGGCCCGTAGAGATTGCGCCGTCTGTACCTGACGTGGATGTCTGCCGCATCGAAGAACAAATCGTACCATATCCCAAGCCGACGGTCGCCTCTATCGGAGCGTTGGGCAGTTTGCCCTAGGCTTCTCTCATGTACTACGCCGCGAGCCATGATATGTGCATGCTCAAGAAAAGTGCAGGTAGTGCGCACTGTATTGGCATGACGCAACCAGGGCACGCCCTTCTCCCTAAAAACGCGCAGCACTTCGATAGAAGGTAATTCCATGTTGCTGAATAGTATTAGTAGTCAAAACTGCAAAGAGTTGGTGAATATACTGTACTGTACTTCACGCTACTAATAGTCTTGCTAAAACGGGTATTTATACCTGTTTGCTAAGAGCTAATGACATTGTTTATTACTCAGCTCCAAGCTTTGTGTCTTGGGCGGAAGGCGGCGATAGTTGGGCGGATAAATCGATATGACGTAGCGGATTCTGTAGCTGGGAGTAAGCCTCTTCATCAGTGATTCTATCTCCTAGCATGCCTACTGGTCTGTATCCTAATGATATAGCTGTAGAGTCCAAGTTTGTATGTAAGAGGCGTTTTGCAATATTTTGAAATGCTTGAGCATTCAGACGCTTTTTGTCTTCGCTCAGTACTTTTGCAACTTCTACTAGAGTAGTACGCTGCGTTGCCGAAATATTGGTGCTGTCGATGACTGCTTGTAAGTCTTTGACTTGCTTCTCATGCTCCTGCTTTAGGTGTTCCACCTCGGCTTGCGAATGTGTCAGATGCTCCAGTAATTCCTGGACAAAACTGCTCATCTCGTCGGCACTGCCGGCGAGACGGTTGAGTATCATTAATAAGTTATTCGCTAGCGGATTATCCGAGAAATTCGGATAGCGTAGTTTATGGTCTACTTCACTCCAGCCTTCCTCGAAGATTGTTCGTACCTGAATCTCGACAAGGCGTTTGGCTTTGGTCAGCGAGGTTTCTACGATATAATGCACTGAGCGGTAGCCCGCTGGGTGACGCTTTACATTGCAGTCGTGCTCAGTAAACATAGCCAGTACTTCGGCAGAGTCACCCTCCCTATAATACGCGGTAGGCTTCTCATGTAGCGTCCAAGTATCTGTAATGAATTTGTGGATTCGTTGCCAGTCACCTTTAAATAAGTGCAGTACACGTACGCCAGCTAGGTCAGTTATCTCCTGTTCATAATTGTCTAAGGTAATAAGACGCTCCCTATTGGCGTGTCGCTTACGCGCTACTTTCTCAAGTAAGTGCGTTGGGTCTTTGACACGGTAGCGTCCGGAGTGTGCTCCCGGCGTCTTGAGCAGCACGTTTGTAATGGCTTGTGCTGCCTGCTCGTAACCTTCTTTCTTATCCTCAAAGTCCTGCTTAATGGTAGTGAGCTCGTCTATCGTGATGCCTGCCTCCGCTAAAGCTTCTTGGCTTAGGTAATTAATCAAGGCCATGTAGCTACTCTGGGAGTTTGAAGGTAAACTGGTACACCTTTATAGTTTCCTCCTTCGAGGCAATGAGCGCGTCCTTAGTAGCGAGTTGTGCTTGCAGGTGCTCTACCTGCTGGCGGGCTTGGTCGCGTTCGGCCTTGTAGGCATCGCGTTCCTTCTCGCAGTCAGCAACTGTGTAATTGTTCTGGGTAGCTGTGCCGTGGTTATTCCCTAAAACGTTAACTGCACTTTTTTTGCCAGAAATATTTGTTTGAGTCGGTACGTCTGTGAGTAACGGTTCCCCTCTACCCGTTACTAGCCATGTTAAATTGACTTGCTCAAAAGTGTAGGCTATCTTCTCTAAAATGTCGGAGCTTGGCTTAGAATTTCGGTCTAGGTAGTTCCTGACAGTGGTTTCGCTTACTCCTAAAGCCCGGCTAAAAGAGCCTGCTTTCATGCCTAATGCATTGAGTAGAAAAATTAGCCGCTGATTGATAGTGTCTTGCGACATTTTTTACGCTATTGAGTAGAAAATACCTTCCATTTTCAACTCTATTAGGAAGGCTGCCCGTATGTTTGTGGCGTGTACAGTACTGAGCGAGTGCAAGAAAGCACTTGCCGGGCGAACTGTGCCAAACACGAGCCATGACCAAGCGCCAGAAGTACCTGCGGTTGCTCTCCATCGTCATTGAGGAACTGCCCACCAGCGCCATTGATGCGCTGGTTAAAACGGACTACAAGGCCTCGGCCTCGATGCTCAACAACGTGCGCATCGGGCGCTCGCACCACCTGGAGCACCTCGTGGCCTTGGTGCGTATCGGCTTGCCCAAGTACCAAATCCCCACTGAGCTGCTACCCGCGCCGGCTCCTGCTCCCTTGCTGGCCTAATGGAAGCTCGCGCTCCCTACCACACGCCGGCCCCCAAGGCCCCGCGCAACCTCGCCGCTCCCATTGCCGCCTGGCTGCGCGAGCAGGGTTTTATAGCCACCGAGCAGCAGCACGACACACTGGCGACAGTCGCCGCGCATTGGATAGGCCCAATAGGCGAGCGCTACGACTTCACCTATACCTGGGTGGCTGGCCCCGTGCCCTATGCTAGCTGCCAATTGCGAGTGTCCTGGCTAGGCTTGTCGATGCAGCTTTTCACGGCCCAACGTGTGCGCCGCCTGCGCGACGTGCGCCTACTGCTACTGGGCAACGTGCGCTACGCCAATGCCCGCACCCTGGCTACGCTGCCCCATCCCGCTCTCTAACCCCTTTTTCAGCATCCTCATGTCCGAAAACCCCACTGCTGCCCCCATTGCCCCTGAGCGCCAAGCGCTGCTGCAAGGGCTAGCCCAGCAAGCCGCCGGCTGGTGGCGCAAGCGCCTCGAAGGTCACGGCTACCTAAGCGATTTTGACAACGGCGACCACAGCCGCGCCGGCGAAACCGCTCAGATTATGGCCAGTATGGCCGCCCTGCGCTCACCCCGGCCCGAGCCCAGCCGAGTGGAGCACTTCGAGCAACTGCTCCAAGAGCGAGTCTTCACGCGGCTCTGGCGCGAGCCAGCGCCCGCCAAGCCTTACTCGCTGGCGCTGAGCGTGGACTACGGCCCCGAGGGTGTGCTGGCCGAGGTAGCCCAGGCGGCCGGCGTGACGGGCTTTCCCTGGAAAACGACGATGTGGGTGTGCTGGGCGGCCGACCCCACCAAGTGCTACGTGGAGGTGCGCGCCGGCTACGGCCGCCCCACCCAGCGCCTGCCCGCAGTAGGGCAGCAGGCCCCCGCTACGGGCTGCTAATTCCTCTTCTCTTTCACCTAATCTGCTCTTTGTCATGCGCCTGAATACTACTCCCAACCCACCGCCCGCCAAGCCCTGCATACGCGACATGCACGAGCTCATCCACGTGGTGCTCACCCCGCAGCTGCTGATGCTCGCGCCGCTCCAGGAGCTCACCCGCCGCCTGCACGAAGTGGTGGCCCAGCAGCCGCGCTTTCGGGAGGAAGCCCCGCTGGTGCTGGCCGGCGAGCAGCGCCGCCGGGCGCAGTACAGCGGCGGGCTGCGCGTGGCCCACCGCCACGCCGAGGTAGCCTAAGCCCTGCTAGCTCTACGCCTGCCGCTCTTTTATCCCCTACGCTAGTCTTTTCCCATGCACCGCCCCAAGATTTCCCTGCGCGACGCGGCCACCGGCAAGCGGGTGCGCGTCAACGAATTCCGGCCCGGCGACGCGCTGGTCGCGGCCCCGCAGCCCATTCTGGGCTACTGCTACACCACCGACAACAACTGGACCGTGTACGTGGCCGGGTCCATGCCCCCGCACCTGCGCTCGGCCGTGGAAGAGGGCCACACTGAGCGCGAGGTGCTGCTGGTGGCCGAGCTACCGGCCGGCATCCAGGAAATCACCCTGCCCGACCACCGCCACGAGTACTGCCTCCACCAAGCTGCCTAAGCGCCCATGCAAGCAAGTGACCTGGCCACGGCTGGCCTCCTCGACGAGTACATGCGCGCCGTGCTCTCGCGCCTCGACCACCTGGCCCCGCCGCCCCCCGGCCCGGCCGAGGTGGTGCTCTACAGCGTGGCCAAGCTGGCCCAGGTGCTCGACGTGCACGTGGAAACCGTGCGCCTCTGGCTTAACAAGGGCAAGCGCGGGCGCAGTGGCCAGCCTATCAAGCTGCGGGCCTTTCGCTTCACGAGCGAGCCGCGCATTCCCTGGCCCGCGCTGCTGGCCTACGAGCGGGGTGAGGACTTTGACCTCGCCAGCCTGCCCGCGCCGCTGCTGCTGCCCCCGGCCGAGCTGGAGCCCGCGCCCCTGCCCAAGCTCACCACGCCCGACGTCGTGCTGCGGGTGGCTTCCTGATTGCTGCTTTCACTCACCCTTTTCCTCCGTACGTATGTCGATTGAAACCCTGACCGGCGACGAGTTTACCGGCCTTACCCTGCCGGAGCACGACGAGGCGCTGGCCCTCTACGCCGAGGCCGTGAGCGGCCAGGCCCAGGCCCTGCGCGAGCTAGAACCCTGCACCACTGCCCACGAGGATTGCCTCGACAAGATGGCCCGGCTGCTGACCCTGCGCAAGGTGCACCAAGTGCGCCGCCAGGAAATGGAAGACGATGAGCGCTTCGCCTCGCGCTCGGTGGGGGAGCAGTACTTGGAAAACGAGCGTAATCCCCACCTCGTGTCATGAGCCAGGTCAACGTGTATTCCTCGGCCCCCGAGACAACGCAACTGGCCTGCGCCTTCCAGAATGCGCGCCGGGCGGGCTTGGGCGTGGTGGTGCTGCCTATCGCCCAGCTACCGGCCGTCGGCACCACCCGCAAGGAGCTGCTGCGCCTGCGCGACCAGTTGCTTGAGGTGACCCAGCTACTGGCTAACATCGGCCTTAAGCTGGATTTGTTTGAGACGGGCCAGCTCGTGCCCGACGTGGGGGAGGAGCCGGGCTTGCGGGCTGAGCGCGATAGCCTGTTCGCCCGCCAGCGCGGGCTACTGGCCAGCATTAAGGCGCTGGGGGGAGGGGAGCGCGATGGTTGAGCCGCTACCCCGGCCGGAGTCGGCCCCACGCCATGCGTAGCCTGCCCCAGCTTCAGCGCGACGTGCGCGAGGTGGAAAACGAGTTGCGCCTGGCCCGCAACCGCCTCCGGCACTACGAGACCCTCGACGAGCATGCGCTGGCCGCCGACGCCCGGCGCGTGGTCGAGGGGCACGAAAAACTTATTGCCACGCTCACGGCGCAGATCAGCGCTTTGACTCTTTCCCTTTTCGTCTAACGAGGACACGCAGCGCCCGCCTCTTCCCGGTCGGCCCGGGCTGCTGCGGATGCCGGCTCGACGCCGGCCAGGGGAGCACAGGGCCTGCACGCAGGTTCGGCCGGCGGTGGATTTTGGCCCGTCCATACCGCCGCCGGCCACTTCTTTTTTCCACGTTTCAACTTGCCCGAAGCTTGTTGCCGCTACCCTACACCCCCAGCGCTGCCCAGCGCCAGCTGGTCGCCTACCTCAAAAAGCTGCAAGGCCAGCTCCCGGCCCAGGTGCGCACGCGCACCGTCAAGGGCGTCACCCAGCACTACCTGGTGCGCCCGAAGGCCATCAGCGACGGGGCCCGCACCACCGCCCGGCTGCTGCTCGTCTACGTGCTGGAGGCCGTGATCCAGCTGCGCCGGGTGCCGCTGCTGCTGGAGCCCGCCACCGATGCGGCGCCCGGGCAGCGCACCCCGCCGCCGGTGGCCACCAACTGCGAGGCCCTGGCCCGCGCCCGGGGCATCTCGGCCCGCGCCATCCGCGACCACCTCCAGGAGCTGTTGAAAATCGGGGTGATCACCCGCAAGAACAACCGGGGCTGGCAGGCCAATTTTGAGCTCTACGTAGCCCCGGAGTTCGTGTGGGCAAAACCTGCCCAGAACGCCCCGGAAGGGCCAAAAAAGCGCCAATATGCGCCCTTGCCACCCTCGGCGGAAGCAACAAACTTTCCGCCTATATTAGGACAGGATAGACAAGCTACAAGGAAAGTTGAAATAGGCCGTGTGGAAAAGTTAGTTGGTCCAACGCCCCCGGCTTCGGCAGGCGAATTGACTGGCAACACAGGGCCGCAGCAGGCGCCGAAAACCGCCCCCCCACGGCCTGCAACGCCCCGCCAGGCGTCGAAAGCAGGGGCGGGGGGGCCGGCGGCCGCGCCGGTGGCCCAGGTGCAGGCCGAGCGCCTGGGCTGGGTCACCCAAGCCTGGCGCTACGCCCACAAGCGGCTCTACCCGGGTCGCCGCTTCAGCGAGCAGGAGCACGAAAAGGCGCTCGAAGCCATCTGGTATGGCACCTACCGGGGCTTTGGGCTGGAGGCCACTCCGGCCGAGTGGCAGCGCTACCACAACGAGGTACTGCACCGCATCGACCTCGTGGCCCGCTACTTAGCGCGCCATCCCGACAAGTCCCTGCCCAGCCCCTACGCCGAATTCGTGCGGGGGGCGGGCTACTTCGACGCCGAAAACACCCGCGGCTTTGCCGGTACCGACGCCTGGCTGGCCCGGGCCGAGGCCGTCAACCGCGAGCGCACCATCACCCGGGCGCTGCTCAAGGCCCGCCAGCAGCTCAAGGCCCACCGCCTGGGCATCGCCCCCAAGCGGGTGCAGGCGCTGACCAACGTGCAGCTCTTCCGCCACCACGAGGCCAAGCTGCGCGCCTACGGCCCCGAGGTGCTCCAGCGCTACTACGCCCAGGTCGCCAACCCCACCGCCCCCACGGCCGAGCGCATCGCCTTCACGCCCCTGGCCCCGGCTGGCCAGCGGTCTGCTCACTACTAATTCGCTTATCTACTTCCCCTTATCCCCATGAGCTACACCCGCTCCGCCTCGGTCCAACAGATGATCGACAATGCCGAAACCAAGCTGCTGATCTACTTTCTCGACGGCAACGTGCGCACCCAGTACGGGCGCCACAACTTCAAATCCAACCGGCCCGCCCGCAACCCGCGGGCGGTGGAAATCCGCCGCCACGAGCGTAGTATTGCCAAAAATGCGCCCTTCATCAAGGTGGCCATGATCTACGATCTGCGCGATGGCCACGAGATTGCCCGCTTCAAAAAGGGGCAATGGCTATGAGACTACCCTATCTCGATCAGAAGATTCCCCTGCACTGGGGCGAGGCCGGGCAGCTGGCCCACGCCATCGAGTGGGTGCTGACCCGGCAGCTCCTGCCCCCCGAGCGGCCAACCTTGACCATGGCGCTCAGCTTCGGCCCGCTCACCCGGGTGGGCACCCGCCTGCTGGCCCGCCAGCGGCAAGAGCAGCGCCGGGTGGGCAAGCCGCCGCGCAAGCCCCGGCTCTTCACCCTGCGCTACGACGAGGTGGCGGCCCTGCTGGTCATTTTGCCCCTGGCCCCCGCGGCGGGCGCGGCCTGGGGCGAGGTGCAGCGCGTGAGCTTAAATCTGGAACAGTATATCACCTTTGCTCCCGGGGCCTCCTCCTAGGCGCTTTCACTCGCTCAGGCAGGATGCGTGCGTTTTTACTGAACAATTACCGGGCTACGCTGCTCGCAGTAGGTGGCGTCCTGCTGAGTGGCTGGGGCTGCATGTGCTACCTCGCCTGTACCCAGTGGAGAGAATGGTCTCCCCAAACGGAGATTGTCTTCGACACCCCCGCCTTTTTGCTGCCTTTCCTGGCGGCCGGGCTGTTTGGGGTGGCGGACTATATAACTACCCCCGGGTACCGGCGGCTGAGTGAAGCAGCGGGCAACCTGTGCCTGGGGGCTAGTCTGCTGCTGGCCGTGCTACTCACGTTCCTGGTAGGAGGTGACGTAGCAGCCGGTAACTGGTACGGACAAGAGAGCGGTAAGCAGCTCGTCATGCTGGGGCTGCTCAGCGGGAGCGCCGGCTTGGTGGGCTGGCTGCACCACCACCACAAGGGGCGAGCTACCGTCTCCAAGCTACAACAAGGCCAGGCGCTCCATCACCTGGTCGAGGGTGAGAAAGCCCCGGGCAAATAGGTCCAGCAAGGCGCGCTCGTGCTGCTGTGTCGTGCTGGGGTCGGTGACTACGGTGCACCGCCGGCGCTGGGCCGGGGCTGGGTGGGAGCGATGGAGGAAGGAGAGGAAGCGCATGGTTTAAAGTTCGGCTAGGTGCCGAGCGTCCACCAGCGCTTCTCGGCCAAGCCACCCAAACGCTAGGTGGAAGCTGGTGCCTTCTGTGTAAGAGATTTTCGTGCCACTGTCTCAAAAAAAGTATTGCGAAAAAACACCCCGAAAACGGCCCCGTCCGGGCCATTTTTCTTTCCTGAAAACTGTCTCCCAAAAACCGGATGGATAAGTTGACACACGAGCCCCCCGTGCCGGTGGTGCTCTTCGCCCGGGTGAGCAGCGAGGCCCAGGACTTCGGCCGGCAGCTGCGCGATCTGGAGCGCCACGCCACCCGCGCCGGCTACCAGGTGGTGGCCACGATTGCCGAGAAGCTCTCGGGCTCGCGCCGCAGCCGGGCCAAGCGCCCCGACCTCGACCAGCTGCTGGCCCTGGCCCGCGGCGGCACCGTGCGCCAGGTACTCGTAACCGAGCTGAGCCGGCTGGGCCGCCGCGCCCGCGAGGTGCGCCAGGTGGTCGAGGAGCTGGCCGACCTGAAGGTGTCGGTCTTTGCCCTCAACATTCAGCTGGGCTCGCTGCTGCCCGACGGCAAGCCCAACCCCATTGCCCGCCTCGTGATGACCGTGCTCATGGAGGTGGACGAGATGGAAACCGAGCGCCTGGGCCACCGCATCAAGAGCGGCCAGGAAAAAGCCTACGCGGCCGGCGCGCAGAAGGGCCGCCCGGTGGGTACGGTACAAGATGCAAAGAAGCTGGTAGCTAAATACCCGAAAGTGGTCAAATATTTGGAGAGCGGGCTGAGCGTGCGCGAAATTGCTGGGCTGGCTCACTGTTCAACTAATACGGTGCTGAAAGTCAAGGCCGCACTTTCGTCCTAATTTCTGACGTTGCCTAGCTGAACCTTTGATGAGGAATTCTACCCCCCTCGCCGTGAGCAAGCTCCCCACCTTTGCCATTCCCGTGCGCCCCCACGTGCGCCAATACATGCTGCACGAATTTGGCGCGCAGCAGCCGCATCCCGTGCACCAAAATACGCTCATGGGACGTGTTGTGCGCATGAAAATTGAAAAATTGCCGTTCCGCCAGCTGCGCCCGGCCGAGAAACTGGAGGGCTCGACCTACCAGCTCACGCTGCCCACGGCCCTGCGCCACTATACGCTCACGGTTGAGGCTGCCAAGCAAATCGGGGAGATGTTTGAAAAGCTCTTTCAGCAGGAGCTGATCATGTTCGTCAAGGGCCACATCGCGGCCAGCCAGAACGAGCGCGAGGCCCTGCGCCGCTTCTGCAAGCTCTACGACATCGACCCCTCAGATGCCGATTTGGAGATGCTGCGCAAAGTCTACCGCGACTACAAGGACAAGGTGCTGCGCGAGAACGGCCACTATAACTTACTCTACGGCCCGGGCCGCGCCGAGCTGCTGAGCGACTACGCGATTGCGTCCTAAAAAGGGGGTGGGGGGCAGCGTTCCTTTACCGCATGCAAAACACACTGCCCGATTTTATCGCTTACTTCCGGGGGCTGGCCACCGCACACGTGGCGCTGCAGGATTTTGTGCTGGGGCCGACCTCGCGCATTATTGCCGGCTCCCGCGCCGAGCTGAAGTACCCGCTGCTCTGGCTGGAATTACCCTCGCTGGCCCTGCAAGACAAGGATAGCACCGCGCCCCAGGGTAAGCGGCACGCTGCCCTGGTAGTGCTCGACAGCGCCAGCAGCAGCTACGCGGACCAGGATGCCAAGTGGGCCAGCACGGAGGCCCTGGCCCTAGATGTGCTCAGCCGGATGCGCCACGACTACAAGCAGCGCAAGTTTCTGGGCTTCGAGCTGGACGGCACCTTGCTCGAGGCCGTGGCCACGCTCACCCAGGCCGGCGAAATCGGCTGGCGCTTCGAGTTCAGTCTCACGGATTTTGTGCCACTTAAGTACGAGGCTGCCCGCTGGCAGTAACCGGCTATGTCGTTAGGCTTCATTGAGGTAAATACGACCTGGCGGGTCGTAGGCACTGGGGGCGGGGGCTCGACGGCCACCGGCAGCGGAACGGCCTTCAACATTGACACCCGGGTGATTGAGCAGTGGAGCACCACGCGCAACCTGGCTGTTTCAGACCCCGCGCCCGCCGACGTGCACCTGGCCGTCGGCGCGCTACTATACGTGTACTGCGACGAGGGCACGACCGCCACCAAATACTTTTACGACGGGGGCACGGCTACCCGCACCGAAACCGAGGCCAACAGCGCCTATTGCGGCTACGTGCCCCCGGCTGCCTGTGACCTGGGTACGGCCAGCGTGCAGCAGCAGGTGGCCAGTGCCGGGGCGACGCTGACGGTGAGCTTCACCGGCACGGCGCACGGCACCATGCACTACGCCCTGGACGGGGGCGCGGAGCAGAGCAGCGCCGTATTCCGGCTGGTCGCCGGTGGCGCGCATACGGTGAGCCTGCGCGACGATGGCGTAGCGGACTGCACGCGCACGGTCAACGTGACAGTGGTGCTGCCCGCCCCGCCGCCGACCATCCCCACCGGTCCGCCGACGGGGCCGGCCCAGGGCGTAGATTTCGTGCAGCAACCGCTGTGGTATGCCGTAGCCGATGCCGTGGCCGGGGGCCGGGTTGAGCTGGAGCTGTTTGCCGAGTCGAGCCACGGGGCCGAGGATTTTGCCAGTGTCCTCGTGCTGCGCAAGGTCGCCGATGCCCAGGGCCACGCGGCCTTTCGCCTCGATACGCTGCTGCTGCCGCTGCTGCGGGCCTTCGTGCCGGCAGCGGCTACGACCACCCGCCGCTGCACCACCAACCTGCTCAACTACTACGTGCGCACGGCCGTCTACGACGCGGCCGGGGCGCCCACCTTCCAGGTAGGCCCCCTGCGCACGGCCCTACGGGGTGGGCTACCGGCCGAGTGGCAGGGTACCGATTACTTTGCGCTGCGCGCCGGCGACGCCTTTGCCCACTCGCCCGCTCTAAGCTGGCAACCTACTGGCCCGGGTACCTACGCCGCCAGCCAGGTCAAGGCCATCACGCGCCAGCAGCCCGAATGGCTGTTTTGGCTCTGTCCCACCGCGGCGACCGGCCTGCGCGTGGCCCGGGCCTACGATATGGGGGCGGGTACGGTGCCGGTTGTGGACTACGAGGCGCTGCCCGCCGCCCCGGCCCGGGGCTGGCGGCACCAGCTGCTGGCCATTCCCCTGGCCCCGGCCCGGCCCGGCTTTCTGCGGCTGATGGTGCAGGTAGAAACGCTGGCCGGCGAGGCGTTGAGCCTGCCGGCCTGGTACGCGTTCACGGGCGAAACGCCCCGCTCGCGCTACCTGCTCTTTACCAACTCGCTGGGCGCGGTGGACACGCTGCGCTGCGAGGGCCGTCTGGAAGCCACGCTCGAAGCCGTCACCGAGAAGGTGGAGTTGCCCGCCGTCGCCGGTACCGGCGCGCCCGCCGCCGACCGGCAACTGGCCGACCTCGCGGCCAGCCGCAAGCTCAAGCTCACCACCGGCTGGCTCACGGCCGCCGAGTTGGCCTGGATGCAGGAGCTGGTGCTCAGCCGCGAGCTGTGGCTGTCGGTGGCCGGCCAGCTGCGCCCGCTCGACTGGCCCAAGCGCAGCCTGGCCGTCTACAGCGACGAGCCGGGCCTGCGCAAGCTACAACTTGAATTCGACTACGCTTACGCCCCCACTGCCTATGCCCCTGGAACTTACTAGCGCCGGTCGGCCGGTGCAGCTCGCGGCCGGCACCAGCGTGCAGCTGGAGTTCAACTCCCCGCTCTTCGACGAGGACACGCTGAAGGGTACGTTCTCGTACTCGTTCAACGTGCCGGCCGGTCCCAACGGTCCGCTCTACGGCTTTCCCGAGCGGCCCGACGGGGCCGGCCGGCCCGGGGCGCGGCTGCCGGCCGAGCTGGGCGTGGAGGGGGTGCCGCTGCTCACGGGCTCGCAGCGCCTCAAGTCGGCCTCGACCAGCCGGTACAGCGTCAATTTCCAGGCGGGCTTATCGGGGGCGGGGCTGAGCGAGCGGCAATTATCGTCCTTCCGCTACGGGGGCCTGGTCGAGCTGCCCCGCTCGGTCACGGTGGGCGAGCGGCAGGTGCCGGGCCTGCCGCTGCACGCCAACGAAGTCGTGGCCAGCCCCGAGGACTACGGCTACGTGTTTGCGCCCCTGCGTAACGACTACGTGACGGACGTGCAGAAAGCCACCCCGGGCTACGACCCGGCCAGCATCCAGCCGCTGGAATACCCTTACGGAACGGTCAACAAATGGCTGGTGGACGTGGTGGGGCTGTCGGGTGAGCAGGTGGACGGCAGCTTCGTGCTCGACCTGGACTTTGGCGCGCCGGGCGGGGTGATCACGGGCGTGTACCGGGTACTGTCCAAGTACTGCCCCTTCCCGCGCCTGCGCTACGTGCTGCAATGCGTGTGCGAGGAAAGCGGCCTGGCCGTAGACCTGCCGAACCTGCTACCCGGCGAGTTGGGCGACCTGGTGCTGGTGGGCAATGCGGTGCTCGTGGACCGGGGCGACCTGGATACGATTCGCTTCAGCCTGGCCGACGTGGTGCCCGCCCTGACCGTGGGCGAGCTGCTGGCGGCCGTGCGCCAGGACCTGGGCCTGGTGGTGTACGTGGACCCGGCCACGGGGCGGGTGCGCTCCACCACCCAGGCCGAGCGCGTGGCCCCGGGCGCGCCCGCCCTGGACTGGAGCAGCCGTATAGCTGGCTCGCCCGAGGTGAGCGTCGATGAGGTGGCGGGCCTGACGCTGAGCCCGCACCTGGATGGGGAGGACGAGCTGACCAAAGACCTGCGTACCCAGCAGCCCGACCCGAGCCGGGTGCTGTCGGCCGTGGCCACCGTGGGCGACCTGCCGGCCACGGCCCTGCGGACGGACCAGCCGCTGACCGGGCAGGTGCGCCTCGTGCGCGAACTGGCGTATTACTACAGCTGCACGCTGGCGTCGCTCGACAGCGAGCGCGTGAGCCTGAGCTGGACGCCCCTGGTAGCTGCCTTAGTGGATGTGCCGGTGGGTGGGGGTGGGGAGGTGCAGGAGCAGGCCACCTGCTACACGCTGGAGCGCCAAACCAAAATGCACGCTTATACCGACTCCTACACGGCCCTGATCCCGGCCCTGGCGCAGCCGCCCTACGCGGCCGACCAGGTAGGCGCGCAGGCGGTGGCCCGTAGCAGCGCCCTGCGCCTGTTGTTTTACAACGGGCTCCAGCCCATCAGCAGCGGGGACTATCATTACCCGCAGCTCTCGCACCGCAGTGCCAGCGGCACCTGCTCGCTGCGCCCGGACGGGGAGGCAGGCACCTACGCGCAGTGGCTCCAGGGCTGGCTGGCCGTGAAGCTGGCGGCGACCAGCTACAAGCAGCCGCTGCTACTCACCCCGCTCGACCTGGCCCGGCTCGACCTGAGCCGCCCGCTGCACCTGGCCGGCGTACCCTACCTGGTGCGGAAACTCTCGGCTACCGTGCCCCTTGCCAAAGCCGCCACGGCCGAATTAGTGCGCCTGTTTTGAATAGTGTTTTTTGCATGAAATGACTATATAGGGCAAAAAAATAAATTTGCCAATTTCGTCCCAGGATTTGCCAGTTTCGTCCCAGGCCAACTGGTGGGCGGTAGGAGTATAGCCAGGCAGTTGCCAGCCCGCCCCGCTGGGCTGACTGGCAATTGCCAGTTTTGGACCGAGCGGCAAGGGGCCTACTACCCGGGAGGGGAAAAGTGCTTCTTGGCCAGCATGAACGCACAGCTAACCCTCAAACGCTCGCCCTCGGCCCACGGCTGTACCATCGGCGAGCTGTCGCTCAACGGCCAGTTCTTCTGTTACACCCTCGAAGACGTGGTGCGCCCGGCGGGCGTGAAGGTGGCAGGGGAGACGGCCATCCCGGCCGGAACCTATTCCGTCACCATCACGCGTAGCCCGGCCTTCCGCATGCTCACCCCGCGCCTGCACGGCGTACCCGGCTTTGAGGGCGTGCTCCTGCACCCGGGCAACGGTCCCAAGGACACGCGGGGCTGCATCCTGGTGGGGCTGGCCAAGCTGCCGAGCAACACCAAAATCTACCAGTCGCGCGAAGCCTTCGAGCAACTCATGGCCCGGCTGCTCGACGCCCGCACCATCACGCTGACCATCCAGTAAGGCCGTGCTGCTGCCCCTGCCCCCCAACGACTGCTCCAATACCGGAGGCGTGCGCGCCCTGCGCGTATGGCCGGCCAGCAACGTGCGCCTGCCCCCCTACGCGGGCAGCAACCTGATGACGGCCATTACCCTGCTCGACGCGGACAACTACGCCGACATTTGGTTTCAGCCCGATAGCGCCGGCTTCGACGAGCCGGAGGACGTTGACGCGGCCGGCCCGTTCTACAAGCCCCAGCTGCAAGTGGTTGTGTTGCGTGACGCGCCCGACTTGCAGCAGGCCATCGCCCAGCTGCGGGCCGTGCGCTACTTCGTGGCTGCCTACGCCGACGGCAACGGGCTGACCAAGCTTGTGGGCACGCCCGACCACCCGCTGCGCCTGACGGCGGGCCTGGAAACGGGCAAGAAGCCCGGCGATCGCAACGGCTACCCGCTCGTGTTTGCCGGCCTCACGCCCGAGCCCGCCCCGTTTTACCTGGCCCAGCCCGTGGGCACACCGCCGGTGCGGCGCGCCTTCTCGGCGGGCTTCTCCTTTGGCTTTTCCTAATATGGCACAACAAACCCGCCCCGACCTGCACGCCGCCGTTGAGCTGCGCTTTCCCGACAACACCACCGGGGAGATTACCCCGGCCGACGTGCGCGACTTCCTGCACGCGCTCCTCGACTCGGCCCAGCTGCCGGCCACCGATGGCCAACCGGCGGGGCTGACGCTGGACCAGGTGCAGGAGGCCGCCGCCCAGCAATTGCTAGCCAGCGCGCAGACGGGCATTTCCATCATGCGCGACGTGCAAACGGGCCGCCTGGCCATTACCAATACGCAGCCTGACCTACGGGAATTGTTCTTCACCTGCCCGGCCTCGGGGGCCGGCAATTTGCAGCGGTACGAGTTCCGCCTGCGCTATCCAATGCAGGAAGGGGCTTACGCGTGGGTCGGGGACAGCAATATCGCGCAGATTGAGTTTCAGGCCCAGGGGCAACCATTTAGCGGTACGATTGAGCAATTTCGCAGCCAAACGTTCTCGCTGTTTTTCAACTCCACGACCACCTATTCGGCGCTGATTACCCCTGTGAACGTTAATCAACCGTGCGTGCTGGAGATGGTACAGCTATGACCTATACGCACGTTATCGGCGGCCAGCCGCTCAGCATCATCGATGCCTTCACCGCCACCAACATTGAGTTGAATACGTCACTGGCTACAGGGCTGATTATTCCGGTTACAGCAGCGCCAGGATCTACACTCACATTTTTTATCAAGAGCGACCAAGGCTACAACCGGCAAATACCAAGCACCATCCTGGACGCCCGCGCCTCGTTGCAAGGAACGTTGCTCGGGGAGTACGGAGAACGTGGGCCGCTAACTGCCCGCACCAGTGGCAAGTTCTACGTGAATGGTGCAGATGTCGGCTACTACGATTGTGCGGTAGTTTTCAATAGCTTGCCCGCCGGGCGTTACTACCAATTTGCCATTCGCTTTGCGGATATTCCCCGCCAGGACGGATTTATCTATTTGTACATGAATAGCCAAGGGCAGGAAGGTCAGCAACCCCTGCATTTTGCCGACGTGCGGCTGTACGATTACGCACTCACGCCTGCACAGCTCGCTCAGCCCTTGCTTCCCAGGAATTACGAGGCGCGCTACACGTTCGCTGACTATCAGGCTGGCGATAGCCAGGCAGTCGATGTGAGCGGCAACGGCAACCACGCCGTGATTTTCTACTAGCCCCAAACCCGTCCTATTCCTGGCTTTCAAAAAAAGCAATCATTGTAGACCACCCCGCCGGGTGGTCTACTTGCTTATGTACGATATCCTCACCAGTTCCTGCTGGGCCCTGGAGGCGAAGTTCTACTCGCTGGCCAAAAGCCGCATCCTGGCCCGGCTGGGCAAAGGGCTGCCGGCACTCTCGGCCGACGAGGCCCGCCCGCGGCACTATGCCCACGTTGATGCCCAGGGCTACCCCACCATGTGGGTTACGCAGGCCGGCGAACTGGCCGGCCTGGCCGTGCCGCCCCAGGGCCACGGCCTGCACCTGGCCTCGGGCATTGCCCAGGTGCTGGCTGGTCGTAGTGGCGGGGCCAGCTCCGCCAACACGTCGGGCTCGAAGGTGGCCGTAATTCCCGTGCAGGGGGCCATCCAGAAACGCGGGGGCATGTGCTCGCTGGGCACCAAGGACCTCGTAGCCCAGCTGAGCGCCGCCAACCGCGACCCCGAAATTGCCGCCATCGTGCTCGACGTGGACTCGCCCGGCGGGCAGGTCGATGGCACCGAAGAGTTTGCCCAGGCCGTCGCCGCGTCGGGCAAGCCCGTGGTGGCCTACATCGACGGGCTGGGGGCCAGCGCCGCTTACTGGATTGCCTCGCAGGCCAGTACCATCTTCATCAATTCGGTCTCGACGGGCTACGCCGGCTCGCTGGGGGTGCTGTGCATGAGCCTCGACCAGTCGGCTTTCCTGGAAAAGCAGGGCGTCAAGGTCGAGATTCTGCGCTCGAGCCGCGCCGTGGACAAGGCCCGGCTCAACCCCGTCGAGCCGCTCAGCGACGCGGTACGCGCCCAGGTGCAGGCCGACCTCGACCAGATTGCCGCCACCTTCATCGCGGCCGTGGAGAAGGGCCGCGCCGGCAAGCTGAGCACTAAGGAGGACGTGTTCACGGGCAAGGTCTACAACGGCGCAGACGCTAAGAAATACGGCCTGGTCGATCAGGTCGGCTCGCTGCAAGATGCTGTTAATCATGCCGCCAAGCTCGCGCAGTCGGGCGGTGGTACTTCCGCTTCACTCTTTACCCAAAACTTCAATAACGCATGGCAATCAAGTTCGCCAGTATCCTAGCCGCCCTGGGCGTGCGCTCCGCCTCGGAGCCCGTGACCGAGGCCCACCTCGAAGCCGCTGACGCGAAAATCGCGCAACTCGAAAGTGACAAAGAAACGGCCGAAGCCGGTCTGAAAACGGCCTTGGAGGAGAAGGGGAAGGTGGAGGCCACCCTGACCGAAACCAAGGGCAAGCTGGCCACCCTCGAAAAGTGGAAAAAGGAGCAAAAAGCCGTTGACGGCCGCGACGAGGACGAGAGCAATAGCCTCGACGACCAGCCTGAGGCGCTGGAGTCCTGGGAGCGCGCCGCCGCCTCGACCATCGCCAACACCAAAAAGCGCCTGGGCCAGAAGTAGGCCGGCGTTCACTCATGCACTTACCACCTGCTACCCGCTTTCCAGGATAACTACATGGCAGCACCAGCAATCGACTTCTCGGGCCTCGGCCCCAAAATCCAGAGCTACACCCTGCGTGAGTCGGAGAACCTGCTCACCACGATGCTCATCACCAACCAGTCGTACCTCGACTACATGGAGCTCTACCCCGATGTGACCGACCAGCTGGCCTTGACCCAGATGTTCGTCGATTCGGTGCTCCAGCCCGGGGGTAAGGACACGTTCGACCCGAAGGGTACGGTGGGGTTCAAAAACCGCATCGGTCAGGTGCGCGATTGCAAAATCGACTTCACCCTGACGCCCAAAATGATCAACGCCATGTGGAAGAGCTACCTCGGCCGCATTGCCAAGAGCAAGCGCGGCGACGTGTACGATGCGCCTTTCCAGCAGTACATTATGGACAAGCTGGCAGCCAAGGCCAAGGAGGAGATGCACCTCAAGGCGGTGTTCAAAGGCGTGTATAACGGGGACAAGAAGCAGCCGAACCGCGTGTTCGACGGCCTGCTGCCCCTGCTCTCGAAGGCGAGCGTGCTGGCGAACAGCCAGATTTTTGCCGGGGCACCCGTCACCCAATCGAACGCTATCGACCAGCTGGAAGGCATTGCCGACAAGGTACCCTCGCACCTGATCAACGAGGACTTGGTGATGCTGGTGGAGCCCAGCGCGGCTAAGTTTTACAACCGCGACTACCGCGCAACCTTTGGGGGCAACACCAACAATACGGGCGGCTTCGAGCACAAGCTGCTCGACGGGACCAACATCACGATTGTGCCTGAGCCGGGCCTGGCCGACACGGGCGGCATCGTCTGCACTACCCGTAATAACCTGGTGTGGATGACCGGCCCGCTGGGCGGTGGCCCCAGCTCGTTCATCGTGGAGAAGAGCCGCCGCAACGTGGACATCATGGCCGACTTCCAGGCTGCCCCCGACCTGGCTATTGCGGAGTACGTGTGGGTCAACGATGCCGCCCTCACGGCCGGCGCAGCGCTTATCGCGGCTGAGGCTGCCGAGCCAGCTCCAACTGCCTAAGCACTCCGGCCCCGGCCGCTGGGCGGCTGGCGCCTTTGCTGGCCTCTCACTCACTTTTTATCACCCAGTTTTACTTACTTTTTTATGTGCGTCAGAACGCCTATTGAAGCCATCGTGGTCGATGACTGCCCCAACGCCGGGGGCCTGACCAACCTGCACGTGATTCGCCGGCGCGACATCGACGTGTTTCCCGCGCCCGGGGATGATGGCGTGACCATCAGCACGGCCATCGTGCCCAAGACGGGGGTCAAGTTCGTGCCCTGGGAATTCGCCACCGACACGGGCGAAATCACCCACAAGAGCACCGGCGACGCCGGCAACCAGAGCGTGAGCATGGAGGTAACCACCAACGTGCCCCGGGGCGATGCCACCATCGACGCCGTGATTCAGAAGGCCCTCAACGGCGATTTCGTGGTGGCCGGCCGCGACAGCAACGGCAACACCCGCCTCATTGGCGACGAGTTCCGGGGCGTGAAGTTCGAGCACGACTACAAGTCCGGGAAAAAGGGTGGGGATAAAAATGGTACCGACTTCAAATTCAGCGGCGAGGGCTTCACGCACGTGCCGTACTACTACACGGCCGCCCTGCCGGTGTAAGCCACTTCAGTCCATTTCTCTCACGTTTTAGCGGCTTATCTATCTTATGCTGAAGAAGTTCAAACTGGTCAACACGCAGGGCCTCAGCGGGGTGTTCTACAAAGGGCGTAACATCCCCTTTGATCGAATCGACGACACGCTGGCCGAGCAGCTTATCGGCAAAACCCACGTGCTCGAGCGCGTGGCACCCACCGACACCACGCCGGTTGTCTTAGCCCTAGCGGAGTCTGCTGCGGAAGCCAGCGGTACCGGCAAAAAAAAAGAGTAAGGCGCCGGCTCAGCGCCAAGTAGCAGTTTCCAAAAGCCCCGCCTCTAATCAGGTGGGGCTTTTTAAGGTGAAAAGCTTTCCGATAACTCCCCCGATTGTCTGAACTGCCCATGGCTATTCCAGCTAACCTCTTCCTCTCGCGGCTTCAGCCCCTGGCCCCTCACTTAGCTCAGGGTAGTACGATTGACTCCGGACTACTGGAAGCGCTGGAAGCAGTGCTGCCCCCTAAAAAGGTGGATGCGGTAGTCAAGCTATTAGATAAGTTGCTGGAGCACCCGCTGGGTGCGCGGGTACTGCTGCTGACACTACGTTTTCAACTCGACGCGTGGCTGGAAGAGGGGCAGGAGCGGTTGCTGTGCATCAACCAGGGTGCCGAGCCTTTCGAGTGGCTGGCAACCAGCGACCACCTGGAGGTAGTGCAAACCTTCCGCGCATTGCTCTAATTCCGTCCTATTAGCGGGTTGCCCGGTTGGCGAGCTTTGATTTCACTCAACCTGAAATCAACGACTGTCGGGGATGGAATCTAAACTAGAAGAAGTAATTAGCTGGCTCGAAGCCGGCGAGGCGGCCGACTACCAGGCCGGGGTACTGCTCTTGCAGCAGCACAGTGGCAACCGCAGCCTGGTTAACAACCTACTTAAAAAGGAATCGGCGAACAACCGCTCGAAACTGCAGTACGAGCTGGTAAAAGTTGGGTGTGGCGGCCGCATGGAAGACGTGAGCGAAATACTCAACCATTTCGCCCAGGCTGTGCAGGGCGCGGTACCGGCCGTGCAGCAAGTGGCTGATGTGCTGCTGGAGGCCCACCGCTCGCAGGTCCTTGCGCTAAATGCCCTCCCCGAGCAGCCCGCCCCTGAGCACGTGCCGGAGGCCGCTCGCCAGGAGGTCGATGAATTGACGCAGCTCATGGCCCGGTTGCACAACCAGCGTTGCCAGCTCAGCAACAGCCTGGCTACCCTCAATGTGGCCGATGGCCCCCGCGTCGTAGGCGAAATCTTGAGCTTGCAAAACCAATACAACGACCTGGCCGAGAAACGCCGACTTGTCACCCAGTGCGAGCAAATACCGGCGGCGGCCGACCAGTTTGGCATTGTCCCTAGTGAGGCTCTATCCTTCGAGCAGGCCGTGGACCAAGCCAGCGAGGTGCTGGCCAGCGAGGTCACTCCTGCGTCTGAGCAGGCGACCCCTACGCCCGACCGGGCTGAATTGGTGAAGCAGCGCAACACCATGCGCTCGAACCTGAGCAAAGCCAAGAAAAAGGCCACCGAGTCCAAGACGGCGGAAAAGCGTAGCGAGTACGAACAGAAGGCTGCCAGGCTTGATATTGAACTTGGGGTATTGAATAGACAGTTAGCACTGCCCCCGCAGGCATGAAATACTTTTTTACCCTGGTGCTGCTAAGTTTAATAGCTAGCGAGTTTAAAAAACAGGGGTACTACACTTGTCGTTACATTTGACCTAACTCCCACGCCAGATTATGCGCTATATCCTGCTCTCGGAAATGATCTTCTCGGACTCCAACAATGTAGTGGGCGCTATAGTGGAAGTAATGAGCTTGCTTTTTATGGCCTTTGTTGTGGTAGTAGGGTGCGCGATGGGGTTTAAGCTATGGGGTAGCTATAAAGAAGGTAGACTGTTGACGAAGCCGTATAGAAATGATTGGCCCGATAAAAAGCTACGCCACCTGGTTGGGATAGCCATCCTGTGCATAGGCGCATTTCTCGGCCTGACGGCTCTCTTTGGAGCCATCATGGAAAATTGAGGTAGCCACTGTGTAAAGCCAATCATAGCAGCTATCCGAAAGCTTGCGATACGCACAGGGGTACGAGTCGGCGTACCCGCGTAGCGCCAGCATTCCCTGTTAATTGCGTCCTACCACTGCCCGAAGCGGGGTTGCTTCTTGAAGAAGTAACCCCGCTTTTCTTATGAAACAACTCAAACGGCAGGACAAAATTGACAAATACCGGTCGCACCTGGTGGATGGGGCCGACTTGAAAGAAGAGGAGCTAGCCATGCTCGCCAAATACCGAAAGGCGCATGGGCTGCTGTGCCTAGGCTTCAGCCGCAACCAGGTAATTGCCACCCTAGAGAAAGAATTTGAGCTAAGCCAGCCGCAGCTCTATGCCATCGTGCGCGAGAGCATCCTGCTCTACGGCAGCATCGAGGAGATCGATAAAAAGGGCCAGCGCGTCATCTCTATTGAGAATTATAAGGTGCTGGCCAACCTGGCGCGCAAAAATGGGGACATCAATGGTGCCATCCGGGCCACGGAGCTGGCCGATAAGCTTCAGGGGCTGTTTGAGCCCGAAAAATCGGTGGTTGACCCCAAAGCCTTCCTGATTCCCGTGCCGATGGACTTCAGCACTGACCCGGCCGTGCTACGCGAGCAGGAAACGCATGATATTGACTTTGAAGAGGTAACGGGGGGAGGCGACGGCGATGCAGAGTAAAGAGGTACGTCGGCGCGTCTACGTCAACGAAAAGCAGCGGCAATTTCTCGCCGCTGGGCAAAAGCGCCGCAGCTACGTCGGTGGTCGGGGCAGTGGTAAGACCACCGTTGCCGGCCACGAGACGCGGGTCGAGATGAATTACCTGCCCCGGGCCAAGGGCTTCCTGGCGGGTCTGACCTACACCCAGCTCACCAGCAATACGGTGCCGGCGATGGAAGGAGCCTGGCAGGCCCACGGGCTGCGCGAGTACGACCAGAAAAGCGGCTTTGGGCACTACGTAAAAGGCAAACGGCCCCCGGCTGACTGGATTAAGCCGTATCAGCCCCCCAGCAATTACGAGAACGTCATTAGCTTCCTCAACGGCTACACCATCCAGATGCTGAGCATGGACCGGGCCGAGCTGGCCCGGGGCGGCAACTACGACTTCGGCCACATCGACGAGTCGGCGCTGATGAAGGAGGAGCACGTCAACAAGATTCTGCGCCCCATGATTCGGGGCAACATCTACCGCTTCAGCGACCCGCACCACCAAACCTTCTGCGATTACACGTCCGTGCCCTGGCTGCCCTCGGGCCAGTGGGTGTTCAAGACCGAAGACCTGGCCAAAGAGGAGCCCAATGACTACTTCTTCCTGGAAAGTACTGCCTACGATAACGTGGCTGTGCTGGGGGAGAAGTACTTGCGTGATCTGCGCAACGGCATGACCCCGTTGGAGTGGGACGTGGAGGTGATGAATAAGCGCCTCACCAGGCTACCCAACTCCTTCTATCCCAGCTTTAACGAGGAGAAGCACGGGGTATGGAAAACCTTCACCTACTCCCACGATGACAAGACCGGGCTCACCCTGGCCATCGACAGCGACCGCGACCCGGCTCGTCCCCTGGAGCTGTCGTTTGACTTCAACGCGGCCTTCACCTCGGTTATCGTGTGCCAGGAGAACGGCAATGAGTTTCGCTGCCTGGATGCGCTCTGGGTCAAGCAGAGCGCCACGACCGTGCTCGATGCGCTGGTGAGCAAGTTCCTGGCCAGCTACGAGAGCCACGAGCGCAAGCACGTGGTCATCTACGGCGACCGCAACGGCAACAACAAGCAGGTGGGCAGCAACCTGACCTTCTACCAAACCATTCAGCAGCAGCTGGCAGCGGCCGGCTGGACGTCGGTGCTGATGGTGCAGGGCCTCGACCCTGACCACCGCCTCAAGCACGTGGCCATTAACCAGCTGCTGGCCGAGACCAACCCGCGCCTGCCCGTGATGCGCTTCAACCGCAACAAGTGCAAGTACCTGATCATCTCGATTCAGCAGTCGCCCATCAACCCCGACTGGACGAAGAACAAGAAAAGCGAAAAGAGTAGCATCGACCAGGAGCGGGCCACCCACCTCTCGGACTGCTTCGACAACATTGTGTACCGCAAGTATGGCCACCTCTTTGGCCAGGTGCAGGTGCACGAGCCGGTCTACTTCCTGGGGCGAAGCTAGGGCCTCCTCCCTACGTCTTTAGGCCGTAGCTAGCACTTTCCCCGATGAGTAGCAACGTCCCCCAGCCGAGCGTTAGCAGGAGAAAGGCTATGTACAGCCCCCCTAGATAGTTGTTTTTCCACTTGATGGCCAGTGCCAGGCCCACGCTATTTAGTAGGAGTAGCCCCATCAACTGCCAACTCTCCGCCTGCGGTAAGACGTGTTGGATTTGCACGTGATAAAAACAGAAATACCCGACCGACAAGCAGAGTAGTGGTAGCACATAGGCGAAGAGCAAGTGCAATAGCAACCGGCGTGAGCGTGCTGACATGAGTTAAAGATAGAGTAGTACCTAAGCTCATACTTAGTGGGCTTGGCAATTGCCACCTTAGAACAAGCAAAAAGGCCCCTGACGATAGTGCCAGGGGCCTTTTTGCGTTCTGGTTGCCTGTATAGGGTCGTTCATATATTCCTCAAAAATTGCCAAAATGGCAATTGCCAAACGCGAAAGGGCGCGCACGGCCGCGTGGGTCAGACAATAATTTTCGGCCCCTGGGCGCGGCGTTCTGCTTGATTTTCGGCTAGTTGCCTGTAAAACACGCAATAATTTAGTTGCGTCCTATGCGCCGCTAGCCGAAAGCGGCAATTTGAGTGCCATGCAACGGACTCAGATTCACATTCGCACCGTCCTGGCCGAGATGGAGCTACCGGACGGGCAGGGCCAGCCCCGGGCCTTTTCGCTCGGCTACTACAAAACCGATGGCACCAAGGGCAGCAAGCCCGCCGTGCGCAAGGGTGGCCAGGCGGGGGGCAGTACGCCCGGCGGGACCGAGGGCCGCAGCGCCTTCCGCTACAAGGTCAAGGAAACCGGCACGGTGCAGCTGGTGGACTGCGCCACGGGCCGGCCGTTTGCCCTCAAAATCATCTTACTCTGCCATTTCAACGGCCGGGATATTCTGCACGGCTAGGCGATGAAGGCACGCGATATCAAAGAGCTGGCGGGCGGGCTATACATCCTGCCCGGCGCCCAGGCCCTGGTCGAGCTGACGGGCAGCGATAAGGCCCAGGACGTGAACTACGGGGCGGCCCCGCTCAGCCAGGGCGGGCTCAAGATTGTGCCCTGGGGGCCGAACAACGACCAGCCCAACAAGATGTTGGAGTTGGTGCACAACAACCACCTCAAGCCGCAGCTCATCACCACGGCCCGCGATTTTCTGCTCGGCTCGCGGCTGGGCGTGTTCCAGCGCAGCATCGTGGACGGGAAGGAGCGCATGGAGCCGGTGATTGATACCGAGATGGAGGACTGGTACGAGGCGATGGAGGGCGATATCGTCTTGCAAAGCAGCGCTTACAACCTCGAAACCTTCGCCAACTACTTCACGGTGCTCTCGCTGGAGTCGAAAAACTACGTCGAATCCATCCAGAGCTTTGACTGCACCGTGGCCCGCGCCCTGGTCACGACCAAGCCCCGGCCCGAGAAATACGCGTTTCACCACGACTGGCGCAATTTTCGCGCCGACGAGGCCAGGATTTTGCCCGCCTTCGACCCCCGCGACCCCAGCCGGTACGGCGAGTGCGTAGTGCACGGGCGTGACTGGACGCCGGGCCAGAAATACTACGACGTGCCCCCGTATTGGGGTGGGCGCAAGTGGACGGAGGTCAGCAATAAAATTCCGCGGTTTCACTCGTCGGGCCTCGACAACGGCTACAACCTCAAGTACCACATCAAGATACCCCAGGGCTACTTCGACCAATTCGGCGACACGCCCGAGGCCCGTAAAAAGGCCGAGATGGACCTGATGGCCAGCATGAACGAGATGTTGGCCGGGACCGAAAACACCGACAAGGCATTCGTGAGCAAGTTCGCCGTCGATGCCTCGGGTAAGCAGTTGCCGGGCTGGGAAATCGTGCCCATCGAGAACAAAATGAGCGATAAAGCCTACGATTCGGTGAATCAGCAAGCCAACATTGCCCACACCTCCAGCCACGGCATCGACCCCTCGCTGGCCGGCATCGACACGGGCGGCAAGTTCGGGGGCTCAGGCTCGGAGAAGCGCATCAGCTACCAGTTGCACATCGCCCTGCGCACCCCGCAGAAGCGCAAGATTCTGCTCAAATCCTTCCAGGCGGCGCACAAAATCATGGGCTTCAACCCGCTGCACCGCTTCGGCTTCGTGGACGTGGACATTACCACGATTGCCGAAAACCCCACCGGGAAGCAAAATACGACCAATCAATCCGCATAAGGCGATGCTATTCAATACGGTAGAAGAATTGCGCGCGCACCTGAGCAGCGTGCACAAGCAAAACGCCAGCTCGCTGCTGAGCTACGTGGCCACGGCCGAGACGCTGCACCTGGTACCGGTGCTGGGGGAGGGGCTCGTCGAGCAGCTGGGCAACCTGCCGGCTGAAGACGCGCCGGCCCACCTGCTGGCCCTGCGCGAAAAGTTCCGCGCCGCGCTGGCGTACTACGCCGTGCTCGAAGCCGCGCCCTTTCTGGCGGTCGCAGTCAACGACCTGGGCCTGAGTGAAAGCGAGGCCCCCAACAGCCCCGCCGCCCGGCAGTGGGTGTACAACAACTTCGTGGAGGCTGCCGCCGCCACGGCCGACAAGCTGCTCGACGTGGGCCTGGCCTGGCTCGATGCCCACGCGGCCGACTACGCCGACGAGCTGGACTCGGCCGAGTATCGTAGTCGCAAACGCCTGCTCATTGCCTCGGCCGACGAGCTGGGCCAGTACGTGGCCACGGCCGGCAGCCGACGCTTCTTCCTGGCCCTGCTGCCGACCCTGCGCCGGGTCGAGGACTTCGACATCGAGGACTTGCTGGGCGCGGAGTTGCTGGAGGAGCTGCGCGAGGGGCTGGCCAGCGGCGAGCCGCCCGCCCCGGCCACCCGGGAGCTGCTGCGCCTGGTACGCCCGGTACTGGCCCACCGTGCCCTCGCCCAAGGGGTGCTGAGCCTGAGCGTGGCGCTGACCGGTACGAGCCTGCGCCTGCTCTCCGATAATGAGGCCGTGCGCCAGCGCCAGGCCGCCAGCCCCGAGGCCCTGAGCGCGCTCAGCCAAGCCGCCTACGGGTACGCCGATAAGTACCAGGCCAAGCTGGCCACCTACCTCGACGCGCTGCGCCCCACGGCCCCGCCCGTGCTGGCCACGCTCTACGACAATGCCAACTCACCCTCTTTCGTGGTTTAGCGATGCTACGCTTTTACATCACCGTGCAGGCCGTGGAGCTGGGCGCGGTCACGCTGGCCGGGCTGAGCGGCTTCATTGAGGCGCACGTGTGGTCGCCGGCCTACACCTACTACCTGCTGCTGGTGCTGGTGGTGCTGGACGTGCTCACCAACAATGTGGTGAACAAAAAGCCCCTGCGGCCCCGCACCCTGGCCCTGCGCCTGGCCGGCTACACGGTGGTGCTGGCCCTGGCCCACGGCTTTGCCGCCCACGAGCCCGGCCTCGTGTGGCTGGCCCAGCTGGTGCTGGCCCCCTTCGTCATCGTGCACCTGCGCCGGCTCATCATCGGCTTCGGTAAGCTGGAGCTGGTCGATGGCGACGTGGCCGAGCTGCTGAGCCGGCGCATCACGGCCCGCGCCGACCGGGCGGCCGAGGAGCAAGCCGCAGTCCTGCCCGAACCCGCGCCCGCCGGCGCGGCTTCCCCCGAACCCGTCCCCGCCGCTTCCTGATGTACACGTTTCGCCTCGACGGCCGCCCGCACCAGGTGCCGGCGACCTGGGCCGAAGTTCAGCCCGCGCAATTTTTCGCTGCTGCCCCGCACCTGGCCACCGATTCGGTAGCCGCCCGCGTGGCCGTGCTGCGGGCCTGGTGCCCGACGCTGCGCCCGAAGGACATTCGTCGGCTCACGCCCGACCAACTCTGGGACGTGGCCACGCTCGTGGGCTGGGCCTGGGGCCAGGAGTTGGACACCTCGGGCATTACCGAGTTCACCCACCGGGGCACCACCTACGCGCTGCCCGAGCCGCACTTGCTCGATGCCGAAACCATCGAGTACGCCGTGGCCCTCATCTACTTCCACCAATTCGCCCACCCCCAGCGGCCCCAGCCCGCCGCCCTGGACCAGCTCGTGGCCACGCTCTGCCGGCCGCTGCGCGCCGACCTGAAGAAAGTGCAGCGTGACCCGCAGTGGGATGGCATGCGCCGCGAGCGCTACAACGCCAAGCTGGCCGAGGGGCGGGCGACGGAACTGGTCGATGCGCCGCTAGGGGTGAAAATCGTGGTGCTGCACCACTTCCTGGCGGCGCAGCGCTTCATCCACCGCAACTACCGCGAGGTGTTCAAAAAGGCCGTGGTGCCCCCCGGCCCCGCCACCGCCCGGCCGGCCCGGGGCAGCGACGGCACTGAGCTACTGGAGCTGATCGCCAGCCTGGCCGAACGCGGCCTGTACGGCACCTACGAGGCCACGGCCCACACCTCCCTGCACACCGTCCTCTTTAACCTGGCCCGCGAGGCCCGCCACCGGCGCGCAGCCGAGCAAGAAACCGCATGAGAATTTCCCCCCAGGGCCTGGCCCTCATCCAAGAAGTCGAGGGGTTCCGCGCCCGCTGGTACACGTGTGCGGCTGGTAAGCCCACCATCGGTTACGGCCACGTCATCGTGGCCGGCGAGGAGCGCTACTACAAAGCGACGCTGAGCCAGGCCGAAGCCCTCGACCTGCTACGCCAGGACGTGGACAAGGAATACGGCGCCCACGTGGCCAGCCGCCTGCACCGCGACGTGACCCAACACCAATTTGACGCGATGGTAAGCCTGTGCTACAACATCGGCACCGGCGGCTTCGACAAGTCGAGCGTGCTGGCCCTGGCCAACGCTGGTAGCACGTCGGTTGTAGCTATCAAGCAGGCATTTGGGCTCTGGAATAAGGTAACCAACCCCAACACCAAAGTGAAAGAAATCAGCAAGGGACTCACCATTCGCCGCGCCCGCGAAGCGGCGCTGTATCTCTCGTAGGATGAAATACGATAGTAAGGAACGCGATATTATGGCCTTCATGGCGGGGATGTGGAGCGCCGCCACGCTCGGCATTCTCGGCCTGGCCTTTCTGCTGAGCCTGGCCGGCTGCGCAGCTGGCCACCAGCCCCCCGCGCCCGCGCCCCTGGTGCCGGTAGACCTGGCCACGGTGCAGCGCCTCGACTCGGCCACGCTCCGCAACTGGCTGCCGAGTGACCTGGCCGGCCTGCCCCCGTACCTGGTGCCCGCCCCGGCCGGCTCCAGCCCTCGCCAGCGCCGACAGTGGCAGAAGGCCCAGGCCCAGAACCTGGCCCGCGCCGGCGTGCAGCCCGCCAAAATCAAAAACAGCAGCGTGGCCAGTGCACCCGGGGCGACGGCCATCAATCGCCCGGCCTCGGCCGTGGCCACCGCTGCCGGCAGCGTGGCCACCGATGCGCGCAAAGCGGGCCAGCGGGGCGGGGCCTCGCCCATCGGGCCGGGAGCCGTGGCCACGGTGAGCGACTCCGGCCCGCCCTGGTGGGTGTACCTGGTCGTGGCCGTGCTCGGGGCTATCGGCTGGGAGTTGTTTTCGGCCAAAGTCGCCCCGGTGCGCCAGCTACTCCGGTGGCGCCTCACTTAAAAGCTGCATCTCCTTCGCCCTCGCTCCACTCTGGAGCGGGGGCTTTTTCGTCCTACGCCCCGGCTGCTCATTCTACCATCTTGTTGGCATGGCAGAGTATCAAGAACAGTTTAAGCGCATCCTCGACGAAGAGGTGGGCGACTACGCGGCCCGGGCGCTGGCCCTGCTCGCGCAGGCCATCCAGGCCAAGGGCCTCGTGCTGAGCGAGCAGCTGCTCGACTCACTGCGCACGGAGGTGGTAGGGGCCACGGCCCAGCACGTGGCCACGATGGGCATCCTCTTCGAGCAGTACGGGCGCATCAAGGATATGAAGGGCATTTCGCGTACCAAGGCCCCGCCACTGGAGGAAATCGAGGAGTACGTGAAGAAAGTGGGCGTGAGCCACTTCGCCTACGTGCCGGGCTACAAATACGGGCAGTTTCCGCTAGCCTCAAAAACGGCCATCAACCGCATTGCCTGGGGTATCGCCCGGGCCAAGGTGCGCGACAACGACCAGGTAAAGCCCAAGTCCTGGTTCAGCAAAACCTTCTACCAAACCATCAACAGCTTCATCGACGCCGTGACGCGCCGCTACCTGGAAGCCACCGGCACGCACATGGCTGCCAGCCTCAAAATCTAATATGGGACAAGTCAGACAAGATAACGTCCAGGTCAAGCTGGAAATTGACGGCTCGCAGTCGCGCACCGAACTCGACAACCTCACCCGCCGTGCCGACGTGCTCCAGCAGAGCCTGAAGGGCCTCAAGAAGGGCTCGGAAGAGTACGTAGCGGCCAATAAGGAGTTGAGCCAGGTCAAAACCCGCATGTCGGAACTGCGCGATGAAATCGGCCTCACCTCGCTCACCACCAACCAACTCAAGGCCCTTTCCGGCCAGCTTAACCGCGAGCTGGCCAACCTGACGCCCAATACCGAGTCGTTTCTCAACAAGGCCCAGGAGTTGGCCAACGTCGATGCCCGGCTGGCCCGGGTGCAGGCCGAGGTCAGGGGGGTGAAGGACGAGCTGGCCAATGCCGGGGGTGGCATCGGTGACTTCATCAAGAAGGCGGCGGGCTTTGCCGGCATCCAACTCGGCGTGCAGGCCGTCGTCAGTGGGCTCAAAGACCTGGGCCGCGAGAGTATCGACGCGGCCGTGAAGGGCAGCGACGCCATCGCCGATATGGAGAAGTCGTTGAACGTGACCACCGCTGAGGCAAAGGCACTGCGGGGCGAGCTAGAGAATATCGACACGCGCACCTCGCAGGAAAACCTAGAAGGTGTCGCCATCGCGGCCGGCCAGCTCGGCATTGCCAAAGACCAGGCCGTGGCCTTCACCACATCGGTAGACCAGGCTGTAGTAGCGCTGGGCGACGAGTTTACGGGCGGGGTGGAGGAAGTAACGAAGTCGCTGGGCGGCCTGCAAAAGCTGTTCAAGGATACGGCCAACGTGAGCCCAGCCGAGGCCATCACGAAAATCGGCTCAGCCGTCAACGCCCTGGGCGCGGACGGTACGGCCACCGGCCCGGTCATTGCCGATTTCACGGCCCGCATCGGGCAACTAGGCAATCTGGCCCCACAGATTACTCAGACGTTGGGCCTGGGCGCAGCATTTCAGGAGCTAGGCTTATCGGCCGAGATTTCGGCCGGTGGCCTCTCCAACATCCTACTCACGGCCGCTAAGGATACGGCTGGTTTCGGCAAGCAGATTGGCTTGACTAGCAAAGAGTTTAAGAATTTAATCAACTCCGACCCTAACGCAGTTATTCTGCGCTTGGCTGCCTCGCTGAAGGGAGCCAGCGAAACGGATGTTATCAGCACACTCGACAGCCTGGGTATTAAGTCGCAGGAAGCTACCAAGGTCATTAGCCTCTTGGCCAATAAAACCGAGTTCGTAGTCGAGAAACAGAAGCTGGCCTCAGCTGAGTACGAAAAGGGCACGAGCCTGCTCGATGAGTTTGCCAAAAAGAATACGAATGCAGCGGCTGAAGTAGCCAAAGCAGAAAAAGCATTCGCCCAGGGCCGCCAGGAGCTAGGGGAGCGCCTGATTCCGATCTACCTGCTGGCCCTGCAAACCATCGGCTTCTTTATTAATGTGATTCGGGCGTTGCCGGGCTTTCTCAATGAGAACCGGGGCGCGATTATCGGTCTGGTAACGGCGGTGGCCATCCTCAACGGGGAGCAAATCAAGCTCTCGGCTACGACGCTCTACAACGCGGCCGTCACGAAGGGGAAGATTCTCTGGGATGAGGCAGCCACCTTTGCCACCGGCAAGTACACGGCAGCCCAACGTCTGCTCAACATCGCCATGAAGGATAACCCAGTCGGGTTATTCATTGCGGTACTGGCGCTACTCGTCGGTGCGTTTGTCACGCTCTACGAACGTAGTGCTAAGGTACGGGAGGTGGTGTCGGGGCTGGGTTCGGCCTTCTTGCAGTTGGGCCGGAATATTCGGGACAACTTCCTGTTGCAGCTGGGTGGGCTGGGTGATTTGCTGGTAGGCATTTTTACCGGCGACCTCGATAAAATCAAGGGGGGGCTCTCCAAGTTTGGCGAGGGGGCTATCAAACAGTACACGTCCATCGGTAACGGGGTGGCCGGGGCCTACCACCAGGGCTTCAACGAGCGTGCCGCGCAAGAGGAGGCTGCTACCCAGCAGAAGCAAAAGGCCGCCGCTGCCAAAAAGGTAGAAGAGGCCAAGCAACAGGCTGAAAAAGAGGCCGAAGCAGTGGCTACGGCCAACCTGGAGCAGCTGAAGGCCAGGGCAGCCAACATCAAGGCTGCCCTGGCCCTGGTAGCAGCTGGCTCGGCCGAAGAATTGCGCCTCAAAAAGCTCGACGTGGTTACCAAACGCGATATCGACCTGCTGGGGGAGAAAAAGACCGAGGGCGATAAAAAGGTCATTCGAGCCGAGGCACTGCGCGACCTGCGCCAGCTGCAAGACGACTACGATAAGAAAACGGCCGAGGCAGCCCAGAAACGGGCTAAAGAGCAGGCTGAGGTCGAGAAGAAAATTGCCGACCTCAAGGCCGGGCTGCTGACCGACGAAACCGAGCGTAAGGTGCAGCAGCTCATCGCGGCCGCCGACAAGGAGGCTGCCGTGGCCAAGGGTACGGCCGAGCAGATTGCCGAGCAGCGCCGCCTGATCATGGACAAGCTGGCCGTGGACATTGCCGCCGTGCAGCAGGCCCAGGCCCTGAAGCAGCAGGAGGAGGAACTTGATATCGAAAAGCGCAAAAACGGGCTGATTCGCAACGAGTTCGACCGCCGTGCCGCCGACCTAGTCACTGCCGCCAAGGTTGAGCAGCTCAAGATTCTGGAAACCGATGCACTCGGGGCCGAGAAGCGCCGGCTCATCGAAGCCAAGTTGCAGCAGGATCTGCTGACGCTGGGGCGCGACCGGGCCGAGCACGAGCGCGAAATTGCCGAGCGTATCCTGGCCATCGATGCTGATATTGCCCTGCGGCGTTTGGAGCGGCGGCGGCAGTTTTCTGCCGAGTGGAGCCAGCAGCGCGCCCGGGCCGATGCCGAGGAGCAGGTAGTGCGCCAGGGCCAGCTCGATGCGCAATACGCGGCAGAGCTGTTTCAGGAAGGGCTCACGGTGGAGCAAAAGCTAGCCATTTCGCGCCAGTACCTGCAAACCAAGGAGGACCTGGAAAACGAGTACCACGACCGGGCACGGGAACGGGACAAAGCTGGGATGGAATTTGGGCTCAGCTTGACTAGCACGGCCATCAACACTGTAGCGGATTTTGAGCGGATTGCTAGTGATAAGCAGCTAGCCAAGCTTGAAAAGGACAAAAAAGCTCGCCTGGCCAAACTAGATGCTGAATACAAGGCCGGTACAATCAGTAAGGAGGCGTACGAAGCGCAAAAATCCGGGATCGAGGCTAATTATGATGAGCGCACCCGGCAAGTAAAAAAACAGGCTGCCGAGAAGGATAAAGAACTTCAAGTGGCTCAGTCTATTATTGCGGGCGTGTTGGCAGTGATTAAAGCCGGTGGTCCGTTTACGCCCACTGGCGCGCTTACCGCCATCGCGGCGATTGCGGCGACTGCTAAAATTATTGCTACTCCCATTCCTGAGTTCGAGCAAGGTGGCGTATTTGGAGGTACAAAACAGGGCTTCGCCAGTCGAGTCGCTGGCGCCGCTCGCCGAGCCTGGCGGGGTGTGCGAGAATATGCCCGTGGTGGTCGCATCAACCCTACGGCTGGCGTGGCCAGTGTGGGCCAGCGCCACAGCGGCGGCGGCATTCGCATGGTAGACGGTGCCACGGGTGAGCACTTGGGCGAGTGGGAGCGGGGGGAGGCGTATATGATCCTGAGCCGCGATACCTACGCCAACAACAAGCACCTGGTCGATGAGTTGATTGATACGAGCCTCTACCGCGGCGGCGCGCCCGTGCGTCGGCAGCCAGGCTACTACGCTGACGGCGGCACCTTCGCCACGTCACCCACCGCACCATCGGGTGCATCGGCGGCAGATTCTAGCCAGCAGCTGGTGCAGGCGGTGCTTGAGACCCGGGACGCAGTACGTGCCTTGCCAAGCCGTATCCAAGCCGTAATCAACTGGAGCCAGGACGATACAGCCAATATTGAGGAGGTGTTAAATGAGCGGGCTGCTGACCGGGCGCAGGGGCAGATTCGCTAAAAACCGCTATTATAAAATGAAAGAACGCCCTTGCGATATCGTGAGGGCGTTTTTAATGGTCCTATTAAAGCACATTGCCCCTGAATCCCGAGCAGTTAGCGAAGGTAAAAACGACAATGGCCGCCAATCTTTCAGTAGTGGAAACCGTGCATTTGACGGGTATCAGTGAGTCCACGGTGAAGCGCCGACGGGAGTTGAGCGAAAAACTATATGAAAACTGCCACTGTAACTGCCACTGTATGGCCAAATTGGGTCAAAATAGGGTATTTTCTAAGTTTTCAACTTTGCCGGGTGGCGCGGCCTTTTTTTATGCCTGTACTTTTCTGACCTACTTAAAATGCCCTTACGGGGCCGTCAGGGCACATTGTCCGCGTCAGGCTGCGTCAGCGTTGAGCAGCTTGAAGGTGGGTTTGCCACCCTTTTTTCGAGGGGTGGCAGCCGGCGGGCCGTCTGCTCGTGCGAGGCCAGCAGCTCCTCCTCGTTAATGCCTAAGTACTCGTTGAACTGGGCCTCGGTCTGGTGGCCGGTAGCCAGCATCACAAGCGACTTGGGTACGCCCTGGTAGACCTTGAGCGTGGCGTAGGTCTTGCGCCCGATGTGCATGCCCAGCTTGAGGCGGGTGATGCGGGCCAGGTGGGCGATATGGGGCAGGTAGCGCCAGGGGTCGCGCACGAAGGGCAGGCAGGTGGCCAGCTGCAAGGGGGCGTACTTGGCCAGCAGGGCCACGGGCTGAAACACGTCGTCATCCAGGTAGGGGATGAGGCCGGTGATGGTGGTTTTGTTGAGGGCCTTCTCGATGAGTTCCTGCTTCGCGTTGACGTGCTGCCAGCCCAGCTCCTGGGCGTCGCCGTGTCTGAGACTTGTGTAGGCGCAGAGCAGGAACACGTCGCGGGTCCACTCGCAGCGCTGCACGTGGGCGGCGGTGCTGAGCACGCCCCGGCCGCCCCGGCCCTGGCGGGGTGGGGGCTCGGGGAAGGCGGTGGCCGGGTGGGCCAGTACGGCGGGGTCGGTGAAGTCGAGGGCGGCCACGCGCAGCAGCTCGGCCTGGGTGAGGGCGTCGATGCCCACGTAGCTGGGGGCCAGGCGCAGGGTCTTGCGAAACTGAGGCGGCACGGGCAGCTGCTGGCTCTCGGCCCAGAACAGGAACGAGCGCAGGCGCTTGACGTAGGTGTTGAAGGTGCGGGGTGAGCGGCCGGCGGGGCCGAGCATGTAGTCGCGCAGCCCGTCGTAGAAGCCCTGGTTGAGGCCCTCGAAGGAGAGGGGCTGCTTGCGGGCCTTGGCGAAGGCGGTCAACTCGTCGCGCACAGCGCCGTGGGTCCAGAGGGTGGCCTTGATCAGGGGGGCGGCCGGTGCGGGCCGAGACCTTGCCGCGCTCCTGGGCAATCCAGCGGTCGAAGTGGGCCAGGAAGTCCAGCGGGGCGGCCTCGGGCGGGGGCGGCAGGGCGGGCACGCCGGTACGCTCGGCCACGCGGGCGGCGTAGCGCTAGGTGATCTGCTGGCGCATCTGGTCGATGTTGAGGGCCTGGCTGTCGCGGGTGGCCTCGGTGAAGGCGGCGGTGGCGGCGTCGGTGTAGTCGTCGAGCACCTGGTTGATGGCCTCGGCGTAGGTGTAGCCCTTCTTGACGCGCCCGCGCTTGGCGTCCCAGCCCTTGGGGGCGCAGCGCTGCTTGGAGCCCAGGCGCAGGCGCAGGTTGGCCCAGCAGAAGGTGAGGTGAATCTGGGCCAGGCCGGACTTGGCGAGTTGGTCGACGCGGAGCGTGCGGGTGACTTCCAT
>CAJYPK010000028.1 GCA_913776615.1 uncultured Hymenobacter sp.
GAATTATGAATTATGAATTATGAATTATGAATTATGAATTATGAATTATGAATTATGAATTATGAATTATGAATTATGAATTATGAATTATGAATTATGAATTATGAATTATGAATTATGAATTGGATAGATGTTATTAGCGTATTGCGTAGAAGGGGTGCTTAGTAGTCTTTGATCTACTTTGAAGATGCCAGGCAGAAGAATTGCTCAATAAACCAGTATGCAAAGCTCCGCGCCATTGATGCCATCTGAAAAGCTATTAAGGACGTCTGCGTTGCTACGCTAGTCTCGGAAAATACTTCGGACAACTTACTTTCAAGTGCTTATAAAGTAGTTCGTTGTTGACGCAAGAGTTGGTTTTCCTGGCGGAGGGTCTGCACTTCCAGTCCGGCAACCGTTGCCGCGTAGCTGGCCAGCAGCTTGTCGAAGTGGCGGCGGACCTCATACTGCTGCCTGAGCAGCTGCTCGCGCCGGCGCTGGTGGTGGCGTACGAAGCGCCGCAGCACGGTGCGCGAGCGACGGCGCAGGCGCTGCGCCTCGTGGCCCAGGGCGCGGCGACCCGCCTGGGGCAAGATGTAGCGGAAGCTCTCCAGCTGCTGGCCGAGGTGGCGCAGGTGCTGGCGCGGGGCGTGGGTGGCCTGGCGGCTGCGCTGGGCCAGGGCCGTCCGCGCCTGCCGCAGCTGCTGGCGGGCGGCCTCCCGCGAGTGGTCGGCCAGGCGCTGGAGCTGCTGCTGCTCGCGGGCCAGGTGCTGGCGGCTGCGGTCGGCCACGCGCTCCAGCAGGCCGAGCAGCGTGGCTTCGAGGCGGGCCAGGCGATCAACTAAGAAGGCGGCGACGGCGGTGGGCGTTTTGAGGGCGCGGTGCGCCACGAGGTCCACCACGGCCTCGTCGCGCTCGTGCCCGATGCCGGTGAGTACGGGCAGCGGAAACGCCGCCACCGCCGCCGCCAGGCCGTACTCGTCGAAGGCCAGCAAGTCGGTTTTGGCCCCGCCGCCCCGAATGAGTACCACCACCTCAAACTGCCCCCGGCGCGGCCGGATGGCGTCGAGCGCCGCCCGGATGCTGGCCGGCGCATCCTCGCCCTGCATCAGCGCCGGGAAGAGCGTCAGCGCGAAGTCGTACGGCGCTTCTTCGAGCTGGCGCACAAAGTCTTGGAAGCCAGCAGCGGTGGGGGAGGAGATAACCGCCAGCCGCTGCGGCCCCAGCGGCAGGGCCAGCGTCTGCTGGCGTTCCAGCAGGTCTTTTTCTTGCAGCTTACGCAGCGTGGCCAGCCGCTGCCGCGCCAGCTCACCCACGGTGTAGCTGGGGTCGAGGGCCAGCACGTCGAGCGAGAAGCCGTATTGCTCGTGAAACGTCACCTTCACGCGTAGCAGCAGGCGCAGGCCGGGCCGCAGCTCCTGCCCGGTGGCCTCGGTGAAGGCGGGGGCCAGCTGCGCGTAGCGGCTGCCCCAGAGCGTGGCCCGCGCCTGCGCCGTAAAGCCCAGCGCCTCGGCCCCGGCGGCCGGCTCGGTGAGCGTGAGGTAGCAGTGGCCGCCCGGGTGGCGGGGGCGGGTCATTTCGGCCACTTCGGCCACTACCCAGTAGCTATCGGGGAAGCGGTGGTGCAGCGCGGCGCGCACCTGCGCCAGCAGCGCGCCCAGGCTGAGCGGCGCGGCCGGCTCGGCGGGCGTGGGCGCGGCGCGACGGTTGTATAACGGCATGAGTACGAAGGTACGGCTCAGGCCAGCCCGCTGGCTGAAACCGGCACAGTTTGCTAGCCAGTGGGCTGGCAGCCTTACGCGCTGATCGGCGAGTCCGCAAGCTGGAAAGGTTGCTTATGCTTTTTAATGCGTTGTTTTTCAGTGCGTAATAATTTTATTTAGATAATTTCTAAATAAAAAAGCTGAAAATTGGATGGGTCCTCTACTTTTGTCACTGTTTAGAACATGTCTAAATAATGGCGCAGCTACTTCCTTCTTTCACCTCGCACGTACTACCGCTGGTCCTGTCGGCTGGCCCGGTACTGGCGCAACGCGCCGGCGCACCGGCACCTGCCGACACGCTCCGGCGGCTAGATGAGGTGGTGGTAACGGCTACCCGCACCGAAAAGAGCCTAACCGATGTGCCCATTCCAGTGGCGGTAGTAGGAGCGCAGCAAATCAAAAGCATGGGAGCGTTGCGCCTCGGCGACGTGCTGCGCGAGCAAACCGGCCTCAGCCTGGTGGCCGACCACGGGCAAGGCATTCAAATCCAGGGCCTCGGCTCAGAATACACGCTGCTGCTGCTGGATGGCGAGCCGCTCATCGGCCGCACGGCCGGCACCTTGGATTTGACCCGCGTGGCGGTAGGTAACATCCAGCGGGTGGAGGTGGTGAAGGGCCCGGCCTCGGCCCTGTGGGGGTCCGACGCGCTGGCCGGCGTGGTCAACATCATCACCCAGAAGCCGCAGCCCGGCCTGCGCGGCAGCCTGCGCGCCCGCTACGGCACCAACCGCACGGCCGACTTCGGCGCTACGCTCAACGCGGGTGGCGAGCGGATGCGCTTCACGCTGTTTGGCAACCGCTACAGCTCGGCGGGCTACGCGTTGCAGCCGGCCAGCGGCACGGCCACGGTGCCGCCCTTTGCCAGTTACACCGGCCAGGGGCGCTTTACTTACAGCCTGAGCGAGCGCACGAAATTTAGCTTATCGGGGCGATATTACCTCGAAAATCAACGTAGTAGCGCGCCTACGCTCACCGAGGCGGGGACCACGGAGGTGATCGCCTACCAAAGCCAGCAAACCGATTTCAACCTCAACCCCACGCTTACTCACCGCTTTGCGGGGGATAAATTTTTTGCCACGGCCCGCCTGTACTACAGCCGCTACCACACCCGCGAAAACTATACCTACGCCGTCGACGGCCGCTACTACGACGCCACGTATTTCACCCAGACCTTCCTGCGGCCCGAGGTGCAGGTCGATTACCGCCCGCGCCCCAGCCAGACGCTGACCCTGGGCACCGGCTGGCAGCGCCAAACGGTGGAAGCCACCCGCTACGACCAGCGCCAGCTGATGCAGGCCGCTTACGGCTACACCCAGTATGACTGGACGCCCACCACCCGGCTCAACCTCGTGGGCGGCGTGCGCTACGACGGCCCCAGCCAGTACGCGGGCCAGCTGAGCCCCAAGCTCGCGGCGCGCTACCAGCTGCGCCCCTGGCTGGCCCTGCGCGGCTCGGTGGGCCGGGGCTATCGTGCGCCCGATTTCCGGCAGCTCTACCTCAATTTTTCCAATCCCACGGTGGGCTACAGCGTGTTTGGAACCAACCAGGTGCAGGCCAAGGTAGCCCAGCTGGCCGCGCAGGGTCAGCTCGCCACCGACCCGGCCACCGGCCAGGCCATCGTCTACCAATCGGCGCTCACCCAGGCGGGTAGCCTGACTGCCGAAAGCTCGCTGGCTACCAACGTCGGCTTTTTGCTAGAACCCAAGCTGGCCAGTGAGGCGCTGAGCTACCGGCTCACCGTCAATGCTTTTCGCAATGATTTGAGCAATTTAATCGAAACTGCGACGGTAGCTTTGAAGAAGAACGGCCAGGCGGTGTTCTCCTACCGCAACGTGACCCGGGCCTACACCCAGGGCCTGGAGCTGGAAAACACGCTACGCCTGCCACGGGGCTTCGCGGTGAGCGCGGGCTACCAGTACTTAGTGGCCAAAGACAAGTCGGTGGTCAAGGCCCTGGCGGCGGGCCAGGTATTCCGCCGCAACCCCGTTTCCCTCGAAACCGAGCGCGTGCGGCCCGGCGAGTACGGCGGGCTGTTCAATCGCTCGCGCCATTCCTGGAATGCCAAGCTCTTTTACGAAAGCCGGCCCCACGGCCTCACGGCCAGCGTGCGGGCCATCTACCGCGGGCGCTACGGCTTTGCCGATGCCAACGCCAATGCCATCCTCGACGCCGACAAGGAGTACGTGCGCGGCTACCTGCTACTCAACGCGGCCGCCAGCAAAACCCTCGGCCCCTGGCTGAGCGCGCAGGCTGGCATCGACAACCTCACCAACTACACCGATCCGGCCTACATCAGCACGCTGGCCGGGCGGCTATTCTACGCCAGCCTAAGCCTGGAGCTGGGCCAGCGCGCCCGCTAGCGGCCTTGGACTTCTTCTCGAAAACCTTTCACTCGCGGGCTGTACAGTCCGCGCCACGCCCTCTCTTTTTATGAAAAACACGTTTCGCCCCGCGCTGCTCTTGGCTGTCGCTCCCCTTGCTCTGGCAGCTTGCAAAAAAGACGACGATGCGGCCCCCGTTGCGCCCGTTGCTCCCACCACGCCTGCGCAAACTGCTACGGTAACTAGTTTGTCGGCCGCCGGTACGACCAGCGCCACTGGGCAGCCCGTTACCGCCAAGCACTATACTTTCTTCAGCCTGGCCGACGGCAAGCAGATTGCCTACACCGACTCAAACTCTACCAAGTGGGATGTGGGTTTCCGAGGCACCACTATCATCGTCAACGGTGGCACGAGTGGGCCCGGGCAGGGGGGCGCGCAAGTGCTTGCCAAGCTGTTTGCGGATGTAGCTACGGCTCCTACTACCGACTACGCAGTGGACGCTGCCACGGGCTTTGCCATTCCTACGGGCTCGGGTAAGGGTTGGTACACCTACGATGCTACTACGCACCTCATCAGCCCAATTGCGGGGAAGATAATTGCCCTGCGCACCGCCACCGGTAAGTACGCCAAGCTGGAGGTTCAAAGCTATTATAAGGATGCTCCGGCTACGCCGAGTGCCACCACGCCCAGCGGCTACTACACTTTTCGCTACGCCTACCAGCCCAGCGGGACGAGCTTGAAATAAGTAAACCAGTAAAAATAAGCTTCTTCGCTAAGTAGCTGGCCACCGTTTAGCGCGCAGCGCTAAACGGTGGCCAGCGGCAGCGGACCAGCGGGGCTTTACCTAAGATAAAATTTAAGATGTCTGCAATACTTTTTTGGCGACCTGCCCGCCTGCTACTTCTCGGGGCCTTATTGCTGAGCACGTTGGCCTCCGCCGCCCCCGCCCCGCGCATTGTATCGCTGAATGGCACCATCAGCGAAATCATTTGCGACTTGGGGCGCCAAAGCCAGCTTGTGGGGGTGGACGTGACGAGTACCTACCCCGCGACGCTCGATAAGCTGCCTAAGGTGGGGCACACCCGCACTATTTCGGCCGAGGGCGTGCTGGCCCAAAACCCTACGCTGGTTATCGGTACCACCGAATCGCTCAAGTCCGAGGTAGCCGCCCAACTCAAGTCGGCGGGCGTCCGCGTTGAGCTATTCAAGCAAACGTATTCGGTAGAAGGTACTAAGCAGCTAATCAAAGAAGTAGCGGCTGCCTTCGGTGCCAGCGCCCAGGTGCCCGCTCTGCTCCAGAAGCTAGATGCCCAGTTGGCCCAGGTGCGCAAGCCGACTAAGGCCCCGAAGGTCCTCTTCATCTACGCCCGGGGTACGGGTACCATGATGGTGGCGGGCCAGGGTACGCAGGTAGAAAAAATAATGCAGCTGGCCGGCGGGCAGAATGCCGCCACCGGCTTCACCGAGTTCAAGCCCCTCACGGCCGAAGCCTTGGTGGCCGCCAACCCCGACGTGTTGCTGCTCTTCGACAGCGGCCTGCAAAGCCTGGGGGGTAAGGCTGGCCTGCTCCAGGTGCCCGGCATCGCCCAAACTACCGCCGGCCGTACCGGCCGCGTGGTCGAGATGGACGGCCAGCTGCTCACCGGCTTTGGCCCGCGCCTGGGGCTAGCCGCCGCGGAGCTGGCGAAGAAGCTGCAATAGGCCTGCCCACAGTTCATTTTTTGACTCCGCCTAACTCCCTGCCCCATGCCAACCATTGCCGAGCGAGTACTCCGTCCGCCCACCATCCCCCCTGCTGTATTGCCCCCCCGCGCAAGTCGAGCGCGGGTGCTGCTGGTCGGGCTGGCCGTAGCCCTGCTGTTGGCCGTGCTGGTTGGGGCCGGCGCGGGCGCGCTGCCCGTGCCGGTGGCCTCGGTGCTGGGCGTGCTACTGCACAAGCTGGGCTTGAGCACGGGCCTGGCAGTTGAGCCGCAGCAGGAGGCCGTGGTGTGGGCCATCCGGCTACCGCGGGTGCTGTTGGCGGTGCTGGTGGGCGCGGCCTTGGGGCTGGCCGGCGCGGCTATGCAGGGCTTGTTTCGCAACCCATTGGCCGACCCATCTTTGCTGGGTATCTCGGCTGGGGCCTCGCTGGCCGCGGTAGTGGTTATCGTACTGGAAGGAAAGATGTTGGCAATAGTGGGCGCCCTGCCCAGCGCAGGTGCCTACGTGCTGCCACTGGCCGCGTTTGTGGGGGCCGCCCTGATTACCCTATTCGTATACCGGGTGTCGCGGCGCGGCGGGCGGGTGCTGGTGAGTACCATGCTGCTGGTAGGCATTGCCACCAATGGCTTGGCCGGGGCGGTTACGGGGCTGCTTACCTACGCCGCCACCGATGCCCAGCTGCGCAGCATTACGTTTTGGGGTCTGGGAAGCCTGGGCGGAGCCACCTGGCCCGTGCTGGCTACGCTGGTGCCCTTCCTGCTGGCGCCGCTGCTCTACCTGCCCCGATTAGGTAAGGCGCTGAATCTGCTAGTACTAGGAGAAGAGCAGGCCAGCCACCTGGGCCTGCCGGTGGCCCGCGTCAAGTGGCAGGTTATTGGCCTCACTACCTTGGCCGTGGGGGCGTCGGTGGCGACGGTGGGTACTATTGGCTTTCTGGGCTTTTTGGTGCCGCACGTGTTGCGCCTGCTCGGCGGTCCCGACCACCGCTTTGTGCTGCCGGCCTCGGCGTTGGGCGGCGCGCTGGTGCTGCTGCTGGCCGATACGCTGGCCCGTACCGTCGTTGCGCCCGCGGAGCTGCCCATTGGTATCCTCACGGCGTTGCTGGGCGCGCCGGTTTTCTTGTGGATCGTCCTTAGACCGCGGATTTAACGGATTGCGGGGATGCGCCCGTCAGTTGGGGCGTCCATCAGTAGCGTGCGCTGCTGGATGCTATAGTGCGGGTTCGGACTCAGTGGATGGCGGGGAGTACCGTGGACTTTGCAAGTCCGCGGTGTTAGCTACGGTCCTCGAGCTCGCTCTAACTGACTAACTGATCGTGGGGAATGCGTTCGCTTGCGACGGGAAGTGCAGTTGATTTCTCCTTCCTTTTGGATGGGGAGTAGGGGGGAGGCGGCCGCCTTTAGTAGAGGTGGGCGAGGAGTGAGTAACCCGGATTAGGGTAAAGAAAATAGTAAATTATTAGCCTGCTTGCTGTATGATTGCCAGTCGAATAACTTACCAGATAGGTGCTAAGAAACTGCTGCACGATGTCTCGCTCACTGCCCGCCCGGGCGAGCTGCTGGCTATCGTCGGGGCCAATGGAGCGGGGAAGTCTACGCTGCTCAAGCTGCTCAGCGGCGACTGCCGGCCCAGCGTGGGCGAGGTGCTTTTCGAAGGAAAGAGTCTGGCTGCCTGGCCGCCCGCCGCGCTAGCCCGCCGCCGGGCCGTGCTCACGCAGCAGCACACGCTGGCGCTGGCTTTCCAGGTGCGCGAGCTGGTGCTGCTGGGGCGCTACCCGTACTTTGGGGGCCAGCCCACGGCTCACGACTGGGAGGTGGTAGCCGCTGCCCTCGACCTCGTTCACCTCGGCCACCTGGCGGAGCGGGCCTACCCTACGCTCTCGGGCGGTGAGCAGCAGCGGGCGCAGCTGGCCCGGGTGCTGGCCCAGGTGTGGGAAGCCGAGGGTGGTTTCTTGCTGCTCGACGAGCCCCTCACCGGCCTCGACCTACGCCACCAGCACCACACGCTGGCCGTGGCGCGCCAGCTCGCCCAGCGTGGCTTCGGCGTCATCGCCGTGCTTCACGACCTCAACCTGGCCGCCCAGTATGCCGACCAAGTGCTCCTGCTGCGCCAGGGCCGCGCCGTAGCCAGCGGTCCGCCCGCCCAAGTATTCACACCCGACTACATCCACCTGGCTTTCGGCCTCGAGGTAGAGCTACTAACCCACCCCAGCCTGGGCCACCCGCTCATCGTGCCCACCGTCGCAGTCATCCCAACTAAAAAAGATGTTGCGAATTAGCTCATAGGCAGTAAGCCATAAATCCCCGGCCAAGAAGATTACCCGGTGAGCTAACTCATAATTCATAACTCATAATTCATAATTAAAAGAAGATGTCCGTCCTCCTCGCCCCCGAGACCCTGGCCGACCGCTGGGCTGCCTATCAGCAGGAAAACCCTAAAAGCCGCATCCGCGACGCGGCCCGTGCCCTGGGTAGCAGCGAAGCCGCCCTGCTCGCCACCCGCACTACCGGCCAGCCCGATTCGCCGGTAGTGGCCCTGGCCGGCGACTTCAAGGAATTACTCAAGCAAGTGCCCACCCTGGGCCGCGTGATGGCCCTCACCCGCAACGACAGCGTGGTGCACGAGCGCAAAGGCCCGTACCGCGACGTGTCGTTTCAGGGGCCGATGGGCCTGGTGCTGGGTGAGGATATCGACCTGCGCCTCTTCATGCTGCACTGGCAGCACGCCTTCGCGGTGAGCGAGCAGGGCCGCCGCAGCCTCCAGTTTTTTGCCGCCGACGGCGAGGCCCTGCACAAAATCTACGTACTCGACGGCGAAACCGACCTGGCGGCCTACGAGGCCCTGGTAGCTCGCTTCCGCGCCCACGACCAACCCGGTAGCCTCGTCACCGGCCCCGCGCCCCAGCCCGCCGCCGAGGCCGCCGACGACACCATCGACGTGGCTGGCTTCCAGGCTGCCTGGCGCGGCTTGCAGGATACCCACGCTTTCTTCGGCCTGCTGCGGCAGTTTAACCTGAGCCGCACCCAGGCCCTGCGTCTGGGACCGCCCGAACTGGTGCGCCAGGTACCCAACGAAGCTATTGGCCAGGCCCTGCGCACCGCCGCAGCCGCCGCCGTGCCGGTGATGATCTTTGTGGCCAGTCGGGGCTGCATTCAAATTCACACCGGCCCCGTGGCGCGCATTGTGCCCACCGGCCCCTGGCTCAACGTGCTCGACCCCGAGTTCAACCTGCACCTCAAGCTCGAAGACGTGGCCCAGAGCTGGGTCGTGCAAAAGCCCACCGCCGACGGCATTGTCACCTCGCTGGAATTGTTTGACGCGCAAGGGAATAACATCCTGTTGCTATTTGGCAAGCGCAAGCCCGGCATTCCCGAGCAGGGGGCGTGGCGCGAGCTGGTGGCGGGGTTGTAAAGCCAAGCTTTCACAAGCACTGGCCGCTCATTATTATCCGTCACGCTGCCGCCGGAAGCATCTTATCGCGCTGGAATAAACTGCGCCAACCTGACAAGAGGCTTCCGGCGGCAGCATGACAGGTGAGAAGGCTGATTAAGCATAGCAGAGGCAGCCTGCCCGCGGCCGTACAGGCTACCCTTTCCGCCGCCCCCGGCGGCGCGGGTAGCCTGTACGGCATCTGCGCTTAACTTGCGGGTCACAATCCTAACCACTCTACCCATCCACGTTTCTTTTTTCATGTCTAAAACTTCCCGTTACCAGCGGGGGGCGGCCCTGGCCGTGGCCGCGCTGGCCCTGGCTGCCGCCAGCCCTGCGCTGGCCCAAACGACGCCCGCCAAGGGTGTGGGCATCAACCCCGCTAACATCGACCCCTCGGTAAGTCCCTGCGACGACTTCTTTCACTACGCCTCCGGTAATTGGTTGAAAAACAACCCGGTGCCGCCCGCCGAGAGCCGCTGGGGTAGCTTCAACGAGCTGGCCGACCGCAACAACGCCACCCAGAAGGCCATTCTCGAAGAGCTGGCCCGTAACGCGGCCACCGCGTCCAAGGGCAGCAACGCCCAGAAAGTCGGCGACTTCTACGCCGCCGCCATGGATACGGTCGCCATCGAAAAGGCTGGCCTGACCTACCTCCAGCCCTACCTCGACCGCATCGCGGCCATCAAGACCCTGCCCGAAATGCAGAAGTTTCTGGCCGATCCCAAGTCGCAGGCCGGCAGCGTGTGGTTCAACTCGGGCGTGGGGCAGGATGAGAAAATCAGCACCCAGTACGCGGTGCAGTTTTACCAAGGCGGCCTCTCGCTGCCCAACCGCGACTACTACCTGAAGGACGACGCCCGCTCGAAAAATATCCGCGCCGCGTACCAGACCTACTTGGTAAATACCTTCAAGCGCCTCGGCGACAGCGAAGCCACGGCCGCGGCCAACGCCGCCACCGTCATGCGCATCGAAACGCGCCTGGCCAAGGCCAGCAAGAGCCCCGTGGATCTGCGCGACCCGCAGGCCAACTACAACAAAATGACCGTGGCCGAGGCCGCGAAGGCTTATCCCAACATCAACGTGCCGCTGCTGCTGAAGGAAAACCACCTCGGCGCGGCTAAGGAAGTGATTGTGGGCCAGCCCGAATTCATGAAGGAAGTGAGCACCATGCTCGCCGCCGAGCCCATTGCCGACCAGAAGCAGTACCTGCGCTTTCACCTCGTAAGCAGCGTGACCTCGGCGCTGCCCAAGGCCTACGGCGACGAGGCTTTCCGCTTCTCGCAGGTGCTGAGCGGGGCCAAGCAGCAGCAGCCCCGCTGGAAGCGCATGCTGCGCGCCACCGACGGCGCGCTCGGCGAGGCCTTCGGCCAGCTCTACGTCGACAAAGCCTTCTCGCCCGCCGCCAAGGCCAAGGCCAAGGAAATGATTGAAAATCTGCGTAAGGCCTACGCCGAGCGCATCATGGCTACCGACTGGATGAGCGCCGCCACCAAGAAGGAAGCCCTGGTGAAGCTCAACGCCTTCGTGGTAAAAATCGGCTACCCCGACAAGTGGAAGGATTACTCCAAGCTCAGCATCAACCGCCAGAGCTACTTGCAGGATGTGCTGGCCGCCCGCACCTGGGCCGCCGAGGACAACCTCAGCAAATTTGGTAAGCCCATCGACCGCAATGAGTGGGGCATGACCCCGCCCACCGTGAACGCCTATTACAACCCGCCGATGAACGAGATTGTGTTCCCGGCGGGCATCCTCCAGCCGCCGTTCTACGACCCCAAGGCCGACGACGCGGTGAACTACGGCGGCATCGGCGCGGTCATCGGCCACGAAATGACCCACGGCTTCGACGATCAGGGCCGGCAGTACGACTCGAAAGGCAACCTGCGCGATTGGTGGACCAAGGAGGACAACGACAAGTTCAACGCCAAGGCCGACATGGTGGGCAAGCAGTACGACGCCTTCATGCCCCTCGACTCGGTGCACGTGAACGGCAAGCTCACGATGGGCGAAAACCTGGCTGACCTCGGTGGCCTGACCATCGCCTACCAGGCTTTCCAGAAAACGGCCCAGGCCAAGGCCGGCCAGAAAATTGACGGCTTTACGCCTAATCAGCGCTTCTTCCTGGCCTGGGGCCAGATCTGGCGCACCAACATCCGCCCCGAGGCGGCTCGCCAGCAGGTGCTCACCGACCCGCACTCGCCCGCGCAGTTCCGTACCAACGGCCCGCTCATGAACATGCCCGAGTTTTACCAGGCCTTCGGCTGCAAGCCCACCGATAAGATGGCGCGCCCCACGGCCGAGCAGGCTCGTATTTGGTAAGCCAATAGTGAGTTAGCCATAAAAAAGCCTCCCCACGCCGGGGAGGCTTTTTTTATAGCTGGCTAGCGGAGCCTGATGCGCAGTGGTGCCGGCACGCTGGCAGCCGGTACATCCAGGCTGTCGTAGCCCCGCAGCTTGAGTCGGCCGAAAGTGCCGCGCACCCGGAAATAGTACCTGCGCGGCGTGATATTATACGCGCTGGCCAACCCGTCGGTGTTGGTTACCAACTGCTGAATACTCCCGGCGCAGGTGTCGGCCCGGGCCAGTACAGTACTGTTGAAAACGCATACTGTACTGTTGGCCAGCGGGGTATCGCGCTGATCCAGCACTAGCAGCTCGAAGCCATTGCGGCGGCTGGGAGCGGAGCGAAGGCTGAGCGTGCGGCGGGCCACGCCGCGCGCGGTCACCGTTACCGAGTCGAAGGCCCGCACGCGGGTACCACCCAGGGTAGCTTTGCTCAATAGATAATATTTGCCAGCTGGCAGGCCGTAGGCCACGGCCCGCCCCACGGCATCGGTGGTGAGCTGGAAAGAGCTGCCCGCGCAGGTATCGGCCCGAGCCAGGGTGGCGTTGTTGAAGACGCAGACCCGCGTGCCGCCCAGCGCCCCACCCCGGCTGTCGCGCACCGTCACAAACAAGCCGTTCTGGGCCAGGCTGTCGTAGGCCGCTTGCAGTATAAAAGGCTGGTCGGTAGGCAGCAGCCCGGTCTTCGTGGCTACGGTCGGCCGCCCTTCGACGGTATCGGAAAAGAACACGTCGTAGGAGCGGGCCGGCAAGTTCTCAAACTGGAAATAGCCGTCTTTGTCGGTCTGCGCGCTGTATTTGAAATTAAGCTGGTCGGAGGGACTGGCCGCCAGCTTGACACTGCGATTAGCCAGCGGCAGGAGCGCCCCGTTGCCCGCGTAGGGGTCGGCATACAGTAGCCGTCCGCGTAATTGACCTTCGCCGCCAAAATCATCGACTACCGACTTGCAGCCGGTGAAAATAGCCCCGGTAACTGCCACGGCCAGGAGCAAGGTAGACAGGTTGTTGTGCATGACAGCTTATTTGAAGAAGACCAGGGATTTGACGAACGTAACCGGGTCGATGCCCACCGCCAGGTAAGGCACGGCATCGTAGGTGGTACCCTGCGTCAGCACGCGGTTGTTAGCCACTTCGTAGGCCGTGTAGCCGTGCAGGTGCACCCCTGAATTGATGCGGATGCCCGGCCCCAGGTCGTAGCCCAGGCCTAAATACACGTTGTCGAGCGGGCGCGGAATACCCACGGCCAGTTGCACGTTCACGCGGCTCCACAAAGCCCAGTCCGTAATCCTGCGCTTACCAGGGCGCAGCCCCAGAAAGTTTTTGTCCTGCAAGAAAACCCCCTTCCGGAAGGGATACACATTGATTCCCGCAAAGACCCGAAACCGGGTATCGGTGGTAGAGTAGGTGAGCTGGCCGCCCGTAGTGTTCAGCTCGGGCGTGCGCACCGGCCGAAACGAATAGGCCAGCCCCGCGCTGAACTGCACAATGTGGCGCTTACCGGTTTTGTAAGAGAAAGAGGCAAACGAAACCGGCTCGCTGGTGCTCCCCTTGGGCGGTACATCTTGCAGCACGTACACATAGCTTTTGGTCGAGTCGCTCAGGCTCGTAATGGCCCGTTGAGTATGCCACTCGGGGTCGCTATTGAGTTGGGGTACGACTTTGCGCGGTGGCAGGCTGGCGGTGTCTGCCAGCCGGATACTGGCATTTAAGAATACAGTGTCCTTGCGCAGTAGGTTGACGAGGTCAGGCGTTATTTTTTGGGATAAATATAATTTAAAGTATTTATTACCAATTTCCTGCACTATCTGATAGTATTCGTGCTGAGTTAGCCCCTGATTGTAATATTTTCGTACGCGCTGATCATATTCCCTTCGCACACTATCCCATTGCGCTTGTTGGAATAACTGGGCACTGCTTGGTAGAGTGGCTAGTATTTTGGTGTAACTTGAATCCGCTAAAGACATTTTTAAGCCTTCACTCACTACCTTCTCAATTGTTGGCCAAAAAAAATCTATGTTTTTTGACACACGCCTGTAGGCATAATCAAAAGATTTTGGTTTTCCTGATTCCTGAGAAATGGTAGTATTTGGAATTTGAAGTCTGATAGGCGTATTGTGTAAAAGGTACCTATTATTTAGGTCTTTGCCAAGTGATAAAGCTCCTGTAATTAAGCTTGGCACTACGTCTGGCAAACCAGCCGATACTTCATTAAGTATTCGCTGCGTTTCCGATTGGTCTGTTATCAGCACGGCCTGGGTGGGCAGGAGCTTGAGCGTGTGCTTGCGTTCCATATTATGCACCGACACTACCACGCGCGTATCAGTAGTGAATGGGCCAAGCTTATTCACCTTGGCTAGCTCGTCGCGGCTGGTGCTAGTAAAGCTCAAATATTCCAGGTCGGGCTGGCGGTAGGGTATGTGTACCTTATTGAGAACTCGTGCGGAAGTTTGAAATTCCTGTGCTCGCGTTTTATTGCGCGCTACGGCTTGTTTATAGGCCGCTGAATCAATAAATGCGTACTTATCCTTGCCCAAAAACTTTATGTCTGCCACGTAAGAGGGGATATTAAAATCCTTCCGGGCGGTTAAGCGCTGGCGTAGCGTATGCTCGGTATACCGTCGTAGGTAACGAGCCTTGGTGGTATCGTCAGTTGGTCGGGTTCTAAGGAGCGCCTCGTCGGTAAAAGACAGTGGATTCAGGCGGAGCGCTCCCCCGGTGTACCAAAGCCATCGCTGACACCAGGGAGTCTTGAGTAATTGTATGAGGCCCAAATCCTCTACTTGGGTATGCGCCTTGGCTAACTTGTTGAGGAGCGCTAGCGTCACGTCATTACGCTTATTCTCCACCTCCTGCAATAAGGTGCGATTGGAGACCTGTTGCTTTCGGGCTACCGCTACTAGGTGCTCCATCCCTTGTCGTGACAGCGTATCGTAAGGCTTGCGAGCCGATAGTTTATCAAGATTGGAAAAATAAGTGAGTACAAGATCATCGATTGCCGACTTAGTACGCACGGTAAGAATCTGCTCGTTAGCAACAGATTTACTGGTAATCCGATACAAAATAGTGTCTTTGGAAAAGCAGCGCGCCAGCGTAGTATCTAGTACTGCCAGGGAGTCTTGGTTGGAGAGCTTACGGGTATAGCCCACTAAGACTAACGAAGTGTGCTTGTTGGCTGTCGTCGAATCGACAACCTTTTCTAGAGCCTCGCCCATCGAATCCAACTGCCGGGCTAGCTCCGTGGGTGTTTTCTCACCCCATAGCCACTGGTAATAAGCATGCTCCTCCAGCTTAGTATCGCGCAGCCGCGCGGCGGTTTTCTTAAATCGCTTGGCTAATTCTTTACTCGCCCGGCCCATTTCCTTGGTCGACCGTTGAATTAGAGCTGAGTCTTTGACCGCGTAGGAAGTAGATCTGTCCAATACACTGGCATTGGTCTCTACCTGCCCGGTTTCTTTAAAGCGGATGTGCTGGGCCTGACTGACCCCAGCCACAAGCAGGGGCGCGAGCGTGTAAAAAATTTTCATAGGCATTTGAGAAAAAGGGTGGCGAGATTGCAGGCCCAGGCGAATAGGTATTTCTACTTACTGCCTGAGGAGTAGCGGAGTAAGCGCCAGGAATGTAGTGTTTTTTTTTGATACTTCATCTTAAGCTCATTTAATTTTTGAATGCTTAAAGCTTTTAGGGTCAAATGAGAGCACTAATTGCGAAAAACGGCGGGTGCTCAGCCCCGAGGCCAGGCCGAAATGAGTACCGCGCAGCCCCGCTTCTGGCCGGGCTACGGCGCAGTGGCGGAGCTTTATTGCCCAGTAAAAGGTTAGGGGGCTGCAACGGTAGGGCGGGCTCATTGTCCTTTCATCCCGTTCTCCCACCCACTCACTCCTTCATCTAGTTTTTACTGCATGGTTTCGACCGCCCTTCTTCGCCGGCTGAGCCTGGCCACCCTCGGCCTTGGCTCGCTGGCTGCTACTACCGCCTTTGGTCCGCCCGCCCGCCGTACGGCGCCGCCCCAGCAGGGCGTCGGCATCAACCTGGCCAACATCGACCAATCGGTATCGCCCTGCGAGGATTTTTACCACTACGCCAATGGTAATTGGCTGAAAAATAATCCGGTGCCCGCTGCCGAAACTCGCTGGGGTGCTTTCAACGAGCTGCAAGACCGTAACCAGTCGGTAGAAAAGCGCATCCTGATGAAGGCTGCCGCCGACCGCTCGGCCAAGCCCGGCTCCAACGAGCAGAAGGTGGGCGACTTCTACGCCGCCGCCATGGACTCGATGGGCATCGAAAAGGCCGGCCTTAAATACTTGCAGCCGCGCCTCAATCAGATCAACAACCTGAAGAGCCTGGCCGACATTCAGAAGTACATGGCCGACCCCAAGAGCTACGGCACCGGCTGGTATAGCTTCGGGGTGAGCCAGGACAGTAAGAACAGCACGCAGTATGCCGTCCGCATGGGGCAGGGCGGGCTGGGCCTGGGCGACCGTGATTACTACCTCAAGGATGACAGCCGCTCGAAGACCGTCCGGGCCGCTTACCGGACCTACATGACGAGCGTCTTCCAGCTGCTGGGCGATGCGCCGGCCCTGGCCGCCACCAACGCCGATGCCGTGCTGGCCCTCGAAACCAAGATGGCCCAGGCCAGCCGGGGCCGCGTGGACCTGCGCGACCGCATCAAGAACTATAATAAGGTATCGGTAGCCCAGGCCACCAAAGACTACCCCAACCTCAACCTGCCGCTGGTGCTCAAGGAGAGCGGCCTGAGCAACGCCCAGGACCTCATTATCGGCCAGCCCGAGTACCTGGCCGCCGCCAACGAGCTGCTGGCCAACACGCCCATTGCCGTGCAGCAGCAGTACCTGCGCTGGCACCTGGTAGAAGGCGTGACCTCGGCCCTGCCCAAGGCCTACGGCGATGCCAGCTTCCGCTTTACGCAGGTGCTCACCGGGGCCAAGCAGCAGCAGCCCCGCTGGAAGCGCGCCCTGCGCGCCACCGACGGGGCGCTAGGGGAGGCCTTCGGCCAGCTCTACGTCGATGAGGCCTTCTCGCCCGCCGCCAAGGCCAAGGCCAAGGAGATGGTCGAAAACCTGCGCCGGGCCTACGCCGAGCGCATCATGGCCACCGACTGGATGAGCGCCGAAACCAAGAAGGAGGCCATCCAGAAGCTCAACGCCTTCGCGGTGAAAATCGGCTATCCCGACAAGTGGAAGGATTACTCCAAGCTGAAAATCACCCGCGAGAGCGCCCTGCAAAACCTGTTTGCCACTGCCGAGTGGCGCACCGAGGACAACCTCAAGAAGTTTGGCAAGCCCATCGACCGCACCGAGTGGGGCATGACGCCGCCCACCGTGAATGCGTACTACAATTCGAGCATGAATGAAATCGTGTTCCCGGCGGGTATTTTGCAGCCGCCGTTCTACGACCCCAAGGCGGATGACGCGGTGAACTACGGCGGCATCGGCGCAGTCATCGGCCACGAAATGACCCACGGCTTCGACGACCAGGGCCGCCGCTCCGACGCCAAGGGCAACCTGCGCGATTGGTGGACCAAGGAAGACAACGAGAAATTCACGGCTAAAGCCGACATGGTGGGCAAGCAGTACGACGCCTTCTCGCCCCTCGACTCGGTGCACGTGAACGGCAAGCTCACGATGGGCGAAAACCTGGCCGACATTGGCGGCCTGACCATCGCCTACCAGGCCTTCCAGAAAACGGCCCAGGCCAAGGCCGGCCAGAAAATCGACGGCTTTACGCCCAACCAGCGTTTCTTCCTGGGCTTTGCCCAAATCTGGCGCGCCAACCAGCGCCCCGAGGCCCTGCGCCAGCAAATCCAGACCGACCCGCACTCGCCCGGTATGTACCGCACCAACGGCCCGCTCATGAACATGCCCGAGTTCTACGAGGCCTTTGGCTGCAAGGACGGCAACAAAATGGTGCGCGCCCAAGCCGACCGCTCGCGCATTTGGTAAGGTCTTTGCAACCCACTTAAACGACGAAAAGCCTGGCCGTGCGGCCAGGCTTTTTTTGTGCCACGACAAACGCCTCCTGACGACAGACCCCACCCCCCGGCCCCCTCCCCTTCGGGAGAGGGGGAGCCTTGCGTCAGCTGTTAGCCCTTAGCTGTTAGCTCCTAGCTTTTCTGAACAGCGAGCTAGCAACTAGCAGCTCCCGAAAGGCTCCCCCTCTCCCGAAGGGGAGGGGGCCGGGGGGTGGGGTCTGTCGTCAGGAGGCGTTTGTCGCGTCAGCAATTCCAGGTGGTAGATAATGACCGCCAGCACCTGCGGCAATTCGTTCAGTACCTGTGAATTCGTGAAGCGTAGCACTAGAAATCCGCATTCCTGAAGCGCGTGGGTGCGTCCACCGTCATATTCCGCTTGCTCGGCCTCTTGGTGAATGCCGCCATCGACCTCCACCACCAGCCAGGCCCGCAGGCACACAAAGTCCACGATGTAGCGCTCAATGGCGTGCTGCCGTCGAAACTGATATCCTACCTGATGTTTGCGTAGGGCCAGCCACAGCGCCTGCTCGGCGGGTGTTGGCTGCTTGCGGTTGGCGCGAGCATAGCCCTTCAGCGTTTTCCAGCGCGTAGGATCCGTGGTGAACGTGTGAATGTCGGTGCCAGGTCCCAGGTTTGCCATGTGGCTAAGGTAGTTGTCCGGGCCTGTAAACCTACCGGGCTGCTGCCAGATATACCCCACGAAAAAGCCCGGCCACCTGCTAGGGATGGTCGGGCTTATTCCGCTACAGCCAGAAGCCTTGCGGCCTCACCATCGAAACCACGGCTGCCGGCAAAAGGTTTAGCGATTGTGCGGGTGGCTGGCGGATTTATTTTTGAGCCAGCTTGCGCTGAATGCGCTGGCGCAGAGCTTCTCCCGTGCTTGGTAAAGGTAAATCGTCGTCCACCAGCTGCCCGGTTGCATCGAAGAGCAGGTAGCGGGGAATGCCCCGCGCCAGGAGCGTAGACAAGGATTTCTGCACATTAGGCGGGGCCAAGTAGTGGTAGCCCCGCAGCTTGTACTGGGCCACAAATTCGCGCCACTTGGCCCGGTAGCCCTCGTTATTGACCGAAACGTAGAGCGTTTCGATGCCCTGCTGCTCCAGGAACGCGTGAAGCTCGGCCTCGTGGCTGAACTCGACCAGGCAGGGCGCGCACCAGGTGGCCCAGAAGTCAACAAAGACGACCTTGCCCGGAAACTGTCGGCGAACCACAGCCCCGATGGAGGAAGCAGTATCGATACCCGCCGTGGGAATAGCAATCAGCTGGCCGGTCTTGGCCTCGTAGTAACCCAGGTTTTGCGCGGTGCTGCTAGTGGTAGGGCCAGCCGCCGCGGCGTGCTCGTGCAGCAGGGCCTGCGTGAGCACGCCGACGTAGGGGCTGGTGGGAAAGTGCTTTACAAAGTCTTCGTAGACAGTGGCAAAGTCGGCGTCGCTCATTGCCCGCAGCGCCAGGGCGGTGAGCAGGTCATCCCCAATCAGCAGACCCTGGATCGTCGCGGGGGCATAGTCTATGTCCCCAAAATCCGAAAAAAGGTCTTTGAATTGCGTAGCGTAGCGGTTCCAGTAGCGCGGTGGCTGGGGGCCGGGTAGCCAGCCCTTGGCCCGGAAATGATATTTTTCCTGCGCCGTATTGAGGGTGATGAAATGCCCCTGGTACTTCGGCTGGTAGGGATCAAATTCCTTTTCCAGGGCTTGCAGCACCTGGCGCAGGCCCGCTTCGTCAACGTGAAAATCCAGGCGGGCGCGGTTGGCTTCCGTTTCATAGGCACCCAGGAGGCTGCCCACCCAAAACAGGAGCGACTGCTCGGTTTCGGCGCGCAGGCTGGCGTAGCAGGCCGCGCTGATAAGCTGCCGGCGGCGTACCGAGTCGAGCTGGGCCAGGCAGGTGCGCAGCTCGTCGTGCAGGCTCGCGAGGACGGCCTTGGGCGTGGTGCCCGGGGCCATGCGTCGCCGCACCCGCTCCTGGTCTACGCCGGCCCGGCGATTGAGGAGCCGGCCCGCCCGCAGCAGGTTGTTGCCCGCCGCGTTGGGGCCTTCAAACAACAGCGTGGCCTCCTTGACCGGCCCGGGGCTGGTTTGCCGCAGAATTACCGGCGCCCCCGGCTCCACGAAGGCGTAGAGCTGGGGGAAGGTTTTGGCTTGAATATTAACCAGCTCGCCCCCCGTAGCGGGCGCGAAAGCGAGGCTAAACTGCCCCTGCTGAATGGGGGCCGCCGGGGCCAGGGCGGTGTAGAAATAATTGATGTAGCCCCCGGGAACGGCCCGCACGGCGCGGACGCTCTCGCCGTCCAGGCTGGTAAAGCCCGTGCCCGTGAGGGCGGTGGGCTGGGCCTGGGCGCCCCCCAGCAGCAAGGTGAGCAAGGGGAGTAGGGTGAGAAAAAAATAAGCTGGTCGGTGGGAAAAACCGCGGGGTGGGTGGGGCATGAGCAAGCGGAAAAGGAAGGAAAAGGCGGCCCCGGCCCTGCACAAGTACAAAGCCGGCGGCCGGTAGGGTAAAGTAGCTGATGAACGGGAAAAGTAGGCGTTGGCAACTCAGCACGGCTCGATAATGCCGTATTCGATGGCCTCTTCCAAGTTGGGCCGAATGCTGGACTCGGGGGTGTGGCACTCGGCCAGGATGTCGGCCAGCCCCCGCTGGCCATTAAACGTTTTGAGCACGCGCACCCACGCGCCGAGGGCCGGGTCGTCGAGGGAGTACTCGATGACGTTATCGACGGCGATGTACGTGATGTCGGCCTGATCGGTAAAAAGCTTCACGTTGTCCAGCAGCTTAAACACCTGGCTGGTGCCCGCCTGAGTGGGCCGCACGCCCAGGCGGCGCGCCAGCTCTTCCTTCTGCTGCGCGAACGCGTGAATGTCAACCCGATCGGCCGTAATGGGGTCGGCCCCGGCGGGCTTGGCGAAGCCATCCGCCGCCAGCATGTTTTCCAGCAGCCCCAGGTTTACCAGCAAAAGCAGGCGGGGCACCCCGGCGTACTCCACGTCGGCGCCGATGTTATCGATAAAGCTTTCGAGGACGGTCCGGTTGAGAATGGCGTGGGGAGCGTCGGGCTCGCCCAGGGCTTCGTACAGGAGCCGGCGGCCGTTCTTCTCCAGGATATTGTGCAGCATCCGGTACGTAAAGCGCTGATCCTCGCCGTAGAAAAACGGCACTTTGGGCCGCTGCCGCAGCGCCGGGGGGATGTGTTCCTGAAAGCCGCCGCGCAAAATTTCCTTGTTCCAGAAAAGGGCCTTGTAGTGCGCGGGCGGAATCCGCATGGTGTATTCGACCAGGCGGTGGTCGAGAAAGGGCACCCGGCTTTCGATCCCGTGGGCCGAAGCCGTGCGGTCTTCGTGCCACAGGTTGTAGAGCTGCAGGTTGCGGGTGTACATGCTGGCGTGGTAGTGCCACGGGTGCTGCGCCGCCCGGTAGCCGATGCAGTCGGCCAGGTAATCCTTGTTCAGCAGGGGCGCGAAAGCCCCCAGGGTGCCGTTGACGTTGTTGCGCAGGTAGCTGTGCTCCAGGCCCGCTACGCTGTGCATGAAGGACTCCCACTTGTTGTCGGCCGCCGACCGGGTGAGCTGGTCCGGGGTGAGGTAGGTTTCGCAGTAGCCCCCGTTAAATTCGTCGCTGCCCTGCCCGAGCAGCATGCATTTCAGGTTGGGAAAGTGCTGCTTGGCGTAGCGGTGCAGCTCGTATTTGTACAGGTGCTCGGCCGAGCACAGGGGCGTCTCCAAGTGCCAGAGCAGGCGCTTCCAGTAGGCATCGTCGTACTGGTGGTCGTGCCACTGAAACAGCACCTGGTGGTTGTCGAGGCCAAATTGCCGGGCGGCCGTGGCGGCGGCCTCCACGTCGCCATTGCGAAAAGTACTCTGCGAAAAGACCGTGAACGTAGGAATTTTAGCAATCGTGGAAGCCACCTGCGCAATACTCACCGAGTCGATGCCGCCGCTCAAAAACAGGCCGATGCCGACGTCGCTCATCATTTGCAGCTCGATGCTCTCCGTCAGCAACTCCTGGTAGCCCGCCGTGAGCTGGCGCAGGCTGCGGGTATCGGCCGCCAGCTCGGCCGCGCTCGGTTGCGGGAGGTGCCAGTAGGCCGCCACGCGCAGCGCGTGGGTGCGCAGGTCCAGGTGCAGGCATTCCCCGCCTTTTAGCGATTGGATGCCCTTGAAAAAATTGGGGAAGGGCGCGCTCGTGGCGGGTTGGTTTTGCGAAAAAGACAGGGCCGCGTACCAGTCGATTTCCCGGGGGCAGTCGGGGTACGCAAACAAGGCTTTCATTTCCGACCCGAAAATGAGGCGTTCCGGCGAGTGGTGGTAGTACAACGGCTTGATGCCGAGCCGGTCGCGGGCAATGAGCAGGCGCTGCCGCCGCTTGTCCCAGAGGGCCAGGGCAAACATGCCGTTGAGGTGCTGCAAAAAGTGCTCGCCCATTTCCTCGTAGAGGTGCAGAATAATTTCGGCGTCGGAGCGAGACTTGAACGTATGCCGGTCCTTGAGCAAGGGCCGCAGGGCCAGGTGGTTGTAAATTTCCCCGTTGACAACCAGCACCAGCGAGTCGTCTTCATTGGTCAGGGGCTGGCTGCCGTTGGCGACGTCTACGATGGAGAGGCGGCGAAATACCAGGCCCACCCGCTCGGCAACCAGCAGCTGGCTGTCGTCGGGGCCGCGGTGCGCCAGTCGGTTGCCCATCTGCGTCAACAGCGAACGGGTGTATGCCGCCGGGGCCGGGTGAGTGGTAATGATGCCAGCAAAACCGCACATAAGCAGAAAGTAAAAGGCGAGGGAGTAGGAGAGGAAGCCAGCTCACACGGCGGCCGCTTCGGAGTAGGCGACGGCGGCCACTGGCGTCGGGGCCGGAGCGGTGCCCAGGCGCAGCAACCCGTAAAACAGGGCCCGGTCGAGGGTGGCGTACACCATGTCGCAGAAGGCCTCCCAGTTGTTGGCCAGCTCTTCCGGGGCAAATTGCCGGCTGAGTTCGTGCAGGAGCTCCTCGCCGGTGGGTGCCTGGCGGCACAGGTGCAGCACCTCGCCGTCAAATTCGTCCAGCGGTAATTCATCGAGCTGGAGCGTCGCCAGGTCGGGGAGCCAGGCGCTGCGGTGGTGGCCGGGGGCGGTTGCCAGCAATTCGCGTACTTTCTGGGGCCAGTCGGTGTCGGCCGCGTACGTCCAGTCCCAGCCCGATTCAGCCAGCCCCGTGGTGGTATCGTACTGGAAGCGCTGGGCAAAAAACTCCGCCCGGGGCATCGTCGCCAGGCGCCGCTGGCTGGCCAGCCAGGCAGTTTTGCGCCCGTAGAGGTAGGCGTTGCCCCCGAGCTGCGCCAGGTACGGCTGCCGCTGGGCCTCGTAGTCGAGTACATCGGCAACGAGCTGCCGGGTGGTAGGCTCAGCAATGGAATCGGCTAGCCGCCACAGGCTGGCCCGCAGCGCCGGTACGTTGTCGGGCAGCGGCTCGGGCAGCGCCAGCGGCGTGGGCAGGGCGGCCAGCACGCGCAGCGTGGTGGCGAAATAGCGGGCGGGGTCGGCTTCGTACGCGGCGAATAGCGAGCAGGTGCCCTCCGCGGATAAAGCCGGGTCGTGGGCCAGGTAGCGGGCCGCCAGGCGCTGGTAGCTGGCGGCGCTGCGCTGCCGGGGGTCGAGGCCCGGCAGCTGGTAGAGGGGGTTGAGCAGGGGAATATGCTGCTCGCGGCACAGGCGCAGAATGTGGTAGTAGTAGGTGGGGTACTCCTGCCGCAGGGTATTGGCCACAAACTGGTAAAAGCCCGTCAGCCGCTTAAACGCCCCGATGATGTGCACGTACTTGACGTGGTGGGGAAAGCCCTGGACGTTGACGAATTTCTCGAAATGCTGGATGTCGGTCACGGGCTCCTCAAACAGGCAGGCCACGGGAACGCCCATTTCCTGGGCCAGCGTTTGCAGCAGGTACTGCTCGGGAATGGTGTTAAAGCACTCATCCAGCAACAGCTCGGGCATGACGGCCTGGTTGCGCTCGATGAAGGTAAATACCTCGCGCCTGAACGCCTGAAAAAAATCGATGGCCGTGCCGCCCAGAATGCCCGCGTTGTAAGCCAGCACGTGGGAGGTCTGCCCGCGGTCGTGTACCAGGCTGGGTGGTAAATAGGTGGCTACCCGCTCGATGTGCTCCAGGCTGATGGGGTAAATGTGCAGGTCGAGCTCGGGGTTTTGGGTGACGATGGGCGCGGCCAGCAGCTGCGGCGAAAACGGCTCAGCGATGTAGATGTCGCCATCGACGTGCAAAAACGGCTCCTGCTGCAAGCCGTACGTGTAGACCTTGGGCATGGCCCACAGCTTAGGGGCCAGGTTGTCGAGCTCGCTGTTTTGCAGGGCGGTCGATACGCTGGTGTAGGGCAGGCCCAGCGTATCGACGAGCAGGTGCCGGCCGGGCTCGTCGGTTACCAGCTCTACCCGGTCATAAAACTTGCGCAGCTGGAGGCAGCTCAGGGCCCAGCTCATCCAGTGGTACTCGGGGCTGATCCAGCCGGCAGAGATGGCCAGAATGTTTTTTTCGCTCGCCAAGGCCTTGGGCCCCGACCAGAACGACTGCACGATTTTCATTGGTGGAAAAGGATAAAGAGTAGGAGAATAATAGCGCCCCGCGGGGCGCGGCCTTACCGCTTGAGCCGGCCGTAAACCTGGCCGAACAGGCGCTGGATGATCGTGCGGTCTTCGGTCACGAGCTGCGCCGTGCCCGAGAGCTCGGTGCGCAGCGGCACCTGAAAGCCCGTGGTAGTGCGCAGGCTGGCCAGCCGAATGGTGAGCAGGTAGTTTTTATCCAGTGCCACCTCACTGATTTTCTCTACCGTGCCGCGCAGCTGCCCAAACTCCTCGAACGGGTACGCGTCGAGGCGGATGAGCGCCGCCTGCCCGGCCCGCACCTTGCCGGCTTTAAAGACCGGTAGCGCGGCGCGGGCGTACTGCTGGTGCAGCGGGGGCACCACGACGAAAATGGGATCATCGGTTTTGACGTACTGATTGGGCGTCCACACCTTGAAAAAATTGATTTTTCCCGCAATCGGCGTGCGCAGCACGTACTGCTGATCCCAGCCGGCGAGGCGCCCCGCCAGCACCTTGGCCGCCGCCCGCACTTTGTCGAGGAGTTCCTGCTGCTGCGCCGCGTGCTCGTTTTGCAGGGTCGCCATCGTTTTCTGGTATTCCAACTGTTGCAGCTGGTTCTGGATAATGCTGGCGTTGTTGTCGCTGGAAGAAAGCTGCTGGTTGAGGTAGAGCTTGTGGTTGTTATTGAAATCGAGCTTGGCGATTACCTTCTGGCCCATCAGCACGTGGTTGACGCTGTCCTTCTGCCGCTCCAGCGCCAGCTGCTCGTTCAGCGAATGGCGCTTCGTAGCCAGCTCGGCATTCAAGTGGTTGTAGTAGCCGATTTGGGTGTGCAGGCTGGCCAGCTGCGCCTGGTGGCTCCGGTTGGCCAGGAAAACTTTGTAGGCGCTAATAGCCTGGTACAGATTGGCGTAGTCGGCTTGCGTCTCGCCGGCCCGCACGGTGGTGGGGAGCGTGAGGCGGGCCAGCGTACGGGGCAGGCTGAGGGCGGTATCCAGGGCCTGCGCCACCTGGGTCAGCCGCAGCATGTCGGGCGTAGCGGCGGTATTTTCCAGCACGGCCACTACCTGGCCGGCGCTGGTCAGGTCGCCGTCGCGCACGTACAGGGCCTGGAGGCGGCCGCTGCTGCGGGCGGCCAGCTGCACGGGCGGCGTAGCCGAGGCAAAGGTGACGGGGGCCTCCACCAAATCGGGGTAGCGCACCACCCACGCCCCGAGCAGCAGCAGGGCAACCAGGCAGGCGATCACGACCGTGCCCATGCGAATCACCCAAGCCGGGGAGCGGCCAATAATTTCCTGAACTTCTTCGCTGCGCGCAGCGGTACTGCTAGTGGTAGGCATCGGCTGAAAGAGAATTAGCTGCCTAGTTCCAGCTGGTTTTTAACGAGTTCGTAGTAGCGGCCGCGCTTGGCCGTGAGCGTGGCGTGGTCGCCTATTTCCACCACTTCGCCCTGTTCGAGCACCACTATCTGGTCGGCGTGTTTTACCGTGCTCAGGCGGTGGGCAATCACGACCACGGTGCGCTGCTGAAAGAAGCGCTCCAGGTTGTTGATGATTATCCGCTCGTTGTTGGCATCGAGCGCGCTGGTGGCCTCATCCAAAAAAATAAACTGCGGATTTTTGTACACCGCGCGGGCAATGAGCATGCGCTGGCGCTGCCCGCCGCTAATCCCGTTGCCCGACGCCCCGATTTTAGTGGCCAGGCCCAGCGGGAGGGCGGCGACGGTCGCGGTCAGGTTGGCGGTGCGCAGCGCCGTAGCCAGCTGCTCATCGTCAATATCGTCTTGGATACCAATATTATGGGCAATGGTGTCGGAGAAAATAAAGCCGTCCTGCATCACGCTGCCGCACTGCGTGCGCCACCACTGCGGCGATACCGTGGTCAGCGGCGTCGATCCTACGCTGATGCTTCCCGCCACGGGGTCGTAAAAGCGCAGCAGCAGCTTCATCAGGGTGGTTTTGCCACTGCCGCTGCTGCCTACTATCGCCGTCACCTTGCCAAATGGAATGGTCAGGCTGACGTCTTTCAGCACGTAGGCCGAGTCGGGGCCTTCGTATTGAAACGATACCTTGTCGAGCACCAGGCCCGCGCCGGTCGGGGGCGCGGCGTGCAGGAGCGCCACTTCCTTGTCGAGGCGCACATCGGTGGGCTTCTCCTCGTCGTCCTGGTGCTGAATTTCGCCGAGCCGGTCGATGCTGATGCGGGCATCCTGGGCGCTGCGAAAAAAGCCGAGCAGCTGGTCGATGGGCGCGTTCATCTGCCCCGTGATGTAGGAGATGCTCAGCATCATCCCCAGCGAAAGGGTGCCGTGAATAACCTCCTGGGCCGCCACGAACGTGATGAGAATGTTCTTGAGCTGCGTCGAGAGATTAACCCCGATCAACTGGTACTGCTCCAGGGCCATGCTGCGAATGCTCACCTTAAACAGGCGCGCCTGCACGCGCTCCCAGCCCCAGCGCTTGTTGGTTTCGCTGTTGTTGAGCTTGATTTCCTGCATCCCGGTAATAATCTCGTACAGATTATTCTGATTGGCGCTTTGCTGCTGAAAGCGCGCGTAGTCGAGGTCGCGCCGCTTGGCCAGGAATAATAAAATCCACCCCACCGACAGGAGCGAGCCCACCAGAAAAATCGCCAGGATCTTCAGGCTGTAAATGGCCAGCACGATGGAAAAAACCACCAGGTTCAGCAGCGAAAAGAGCGTGTTGAGCGTGGTCGCCGTCAGAAACTGCTCGATGCGGTGGTGGTCCTGAATGCGCTGGGTAATGTCGCCCACCATCTTGCTGTCGAAGAAGCGGATGGGCAGCCGCATGAGCTTGATGAGGAAGTCGGAAATAATCGCGATGTTCACCCGCGTATTCATGTGCAGCAGCAGCCAGCCCCGCACCATTTCGATGGCCGCGCTGCCGAGAAACAGAAAAAGCTGCGCGAACAAAATCAGGTAGGTAAACCCGATATTCTGCTGGTTAATACCGAAGTCAATCAGGCTCTGGGTCAAAAACGGAAACAGCAGGGAGAGCACGCTGCCCACCACCATGCCCAGCAGAATTTGAAAAACGTAGCGCTTGTACGGACTCAGGTAGGAAAGAAAAAACGCGAGGCTCGACCGGCTTTCCGATTCTCCTTCCTGGGTAAAAAAAGCCGGGGACGGCTCCAGCATCAGCACGAAGCCCCGCTCGTCTTCGGCCGAGGCCCAGCTTTTCAAAAAGGCTTCCCGGGTGAGGGTGCGCTCGCCGTGGGCGGGGTCCACGACCGTAATGCGACTGCTTTTTTTCGTGGCGTCGTATTCCTGCGGGGGCAGCACCACGAAGTGGTTCTGGTTCCAGTGCAGAATGCACGGGAGCTTGGCTTCCTGGTCGAGCTGCTCGAACGTAATTTTTGCTCCCACCGAGCGGAAGCCAATGTGCTCGCTGGCTTCCCCGATCCCCTGCATACTCACCCCCTCCCGGCTGATGTGGGCAGCTTCCCGCAGGCTTTTAAGGGAATAGTGCTTGCCGTAAAACTTGGCAATCATGCGCAGGCAGGTCGGCCCGCAATCCATCTGGTCGAATTGCTTATAGACGGGAAAACTCTTCATGTACGATAGAGGGCAATGCGTTAATCCAAAAGCTATAGCACATGCTTTAGCATCCCCAGCTCGTAGGCATCCGGCAGCTGGTAGCCGTCGATAATAATGGTGGGGGTAAGCTCAATGCTTTGGGCGGCGCACCAGTGCTGCTGCCGGGCCAGCAGCGCGTGCGCCGCTGCGGTTGGCTGGGCAGGGTAGCGCCGCTGCCAGGCCGGGTAGTCGCTGGCCTGGTACCACGCGTGCAGGGCCTGTTGCACGGTGTCGGCCGGTTCGCGCTGGGCCATGGCCAGCAGCGTGCTGGCGACCTGCCCCGCCACTTCGTCCTGCTGCGCATCCACCGCGAAAATCAGGCGCACCTGCACGTCGGTACGGGCCGCCAGCAAGTCGTCGAGGGCTTGGTGAGCCCGGGCGCACGGCCCACAGGTGGGGTTAGAGATAATGGTGAGCAGGTGCTCGGCCTGGGGCGGTCCCAGCGCGATGGCAATGGCCGGGTCGGGCGCCGGGTAAGGGGGTTGCTGAAGCAGCAAGGAGCTGAATAGCGCTTTGTTGCGCTCGAAAGCCTGGAGCCGTTGCGTAAGCTGGGGAGCCAGCGTACCGGCCGTAAAATAGGGTTTGAAAAAAAACCACCCGACGACCGGGGCGAGCAGCGCGCCCGCCAGCGGCCAGCTGGCTAGCCCCAGCCCGCCGGCGGCCCCGGCGGGGGCCGGCCAGGCGATGAAGGTCAACAGCTCGGCGTAAAAAAGCACGAGCAGGGTGCAGCACAGCAGGCACCACTGCCGAATTACTTTAGCCTGATAATAAAGGGAATATGCGGAAAAGCAAACGCAGGCTACGTTCAGCGCCCGCAGGGCCAGCCACGTCCCGCTCACGTGCGGGAGCAGCAACGCCAGGCCCGTCCCCGCAAAGTAGAAAAAGCCTAGCTCTGCCCAGCTAAGTAGCCCGCCCGCCAGCGTGGCACCGGGCGAGGCCAATACGGCGGTGCAGTCGGTACCGCTCCGGTGGCACCACTTTTCGAGCTGCTTGCTACGCTGCCCGAAGCGCTGGGTGAGTAGCGCACAGGCCACTGCTACGCCACTCAGCTTCAGGGCCAGCAACAAGCCGAGCGGCAGGTGCAGCCACCGCTGCGCCCCCGTGAGCAGCAGGGCGCTGCCCAGCAAAAGCAGCAGGCCGGCCACCAGCAGGGGCTGCCGCACTTGTTGCCCTAGTTCCTGAATGCGCTTCGTGGAGTAGGCCGGTTCCCCCGCGTCGTCGCTCGGCTCCAGCACCAGCACCGTGCCGGCGTAGCGTTGCCGGAAATCGACCAGCTTGATGCGTTGGTTGCGCTCGTACTCCTTAACCAGCGTCAGGGCGTCTTCCGTGACATCCGTAACGAAGCCAAACTGGCCCCCATACTCGGTGAGGCGTACCAGGAAAGGCAGCGGGAGCTGATCAAAGCTCTCGATGTCAACGGCGTAGGCCGCATTTTTAATTTTCCATTTCGACAAGGCCTCGCTCAGCGCCAGCAGGCTGGCCGGGCTTTCGTGCTCAGCCAGCGCCCGCCGAATACTTTGCTTGGTAATGGGTAAGTCTAAATAATCGAGCAGCCGGATCGTAGTAGCCGTAATGTTGTTTTCGATCATGACGGGAATTCTCTGAGCGCGTGCAGTGGATTGCCTGGAATAACCATACTGCACAGGCTGCTTATAAATAAGCTGATAAAATCTGCCGTGGTGCAACTAATTTCTGTAAATAAAACAGGGAGTACAAGCTGAATGTACTCCCTGTTTAGTAACGATTGTTGAGCTAGCCAACGCGCTGGTGCAATACCCTGCTAGTTGCTACGACATAAACCGTAGTAGCTAATAGGAAAAACACCGGCGTTGCAACTCTCTGAGTCATTGCTACTCGCTTAGGCAATGCCTAGCAGGCAGAAATACAAGAGTTGACGTTGTTGTAGCTGCCAACGTAGCTGCCATTGCAATAGCAGGTGAAATCACCACCTTTAATAGCCTGCATCTCAACTTTATTGAGAGCAACTTTATTGGCCAGCGAATCGAGGCTGAAACGGTTGTTTACTTTTTTCATGGGCTACCACAGTTTGTGAGTTAAAACGTGGCCGAAAAGAATGAGGTGGTTAGGAAAAGGAAGAAGCGAAAACAAGGGGGCGTTGCTGCCCTGATTGTGCTTTCGTTTACTTAAGGAACTGCTGTCTAGCAGGCAGAAATACAGGAGTTGACGTTGTTGTAGCTGCCAACGTAGCTGCCGTTGCAATAGCAAGTGAAATCGCCGCCTTTAATGGCCTGCATTTCCACTTTGTTGAGGGCGACTTTATTAGCCAGCGAATCGAGGCTAAAGCGGTTATTTACCTTTTTCATAAAACTGCCACAGTTTATACATTAAAACGTGGCCAAAAATTTTAGTGGTTGGGTACATTGTAAAAGTAGCGGCCCGAATTAGCGAGGTAAAGGAAGAAGTGAGCAGGGACGCGGGAAAATAAGGGATGTGCAAAACAGGTTAAAATCCAAGAAAAAGGACCTTATATTCTATTGAGGTAAGATAAGCTCGGGTATTATAAAATTGTAACTATTTGAAGTAAATAAGCTTATTTTAGGAATGGTAATTAATAAGCAGCCGGAAGAGTGTGACTTTTTATCCTGGCTAATTTGAGTTTTAAGCGAACTAGCGACTGCGGCAGCTGGGCAGCGGGCCGGTAGTGCTGTGCATGGCTGTACATGGGCATCAAGGCAGTAGGGGAGGTTTTGGCCCAGGCTGAATGGTAGGGGTATCGGGCCGGAACAGGTAGGGTGCCGGCCTTGCGCAAGGGCTTTTCCTGGCGGCCGCGGGGCGGGAGCCGGGGCCAGCCAGACGCCGGACGGTGTAAATGTGCCCGCCCGGCCCGAACTTCGGGGCCGCCGGGCCAGCTGCCGTGGGGCAGCGTGCCGGCCTTCGCTTTATTATGAAAAAAATCCTACTGAGCCTGGGGCTGGCGGCCGTGCTGCTGGGGCCGGCGGCCCCGGCGGCCAATGCCTGGGGCATCCTCGGGCACCGCGTGATTACGCAGGTGGCCATCTACCAATTGCCGGCCAGTATGCAGGCCTTCTACTTCCGGCACATGGCCGAGCTGGTGCGCCTGAGTACCGCCCCCGACGACCGCCGCGCCAAGAACCCCGCCGAGGCCGCCCGACACTTTATCCGCATGGACCACTACTCTGAGGATAACCCCTTTGCGAAAGTGCCGCGCACCTATGAGGAGGCGGCCGAAAAGTTCTCGGCCGATACGCTCAACAAGTACGGCACCGCGCCCTGGACGGTAATGGATACCAAGCAGCGCCTGGTGGAAGCCTTTCAGCAGCACGATTCCACGGCCATCATTAAGTACTCGGCCGAGCTGAGCCACTACGCTGCCGATACTTTCGTGCCGCTGCACACTACCGTCAACTACGACGGCCAGCTCTCGGGCCAGACCGGCCTGTATAATCTTTGGGAAAGCCAGTTGCCCGAGCGCTTCCTCAAAGATTACAAGTTGAACGGCGAGGATGGCAAGGCGCTGAAAGACCCGCTGGCGGCCATTTGGGGCGTCATTCAGGGCAGCTACGGCTTCCTCACCGCCACCTACGACCTGGAGGCCAAAATCTCTAAAAGCTTCACCCCCCAAACCAAGTATACCTACGCCCACCGCTTCGGCCACACCCAGCGCCGCTACTCCGACGCCTTCGCCGACGCCTACGAGAAGGAAGTAGGGGGCATGGTGGCCTTCCGCCTCAAGGGGGCCTCGCCGATGGTTGCCTCGCTGTGGCTCACCGCCTGGCAGGAGGCCGGCCGTCCTAACCTCGACGCGCTCATGGTGCCCGCCAAGCTTAATAAAGACGAAAAAGATCAGCTGGCTACCCAGCTCAGGGCCTGGAAAGAGAATGCGCTATTCAAGGAACAGCTGCTGATAGCCCAGCAAAAAGAGAAAAAAGTCATCGCCGCCGACGATATCCAGGCCGTTGAGGGCGAGGCCGCCCCGCCGCCCCCGCCCGAGCCCGAGGCCCCGGCTACTACCGACGCGCCGGCCGCCCCCGCGCCGGCTACCAAGCTGAAGGTGAAAACCAAAGGTGCCATCGGCACCGACAAGCAAAAGACCAAGCCCTCCGGCGCTAGCTGGTAAGGTGCGCCCGGCCCGGCCGCGAAAACTAGCTGCGAAGACTACAAGGGTGCCCACCTTTGTAGTCTTTCGCGTTTAGTCCTTTTTGGTCAAAGCTCTTTTCTCTTCCATGCTGAATCTGGTAACCAAACTAGTTGTGCCGGCCGCGCTGCTCGGCCTGCTGGCGGCCTGCGGCCCCGCCGACCAGCCCGCCGCCACTGCCCCGCCCCCCAAGCCCAAACCACCCGGCCCCGACATCGCGGCCCTTACCGACAGCACCGCGCCGGCCGCGCTGCTGGCCTACGGCCGTCAATATCCCGGCTCGGAAGTGTTATTCAAAACCCGGCTGGGCAACATCCGGGTGCGTCTCTTCGACGATACGCCCATCCACAAGGCCAATTTCTTGCTGCTGACCCGGCGCGGGGTATTCGATGAAACCGTCTTCAACCGCGTGGTGAAGGGCTTTGCCGTGCAGGGTGGCCAAACGAGCGGGGTGCGCAGCATTCACCTGCGCCGCTACCGCCTGCCCCCCGAGTTCCGGCCCCAGCACTTCCACGTGAAGGGCGCGCTGGGCATGGCCCGCTACGACGACGATAAAAACCCCGGCCACCTGTCGTCCAATACCGATTTTTACTTCGTGGTGGGCGAAAAGCTCACGCCCTACCAGAGCCGCGCCGCCGCCGGTCGGCCCCTCACCCCGGCCCAGGTGCAGGCCTACGCCACCAAGGGCGGCGTACCCTCGCTCGATGGCAAGTACACCGTTTTTGGGGAAGTAATCGAGGGGCAGGACGTGGTCGATAAAATCAACCAGGTGAAAGTGGATCCCCAGGACAAGTGGCCCATCGAAGACGTGGCCATGAAAGTGGAAGTAGTAAAATAAGCTAGCCCGTGGGCAGCTCGGCGCACCAGGCTCAGCCGTGCGCCGAGCTGCCCACATGCTGCTGGGCCGCGTCGTGCTTGGCCATGGGCTGGAGGCGGTTGAGCAGTTCGGTGAGCTGCTGATAAATGTAATCGGCCGCCTGCTGGCGCATGGTGCTGGCCTCGCCCTTGAGCAACACCCGGTACTCATGGGCGTGGCCGTCGAGCAGAATGGTGACGAAAACGGTGCCCACCGGCTTGTCGGGCGTGGCCGAGGGGCCGGGACCGCAGAGCCCGGTTACGGCCACGCACACGTCGGCCTCGGGCAGGCGCTCGTGCAGGCCCATGGCCATTTCGTTGGTAGTCTGCTGGCTTTCGGCCGAATACAGCTCGATGGTTTGCGGGCGCACGCCCAGCAGCTGTTGCTTGGCCAGCGCGTGGTAAGTCACCACCGAGCCCAGCAGCACGTCGCTCACGCCCTCGGCCGGGGCCAGCTGCGCGGCCACTAGGCCGCAGGTGCAGCTTTCGGCCAGCGCCAGCGTAAGCTTGTACTGCAAAAAGAGCTTGACGAGCGGCGTGCAATCGGCGGAAAAGGGTGCGGTTTTCATGGGGAGCGGTGGGAGCGGGTAGGGAGGTAGGAGGCCGAAGCTACGTATGTTGCGGGCGTCGGTGTTGCCACTGTCGAGGTCGGCTAAGGCGGACGGCGGGCGGCGTTTCGCGGCCCACGCCCTACGTTTGTGTTTATAAGGGCCGGGGTATTCTTCGGCTTACTATTTTTCAATCTCCGCGCTTTTATGACCACCCAGCAAGACTTCGAGGCCGCCGCCCAGCGGGCCCAGCAGCTTCCCGCCAAGCCTTCCAACACCGTGCTGCTCCAGCTGTACGCTCTCTACAAGCAAGCTACCGAAGGCGACGCTGCCGGTCCGCGCCCCGGCGGCTTCGACTTCAAGGCCATCGCCAAATACGACGCCTGGCACCAACTCGCCGGCCTCAGCCAGGACGACGCCCGCCAGCAATACGTAGAACTGGTAAACGAGCTAGCCGGCTAACGGTGAGATGGTGAAATAGTGAGGTGGTGAATTTACTGCGTAAGAAACGCCACTTATCACCTCACTATTTCACCATCTCACTATTTCACCGCATGAACATCTCCCGCAAAAAGCCTAGCTATCCACTCACGCCGGCTCTGCGCCAATACCTGCGCGACTACGACCGCGAGGCTCCGCTGCCGGTGAGCTACGCCGACTTACGGCGCTTTACGGGCTCGTTCGCCTTGCTCGACCGTACGGGCAAGGATACGCTCTGGGAAACGGTTTTCTACGAGCCGCAGGCTCTCGCCGAGCTCAGTCAGGGCCTGGTGCAAGTGTACGCGCTGCTCAAAACGGCCGGCGACCTCTCCTTTACCGACGACCTGCTGGCCGACCGCATCGACTACTGCCGCTTCGGCAACTCGCATCCGTTTCGGGTGCGCATCCTCAACCAGCTCAATGATAACTACGACTACTTCTACGTGAAGCAGGCCGACGCCTCGCGCATCTACGGCCTGGAGCTGGAGCACCTGCTCTCGCCTAATAGTATGAACTACCTCGTGGACAGCGGTAATACGCTTATTGAGGAACACATCGCGGGTATTCCGGGCGACGATTTCATCCGGCTGCGGCTCAACCAGCCCTATCTCAACCAGGTGCGCATCGCCAAAGAGTTTGTTAAATTCAACGAGCGCTGCTTTGCCCGCCTGCTGGGCGATATGCGGGCCTACAACTATGTCATCGACGTGACGCCCGACTTCGAGGATGAGCAGTACCGGGTGCGGGCCATCGACTTCGACCAGCAGAGCTACGAGGGCCGCCGCGCCATGTACGTGCCCCAGTTTTTCAAAGACAACGGCCCCGTGGTGGAGCTTTGCGCCCGGCTGCTCAAGCCCAGTACCCTGCGGCAGTACCAGGCCGAGGAGCGCACGCTCATGGCCCGCCGCGCCCGCGCCGAGCGCCACCGCCTCAAGGCCTTGCTCGACGTGATGCGCCGCCAGGAGCTGTCCTCCGTCGAGAAGGTAGAAGAATTAAAAGCCGCCCTCAACCGCTACCACCGCACCCAGAAATTCGACGCCTGCGACTCGATGGGCGATGTAGTACGCCTCAACCTCTGGCTGATGCTGGGGCCGAAAACGCTGAGCACGCTGCTGGCGTAACAACGCTGGCAACGCAACGGCGATAAAAATCAGGTTCTCCCGCTGCTAATTCCCCCGCTGAAAAACCACCTGGAAAGCCCATTCACAAAACGTTCGTCATGCTGAGCTTGCGAAGCATCTTATCACGTCTGAGCATCGCCGCGCTAACCTGATAAGATGCTTCGCAAGCTCAGCATGACGAACGTTAAAAAGGAAGTTGCTCTTAATCTATAAAAGCAAAAAGGCCATTACCCGGTAGCGCGTAATGGCCTTTTCACTTAAAAAAAGTTAAGTGCAGATACGCTACACCACCGGCTTGGGCGCGGGCAAGTCGAACGCCGTGGCGTCGTGGTCAAAATGCCCTTTGTGCGAGCCATCGCAAAAAGGTTTCTGCTTGCTCAGCCCGCAGCGGCAGATGCTGATGCGCTCGCGCCCGCCGAGGCCGTAGGCATTGCCCTGGGCATCAACAAGCTCGAAGTCATTGCCCTCTACGCGCAGCGAGCCATTGGAAAGTACGGTAAGTTTAGTGGCCATTTTGTTGAGTTATGAGTTGGGAGTTATGAATTGTGAGTTGAGAGTTAGAATGGAGGGAATAAGAGCAAGCCGGGCATAATTAACCCATGAAGCTAACTCATAACTCATAATTTCTAACTCCTAACTCAGTTAAAGTTCTTTGCGCAGCACAAAGTCGTTCATCCAGTACGGGCCGATGGGAATGTCCTCCTCGCGGTGCTGCACGAAGCCCTGGCGCTCGTAGAAAGCCAGGGCGGGGTTGTGGCGGTTGACGTTCAGCTCCAGCGCTTGGCCGCCGGCCTCGCGCACGGCGCCCACGACGGCTTCGACCAGGCGCTGGCCCAGGCCCTGCCCTTGGTGCGAGGGTAGCACGTAGATTTTATTGAGGTGATACACCCCCTCCGGCTTTTCCGAGTACGAGGCAAAGCCGCTGGGCTGGCCCTCCACGTAGGCCAGCAGAAAGGTATGGTGCTGCTCGCGCATCTGGCGGCGCAGCGAGGCCGGCGTGTAGATCACGCGGTACATGTAGTCAATCTGCTCCTTCGAGATGATGAAGCGGTAAGTCGGCTCCCAGGTGGCCTCTGCCAGCCCGATGATAGTGGGAATATCCTGCTCGGTAGCGGGCTGAATGTGCAGGGGCGTGGCCGGAATGGCCGGGACGGAAGCGGAGGGCATAGGCAACGAAGAAGGGCGCGAAGGTCGGCTAAAAAACCGACTTACCCGCATCCCGACGTATACGCTGCCAGCATCTGCGGCGTTCGAGCGGTTACTTTGGCCCGCATTTGGCAACGCATTCCCCGTTTTACTTTTCTTTCCAGCCTATGCTGAAGTCTGTTTTGAACCTCCGCTATACCGGCGTGGCGCTGTTGCTGGCCGCCCTGCCGCTAGCTTCCCGCGCCCAAAATGCCACTCAGGATGAGCTGCTGCGCCGCGGCGATCTGGTGGGTGGCCGGCCCCACTCTTCCGAGCCTCGCACTGCCGCTACCACCCGCCGCTACCTGGGCAGCGGCGACCCCACCCTGGCCAAGTACCTGCACGAGAACGTCGAGATCAATAAAATACCGGCGAGCCAGTTAGAGGATTTATACAGCCGCTTCATCGAGTACACCCGCGACCAGCGTCGCAACTGGAGCGCCCAGGAGTGGGACGAGGCCAGCGACGCCCTGAGCCGTATCAATGCGCGCTACGAAGCAGTGCGCAAAGACCTGTCGCTCGAAGAGCGCCTCAACATCCGCACCATGCAGGGCGAGTTCCGTACCCTGCAAGGTGCCCGCCGCGTCAAAGATCGCGTGAATTAGAGCAATTTCTAGGTCAGTGTACCTTTTGTACGGTCCTAACGTGGTCGCCTCACCCCCCGGCCCCCTCTCCGAAAAGGAGAGGGGGAGCCAAACGATTACTGCCGTGAGCTTATGTTCGCTGGCGTCCGGCTCCCCCTCTCCTTTTCGGAGAGGGGGCCGGGGGGTGAGGCAACCATGCCTGGGTAGTATGAAGCTATACACTGACTTAGAAACTGCTCTAATTCACGTGGTCTTTGACGCGGAGCTTACTTCCGCGCCAGGCCTCGCTGAAGTCGCTGGTCGCTAGTGATGCACCAGCCACTGCCAGGCCGGGGCCTCGTGCCGGAACGACTGCGTCCGGATTTCCTGCGTGAAGGCGCGAATAAACTCGGGGCCGCCCGGGTAATTCAGCAGCTGGCTGGCCGTGTTGTGAGCCAGCAAGTGGGCCACCCGGCGCAGGCCGCGCGCGTGGGCTGTGGGTAGCCACTCATACTGTATCCAGGGCAGCGCCTCGCTCCATTCGCCCGTCACGCTCAAGTGGTTACTGAGCAGGCGGGCCGGCAGCGCCCGGCCCGTAAATAACTCGACGCCGGCCTGGGCACCGCGCACCACGGCCTCCGCCGTGAGGTGGCCGTGCCAGCGCATGTGCAACAGGTCGAGCGTGGGATAAAACTCGAAATCGGTCAGGAGTGCGCCGTGCGCATCGGGTAGGCTGAGCAGGTGCACGGCCTGCGCGTGGGAGTAGGGGTCGCTCATGAGCAGAAAGGCCGCCCGGACGGCAAGCGGGCGTTATCTTTGACGTCCTCATTTTGAACGCCTTTAGGATTTATCGTATGCACATTGCTATCGTCGGCAATATCGGGGCTGGCAAAACTACGCTGGCCCACAAGTTAGCTCAGCATTTCCGTTGGGAAGTCTTTCTGGAAGAAGTTGATGACAATCCGTACCTCAAAGATTTCTACGCCGATATGCCCCGCTGGGCCTTTCACTTGCAGGTATATTTCCTGAACGGCCGCTTCCGGCAGACGCAACGCATCAAGGAATTGGTGCAGGAGGGCAAGAGCGTGATTCAGGACCGGACCATCTACGAAGATGCCCACATCTTCGCGGCCAACCTGCACCAGTCGGGCCTGCTGGCCCAGCGCGACTACGAGAACTACTATGCGCTGTTTGAGAGCCTGATCAGCCTCGTCAATCCGCCCGACCTGCTGCTCTACCTGCGGGCCGACCTGCCCAAGCTCATCGGCCAGATCGAAAAGCGCGGACGCAACTACGAAAACTCCATCAGCATCGAATACCTCAAAAATCTCAACGAACACTACGAGCAGTGGATTGCCAACTACAACTACGGTAAACTGTTGATTATCGACGTAAACGAGCTCGATTACGTGAAGCGGCCCGAGGATCTGGGCTCGATCATCGAGCGCATCGACAACAAGCTATTCGGGTTATTTTAAGGCGCTATTCCTAAAATCAGCACGCCCCGTTGACCATTGGCCAGCGGGGCGTGCTGATGTTGGGAGTCGGCCACGGAGTTAAAGCCTGCTCTGCGGTGAGTCGGGTAGCGGCTAAAACTGCGGCCAGGGATCGGGGAAAGAACCGTTGCGCTGCCAGTGAGCGATTTCCGTCTCGGTACACAGGCAGGCCGTTAGCTCCTGGCGCACGCGGGCCTCGGGTACGTCCTGCCCAATGAAAACCAGTTCGTTCTGCCGGTCCTGGAAGCGCTTGTCCCAGCGGGCCAGGATGGTAGCGCGGTTTTCCAGAAAGGCGGGGTGCCGTTCGGGATTGGGCATGCTCGCCCACCACGAGCCTGCGCTTTCGGTGCGTAGCGAGCCGCCGGCCTGGCTCCAGTTGAGCGCATCGTCGGGGCGCGAGGCCAGCCAGAACAAGCCCTTGCTGCGCATTACTTCGCCGGGCCAATTGTCGGAAATGTAGTCCCAGAACCGTTGCGGGTGAAAGGGCCGGTTGTCGCGAAAAACGAAGCTGCCAATGCCGTATTCTTCGGTTTCGGGCGTGTGCGGGCCTTTTTTCAGTTCCTCCTGCCAGCCCCGGCCCTGCTCGGCTTCCTCAAAGTTGAACAGGCCAGTGTTGAGCACCTGCGCGAGCTCTACCCGCCCGAAGCTGGCTTCTACTACGCGGGCCGTGGGGTTGAGTTGATGCAGCATGGCCCGTAGCTCACCCAGGAAGCGGGGCTCTACCAGGTCCGCTTTATTGAGCACAATCACGTTGGCAAACTCTATTTGCTCGGTGAGCAAGTTTACGATGGGCCGCACGTCGAGCGGGTCGGCGTCGTTGAGGTGGCGGTCGGGCAGGCGGTCGAGGCTGCCGAAGTCTTTGGCAAAATTATAGGCATCGACCACCGTCACCATCGTGTCGAGGCGGGCAAAGCGGCTCAGGTCGAGCGTGCCGTCTTCGCTCACAAAGCTGAAAGTCTGGGCCACGGGCAACGGTTCCGAGATGCCAGTACTTTCAATGAGCAAGTAGTCGAAGCGGTTTTCGCGGGCTAGTTTCTCTACTTCCAGCATGAGGTCTTCGCGGAGAGTGCAGCAAATGCAGCCGTTGCTCAGCTCCACTAGTTTTTCCTCGGTGCGCGAGAGGCTGCCTTCGCGGGCTACGTGGTTGGCGTCCACGTTGACCTCGCTCATGTCGTTCACAATCACCGCCACCTTGAGACCCGCCCGGTTGTGGAGTACGTGGTTGAGCAGGGTGGTTTTCCCCGCTCCCAGAAAGCCGCTGAGTACGGTAACGGGTAGCTTGCGCAGGGCGGCTGAAGCAGTTGGGATGGTCATAAATAAGCCTGTTTGGAAGGGAGACGCGGCCCGGCCAATAAGCTGTCGAGCCGAACTGACCGGACAAAGATAACGGGGGCCTGCTTATTTGCAACAATGTTGCAAATAAGCAGGCCCCCGTTTAACAGGCAGTAGAATCAGTAGCGCTTTTATCACCTGATGCTCACAGCGAAGCGAAGAACAGGTAGTGATTGAATTTTCGTAAGAGATGAAACCGGTAAACGCGATTCGCTATTCCGCTTTCTTTACTACCGAAATGGTGCCATCGCGTTCCAGATAAACTGCTTCCGCTTGGTTGAGCTCGGCGACATTGCCATTCTCGTGCAGGCCTTCTTGCAAATCGAATTTGTTGAGTCGCAAGCGACGCAGCTGCTCAGCATCGGCCTGGCCACGTCGGGCCAGTAGATACACCCGGCCCTTCACCAGCCGGTCGACCCACGAGTAGTGGTAGGAGGCCCAGGCCAAGGCCCGGTGTAGCAAAACGAAGGCCGCGCAAGCCAGGAGCGTGCCTCCAAACGGCGCCGACGCTGCCACGGCCCGACTCATTACCGAGCCCAGCATAATTTTGACGACCAAGTCAAACGCCGTGCTACCCGCAAACGTGCGGGGCCCCGATAAGCGCAGCAGCAGCAGCGCGGCAAAAAAGAGTAGGGTGGCGCGCGTAAGCATCTGCACCGCCGTAATAGAGTGGGAATCGGCATGGAAGCCAAATAAATAATCTACTAGCTCGTGCATGGGGTGGGCTACGCGGTGTTGTGAAGAGAGCAGGAGTACGGTAAACTGGCGCTTGCGCTACCCGGGGAGCCTGGCGTGGGCTGGCGGTGCTCGGCGGGCGCGGAGGGTTGCAGCTATTCGTCCGAAAAAGCCGGCCCCAACTCTTCCGTACTGGGGGATGGTTGTACGATACCAGGCCGCTTGCGGCGGACGCTGCCCCTTATTATTTGCTTAAAAAAGCTCGCCGCTACTAATTCGTCCGGGTACAGCCCCGCGCTGGCGAGGCCGAATAAGCAGGCTACTCCGTCAGAAATAGTGCGAAGCCTACCCCGTGCTACCCGCCTGCCAGGTAGTAGCCGCCGGCTACTCTTCCAGCGCCCGGTTTAGAAAACTCACCCACGGGCGCGCCGCCTGCATACCGGCCACTACGCGGTCAATAAAATCGGAAGCCAGTACTTCTTCGTCGGTAAACAGGCGTACCACCCCAAAGCTCTTGAGCTTAAGCCACGGTAAATCAGGGTCAGTGGCCGCGTAGCCCCGGGGCGGGCGCGTAAGTTGCGCAACGCTCCTGTCAAGCCCGGCAGGAAAATGTCGTAGCAGCTCCGGTGATTCAAGTAATCGATGGAAGCCAGGGCTATCGTAGTGAATCTCCTGGCGGATAGCTGCCAGCTCGGCCGGGGTAGGGGTGAAGCGCCCGGCCCGCAGCCAAGAGCCACCGCCCGGCATCAGGGCCAGAAAATAACCGGCCCGCAGGGCATGCCGCCCACCGGCTACCAGCCCCGCCCCCAGCCGCCGCTTGTAAGGCTCGGGGTCGGTCTGGCTACGGTCATTTTTATGCAGCCGAAACATAGCCTGCGCCGGTGTAAGGCCCGCTAGCTCGGGAATGGCGGGCGTGGCCTGCCGTAGCACCTCCGTGACGAGGGCCGCGAATGTGTCGCGGGCGTGCAGGTAATCGGCGCGATGCGCCTGCATCCAAGCTGTATTATTATTTGCCGCCAGGCGCCGCAGAAAATCCAGTACGAAGGCAAGGTCCACGGAAGGGGAGAGCGATAGGAGTTCTATAAAAATAAATTCATCTCGTTCGTCATGCTGAGCTGAACAGCCTACCAAGTTCAGACAAACTGCCCTAACCTGCTAAGATGCTTCGCCAGCTCAGCATGACGAACGAGACGAATTTATTTTAGTTTTTTGTACAACTCATAACTCATAACTCATAACTCATAACTCATAACTCAACCACCACGCTGTCGCCTACTTGGATACGGCCGCTAATAGGGCCAGTCACGTTCTGGCCAAAAATTACTTTGCGATCGGGCTTGCGGTAGGTGGCCAGGGTGCGGAGGGGCTCGCTGGTTGGGTGTTTCTCGGCCGTGGCTTGGTCGATGGTCGTCACGATGCAGCGTTTGCAGCCGCGCACGGCGCGGAAGGGCTGGCCAGCAATTTGAAAAGCAGCCCAATTCATTTCGGCGTCGGCGGGCGCGCCGCTCACCACGAGATTGGGGCGAAAGCGGTTCATGGGTACGGGCTCCTCCAACTGCGCATTGAGCTTAGCCAGCGACTCCTCGGTAGCCAACAGATAAGGGTAGCCGTCGGCGAAGCTGACGAGCGTACCGGCCGGATTCAGCGCGGGCTCGCATTCGCGACGGGCCATATCCGACATGTACACCAGTTTGCAGGGCTGGCCCAGCGCCGCGCTTAGCCACTCGTCGGCGGCCGGGGTGCCGCGCCAGGCAAACACCAGGTCATCCCAAATGGTGACGAACAGCGTTTTATCCGGCTCCGCCGCAAATGGGATGTAGAGCGGCAGCAAATCGGGCCGCTGGCGGTGACGCAACAGAAAGCCGTTGTGAGCGGCCTCTACCGTCAACAAGGCCATCTCGGCGTGCTCGCGCTGGGTCAGGAACCGGTTGCGCTCGTCTACTATCAGCCAGCGGCGGTCGTGGCGCAGCCCCTGCGGTGTAAGCTCGGCCGCGGGTAGGCTAATGCCGCCCAGCGACTTGACGGGATAGATGAAAAGGCCCGTGAGGGTAAGCGGCGCGATGGGTGCAGACATGGCGCAAAGTTCGGTAGCGCGTAGGAGAGTTATGAGTTAAAAGTTAGAAATTATGAGATTCGCTGTCTTGACTCATAACTCCCAACTCATAACTCATAACTCGCCATTAGTGCAGCGCCCGCTTCTTGACCATGCCACCCTTGGCGTCATTAACGCTGTGCATGATGATAAAGGCGCGGGGGTCAATGTGGTTGACCTCGGCCGTTACCTGGCCTACTTCCAGGCGGGTAACTACCGTGAACACAATATCGATGGGGCTGGGCTGCTCGCCGCGTGAGCCGTAGCCCCGGTGCCCGGCGTACACCGTAACGCCCCGGCCCAGGCGCTCGGTGAGCGCACGCCGAATGGTATCGCTGTGCTCCGAGATGATGGTGACGCCCGTGTACTCTTCAATGCCATTGACCACAAACTCAATGGTTTTGGATGCCGACAGGTAGGTCAGAATGGAGTAGAGCGCCGTGGGTACGTCGAGCACTAAGGCGACTACGATAAAAATCAAAATGTTAAGTACCAGCACAAAGTCGCCCACGCTGAGGCTGGCTTTGCGGCTAAGGTACACGGCTAAAATTTCGGTGCCGTCGAGTACGCCGCCGCCGCGCATGGCCAGCCCGATACCCGCGCCCAGGAAGAAGCCGCCGAACACGGCAATCAGCATCTTATCCTGCGTCACGACCGGAAAGTGCACCGTTTCCAGCACCACGGCCAGCGTCAGAATGGCCAGCAGCGCCCGAACGGCGAAACCCTTGCCCATTTGCCGGAAGCCTAGCCACACAAACGGCAGGTTAAGCACGACCAGCAGTACCGACAGCGGTGGGTCGCCGGGCAGCAGGCGGGCGGCCAGCAGCGAAATGCCCGTAACGCCGCCGTCGAACAGCCCGTTGGGCAGCATAAATGCCTCCAGGCCCAGGGCCGCCGAGGCTACGCCTATCGCCAGGTAAACGACGTTGCGCAACTCCTCGCGCAGGCGAGACTGAGGTTCGCCGGTACGGGGGGCGGGTGCATCGGCAATGGAAGGATGGCCCGAGAGGGACGTACCCACGGTATCCGTGGCCTGGGCCTCGGCGGCGCTGGCGCGGAGCTGCCGCAGCCGGGCTAAGATGGATAATTGAGCAAGCATGAAGAAACTTACGCAAGAAAGCCAGCTTCCGCCGAAGCGCTACGGTTTTTTAGCGCCTTCCTGCTGCATGGCCAACTGCAGGGCCGCGTACAAATCGACGATGCCGCCGGTAGCCGACAGCGTGGCGAAATCCGCTTTCTTACCGCCCTCGCCGGGCACCAGCACCTGCGTGTGGTGCACCTGGGCCGACTGCCGGATGATGCGCTTGAGGTCGGCGGCCGAGAGGCTGGGGAAGTACGATTTGAGCACCGCCGCTACGCCAGCCGTGACGGGCGCCGCCATGCTGGTGCCGCTTTCGGAGCCGTACTTATTGCCGGGCAGGGTCGAGAAAATGCCTACGCCGGGCGCAAACACATCAACCTGGCGCTTGGAATAGTTGCTGAAGCTGGCGGGCAGGTTTTCGTCGTCGGTGGGGCCGCTGGCCCCGATGGTGAGCAGGTTGGGCGGCGTAGTACCATCGAGGTAAAACGAGGCGGGGTAGTGGGGCGTCACGTCGAGATTATCGTCCTCGTTACCGGCAGCATGCACAAGTAGCACGTTTTTGCTGGCGGCATACTTGTAAGCCGCTTCCACGGCCGGGCGCTGGGGCGAAAATTCCTTGCCGAAGCTCATGTTGATAATCTGCGCCCCGTTGTCCACGGCGTAGCGGATGGCGTTGGCCACGTCCTTGTCGCGCTCGTCGCCGTTGGGCACGGCCCGCACGCTCATCACGCGTACCGGCGTGCCGGCAATACCTTGGATGCCAAGGTTGTTGTCGCGCACAGCCGCGATGATGCCCGCCACGTGGGTGCCGTGCAGCGCGTCGGGGCCGGTGACGTCGTTATTGCCGTAATTGCGCTGAGTCACGTCCTCGGGATTATCCTTTACAATGTCGGCGCGGGCGTTGAACTTAGTGCTCATGCTGTATTCGAGCTGCTCGCGCTGGTCCTTCACCTCGTTGCTGAGCTCGGCCAGCAGGGCATCGGTGTCGGCAATGCCGCCCTGCTTCATATTCTGGTAGAGCGAGGTGAGCAAGCCCTTGAAGTCGGGGTCGGGAATTTGGGCCGCGACCCGGCGTAGGGTAGTGGTGTCGAGTTTTTCGACGCCCAGCTTTTCCTTGAGCATGCCGGTCATCTGGGTGAGCGGGCCGGTGGTCTGCTCGGCCTGGGAGAGCTGGCTGGCCAGCTCCTTGCGTTTGGCATCGTAAGACTTTTTAGCCTTGAGGTACAGCGCGTAGTCGGCGCGGTCGGCGGGCTTGATCTGGGCGCTGGTTTTGCCCGCGAAGCGCGGGCCATACTTGGCCACGATGCGCGTCGATTCCAGGGTTTCGACCGAGATGTTGCGGCCGTCCTTGCCCCCCAGAAAATTCCAGCCGTGGACGTCGTCGACGTAGCCATTTTTATCGTCGTCGATGCCGTTGCCGGGAATCTCGCGCGCATTGCGCCACAGCACCGGCTTGAGGTCTACGTGCGCCGTATCGATGCCCGAATCGATAACGGCCACCACCACGGCGGTAGGCACGCGGCCTTTCAGCAGCTCGGCGTAGGCGCGGGTAGTACCGGTGCCGGGCGTTTTATCGAGCTGCGGGTCGCGCAGATACCATTGAGCCTGAGCGGCCTCGGCCGCAGTAGGGCCAGCGGGGGCGCTGGGCGTAGCCGGGGCCGCCACGTCGGGGGCGGTCTGGGCCTGGGCGGCAGCGGGAAGGAGCAGGGAGGCAGCCAGCGCGAGGCGCGGCCAGGTAGTGGGTTGGATAGGAAGCATCAGCAGGGGATTACGAAGCGCAATAAAGCGCCCGGAGTGCAATAGACGGGGTGAGGCCGGTCGGCGTTGCGCCGGGGTGCGCTGCCAGCACCGGGCAGCAACTCCAGCCAACGCATGGCCGGCCGCTTTAGTCTGGCTGCGTCGGTTGAACAACTATCGCCGGGCGCAAATGCGCTACTTTAGTGGCGCTTATTTTTTGCTTGCCGCTAGTATGCGTGCGTTCCTCCGATTGGCCTATCTGGCGCTTCTATTAACAGGCTGCGAGTCGCGCCAGCCGGCGGGTACCGTTGCTAAAAAGACGGTTACATCACCGGTTGCGACGCCGAAAACGGTTGTGTCGGCTCGTATACCGACGACCACAATATTCGGAAAAATCTACGCCGGGGGTACGTGGATTGAGCCTGCCGATAGTAGCCACGGGCCTCCTGTGCAGCTAGCTGGCCAAACGTGGCGGGTATATACTACCGCCCACCCCGATAGTACGCGTCCGCTAACCTTGTACGCACCATCCGGTAGAAGCCAGCGGCTACCCGCTATTAGCGAGGTCGGTGTGGACGTCAGGTACACCTTTGAGTTGCGCGATGCCCACGGCCGACCGCGTTTCACGCGCACGTTGCGCAAGGCCGATTTTGCCGGGCAGGTCTACGAGGAGTTGCGCACGGTGGCCGGGGCCAGCCCGCCAGTGTTTCTGCGATATTGGCCTGCTCGCGGGGCGCTGTGCTTCGAAGTAAATTTCGGGCGTCCCGAAACGGATGAAGGGTTGATAGTCTTGGTTCTGCTGGATGCGCGTACGGGTAAGCTGCTCCACCTGGCTTCCGAAAAAGCCTTCATGAACGACTGCGACTGCTGGCCGACGCTCACGGCTGATGGCCAGACGCTGCTGGTTGGCAAGGAGCTGTTGCACGCTAATGGGCGAGTAACGACATTGGTGCGGCCTAATAAATCAATAGCCGCCACGCGCCTCGTAAATGATAGTACATTTCTGGTGGTATACGAAGGCACTGGCCCAAACGAGTCGGCTGGTCTAGCTAATGCGCTGCTCGTGAATCAAAAAGGCCAGGCACTCGGCCGCTTTACGTTTCATGGTACCGGTCTTAGCCAGAGCGGCGGTGGGTTCAGCCTGACCAGCCGGTTTTTGCCGGCCACGCAGACCTCTTATTTATTCGACGAGGTGAGTTCAACTTTTACCCTGCTGCCCACCGCTCGCCCGCTGGCTTTGCGGCAACTGACGGCGCGGCAATTAGTCCCGGCCCGCCCACCGCGTCGCCCGACCGAGGTGGCCCTTACGTTCGAGCCCGACTATGGCCCCAGTGCCACGCTCTACGTGGATACGCTGACGCAGCAGGTGCGCGGTACGGTACACGAAATGGTCCACTAATGCTTGTCGCGGACCATTAAGGCTTACTTGAGAATGACTCTGTAAGTATAATATCCGTCATGCTGAGCTTGCGAAGCATCTTGTCACCATTGGGTTGGTTGTCTAGGCGTGATAAGATGCTTCGCAAGCTCAACATGACGGATAGCTCGGTTGGGGTATTTTGCCAGTCGTACCCATTGCCGTAAGTGCTGGCTGATGAGTAATTGCCTCGCTGTCTGCTCGCTGAATTACACCTCCACCACCTCACCCGAGTCGAAGTAATAAATTACGCCCCGCACGTCGGAGTAGCCCAATTCCCGAAATAATTTGGCGTAGTCGCGCAGCCGGATTTTATGAATGTCCTGCGCCGGCGGCAGTTTAAAATCGAGCATAGTTACGGTTTGCTCGGCGCGGCTGGCCCCGGGGCCGAAGACGATGCGGTCGGGCTTATACGCCCGCTGGGTATGGCCGCCGATCAAGATTTCGCGCTCGGTTTCCACCGCCAGGTTTTCGGCGAAGTAAGGAGCCAGCCGCGGGTCGGCCAGGATGGCCAGCAGGTGGTTTTCCAGCGCCGGGCGTTCCTGCTGATTGATAATACCCTCGGCCACTAGCTGGCGCAGGGTGCGGCCCAGCTCGGCGGCCGAGAGCAGCCGGCGCAGCGCGTAGTGCAGCTTGCGATTTAATTCCCCCAATTTCTCCTGCTCGTCAAAATCGAAAACCGTCGTGGCGTGGCGACGCAATTTCAGGCGCTCGTCCCAGGGCGTCGAGCTTAAATTGGTGAGCGCAAACTTGGTATTATCAGGCGCTGGCTTTTGCATTTTCTGACTGGCGGCCGCGCCGGAATTAAGCACAAAGCTGGTGGTATCGGCCTGCCAGCGGCCGAGGTAGCGCAGGTAGCCAGCCAGCAGGTCAGCTACGTCGCGGGCGGGCCCCTGGGCGGCGGCCGGCTCGGCAGCGGTGGTTGTGAGAGGCAGCTCGCCGGTGGTTTTTCGGGGCTCGGCCGGGGCCTTGCTGAGGATGTACAGCCGGTACCGGGGCCGGGTAAAAGATACGTACAGGGTATTGAGGCCGTCGAGGAGGGTTTTCTCGCGCTCGTCGGCATCCTGCTCGGCCAGGGGCGTGTAAGTCAAGGTTTTGTTCAAGCGCACCACGGCTACGTCGGGTAGCTCCGGCAGGGGCTTTTCGGGGGCACCCAGGCGGCCCCAGAGCAGGGTGTCGGTGCGGGGCACCAGCGCCCAGTCGGCAAACGGCACAATAACGATGCCGTAGGCCAGCCCCTTGGCCTTGTGCACCGTCGTGATGGTAATGGCGTCGGCCCCGCCCGGCGCGTTGATGCTGAGGACGCCCTTGCGCTCGTCCCAGTGCGTCAGGAAATTACCCAGGTTATTCCCGTATTTCAGGCTGAATTCCAGCGTTAAGTCCAGGAAGCGGAACAGGTAATCACTCTCCGCATTCGCCCCCAGCAGCCCGAAAATACCGATGAGCTTTTCGGTCAATTCGTACAGTCCCAGGTTACCAGTCTGGTCTTCTTCCACGTCGAAGCCCAGACGGCGCAGCTCCTCAAAAAACGGCTTGCCGCTAGCTACGTCGTTGGCGATGTCGGCCAGGTGGCGGGCGCGCTCCGGGGTGGGGGGGAGGCGGCGCACGACCTTGTCGATGAGCAGCAGCGCCTCGGCCCGCGCCAGGGTGTCGCCGCTCTGGTGCAGCACCCGCATCACGGCCACCAATAGGTTGACCACTTCGGCAAACTGCAAGGCCAGCGAGTCGGCCGAAATAATGGGAAAGCCGCGCTCCTTCAGGAACTTGGCCAGCAGGCGGCTCTGCCAGCGGGTGCGGCACAGCACGGCGACGTCGCGCAGGTGGTAGCCGTCGGCTAGCGCCTGCTCCACCAGCTGCAAGGCTAGGTAGCAGGTGCTCTCGTTGTAATCGAGCACGGCTTCGGCCGCGTAGCCGGGCAAGGGCTCGGTGAGGTACTGCCCGGCGGTCGGGTCGTAGCGCCGGGCGGGCGCGTCGTCCTTGGTAAATACTAATTCGACGTGGCCCGCCAGGTCGTCAAATTCCCCGTCGAATAATTCGCCTTTGCGCCCTGGTACTTCCTGCCGGAAACCCGGTTCGAAAATGCCCTGCACCACGTCGTGCTCGCCACTGCGCTCGCGCACGTAGCTGAAAAAGTTGTTATTAAACTTAATTATTGCCGGCTCGCTGCGGTAATTCACGGCCAGCGAGTGCGGCTCGATATTCTGCTGCAACGTGTAGTACCGCTCGGTTAGCAGCCGTTGCATATCGGCGTCGCGGGCGCGGGCCACCAGGGCGTTCGTATCATTTTGATACAGTCGTAAAATCTGCTCCAGCTCGCCGCCGCGCCAGCGGTAAATGGCCTGCTTGGCGTCGCCCACGGCCAGCGAAAGGCCGCCGTTGCCCACGGCATTTTCCACCAGCGGCAGTAAGTTATTCCACTGCAATACCGACGTGTCCTGAAACTCGTCAATCAGCAAATGCCGGTATTTTTCCCCCAGCCGCTCGTAAATAAATGGTACCGGCTCGGTGAGCACGATGGCCGCAATGCGCCGGTTAAATTCCGAAATCAATACCACGTTGCGCTCGCGGCTGATTTCCTCCACCAGTTTATTTAATTCGCTCAGCAGCGAGGCGTGGAATAAAAACGGCTGCAAGGCCCCCAGCAACACGTAGCCTGGCAAATACTGCTCGCGCAGCGCCAGCAACTCGGCGAAGGCATCCACCAGCTCCGGCTGGGCCGCTTCGATGGCGGGTACCAGGCCGGCCTTTTTACCTTTCTCGCTCCACCACTTGCCGCTCTCCAGCGTTTTGCGGGCCGTGGCGGTCGGGAAAATACTGTCTTTTTCGGGCGGGCTCAGCCAGCGCTCCCACTTGGTGAAGTGCCCGTAGATGCCGCTGCTGCCGCTGGCCAGGTGCTCGGCCTCAATGCCCGCCGCCGCCAACACGGCCAGCGCCCGGTCGGCCTGGGCCTGCACGGCTTCCTCCGCGGCCCGCTGCCGGGCGCGGATTTCCTGATCGAGCGCCCGGAAGTCGGCCATCGTTTTCTGGCCGAGCTGGGCCACGGCCTCGTGCACGCTCTCGTTGAAAAGCGCCCGGCCGAAATCCAGTAATTCGTCGGGCAGCTTGTTCCAGTTGCGGCCCTGCTCGGCCTGGCCCAGCGCGTAATCGGCCAGCGTCTGGCTCAGCAGCTTGCTGTCTGCATCGCGGTTCACCTTATCGATGAGCGCAGCCACCGCCGAGCGCAACACGCTGTCGGTATCCAATTCGACCTCGAAGGTCGCGGGCAGCCCCAGCTCCCGCGTAAACGCCGTAACAATACGCTGCACAAACGAATCGATAGTGCTCACCGCAAAGTCGGCGTAGTGGTACAGCACCAGCTTGAAAGTGGCCGCCGCCCGCCGCCGCACTTCCTGCTGCCACTCGGCGGGCGTATGCAGGTGCGGCGGTAGCTGTTGCTCCTGCGCTAGCTCGGCCGCCACTTCCACCAGCAGGGCATCGGGCTTGTCGCCCGCCTCTTGCGTGAAGCGCCGCAATGCGCCCACGATGCGCTCCTTCATCTCGCCCGCCGCGTCGTTGGTGAAGGTAATGGCTAGGATACTCTTGAAATAATCGGCCTTATACACCCGCTCGCCCGTGGGGTCGGCCGGCTGCGGGTAGCCCAGCGCCAGCTTCAGGTATTCTTTCGTTAATTGGTACGTCTTGCCGGAGCCGGCAGAGGCGGAATAGATGCGGAAGGGGGCTGGCACTTGTAGTATAATTTATTTAGTAGCGAAAGGATATTCCTTAAAAGTAAATTTTTCCGTGGTCATATTAACCGTACATTCAAAAAATGTATTCCTTATAAAAGAAGATTTTTTTAATTGGGCTAGTGTTCGAATAGGTTTTGTTCCCTTTGGTACTTCGACAAAATAAACATGCTGAATCTTTACGCCTGGTTCAGGAGCTACGTTATAATAGTATTCGGCTAGTTCCTGCCAACACAGCTTATTGCGAGTGTTGAAGCCAACTGTAGGGCAAATAACATTAGCTATTCCAGCCTTGGGAGGTTCTCGGTATTCCGCTATGACGCCACCGCAACTAGTATGATTTGGCTTGCTGCTAGTAGTCGATTGCGCAAATAGAGGCAGGTTCTGCACAAGTGTAAAAATTATAATTACACAGAGCCTGTATTTCATAGAGGGCTAGGCTTAATATAGTTGATAAATTGACCGAAATTGAGAAGAGGAATCTAATTAAAATCAGGCATCAACCGCTCCGCCACTTCCCCCGGCACCCGTACCGGCCGGCCGCTCCCCGCATCCAGTAGCACCCATTGCGTTTCGGCGGCGCAGAGGAGTTGGCCATCGGCCACGCGCTCGATGCGCGTCATCCGCTTCGAGCTGGCACCCTTCACGTCGGCTACCCAGGTGAGGGCGCGTAGCTCGTCGCCGGCGTAGGCCGAGCGCAGGTAGCGTACGCGGTGCTCCTGCACCACCCACACCTGGGGCGGCAGCTCGGCCGTGGGCGGGTAGATATGGTGCCAGTGAGCGGCGGCGACATCCTGCACCCAGCGCACGTAGGCCACGTTGTTGGCGTGGCCGAGCTGGTCGATGTCGCTGGCCTCTACAGTAAAGACGTGAGTATAAGCGTGGGTAGGGGCGGCGGGAGTATCCATAACTTTTTTAGAAGATAGGCGAAGTTCGGGAATTCTGTCTATCTTTGGCGCAACTCAAGGCCCAGTGGTGCTGTTCCGGTCCGCCCCGGTGTATTTGCATCCAAGGTCCCCAGCTTGCCGCTAGGCTTTGACGACACTCCAAATTTTTTTTATTATGCCGACCGGAACGGTAAAATTCTTCAATGAGACCAAAGGCTTTGGTTTCATCAAAAACGACGAGACTGGCCAAGACATCTTCGTCCACGTCACCGACCTAGTAGACGCCAAGACGCTACAAGAAAAAGACAAAGTTCAGTACGAAGAAGCTCAAGGCCGCAAAGGCCCGAACGCTGTTAAAGTGTCGCTGCTCTAAGCACTTAACGCCTTCGTATTAAGGTAGAAAGCGCCTTCCCCAGCGGGAGGGCGCTTTTTTTGTTGCCTGGCTGTGCACCCGTATACCAGTACACGGTTCGCCTTTCAGTTCATCTGTCATGCTGAGCTTGCGAAGCATCTTGTCAGGGTAAAACAGAGTCGCTCGAACGTGAGTAGATGCTTCGCAAGCTCAGCATGACAGATGGTTTTTAAAAGAATTACGGTGGCTGCATTAGCCTTTTTCAAATAAAATCCGTACCTTTGCACCCGCATTTGAGAACGGCCCCATTAGAGTGGCCGGGGTGGCCCAGGTTAAGTAATTGGCTGCCGAGTAGTTCCCGTTTAGTTCGGTCGTATTTTTTCCGCCTTGTCGTTGTTAGGAAAGGTTGAGGGGGGAAGAAGCGTCGCCGCTGTTGAGCCGGCTGTTTTCAGAGCGTAGTCTCCTTCCCCAGGTCACCCAGGTTTTGGAAAACCAGGTGGCCTAGCAACCTATTTTCTTCCTCTCATGGAACCTACGACAGTAGAAAAGACCACCGACAAAGCAAAAATCCGCTTCGACGAGCTCAACCTCTCGTCCGAATTGCAGCGTGCCATCACCGAGATGGGCTACGAGGAAGCCTCGCCCATTCAGTCGGCCGCTATTCCCGTACTGCTTGAAGGTAAAGACGTTATCGGCCAGGCCCAGACGGGTACCGGCAAAACGGCTGCCTTCTCCATCCCGACCATCGAAGGCATCAACGGCGACAGCCGCGACGTGCAGGCCATCGTGCTGTGCCCTACCCGCGAGCTCGCGGTGCAGGTATCGGGCGAAATCCAGAAGCTCGGCAAGTATAAGAAAGGCCTGGCCGTAGTGCCGATTTACGGCGGCTCGTCGTACGACCGGCAGTTCCGCGCCCTGGAGCGCGGCGTGCAAATCGTAATCGGTACGCCCGGCCGGGTAATGGACCACATCGAGCGCGGCACGCTGAAGCTCGACAAGGCCACCAAAATCATCCTCGACGAAGCCGACGAGATGCTCGACATGGGCTTCCGCGACGACATTGAGTACGTGCTCAGCAAGATGCCCGAGAACCGCCAGACGGTATTCTTCTCGGCCACGATGAGCAAGCCGATTATGGAAATGACCAAAAAATACCAGCGCGACCCGCAGCTGGTGAAGGTCAACCATAAGGAAATGACGGTGTCGAACATCGAGCAGAGCTACTTCGAGGTGCGCGGCCCGCAGAAGAAGGATGTCCTGACTCGCGTGATGGACATGTACAACCTGAAATCGACCATCATCTTCGCCAATACGAAGCGCATGGTGGACGAAATCGTGGCCGACCTGCAAGCCAAGGGCTACTTCGCCGACGGCCTGCACGGCGACATGAGCCAGGCCCAGCGCCAGAACACGCTCGATAAATTCCGCAAGGGCACGCTCGAGATTCTGGTAGCTACCGACGTGGCCGCCCGCGGTATCGACGTGGACAGCGTGGAGGCCGTATTCAACTACGACCTGCCCGCCGACGAAGAGTACTACGTGCACCGCATCGGCCGCACGGGCCGCGCCGGTAAGAATGGCCGCGCCTTCACCTTCGTGAGTGGCCGCGACATCTACAAGTTGCGCGACATCATGCGCTTCACAAAAGCCGACATCAAGCTGGCCCAGGTACCGTCGTTTGCCGACGTATCGGAGGTGAAAACCACGCTCTTCCTGAACCAGATTAAGGAAGTTATCGAGAAGGGCAACCTCGATAAGTACATCGGCCGCGTGCAGCGCCTGCTCGACCAGAGCGAGGACATGACCTCGCTGGACATCGCCGCCGCCCTGCTCAAAATGACGATGAAGGAAGATAAGCGCAACGAGCAGAGCCTCGATGCCAGCCGTGAGAAAGGGGCCAGCCGCCCCGGCTACACGCGCCTCTTCATCAGCATGGGTAAGAAGGACCGCCTGCATCCCCGCGATGTGGTAGAATTGATTTCGGAAAGCACTAACCTGCCCGGCAATAAAGTAGGCGATATCGCGCTCTACGACAAGTTCAGCTTCGTGGAGGTACCCGCCGAGTTTGCCGACGAGGTAGTAGCCCAGCTGGGCCGTAGCAGCATTCAGGGCCAGCCGGTTACGTTCAGCATCGCTACGCCGGTGCAGGATGCCGCCGCCAAGGAGGAAGGCCTGAACCGCCCCGAGCGCCGGGGCTTCGGCGACGGTGAGCGTCGCGGGGGCTTCGGTGGTGACCGCCGCGAAGGTGGCCGCCCGCCCTACGGCAGCAGCAACCGTGGTGGCTACGGCGACCGTCGCGAAGGCGGCTACGGCGGAGGCAACCGCGGGAGCTACGGCGACCGTCGCGAAGGTGGTAGCAGCTACGGTGGCGGCTACAAAGGCAACCGCGATGGCGGCAGCTACGGCGACCGCCAGGGTGGTGGTTACCAGCGCGGTGGCTACAAAGGCGGCCAGGGCGGTAACTCGTACGGCGGGGGCTACAAGAAGCGCGAAAACTTCGACGAATAGACCGCAGATTTAACGGATTTAACGGATTCCGCTGATACGCTTGCCTGCGGCAAGCTGACTAAGGGGAATGAAAAGAGAAGGCTACTCCTGTGAGTAGCCTTCTCTATTAACTACAGGTCATCTTCCCGTAGGTCGATCCGAATAGCGAATAATCGAAAATAGAAGAGGCGGCTTCAATGAGCCGCCTCCTCTGTTTTCGATTCCTCAGTCAGCTTGCCAAAGGCAAGCATATCAGCGAAATCCGTTAAATCCGTTAAATCCGCGGTCTATTTGGATGAATCGCGCAAGCCGCGGATTTCGTCGTGAGCAGCTTTCACGCCCTGAGCCTGCTTCTCGATAATCGATTTTAGGTCGCCGGGTAGGTCCTGTACTTTAGTGGCTTCTTCGTAAGCTTTCTTGGCTACGTCTTCGCCGCGCTCGCACTCGGCGAGGATGGCGTGGTTGTCGTGGCCAGTTACGGCCGATTTCAGGTCGATCCAAGCGTGGTGGATGGCACCAGCGATCGACGAGCCCTCGTCGGTGTCGGGCTTCAGGTCGAGCTTGAACATCTGGTCTTCCAGCTCGGTCACGTAGCTGGCGCGCTGGGCCGAGTACTTCTTGAACAGGTCTTTCAGATTCTGGTCTTTCACATCGACCATCGCGTCGGCGTAGCCTTTCTGGCCATCTTTGAGAACGGTGATGAGCGAATTGAGGGCGGCTTGGGTGACTTTGGCTTCCATGATTGGAAAAGAAATGTAAGTTGGAAAGGTGAGCCAGTTTACTAGCCAAGCGCCCGCAGGGTTACAAGGGGGCTTGGCTGGTTCCGGTTTTCCACTTACTCTTTCGACCGCTTAGCCAGCTACCGGCTGGCTAACTCCGGCCATCGCCCGACCCGCGAGAAAGCCGGAAGTCCAAGCCGCCTGAAAATTGAAACCGCCCGTAATGCCATCGATATCAAGGACTTCACCGGCGAAGAAAAGCCCGGGTACCCGGCGGCTCTCGAAGGTATTCAGGTTGACCTCACCCAGCGGAATGCCCCCGCAGGTGACAAACTCATCCTTGTGCGTGGTTTTGCCCTGCACCTGCAGTGGCGTGCGCAATAGCAGTTCGAGCAGGCGATTCTGCGCCTTGGCGGGCACATCGCTCCAGCGAGATTCGGGGCCGATGCCCGCCTCGGCTACCAGCGTGCGCCACAGCCGGGTGGGCAGGCCAAACTGCGGGTGCGCCGCCACTTGTTTCTTCCCATTTTCGAGGCGAAAGCTCTGGGCCCAAGGACGTAGGGTTTCGTCGGTATGAGTAGGTACCCAGCTGACGAGCGCCGTGCCGTGGTAGCTCAGCTCGTGCAGACGGCGGGCGCCCCAGGCCGAAAGCTTGAGCACGGCCGGCCCGCTCACGCCCCAGTGCGTAACCAGCAGCGGGCCTTCGTATTGCAGCTTTTCGCCGGCCAGTACGACGCGGGCGTGGGGCACGCTCACGCCGGGTAGCTCCCGCAAAGGCGAGGCTGGCACGTTGAAGGTGAAGAGCGAGGGGACCGGCTCGGCGATGCTGTGTCCTAGCGCCCGCAGCCAGTCGTAGGCGGCCGACTTTGGATTGCCGCCCGTGGCTATCAGCAAGCGGCTGGCGCGTAATTCTGCGCCTAGTGTCGCGGTGCCATCGCCGCTGATTTTCAAGAGAAAGCCACCCTCGGGCCGTGCTGTGATTTCGTCGGCCGCCGTGCGGGTGAAGATGCGTACGCCAGCGCGGCGGGCGGCATCCTCCAAAGCGCGGGCAATGGTTTCGCTGCTGTCGGTAGTAGGAAACATGCGACCGTCGCTCTCCGTTTTCAGCGCCACGCCCCGTGCCTTGAACCAGGTGATAGTATCGGCCACGCCAAACCGCCGGAAGGCCTCCTTCAGCTGTCGGCCGCCGCGCGGGTAGTGCTGCACCAGCTGCGCGGCCGACTCGCAGGCGTGCGTAACGTTGCAGCGCCCGCCGCCCGAGATACGTACCTTGCTGAGTAGCTTGGGGCTTTTTTCAAGCAGATAGACAGCTTGTTGTGAATTAGCCTCGGCACAAGCGACAGCTGCAAAGAAGCCCGCCGCGCCACCGCCCAGCACAACGATAGGCGCGGAGAAATTTGAAGCACTGGGAAATGAAGCAGGCGTAGGCATTCTACAAAGATAAACTACCGCCCGGCGCCCGGCCACCTAACAGTAGGGTAGGGCGGCTAGCACGTCGTCGTAGCGAAACTGGTAAGGTACCAAACTGCGCAGGCGGCTCGAATCGATGGTTTTACCAGTGCTGCTATCGAGCTGAAAAGTAGGCGGTTCCAGTCCGAGGTAGGCGGCGGCGGCGGGATAGAAATCGCGCCGGAGCGGATGAAACTCGGCGCAGGCATTGAGCGTGTGCCCCCAGATACCCTGGCCCACGATAGTGCTCAGTACACCCACGGCGTCGGTAAGGTGCAGTAAGTTGGTGGGGGCGTCGCCCTGCGGCAAGTTGCGCCGGCCCGCCAGGAAGCGCCCCGGGGCCCGACCGGGCCCGATGAGTCCGCCCAGCCGCACTACCGTGCTCTGCCACTGGCCGTAGCGGGGCACGAAATGGCCTTCGGTGCGCAGTACGTCGGATGCCGCGTCGCGGGTGCTGATGGCATCAGTTTCGCGCATCAGCCGGGGCTCGTCGGGATACACGCCGGTGGTCGACACGAACAGTACGGCCTGCATCCGCGCCGCCACCACGGCCCGGTGCACGGGGCGCAGCAACTGCGGGTAGCCGCCCGCCGTGGCCGCCCGGGGCGGCACGTTGAGAATCAGGATGGCCGCCCGGCTGAGCAGCTTGGTCAGGCGGGCCTCGTCGTCCGCCGAAAAATCGGGCCCTAAGCGAAGTAACTCAGCTTCAACGCCAATGGCGGCTAATAAAGGCAGTTGTTCGGGGGAGGTAGTAGTACCTAGTACGCGGTGGCCTTGCGCCAGCAGGTGCTTTGCCAACGGAAGGCCCAGCCAGCCGCATCCCAGCACGGCAACGGTAGTGGGAGAAATGGCGGCACTCGCAGGGAGAGGGGGGGACATGGTACGTATTTTCGATATGCTAGTTAGCTATGCTAAAAGGATGCAAGTTGCACATGAATTGAGCAAAGCCGCACAGTATTGCTAGGATTACTTACCTTCGGGGCCATAATTAGCCAGCAAAATGCCGGCTCCCGAACGCTATGACATCAGCCGCTTTTGCCCAGCCCATGCTCCGTGATAATGCCCTAGCCGGCAAAACGATTATTGTAACGGGCGGGGGCACTGGCCTGGGCCGGGCAATGACGACATATTTTCTGCAATTAGGGGCCAACGTCACTATTACCAGCCGTAAACTCGCCGTACTGGAACAAACAGCGGCTGAATTGCGCCAGCAAACGGGTGGGCGCGTGCTGGCCCTGGCCTGCGACGTGCGCAAATACGACGAGGTAGAGGCCATGCTGGCCCGCACCACGGAAGAGTTTGGCCGGGTCGATGTGCTGCTCAACAATGCCGCCGGCAACTTTATCAGCCCCACCGAGCGCCTTAGCCACAAGGCCTTCGACGTGATTGTGGACATTGTGCTGCGCGGCTCCTACAACTGCACCCTGGCCGTGGGTAAGCACTGGATTGCCGCCCAGCAGCCCGGTACCATCCTCAATATCGTGACCACTTACGCCTCAGTAGGCTCGGCCTTCGTGGTGCCCTCGGCTACTGCCAAGGCCGGTGTGCTGGCCCTCACCCGCTCGCTGGCCGTGGAATGGGCCAAGTATGGCATCCGGTCCAATGCCATCGCGCCCGGGCCGTTTCCCACCGAAGGGGCCTGGAGCCGCTTGTTTCCCGAGCCGCTGGCCAGCCAGCTCGACCCCGCCGCCAGCGTGCCGCTCAAGCGCGTGGGGCAGTACCAGGAGCTGGCCAACCTGGCGGCTTATCTAGTGTCCGATTTTTCGGCCTACGTCAATGGTGAGGTCGTCACCATCGACGGGGGCGAGTGGCTCAATGGCGCTGGTGAGTTCAACAAGCTCAGTGCCTTGTCGCCGGAAATGTGGGATACCATTGAAAAAACCATGCGCCGTTAAGGGGCTGGTTTTACAGCTTATAACCCTTGTAGCCCTTGCTAAATTCGGCCAGCGGAATGGGCTGGTTGGCCACCACGTCGAGAAAATTATACTGCTCATACAGGCCCCGGTCGTCGTACACCGTCACCGAGGCGGGGAGGTAGTTTTTGGGGTCCACGAGCACGATAACGCGCCGGCCGTAGGCATTGGGTACCTGTACCACCTGCCCTTCGGCCAGCTTGCTGTCGATGGCCAGGCTGTTGCGCTCCGCAATGCGGTACTCACCGCAGCCGAAGCGGTCGGCTACCGACGCAATAGTCTCGTTTTTACCCGCCCGGTACGCGACATAGCGAAATTGCGGGTAGTCGGAGCGTAAGATATGGCAGGGGCGACCCTGGGCCGTGCTGTCGCCCGCGTAGCGAAACGAGCGGGTGTATACGTTATCAGCGCGGCCGTCGGGACCATTCAGCAAGTCAGCAATCATGCCGAAGCCTGCTTGTAGCGCCGTGTGGTGCTGGCCCTTGCGCATGAGTGTGCCCAGGGGATCGAGGCTTAGTGTGATATAGGGGAAGGCCCCGGGGTATACCCAGGCCTCGTTGTTATTTTGCCCGGTTACATACAGCACCTCGACCCCCTTACGGTTTTTTAAATACACCCGGTACGGATTAAAGGTGATTTTCATCTTCGTAAAATCGGGCTCCGCCTTATTCCCAATTCGCTCGCGCGCCTCGGCCTCGCAACGCAAGGATTTGAGTCCCTGAATGGCGGTGACGAGCCGACTGATGAGCTGCGCGGTAGTAATAGGAGAAGTAGGAGGCTGCGCCCAGCTTGGTAAGCCAGCCAATAGTAAGCCAAGAAACAGTGAACGACCAGGCAAAATGATGAATTTAAATAGAAATGAAAAAAGGATTTAATTTAGGCTAATGTGTGGAAAGCGTGAGGCCGTACTATCAAAAATAAATAGTTCGTCAACGTCGGTAATGTGCAAATAAGGATACAGTGGGAATTGTGCAATAAGATTTCGGACTGCCTCCTCATTTTCCCCATTAATTACTACCCAGCCCCGACCCCGATTTGCACTAATAGCGTAGGCTTCGATTACGTGCTCAGCCAATAATTGATTAATAAATAAGCGGTGTTGCGGAATGGTAGCTAAAAAATCTTCCGTATAGGAAGTAGGTAGGCGCAGAGATACGGCAAAAAAAGGCATAGTGAAGAAAGCAGGTAAAAAGCCTATAATGCGTAGAGCTTGCATTCACCAGTTGAATGCAAGCTCTACGTACGAAGAGAAAAGCAAAAGCGCTACTCCCCAGTTACGAGTGCCCTAGCTCGGCTACCGCAGGTAGCTCCCGGTTGACTTGCGCGGGGGCCGAGGGGGCCAACTGGGCCGTCCGGCCTTCCCACTCGCGGAAACTGGCAATCTCGCCCTTGAACTTGCCGATAAACCAGCTGATCAAGCTCAAGTCATCGAGAAAGCCCACTACCGGAATAAAGTCGGGAACCAAGTCGATGGGGCTCAGCACGTAGAGAAAGACGGCAATGCCCGAGATGATAGTGCTCGAATGCACCTGGCGGTATTCGCCGGCTACGTAGCGGCGCACCAGGCGCACTACCGCGAGGGCCGTGTCGATGAGCTGCTTGAATTTGTTGTCCTTGCTGTGCGCATCGGCCAGCCGGGTAGCTACTTCGTCCAGAATGAGAAACACCTTGAGGGGCTTGCCGAGCACCTTGGTAGCCCGCCCGAGGAAAGAGCCGAAAATAGCGTTTTTAGAAATACGAAAGCCACGCTGTGCGAAATCCGACATGGAAATGAGCTTAAAATGAAGGGGATGGCTAGCTGATACGCAGCTTTCCGGGCTTAGTTGGCGTAGCTCCCCAACCGCTTGAAGCTAAGCTATTTCTCAAATAGCGGCGTGGTGCCGCCGACCCAATCCTTATTCTTATTGAAGTCAACGCCGATCATTTCGCCCCGGCTCAGGCGGGCCAGGCCAGCTACCAGCGTGGGTTGGGGCTCGGCGGGCGGCCAGGTGTAGAGCAGGCGAATCTCGCATTTTACGAGGCCGTCGGGCGACTGCACTACAGGCTCGTAGTCGACTTTGCGCTGCAACAAATAATGCTGCTTGTCGGGAATGGCGTCGAGATCGGCGGCCGTTACGTGCAGCCGTACGCCGGCCCCGGCGAAGGAAAACAGCGGCTTCAATACGTAGTTTTCCAGGTCGGGCGGATAAGTCGTCAACTCGTGCAAATAGTAGCTGGGCGGCGCAAACGGACTGTTTATCAGCGGTAGCGTGTACTTGCTGATGCGGAAAAACCAATTAGGGTGGCCTACCCAGGTTACGTCCACGTCGTCGGTCAACTTAAACTCGGGGTGCAGGTCGGGGTAGCGGGCCAGCTCGTCGAAAATGATGCGGTTGTAAATGCGCTTAATGCGGATTTCGCGCCCATCTTTTTCGTAGAATAATTCGCGGCCGCGCTTACGAACGTCGGGTAGCGAAACGGCTTTGATACCCCAGTATTTTTCGGTCAGCGCAAAATCGACGCGGGTTTTTTGCTGCTCCGGAAATAGCTCCAGCAGAATGACGTTTTCGGGGTTTTCGTCGGCTAAAATTAATTTTTTCAAATTGGCGTGGTAGGCCGCCGCATCTTCGACTTCCAGAAAAGCTGACACGTTATCAGGAATGGGATAATGTGCTTTGAATACCTCGGGTAGGTACGCCTGGAAGGCGTAGAGCGAGGGAAAGCCCTGCATCTCAATGAGTTGCGGCTCCAGCTCGCCCGCTGCGTTGCGGCAAACGGCAAAGTCGAAAGTTAGAAATTCGGCGTGCTCGTCTTCGTTGGGTACGCGCTGGCTGGCCGGGATGGCGGCCTCGGTGCGCTGCTTGAAATCGGGCCGCTGAATAACTTCAATAATATCCTGCCCGGCGGCAATTAATTTATCCCGCAGGGCGGCCGGTACGAAGATGGGCGTTTCGGCCACGCGAAAATCCAGCTGGCCGGGTAGCTGCTGGTTGATGTCGGCCAGCATCCGCTGGTAGCTCTCGGGCGTAAAAGCAGCGTTGAACAGATGGCGCGCAGCGGGGATCATACGGGCAAGCAAGGGGTGAAAAAATAGTGGCGCGAACCAACGAGCCGCGCCACTATCTTGGGGTGAAAAATAACGGAATTATTAAGCCAGGGCCGGCTCGTGCCGCGCCGCCAGGGCGCGCTGCAAAAATGTGGGTACGATGATGCTTTCGGTAACCTCGATGGTATCGGGACTGGCCAGCAGGTGCACCATCTCTTCGTATTTGTCCTCGCCGTAGGCGGCGATTACTTGATTTTTACGCTCCTCCGTGCGCATGTAGCGCAGCATCCCTTCGCCATCGGCCTCGGGATGGAATTGGGTGCCAATGATTTCGGGCGAAAAGCGCAGGGCCATCACCGCCCGGGCCAGCGGGACGTGAGGGCGCTCTTTTTCCAGGCACAGCACCTCGATACCCAGCTCGGCCAGCCGCTCGGGGCGCACATCGGTAAGCTGATAATCGCGGGAATCGACGGCGTAAAAAGGCTCCGGCAACTGCGCCAGGATCGGGTCGCGGTGGCCGGCGGCGGTAAGGTGCACCGGCAGTACGCCAAATGAAGTAGACTTCCGCTTGCTCACCTCGCCCAGGCCCAAATGTCGGCTCACCAACTGAAAAGAGTGGCAGATGAGCAGCATGTGCTTTTTTACGCTGGCTTTTTTATTGTAGGCGAATAAGGCGTCGATAAAGCCGAAGTACAGGGGCTCCCAAGGCTCGTCCGATTGGAGCGGGCTGCCGGGGCCACCGCTGGAAATGTACACGTCGTAGTTGAGGCCAGGAATTTCGTTGTTGGCCCGCACGTTGAACGTATCGACCACAAATTCAGCCTGGTTGGCCTGCTCCGCCCGGTGCAGCAGCTGCCGAATGCAGCGCATACCCTCGTTCGGGGCGTTGTTGTACATATCCAGAATAGCAATTTTAACCTTACTCATACCAATAGCCTGGGCTTTAAAGAATTGATAAATGGGCCTGGTCAGCCAATTTATAAAAATACGGCCAGCGAGGCTACTTACCAGCGCTACAGGCCGTGGGTTGTTTCGGACAGAATGTAGTCAACAACTTTTGTGAGGTCGCCGGTTTCATGAAATACGGCTAACTGCCGGTCGGCCCCGGTTCCCATCTCCAGCATCTTGAGCACGTACTCTACTTCGTGGCGGCTACCCAGCTCATCGAGCACATCGTCAACGAAGTCGAGCAGTTCCAGAATAAGCTGCCGGGCGGGCTTCTCCTCCTGCGAGCCAAAATCAATCAGGCGGCCATTAATGCCGTAGCGGGCAGCCCGCCATTTATTTTCCTTGATGAGGGCACTGCGGTAGAGCCGGAAGTTCAGGTTCTGACACTTGAGCTTGTAGATTTTAGCGACTAGCGCCTGCATAACGGCGGCGACGGCGATGGTTTCGTCGGAGCGCATCATCATGTCGCAGATGCGGTATTCGATGGTGTCGAAAAAGGGGTGTAGGCGCAAATCCCACCAGATTTTCTTGCCGTTGTCGATGCAGCCGGTTTTAATCAGCAACGCGATAAATTCGTCGTAGTCCGAAGCGCTGGTGAAATAACCGGGAATACCCGTGCGCGGGAAGCGCTCGAAAACTTTGGTCCGGAACGACTTATAGCCAGTTTCGCGGCCTTCCCAGAAGGGCGAGTTGGTGCTGAGCGCGAATAAGTGCGGCAGAAAATACCGTAGCGCATTCATCATGTACACGCCCAAATCGCGGTTTTCGATACCGATGTGCACGTGCATCCCAAAAACGAGGTTGGAGCGGGCCGCCTCTTGCAATTCCTCCACAATTTTATTGTAGCGGGCATCGGGCGTGATGGGCTGGTCTTGCCAGCGAGAAAACGGGTGCGTGCCAGCCGCCGCGATTTTCAGGCCCACGCGGTCGGCCAGTTCGATTACCTGGCGGCGCAGGTGGACCACCTCGGTCCGTGCCTCGTCAATATTGCGGCAGATATTGGTGCCTACTTCTACTACCGACTCGTGCATTTCGGCCTTCACCTGCTCGTGCAGCGTGATTTTGCCGTCCTCCACAATCTTCGACATGTGCGAGCGCAAATCGCGCGTGACCGGGTCGATGGTTTGAAACTCTTCCTCAATTCCGAGGGTAAAAACGGGCCGTGGCATAAGCGGGCAGCAGCTGGGAGATGGGTAGGCGGGGCTCTCTACCTTAATAAGTAGAGAAAGCGAAAACTGCGCAGAAGGGCTGCCACCGGCCAGCGATGGCAGCCCCCTTGCGGCGTAAGAAAGACCCGGCGGGCGTTACTTTTTAGGAGCCGGCTTTTTGGGTTTGGCCGGCGCGTCGGCGTCGGGGGTCGGTTTGGGAGCCTTGGCCTTGGGGGCTGGCTTGGGCACTTCGCCTTCCGGGGCTACGGGAGTGGGAGCGGCCGGCTTTTTGGGCGGGGCGGCTTTCTTGGGGGCCGGCTTGGGCGGGTTGGCGCCCAGGTCGTTGGTTTGGTGCACGGCGGCGCCGACACCCGCCTCGCCGTCGGTAGAGGCGATGGCCGTTTGGCGGGCCGACTTCTGCACGAAGGTGCCCCAGGTGAGGTTATCGCGGCCGGGCTGCTGGGCCTGGGCGCGCTCAATGGCCAGGTTGGCGGCGTGCTCCACCACCCACTCGAAGTTTTCGGGGCCGACCGAGTTGATATCGGCGTCGGGGGCGGGGTTGCCGAAGTCGATGGCGATTGGAATACCGTCGCGCACCGCAAATTCTACCGTGTTGAAATCGTAGCCCAGGCCCTGGCACAGGCGCAGCACGTAATCCTTGATGGTAGCCAGCAGCTTTTCGCCCTCCTCGCCCTGGGTCTTCATCTCCGTCTGGTAGCGCTGGTGCGGGGCGTTGCGCGGCTCGTAGGGCATGATGAGCACGTCCTTACCGCCGAGGCAGTAGCAGCGGAAATAATCGGTGAAGTCGATGGCCTCCTGGTAGAGCATCACGAGCTGGCCGGTTTCGTCGTAGGCGCGCCAGGCTTGCTCGGGGTTATCTACTTTATATACGCTCTTCCAGCCGCCGCCGGCGTGAGGCTTCATAAAGGCCGGGAAGCCGATTTTCTCGAACGCCTTGTTCCAGTCGAACATGGACAGGTTGCGGAACGAGTTTTCGTTGGTATCGTCGGGGCGGGCTTTGCTGGGCAGCAGCAGGGTTTTGGGCACCGGCACGCCGAGCTGCACGGCCAGGGCATTGTTAAAGAATTTCTCGTCGGCGCTCCACCAGAAGGGGTTATTAATCACGGCCGTACCGGTGAGAGCCGCATTCTTCAGATAGGCGCGGTAGAAGGGCACATCCTGCGAAATGCGGTCGATGATAACGGCGTAGTCGGTGGCTACAGCCTGCTCAACTTCCTCGATGCGCACAAACTCGGCCGTGATACCATCCACGGCTTTCTGATTGACGCGGTCCACGAACGCCTGCGGAAATGTATTTTCCTGGCCGAATAAAATACCAATTTTTTTCATGAGTGAGCTGAACTAGCTGCTAAGGTGTGGGTGAAAGAGGGGGCCGAAGCTGGTAGCGTGTACGCGCTTAGCCGGCTAAAAGATAGTGGAAACGTATTCGGGGAACATCTCGCGCCATACCGGCCAGTCGTGGGTGCCGTGGGGGCGCACGTCGAGGCGGTGCGGAATGCCTTTGCGCGACAGGATTTCGGACATGCGGTAATTGGCGTCCTTACAGAAGTCGTGCTCGGCCGTGCCCAGGATAATGTTCATTTTGTAGAAGTTATCATCCTGCGCGTTGGGCATGAAGTCGGGCGGATTATGGAAGTACGCCTGCTCGTCGTAGTGCCCGTCGAGGAACATCTTGATGTCGAAGGCGGCGCCCATTGAAAACAAATGCGCTACCTGGCCGGGGTGGCGGAAAGCGAAGTTCAGCGCCTGGTAACCGCCTAATGAGCAGCCGGCTACGCCCACTTTATCGACGTGGCATTCCTGCTGGATGCGTGGTACGAGCTCCTCGCTGATCATGCGGTCGTAGAGGCCGTGGTTGTGGACGCGGGTGCCGGGGTGCAGGTGCTTGGCGTACCAGCTCCATTTGTCGCCGCTATCGATGCAAAAGAGCTTGATAAGGCGGTTTTCAACAAACCACCGCACCGACTCAGTTAATTGAAAGTCACGGGCTTCATAGTAGCGACCGTTGGAGGTGGGGAAGATGATGATGGGGTAGCCGTAGTCGCCCACGACCAGCATTTCCATATCCAGGCCCAGGTGCTGGGAGTGAAAGCGGCGGTATTCTTCGTGCAAGGGGAGGGGGCCGACGGGGGTGACGCGCCCGCCGGAACCGGCCGCAAACTAAGCATATAAATCTGAACGCCCAATGTTTCGGCAAAGTGGAGCTAAGCGCGTTTCTTTGCGATACAATGGCAGTTTTTCGGTTTCAGTCGCCGCGTGGGGCCACGGTAGTAGTGCGGCGCGACGAGTATCTATTTTCAGTGGCGCTGGGGCGCGTGGTACGCCTGGATGTGGTGCTGCCGCCGGGTTTTTCAACCCGGGCCGCGCAGCCCTACCCAGTCCTTTATATGAACGACGGCCAGGACCTGGCCCGGCTGCACCTGCCAGCCACGCTCAACCGGCTGTTTCGGCGCGGGGAGGTGCGGCCGTTTGTGCTGGTAGCCATCCACGCCGCCGACCGCTTACAGGAATACGGCGTAGCCGCCCGGCCCGACTACCTGGGTCGGGGCAGCCGCGCCGGCCGCTACACCGATTTTATGCTTAATGAGCTGCTGCCCTACGTGCAAGCCCACTACCACGCCAGCGCCGAACCGGCCGAGGCGGCCGTGGCGGGGATGTCGCTCGGGGGCCTCATGGCGTTTGACTTAGCCTGGCATCATCCCGAGGCTTTCCTGAAGGCAGGGGTTTTTAGCGGCTCTTTCTGGTGGCGGGGGCGAGGGCTGAACGACGGCTACACCGATGCCGACCGCCTGATGCACCAATTGGTACAAGCCCGGCCGGCCCGGCCCGGCCAGCAGTTCTGGCTGCAAACCGGTACCAACGACGAAACCAGCGACCGCAACAACAACGGCATCATCGACGCCATCGACGATACGCTGGATATGCTGGCGGCGCTGGCCGCGCAGGGGCTGCCCGCCGCGGCCGCCCGCTACGTGGAGGTACCCGGCGGCCACCACCACCCCGATACCTGGGGCACCATCATGCCCGATTTTTTGCGCTGGGCCTTCGGTACCCAGGTGCTGGCCAGCCCCGAGATTGCGGCCCGCGAGCAACGGCCGGCCCGCTGGCGGCTGGGGGGCCGGCCGCTCCTGCGCCGGCCGCGCGGGGCGGCGCGATGGAAATTTCAGTATCTGCGGCGGGCGGCTACCTTTGCCCCCATGCCAACTACTGCTGCCATTACCCAGGCGCGGCCCGCGCCGGGCACGTACCTGCCGTACACTCAAGCGTATATCGACCAAGTGCCGGCCGAAGCGGAGCCGCTGGCCCATCTGCGGCAGCAAGCCGCCGAGCTGCACCGCGAGCTAGCCGGCCTTACCGAGCCCCAGGCCCTGATGCGCTACGCCCCCGGCAAATGGACGCCCAAGGAAGTACTGGTGCACATTACCGATTCGGAGCGCATCTTCGCCTACCGCGCCCTGCGCTTTGCCCGCGCCGATGCCCAGGAACTCCCCGGCTTCGATGAAAATGAATTTGCCGCCAACAGCGAGGCCAATGACCGCCCGCTGGCCGATTTGCTGACGGAGTACCACGCCGTGCGGGCCGCTACGCTGGCCTTTTTCGGCGGGCTCAACGGCGGGCAGCTCGACCGGGCGGGCCGCGCCAACGGCGGGGCTACGTCGGTACGGGCGCTGCTCTTTATTATTGCCGGGCACGAGGCGCACCACCTGCGCATCTTGCGCGAGCGCTACTGGCCGGCATTGCCCGTCAGGTAGCACTCTACTCCCACGCCCCTGCACAACACTGGGTATTGTTCTTCGTTTCTAGTTCTCCACTCTAACTCACTGTTTCACTCATGGCCAAAGCCCAAGACGCTCGTAAAGAGAAAAAGAAAGAGCCTACCAAAACGGCAAAAGAAAAGAAAGCCGAGAAGGAGGAGAAAAAAGTCGCCCGCGCTCGTAAGCAAGAATAGACCGCAGATTTAACGGATTCAACGGATTGCGCAGATACGCCCGCCTGCCTGCGGCGGCGGGCTGACTATGCTAACGTAAAAAGGCTACCCACTTGGGTAGCCTTTTCTATTTAAGCGAAAGCTTTTTCGATAGGATTTCAATTATGACTGAAAAACAATTTAATAATCTCTTTACGGAGCTTTGCGTCGAGCTAGGGTTTTGCTTGTCAGCCGCAGCCCAGCAATCTATTGTAACGCAGCGGCCCAATGATGCTACGGCTCTAGCCAATGCGATTTATTCAGCTGAAGGGCTGGACCCACGATTACAAAGCGACTTGTACAAGGCAGTCCATACTAAAGTCTGTGGACAGCAAAGGCGGTAGCTTTGCGGCATGCGTCGTCACGAATTAAGCGAACGGGAATGGCAGTTAGTCGAGCCGCACACGCGTGGCCGACTGGGCACGGGACGCGACAACCGA
>CAJYPK010000029.1 GCA_913776615.1 uncultured Hymenobacter sp.
CTCTTCAGCCGACTCAAACAATTTCGCCGCGTGGCCACCCGCTATGACAAGCTCGATGCGCATTTTTTAGCCTTTATCCAACTAGCCGCAACCGTCCTCTGGTTGCGCGACTGTTAACACCTCCTAGCTATTAGCTGTTAGCTCGTTGTGCAGAAAAGCTAGGAGCTAACAGCTAAAGGCTAATAGCTTAACTACTAGCTCCCCTCTCCCGAAGGATGTCGCGCATCAAGCGAGGTGGGTCGGGGGTGGGGTCCACCGGCTGGGCAGCCACCCGACGAGCATTGCCTAAATAGCGTCAAATTAAAAACTTACAGGTCAAGCACTTGCCCATTTTTAATTTGTCATTTTTACCTTTTAATTAAGGTAACAACCGCTCTAACATGTAAAACCCCAGCCCCTACCAGAAGCAGCAGCGGCTGGGTACTTAAGCCTGCCCGGCAACTAGACCGTCGCGGCCTCGGCAAAGCCGGTGGCCACCGTCACGTGCTTCCACTGCGCCATATCGTCCTGCAAGGTCTTGATTTTTAACTTGGCCATGTCGTAGGCATCCTGGCCCAGCAGCAGGTGCAGGGGCGGGTTGGGCGCGGCGGCTACCGCGATGATGGCCGCCACGGCCTTTACCGGGTCGCCGGGCTGGCTGCCCCTGATTTGCTGGAGGTGCACCGCCTCTGATTCCCGCACCAGGGTGTAGGCATCGAGCTGCTTTTCCGGCGTGCGCATGGAGCCCGCCTCCAGGAAATTGGTGCGGAAATAGCCTGGCTCCACCAGGGTTACTTTTACGCCGAACGGCGCGACCTCAGCCGCCAGCGACTCGGACAGCCCTTCCACCGCAAACTTGGTGGCGCAGTAAATGCCCCAGCCGGGGAAATTGCCCATGATGCCGGCAATCGACGAGAAGTTGAGGATGTGCCCGCTCTGCTGCCGGCGCAGCTGCGGCAGGGCCTGCCGCACCACGTTGAGCGTGCCAAATACGTTGACCTCGAAGTTGTCCCGAGCCTCGGCGTCGGTCAATTCTTCGAGGCTGCCGAGCTGGCCGTAGCCGGCATTGTTGGCCACCACGTCGAGGCGGCCAAACTGCGCCACGGTAGCCGCGATAGCCGCGCCCACGCTGGCCTCGCTGGCCAGCTCCACGGCCAGGGGCAGAAAATCGGCCGCCTCGGGGCCGGCGGCCTGGCGCAGCTCGGCCACGTTGCGCGAGGTAGCGGCCACCAGGTGCCCCTGCTGCCGTAGTTGTTTCACCAGTTCGAGCCCGAAGCCCTTGGAGGCCCCGGTAATAAACCACACTTGTTGCTTGTCCATCGGGTTGTGTTTGGGATGCTTAGTACGCTGCAAAGGTCCCCCAGCCCCCAGCCCGAGTGCTTACCTAATTCAAGCCGATGCTTACTAAATTCAAACCAGCCGGAAGGCCGAGGGTGTTTGCCCGGTCTGCTTTTTGAAAAAGTAGTTGAAGTGGGCCGGCTCGTCGAATCCCAGGCTGTAGCCTACTTCGGCAATGTTCCAGTCGGTGTGGCGCAGCAGGGCGCGGGCCTCGGCGGCCAAGCGCTCGGCGATGTGGGCAGTGGTGGTTTTACCGGTGGTGTCGCGCACGCAGCGGTTGAGGTGGTTGACGTGTACTGCCAGCTGCCGGGCAAAGTCGCTGGCCGAGCGTAGCCCCAGCCGGCGGGCCGGCGACTCGATGGGAAACTGCCGCTCGAGCAGTTCGCCGAACACGGCCGCCAGCCGCGACTTAGCATCGGGGTGCGGGTAGTAGGTGGTGGCGGGCCGCAGCTTGAGGGCGTAGTGTACGAGCTCGGCCGCGTAATTGCGCAGCAGGTCGTATTTCAACACGTAATCAGACGCTAGCTCGGCCAGCATCTTCTCAAACAGGGCGCTCACCTCCTGATCCTGGCTGGCGGTGAGCAGGTAGGCCGGGTCGCCGCCGGGTCGGAACAACGGCAGCTCGAGCAGGTTCAGCCCACCCGGCGCGTGCAGAAACTCCTCGCGAAAAATGCAGAAATACCCCGTCGTATCGGCGGCCAGCGGCTGCCAGGTGTAGGGCACCTGGGGGTTGAAAAACATGAGCGCCGGCCCCGCTACCTCCAGGCTTTTATCGGCGTAGTGGTAGGCGTAGTGGCCGCGAATGAGGGCAATCTTGTAGTAGTCGCGGCGGCTGTACTGCTTGGGCTGAATGCCGGATACCACCGATTCCTCCAGCCGAAACGCGTTGACCTGGCCCAGCTTGGGCTGCGAGCTGGCGGGTAGCTCCCGAAAGGAATACGGGTAAGCTGCGGGAGTATTTTCGACCTTCGGCATGACGCAAAGTTACCAGATTCAAGCCAGAAGCCGCCCGCACTTGCGCTGCCTGCCCCGCTGGCTCCTATCGCCGCGCCAACTGCGACCAGAAAAGGCAGCAGCCCGCCGCTTAGCCCGGGCGCGGCACCCCACGCAGCCGTAGGCGCAGGTACTGCTGTAGCCAAATGGGGCACAGATTATACCCCACATTGAGTAGAAACAGTACCCCAGCCCAACCCCAGTACCCCAGCGCAACCGCGTAGCCAGCAACCGCCAGGAAATACACCAGCATCGCCCAGTGAAACCGCTCCATGTGATAAGTAGTGTGCACCACCTGGGCCAGATTAGCCCGCGAGGGCAAATACCGATACTGCGGGTAGCGGTGCCGCAGCAGGCGGTTGACCAGCGTACCGTGCTGCGTGAGGTGATTGAGGACCGGCACCCGCAGCTTATGGTACACTGCTGGCTTAGTACTCAGCTGCAAATACCGCAGCCAGGCCGTGGGCCACGCGTAGGCCAGCAGGCTGAAGGCGGCAAATCCATATAGCCACGGCCGCGCCACGTGCTGGTAGCAAAACACCACCAGGGGCACCAGGCTCAGTACCGACCACAGCACGTTGGGCACGGCATTGTAGCAGGCTAGCACAGCCGGAGAAGGCGTAGCACGGTGGGGCGCGGCGGTGGGCATAAGAAACTGAGCTAGATGACCGTAAAGTACTACCCAGCCCGCACAGGCGCGCCGCTAGCGCTGCCCAGCTATTTAGTACGTAGCACGCTAGTCTCAAAAACGGCAGCCACTACCGGGGGTGGCAGCGTCTAGCGAAGCCTGCTTACCTTAGTATCATGGAAGCTTTCATCTCTCGCATTACCACCAACCCGCGCCAGTGCGGCGGCCGGCCCTGCATTCGGGGCATGCGTATCCGCGTGGCCGATGTGCTGCAACTCTTCGCCGCGGGGCTATCGGCCGAGCAGGTGCTAGCCGAAATGCCTGATTTGGAAGCGGCCGACTTACAAGCTGCGTTGCAATATGCCGCCCGCCAAATCGACTACCCCCGGCTAGCTGCATGACCATCTGGCTCGATGCCCACCTGTCGCCCCTACTAGCCGCCTGGCTCAATTGGAAGTTCGACGTGCAAGCCATTCCTGTCCGTGATCTAGGCCTGCGCGATGCCGATGATGAGGAAATCTTTCGCGCCGCTAAGCAGGCGGGCGTAATCGTCCTGACCAAAGATGCTGACTTTCCACGCTTGCTCGACCGCTTTGGACCACCGCCGCAGGTGCTCTGGCTCACGTCGGGCAATACCTCCAACGAACGCTTGCAACAAGTGCTACTACCGGTGCTACCCGCCGCCCTGGAGCTACTGACCGCCGGCGAGCCACTGGTAGAAATCGGTAGTGCGTTGAGCTAGGTGTATTCCCTGCGCCCCGCCGCTAACTCCTCAAAACACGCTAGCCGCTACCAAGAGCGGCAGCGGCTGACGGAAACACTACGAAGATCCCTGGCTGCCGCTAGCGCACGGCCGTGGCTTCGACCTCCACTTTTAGCCCCTCGAAGGCCAAGAAATTGACTTCGACCATCGTGGCAGCGGCCTCAATGCCGTGCCGGGTTACCCAGTCGGTAAATACGTCGAAGCAGCCGCCTTCGCCGAAGAGCGCGGCCGTGTCAGTGGTGTACACGCGCAGGTGCACGATGTCGCGGCACTGGTAGCCGGCCGTGGTTACGACCTGCTCCACGTTGCCGAGCACCTGCCCGAGCTGGGTGCGCATGTCGGCGGTGCTGGGGTGGCCGTCGGCGTCGATGGCGGCCTGCCCTGCGCAGTAGAGCGTGGCGGCGGGCTGGGTTACTTCTACGGCTTGCTGGTAGGCGCTGGGCGCTTGCCACTGCCAGGGGTTAATTACGCGCTTTTGCATGGTGGTAGGTTGGGTTGTCGCGCCGACCTGTAGGGCGGCGCGGGGTGAGATTGCGGGGACAAAGGTCCCGGCTGGCCCCGCCCGCTACCCGTGACCTAGCGCACTATTTTCGGGGGCCGCTCCTGGTCGGCGAGCCGGCTCAGGGTCTCGCGCGATACGCCCAGGTAGGCCGCCAGCAGGGTTTTGGATACCCGCTGCGGCAGCGTGGGGTACTGGCGCAGCAGCCGCTCGTAGCGCTCGCGGGCGGGCAGGGCCAGCAGCGATACAATGCGCTGCTGCGCGGCGATCCCGCCCCGCGCAAACTTGACCAGGAAGAAGCGGGCCATCTGGGGTAGCTGCTGGCAGAGGTACTCGTAGCCGGCCAGCGGCAGGCACCACACGGCTGTGTCTTCCAGGCATTGTAGCGACAGCGTGGCTGGCCCCTGGGCCAGGTAGGCCGCGAAGTCGCCTTCCCACCAGTCTTCCATAGCCAGCGACACGACGTGGGCCTTACCGGCCGCATCGGTGTGCACCAGCTTCAGCAGGCCCTGCACCACGAAGTACAGCTCGCGCACCCGCTCCCCTTCCCGAATCAAATACGCGCGCTTGCGCACCTGCCGGCTCGTGAACTGCGCCAGCACCAGCGCAAATTCCTCGTCGGTCAGCGGCACGACGCGCTCCAGGTGCTCTCGTAACTGCTGCTGCATAGCTTCTACCTACGCCGTTGTCCTAGGTGAGGTAACAGCTAGCCCCAAGAACACGGCAGCCGCTACCAGGGGCGGCTGGGTGATACTTAGAAAGGCGCTTCTACTGCACAAAAAACGGTGTATCAACAGCGTATTTCTTATTGCCTTTATCGATTTCCCGAAGTTTGAGTTTTAGTAATGTTTTCCCCGTTTTGGCTAGGGTTCCTATCTCAACCTGCACCTGCAATAAGTGCATTGCGCGCAGCTTCTCCAGGCTCATGTTTTCGAAGCTCTCGCCAGCAGGCTCATCCAACTTCCATTCGTAAGCCGTCCACGCGCTATCGTAGGCATTTTTGGCGTCATCGACTTTTATTACCTCCTTGTAGGGCAAGACATAGTTTAGCACATGCACTTCGTTTTTGGCCAAGTCCAGCCATACTTCATCCAGCATGCCCAAACGGCCTGTGCCCTTAAAGTGAATGGCCGTAGCAGTGTGCTCTACCTGTAATGCGCCAGTGTAAGAAGGAGCCACCTTTATCTCACGCTTTTCCATGAGCATTTCAAACTCCCGAAACTCGGGTTCGCTCATGCCTACTCGTTTGTCGTAAGGCACCGGGCCGGGCTTTCTTGTAGCGGCCTTGTTCTGCATCTCAATCATGTACTGCGGATTGGCGCGGATTCCTTCCTGAAATTTTGCCAGCAATAGGGCTAGCCGGGGGTTCATAACTACGCTATCCATCACGGCCACTTGCAGCGTACCCGCAGGCAGTAGTTCTTTTAGAGCCGCACTAACGCTCTTGGTTTCCGGAGCGACTACCGTCTTGGGCTGCGCGCGGACGGCAGGCAGCGTAGCGGTACACAGAAGCAGTACTGCGAGTATTTTTTTCCTCATAACAGAGAGTAACTATTGGCCTTGGTTAGCCTGAACGGGTAAACATACTGCCACGCTCCTCCCGAAACACGGCAGCCGCTACCGGGGGCGGCAGCGGCTGAGGAAGCTCTGACATTAAGGGTAAGCTAGGCAGCCTGCCGCCACGGCTGCACGATAGCGGCTACCTCGGTGGCGGGTAGCGTCAGGACGGCCTGCGTGTGTCCATCAAGGCCGATGAACTCTACCTCATACGCTTCGCCCTGCGCGTGTACTAATACGACAGTGCCCAACGCGCCAGCCGCCAGCCCGCACTCGGGGTGAGCTTTTTGCAGTTGCACAGTATCCAGTTCGGCGAAGGGGGTCATTAGCGGTCAAGTAAATGGGCGGTGATTAACAAAACGAGGATGCCCGGTGATTGTTCCATCCACACGGTGCGGATAGGGTACTCCCGGCCGTTGGGGGCTAGCAGCGGGCCATCTACCACAAACTTAACGCCGTAGGGCGACGCTTTTTCCTCCGTCACGGTGCCACTGTGGCCGTGCGCTATTAAATCAGCTATCAGCCGCTCATACTGCTGCCGCGAATACCCGATGCTCAGGAAGAACCGCGCCTTAGCTCCGCCCACCGGGTGGTCAGGGTTCAGCAAATAGTCCTGCACCTTATTGGGTGCCACAACTAGCGACTTATCGTGAAGCGTCATGCGGCAAAGCTACTGTCCAGTTAGCCCGCCGCCGAAGCCGGCGTTTCTAGGCGACTGGGGTACCACCTGCGCCCCGCCCGCTCACCCCCCAAAAACACGGCAGCCGCTACCAGGGGCGGCAGCGGCTAGGTAAACTTTACTGATGCCTATTGCCAGAACGCTTCTTGTTCCCACCCGCTAGGAAAACCCATTATGTGAGCAGGGACTGCTGGATTTTGGCGCAGCAGTTCCTTTACTGCCGCTTTGAATTTACAACCACTTTCTTCGTTGATAGCCGATTGTAGGTAGGCGGCCACCACTAATACAATGTATAATCGGTCGTCGGCTACCGTGTTAGTAGTTAGCCATTGGTTGGCCGGGCGGCGGGGCAACGTGGGTTTTACTGTAAGCGTGCGGTTCCAAAGGCGGCTATGGTGCGCGCACACGTTGCGCACGTAACTGAGCATTCGCATCCAGCTGCGTAATACAATCGCATCAACGCCAAAGAAACGCCCCATTTCTTTGGTAGCATTTGACGACCGCAAGTTGTTAAACAACTTCGAAGTGAGGCCAAAGGATGCTACCTCTAACGCCATCCAGCTAGGCGGTCGCACTGGCGAACTATACCTAGCTCGGTAGTGGTCAAGGAAAATTTCGTGCGCCCGGTTTAGCTCCTTGTCTAGCTCGACCAGATTGCTCTGAAAACGCCCGGCATTGATGCAAGCCGCCTGATTCTCGTACCAGTGCGGTCCTAGCAACAACGAATTATGATAGGCTAGCTGCGCTCGCAATGCTACTTCAATAACCCCTGTAGCCCGAAACATTAAAAACCGTAGCTCTTCGTCAAATTCGTACAGCCGTACGGTTTGCGCGAAGGTAGTACCCGCTCGAAAGCGATGCGTAGGGTCGCCGGGAATTTGAAAAGCCAGGAAGTAAGCGGCAAGCCGGTAGTAACTCAAACGAGCTAAATCCTGCTCAGCCTGCGCTACATCCTCTATTAACAGCCCTCGGCTTTGCAGCAGCGCTACCTGTTGCGGCAACGGTAAAGCAGGCTTGGTATAGCGCATAGAATAGGCAACAAAAAACCCGCCCTGGTGCGCGTAGGTCCGAAGACTCAGAGGCGTGGCGGGTGTTGTTGTTGCAAATATAGAACGAGCTTGTTTCAAAACAAGTTTCGTGGCCACTCTTGCGCGGGTGAGCCGCCGAAGCCAGGGTTTCCAAGCGGCTGGGGTACCACCCGCGCCCCGCCCGCTCGCCCCAAAAACACGGCAGCCGCTACCGGGGGCGGCAGCGGCTGGCCTACTTTAATATAATTTTATAAATCGATAGGAACAGTAATAAGTGATTCGTCACGGTTTAACCGGCCCTGCGATTTTCAACTGAGACAACTCTTCTGGACTAAAATTATCCAGCATATTTTTCCAAACTTTATTAGCAGCCCGCTCAAACTTTCCTTCTACAACAGAAATCAAATGAGTAATTAGATTTTTATACTCAATCAATTCATTATGATCTGGCATTAATCTTTTAACAGATTTTATCTGCACCTGTCTCTCAAGACTAATATGATTTAGTGTCAGATACACAAGAAAGAATTCATTATCAGTACTTCCTCTATGCGCAACAAAATTATTTCTAAGTTCCATTAGCTTATCGTGCGTCTGACGCAAATCTTGCTGACCTTCACTAAAGCATTGGTTGGCAACCAACCTTGACATTCCAGAACTTGACGCATCAGTAAAGCATTTGCCATATAAAATTATAATTGTGTGCCATAAACTTGCTTTAACTACTCCATCATCATTAGACGACATTAATTTATCAACTGCACTTTGACATAGCCTCAAGTCCTCTCTCATACTATGAAATGAGGCTAAGGGCTTTGCTAGGAAACCGGGTAGGATGAAGTCAATATCTTCGCCGTTGTTCTTAGCTCTGATAGCTTCTACCATGAAAGTAATTGCTTCTTCTTTAGTCATAGTTTTTTTCATTAAAAAAGGCCGCCCTAAATAGGACGGCCTCTTTGTTTCAAACTACGACCCACACGCCTCGCAGGCGTCCGGATTATCCAGCGAGCAGGCCATATCAGCCTGGTTCTGGGCGTACATCGGCTCCAGCGTCTCGGCGGCTTGCTTTTCCACCGTGAACTTGATGGCGTCGGCGGCGGCTTTGGTGCGCAGGTAGTACATGCCGGTTTTGAGGCCGCGCTTCCAGCTGTGGAAGTGCATGCTGGTGAGCTTGCCGAAGTTGGGGTTCTGCACGTGCAGGTTCAGGCTCTGGCTCTGGCAGATGTAGGCACCCCGGTCGGCGGCCATGTCGATGATGGTGCGCTGCGAAATCTCCCACACCGTCTTGTACAGGTCCTTGATGTGCTGGGGCACACGGGCGATGTTCTGCACCGAGCCGTTGGCCGCGATGATGTCCTGCTTCATCTGCTCGTTCCAGAGACCCAGCTTCACGAGGTCTTTCAGCAGGTGCTTATTCACCACCATGAACTCGCCGCTGAGCACGCGCCGCACGTAGATATTGCTGGTGTAGGGCTCAAACGACTCGTTGTTACCCAGGATCTGGGCGGTGCTGGCGGTGGGCATGGGCGCCACCAGCAGCGAGTTGCGCACGCCGTGCTCGATTACTTGGCCGCGCAGCGTTTCCCAGTCCCAGCGACCCGATTTGGGCGTCACGCCCCACATGTCGAACTGGAAGATGCCCTTGGAAAGCGGCGAGCCGGCGAAGGTCTCGTAAGCGCCGTCCTTAATGGCGAGGTCCTTCGAAGCCGTCATGGCGGCGAAGTAAATCGTTTCGAAGATGTCCTCGTTCAGGCCCTTGGCCTCGTCGCTCTCGAAAGGCATGCGCAGGGCGATAAACGTATCGGCCAGCCCCTGCACCCCCAGCCCGATGGGGCGGTGGCGGAAGTTGGACTTTTCGGTTTCGGGCACCGGGTAGTAGTTCACGTCGATTACCTTGTTGAGGTTCAAGGTCGTCTGGTACGTGACGTCGTAGAGCGTCTGGTGGTCGAAGGTCACGTTGCCGTGGGCGTCTTCCACGAGGTAGCGGGGCAGGGCCAGCGAGGCGAGGTTGCACACGGCAATCTCGTCCTTGTCGGTGTACTCCATGATCTCGGTGCAGAGGTTGCTGCTCTTGATAGTACCGAGGTTCTGCTGGTTGCTCTTGCCGTTGGCGGCATCCTTGAAGAGCATGTAGGGCGTGCCCGTCTCGGTCTGGCTTTCCAGGATGGCAAACCACAGCTCCTGGGCCTTGATGGTCTTGCGGCCGCGGCCCTCGCGCTCGTACTTGGTGTAGAGCTTCTCAAACTCGGGGCCCCAGCTCGTGTCGAGGCCCGGGCACTCGTGGGGGCACATCAGTGTCCAGTCGCCGTTGGCTTCCACGCGCTTCATGAACAGGTCGGGCGTCCAGAGGGCGTAAAACAAGTCGCGGGCGCGCATTTCCTCCTTGCCGTGGTTCTTCTTCAGGTCCAGGAACTCGAAAATGTCGGCGTGCCAGGGCTCCAGGTAGATGGCGAAGGCCCCCTTGCGCTTGCCGCCGCCCTGGTCTACGTAGCGGGCCGTGTCGTTGAAGACCTTCAGCATCGGCACCAGGCCGTTGGAGTTGCCGTTGGTACCCTTGATGTAGGAGCCGGTAGCCCGCACGTTGTGCACGGCCAGCCCGATGCCGCCCGCCGACTGCGAAATCAGCGCGCAGTCCTTCAGCGTCTCGTAGATGCCCTCGATCGAGTCGTCCTTCACCGTGAGCAGGAAGCACGACGACATCTGCGGCTTGGGCGTACCGGCGTTGAACAAGGTCGGCGTGGCGTGGGTCATCCAGCGCTCCGACATCATGTTGTAGGTTTTGATGGCCGACTCAATATCGTCCTTGTGGATGCCCACCGACACGCGCATCAGCATGTGCTGGGGCCGCTCCACCACCTTGCCGTCGAGGCGCAGCAGGTACGAGCGCTCCAGGGTCTTGAAGCCGAAGAAATCGTAGTTGTAGTCGCGGTCGTAGATGATGGCCGAGTCCAAGGTGTGGGCGTGCTTGTGAATCACCTCCCACACGTCCTTGGCGATGAGCGAGGCGTTGTCGCCGTTCTTGGGATCCTCGTAGGTGTAGAGGCGCTTCATGGTGCTCGAAAACGACTTCGAGGTCACCTTGTGCAGGTTGCTCACCGCGATGCGCGCCGCCAGGATGGCGTAGTCGGGGTGCCGGGTGGTCAGGGAAGCGGCGGTTTCGGCCGCCAGGTTGTCGAGCTCGATGGTCGTCACGCCGTCGTAGATGCCGTCGATGACCTTTTTGGCCACCTCGATGGGCGACACGTAGTTTTGATTAAGCCCGTAGCAAAGTTTTTCAATGCGGGCGGTTACTTTATCGAACTTGACCGACTCACGGCGGCCATCACGTTTGATTACGAGCATGTTATAACGGGAGCTTTAAAGAGCGGGGTGCTAATACGACTGGCTTCGCGGGTCGGGCCGCGGTGCTTTAAAGTTGAAAATTAGTTCCCTTGTTTTGGAGTGCCAAAGGAAATATTTAGAATCGGTCCGCATAGCCTGAAAATGAGGCCGCCGGGCCGTTTTTCGAAAAACGGCCCGGCGACGCGGGCGGACATTTGGTTTTTTTGGCGTATATCCAGTCTGAATTACGGACGATTCACCGCCTGCTTAGCGGCGGCAGTTGAGTCTGCTTCCTGCGCACGTAGGAGGGCCTCATGCTCCTTTGTATTTTCTTTTTCCTGTCGCTCCACCTCCTCCAGCGAAGTTCCATATTCATCGGTCAGGCCCGGCTGCCAAGCATTATAGTATCTTGCATCGCCAATGTTATAGGTGCAGATACAGTCCGCTTTTACCTGCTCGCTCGGAAATAGTGCGTGATAGAAGGCGGCCTGCGCGTTAATATCTGTTAGCCGAGGGCCACTAAAATCGGGCTGCCAAGACTCAACAATCAACGGTCCGGGGCCGATACGGCGAGTATTAGCGTAACTGGCGTCAGCAATATCATCCACTGCTATGCACACATTTACTAGTGGGTCGTGCAGCGGGGGGCGCCAGCCGTCGTAAATCATTTCGGGGGAGGCATGATATTTAAACAGTTGGCCAGCCAATCGCTCGGCCATGTAAGTCCGCGGTACCACGCGCAATAGCGGCCTAGCCTGACACTGCTGGGCCAATGGCAGCGTAGCTACGGCAGCGGTTATTTGCCGATACTGCCCCCAGGCCCACCCTTGCGCCAGTAGCAGCGGCAGCATCCCAGCCCCGAATACCCACCACGCACCCGGCAGTGGGCTGGTCCACACCCGTTTTACCACCTGAACACCGAACAATAAGGGTGTCCACATTAGCAACGGTATCACTAAAAACCCCAAAAACAACGTCATGAGCAGGTAGGGAGCCACAAACAGGGTGCAGTACAAGCACACCAGAAAAAATGCGCCCTGCAACCACAGCAGCAAGTACTGGAGCCGAGGTAATTGCTTCAGCCACGGCCACGCCAAAAACGCGCCTAAGCTTGGTAGCAGCACCCACCATACCCAAGTTACCGGCTGGCAAAAGCCTTGAATAAGGTACTGATTACCAAGATAAGCCCCCTGTGCCATGATGATATTCAAGGTAGGTAGCCTAACCCGATACCAATTGCTGATCCGTCGAAGTAATCTCATATTACCCTAACGGCTCAGCTTTATTTTCTGGTACTCAGCCACCACACCCCTACCCCGACTGCCAGCCCGGCTCCCAGCGCCAGCGCCGCGACAGTTACCGGCGGCCCAAAGGCCTTGCACGAGCAGCTTTTAAACAACGGCTTGCCGCCCAGCGTAATGCGCCGCCGACAAAAGGCGCAGGGCGTGATGGCGGGGTCAACCTGGCCGGGCAGCGGCCACTTTTCGGGGGCAGAAGTCATGGTAAAATGAATGAGTGGCAAACCAACGGCGGTAGCCAATTGTCAATACCGCGTCAACCCGAAAGGTCACCCGCCCCATGTCCGACGCCCGCCCGCCGCTGCCCCCGTTCACCTTTGAAACTGCCACCCAGAAAGCCCGCCTCGCCGAAGACGCCTGGAACTCCCGCGACCCCGCCCGCGTGGCGCTAGCCTACACCGAGGCCAGCCAGTGGCGCAACCGTAGCGAGTTCTTCAGCGGCCGCGCCGCCATTGCCGACTTCCTCACCCGCAAGTGGGAAAAAGAGCAGGAATACCGGCTCATCAAGGAGCTGTGGGGCTTCCACCAGCACCGCATCGCCGTGCGCTTCCAGTACGAGTACCACGACGCGGCCGGCCAGTGGTTCCGCGCCTACGGCAACGAGCAGTGGGAATTCGACGCCCACGGCCTGATGCAACGCCGCGAGGCCAGCATCAACGACGTGGCCATTGCGGAAGCTGAGCGGAAGTTTAATTGGCCGCTGGGGCCGCGCCCGGCCGACCACCCGGGGCTGACGGAGCTGGGGATGTAGATCGCCTATTCTGCTCGCTGAGCAGGTATACGGCCTAGATTAACCACCAGTATTTTACCTTTCTAAGAAACTCTGCACACCTCTCGCCCGGCCTTACCAATCCGCTCGTAAAAACTATCGACATCAAAGCTTGTACGGGCACCTTTAGCGATATTGTCAGTGCACCACAATAGTTGCAAATTGTTAGGGTGAGCTATTTCTTCTGGCGGCACGCCGTTTAGCCACCCCTCCAGTATCGGAAAGATGTGGTCGAGATGGTATTGATGCTTCGAACGGCGTTTCTTATCCGGATTGATGACGTGAAAATTTTTGCGGTAGGCCCGCTCCGTATGAAGCTTCACCGCCAGCCGGTACAGCTTCAGTGACTGTTCTTGCTCGGTTGTCCAGCGGTATATTATTCCCTGCTCGGTGCGAGTCTGCAATGAGCGTTGCAATAAGTCGGGATGCTGCATAGGGTTGCCGACTCCATAGCACTTTTGCATTCCCGCGATAACTGCTTGTTTTCCGACGGCCGACGCGAAATAATAGGCATTACCATAGCGAAGCTGACAGGTTTGACGTGCTTTCTGGGCAACCTGCGCATTACCTAGCACTCCTATTGAGCCATAACGCATTAGAAACGTAGACCGCCGCTTCTCCTTTGTTTTAGATGCCGCCGAAGGATTTTCGACCCCGTATCGTGTTAGATTAGTTTGCCGGATAGCATCCTTCTTAGCAGCCGAATTGCTGGAACAAGCTACCGAGCAATAGGCGAAATACCCGTGCGAGTATTGCTTGAAGCTAACGCTATTATTGCCACAATGCTGGCACAGTGGCGGCTGTTGCAGATTGTGCACATAAGCATACACCAGTTCTGGGTATCCCTGAGCCGAATAGCGGGTGGCAAAACGCTCTAATTCAGCCGTCAATTCTGGAAAATGATTCCTAATTGATGATTCGCTAAGCTTAACCTTATTGAGCTTGAAAAACGCTGCAAAGTCCTGCCGACTCTTCAACTCCAGACTCGCAAATCGCTCGTAATAATTTTTCCTCGGCATAACCTGACATTTATGCCAAGATAGCACAAATGTCAGGATACCACAATACTTAATTAAAACACTACGCCACCTCTTTTCGGCTAAAAGTCCGCGTCTAGCGTAAACGTCTGATTTTCACGCTCGGCCATTACGCCAGCCTTCTGATACTCAGCAACTTTTTTCTCAAAGAAATTTGTCTTACCCTGCACCGAAATCATTTCCATGAAGTCGAAGGGGTTGGTGGCGTTGTAAATCTTGCCGCAGCCCAGCGACACGAGCAGGCGGTCGGCCACGAACTCGATGTACTGCGACATCGAGCGGGCGTTCATGCCGATGAGGCTCACGGGCAGCGCGTCGGTTACGAATTCCTGCTCAATCGTCACGGCGTCGCGGATGATTTCTTGCACGCGGGCCTCGGGCAGCTTGTTGTTGAGGTAGCTGTAGAGCAGGCAGGCGAAGTCGCAGTGCAGCCCTTCGTCGCGCGAGATGAGCTCGTTCGAGAACGTCAGGCCGGGCATCAGGCCGCGCTTCTTGAGCCAGAAGATCGAGCAGAACGAGCCCGAGAAGAAAATGCCTTCCACGGCGGCGAAGGCGATGAGGCGCTCGGCGAAGTTTTCCGAGTTAATCCAGGTCAGTGCCCACTGGCCCTTTTTCTGCACGGCGGGCACCGTTTCGAGGGCGTTGAAGAGGTAGTCCTTTTCCTTGGGATCTTTGATGTAGGTATCAATCAGCAGCGAATACGTCTCGCTGTGAATGTTTTCCATCATAATCTGGAAGCCGTAGAAGCAGCGCGCCTCGGGCATCTGCACTTCCTGCATGAAGTTGATGGCCAGGTTTTCGTTCACGATGCCGTCGCTGGCGGCGAAGAAGGCCAGCACGTGCTTGATGAAGTGCTGCTCATTAGAGTTCAGGCCATTCCAGTCCTTTTGGTCCTGCGAGAGGTCGATTTCTTCGGCCGTCCAGAACGAGGCTTCCGCCTTTTTGTAGAACTCCCACACTTGCGGGTTCTGGATGGGAAAAAGCACGAAACGGTTGGGGTTTTCGGCGAGTAAGGGCTCCATAAAACGAACGGCTTTCGGTTGACGAGGGGAAGCCTGGCGAGCCAGCCGCCCCCGTTAGCGGTAGGGCGGCCCCGGCTCAGCCAGTGTTCAAAGATAGCCCGGCAACCCCCTAGCCCGGAATACGCCTCCATTTAGGCAACCCAGCGCGTACCACGAAGCTCGGGCGGGAAAACGCCCGATTTTTAATTAGTTATCCACATTTTGCCTGTGGATAACGCTGGTTGTCCACATAAACACCCCCGGCAGGGCCACCGGCTTGCACTCAGCCAGTTAGGCCCCGCCGGGAAAAATGTGCTTGAACCGACCGTACTTTTTGCCGAACGGATGAAGATTAGCGACTTAGGTTTGGTTTTACCAAAAAGCCGCCGTACTTTTGCGTTCCCTTTTGAGAAACCTCCAGCGGAAATAAGATGTACGCCATTGTTAATATCGCCGGCCAACAGACTAAGGTTGAGGCTAATAAATTTGTTTATGCCAATCGCCTGGCTGGTAACGTCGGCGACTCGGTAGAGCTGGGCAACGCCCTGCTGACCGATGACAACGGCACCATCAGCGTAGGTGCTCCTACCCTGAACGTAGCCGTAAAAGGCACCATCGTTGCCCACGTGCAGGGCGACAAAGTTCTGGTGTTCAAAAAGAAGCGCCGCAAGGGCTACAAGAAGCTGAACGGCCACCGTCAGCAGTTCACCAAAGTTCTGATTAACAGCATTGGGTAATTAGTTGTGAGTTAAAAGTTATGAGTTATGAGTTGGCCCCGGCCGCTCAGGCTCTGAACTGGAAACTCATAATTCATAACTTCTAACTCATAACTCCCTTACTAACATGGCACACAAAAAAGGCGTAGGCTCGTCTAACAACGGCCGTGAATCGCATAGCAAACGCCTCGGCGTAAAAATCTTCGGTGGTCAGTCGCTCATCGCCGGTAACATCATCGTGCGTCAGCGCGGCACCAAGCACCACGCTGGTTCGGGCGTCGGCATGGGCAAAGACCACACGCTGTTCGCGCTGGTTGATGGCACCGTACAATTCAAAAAAGGCCGCGACGACCGTTCGTTCGTATCGGTAGTTCCCGTAGCTACGGAAGCTGCTGCCGCGTAACTGCTGGCTTTATCCTTAAAAAAGGGCTGCCCCCGACGGGGCAGCCCTTTTTGCGTCTGATTGGGCGGCGCCAGGGACGTCGCGCACGACTGCTTACCAGCCTAGATAAAGGCGGATGTTGGCCTGGCCTCCTACGTTCCAGCGGGTGGCGGAGCCGGGGCGCTCAAAATTGTAATAAGCAGGGGCCAGCAAACCAGCCCCGGCATTCAGATCATAGTAAGTGTGGCCCCGCAGGCGATGCTGCACTCCCCAGAGCGCGTACACGCCGGGGGTGAGTACGGTGGGCGTAGTACGGCGAGCTCGCAAACGAGCAACGGGTAGTTGCGCCCAATCAGTGGTACCCTCCAGGGCCACATAGCGGCCGAAGCGTGGTACGGCCCGCGCCCCTCCCCCATAGTAATACCGGGCACCCAGCGCGACGTTGGCGGCGGCCAGCGCGTTGCTCCGCGTAGCGCGGCGCCGGGCGGTGGTATAATTGGCCTGCATATCAGCTTCCAACTGGGTGTACAGGCTGAGGCGCGGGGCTACCCGGTATTCTACCCCGAGTGAGAGCGGCAGCTGTACTTGCCACGACTTGCTATCGTAGGTGTAGCGCAAATGCGTAAGGCGCAGGCCGACTTTGAGCAACAAGGAGCTGGGACGCTGCACCGAATCGGGCGCGGACCTTTGTGCCAGGGCGGGCCTGGCGAAGGCCAGCAAGCCAGCCCCCAACAATAAGCTTTTAAAAAGGTACTGGTGGACCATAGGCTGAATAAGTTTAGAGACTGAAAATCAGCTCTAAGATACTAGCTATCGTCCATAATCAAGCTGATGCTCAACGCGCAGCCAGCCGATTGAGAAAATCGCTCACCAATGCCGCGTGACTGACAATGAGAAAGTGCCCCGCACCCGGCACCAGATAGGCAACGGGGCTATTCCCAACGGGCAGCAGGCGGTCGCGAGTGCCGTGCAGACGCACGGCGGGCTGGCCCGGTCCCTGCCAGCCCAGTAGCTGGGCCGTGGCCCAGCGAGCAAATTGCGGGTCGGTATCGGCCAGGATCTGGCGCAGCAATCGATATTCGGTACCACCGCGTGCGCCGAAAAACCATTGGGCCAGCCGGGGTAGCCATTTCAGCAGGCTGAAGGGGAGCAGCCGGTGCAGGCCCGTCGCACCGGCCAGGCGCAGCAGGGGCGGTAGGTCGTGCGGACTGCCCAAGCTAGAGATCAGCACCACCCGCGCCAACGGCCGCAGCCGCCCAATCTCCTGCGCCAGCAGACCGCCGAACGATACGCCTACCAGCCAGCAAGGCTCGTCTACCGGTACAGCTTGGGCCAAGCGAGCCGCGTAGTGGGCCAACGCCTCAGTGGGCGACTGCGGCGGCAGCCAGCTGAGTACGCGCACCTCCCCTGTCAGTCGCAGACGACGAAATACGCGCTCGTCGGCTCCCAGACCGGGAATGAGGTACCACATTATGAATTATGAATTATGAATTATGAATTATGAATTATGAATTATGAATTATGAATTATGAATTATGAATTATGAATTATGAATTATGAATTATGAATTATACTATTTATTTTCATATTCGGTATGCTGAGCTTGCCGAAGCATCTCGCGTGCTGCACTAACTATCTCGTTAGGTGAAGCGAGCGAGATGCTTCGGTAAGCTCATCTCGATATACATAAGTATTTGCGTAATTTATATTACCCAACAAAATGCAGCCATTCGGCCAGCATTATCCTAGCCTCTGCTCACGGGGCTAGCCGGGCGTAGATACCTTCCAGGTAAAAGATGTTGTGCGGCTGAGGATCGTCGGTTTCGTCGGTGTCGGCGGGGAAGGTGACGGCCAGCTTGAGGGCCACGCCGGGCAGGGACACGGGTGGGTTTTCGGCGGTGGTGTATTCGAGCAGGCAGGGCCACTCCTCAGCGGTGGCCAAGGCGTCGGCAACCTCTTCGGCCAAGGCTTCGGCACGCTCGCCGGCTACGCGCAGCAGGGTATCGAGGGCGTGGAACGGCAGGCCGAGGTGAAAGAAATGGTCGTCGTCGTCGCGAAACGTAGTGGCCCACAGAGTTACGTCGTCGGTGTTATCGAAGACGATGGCCGTGAGGTGGACCTGCTCCACAAAAAAATCGTCGTTGCTGACCAGGGCATCGCTCAGAAGTTTCACGGCTGCGCGGGGAAAAGAGAAACAATAGATACCGGCGGCCCGCCCGGCCGCTTCTGCAAGCTACGCCCCAGCGGCCGGTGCCTCGGCAAACAGCTCCAGGGTAATGTGATCGGCCAGCAGCTTGCCAGCGTCGGTGAGGCGCAGCACGTCGCGTTCCAGCGTAGCCATGCCCTGGTCGGTGAGGCTGGCCAGGTAGTCGGCGCGCTCGGCCAGCAAATTGAGGCCCAGCGCATCACGCAGGTGGGCCAGGTCGCAGCCCCGGCTGGTGCGGAGAGTCGTGAGCAAATACTCGTTAGCCTGGTCGAGGGGCGAGAGCTGCTCTACGGTGGCCGGCACCTCACCACGCTCCAGCACCGCGGCTACGTACTGCGGGTTATTGGCCACGGCGTACTGCCGGCTGCGGCCGTCGAAGGAATGGGCGCTCGGCCCCAGCCCGAGGTAGGGTACCCCGCGCCAATAGTTGGCATTGTGGCGGCTTTCGCGGCCGGGCTGGCAAAAATTGCTGATTTCATATTGCTCGTAGCCGTGAGCGCGCAGGCTAGTCAGCAGCGTTTCAAACTGGCGAGCCACAAACTCTTCGGGCGGCGCTACGAACGTACCCTTCCTGAGGCGACGACCGAAGGCCGTATCGGGTTCGATGGTCAGCGCGTAGGCCGACACGTGCGGCACGTTCAGTGCGAGTAAGTGGGCCAGGTCGTCTTCCCAAATAGCGTGGCTGGCCGCGGGCACGCCGTAGATGAGATCCACCGAAATATTTTCGAAGCCCGCCGCCTGCGCCGCCCGCACAGCCTGCCCCGACTCCTGGGCCGAGTGGGCGCGGTTCATCAGCCGCAAGTGCGGCTCGTGGAAGCTTTGCAGCCCGATGCTGAGGCGATTGACGGGCGAGGCCGCCAGCTCGGCCAGCTTGGCAGGACCGAGGTCGTCGGGATTGGCTTCGAGCGTAATCTCGGCCTGGGGTGATACCGCGAAATTGGCGTAAATAGCATCGAAGATGCGGGCCAGCTCCGCGCCCGTTAGCAAGGAGGGCGTGCCCCCGCCAAAATAGATGGTTTGGAGCGGCGCCCCCGCATCGGGCAGGTAATTTTGGCGCAGGGCCATCTCCTTCATTAGCGCTTCCACAAACCGTTCCTTCAGCCCCAGCGAAGTGCTGAAGTGAAAATCGCAGTAGTGGCAGGCCTGCTTGCAAAACGGGATGTGGAGGTAGAGGCCGGACATAAGGCGAAAGCACGCGATTTTTGCGGGCGCGGGTGCCGTAAAACAGCGCCGGTCCGCCCATAATTCAACAAAAATCGGGCGGCGGAAATTAAAAGCCGCGCCGTGCGTTTGCTCCCCAGCGATGGTTCGACTCTTTACCGTATTTCTGTGGAGCTGCTGGCTGGTATTGGGAAGCGCTGGGCAGCTGCGTGCCCAGGCCCCCGGGGCCGGGCCGGGCGTGGCGGTTCCCAACGCGCCGGCACTGGCCTCGCCGCCTTTACCGCCCCCGGCCAGCCAGCCCACCGCCGCGCCGCGGCAATCGGGCCGGAACCGGGTGCTGAAATTTGAGACCGAACCGGCCGAGCAGGCGCTGGTGCGCCGCTTACACCCCCGGGCTACCGTGCCCGACTCGCTCACGGCCCTGCGCACGGTGCGCGAGCTAGTGCTGGCCCTGCAAGCCGATGCCTACCTCACGGCCTCGGCCGATGGCATCCGCTGGGGGCGCGATACGGTGCGGGTGCGCCTGTACGTGGGCGAGCAATTTCGCTGGGCTTACCTGCACAACGGCAACCTTGGCGATGGCCTGCTCACCCGCGCCGGCTACCGCGAAAAATTCTTCCGGCGCACGCCCTGGCGACCCGCCGACTGGGCCAACCTACAGGAGCGCGTGCTGACGGAGGCCGAAAACCAGGGCTACCCCTTCGCCACCGTGGGCCTCGACTCGCTGCAATTGACCGGGCGCGACATTGCCGGCCGCGTGGTGCTCAAGCGCGGGCCGGCAGTGTATTTCGATTCGCTGCAAATAGTGGGCACCAGCAAGACCAAGAAGCGCTTTCTTACTAAATATCTGCAACTTACGCCCGGCTCACCCTACAGCCAGCAGCGCGTGGATGCCGCCGTAGCCCTGCTGCGCCAACTGCCCTACGTGCGCCTGCGCGCCACCCCCGAAGTGCGCTTCGCCCGCCACCAGGCCCGGGTGTACTTGCTGCTCGACGAGCGGCCATCCAATCAGTTCGATGCCATCGTGGGGCTGCTGCCGGCGACCGGGACCAGCGGCGTGCAGTTCACGGGCGACGTAACCATCAACCTGCGCAACCTGCGCGGCGGGGGGAAGCAAATGGGGTTACAGTGGCGCAAAACCGACGCCCTGTCGCAACTGCTGGATGCCAGTTATCTGCATCCCAATATCTTCGGCACGCCGCTGGAAGTGGGCTTTACCTTTAATCTGTACCGGCAAACCGGCAATTACCTTACCCTGCGGCCCCGGCTGCAAGTGAGCTACCCGACGGCACGGGCCGGGCGGCTCACGTTTTTTACCGAGCAAAGCAGCTCGCGCCTGCTTCTCGACGATGACGCCTACAAGAATCTAACGATCCTGCCCAGCTACGTCGATTCAGAATATAGCTCCTACGGGCTGGGCTATTCGCGAGCCAATCTCGACGATCTGTACTTTCCGCACCGGGGACTATTCGTGAGCCTGCAAGGCGGCGTAGGCACCAAGACTATTCGCCGCAACGCCGCTATCCGGGAGGATCTGTACGCTGGTTTAAATCTGCGCTCGACGCAGTACAGCTTTGGCGGGCGGGCCGAGCGCTATTGGGCGCTGGGCCGGCAGGGTGTGCTACTAGTACGGGCCCGGGGCGAAGGCCTGCTCAACCCACAGCTTTTTCTCAACGACCTGTTCCGGCTGGGGGGTCTCAATTCGTTGCGCGGCTTCACCGAAAACCAATTTTACACCAGCACCTACGGCGTGGGTACGGTCGAGCTACGGCAGTTCACCGGTCCCGAGGGGTACGTGTTCATTTTCGCCGATCAGGCGCTGCTAAAAGCCTACACGTTTACCGACAACCAACTCAGCCTGCCCACTCTCGACTCGCCCACCGGCATGGGCGCGGGCCTGAGCTTCCGCACGGCGGCGGGCCTGTTTCAATTTGTCTATTCAGTAGGTCGGTCACAGTTTCTGAATACGAGTTTTTCGCTGACTAACTCCAAGATTCACTTTGGGTTGACTAGTCGGTTTTGAGGAATTGGGGCGGAAAAAGCCGGTTGGTTGTTTTGCATTATCTGCCACTTCGTCGGCCCACCGGTCAGGGTGGCACTTTGTTCCCCATCCTGCCTGTGAGCTTCTGCCATATCGACTGAAAACCAATACGCTCACCACTCTGTAGAAGCTGGTACGGCATTTGATTAAACAAGGGCGAAGCCACTTAATACGGCTCCTTCCTTATGAAACTTATCAGCCGAGAATTTATCCGCACTATCGCCCCCCAACTCGACCTCCTAAACACCATCGGCGGCGGCGTGGCCCAGCCCAAGCTGCACGTCAACAAGCGGCCGAAGGGCGTGGTGCTGCACGTAGCCATGCCCAGCGTGCCGGCTGAGAGCTTCCACGTGGTACTCAAGGATAACCACCTCACCGTGTACGGTGAATACCGCCACGGTCCCGAAGACCAGCTCGCCGCCCCGCTCTTTGTGCAGACCCTCGACCTGCCCAAAAACCTGGACCTGCTCGGCATCAACGCCACCCACGAAAACGGCGAGCTGCGCGTAGCCATCCCCTTCCGCGACCCGGCCGCCAGCCAGTCGCGCGAAATCGACATTCAGCCGGGTAGCTAAGGCTACCCCGCCCTTCGATACGGCCGGGACCGACCGGCCACCCTCTCCTACCACGATAACGCCGGGACCGACCGGCCACCCCTGGGTTCACCACCTCTTGAGAGCCACTGCGATGAGCAGTGGCTTTGTTATTTGACCGCGGATTTAACGGATTTAATAGATTGCGGGGATGTTGGCGAAGAGTAGGTGCATCCCGGTTTGAGAAGGACTTTTTTTATCTTTTGCTTCTAGTAGAACAGCGGGATAAGCATGCCTAAGCCTACCAGCAGGCTCAGGAAAAGCCAGCCTGGAATCTGCCCCCGGTAGCGGCGCGGCAGTTTATTGCTGAGTATCAGCACGGCCAGTAGAACCAGTGCTAAGTGCAGCAGTAGGAAAGCCACCGTTTTTACCCAGTTGCTGACGATGGTATTCTCGGGCTGGTATTGGTTGGCCTCGCCCAGGCCCGCGGTCAAAAATTGCAGTAGATAAAAGGCAGCCGTTTCGAAGGCTACAAAAATTGCGGCGCCCGCCACCAGCGCCAACGGTCCCGATTTATCACGCAGCTCAGCCATTGCAGCGGTAAGGTATGATGTAATGCGAGCGTTAAGGTAGCCGCTGGCCCAGCACCTCGGCCGTGCGCAGGCGCACGTACAGATCCTCGACTTTGGTCCGCGCCCACGCCGTGCGCCGCAGGAAGTTGAGGCTGGATTTGATACTCGGGTTCACCGCGAAACAATTGAGGCGTAGGCGCGCATCGAGCCCGGCAAAGCCGTAGTGCGCTACCAGGTATTCGAGAATGGCGGCCAGCGTCACGCCGTGCAGTTCGCGGATGAGATGGCCGCTGGCATCGCGGGCTTCAGACATAGGAGTGGTGGGGGAAATGAACTGGAAATGCGCCCGCAGGCTTAAAAGTGCAAGCTACGGCCCCGGCCCCCATACGCGAAGCGTGCGGCCGTGCGTTACTTTTGGCCTGCTCCCCATGCTCACGCCCGACCCGCCCCTTCCCGCTGCCCCGGCGCCCGCGCCGCCCCCGGCCCCCCGCCGGGGCTGGCGACGCTGGGTACTGTTGGGTCTGCTGCTGGGGCTACTGGGGGGCGGGGCCTATTATCTCCGCCACCAGCGTCTGCTCAATCGCTACGCCCGCCGCACCTGGGCTACGCTGACTACGCGCTACCTCACGGGCCACGAGCGCACCCCGCTACTGGCTGGCTATTCGGTGCATGGCATCGACGTATCGGCCTATCAGGGCCACATCGACTGGCCCCGGGTAGCGCAGCAGCAGGTACGCTTTGCCTTCATTAAGGCCAGCGAGGGGGCTACCATGCGCGACGCCCGCTTTCAGCGCAATTGGCGCGAGGCCCGCCGGGCCGGCATTCTCAGCGGGGCTTACCACTACTACCAGCCCAACCGCGATGGCGGCGAGCAGGCCAGCCTTTTTATTGCTACGGTGCCTATTCGGGTTGGCGACCTGCCCCCCGTGCTCGACGTAGAGGCTACGCGCTTTCACGATGTAGCCGAGATGCGCCGCGGCGTGCAGCAATGGCTGACTACTGTACAGGCGCACTACGGGGTACGCCCCATTCTGTATTCCAATTACGCCTTTTACCGCCGTTACCTGGCCGGGCACTTCGACGACTACCCGCTGTGGCTGGCCCACTACGAAGTAGCCCGCCCCACCCTGCCCGCCGAGCGCTGGATTATCTGGCAACACTCCGACGAAGCCTACGTGCCCGGCATCCGGGGCACGGTCGATTTCAACGTTTTTCAGGGCAGCTACGCCGCTTTACAGGCGCTGCGCGTGGCCCCGCTCCCCAGTCCCAAAAAAACCGCCCGGCCCGGCAGCCTTCGCAAGCTGCTGAACCGGGCGACCTCGGTAGTGGAGCGCTGAGGCGAAGACCTACATTTTAGTCTTCATCTTCTCACCGTCCATTTTGTCTTTGTGCATTTTGCCCATCTTTTCTTTGTGCATCTTGCCTTCTTTCTTCTCCTCTTTCATCTTGCCGTCCATCATTTTACCATCGGCCATTTTGCCTTCTTTGGCTGGCGTGGTTTGGGCGTGGGCGGTGAGAAACAGGCCCGACAGGGCAAGGCCAGCAACGAGTTTCAGCGAGTTTTTCATGGGTTGGGGGTGAAAGAAATAGGGTGATTCCGGCCGAAAGTTGAGCTTTATTTCTGACATGCCGCGTGAAGGCAAAATGAATACCCAAATTATGTACTTACCTAGTTCCCAGCGTTTTTTCAACTACTTCATCATCAGCCTGACGGCCCTGGCCGCGGCGGCCTGCGGCGGCAGCAAATCCCTGTTCACGCAGTCGGGCGAAGGCTCCTACTACGCCGATAAGTTCGACGGCCGGCGCACGGCCAGCGGCGAGCCCTACCGCCCGGGCCAGCTCACGGCGGCCCACAATACCCTACCCTTCGGTACCAAGCTCAAGGTGACCAACACCCGCAACGGCCACTCGGTAAAAGTGGTCGTCAACGACCGTGGCCCCCACTCCAAGGGCCGCATTATCGACGTATCGAAAAAAGCCGCCCGCAAGCTCGACATCATCGACGCCGGCGTAGCCCCCATGAAGCTCCAGGTGCTGCAAATGGGTCCCGCGTCCCGCAAATAGCCCCGCGCAAAAAAGCGGCCCCCGCTGGGTAGCGGGGGCCGCTTTTTTGCGTGCCATCTTCGCAGCATGAACATTCGTAAGCAGCTCACCTGGACGCCGCCCGCTGGCGGCAATCGCTTTTCCGCCCTCGACAGCTTTGTGCGCGCCGCCGAAGACGAAGATTGGACGGAAGCTGAAATTCAATTTATTATCGACGAGGTAGTGGAGGCCCGCGACGATGCCGAGGGTTTGGCCATTCTCGTGAGCTATACCCGCCGCTAGCCTAGCGCCCAGCTTTGGCCTTCGCTTTGGCAGCTTCTTTTTCAGCCTTGGCGCGCTCCTTTTCGGCCTTTTCGCGAGCCTTTTCAATCTCTTTGCGTTTGCCAGGATGCTTGAGATCATAGGCCACGAGCTTGCGCACACTGTCGGCTTCCATCATCTCGCGCTTGGTAGTAAGGCGGCCGGTGAGCGATAAGTAGTCGCCCTCGCCCATCTGCGAGGTGACGCCCTCTACGTTGGTTACCTGGCCTTTGGTCGTGATGAGGGTACCGTTGAGCAGGCGCTTGTCTTGCTCAATCGGGGCCGTGCGGCCCAGCTCGGTGAGAATAACGCGACCATCTTGCAGCATCAGGCCGTCTTTAGCCATTACGCCGCTGGTTTTCGCGCGGGTAGGCGCCGCGGCTCCCCCGGCGCGGCGCGGGGCCACCACCCGGCGCGGAGCCAGCACGCGGCGAGCGGCGGGCGGCTGGGTGGCTGGGGTTGGAGCCGCACCCGTTGGAGCCGTACCCTGGGCTGGGGTGGCGGCCGGAGTCGGCTGGGTTTGGGCCTCGGCGCCGAGTGTCAGCAGCAGCGCTGCCCCGAGCAGTAATGAAGAGGTGATCACTTTCATATAGCGTAGGAAAAGAGAAAAATAAGCAAGCGAAGGGGTAAGACAAACGCCGTGGCGAATAAGCTAAGAGCTAGCCACACAGCTGCATGTACGGGAGTAAACGGGCAAACAGATGTTGTATTATGCGCCACTAAATAAGGAGTGGTATTTGCAAAATACAAATTTATGCGTGGCCATTCATTTAGGCCAGCCCAACGCCATAACCTTTTTTCGCGTTCAAAGCAACGACCAGGTGGCCGGCTAGTTGCGCCGCCGCTTTCTTCGCAATATGGACTATAAAGACTATTACAAAATCCTGGGCGTCGAGAAAACGGCGACCACTGAGCAGATTAAGAAGGCTTACCGCAAGCTCGCGCGCCAATACCACCCCGACGTTAACCCCAACGACGCCACGGCCGAGCAGAAGTTCAAGGAAGCTAACGAGGCCAACGAAGTGCTGTCGGACCCCGAAAAGCGGCAGAAATACGACCAATTAGGAGCTGACTACCAGCGCTACCAACAGGCCGGGGGCGGCCGCGGCCCGGGTGCCGGAGCCGGCGGCTTCGATTGGAGCCAATATGCCCAGGGCGGCGGGGGCGGCTTCGGGGGCTTCGGCGGCGGGCAGTTTGAAGGAGAAGACTTTTCTGATTTTTTCAGCTCCATGTTCGGCGGCATGGGTGGCGGGGGTGGCCGTAGCAGCCGGCCCGGCGCGGGCCAAGACTATCAGGCCGAGCTGGAGCTCACCTTGCAGGAAGCCTACGAGGGTGGGCCGCGCACCATCACGGTCAATGGGAAGAATCTGCGGATTACCATCCACCCGGGGGTGGCCGATGGACAAACCATCCGGCTGCGCGATCAGGGTGGCCCCGGCCGCAACGGCGGCCCCAATGGCTCGCTGCTCATCACTTTCCGCATCTTGCCCGATGCCCGCTACGCCCGCTCCGGCGACGACCTCACCCAGGACGTGCCCGTGCCGCTCTACCGCGCCCTGCTCGGCGGCGAGCAAACGGTAGAAACGCTCGGCGGCCCGGTCAAAATCAAGCTCAAGCCCGAAACGGCCAACGGCAGCCGGCTGCGCCTGCGCGGCAAAGGCTTCCCGGTGTACCGCGAGCCGGGCAAGCACGGCGACCTCTACCTGCGTCTCAACGTGCAGCTTCCCACCAACCTCACCGACGAGGAGCGCGCCCTCATCCAACAGCTGGCCCAGCTGCGCGGCGAGGCCTAGCAAGTTGCTTTCATACAATTTTTTAGTCAATATCCAGCCTATGGAAACCCGCGTTCTGCTGCTGACCTTCCAGGAAGTTGATACCCGCTACGGCCTGGGCCGCGCCGCGCTGCACCAGTTTGTTGAGCTGGGCCTGCTGCGCCCCGCTCCCGCCCCCGACACCATTGAGGTCGAGGAGCCTGATGAGCTGCTACCGCGCCTGGCACGCTTGCACCACGGCCTGGGCCTGGCACCCGAGGCCATCGACTTGGTACTACTCATGCGCCAGCGCCTGCTGAGCCTACAAACCGCGCTGGCCCGCGAAACTGCCCGCGCCCGCGATTTAGAGCTTTTTCTGCGTGGCCACGGCGCAGTGAGCGACATCTAGCGCCCCAGCTCATTCGCGCTTAATCCAAGTCTACTTTCGAAGCTGTTTAGGAAGTAGGTCAATAAGCATGTTTGTCATGCTGAGCTTGCCGAAGCATCTCGCCCGCTTCGTTGCTAAGCAATTCAACGAAGCGGGCGAGATGCTTCGGCAAGCTCAGCATGACAAACGTGTTGAGCAGGAAGATTTTCTAAGCAGCTTCTTTACTAAAGAAGCGGGTTACTTACCCGGTGATTTTTATCTTCCCTAAAGGCTGCGCTCCCGTTCAAATACCACTCGCGCTGCACCTTGCCTCACCACTAGTGTCTCGGGAGATTGATGGCGCACCAAGCGGAAAACCTTGTTTGTGCCAGCGGCATAAGGCGTACCTTGGTTAACGGGTAGTTCCAGACGGTAGGCGGTGCTGCCTGCTGGGCACTCCTGCCGCCAAGTACTAACGCCCAGGCTTTGCACGCTCAGCCAGCGGGTACCGCGGGGCACCCGCAGCACTGCGTACCCGGCGGTGTCGCTCATTACCGATGCCACTATCTCGCCTTGCTCAACATGCGCAGTGATAGTAGCGTAGGGCAGCGGCGCGGAGCCGGCCCCACCGGCAAGCGAACGTGCCAGCACCAGAAACTCCAGCCTCAGCGAGTCGGGCGGGGTAGCGAGCGGCCGGGCTGCTACGATCGCTGCCACGGGCGGTACGGCCTCAAATTGCAAGTACAGCTTATTGCCTCGCAGGTGATAAACTCCTTGTCCGTAGCGCCCACTGCTCACGTTATCGCTCCACTGGCTGTATGCAAACGTGTGGTCGGGGGCTAGGCATACTGTTTGGCCGGTCTACGTGATGACGCCCGGCCCCCGCGTTTCGGTGTAGCAGCCCGTGGCGAGTCGCATCGGCGCGCAGGCCGACAGGCCCGCCAACGGCAGTACCAGCGCGAAGCGCAGCAAGGGCCACCAGTAGTTCATTGGCAGCTAAGGTACTACCTACGCAGCCACGCAGTAGTCCTACACCGCATTGACGGCCAGCGCCAGCAGCAAGCCACCCAACGTAGCGCCCAGCTTGGGCCAGTTGAGGCGGTGTTCGGGACTAGTTTCGAAGAGGATGGTCGTCGAAACGTGCAGAAAAGTACCAGCCACGAAGCCCAGCAGCCCCGCGTATACGGCCGAGCCCAGCAGCCGCTCCAGCACTAGGTAGTTGCTGAACACCAGCCCCACCGGCGAGGCCAGCGCAAACACCAGCAGCCACGGCCACATCCTCCGCAAAGACCCTAGCCGCAGGAGCAGCAGCGTAGCCAGCGCCACGGCCGCCGGCACGTGGTGCAACGCTACCCCCAGCACCAAGGCATAAAAGTGCTTGCCAATTTCCCCGCTCCCCACCCCTTTTACCAGGATACTACCCTCCAGCAGCGAGTGCACCACCAGGGCCAGCACCAGCAGCAGCGGCACGCGGCCCTGCTCGCTGGCATCGGGCGCGTGCACGTGGCCGTGCTCGATGCCCTGCGATAAAACCTCCAGCAGCAGCTGCCCAAAGAATCCTGCCAGCACCCAATAGCCTACTCGCTGGGGCGTAGCGGGCAGCAGCGTCAGGGCTTCGGGCAGGATGTGCGTGATGGTAAGCGCAAACAGGTACGACCCGCTAAAGGCCAGCAGCGGCTTGAGCCACTGCGCAGTACGCGCCACGGGTACCATCCCGACTAACACCCCCGCCCCCAGCACCGCCACCGTCAATAAACTTATCGCAATCCACATAGGGGCACAAAACAACAGAACTTGCAGCAATGTTGCGGCTGTTTTCGCAACACTGCTGCAAGTTCTGCAATCAGGTTTGAATCAAGCTTCAGTAATTCCTTACTGTTGAGCTACTACTTCTTACTTTTATTGACGACGGGCGCCGGCCTGGCCCTGGGCCGTATCGGGCGTAGCCGAGTCGGCGTTGTTTTTGCCGCCGCTGGCCTTGCCTTCGCCCGGCTTCATGGCCGTACCTTCCTGCGTATCGGCCGACATTACGGCACCGGCGGAAGGAGCAGGACGCTTTTCGAGGCGCGTGCCCGAGTTGAGGGGCTCGCTGATGGCCGCGCCTTTCTCCTGGCTCGGGGCGTAGTCGGTAGCCTGGTCGAAGTTGTCGCTGGGGCGGGTGCCCGGGGGAATCATGTCAACCGATACTTTATTCTCGGGGCGCCAGTCGGAAGGCTCGCTGCTGCACGAGGCAAACAGCAGCACCGCGGCCGGAGCCAGGCAGGAAAGCAGCTTTTTCATACGGGTAAAAGTCTTGGCGAAACGTAAAGGAAAAACTCGGAAAGGGCCGGGTTATACGGCCGGCACTAGGCCGCGGTGGTATCGGTGAGCAGGCCCTTGCGGCGCAGCAGCGCCTCAAACAGCTTGCGGTCGTTGTCGTTGTTGAACAAACGCAGGGGCAAATGTAGAAACACCGGCACGTCGAACGTGCTGGCTACCCAGCGGCGCCAGGCGGCCAGCTCGGCCGGCGGGGCGGCCGGCTTGAGGTACAGCAGGAAGGCATCGGGCTCGCGGCGCACGCGGCCAATCTGGTCCCAGGGCAGCGCCATCGCCCGCTGCTCGCTCTGGCGCAGGATGAACTGGCGCTGGTCGGCCTCGTAATTCATGCGCTCAAACAGCGGCTTGCTTTGCTCCATCTGCGTCACGCCCGTCACGAGCGACGAGCGAATGAGCACGAATACCGCCGCCAGGGCCACGCCCAGCAGCAGCCACCACCACGAATGCCAGATGGCGGCTGGCAATATCCCCACCGCAAATGGAATGAGGGCGTACCACCACTCCTTACGCCACACCTCGGCCATGGCGATGCGGGTGTAGGTGTTGGGGTCAAACTGGTACTTCTTGGTTTTAATCGTGCCGGGCAACGACTGCGGCACCTGCTGCTGGCGGTAGCCGCCACCCCCGCCGCGCTGGTTGGGTAGGTTCATAAGATCGCGGATTTAACGGATTTAACGGATTTCGCTGATGCTAGCGGCGACCGGTTTTACCGATAAATAATTGTTAATTAGTAAGCTTGACAGTTAATTTAAGATTATTCTCCAACCGCTAATCTGGCGGTTGCCAGTGGTGAAACGCGCTGCTTCGGTTGCTGAATAATGGTGCCGCTGGCTCAGAGTGGCAGGGCGGCCTTACTCTATGGTAAATGCTTTGAGGCTGAGATCCAGGATGTGGGCGGAGTGGGTAAGCGCGCCCACCGAGATGTAATCGACGCCCGTGGCGGCTACTTCGGCGATAGTTTGCTCGGTGATGCCCCCGCTGGCCTCCAGCGGCAAGCGACCGGCTACCAGGGCCACGGCCTCGCGCAGCAGGGGCGGCGGCATGTTGTCGAGCATAATGCGGGTGATGCCCCCGGCTTGCAGCGCTTCTTCCACCTCGGCCAGCGTGCGGGTTTCAACCACGATGGGCAGGTCGCGCCCGGTGCGGCGCAGGTACTCGTGGGTGGCCGTGATGGCCGCCGCCACGCCCCCAGCGTAGTCTACGTGATTGTCCTTCAACATAATCATGTCGAACAATCCGTAGCGGTGATTGACGCCGCCCCCGATGAGCACCGCCCATTTCTCGCAGATGCGGAAATTGGGGGTCGTCTTGCGGGTATCGAGCAGCCGGGCCTTGGTACCGGCCAGCCGGGCCGTGAGCTGTGCCGTGTGCGTGGCAATACCACTCATACGCTGCATGCAGTTGAGTACCAGCCGTTCGGCGGTGAGGATGCTGCGGGCCGGGCCTTCCACCGTGAAAGCTACGTCGCCGTGCTTCACCCGCGCCCCGTCGGCCAGCTGCACGCTGAGCGTGAGTGCGGGGTCTACTTCCTTGAAAATCAGCTCGGCCAGCTGCACGCCGGCCAGGACGCCCTCGGCTTTCACCAGCAGCTTGGCGCGGTTGCGGGCCTCGGCCGGAATAGCCGCCAGGGCCGAGTGGTCGCCGTCGCCCACGTCTTCGGCCAGGGCCGTGCGAATAAACGTGGTGAGCGCTGCGGGCGTAAGGTAAGGAGCGGGATAAGCTAACACCCGGCAAAGGTACGCCAGCGGGCGGGCGCATAAAAAAACCCGGCTGCGGGCAGCAGCCGGGTCGAGAGCGGGTAAGCCCGTTATTCCTTGGTAAAATCGATGGTATCTATCGTGGGCGTGCTCTGCTTGGGCTTGAGCTTGATGAATACTTGGTAGTTGCCGTTGCGCCCGGCGTAGCGGCAGGTGGCGTACAAAATGCCTTCGCCGCTGGCTCCCTGGTGCACGATATCAAAGCTAGCCGGCGGATTTTTAGCGAAGAAATTTTTCATCACCAACTCAGTCTGGGTAGCGTTATAGCTTTGTTTATCACCATCAAACCCCAACTCAACCGACGGGGCCAGGTACTGGGCCAGCGTTCGCGACGAGCCGCTGGCGATGGCCGAGCGAACCACCGACAGCTGGTCGGCCTGCGCCCGGCCGGTGAAAACTAAGGCAATAAATAGCCAGCTAAATAAAAATGCTTTAGTAAAATATACTTTCATAAAAACAAGCTTCACGAACTGGTCGGAGGCGCTTAGTGAACGGTAAGCTAAAACTATGCCAGCCGGCGATATTTTGAAGCCTTTCTGAAGGCAATATAGCCAGCGGCCCTACTACGGGAAGCAGGTGCATTAGGGTGCGGGGTGTACTTTTGTGGGCATGAACAAGCAGGTCCTCTTAGTTATTCTGGATGGGTGGGGCATCGCCCCGAATGTGGAGGTTTCGGCCGTTGACAAGGCGAAGACGCCTTATTTTCATCACTTACTTAATAGCTTTCCGCACAGCACGTTGCAGGCCTCAGGCGAGGCCGTGGGGCTGCCCGACGGCCAGATGGGCAACTCGGAAGTGGGCCACATGAACATCGGCGCCGGCCGGGTGGTCGACCAAGAGCTGGTGCGCATTGCCAAGGCCATCCGCGAGCGCAAGCTAGGCCAGGTGCCCGCGCTGAAGGAGGCCCTGGAGTACGCTAAGCAGAACAACAAAGCCTTTCATCTCATTGGCTTGCTGTCGGATGGTGGCGTACACTCGCACATCGACCACGTAAAGGCGCTGTGCACCATCGCCCACGAGGCCGACGTGCACAAAGTTTTCGTGCACGCCTTCACCGACGGGCGCGATACCGATCCCAAGAGCGGCGTGCACTTCGTGAATGACCTGGAGCAGCACAATGAGCGCACGGGGGCCAAAATCGCCTCCATCGTGGGTCGCTACTACGCCATGGACCGCGACCAGCGCTGGGAGCGCGTGAAAGTGGCTTATGACCTGCTCGTGAACGGCGTGGGCACACCCTCGCAAAACCTGATTCAAAGCATTCAGGAACAGTACAAGGAAGGTGTTACGGATGAATTTTTGAAGCCCATCGTCAAGACCGGGGCCGACGGCCAGCCGCTGGCGACCATTCAGGAAGGCGACGTGGTGCTGTGCTTTAACTTCCGCACCGACCGGGGCCGCGAAATCACGGAGGCGCTCACGCAGCAGGATTTCAACGCCTACCAGATGCACCGGCTGCCTCTGCGCTACCTCACCATGACGAACTACGACGCGACGTTTGTGGGGGTAACGCCGATTTTCGACAAGGACAACCTCAACAATACGCTCGGCGAAGTGCTGTCGGCCCACGGCCGCACGCAGATTCGCATGGCCGAGACGGAAAAATACCCGCACGTGACGTTCTTCTTCTCGGGGGGCCGCGAAAAGGAATTCACCGGCGAAACGCGCATCCTGCGGGCCTCGCCCAAGGTAGCCACCTACGACCTCGCGCCGGAGATGAGCGCCTACGAGCTGCGCGACGCGCTGGTGCCCGAGCTGCGCGCCAATTCGGCTGATTTCGTGGTTATCAACTTCGCCAACCCCGACATGGTGGGCCACACTGGCGTATTCGAGGCCGTGGTGAAAGCCGTGGAAACGGCCGATACCTGCGCCCACGACGTAATTGAGGCGGCGCTGGCGGCTGGCTACGCGACCATCGTCATTGCCGACCACGGCAACGCCGAGTTTATGCGCAACGCCGACGGCTCGCCCAACACGGCCCACACGACCAACTTGGTGCCCTGCATCCTGGTCGACCCCACCTACCAGGGCACACTGGCCAATGGTAAGCTCGGCGACATCGCCCCCACCGTGCTGGAGCTGATGGGCGTGCCCCAGCCCGCCGAGATGACCGGCCAGAGCCTGCTGCGCCCCGCTGGCCGCTAGCCGCGCCCAAACAAAAAGGCGGCTTCTTTCTTTTGTCGCAGTGTCCCGCCCCGTGCCAGCACCGGGCGGGACATTAGTTTTAGTATGAGCTGTAGAACGAGCATTTACCTAGCGGCTAGCACCTTGCTGGTCCTGACGGGCTGCGGCCCGGGTACCGCCGGCCCCGACCCAGCGGCCCCGGGCGCGGCCCACCGCGCCGGCCCTTATTTCGACGTGCGGGGCTTGCTCGATGCGCAGGTGAAGGCGCTCAGCGCCCGCCAGCCCGGCGTGGAGAAGCAGGTGAGCCTGCGCGGCGACGCCCCCGAAACCGTACGCGTGCCCACCGTGAAGTGGGCCGACGAGCTTCAGATTTTTTACCAGGCCGACATCAACAAGGCGGCCCTGCGCGGGGCCTACGCGGTGGACTCGGCCAGCCTGCCCGGCGGAGCCGTGCGCCGTACGTATCGCCTGCAACCCGGCCACGACAACGCCCCGGTGCTGCGCCTGACGGTGACCAGCACCGGTAACCAGCCGCAGTTGCTGACGGCTACGCTCCGGCAGGATAACACGCTTTTTTTCGGCCAAAAAGATTTGCAGCTTACGCTGCATAATGGCCAACTGAGCCAGTACAGTGTGCGCGGCGTGCAGAAGCTCGTGCTGTTCGATACGCTGCACTACACCACGGCGGCGCGGGTGCAGTAGCCCGCGGGCTCTACTCTCCCATCAGCGTCGCGACCACCCAGCGGCGGCCGCCGTGGCGGCGGTGCTCGCCCAAGCACAGGCCCTGCCAGGTGCCCAGCAGCAAGCGGCCGTCGGCAATGGGCACCGTAACCGAAGTGCCCAGCATGGCGGCCTTGAGGTGAGCCGTCATATCGTCGGGGCCTTCCAGGGTGTGCTGGAAGTACGGGGCATTGTCGGGGGCCAGCCGCCGGAAATACTCCTGGAAGTCGCGCCGCACGGTGGGGTCGGCATTCTCGGTGATGAACAGGCTGGCCGAGGTGTGTTGAATGCAGAAATTGGCCGTGCCCACGCGCAGCGTTTCCAACTCGGGCAACTCGCTCAGCAGCAAATCGGTGACGAGGTGAAAGCCCTCGGCTACGGCGGGCAGGCGCAGGCGTTTTTGAATGAAGCGCATGTTAGAACAGTACTAGGGCTTGGCGGTACGGTAGGCCCCAAGGTCGGGCGAGGCGTTGCGGGGTAAATTCAATAAATCGCGCAGCACCGAGGTCGATAAAGCCGAGCCGCGAGCTTTGGCGGGTGAGCTGTCGCTGGGACGGTAATCGCTGTTGTCTCCCACCCCGGGGCGTACAAATTTCGGATCTTCGTTTACGATATTGTTCAACCCGGTTTTTTTGAGACCAGGCGCCCCGTTGGCATCGGCGGTGGCGGCGTAGAGCTGGCTGCGAAGCAGCGTGTTCTGCACGTTTACTCCCGCTTTGTACTCCTCGTAATTATCCAGGCGCAGCTCATCGCTGTTGGCGCCCCATACAATGGAATTTTGCAGGTTGAGGACCAACCCCGAAGGATTACGCGGCTTGCCATCGAGGGCCGAGAGATTAGTGAATGCCAGCGAGGCCGTTTGGCGCACCGCTGCCGTAGCCGGATAATTCGCTATCGTACAGTAATTGAGTGAGTAGTTACCCCCGCCGTACCCGCGCACCGCGTATTCGTAGCAGTCGCTGAAAAGCGTATTCGCAGCCGTCACCTTGCCCGACAAACTCAGGATCCCGGCGCCCTCCGTGATGCCAGCCAGCTTGTAGGTAGCCAGTTGCGTAGCTACCCCGGCGAAGTTGGCACTAGCCCCCGAGATGTAGCGAATCACGCTGTTTTGCAGCAGCAGGTCGGGTTGAGTCGCGTTGTTGGCGGGGTTGAATAGCAGCGCCCCATAAGCGGCATTCTGAATTTGGGCGTAGCGGATAACATTGCCGCGGCTAGTGGCGTCGAAGATGATGCCCGTCCACTGTCCCGGCGCGGTGGCATACTGCGCCTCGCCGCTGCGGTCGCCCGCGAAGCGTACGATGTTGAGATTAGTCGCCTTAACGGTATCGGTCAAGCCAGTACCGGGCGCGTAGTCACTCGGATCATTTACGAGCAGCGTACCCTGCACGATGAGCATAGCCCCGGCGTGGGCGTAGATGCGAGCCCCCGGCTTGATGCGCAACGTGCAGGCTGCCGGTACTATCACCGTGCCGTAGAGTACGTGCGGCCGGTCTTTGGTCCAGACCATACCACAGGGCAGCGTAACGGGGTTGCGCGTACCATCGTGCAAATAGATATTCTGCCCGAAGGAGCGCAGCAGCACTGCCTGCTCCTGGCCGTTGGTGCGGAAGCTTAGCTTCTCCTGCACCACCAAATCCTTTGCCCGTCCGCTGCCGCCGTTATCCTTCAGCTGCGCCCGCACTAGGATGAGCAGACTGTCATTGCCCCGAATGTAAACGCCGCTGGCCGTTTGCCGCTGGTCGCCGTTGATGATGAGCGTATAAGGCGAGGTGGCCGAATTGTCGAGGCTGATAAGGTCTACATTCACCGCCCGGGGATTGCGGTTGTACACCCACAGCCGCTTGGTAACGGTGCGCAGGGTGGTAAAAACCGTATCGAACTTCACCGTATCGGCCGAAAAAGCCAACCCGCCCGTGGTTTGTAGCTCTTCCTCCCGCGGCTTACAGCCAGGCAGCAGGCTTACCCCAGCACTCAACAGCAGCAGCAAAGGCAACAGTAGCTTTTTAAACATCAGCGAAGCACAAAGTCAGTAATTATCAAGAAGCAAACGACTATCACCACCCCTTAGTGCCCACCCCAAAAAGATGTCATGCCAAACCAGCAAATCATCTCATCCAGCCGTGAGAAGATGCTTCGCAAGCTCAGCATGACACCATTAAAAAGTAAAACGTCGCCTAGAGGCCAATCAGCCCGCCGCCGCAGGCCAGCAGGCGCATCCCCGAAATCCGTTTAATCCGTTAAATCTGCGGTCATTCGGCACCCACCTTCAAGCGCTCGGCGCTCTCGGCCAGACGCAGCTGCTCCACGAAGTCATCGATGTTGCCATCCATCACCGTGGGCAGGTTGTACACGGTGTAGCCGATGCGGTGGTCGGTCACGCGGCCCTGCGGGTAGTTGTAGGTGCGAATCTTATCGGAGCGGTCGCCGCTGCCAATCATACCCTTACGCAGGGCACCCTCGGCCTCGTTTTTCTTGGCCAGCTCAATCTCGAAAATGCGCGAGCGCAGTACTTGCAGCGCCTTGTCGAAGTTTTTGAGCTGCGACTTCTGGTCCTGGCACTGGGCCACGATGCCGGTGGGCAAGTGGGTGAGGCGCACGGCCGAGTAAGTCGTGTTTACCGACTGCCCGCCGGGGCCGCTCGACATGAAGAGGTCTTTGCGGATATCGTTCATGTCCAGCTCGATGTCGAACTCCTCCGCCTCGGGCATTACCACGATGCTGGCCACCGAGGTGTGAATGCGGCCCTGGGTTTCGGTGGCGGGCACGCGCTGCACGCGGTGCACGCCCGACTCGAACTTGAGCTTGCCGTACACGTCCTCGCCCTTCACGGCCAGGATGATTTCCTTGTAGCCGCCGGCGGTGCCTTCCATCGCATCAACGAGCTCCATCTTCCAGCCCTGCTTTTCGGCAAAGCGCAGGTACATACGCTGCAAGTCGCCGGCGAAGAGCGAGGCTTCGTCGCCGCCCGCCCCGGCCCGAATTTCCATAATGACGTCTTTCGAGTCGTTGGGGTCTTTGGGAATCAATAAATCTTTTATCACGCCCTCCAGCCGCTCGGCTTCGGGCTGAAGCTCGTCGAGCTCGGCCTTGGCCATTTCGCGAAAGTCTTCGTCCTTCTCGGTGGCGATAACTTGGCGAGCCCCTTCTATATTGCTGAGCACCTGCTGGTAAGCCCGGTACTCCACCATGATTTTGCCCAGCTCCTTGTACTCCTTGTTCAAGGACTTGAAGCGCTTCATGTCGCTCATCACCTCGGGCTGCATGAGCTCGTGGTTTACGTTGTCGTAGCGCTCGCGGATGGCTTCGAGTTTATCCAGCATTTTGTGGTCGAAAAAAATAGTCAGTAGTTTGCAAAGATACGGCTTGTCAACAACGTCCTTTGCGGTCGGCGTTCCGCGCCAATTCTTTACGCTGGCCTAGGGTTGTCCTTCCCACCCTCGCTAGGCCCTCCTTTTCCTGCGCGGCGGCTGTGGCCGGCCGGGTTTTCGACACCTGAGAGTATGCAAGTCCTGAAGTTCGGGGGCACGTCGGTGGCCTCCGCCGAGAATATCGGAAAAGTAATTGCCATCGTGACGAGCGCGCTGGCCCAGGGACCAGTGGGGCTGGTCGTATCGGCGCTGGGGGGCACCACCGACGCGCTCATTACCATCGGCCGCACGGCGGCCAGCGGCGACGAAGCTTTCCGCACCACCCTGCGCCAGCTCGAAGCCCGCCACCTTACCGCCGCCGAAAACCTGCTGCCCGACGCGGCCAGCCAGACCGAGATTCAGCCCTGGCTCACTGCCCAGTTTACCGAGCTGGCGCGGCTGGCCGACGGCGTTTTTGCGCTGGGCGAGCTTTCGCCGCGCACCCTGGACAAGCTGATGAGCTACGGCGAACTGCTGTCGTCGCGCCTCGTGGTGGCCGCGTTTCAGGCGCGGGGCATCGCCACGGCCTGGGCCGACAGCCGGCAGCTCATTCGCACCAACTCGCGCTTCGGCATGGCCCAGGTAGACGAGGCCACGACCGAGCGCCAGGTGCGTCAGTTTCAAGCCGAAACTACTGAAAAGCTGTGGGTAGCGCCCGGCTTTATCGCCGCCGACGCCGAGGGCCACACCACCACGCTGGGCCGGGGTGGCTCCGACTACACGGCCGCCATCCTGGCCGCCGCGCTCGACGCCGAAAAACTCGAAATCTGGACCGACGTGAGCGGGATGCTCACGGCCGACCCGCGCCTGGTGCGCTCGGCGCGGCCCATTGCCCGCATCAGCTACGAAGAGGCGATGGAGCTGTCGCACTTCGGGGCCAAGGTGCTGTACGCGCCCACGGTGCAGCCGGTGCGGCAGCGCGGCATCCCGATGTGGATTAAAAACACCTTTGCCCCGGCCGACTACGGCACGCTGGTGGAGGTGGCCCCGCCGCCCAGCATCGGGGTGGTGCGCGGGCTGTCGAGCATCGGCAACCTGTCGCTGCTCAATCTGGAAGGCAGCGGCATGGTGGGCGTGCCGGGCTTTTCGGCGCGGCTGTTTGCGGCGCTGGCCCGGGCCCGCATCAACGTAGTGCTCATCACGCAAAGCTCGTCGGAGCACTCCATTTGCGTGGGCGTGAGCGAGAACGACGTACCCGCAGCGCAGGAAGTGGTGAATGAGGAGTTTGCCGCCGAAATTTCGGCCGGCCGCCTGGAGCCGCTGCGGCCCGAAACGGGGCTGGCCATCGTGGCGCTGGTGGGCGACAACATGCGCAACCACCCCGGCATCAGCGGGCGCTTGTTTAGCGCACTGGGGCACAACGGGGTGAATATCCGGGCCATTGCCCAGGGGGCCAGCGAGCGCAACATCTCGACCGTGATTCGGGCCGACGACGTGCGCAAGGCCATCAACGTGCTGCACGAGGAATTTTTCGAAGCGACTTATAAGCAGGTTAACCTGTTTATCCTCGGCCCCGGCAACGTGGGGGGCAAGCTGCTGGGCCAGCTCGCGCAGCAGCAAGACTACCTGCGCGAAAAGCTCGGCCTCGACCTGCGCGTGGTGGCCATCGCCAACAGCCGCCACTGCCTCGTGAGCAACGAGGGCGGCCTCGACCTGCGCACCTGGCCCGAAAATCTGGACAAAGCGCCCAAGCTTTCGCTCGATGAGCTTACCCAGCTCATTATCAGCAAAAACCTGCGCAACTCCATTTTCGTGGACGTGACGGCCAACCCCGCCGCCGCCGACCAGTACGCGCCGCTGCTGGCCAAGAGCGTAGCCGTGGTAGCCTGCAATAAGATCGCCGCCTCGGCCGCCTACGCCAGCTACCGCCAGCTCAAGCAATTGGCCCAGGATTTCAACACCAAATACCTCTTCGAAACCAACGTGGGCGCGGCGCTGCCGGTCATCGGCACGCTGGGCGACCTCACCCGCAGCGGCGACGTGGTACGCCGCATGCAGGCGGTGCTGTCGGGCACGCTCAATTTTGTGTTCAACAACTACGACGGCAGCCGGCCCTTCGCGGAGGTGGTGGCCCAGGCCCAGGCCGAGGGCTACACCGAGCCCGACCCGCGCCTCGACCTCAACGGCTCGGACGTGGCCCGCAAAATCCTCATCCTGGCCCGCGAGGCCGGCCAGCAGTTGGAGATGAGTGACGTAGCCAACGAAAGCTTCCTGCCCGCCAGCTGCCTGGAGGGCGACGTGGCCGCGTTTTACGAGCAGCTGGCCGTGCACGAGCCGCACTTCCGCGCCCTCTACGACGCGGCGGCCAGCCAGGGCAAGCGCCTCAAATTCGTGGCGCAGTACGACAACGGGAAAGCGGCCGTGGGCTTGCAGCAGATTCCGCCCGGCCACGACCTCTACGAGCTGCGCGGCAAAGACAACGTGGTACTGTTTTACACCGACCGCTACCCCGAGCAGCCGCTCGTGGTGAAGGGGGCCGGGGCCGGGGCCGAGGTCACGGCCAGCGGGGTTTTTGCCGATATTATTCGGGCCAGCAACATTTAGCATTTAACAATTATCATTTAACATTTAACAGGCCATTTTTGCGGCACTGAATGATGATTGGTGGAAAGCCGAATGTGCTGTATGAGAAGGCTTATGCTTTTGGTGTTCGGGCGGTGCGAGCTTACCAGTTTCTTTCAGTAGAGAAGCGTGAGTATGTGCTCTCCAAACAGCTACTGCGTTGCGGTACCAGCATTGGGGCCAATGTGGCGGAAGCTAATGGCGCGCTCTCCGACGCTGATTTTTCAGCCAAAATTTCCATCAGCTATAAAGAATGCTTGGAAACCAAGTATTGGCTTAATCTACTGCACGATACCGATTACCTCACCGCTGCCATGTTTAGCAGCTTACATAGTGACGCCGACGAGCTAGCTAGGATGCTCTTCACTACCCTGCGCTCCACCAACCGCATTAAAACCACTAGCAGCCGCTCATTGAACAGCTGTTAACTGCTAATTGATAAATGTTAAATGAAGTAACCGTTCACGCCCCAGCCACTATCGCCAACGTCGGCTGCGGCTTCGATGTATTGGGCCTGTGCCTCACTGCACCCTACGACACGGTGCGCCTCACGCGGCGCGATGAGCCGGGTCTCATCATCCGGCACCTCGACGACTACGACCTGCCCACCGACCCCAATCGCAACGTGGCCGGCGCGGCGCTGCTGGCCCTGCTGCGCGCCGTGCCCGAGCCGCTGGGCTTCGAGGTTGAGATTACCAAGGGCATCCGGCCGGGTAGCGGCATCGGCAGCAGCGCGGCGAGTGCGGCCGGGGCCGTGGTGGCGGCCAACGCACTGCTGGGCAACCGCTTCAGCAATACTGAATTGATTGACATGGCCATGTACGGCGAGGCCGTAGCCTCGGGCGTGCGCCACGCCGACAATATCGCCCCGGCCATTTGCGGCGGCTTCACCCTGGTGCGGGCTGTGCAGCCAACGCTCGACGTGCTGGCCCTGCCCGCCCCGCCCCTGTGGGTGGCCGTGGTGCACCCGCAATTCGAAGTCAAAACCAAGGAGGCCCGCGCCGTGCTGCCCACCTCGGTGCCGCTGGCCCTGGCCGTGCGCCAGTGGGCCAACGTGGGGGGCCTGGTGGCCGGCTTCCTCACCCACGACCACGCGCTGATTGCCCGCGCCCTGGAAGACTACATCGTGGAGCCGGCCCGCGCCGCGCTCATCCCCGGCCTGGGCGATGCCAAGCGGCTGGCCCTGGCGGCCGGCGCGCTGGGCGGGGGTATCTCGGGCTCGGGGCCGTCTATTTTCATGCTCAATAAGGACGAGGCCACGGCCAACGCCGCCGCCGAGGCGCTGGGCAGCGTGTACCGCAAAATGGGCATCGATTTTCACTTGCACGTGGGGCCGATTGCCAGCCAGGGCGCGCGGGTGGTGGCGTCAGCATAGCCCTTTGCCGTCATGCTGACGAAGGAAGCATCTTATCACGCCCCGCTACTCTGTTCCAACCTGACAAGATGCTTCCTTCGTCAGCATGACAATCGTATTTTCTTGAGATAATATGCGCTACTACAGCCTCAATCGCCAGTCGCCGCCAGTTGATTTCCGCACCGCCGCCATCGCCGGGCAGGCCCCCGACGGCGGCTTGTACTTCCCGGAAAGCATTCCGCAGTTCTCGGCCGACTTGCTGCGTAATCTGGCCAGCCGCTCGCAGGCCGACATCGCCTACGAAGTGATGCGGCCCTACGTGGGCGACACCATCCCGGAAGTTGACCTGCGCCGCATCTGCGCCGAAACGGTAGATTTTCCCTTTCCGCTGGTACCTATCACCGAGCGCATCGGCGCGCTGGAATTATTTCACGGGCCGACGCTGGCGTTCAAGGACGTGGGAGCGCGCTTCATGAGCCGCTGCCTGGGGTATTTTTCGCGGGGCGAAACCCAGCCGGTAACCGTGCTGGTAGCCACCTCCGGCGATACGGGGGGCGCGGTGGCGCACGGCTTCCTGGGGGTGCCGGGCGTGGACGTAGTCATTCTTTACCCCTCGGGCAAGGTGAGTCCTTTGCAGGAATTGCAGCTCACCACGCTGGGGCAGAACATCACGGCGCTGGAAGTAAGCGGTAATTTCGACGACTGCCAGCGGCTGGTGAAGCAGGCTTTTCTGGACGAGGAACTGACGGGTCGGCGCACGCTCACCTCGGCCAATAGCATCAACGTGGCGCGCTGGCTGCCGCAGCAGCTTTATTACCTATTTGCCCTGCAGCAGTGGGCGGGGGCCGCGCCGCCCGTCGTGGCGGTGCCCAGCGGCAACTTCGGCAACCTGTGCGCCGGGCTGCTGGCCCACGCCTCGGGCCTGCCGGTGGGCCACTTCATTGCCGCCTGCAATGCCAACGATGCCGGGGCCGAATATCTGCGCACGGCCATTTTCACGCCGAAAACGGCCGTGCCGACCATTTCCAACGCGATGGACGTGGGCCACCCGAGCAATTTTGTCCGCATCCTGGAGCTGTTCCGGCACGAGCACGCCACCATCAGCCAGCTGCTGAGTGGCTACACGGTGAGCGATGCCGATACCAGCGCCACCATTCGGCGCGTGGAGGCCGAGCGCAAGTACCTGCTCGACCCGCACGGCGCGGTAGCGTTTTTCGCCCTCGAAAATTACCTGGCGGCGCACCCGGCCGCCGCAGGCTTTCTGCTGGCCACGGCCCACCCGGTGAAGTTCCCCGAGGTGGTCGAGCCGCTCATCGGCCGCCAAATTGAGTTGCCGGCCGCTTTGCATTATTTATTGGAAAAACCCAAGCAGAGCGTGCCGCTGGCCCCCAGCTACGAGGCGTTGCGGGCCTGGCTGCTGAAATAACTTGCGCGAGAATTTCCCGCCGGGATAAACGCGGAGATACGTCGGGCTGTTCTCCCCCTGGCGAATCTCCACGATTCGCCCCAGCGTACCCAGCGGGAAACTTCTAGCCATACCATGCGAAAAGCGCTTTTATTTCTGCCTTTCCTCTTCGCCGCCTGCCGGCCCGACCAGGTCGAGCACCTACCCGGCACCAAGCAGATAGCCGAAGAAACCGCCAATTGGGAGGTCAAGCGCATCATGCCCAACGACTTGCTGCACGCCACCCGCTGGGCCGGCGATTCCCTCACGGCTTATGCCGATACGCTGCTGCGCCGCACCCTGGCCCGTGAGCTGGCCAAGGGTAACCTGGCCCAGGCGGCTACCTTCTGCCGTCCGCAAAGCTACCCGGCCGTCGATTCGATGGCTCGCAAGTGGCACGCCAGCCCCCGCCGCGCCGAGTGGCAGGCGGCCCCGGCCGGTGCTACGCTGGCCGCCGCGGGTTTGCGCCCCGATACCCTGCGCCTCATCGGCCGGCCGGCCGCCGATACGTTTTATTACCAGCGGCCCATCGTACTGGCCAATCATCTGTGCCTGCGCTGCCACGGCCAGCCGGGCCGCGACCTCACGGCCGCCGAGGCGCAATTGCTTCAGCAGCAGCACCCGGGGTTGAAATCGGTGGGCCGACAGCCGGGGCAGGTACTCGGGGCCTGGCAACTCACGCTGGAACGCAGCGGCGTGGCCGAGTTTTACACCCTGAAAACGCGTAAGAAGTGGAAGGAGCACAAAATGCCGAAGCTGTTTTAGCGGCGCTGGACGCGTTTAGGCTAAGCCCGACTTTTCTGCGTACAGCTTATTTTTCAAATTATGCTATCTGCTATGGCTAGTGCTGTTGACCCTATTATCATTATAGGCGCGGGCATGGCCGGGCTGGCCTGCGCCACCTGGCTGCACCGCGCCGGCCGCCCCGTGCTGCTACTCGAAGCCGCCGACGGCGTGGGCGGGCGCGTTCGCACCGACCTCACGCCCGATGGCTTCCGGCTCGACCGGGGCTTCCAGATTTTACTGAATAATTACCCCGAGGCCCGGCGTATGTTCGACTACGGGGCGCTCAATTTGAAGGCTTATCGCTCGGGGGCCGTCATCCGGCTGCCCGACGGCCAGGAAACCACCCTCGAAAACCCGTTGCATGCTCCCATGATGGCGTTAGCCGCGCTGGCCTCCCCCATCGGCACGGCTAAAGACAAGGCACTCATCATGAAGCTAGTAACCCAGCTGGCAGGCCGCCCGCCCGAGCAGCTGCTGGGCCGGGCTGGGGCCACAACCACCCTGGCCTACCTGCGCGACTTTGGCTGGAGCGAGCAGATTATCACCAATTTCTTCCGCCCCTTCTTCGGCGGCGTGTACCTCGACCGCGAGCTGGGCACGGCCAGCAATTTCTTTGAATTTGTTTTTCAGCAGTTTATGCAGGGCGCGGCTACGGTGCCGGTCCTGGGTATGCAGCAGCTACCCGAGCAGTTAGCGGCCCGCCTGCCTGCGGGCGCTATCCGCCTGCATACGCCCGTGGCCGCCGTGGCCGAGGGCGGGCGCCGCGTGCACCTGGCCAGCGGCGAGACGCTGTCCGCCGCCGCCGTGGTGCTCGCTACCGATGGGCCCGCCGCCGCCCGCCTGCTCGGGGCTGACTTACACGCCCCGGCCCGCCCCGTGGCCCGGCTGACTACCTGCACGTACTTTGCCACGGCGGGGGCCGCTCCCAGCCACGGCCCCCGACTGCTGCACCTCAATGCGCGGCCCGGGGCGCTGGTCCACAACGTAGCCTTCCCGGCCGAAGTCAGCCCGGCGGTGGCTCCGACTGGTCAGGGGCTGGTGTCGGTGAGTACCCACGGCGAGCATGGCTTATCAGAAGATGAATTGACGGTCCGCTTGCGCACTGAGCTGGCCGATTGGTTTGGGCCGGTGGCTACGATGTGGCGGCACCTGCGCACGTACCGCATCGAGCAGGCGCTGCCCATCTTCGGCCCCGGCCAGCCCGTGCAACAGGAGCTGCGCCTCGGCGATACGCTTTTCCGCTGCGGCGACTGGGTCAGCTATCCCTCGCTCAACGCCGCGCTCAGCACCGGCCGCCAAGTGGCCGAGATGCTTGTAGGGTAAGCTTTAGCTTGCCGGGCGGTCGACGAGCCGCGACCCACCGCACGCCGGGCAAGCTAAAGCTTACCCTACACCAACGCTACCAATGCTTGCAGCAGTGGCGCGGGGCGCTCAGCCAGGTAGGCTACGCACTGCGTCAATAAAACATTCTCCCCGCCCACCACACGCAGCGGTCGGGCCACCACGCCGGGCACCGCGCTCAGGTCGAAAAACGAGGGCACGAAGGCCACGCCCAACCCCAGCCGCACGAGGTTGCTGAGCAATTCGAGCGACGAGACTTCCTGCACGATGGCCCCCCGCCGGCTGAAGCCTGCCTGCTGGCACAGGTGCTCAATCTCCTCGTACACCGGGTGCAGCGGGCGGCTGATTTCCACCCATTTTTCGTGGGCCAGGGCCTCCAGCGGCACCTCGGGCAGGCTGGCCAGCGGGTGCGCGGCGGGCAGCGCCACCGCCAACCCGCCTTGGCCGAAGGGCCGCGCCGCCAGCTCGGGGTGCAGCAGCGGCAGCATGGTGAGGCCCAGCTCGATGCGGCCCGCCACCAAAGCCTCCTGCACCGCCCGGAACGTCGGCAACTCGTGCAAGTGAAACTGCACGTCGGGAAAGCTCTCGTTGAAGCGCTGCACGATACCTACCAGGCGATCGGGGCGCAGCAATTGGTAATAACCCAGCTCTACCGACTTCTGCTGCGAGCCTACGCGGCGCACATTTTCAATAGCTTGGCGGCTGAGCTGTAATACTTGCTGGGCATCGGCCAAAAAAGCAGTGCCGGCCTCGGTAAGCACCACCCGCCGCTGGCGCGTGCGCTGCTGGTGGTCGAACAGCTCCACCCCCAGCTCGCTTTCCAGCAGTTGAATCTGCTGGCTGAGGGCAGGCTGCGACACGCACAGCTTGTCGGCCGCCCGGCCGTAGTGCAGCTCGGTGGCGACCTCGGCAAAGTAGCGTAGCTGGCGGAGTTCCATGCCGCAAATTTCAATAAGAAATTCTTATTGGCCTCATAAGTAACCAATATTGGACATCTCAACTAACGCACGTTAGTATTGCGTTTAATCCAGGTACTATCCCCATCTCCGTCAGTCATGGAAACTCTCGTTGCCCAGGAGCTTCAGCAGCGCGCCACCACCGATTTTCTGCCGCTGCTCGGCACCGATTATCTCGAATTTTACGTGGGCAACGCCAAGCAGGCGGCCTACTATTACAAGGCGGCCTTCGGCTTCCAGACCGTAGCCTACGCCGGCCCCGAAACCGGCGTGCGCGACCGGGCCAGCTACGTACTGCAACAAGGCAAAATCCGGCTGGTACTTACTACCGCCATGCACTCCGACCACGAGATTTCGGCGCACGTGCGGCAGCACGGCGACGGCGTTAAAATCCTGGCCCTGTGGGTAGATGATGCCTTCGAAAGCTACGAAAAGACCATGAGCCGCGGCGCCCGCTCTTACCAGGAGCCCAAGGTGCTCACCGACGAGTTTGGCGAGGTGCGCACGGCGGGCATCTACACCTACGGCGAAACGGTGCACCTGTTCGTGGAGCGCAAAAACTACCACGGGGCCTTCCTGCCCGGCTACGTGGCCCAGCAGTCGAGCTTCAACCCCAGCGAGGTGGGCCTGCGCTACGTGGACCACTGCGTGGGCAACGTGGGCTGGAACCGCATGAACGAAACCGTGAAATGGTACGAGGACGTGATGGGCTTCGCCAACATCCTGAGCTTCGACGACAAGCAGATTACCACCGAGTACTCGGCGCTCATGAGCAAGGTGATGAGCAACGGCAACGGCTACGTGAAATTCCCCATTAACGAGCCGGCCGAGGGTAAGAAGAAGTCGCAGATCGAGGAGTACCTGACCTTTTACGAGGGCGAGGGCGTGCAGCACATCGCGGTGGCTACCGACGATATTATCAGCACCGTGCGCGAGCTGAAAGCCCGCGGCGTAGAGTTCCTGCACACGCCCGATACCTATTACGACAACCTGCGCGCTCACGTCGGCAACATCGACGAGGATGTAGAGGCCCTGCGCGCCCTGCGCATCATGGCCGACCGCGACGAAGAGGGCTATCTACTCCAGATTTTTACCAAGCCCGTCGAAGACCGCCCCACGGTGTTCTTCGAAATCATCCAGCGTAAGGGAGCCAAGAGCTTCGGCGCCGGCAACTTCAAAGCCCTCTTCGAAAGCCTGGAACGCGAGCAAGACCGGCGCGGAAACCTGTAGTTTAATTATGAATTATGAGTTATGAATTATGAGTTGGGCTCGCTGCTACCTACTGTCGTCGTCTAGCAGTCGTTAATGACCTATCGTAGCCCGAGCCAGCTTAATTCAACCAACGCGCCCCAAAAGCCAACTCATAATTCATAACTCATAATTCATAATTAAAAACAAATGCCTGTCTACCATAAGCTTGGCCGGTTGCCGCACACGCGCCACACGGTATTTGAGAAGCCCGGGGGCGGGCTGTATTACGAGCAGCTGTTTGGCACCATCGGCTTCGATGGGATGTCGTCGCTCATGTACCACCTGCGCCGACCCACCACGGTGAAGGATATTGTGGGCGAAACCGACCTTACGCCGAAAGTCGCCATCGAGAAAAGCATCAAGGCCCGGCTGCTCAAGGGCTTCGAAGTGCCGCCGCAGGATGACTACCTGGCCAGCCGCACACCGGTATTGGTCAATAGCGACGTGCATATCGTGTTGGCCGCGCCGCGCCACTCGCTCACGGCCTACTTCTACAAGAATGCCGACGCCGACGAACTGCTATTCATCCACAAAGGGACGGGCAAGCTGCGCACCCAGCTCGGCAACATCCGCTTCGAGCCGGGCGACTACCTGCTGATCCCGCGCGGCATCATTTACCAGATTGAGTTCGATACGGAAGACAACCGGCTGTTTATCGCCGAGTCCTTCCATCCCATCTACACGCCCAAGCGCTACCGCAACCATTTCGGCCAGTTGCTGGAACACGCGCCCTACTCGGAGCGCGACTACAAGCTGCCCGACGAGCTGGAAACGCACGACGAATTGGGCGACTTCACGGTGAAAATTAAGAAGCAGGGCGTGTTGCACGAACTGGTGTATCCCAGCCACCCATTCGACGTGGTGGGCTGGGATGGGTATAATTTCCCCTACGGGATGAACATCCGCGACTTTCAACCCATCACCGGCAAGGTGCACCAGCCGCCGCCCGTGCATCAGCAGTTCGAGACTAAGGCGTTCGTGGTGTGCTCGTTCGTACCCCGGCTGTTCGACTACCACCCGCAGGCCATCCCGGCCCCCTACCACCATTCTAACATCGATTCCGACGAGGTGCTGTACTACGTGGATGGCAACTTCATGTCGCGCAACAACATCGCCCAGGGCCACATTACGCTGCACCCCGGCGGCATCCCGCACGGTCCCGCGCCGGGTGCCTACGAGCGCAGCATCGGCAAAACCGGTACCGACGAATGGGCGGTGATGATTGACACCTTCCGCCCGCTGATGGTAACGGAAGCCGCCCTCAAGCTTGACGACGGCGTGTACTACAAAGCGTGGCTGGAGCCCGAGAGCCCTGCCGCCGCCACCGACGACCAGCGCCTCGAACGGCCTGAATAACCTTGCTAAGCTGTTAGCTTTTAGCTGCTAGCCCTTAGCTATCAGGCTATTCCCGACCGGAAAGCTAACGGCTAGCAGCTAAAAGCTAACAGCTTACCAATGAAAGAACTACTCGCCAAATTTGAGCAAAAGCGTCCCGAAATCGTTTTTGAATGGCAAGACCCCGAAACCGAAGCCGAAGGCTGGGTGGTCATCAACTCGCTGCGCGGCGGGGCAGCCGGCGGCGGCACCCGCATGCGCAAGGGCCTCGACAAGCGCGAGGTCGAGAGCCTGGCCAAGACGATGGAAGTAAAGTTTACCGTCTCCGGTCCGGCCATCGGCGGAGCTAAGTCGGGCATCAACTTCGACCCGCAGGATCCCCGCAAGCGCGGCGTACTGGAGCGCTGGTACAAGGCCGTCATTCCCTTGCTGAAAGCCTATTACGGCACCGGTGGCGACCTCAACGTAGATGAGATTCACGAAGTAATTCCGCTCACCGAGGACTACGGCCTCTGGCACCCGCAGGAGGGCGTGGTCAACGGTCACTACCGCGCCACCGAGCCCCAGAAAATTCAGAAACTCGGCCAGCTCCGCCAGGGCGTGGTAAAGGTGCTCGAAGATGCCACTTACACCCCCAGCCTAGCCCGCAAGTACACCGTGGCCGACCTCATCACCGGCTACGGCGTGGCCGAGGCCGTGCGTCACTACTACGCGCTGTGGGGCAGCCGGGCGGTGGCGGGCAAGCGCGTCATCATCCAGGGCTGGGGCAATGTGGGCGCGGCGGCGGCCTACTACCTGGCCAGCCAGGGCGCGCGCGTCGTGGGCATTATCGACCGGGCCGGCGGCCTGCTGCGCCCCGAGGGCCTGACGCTGGAAGAGGTCCGCGAGCTATTCCTGAGCCGCGACGGCAACGCCCTGCACGCGCCCGACTTACTTTCTTTCGCAGAGGTCAACCAACAAATCTGGTCGGCCGGGGCCGAGATTTTCGTGCCCGCCGCGGCCTCGCGCCTCGTTACCCAGCCGCAGGTCGAAGCCCTGGTGGCCGCCGGGCTCGAAGTTATTTCGTGCGGGGCCAACGTGCCCTTCGCCGACCCGGCCATTTTCTTCGGCCCCACCGGTGAGTGGGCCGACGCGCACTGCGCCGTTATTCCCGACTTCATCGCCAATTGCGGCATGGCCCGCGTTTTCGCTTACCTCATGGAAACGGGGGCCGAAATCACCGACCAGGCCATTTTTTCCGATACCTCGCGTATTATCGAAGCCGCGCTGGCCCGCACCCGCCGCCAGAGCGCCGACACAACGGGCATCGCCCAGCGCTCATTTGAGATGGCGCTACGGCAGCTGGTGTAGCTTTGGCTTGTCGTCAGGCTTTTCCAATTACTCGTTTGTCATGCTGAGCCTGCGAAGCATCTTGTCAGATTTGAACGACTCGCGCATATGTGCCAGCCTGACAAGATGCTTCGCAGGCTCAGCATGACAAACGTTTTTTTACGCCATTCATGAGCGAAATTCCCTCCCTGCGCACCGTTGAGGTCACGCGCTACATCACGCCCCTGCGCGAAGGCGGCTCGCTACCCGCGCTGGTCGAGGCCGACGATGGCTTTATGTACGTGCTCAAATTTCGGGGCGCGGGCCAGGGCATCAAGGTGCTGATTGCCGAGTTGCTGGTGGGCGAATTGGCCCGGGCACTGGGCCTGCGCGTGCCCGAGCTGGTATTTGCTGAGCTCAGCGAAGCTTTCGGCCGCACCGAGCCCGATGAGGAAATTCAGGATCTCCTGAAAGCCAGCACTGGCCAAAATCTGGCGCTGCACTTCCTGGCCGGGGCCAGCACTTTCGACCCGCTCGTAACTACCGTAGACCCGCAGCTGGCCTCGCTCATCGTGTGGCTTGACTGCCTCACGCTCAATGTGGACCGCACTGCCCGCAATACCAACATGCTGCTCTGGCACAAGGAATTGTGGCTCATCGACCACGGCGCGGCGCTCTACGTGCATCACACTGGCCCCGGCTGGGTGAAAGCCGCCACCCGGCCCTTCCCCTCGGTAAAAGACCACGTACTCTTGCCCCGGGCCACCGCCCTGGCCGCCGCCGACGCCGAGGGCCGCGCCCGCCTCACACCCGAGGTACTGGCCCGGCTCATTGCCCTCATTCCCGACGAGTGGCTGCAAGAGCCCGACCTCACGCCCGCCGAGCAACGCGCCCAGTATCAACAGTTTTTGGAGGCGCGCCTGGCCGTTTCCGCCACCTTTACCCAGGAAGCCGACCATGCCCGCCAAGCACTTGTTTGAGTACGCCGTGCTACGCGTAGTGCCCCGCGTGGAGCGCGAAGAGTTTCTAAATGTGGGCGTCATTCTGTACTGCGCCGCCCAAGGCTTCCTGCAAGCCACCTGCGAGTTGAACGAAAGCCGCCTGCTGGCCTTCGCCGGCCCGAACCTCGACCTGGCCGACGTGCGCGAGCGCCTGCGCTCGTTTGAGCGCATCTGCCAGGGCCGGGCCACGGGTGGTCCCATCGGGCAGCTGGCCATTGCCTCACGCTTCCGCTGGCTTACGGCTCAGCGCAGCACTATCATCCAGACTTCACCCGTGCACCCCGGCCTGTGCGACGATGCCGCCACTACCCTGGCCCGGCTGCACGCGCAACTGGTGAGCGGCTGAGCAGGGGCTTTGCCGAGTAGCCAAGACCCTGATGGCGTTCTGATTACTCCAGCAGCCAGCCGCTGCCAGCCGTTACCATTACACTTACTTCTTGGCCTACGGCTACTGTTGCCGCGCTGGTCCGCACCCGCACTACCGTATTAGCCAGTTGGATTTCTACTTCGTAATAGCTGCCCAAAAAGCGTATAGCTCGCACCGTGCCGCTAGCCCCGCCGCTTTCGGCGCGCCCCATTATCAATTGCTCAGGGCGCACTAGCAATGCTTTACCGGTCAGCGTATTCGGCAGTAGCGCAGCTCGGTCTCCACCCCGCACCAAGTTATACTCCCCAAACAACCCAGCCACGTACGCGGTGGCCGGCTCATAGTACACTTGCTGCGGCGTGCCTCGTTGCACCACCCTCCCCCGCTGCAACACCATAATCTCGTCGGCCCACGCCAGCGTATCGGTTGCATCGTGCGATACTAGCAAGCAGGTAATGCCCAACTGCTGCCCTACCTCCTCAATAATGCCCTGCATCGCCTGCTTATGCACGCGGTCCAGATTTGAAAAAGGCTCATCTAATAATAACAACTGCGGTCCGCTTAGCAGCAGCCGCGCCAACGCCACCCGCTGCTGCTCGCCCCCCGATAGCTCATCGGTACGGCGCCCCCGCAAGTGCGCAATGCGGCAAATAGTATAAATAGCCTCCGTCTCACTCACCGGGCGCTTGCTGGCGTACCGCAGCACCTGCTCCACCCGCAAAAATTTTGGCAAGTCAGACTTCTGCGATAAGTACGCTACCCCTGGATGCCCCGGCACGAGAGCCACGGCTGGCCCACGCACCCGACTACCAGCAATGCGAATTTCACCCGTAGTCGGCTGCACCAAACCAGCAATTACTTGTAGCAGCGTACTCTTACCAGCCCCACTCTCCCCCGCCAACGCCAGCCGCAGGCCCTGTCGTTGGCTAAAGCTTAGCGGCTGCAACACCGTAATACCGCCCTCGATCAGGCTTACCTCAGATACTTCAACTAACTCCATTCAATTGGGATATTACGACCAGCCCTCTGGCCCAACAGTAAGCAGCAAAACTATGTCGATTTTTAAGCCTCTACTCTGCAACGGCCGCAGTTTGTTGCTCCCAACCCCAACCAACCACTGACTACTCCCGCATCTCTCACTAGGCTAAAGCTGCTTCACACTTCTAGCTATCAAAATTATTTTTTCATTATCACCCACTTACAGAAACCCAACCAAAGAAAAGAGCGTATGCTATTGCCCATTCAGAAAAAAGCCGTACTTTTGCACTCCCAATCGCAACCGGCGGTTGAGCAGGATTGCAAGTAAGGGGTGAGGCTAAAGGATTTGCTGCGCGATAATCGCGCCGGGTTCGCCCCCAGCCTCCCCGGCAGAAGAAAAAAACTTTTGCTTTTTGCTTGCCGGTTGAAAAGAAAGTAGTACCTTTGCAGCCCGCTTCAACCGGAGGCGGTCACCGACCCACCAGGCAAACGAAAAACATAAAAATTTTTCGCTTCGGATTTGGAAAGTCAAAAAAGTTGCTTACCTTTGCACTCCCAAACGAAAACAGGGCTTGCAACCGGCAGCCACCCGGGTCACTCACCTGACCCACCACGTTACGCTAACTGAGTGTAACAGACGTTCTTTGAATGACGGAAACAGACAAAATAGGAAGTAGCTGTTCAGCTTTGGCTGGGCAGCAACAAGCGAATCGAACTAGACGACCAATCGTCGAACGACGAGCGAGGACAAGCACTCGACATCAGCCACAGTTCGCTGTGGTGTAGGAATAATTTTACAATGGAGAGTTTGATCCTGGCTCAGGATGAACGCTAGCGGCAGGCCTAATACATGCAAGTCG
>CAJYPK010000030.1 GCA_913776615.1 uncultured Hymenobacter sp.
GTCGGTTGTCGCGTCCCGTGCCCAGTCGGCCACGCGTGTGCGGCTCGACTAACTGCCATTCCCGTTCGCTTAATTCGTGACGACGCATGCCGCAAAGCTACCGCCTTTGCTGTCCACAGACTTTAGAAGGTCGTCTGGCTCCCCCTCTCCTTTTCGGAGAGGGGGCCGGGGGGTGAGGCGCTCACGATAGAACTGCGACTGACCGTACACGAACCTGAAATTTGCTCTAATGTGGAGTAGGAGGCTCGCAAAGCGCTATTCCACCCCACCCACGTTTACCGGGCTACGCTGGCTGATGGGCAAACTTTTCGAGGGCCGCCGGGGTGAGGGGCGTGAAAAAATTAACCAGGTTGCCATCGGGGTCCCGAAAAAGCAACGAACGGTTGCCCCAGGGCATGGTGGTCGGGGCCTGCACGAGCGCGTCGCCCAAATACGTGGCCAGGCGCTCGTAATCGGCATCCACGTCGGCCACCCGAAACTCGATAATGGCCGTGCGGTTGGCGGCGGGGCTCGCCACCAGGTCGCCGCCAAAAGGGGCCAGGGTGCTCGTGTCGCCGATAGCCAGGGTGCCCCCCCGCGTGCGTAGCTCGCCAAAGCTGGGCGTGGCGCGGACCAGCGGTTGGCCGCTCACGGTTTCGTAAAAGCCGGCCAGGCGCTCGAAGTCGGCGGTAATGAGGCGAACGGACGTGAAGTTCATGCGAAAACAGAAAGATGGGTGAGGCCGCAAAGCACGCCGGCCCCACTGACAACCCTATGGCAGTCCGTTTTGGCAAGGGGTAAAAAAAAGTTACGCCGCCGGGGGCAAGTGGAGGCTGGCGAGGTAGTCGGCCAGCGAGAGGGGCGCTGGGTTGGTAAACGGCCGCTCCGTTACGGCTAGGTGCTGCACCCGTGCCAGCCGAAACTCGCGGTAGGCTTGGCGCAGTTGGCACCAGCCCACCAGCTGCCAGGCAAAGTTGTAGAATACCAACCCGATGGGCTCGACGTGCCGCTGGGTACTGCGGCCTTGCTTATCACAGTAGTCCAGCGCCAGCACCCGGCGACTCGCCAGCGCTAGCTGCACCGGCGCCAGGTAGGCGAGGTGCCGTTCCTGGTACTCGGGTACGTGCAGTCGAATGCCCGTGGCCAGGTGGGCCAGGGGCGCTTGCGCGGGTCCGCGCAGGACGGCGCGTACTTTGTGCAGGGCCGCCGCCACGTGCGGTTGTACCGAATGGTCGGTAAGGGTCGTGCCCAGTGCTTCCAGCAGCAGCAGCGCGTGGGCCTCGTCGGCGGTGAAGTTAACCGGGGGCAGAAAGTAGCCTTGCACGAGAAAATAGCCGCGCCCGGCCTCAAAGCTCACGGGAATTCCTTGCTCGCCCAGCGCGCTGATATCGCGGTACACCGTGCGCACACTAATGCCGAAATGCGTGGCGATGTGCTCGGCCGGCGTGTACCGACGGGCTTGCAGTAAAGTGACGAGGCCAAAGAGCCGGTCAATCCGATTCATGTGGGTAACAAGGAGGTGGCAAGCGCTAGCGCAAAGTAAACCTAGGTACAAGCGGCCAGAAAGGTGCGCCATACGGAGGCTGCCTCCTAATAAGTCTAAAACCTAGCCGAAGAGGTATCGCAACGGCTCAGGAGATAGAGCAGGAGGCCGGTACTTGCTGAGCCAGCAGAGGCGTTCGGAAACCCGCTCGCAAAACGGCGCTGAAAACCACGTTTTCAGCGCCGTCGGCGCAGGTGAGGAAGTCGTTCGAAAAACTCCCTGCGCTGCATGATATCTTTGAGGAGTACAAATTATCTGCCCACTGCTGTATGCATCATATTATCTACTTAAGCCGCGTGAGCGGGAAGCTGAGTTCCGAAGAGTTAGTTGCGCTGTTAGTAAAGGCGCGCCGAAAGAACGCCCTGGCCGGCATCACGGGCGCAATGGTCTACGGCGAGGGGCAATTCATGCAGGTGCTAGAGGGCGAAAAAGTACCCGTTACTGCTCTCTACGAGCGCATCGTGGCCGACCCGCGCCACAAGTCCATTCTCAAGCTAGCCGACAAGCCAATTACAGAGCGCACATTTAGCGATTGGTCAATGGCCTTCCGCGAGCTCTCCCCTGAACAGGCGGCAGAGTTGGATGGCTACGCCTCGCCAGCCTACTGGGAGCAGACCTCCTTTGCCAGCGGCTCCCCAGATGCAATACTGCTCAACCGCATGCGCAACGTGGTTCTGCTACCGTAGCTCTGGGTACTTAGAGCAAATTTCAAGTCAGTGTATAGGTTGTTGCTCTCCAGGCGCGGTCGCCCCACCCCCCGGCCCCCTCTCCGAAGTGGAGAGGGGGAGCGTGCCGACTACCTCACGATTGCCTTACGTGAGCAAGCGGTTGGCTCCCCCTCTCCTTTTCGGAGAGGGGGCCGGGGGGTGAGGCGCTCCGCCTGAGTGGCAACAACCTGTACACCGACTTGGAAACCGCTATAAGAGTTATACATGCGCGCTGTTGCGTAATAACACCAGCATTAAAAAGGAGAAGGGGAGCCGGACGGCTACTTACCGACTGCTTACGTGAGCTAGCACTCGGCTCCCCGAAAAGTGCTTGATCCGCAGAAAAATGCTTGATCCGCATTTCCTTTTCGGGGACTCTGCGCATAAAGCAGATGCGGCCGGGGGGGGAGGCGCCACGTCTGGATGCCCGCCCCGGGAGTATACCAGCATACCAGCCACCTCCCCAACTTCAAAACAGCCCCAAAACCAAAAGGCCCTTTCTCCTACGGGAGAAGGGCCTTTTGAAGCTAACCATCGTACCTGGAGCCGGAGTCGAACCGGCACACCTTGCGGTAATGGTGTTTGAGACCATCGCGTCTACCGGTTCCGCCATCCAGGCAACTTATTCCGCGCGTCCGGTAATCACGAGCGGGCCGCAAAGGTAGCGAGCTGCTGCCGAAGTCGCAAGAGGTAGCGCTTTTTTAGGTAGTAGGTTTTTACCTGGGCCAGGGCGGCGGGGCGGTGGTCGGCGGGCAGCTGGGGGTAGCCGGCCAGCACGGGCTGAATGCCCGCGTCGAGGGTATCGGCCAGGGCGGTTACGTCCGCGTCGAGGCGGGCGGTGGCGGCCGGGTCGGGCTCCATTTCCAGCTCCATCAGCTGCTCGTTGAGGTCCATTACCTCCATCAGGAAGTCGGCGGGGAGTTGGTTTTGGGCGCTGCCTTCCTCGAGCAGACCGTGCTGGGCCAGCAGGTAGGCCATGCGGGCGTCGGGGTTGGCGAGGGTGCGGTAGGCGTCGGTATTGAGGGTGCTCAGGCGTAGGGCCTCGGCCTGGGCGGCGGGGGTGTCCTGGGCGTGGAAGTCGGGGTGCAGCTCGCGGCTGAGCTGGTAGTACCGGGACTTGAGCGCGGCCTCATCGAGCAAAAACGCTTCGGGCAGGTCGTAGAAGGCGAAGTAATTAGTGGTATCGGGCATGGGGGAGGGCCGGCGGGGCAAAGCGGGCCGCCGGTAGCAGGTACTACCGCCGGCGGCGGCCGTTGGTTGGGCCAGCACCGGCAAAGCTACTGGCCCGCGCCCGCCCGCACCGCCGAAAACGCCAGCGCCGGGGCCGCCAGCAGCCGCTTGGTCGCCGGCCACACCTGCCCAAACAACGCCGAGCGCCGGTAGGCATCGAGCGCGGCGGCATCGTCCCAGTGGCTGTAGGTGCAGTAGGTGTGCGGGTCGTCGGCATCCTGCCACAGCTCCAGGTGCCGGCAGCCCGGCTGCTGCCGAATGAGGTCTTCGGAGGCCCGGAACAAGTTCAGAAAATCGGCTACGCGGCCGGGGGCCAGCGGGAGGCGAACGATGCGAAGGAGCACGGTGGGGTGGGCTAGGGGTTGAAAATCAGTCAGAATAAGGCGGCTCAAAGTAAGCTCAAGCTTAACAATCCGCCGGCCCGGGGCGTACAAGGGCACTTCAACTTTCTCATTTTCTACAAGTTTTCCTTATGCGTTACGCTCCCCGCGCCCTGTGGCTGGCCGTACCGGCCTGTGCGGCTCTATCGCTGCTGGCCTCGTGCAGCAGCAATCCCGAAGCCACCACCACCGAAAAAACCGCCGTCGTAGTACCCTCCGAGGCCACCTCGGCCTCCGACAGCAGCGCCGTTACGGCCGACTCGGCCAATGCGCCCAAGTAGGGCAGACTATACCTGTTACCGAGAAGCGCCCGGCTGCTACCTAGCGGCCGGGCGCTTTTTTAGAAGCTGTTTTGAGTTAGCTAAACCAGCTGTCCTTGCGAGCGCAGCGAAGCAATCGCACCTGCTCAGCCTAGCTGTTTGGGTGTCCTTGCGAGCGCAGCGAAGCAAGGACAAACAGGTTGTAGATGAGTAGGAATAACTTAAACAGTCTCTCAGCGGATTTTTTGCAAATGGAAAGCAGGTTAACCAAAAACGTCGGTCATGCTGAGCTTGCCGCAGCATCTCGCTCGCTTCGTTGCTAAGCCGTTCGACGAAGCGAGCGAGATGCTGCGGCAAGCTCAGCATGACAATACGTGGTGAGGCGTGGGGAAGAGAAGATTTTTTAAACAGCAGCATTACGTAGTGCTACACCTCTCTTTGCTCACTCCTTACGTCTGTCATGCTTGTCTGGCGTCCGCTTGCGAAGCATGACAGACGTAGAGAACAGGACAAGATAAAAGACCTATCGAGCGCTACGGTAGCAGTTCCGCGAAGCGCACATCCACCTGCGAGTCGAAGTACAGCCCCAGCAGCTCGCTGGCGTGGCCCTGGTTGATGGCGATGCACAGGCAGCCCTGCGGGTTGAAGGTGCACACGATTTCGCCGGGGGGCGCGGCGGCGAAGTGCGGGCGCAGCTCGCGCACGATCTCGCGGCCGAAGTGCACGGCCGCCGCCCGGCCCCGGCCCACCACCTCCATCGCCTCGCGGGAAATGTTGGTAATCAGGTTGCCGTAGTGGTCTACGTGCACCACGTGGCCGGTGATGCGGTTGTCTTGCAGGCGCAGCTGGCGGTTGGTGAGCAGAAAAAGGTCGGCCACGGGCTGACCCAGGCTGCCCAGCGGGTGGCCCTGGGCGAGGCGCACGGCGGCCGGGGCCAGGATGTCGCGGGTGGGGTTGAGCGAAATCGGCTGGAGGTTGCCCGCCGCCAGCGGGACGGCCGGAGCCGGCACGAGCACCGGGCTGGGTAGGCGCACCAGCTGGGCGGGTACGCCGTCGCAGAGCAGCGGCAGCAGGCCGTTGTCGGCCACCACGAAGTAGTGGCCCTCGTGCTCGGCCGCGTGCCAGGCGGGGCTGGCCACCGCGCCCGCGTCGCTGGCCCCGTAGTCGCTCACCGTGATGAGGTGGGTAGTACCCACCGGGAAGTCGCGAAATACGGCCCGCAGAACGTGCACGGCGTGCGCGATGTTGTAGGGTTCGACGCCGTGCGTGATGTCCAGCACCGGCAATTGGGGGGCCAATTGCAGCAAACGGGCTTTGAGCGCGGCCGTGTAGTGGTCGCGGTAGCCAAAATCCGTAAGCAGCGTTAGTACCCCCATGCCCGCAGTTGCCAGGTTCTTCGTAGTATTGTTTAAAAGCCGGCCGGCTGGCTGGCGCGGCTGCAAAAGTAGTCGGGTTTCTGGTAGTCGGCCGGGACTTTTCAGCCAGCGCGCTTGTCTATAGGAATGACGCTGACCGGCAAGCCAATGCCGCAGCACGTTACGGTTACAGTTTCTCTTTCTCTCTCCCCTTTTCGCTGCCCACTCAGTTTGGTCGAAAAAGTCATCACCCTCGAAAACGTGTCCCTGGTAGACTTCCTGGGGGCCGACAATCAAAATATTCGTCGCATTTCGGCTGCTTTTCCGGGCAGTAAAATCGTGTCCCGGGGCAACGAAATCAAAATTCAAGGTCCGTCGGAAGTCATCTCGCGGGTCAACGATATTCTAAGCTCACTTATTGAGCACTACCACCAATACGGTGCCATTACCGACCGCGACGTGAACCAGTACCTCTCGGCCACTTCCGAAGAAGCCGAGGGCCGCGTGCTGGCCGCCTCGCCCGACGTGATTCTGTTCGGGGCCAAGGGCGGGGTCATCAAGGCCAAAACGCCCAACCAGCAGAAGCTCGTGGACACCGTGATGAAGCACGACCTCACCTTCACCCTCGGCCCCGCTGGCACCGGTAAAACATACATTTCGGTGGCGCTGGCCGTGCGGGCGCTCAAGAATAAGGAGGTGAAAAAAATAATTATCTCGCGCCCCGTGGTGGAGGCGGGCGAGAGCCTGGGCTTCCTGCCCGGCGACATGAAGGAGAAGGTAGACCCCTACCTGCGCCCGATCTACGACGCCCTGGAAGACATGATTCCGGCCGAAAAGCTGAAATTTTACCAGGAAAATAAAATTATTGAAATCGCCCCGCTGGCCTACATGCGTGGCCGCACGCTCAACAACGCCTTCGTGCTGCTCGACGAGGCCCAGAACACCACGCCGAGCCAGATCAAGATGTTCCTGACCCGCATGGGCCCCAGCGCCAAGGTGATGGTCAACGGCGACCGCAGCCAGATCGACCTGCCCACCCGCCAGAAGTCGGGCCTGATGCAGGCGCTCGACATCCTGCGCGACGTGCCGGGCATCGGCTTCGTCGAAATGAACGCCGACGACGTAGTGCGCCACCGCCTGGTAAAGGAAATCGTGCAGGCCTACGACCGCTTCGACGTGGCCGAGCAGCGCCGCGAGGCCGAGTTCAAGCAGCGCCGCCGCGAAAACAACGAGCGCCCCAACGGCCGCCGCCCCGCCGAGGCCGACGAGCTGGAGCTGCCCGTCAACCACGAGCAGGCGCTGTAGCCGGCTTATTACCGCGCAGTTAGTTGCACGGTAGAAATATAAAAACCGTCATGCTGAGCTTGCCGAAGCATCTCGCTCGCCCAATCAGGGTTCTTATCCTGACGATGCGAGCGAGATGCTTCGGCAAGCTCAGCATGACGGTTTTTAGCTTCCCAAAAGAGTAGTAAGTATTCAATCCATGACCACCGTCGAAAAAATAACCGACCTGCGCGACCTCGACGCGGCCTTCACCATCCGCGAAAAAGTATTCGTGGGCGAGCAAAACGTGCCCGCCGAGGCCGAGTACGATGCCCACGACCGCGCCGGCACCACCCGCCACTACCTGGCCCGCGTGGACGGCCGGCCCGCCGGCGCCGCCCGCTGGCGCCCCACCGACCACGGCGTCAAGCTGGAGCGCTTCGCCGTGCTGCCCGAGTTCAGAAACCAGCGCGTGGGCGAAGCCCTCGTGCACCAGGTGCTGGCCGACGTGCGCGCCGAAGCCCCCGACGCCGCGCAGGTGTATCTGCACGCTCAGCTCCGCGCCATCCCGCTCTACGAGCGCACCGGCTTCCAGAAAAAAGGCGAGATGTTCGAAGAATGCGACATCCAGCACTACAAGATGGTGCTGGGGTAGGGGAGAAGCTTAGCAGTGGGGCGGTCAAATGCTCGTCCATTTCTGTCCCGCATCGCCTCGTCCGCCAGCCCCCCGTCCGTCATGCTGAGCCTGCGAAGCATCCTGTCCGGTTTGAGCGGCTTGTCTCAGCGTGAGAAGATGCTTCGCAGGCTCAGCATGACGGATGGAGTAGTATGCGGTAATGCTGAAGTTGCTCATTATAAGTCAATCACCTGCATAAGCGCAAGGCCTGGTTGGAGCTAAGGAATATTGCGGCGTTTATTGCCAGTTATTCCGTTAGTTTGACTTGATCTTATGCTTTCTTGGTCCTCCGCGCCCTTCCTGCGCGTGGCGCTGGCTTTCATTCTGGGCATCGCGGGCTATCTCTATGTAGGGCAGGAGTGGGCGGGTAGCGCCGGGCCGTGGGCCGTAGGCTTGGTGCTGCTGTATTTGTCGGTCTGGTGGTGGAGCCAGCGGCAGGCCAACCCGCTGGCCACCGACGCCACCGGCCTGCTGGGGCTGGTCGCCATAGCCGCGCTGGGCTTCGCCCGCAGCCAGGCCGTGACCGAAAATCGCCGCCCCGACCACCTGGGGCACCTCGCCCCGCGCATCGAGTTTTACCGCGCCACCGTGGACGAGACTCCCGTGGTGCGGGCCAGCACCTTCGCCACCACGGTGCGGGTGCAGGCCGTACGAGTCGCTGGCCGCTGGCGGGCGGCCACGGGTGGCGTCCGCATCACCCTGCCCCGCTCCGAAACGGCCGACCCGGTGCCCGCCCCGCGCTACGGCGACGTGTGGCTGGTGCAGGGCGCGCCCGCCCCGAGCAAGGGGCCGGCCAACCTGGGCGAGTTCGACTACCGCCGCTACCTAGAGGTGCATCAGGTGTACCACGCGCAGTTCATCCACCCCGGTCAGTACCGGGTGCTGGGCTACGCGCCGCTGAGCTGGCCGGTGGCCATCAGCCAGCGGGCCGCCGCCGGGCTCGACGGGGTGCTGCGCCGCTACGTACCCAGCCCGCGCGAGTACGCGCTGGGCACGGCGCTGGTGCTGGGCTTCAAGGATGACATCGACCACGATACCCGGCAGGCCTACGCCGACACCGGCACCACGCACATCATGGCGGTGAGCGGCTTGCAGGTGGGGCTGCTGTTCGGGGCGCTGCAATGGCTGCTGGGGCGGCTGCCGCTGGGTGGCTCCCCGGCGCGCCGCCGGCTGCTCACGGCCGCGCTGGGGCTGGGTCTCATCTGGAGCTACGCGTTTCTGACCGGCCTCTCGGCCTCGGTGCTGCGGGCCACGGTGATGTTCACGCTCGTCATCCTGGGCCAGGCCTGGGAGCGCCAGAGCAGCTTGTTCAATACGCTGAGCGCGGCGGCGTTCTGCCTGCTGCTGTACAATCCTTATTTGCTCTGCGACGTGGGCTTTCAGCTCTCGTTCCTGGCCGTGCTGAGCATCGTGTACTTGCAGCCGCGCATCGTCCGCTGGCTCGATGCCCGCAATTTCGTCCTCGACCGCCGCCGCGACTGGCACTCCGCCGCCCGCCAAAGAGCCACCCGCGCCGGGGCCTGGCTGGCCGAGGCGGCCTGGCAGCTCACGGCGCTGTCGCTGGCTGCGCAGGTGGCCACGTTTCCGCTGGGGCTGTATTACTTCCACCAGTTCCCGTTCAATTTTCTGCTGGCCAACCTCATCGCGGTGCCCATTTCGAGCATTGCCGTGTACGTGGGCGTGGTACTGCTGCTGGCCAAGGGCCTGGTCGTACTGCCGGCGCAGTGGCTGCCCTGGCTCGACTGGCTGCCGCGGCTCATCGGCCGCGTTTTGCAGGGATTAATCTGGTTGTTCAACGAATACATTTTCCTCATCGGCCGGTTGCTGCCGGGGGCGGTGGTGGGTGGCGTGCACCTCAGCCGGGGGCAGACGCTGCTGCTATTCCTGCTCATCGGGGCGGTTTGCGTGTTTCTGGCGAGCCGGCGGCTGGCTTGGGCGGGCTGGTGCGTGGCGCTGCTGAGCGCCTACGCCGGCAGCCGGGTGGCCGAGGCCCGCGCCGTGGCCCCGCTGCGCGAGTTCGTCGTGTACAGCGTGCCGCGCCGCTCGGTGGTGGGCTTCTGGCAGGGGGCGGCTGTGGAATTCGCCACCGCCGACTCGCTGCCTCTCTCCGAAACCGAGCGCACCTACCGCCTCCAGCCCGGCCTGATTCTGCGCCGCGTGCGCGCCCCGCGCCACTGCGTGGGCTGGCAGGGCAGCACGGTACCCGTGCGCCAAATCGCCCCGCCCGACAGCGCCGAGGCCCGCCGCCGCTACCCGCCCGCGCCGCTGGTGCTGGCCCAGTGGCGCGGCCTGCGCGTGGCCTTCGTGAGCGGCAACCTGCGCCGCCTGCCCGCTGCCGCCGCGCCCACCCTGCCCGCCGACGTAGTCGTGCTGCGCCGCAACCCCCACCTCTATCCCGACGCCCTGGCCGCCCACTTCGGCCCGCGCGCGCAAGTCGTGTTCGACTCGTCGTGCAAGCGCTGGTACGTGGCCCGCCAGGCCCCCGCCCTGCAAGCCGCCGGTTTCCACACCTGGGACGTCAACGAGCAGGGCGCCTTCACCCACGCCCTGCCAGCAGGCCGTTGAGCAGCCTCCGCGCCCGTCCGCGAAAATCTTCCGCGCCCTCCGCGGTAAATACCCACCCACCTACGTAAAATACCGCGCTATCTTAGGCCGTTCAACCCGTGCCGCCAGTTTTGCCGTATTTTGCTTTACTATGACTGACTTATCCCCGGAACTCGACACGCTGCGCTTTCTGCAATACGAAGTGCAGGACCGCCTGGCCTACATTACGCTCAATCGCCCGGCCAAGCGCAACGCGCTCAGCGCCAACGTCGTCACCGAGCTCAAGCAGGCCTTCGAGCAGGCCGAGGCCGACGATGAGGTGAAAGTCATCATCCTGCGGGCCACCGGCGACGTATTCTGCGCCGGGGCCGACCTCAAGTATCTGCAAGAGCTGCAAGACAATACCTACCAGGAAAACCTGGCCGACAGCACGCACCTCATGCAGCTGTTCCACCAGATTTATACCCTCAAGAAGCTCGTTATCGGCCAGGTGCAGGGCCACGCGCTGGCCGGCGGCTGCGGCCTGGCCGCGCTCTGCGACATCACCTTCGCCGTGCCCGAAGCCAAGTTTGGCTACACCGAGGTCAAAATCGGCTTCCTGCCCGCCGTGGTGAGCGTGTTCCTGCTGCGCCGCATCGGCGAGGCGCGCACCAAGCAGCTGCTGCTCAGCGGCGATACCATCACGGCCCAGCAGGCGCTGGAGTACGGCCTCATCACCTTCCTCACCGAGAAGGAGCAGCTGGCCGATACCGTACGCACCTACGCCCTGCGCCTGGCCCGCGAAAACTCGGGCCACAGCATCGAAATCACCAAGGAAATCCTGGCCCGCCTGCCCGAGCTGGCCCTCGAAGACGGCCTGCGCTACGCCGCCGAGCGCAACGCCGCCGCCCGTGCCTCCGACGACTGCCGCCGCGGCATCGCCGCCTTCCTGAACAAAGAGAAGCTAGACTGGTAAAATGTAGGGTAAGCTTTAGCTTGCCCGGCGTGAGGAGGGCCGCGGCTCGCCCAACGTCAGGCAAGCTAAAGCTTACCCTACATGCTATGACAATGAACGTACTCGCCGCTCTCTGTATCACCCTCGCCACGTTCGCCTTCATGGAGTTCTGGGCGTGGTTTATGCACAAATACGTGCAGCACGGGCCGCTGTGGGTGCTGCACCGCTCGCACCACGTGCGGCCCAGCCCCCGGCCGTTTGAGCGCAACGACTGGTTTTTCGTGATTTACGGGGCTATTTCCACGGTGCTTTTCATTACCGGCGACAACGGGGCGCGGTGGTGGTTTTGGGTGGGCGTGGGCATTGCGGCCTACGGTACGGTGTACTTTTTCGTGCACGATGGCCTGATTCACGGCCGACTGCCTTTTTGGAAAAAAACGGACAACGTGTACCTGCGCGCCCTCAACATGGCCCACAAGGTGCATCACAAAACCCAGGGCCGCGACCACTCCCAGGAATTCGGCCTGCTGTGGGTGTCGCCCAAGTACCTGCGCCTGGCCCGTCAGCAGGCCTTGAAAAGGGCGCAGTAACTTGCGCCAACTCACAGCGGCAAACTATTTGCGGGGCTAGTGAATTTAACAAAACAGTAACCCCTCGGTGCCGGACCAGCCCTGGCCCCGGGGCCGGGATTTTATGCGCGGTCGCTCCTCGGTGGCCGGCCTCATTATCGTCTATTCCTTCCAAAAAGCAACCTCGTGGCTCATTATTCTATCAGCGATTTGGAGCAGCTTTCCGGGGTGAAAGCGCACACTATCCGCATCTGGGAGCAGCGTTATAATCTGCTGAATCCCAGCCGAACTACTACGAATATCCGCACCTACGACGAGGCCGACCTGCGCCGGCTGCTCAACGTGGCTACGCTGTGCAGCCGGGGCCGCCGCATCTCGCAGGTAGTGCGCATGAGCGAGGAGGAGCGCCAGACCGCCGCCCTCGCCCTCTGCAACGAGGTACAGCCCGCCGACGGCCCCCGCCTCAACGCCCTGCTCAACGCCACCCTCGACCTCGACGAGCCGCGCCTGCACCGTTTGTTCGACGAGGCCATCGAAGAATTGGGCACCGAAGAAACGCTGCTGCGCCTGGGCTACCCGCTGCTCCAGCGCCTGGGCGTGTCGTGGAAAGCCGGCTCGCTGAGCCTGGCCCAGGAGCGCCTGGTGGGCCAGCTGCTCCGCCAGGAGCTCATGGCCTCGGCCGATGCGCTGCCGCTCATTCCGCTGGCCCGGGCCGATGCGCCGCGCTGGCTGCTCTTCCTGCCCGAGGGCGAGTGGCAGGAATTGGCCCTGCTGTTCATGAACTACGCACTGCGGGCGCGGGGCCGCCAGGTGCTTTACCTCGGCCCCAACCTCCCGCTGGCCGACGTGGTAGCCGCAGCCAAGGCGTTTAAGCCGAGCGTACTGGCCACGGTGCTCACCACCGTGCCGGCCCGCGGCCAGGTGAGCAATTTTGCCACCGAGCTGCGGGCGCAGTGCCCCGAAGCCACGGTATTGCTGTTTGGGTCGCTGGCCGTGCAAACGCCGGCCCTGCCCGAGGGCTGCCTGCCGCTGGCTTGCCTGCACGAGTTCAGGGATTTAATTCCCTTTGTAAGTCAAGAAGTTGAGGCGAAGGTAGCGGAAAAATAACATTAGGGCGTGACTGCCGGTTGCTAAATGTACGTACACGGGTGCGCCCTGGGTGGCCGGCTGTTGAACGACGAACAAAAGTCAGGAAAAGAGTCGGGTTGCGAGCCGGATTACCGGTGGGGGGACTATCTTTGTTTAAGATTCTGCCACGAACCCTTCTACATTCTATGACTTCCCTGGAATTCACCTCCCAAGTGCAGAAAATTTCCTCCTCGCTCCGCCCCGTGGCCATGAACCTCACCCGCGACGCGGACGATGCGAAAGACCTGGTGCAGGAAACGCTGCTGAAAGCGCTGCTCAACAAGGATAAGTTTAAAGCTGGTACGAACTTGAAGGCATGGTTGTACACCATCATGCGCAACACGTTCATCAACAATTATAATAAGATTACCAAGCGTAGCTCCAACATCGACTCGACGGAGTACTTCCAGTACTTCAACACCGATGAGAACTACATCACCCACAACGGGGCCACGACCGACTTCGTGGTGCGCGACATCAACGAGGCTATCGCCAGCCTGGGCAGCGACTACCGCACCCCGTTTATGATGTACTACATTGGTTATAAGTACCTGGAGATTGCCGAGAAGCTGCAAATTCCGATTGGTACCGTCAAGAACCGCATCCACATCGCCCGCAAAGATCTCAAGGCTGCGCTGAAGGTGTACGCCCCCGCCGGTGCCGACCGCGCCAGCAGCGCGCTGGCCGATGATGCCGACCAGGACTAACTTCCCGTCGCGTTTTGCGTTGGAGAAAGCCGCGCCTTCCGCCAGTTCGGGAGGCGCGGCTTTTTAGTTAATTATGAGTTATGAATTAGAAGTTATGAGTTGGGCAAGGCGAAAGCCCGCACTACTCATAGAAGCTATTTAGGAAGTACTGCTTCATCAACCACATTTGTCATGCTCATCTGGCGTCCGCTTGCTGAGGCATCTCGCTCGCTTCATCCAAGGGTGTGAGCGAGATGCTTCGGCAAGCGGACGCCAGATGAGCATGACAGACGTAAAGAAAAGAAGTCTTCCTAAGCAGCTTCATAACTACCAACTCATAATTCATAATTCATAACTCATAATTAATCACAAGTGCCCCAAGCGATAGTAATAGGAGCCGGTTTTGCGGGGTTGTCGGCTGCGAGCAGCCTGGCCCAGGCGGGTTGGCAGGTAACGCTGCTGGAAAAGAATAATGGCCCCGGTGGCCGCGCCCGGGTATTTGAAGCCGAAGGATTTACCTTCGATATGGGGCCGAGCTGGTACTGGATGCCCGACGTATTCGACCAGTACTTTGCGAAGTATGGCAAGCAGGTGGCCGACTACTACGAGCTCGTGCGGCTTGACCCCTCGTACCAGGTTATTTTCGAGGGCGACGATGCCGTGGACATCCCGGCGAGCATGGCTGAGCTTCGGCAGTTGTTCGAGCGCCTGGAGCCCGGTAGCGCGGCGCGGCTCGACGAGTTTCTGGCCCAGGCGGCCTACAAGTACGAAGTGGGCATCAACAAATTCGTGCACCTGCCCAGCCGCTCGGTGCTGGAATTTGTGGATTGGGAAATCGTGAAGGGCGCCGTGCGGCTCGACCTGCTGCAAAGCATGGCCAAGCACGCCCGCAAGTTTTTCAGCCATCCCAAGCTGCTCAAGCTCATTGAGTTTCCGGTATTATTCCTCGGTGCCACGCCCGAAAACACCCCGGCCCTGTACTCGCTCATGAACTACGCCGATTTGGCGCTGGGCACTTGGTACCCCAGGGGCGGGATGCACCAGATCGTGCGCGGTATGGTCGCCGTGGCCCAGGAGCTGGGTGTGCGCATCGAATACAACCAGGAGGTGCGCGAGATAGTAGTCGAAAACGGCCGCAGTACCGGCGTACGCACCGCCACCGGCTTCTGGCCTGCCGAGGCGGTAGTGGCCGGGGCCGACTACCACCACATTGAGCAGCAAGTACTAAAGCCGGAGCATCGCCACTATTCGCCCGCCTACTGGGACTCGCGCACGATGGCCCCGTCGTCGCTGTTGTTCTACCTGGGCGTGAACCGCCGGCTCGACCGGCTGCGGCACCACAACCTGTTTTTCGACGAGGACTTCAGCCAGCACGCGCACGAAATTTACGAGGCCCCACAGTGGCCCAGCCGGCCGCTATTCTACGCCTCGGTGCCCAGCCAGACCGACCCCACGGTGGCACCCGCGGGCTGCGAAAACCTGTTTCTGCTCATCCCCGTCGCCCCCGACCTCGCCGACCCCGAGGCCACCCGCGAGAAGTATTACAACTTGCTGATGGACCGGCTGGAAAAGCACTGCGGCCACCCCATCCGCGAGCACGTGGTGTACAAGCGCAGCTACGCCCACCGCGACTTCGTGGCCGACTACCATTCCTTCAAAGGCAATGCCTACGGGCTGGCCAACACGCTCCAGCAAACGGCCATTCTCAAGCCGACGCTGAAAAGCAAAAAGATCAGTAATTTGTATTTCACGGGCCAGCTTACCGTGCCGGGGCCCGGCGTGCCGCCCTCGCTCATCTCGGGCCAGGTAGTAGCCAAGGAAGTACTTAGGGAAATTATGAATTAAAAATTATGAATTATGAATTGTCTTTGGGCAATTCGTAACGTCGGCAAGGTCAACTCATAATTTCTAATTCATAATTCATAATTTACCAATAATGGACCAACAGCAGCTTTTTACCGATACCAGCCTGGCGTGCGCGCAGCTCATCACGCGGCGCTACAGCACTTCGTTTTCGCTGGGTATTCGCACGCTGGATAAGGCGCTGCACCGGGCCATTTACGCCATTTATGGCTTCGTGCGCTGGGCCGATGAAATTGTGGATACCTTCCACAAGCAGAACAAGGCCGCGCTGCTGGCTGAGTTTGAACGCGATACGTACGTGGCCATTACGGCCGGCTTTAGTCTGAACCCCGTATTGCACGCCTTTCAGTGGGCGGTGAACACCTACCAGATTGACCACGAGTTCATTGATGCTTTTCTGCGCAGCATGGAAATGGACCTGGAAGACCGCAATTACCGCCAGGAGCTGTACGAGCAGTACATCTACGGCTCGGCCGAGGTAGTGGGGCTGATGTGCCTGCGCGTGTTTTGCCAGGGCCAGCCGGCCTTGTTCGACCAGCTCAAGGCCCCGGCGCGGCGGCTGGGGGCGGCGTTTCAGAAAGTGAATTTCTTGCGCGACATCCGCTCCGACTACGAGGAGCGGGGGCGGGTATATTTCCCCGGCTTGCGCTACGAGCAGTTCGATGACCGCGCCAAGCGGGCCGTGGAAGAAGATATCCGGGCTGATTTTGAGGCCGCCTACGCCGGAATTCAGCAGCTTCCCCGGTCGGCGCGGCTGGGCGTGTACCTGGCTTATATCTACTACCTCAAGCTGTTTCACAAGCTGCGCCGCGCCCCGGCCAGCCAGGTGATGGCTGAGCGCGTGCGCCTGCCCGACAATACCAAATTGCTGCTGCTGGCTGGCTCGTGGCTACGCTACCGGCTGCGCGCCGTATAGCGTGGCTGGGCACTAGGAGCGAGCAGGCCGCGTTGGGGAACTGGGCTTACCGCACCACTGCCGGGTACCCGTAGCTTTGCGCCCATGAAACGACTGCTTGTTCTTGCCCTGCTAAGCGTGCTGCCCGCGACTCCTGATGCGGTGGCAAGTCGGCTCTCTACTACTCTTTCGCATATGTCGCCTCTTCAACCGGCCGCCCTGCGCCGCCACTACGAGCAAGCCGCCGCCGACAAGCAGGCCGGTGAAAAATTCTACAACCTGCTGCGCGACTACGCGGGGCATGATGCGCTGGTGCTGGGCTATAAAGCTGCCTCCGAAGCTATTAAGGCCCGCGATGCCTCCATGCTCAACAAGCTGACCTACGTGCAGCAGGCCGCCAAAACCTTCGAGCGGGCCGTGGCGCTCGACAGCGACAATGCTGAAATTCGCTTTTTGCGCTTTTCGGTGGAAAGTAACCTGCCGCCCTTCCTGGGCTTGAGCAAGCACGTCGAGGAAGACAAGGCCTTTTTGCTGCGCGCCGCCCTGCAACACCCTAGCTCGGGCATGGATGACCAAGCATTCCAAACCGTGCGTGGCTTCCTGGTAGACCGGGGGCACGTGAGCGACGACGATGCCCAGCGCCTGGCCCGGGTGAAAAGCTAGGCGGCTTTGCAGCGGCAGTAAATTGGATAAAAAGCAGTTGGCTGCTAAAAACTGGGCAACAGGCATAACCTTGCGAGGCTATTTTTAGTTAGCTTCACGGTATGCAGTCTGATTTGCGCCTCAGCGTTCGTATTGACCCCAACTCCGGCTTTTGCTTTGGGGTAATCTACGCCATTCAAATGGCCGAAGACTTACTGGCCGAACAAGGCTACCTCTACTGCCTGGGTGACATCGTGCACAACGATAAGGAGGTCCAGCGCCTGCAAAACAAGGGGTTGCGTATTATTGGCTACGAGCAGCTAGGCCAGTTGCGCGATGAGGCCGTGCTGATTCGGGCGCACGGCGAGCCGCCGAGTACCTACCAGCGGGCGATGGAAAATAACCTGACGCTTATCGACGCCAGCTGCCCGGTCGTACTCAAGCTGCAAAACCGCATCAAGACCAGCTTCGACCGCCGCGAGAAAATATTTATTTATGGCAAGCATGGCCACGCCGAAGTGGTGGGCCTGCTGGGCCAGACGAGCGGCGAAGCGGTGGTATTTGAGAACATGGAGGAGCTGCTGCGCCACGAGCTGCCGCCCAATATTACGCTCTATAGCCAAACCACTAAAAGCACCGACTCTTTCTACCGCATTAAAGACGAGCTGGTTGGGCGGGGCTTTACGGTCAATGCCAACGATACTATCTGCCGGCAGGTGAGCAACCGCGACCAGGACTTGCGCCGCTTTGCGGCTAAGTTTGACCAGGTCGTGTTCGTGTCGGGTACCAAGAGCTCGAACGGGAAGGTGCTTTATCAGGTGTGCCGGGAAACGAATGCGCGCACGCATTTCGTCTCGACCACTGAGGAAGTGGAGGCCACTTGGTTTGAGCCTGGGCAGTCGGTGGGTATTTGCGGGGCCACGAGTACACCCATGTGGCTGATGGAGCAAGTCCGGGACGTGTTGGAGCGCTTCTAGACCGCAGATTTAACGGATTTGACGGATTTCGCGGATTCGGGCGATATGCTTGTTGAGGCGTGGCACGGGCTTGTGGGCTGCGTAGATCGTAGGTGCAGTAGATTTTGCGGGTCGAGAAAAGACCTTTTCGCAGTTTTGCGGGTTGATTGTTTGCCTGGCACTAACTGTCAAATAATGACCAAATCCATAAAATCCGTTGAATCCGTTAAATCTGCGGTCAGGGTTGATTGTTTGCCTGGCACCAACTGTCGAGTAATGACCGAATCCGTGAAATCCGTTGCATCCGTTAAATCCGCGGTTAATTCTGCGAGCAGGGTGGTTGCGCCGACGCCGCTGGCTGGCCGGGGCGTGCTGGCGGCGCTGCTCATCTTAGTGAGTTGGGGTGGGCTGCTGGCGTTTTTGCTCGGGGCGTATCGGCCCGACTGGCGCTCACCGGTGCCTTATTTATTGGTGCTGCTGCAAACGCACTTGTACACTGGGTTGTACATCACGGCGCACGACGCCATGCACGGCGTAGTGAGCCCCAACAGGTGGCTAAATAATGCCCTCGGCACGGTGTGCGCGCTGTTGTTTGCCTACAATTGGTTTCCGCGGCAGCTGCCCAAGCACCACGACCACCACCGCCACGTGGGCACGCCCGACGACCCCGATTTCCACCCCGAAAACCACCCCGGCTTCCTGCCCTGGCTGGCCCGCTTCGCCTGGAACTACGTGACCTGGTGGCAGGTAGTGCTCATGGCGGTGACTTACAACGTGCTGAAGCTGTATTTTCCGCAGGCCAACGTGATTGCCTTTTGGATGATACCGGCGGTGCTGGCAACGTTGCAGCTGTTTTTCTTTGGGACTTACTTACCGCACCGAGGCGAACACGAGGCGGATAATCGGCATAAGTCGCGCAGCCAGCTGCGGCACCACGTATGGGCGTTTGTGAGCTGTTATTTCTTTGGGTACCATTACGAGCACCACGACCAGCCTTATTTGCCTTGGTGGCGGCTGTGGCGGGCTAAAGCCGACCGCTGATTTAACGGATTAAACGGATTTCGGGGATGCGCCCGCTGGCCTGCGGCGTTGGGTTGGCTAGGTGGTTTTAGTTGGATAGATAGAAAAAAAGAAGGCTGCTTGACGAGCAGCAGCCTTCTTTGATTTTGTGAAATCCGCTTGAGCCATTAAATCTCAGGAGACGCGCTTGGTTGCCCGGCGCGACACCTGTGCTTCGATTCTGCGAAATCCGTTTAATCCGTTAAATCAGCGGTCTAGTGGGTGGCAGCGGTTTTTTTGCAGCACTCGGGTAGGCGGTCGTAGGCGCGGGCGTCGGCGGTGAGCTGGTCGGCGTCGTAGCCGGTTTTTTGAACGGCGGTGCGCAGGGTGTTGACGTTGGTTTTAGCGGGGTTGTAAGTAACGGTCAAGACCTTGCTGGGCACGTCGAGGTTGGCGGCTTGCACGCCCTTTTCGTAGGCCAGGCTTTTTTCGAGGCGCGATTTGCACATGTCGCACACGGCCGAGGTCTTGAACTGAACCATCTCGGTGCCCTTCTTGGCCGAGCTAGCAGCAGCTACGGGGGCAGTCTGGGCCTGGGCGGCAGTACCGGCAAAGCTCAACAGAGCGAACAAAGAAAATGCAGAAGCTTTCATGGAAGTGAAAATGAATTAGGCAGAAAATAAGTTGCGAAAAGGAGCTGTAGCGTAAGCTTTAGCTTGCGGGCGAGCGTCGCGAGCAATTGCGTCAGTGGACGTTCGCTTACGTGGCTGCTCGCTGCGCTCGCTCGCAAGCTGAAGCTTACGCTACACCGAATTATTCCAAGCGGTAGCGTAGGCCGGCGTAGGTGAGGCGGCCGTATACCGGTCCCCATACCATCGCCGCATCGAAGCCCGCGCTGAAGGGCGTGGCTGCATTCTGGATAGGGTCGGGCTGGCGGTAGTTGGTGAGGTTTTCGACGCCGACGTACACCTCCAGGCGCTTGAAGGCGCGGGTGAGCTGGGCATTGAGGGCGGCGTAGCGGGGGGCATATTCGAGGCCGGCGGTGCCGGTGCCGTGCTGGTGACCACCGCCCAGGCCATCGGCGGGCAGGTGGGCCAGCGGACGCTCACCATACCACTGCACCGTGAAATCAGCCCGCCACTTGTCGAAGGCCGAGGCGTAGCCCAGGTTCAGGAAGGCGCGGTGCCGGGGTGTGAGGGGCTTGGGCAGGAGCTGGCCGGCGTAGGTGCTTTGCACGTCGAGCCACTTATAAGCGGCCTTCACCTGCAAGCCCTTGAGCGGCTCGGCCTGCACCTCGGCCTGCGCGCTGCGGGCGAAAGAGCGGCTGCCCGGCACGAGGTTATCCAGAATAATGTACTGCGGCGTGGTGTACATATCGGCCACCAACTGATTCTGGAAGATGGTATTGTAATAATCGACCACCAGCGTAGCGGGCCGGCCCCGCAGCTGGAAATACTGCGTGAGCGAGCCACCCAGATTCCAGGCTTTTTCGGGCTGGAGATTCTGCGCGAGGTAGTACAGCCGGGCGCTGGCCAGCATGGCCGCGTTGTCGGCGATGGGGTTGGGCACCCGGAAGCCCCGGCCAGCCGAGAGACGCAGCGCGGTAGCCGGCCGCAGGTCGTACTTGAGGTTGAAGCGGGGCGTCACCTGCCAGCCGTAGAGGTTGTGGTAGTCGGTGCGCAGGCCGGCCACTACGGTCAGGTTGCGAGTATTGGCGTAGGTGTACTCGGCGAAGGCACCGGGTACGCGCTCGGTGCGCTGCGGACGCAGGCCAGCCGCGAGCAAGGCGGGTGTGTCGCCATTGGTGAGCAGCTCGGAGTAGTCGTCGTACAAAAAGCTCAGGCCCGTGCGGTAGGTGTGCCGGGTGTCACCGATAATGCTCTGGAACAGCAGCGTAGCCTGGCCGGTGTTTTGGTGGCCGTTGTAGAAGCGCGGGCCGCTATCCTGCCGGAAAGAATAGGTCGAGTTGAAGTCGTGGCTCGTGCCATTTACCAGCAAGCCCAGGCTCTGGAAGGGCCGGCCGGGCCAGGTATAAGAGGTGCGGGCCTGGGCCGTGTAGCGGTGGGTAGTCTGCGTAGTGCCGTAGGCCACGCGGTAGGCGTCGGCCTCGTTTTCGCGGAAACCCAGCTGGCCGCCCTGGCGCGTTTCGCGGATGGCCCCCACGCCCAGCTCGGCCACCAGGCCGGTGCCCGATTTGTACTTGACTTTATCATAGCCGTTGAACTGCGTGGCCAGGGGCAGGTCGAGAAAGCCGTCGCCGTTGCGGTCCACGCGGTTGCCGAGGTGGTCGGTGTGCAGCAGCAGCACGTTGCTCCACTTTTTAGTGAAGCGTTGGGAGGCTACGGCGTTGAGGTCAAATTTGCCGAGGTCGTTGACGTAGGCGTTCAGCAGCAGCTGCTCGGTAAGGTCGGGCTCCTTGAGCTGCACATTGACCTGGCCCGAAATGCCTTCGTAGCCATTCACCACCGAGCCGGTACCCTTGATAATGTCGATGCTGCCGATCCAGGGGCCGGCCAGGTAGCCCAGCCGGTAGGGGGCCGAGAGCCCGCGCAGAGCGGGCTGGTTGTCGACGGTCAGTAAAGAGTACGCACCGTCGAGGCCCAGCAGCTGAATCTGCTTGGCCCCGCTCACAGCGTCGGCGGTGCTCACCTCCACGGCCGCGTTGGTCTCGAAGCTTTCGGCCAGGTTGCAGCAGGCCGATTTGGTAAGGTCGCGGGCGCTGATGGTTTGCAGGCTACCCACCGATTTGGCCGAATAGGCCAGAGCCTTGGCCGTTACGGTCACTTCGCCGAGGGCCGCGCCGCCGCGCAGGCTCACGCGCAGGTAGGGCGTGCTGGTGGTGGGCACGGTCAGCGTATCGGAAGTGTAGCCCACCGCGCTCACGATGAGGCGGGGCTTGGCCTGGGCCGGAAAGGCGAGGGTGAATACGCCCGCCCCGTCGGTAGTAGTGGTAGGGCCGCTGGCCCCGCCCGGTAGCAGCCAGCGCACGACCGCGCCGGGTACGGGGCCGGCCGCGCCGCCGGACTCGCGCACCTCGCCGCGTACGGCGGCTCCGCTCTGAGCATGGGCCAGCAGCGGCAAGCTGCTCAGTAAAAGAAAGATAAGACGCGGGCTATTCCCGCTAGGTAAGTGCATGGGAAAGAGTAGTTAGCAATTTTCAGAAAAACATACGCCCAGGCCGAAGCGGCCGGACTTGCGGTTTTTCAAAAAAAGCTAGACTACCAGCGTGCAGTGCCGCGTCAGCAGCACGCGCCCCGCCCGCGGTACGCCGGGCGGCGACGAGTTGGCGGCCGTACCCACGGCCACGCTGGCCGCCAGGGGGGCGGCACGTACGAAGCCCATCCACACCGGCTCGGGCAGGATGGCCGGCGGCAGGTGCGCGGGGGGCTCGGGCAGCCATTTGGCCAGGCCCGCATCGGCGCTCTGGGCGCTGAGCTTGTGGTGCTGATGGCTGACGTCGCAGCAGCCGTCGGCGCGGCGCTTGCCGCAGGGGCGGCCGGGCTTGGTCGGGCCGGCGGGGGCCTCGTCGTCGTGGCTGGCCAGCCCCGGTAGGCTAAGGGCCACCGTGCTGCGCCCGCTGATGCGGCAGCGGTGCCGCTCAGCCGTGAGCCCCACCGACGTAGCCAGCACCATCAGGGCCAGCAAGGCACTCACGAGGCGGTGACGGTAGGGGAGGGGGCGCGACATAGCTCGGCAAAGATACGGTAGGTGGTAAGCGTTGCGGGTGCGGGATTGCGGCGGGAGCGTGCAGAATACGGCAGCGTGCCTTTTGCTTTGAAAAGAGCGGACATGTGAATGTAGCGCTTTACCTCCTGAGCACTCACTGTACGGGAATTGAAAATATATCGCCATCCGAACGTGGCGCCTCACCCCCCGGCCCCCTCTCCGAAAAGGAGAGGGAGAGCCGAACGATTGTTTGCAAGCGGTTTACTGGAATTTCGCGCATCTACTTGTTTTTCACGAAGCCATTCAGCAATTCGCCCTGCGGCGAGGCATAAAAAAACGGCCAGTCGCCACCGCGACCAGCCGTTCTCTATCAAAAGCAGATAATCGAACTTCGCCGAGCCCAGTCAGCCCGCCGCCGCAGGCAGGCGGGCGTATCCCCGAAATCCGTTAAATCCGTTAAATCTGCGATCAGAGGTTGGCGTCGAGCACGATGCGGTAGTGCGCCTTGCCCGAGCGCAAATGATCGAGGGCGGCATTGGCCTCGCTCATCGGGAAGTGTTCGGTGAGGGGCTTGATGTCGTGCTGGGCGCAGAAGCGCAGCATCTTGTCAATCTGAGCGCGGTTGCCGGTGGGAGAAGCCCCGACCGACTGATTGTTGAGCAGCAGCGGGAATACCGACACCGGGATGGGCTCCAGCACGGCCCCCACGATGTGCAGGCGGCCATTGGGCTTGAGCATGGCGATGATGTCGTTCCAGTCGAGCGATACGTTGGCCGTGATTAGGATGAAATCAAACGTACGGGCCAGCTTTTTGAGCTCGGCCTTGTCGGTGCTGGAAGCCGTGCGGGTAGCGCCCAGCTTGTGCGCTTCCTCAATCTTACGCGGGCTGGAGGTGAAGGCAGTAACGTCGCAGCCCCAGGCGCTGAGAAACTTAACGGCCAGGTGGCCCAGGCCGCCGATGCCGAACACGCCGACGCGGTCGGTGGGCTGCACGTGGTCCATGATAGGAGCGAACACCGTAACGCCGCCGCAGAGCAGCGGGCCGGCTTCGGCGGCATCGACGCCGTCGGGAATCGGCACGGCCCAGACCCAGTGGCTGCGCACCTGCTGGGCGAAGGCCCCGTGCCGCCCCACGATGGTGGGCTGCAAGGTGGTGCACATCTGCTGGTCGCCGTTCAGGCAGGGCTCGCAGTGCAGGCAGCTGTGGGCGCTCCAGCCCACGCCCACGCGCTGGCCGATTTCGAGGCCCTTCTTGGCGGCTACTTCGCCCAGGCCCACGATACGGCCGATGGCCTCGTGGCCGGGCACGAACGGATAGGAGGCGATGCCCCACTCATTGTCGAGCATCGACAAATCGGAGTGGCAGATGCCGCAGTATTCGACGGCGATGTCTACTTCTTCGGCGCCCAGCGGGCCGGGCTCGTAGCTAAACGGTTCGAGCGGGCCGCGGGCCTGCTTGGCAGCCAGGGCTTTAATTTCAGCCATTGGAAGAGAAAGGGAGGTTGGTAAAGAGAAGAAAAAGAGTACAAGAGCCCACCTGCGTGGGCTGGTATTCTCCCCAACCGCTACCTGCCCCGCAGGTTTTGGCCACGGGCTAGCCCCGGGCCCGCCAGCACCTGCTCGTAGGCGATTTTTTGCAGCTGCACGGCGACTGCCGGCGCGATGCCGAGGGCGGCGGCGGCCTGCTCGCCGGCCCCGAGCTTGCGCGGGTCGTAGCCGGTTACTTCGGCCAGCACCACGCAGGCGTTGAGGTAGGCCCCGTAGATGCTGGGGTGGTAGTGGTCGCGGCCCCAGAGGTCGATTTTGCCGGGCTCGGCGGCGTCGTAAGGATTGGGGTCGGCCACGCCCTGGCGCACGGCGCGCAGCCAGGCATCACCGGCCGGGGCCACGCCGGCGAAGTGTTTGTCCCGCGCAGCTTCCTGGTAGTAAGCGTGGTGCAAGTCGGCGGTCATGGAATCGAGGGGCAGGCCGGAGTAGCCTTTGCCGGCGGGATAGGTCTGGTCGGCCCGCGCCCAGGTTTGGTAGAGATATACCTTGGCCCGCGGGCTGGCCTGGTGCACGGCCTGCTCCAGCTTGGTGGCGTACTCGTAGAAGCGGGCCGGCTGGCCGCCGTGGCGGGCGGGCACGGGGCCGGTGCTGTAGTCGTGCATGATTACCTTATCCCACTTCGGCTGCTGGATGACGGCCAGCGCGCTGTCGTAGTGAAATTTCAGCGTTTGCCCGCTGATGGCCTCCAGGTGCACCTCGTAATGGAGGCCCGCCTCGTCGGTCAGCTTTTTAAAAATACCCGGGATGCCGCCCCACGGCCCGGCCTCGTGCTCGTACTGGCGGCGACGCTGGCCAGTGCGATTAGGTTGAAAATTCTCGTCGGTGATGGCGGCGGCGTTGTACGTCAGCACCGGCTCGAAGGCCCCGTGAAAAAAGCTGTTGCCGACGAAAAGAATAACGACGGGCTTGGGAGCGGCGGGCGGGGGAGCGGTGGCGTGGCCAGCGGTGGCAGTAGCCACCAGCAGCCCGAGCAGCGGCAGGTAAGGGCGCATGGGAATCAGTGATTAGGGGCGGCGTGCTAGCCGCTGCGAGATTAATTCGTAAAATCCAGGTGCCGATTGAAAAACGGCAGCACCTGCTGGTACATGCGCCCGGTGGGACCCATGATGCGGCTACCGTGGGTGCCCTCGTACTCTTCGGCCGTGTGTTGGATACCGTACACGGTCAGTAAATTACTGAATTGGCGGCAGGTGGGCGGAATGTGCTTCACCTCGTCTTGGGCGCCCCAGTCGAAGGCCAGCGCCCGCAGTTGGCGCAGGGCCGCCGGGCGAATGGGCAGCGTGTAGAGCGGCGAGGCCAGCACCCAGCGCGTCAGCACGGCCTCGCGCCGGATTAGGCTGTCGGCCCCCAGCGAGCCGGGGAAATTGGCCCCGAACGGCGCGGCCTTGGGATTGGGCGAAAAGGCGCGGGCCAGCGACACAGCCGCCAGGGAAGTGTGGCTGCGCTGCACCTCGGCCGCGCTGCGGGCCCGCAGGGCCGGCCCCACGCCCGGGCCGGGCAGGTAGCTGGGGTGCGGCCCCAGGAAGGCCGGGCTCAGGGCGTAGGCGGCGGCCCAGGTGCCAGGGTAAGCCAGGGCCAGCCGCAGGGTGCCCCCGCCGCCCATTGAGTGGCCGGCCAGTCCCCGGCTGCCGGGCCGGGCCAGGGTGCGAAACTGCTTGTCGATGAACGTAATGAGCTCGCGGGCGGTGAAGTCGGCCCAGGGGCCGTTGGTGGCCGAGTTGACGTACCAACTGCCGCCGAAGCGAGTTTGCTCGTTGGGCACCACCACGATGAGGGGGCGGATTTGCCCGGCCGCAATTGCTTGGTCGAGCAGGGCTTTCATGCCGTCCTGGTTGAAAATCAGGCTGTCGTTCCAGGTGAAGCCGTGCAGGTAGTACAGCACCGGGTAGCGCTGGCCGGGGCTGGCCTCGTAGCCGGGCGGCAGGTACACGCTCACGCGCCGGCGCGGATTTTCGTCGCCGGGGTTGCCGCGCAGGAGCTTGGAGTCGAGGTGCGTGACGACCACGCGGCCGGCGGGCGGGGGCGTTTGGGCGGCCAGCCGGAGGCTGATTAAGAAGACGAGTAGTAGGGATGGCAGCCGCTTAAATTTCATATGATTAGTTGAAAAAACGCCCGTCATGCTGAGCTTGCGAAGCATCTTATCGCGTTGGAATGAATTCATCCTAACCTGACAAGATGCTTCGCAGGCTCAGCATGACAGGCGTTATTGATCGTATTTATCAGGTGAATGTATTTCCTTCATTTGTCTGGACTGTAACACCAAGCTCCAGCTTGGTGATGCGCTCGGCGGGCGCGTCCTACCGCATCACCAAGCTGGAGCTTGGTGTTACCCCTCAATAATTTTACTGAAGTGAGAGACGCTATAAACTAGGTGTTAACAAGTAGCTACTTCTTCAACTCCGCCTTCAGCGCCGCGATGACCTCGGGGTTGGGCACGCAGTTCCTGAACTTGATATTCTCCAGAATAATCGGCAGGTCGGCGGCGCTTTTGACATCGACGAGGTAGGGCGGCTTGATGCGTAGCAGGGCGGCGATGGGCTTGTCGTTGAAGCGCTTGTAAGTCCAGTTGCACCAGCCGATGCCGACGCTGTTGAGGTTGTGGGCGGCCTCGCCCATCCACTGAGCCGAGTTTTCGCCGGTTTCGCCAACCCATACCGGCACTTGCTGGGCTTCGCGGAAATGCACGAGGTTGGCGAGGGTACCGAGCTGATTGGCGTCGGGGTTGCTGGCGTCCAGGGCGTTGCTGAGCGGATACTTGGGCAGGATGCTGTAGCGGTGCGAGTTGTAGACGAGGTTTTCCGGATGGGTGAAGGTCTTTTTCTCGATGCCGTTGTAGTTGTTGCCGAAGCCGTTGCCTTCGAGCAGCAGCAGGTGGTGGTCGCCCGCGGCCCGCACCGTGTTGATGAGCTTCTCGAACATGGCCTGAATGGGCGGGTTGCCGCCGGGCACGTTGTTGGGCTCGTTGATGAGGTCGTACATGGCGATGCGGCCGTCGTTTTTGTAGCGGCGGGCCAGCGTGGCCCACAGGCCGTTGGTGATTTCCTGGTACACCGGCTCGTTCCAGAAGTCGTTGGCTTGCAGGGCGTCGGCAATGTTGGTGTCGGTACCCTGGGCGCCGGGCGCGGCGTGGAGGTCGAGCACCACGTAGAGCTTGTTGGCCGCGCACCAAGCCAGCGTTTGGTCAATGAGGCGAATGGCTTCGAGCTTGGCGGGCTCCTGAAACAGTTCACCTTTTTGCTGCCACTGCTTGAGCTGGGCCACGTAGTCGGCGTAGGGCACGGTGCCGCGGATGACGCCGTTGCGCACGGCGCGCTGGGCCGGGGTCAGAAACAAATCGTAGTGCAGCGGCAGCCGGATGCAGTTAAAGCCCTGCTGGGCAATGAAGTCGATGTCAGCCTTAGTGATGAAGTTGTCGCGGTACTGCCGGTAGAATTTTTCCACCTGCGCGTCGCTCAGGCCAGCCTGGTAGAGCACCTTTTTCACCGAGCCCTGGGTGCCGCCGTAGCCGGGCTTCATCATGTAGCCTTCCTGCAAAAGCCAGCCGCCGAGGTTCATGCCTTGCAGCAGTACTTCGCGGTGCTGGCCGTCCACGATTTTGGAGCCTTCGGCGCGGAGCAGGGGGCTGGTGGTAGTTTGGGCGAGGGTTAGGGTGGGCAGGGCTAGCAGATAGAGTAGCAGGCTTTTCATAGTGGGGAGGAAAAGGGTTTAGCACAGAGTTAGGGGAGTAAAAAGGAGTTTCACAAAGAGCTATTGCACTCCGTGAAACTCCTTTTTACTCCCCTAACTCTGTGCTAAAAAGTTAGTTAAGTACGTAAGTCGCCATCGAGTGGGGCGCGGCGGTGGCGCTGGCGGCCTGGCCCTTGATCCAGAGCTGAAACTCCTGGGGCTTGTCGGCGCTGTTCATCACGACCACGGCCAGCTTGCCGTCGGCGTTGCGGAAGGCGGTGGCTTGCAGCCAGTCGCGGTTGGTGGTGGTGGCCACGCGCTTGGCGCCGGGGCGCACGAACTTCGAGAAGTGCCCGATGTAGTAGTAGGCGTTGGTGTAGATGAGCTTACCAGCCTTGGTATCGGCGATGACGGGCGCGAAGCAGAAGTTGCCCACGTGGTTGGGGCCGCCGGTCTCGTCGAGCAAGATGTTCCAGTCGGTCCAGCCCACGGTGCCGGCGTTGAAGTCGTTGATCATGGAGTTGCCGTAGCGCTCGCCCAGCTTCCAGTCGTTGACTTGGTCAAACTTGAAGTTTTCCACGCAGCCCTCGGTGAACATGAGGTTAGTATTCGGAAACGCCTCCTTTACCCGGCGCTCGTTGTCGAAGAGCGGGCCGCTGGTGGTCCAGGTTTCGTACCAGTGGTAGCCGATGCCCCACACGTACTTGGCGGCGGCCGGGTCGTCGAGCACGGTGCTGGCGCGCTGGTAGAGCAGGTCGCGGTTGTGGTCCCAGGCGATGAGCTTTTTGCCGCCCAGCCCGGCCTTGGCCAGCGTCGGCCCGAGGTAGCCCTTGATGAAGTCGCGCTCCTCCTCGGCCGTGTAGAGGCACGATTCCCACTTCTGGGTGGCCATCGGCTCGTTCTGCACCGACAGGCCCCAGATGGGAATGCCCATCTTCTCGTAGGTCTGAATAAACTTCACGTAGTGCTCGGCCCAGGGCTGGCGAAACTGCGGCAGCAGCTTGCCGCCGTGCAGCAGGTCGTGGTTGGTTTTCATCCAGGCCGGCGGGCTCCAGGGGCTCACGAACAGCGGCAGCTTGCCGCCCGCCGCCGCCGTGGCCTGCCGGATGAGCGGAATCTTGTACTGCTCGTCGTGCTTCACGCTAAACGACTTGAGACTAACGTCGTTATCGGCTACGTAGGTATAGCTGCCGCTCGAAAAGTCGCAGCTGGCAATGTTGGTGCGGGCCAGCGAATAGCCGATGCCCTGGCTGGGGCTGTAGTACGCTTGCAGTAGTTCCTGCTGCTGGGCCTTGGGCAGCTTGGCAAATACCTCGGCCGAGGCGTCGGTGAGCGCCCCGCCGATGCCGAGCAGGGTCTGAAACTGGTGGCCGGGATCCACGAACACGCATACCTGGGTTTCGACGGGCTGGGCGGCGGGGGCGAAGCTGAGCGCCGGGCCGGGGGCCAGCCGCTGGCTCGTGCCCTGGGCGGTAATGAACGCCTGCGCCTGTTTGCCGGCGGCGGAGTAGGGAGAGTTGGCAGTCTGGGCGGCGGCCGGGGCGAGCCCGGCGGCCGCCGCCAGCAGCGCGGCCGGCAGGAGCTTGGTAGTCATCAAGATGAAAGCGGGTGGGAAAAGGAAAGCCGACGCGGGCGGCGCTACCAAATATAGGTGGCTACCGCGCCCGCGTAGAGCGAGGTGCTCACGACCTTGCCTTTGTACTGGATATTAAAATTCTGCAAGGCATTGCCCGTGTTCACGACCATCAGCACGCGCTTGCCGCCGGGGGTTTTGTAAGCCACGTTGGGCAGGTTGGTGGGGACGTTGGTCGCCACCCGTACCGAGCCCGGACGCACAAACTTGGCGGCGTGGGCTATGCTGTAGTAGGCGGGGTTGCGCGTCACCGCGTCGCCGCCGATGGTGATGGCCCCGAGGCACTGCGTGCAGCCGCCCGGCGTGTGCGGGCCAAACGACGGATCATTGGCCAGGTTCCACTCCAGCACGTTGCGGCTCCAGTTGCGCGGGGCGGCAATCACGAGATTGGCCGCGTGCCAGGGCACGTCGGCGGCGAAGTTGCCGGGGGCCTGGGTCCACTGCTCGGTGAAGTACACGTTCTTGGTGGGGTAGGCCTGGTGCACGCTCGTGAGGGCATCCATCGTGCCGCCGTACAAGTGAAAGGCCGAGCCATCGACGAAGGGATTGGCCCCGGCGTCGGCCAGCACGGCCTGCGGGTAGTCGGGGCGGTCGGCGTTGTGGTCGTAGGCGATAATCTTGGTGGACAGCCCCGCCGCCCGGAAGGCCGGCCCCACGTGATTCTTGATAAAGTCGGCCTGCTCACTGGCCTGCATCACCAGACTGGGGTTGTTGTAGGGGTTGAGCGGCTCGTTTTGCAGCGTTACGGCGTCGATGGTGATGCCCGCCTCCTTCATGCCCTGGAGGTACTTGACGAAGTATTGGGCGTAAGCCCCGTAGTACTGCGGCAGCAGGCTGCCGCCCACGCTGCTGCCGTTGGTTTTCATCCAGGTGGGGGCCGTCCAGGGCGAGCCCAGGATTTTAATGCCCGGGTTCACGGCCAGAATCTCCTTGAGCACCGGAATGAGGTAAGTGCGGTCGGGGGCGAGGCTGAAATTGGCCAGCGTGGGGTCGGCGGGGCCGTCGTCGTAGGTGAATACCGCCGGGTCGAGGTCGGAGGCCCCGATGCTCACCCGCAGGTAGCTCACGCCCAGCGAGGTGCTGTCGGTGGCAAACAACTCCTTGATGAGCGCGGCGCGGGCCGGGGCACTCATGCGGCCCATGAGCTGGGCGCTGCCCCCGGTGAGGCAGTAGCCGAAGCCGTCCATCGTCTGGTAGGTCTGGGTGGTATCGACCGCGATGGTGGGGTTGGCGTTGGTAGTGGCCTCAAACCGCAGGCTCACTTTCTGGCGGTAGAACAGGGCCGACTTATCGGGCATGGTGAGCCACACCGCTACCTGCGAGGGGCTGGCCGCCGTGGGCGGCGGGGGCGCGGGGGCCGGCGCGGGCGACGAGCCGCCCCCGTCTTTCTGGCAGCCCGTGCCGAGGGCCGTGAGCAGGGCGAGCGCGCCCACTACCGGGCGCCAGCGAAGGCAAAGCGACGAATACATACCGAACGGGTGGGAAAGAGAAGAGCGTAAAAAAGCTAATGGCCGCTACCACACGTAGGTAGCCACCGCGCCGGCCGGCAGCGTGGCCGCCGCCGTGCGGCCCTGGTAGCGTAGGCTGAATGATTGCGGACTGGCCTGGTCGTTGACCACGAGCAGCACGTGGCCGCCGCTGGGGGTGCGGTACGCCACGTTGGGCAGCACGCCGGCATTGGTCGAGCCGAGGCGCACCGAGCCGGCGGGCACAAACTTGCTGGCGTGGGCTACCGTGTAGTAGGCCACGTTGCGGGTCACCTGGTCGCCGGGGGCCAGCGTGAGCGCGCCCAGGCACTCGGTGCAGCCGCCGGGCGTGTGCGGGTTCTGGTTGGGGTCGGCGGCCAGGTTCCATTCCAGCACGGCCTTGGCCCAGTTGCGCGGCGCGCCGATTTCGAGGTTCTTCACGTGCCAGCCCAGGTTGCTGGCGAAGCTCGTTTTCGAGCCCGTCCACTGCTCGGTGAAGTACACGTTTTTCTGCGGGTAGGCGTCGTGCACCTTGCTCAGCGCCTCAATGGGGCCAGCGTAAAGGTGAAAGGCCGAGCCATCGACGAAGGGCCGGGCCGTAGCGTCGCCCAGCACCGTGAGCGGGTACTCGGGCTTGTCGCAGTTGTGGTCGTAGCAGATAATTTTGGTCTTGAGCCCCGCCCGCTGAAAGGCCGGCCCCAGGTGCCGGCCGATAAACTCGGCCTGCGGCTCGGCCGTCATGAGCAGGCTGGGGTTGTTGCCGGGGTGCAGGGGCTCGTTCTGCACCGTGATGGCGTCGATGGTAATCCCCTGCGCCCGCATGCCCTGGAGGTACTTTACAAAGTACTGGGCGTAGGCCCCGTAGTACTCGGGCTTGAGCGAGCCGCCCTTGGTGGCCTCGTTGGTTTTCATCCAGGCCGGCGGGCTCCAGGGCGAGCCCAGCAGCTTGATCTTCGGATTAATGGCCAGAATCTCCTTCAGCACCGGGATGAGGTGCGGCTCGTCGGGAGCCAGGCTGAAGCGGGCGAGCGTGGGGTCGGTCTGCCCGGCGGGCAGGTCGTCGTAGCTAAATACCGTCGCGTCGAGGTCGGAGGCCCCGATGCTCAGCCGCAGGTAGCTCACGCCGATGTCCTGGGGGCCGCTGCCGAACAGCTCGCGCAGCAGCTTGGCCCGGGCCGGGGCGCTCATGGCGTGCAGCAGCTCGGCGCTGCCCCCGGTGAGGCAGTAGCCGAAGCCGTCCATCGTCTGGAAGCGCTGGCTGTCGTCCACCTCGATCACGGCCCCGGCCGGCGCGGCTTTGCCAAAGGCCAGGCCCGCCTGCGGCCGGAGCTGCTGGCTTTGGTCGGGAGTGGTAACCCAGGCCGCGACGTCGCCCGAGCGGCGCTGGGCGAGCGCGGAGTGCGGTAAGAGAGCCGGGCCAGCGGCCAGCGCCAGCAGCGAGGTCGCAATGCGGATGGTTTTCAAGTGGAAAAAGATGAGAGCCGGAATAAATAAGGGAAGCGGTTGGGGGTAGCTTGTAAGCAAGTTCACCCGCCGATGGCGCGGGGCTGCACCATCGGCAGGTAGTTAATTGAAAAAGGCGGAAGGAGGGACTATATTCAGCTTAGAAATAATGAAGTTGTCTAAAAGGGATACGATTAAACAACTGTATGTCATGCTGAGCTTGCCGAAGCATCTTGGTCGCTTCGTTGCTGAGCCCTTCAACGAACCTGCCAAGATGCTTCGGCAAGCTCAGCATGACGGACGTTTTTGGTTGACCTACTTCCTATAACAGCCTCGATACTTGGCGAAGGCAGCCGAGCGGCGCACTAAAGCGGTTGCTGGGTTGATGCATGTTTTTTGGCTGCCCAGACGTGGGGACCTCACCCCCCGGCCCCCTCTCCTTGGGGAGAGGGGGAGCCTGACGATTACCGAACCTGGCAACTGCTTGCGTGTGCTAGCGGTCGGCTCCCCCTCTCCCCAAGGAGAGGGGGCCGGGGGGTGAGGTCCCCACGTCTGGGAAACAACACAAGGTGCGTTGATTTAGAATTTGCACTAAGCCAACGCTTGCCATCACAGCTGCGAGGTAGAAAAACAAATGAAAAACGCGAAGTTTTTCTACCTAACAGCCGGGGGCAAATTGGCCGCCGCAGGGTAATGCCCACCCCAAGCCAAGGGCCGTTCCAGGGCAGCAAGCGTGACTATTTCACTTTTCCCACCCCGCCCCGAAACGGCCACGGCCTTAGTACCCGGGGTTTTGTTGCAGCAAAGGGTTGGTATTGATTTCCTGCTGCGGGAAGGGGAAGAGCAGGTAGTTGACGTCGCGCGAGCCCTTCATCTGCTGGATGATGTCGAGCGCGTTGACGGCGTGGGTGGCCGAGCCGTCGGCGGCCGTGTGGCGGGCGTAGCGCAGCAGGTCGAACCACCGCTCGCCCTCGAAGGCCAGCTCCAGGCGGCGCTGGCGGTCAATCTCGTTGCGCAGGGCCTGCTTGCTCAGGGCCTGGGGCGAGGCTAGGGTGAGGGCCGCGAGGCCGGCGCGCTGGCGCACGGCGTTCAGCGGCGTCAGCACGCTGGCGCTGGGACCGGTTTGCTCGTTGATGGCCTCGGCCAGCGTCAGCAGCACTTCGGCGTAGCGCAGCACGTAGGTGTTGTCGGTCGAGTTGAAGTTGTTGCCGATGCTGGTCCACTTGTACACGAACGGCCCTACATCGTTAGCATTGCCGTTGCGGCCGGGTTTACCGTCGATGTAGCTGGCGTGGTCGCGGCCAATCACCCGGCCCGCGGCCGAGTTCACGATGCCGTTGAAGGCCCAGCGCTTGTCGTTCACGGTGTCGGCGTAGGCCAGCAACTCGGTGGTGGGGATGTTAAACTTCGGAAACGCGTAGGTGGCCAGCGGCGAGGGCAGCAGCAGGTCGGGCAGGATGTTGCCCCCGTCGGCATTGCCGGCGTACTGAATCTCGAAAAGCGACTCGCTGCTCTTGTTCTCGGCCGGGTACAGCGACTTGAACGGCTGGGCCAGTGCCACGCCCGTTACGCTGGCGGCGGCCGCCTGGGCCGCCGCCCAGTTGCGGCGGGTGAGCTGCACCCGGGCCAGCAGGGCGCGGGCCGAGTTTTTGGAAGCCCGGTTGGGGTTGCTGTCCTTCAGTTGGATGATGGCGCGCTGCAAGTCGGCCACCACCTGGTCGTACACCTGGTCGGTGGTGGCGCGGGCCAGGTTCACGTCGGCCGCGGCCCCGCTCTCGGTGGGCGTGAGGCGCAGCGGCACCCCGCCGTACACGCGGGCCAGGTTGAAATAATTCAGCGCCCGGATAAAGCGCGCCTCGCCCAAAATCTGGCTGCGGCGGGCCGTGTCCATCGTTACGGTGGGCACGTATTTGAGCACGATGTTGGCCCGGTTCACGCCGACGTAGCCCTGGCGGTACACGTTGTACACCTGGCTGGTGGTCGGCGTCCAGATAATCTTATCCATCGCGTTCACGTCGCCGTTGGCGCTGGTGCAGTTGTCGGAGGGCATCTCGCCCATCACGTTCAGGTCCTGGCCGTAGGCCCCGGTGTTCTGCAAGGCGTCGTAGGTGGCCGTGAGGCTGGCCTCGGCGTCGTCCGAGGTCTTGAAGAAATTTTCGGGCGTGATGCTGCCCAGGGGCTCTTTTTTGAGAAAGTCGCAGCTGGCCAGCAGCGTAAGGCTGGCCAGTGCCGGAATGACTACTTTTTTCATGGGAATTCTAGACTAGCGGCGGGCGACTTAGAAATTGGCGTTGAGACCGACCGTGAAGGTGCGCGACTGCGGATACACGCCGTAGTCGCGGCCGAAGCCGGTCTGGCTGAAGGGGTCGGCGTTCACCTCCGGGTCGTAGCCCAGGTAGTTGGTCCAGGTCACCAGGTTCTGGGCCGTCACGTAGAGGCGCAGGTTCTGGATGGCCGCCCGCTTGCTCAGGGTAGTGGGGAAGTTGTAGGCCAGCGTCACGTTTTTGAGGCGCACGTAGGAGCCATCCTCCAGCCAGCGGCTCGAAAAGCGGTTGTTCTGGTTCGGGTCGTTGCGTACCGGGCGCGGAATGTCGGTGTTGGTGTTGGTGGGCGTCCAGTGGTTGAGCACGCGGGTGCTCTGGTTCAGCGGGTCCGACTGCGACTCCAGGATCTGGCGCGTCTGGTTGTAGATCTGGTTGCCAAACTGCCCCTGGAAGAACACGCTCAGCTCGATGCCTTTGTACGAGAAGTTGTTGGTCACCCCGGCAAATGCCTTGGGGTTGGGGTTGCCGATGATGGTGCGGTCGGCGGGCGTAATGTTGCCGTCGCCGTTGAGGTCGGCAAACTTCAGGTCGCCGGCCTTGGGCTTCTGGCCGTTCTGGCTGGGCAGGTTCGCGCCCTCGGCGTTGGTTTGCACAATACCTTGGTTTACGTAACCGTAAAACGCGCCCAGCGGCTGGCCCGGCTGCGAAATGCTGGAGCCGTAAATAATGGTGCGGGGCGAGGCGACGCCGGCGTCGCTCACCTGCTGGCCCAGGTCCAGAATCTTGTTGCGGTTGCCGCTCACGTTGAAGTTCGTAGTCCAACCGAAGCCGTTATCCTGGGCCTGCACGTTGGTCGTTACCAGCCCGATCTCAATGCCGCGGTTCTGAATCTTACCGATGTTCTGGGTCACGTTCAGGTTGCCCGCGCCGGTGCTCACCGGAATGGGCACGTCGAGCAGCAAGTCCTTGGTTTGCTTGTTGTAGATGTCAAACGTGAACGTCAGCCGGTTGTCCAGCATGCTCAGGTCGAGGCCCCCGTTGTACTGGTAGGTAGTTTCCCAGCGCAGGTCGTTGTTGCCGATGTCGCTCTGCGTCACGCCGCCCACGATGGCCGAGCCGCTGCCCTGGTAGGCCACGCCCGAGGTAGTGTAGCGCGAGAAGCGCTGGTAGGTGTAAATCTCCTGGTTGCCGTTGGCCCCGAAGCTGGCGCGCAGCTTCAGGTCCGAGACCGGCCCGCCCTGCGGGAAGAAGTTTTCCTTCGAGATGCGCCAGGCCGCGCTTACGGCCGGGAAGTAGCCAAACTTGTACTTATTAACGAAGCGGCTGGTGCCGTCGGCGCGCAGGCTGGCCGAGAACAGGTACTTGCCATCAAAGTCGTAGTTGGCCCGGCCAAATACGCTCAGCAAGGCCCATTCGTCGGCGTAGCTGCTCGGAATGCCCGAGGCAATGGCCCCCGAGCTGAGGTAGGGCACGGCGTTCGACACGAAGCCCTGGGTGCTCGCGCCCGAGGTAAAGCGGCTGCTGGCTTGCATCGACTCGCCGGCCAGCAGGGTGAGGTGGTGCCGGTCGCCGAGGTTGGGGTTGTAGGTGACGGTGTTCTCGTTCAGCCAGATCACCTGCTGGTTGGTGGCCGTGCGGGCCGAGCCGCGGGTCGAGGCGTCGGCGTTGGCCGTGCCGGGGTAGTTGCGGCTCGTAAACTGATTTTCGGTCTGGGTGCGGAAGTCCAGGCCCAGCGACGAGCGCAGCTTCAGATTTTTGAGCAGGTCAAATTCGCCGTAGACGTTGCCGATGGCCTGGTACACGATGGCCTGGTTGTTCGACTCGTAGAGGTTGCCCACCGGGTTGTCCGACTGGTTGAGCGGGTTCACGCCGTAGGTGCCGTCGGCATTGCGCACCGGGATGTTGGGAATCTGCGAGAGTGCCCCCAGCACCGTACCCGAGTTGCCGAGCGCCAGCTCCGAGCGCACGCTGCCGTTGGTGTGGGTGCGGCTCAGGTTGAGGTTGGTGCCCATCCGGAAGCGCTCACTGATAGTTTGCTCCAGGTTGATCTTGAAGTTGAAGCGGTCGAAGCCCGAGTTCTGGCTGATGCCCTGCTGGTTGAAGTAGCCGCCGGCGATGTAGTAGCGGGTCTTGTCGGTGCCGCCGCTCACGTTGAGCTGGTAGTTTTGCAGGCTGGCCGTGCGGTACACCTCGTCTTGCCAGTCGGTGTTGCTTTGCAGGCGCGGGTCGTTGGCACTCACCGGGGCCAGCCCGGCGTTGGTTTGAATCTCGTTGAATTCCTGGATGAACTGCTGGGCATTCAGCACGTCGAGCTTCTTACGCAGCTTCTGCACGCCGTAGTACACGCTCAGGCCCACCTGCGCCTGGCCCACCTTGCCGCGCTTGGTCGTGATGACGACTACCCCGTTGGCCGCCCGCACGCCGTAGATGGCGGCGGCCGCGCCGTCCTTCAGCACGTCGATGCTCTCGATGTCGTTGGGGTTGATGCTGTTGAGCGGGTTGAGGCGCTGGTTGCCCACTGAAATCTCCTGCTGGTAATCGGGCAGCACGGGCACGCCGTCGATCACGTACAGCGGCGAGCCGTTCAGGTTCAGCGAAGCCGACCCGCGCACCCGCACCGAGATGCCCGCGCCGGGCGCGCCGCTGGGCGCGGCCACCTGCACGCCGGGCGCCTGGCCCTGCAAGGCCTGGTCGAAGCCCGCCACCGGCTGGCGGCTCAGCGCCGCGTTGCCCACCGAGGCCACCGAGGTCGAGAGGTCCTGCCGGGTCTGGGTGCCGTAGCCCACTACCACTACTTCGGTCAGCGACTGCGCATCGTCCGTCATGCGGATGGCGATGGTGCTGGTTGCGCCGGTCACGGGCAGCTCCTGGTTCTTATAGCCAATCGAGCTGAACACCAAGGTGCTGTTTTCGGGAACGCTCAGCGAGAAGCTGCCGTCGGCCCCGGTCGAGGTGCCGATGGTAGTGCCCTTCACGAGCACCGTTACGCCGGGCAGGGCCTCGCCCTTGGCGTCAGTTACGCGGCCCGAGACGGGCACGTTTTGCGGGGCCACGGCGGCGCTGGCCCCGCCAGCCGGGGCCGGGCGGCCGGTCACGACGAAGTAATTAGCGCGCAGCTCCTTGAATTGCAAATTGGCGGCGGGCAGCACGCTGGCCAGGCGCGCGGCCAGGGTCGCAGCGGGCGCGGTCGGCACGGGCACGCGCTTGTTATCTACCAGGTTGCTTTCGTAGAAAATAGTAGCGTGGTATTCAGCTTCCCACTGCTTGAGCAGGGTTTTGAGCGAAACGGAAACGGTGGGCGCGGGGGCCGGCGTGCTCTGGGCCGAGACGTTGACGGCCAGTAGCTGGGCCGCAGCCGGCGAGTGCAGCGCGTGCAGCAGCAATACGCCAGCGGCCAGCGAGGCCGGGCGGCGGTAGTGTTTGCCCACGGGGGTAAGGAGTGGTCGCATAAATGGGTGGGGGAAGAGAAAAAGGCTATTTTTTTTCGGCCAGCGTGAGGCGATTGCCTTCGCGGGTGGCTTGGAGGTGGAAGGTTTCTTCCAGGGCTTGCAGCAGGGTGGAGAGCTCGCCCACGGGCACGGTGCCGGTCACGCGGCGGCGGTTGAGCTCGGGGGTCGTCACCGTCACTTCCAGGCCGTAGGTGTCGTGCAGGCGGGTGGCCAGCTCGGCGATGGACGTCTCGTCGAGCACGAGCTGGGCGTCTTTCCAGGCGGCGTAGGGGGCAGTGTGCACGCGCTTGTGCGTCACGAGGGTCGGCTGGTCGTCGTGGGTTTCCACGAGCTCGCCGGGGCGCAGAATCACGTCCGGCTGCTGGTGGTCGTCAAACTCCACCCGCACCTTGCCCGAGAGCAGCACCACCCGCGTCTGGTCGCGCCGCCGGGCCACTACGAACTTGGTACCCAGTACCTCTACTTGCAAGCCCGCCGTGGTGTGCACCAGGAAACGCTGATTATTGGCCAAGTGCTGCACCGAGAAAAAGCCCTCGCCGTCGAGCCACACCTCGCGGGGCTTGTCGGGCTGCCAGGTTGCCGCGTAGCGCAGCGAGGAGTGACCGTTGAGCGTGGCCTGCGAGCCGTCGGGCAGCGTCAGGGTGCGGGTTTGGCCGTAGGCCGTGGCCACGGTGAGCGGGGCCGGGGCGCGGTGGGTGCTGTAGAAAACCCAGCCGCCGCCCGCTACCGTCGCCGCCAGCGCGGCCGCCGCCGCCCAGCGCCGCCACGCCGGGGCCGGCTGGTAGCGCGGCGCGGCGGGCGTGAGGTGCAGGCGGGTGCGCCGCAGCAGGGCTTCGTAGTCGGGCTCGTCGGCCAGGGGCTGGGCCGGGGCGGCGGCCAGCGCTTCCCAGTGCAGCTGCAACCAGTGCTGGGCCAGCAGCTGGTTGGCGGGCTGGGTGAGCCAGGCGCGCACGGCGCTGGCCTCGGCCGCCGTGGCCGTGCCGGCGGCGTAGGCCGCTACGAGTTCTTGAGTAATGACGGGAGACATAAGCAGGGACTGCCAGCGCGGCCATGAGGCCAGCCGCGCTGCCGACGAACAGCGCCAGCGGCACCAATCGTTTGCAGTACTACACCGCCCTAGCCCGGTCCCCCTTAGTCGGGTGCGAAAAAAAGTTAGCGGAGTATTTCGCCTTTCGCTGCCCAGGCGTGGGGACCTCACCCCCCGGCCCCCTCTCCGTGGGGAGGGGGGGCGCCGACCGAGCAAATGACGTGAGCGGACGTATGCTGGCGTCCAGCTCCCCCACACCCCA
>CAJYPK010000031.1 GCA_913776615.1 uncultured Hymenobacter sp.
GTCGGTTGTCGCGTCCCGTGCCCAGTCGGCCACGCGTGTGCGGCTCGACTAACTGCCATTCCCGTTCGCTTAATTCGTGACGACGCATGCCGCAAAGCTACCGCCTTTGCTGTCCACAGACTTTAGAGCAGCAGCTCCCCGCCGCGCTGCTGGCCGTGAAAATCACGGAGGTATTAGAAATCATACGCAGCCTCCACCCGCAGAGCGACGGCGTGCTGGCCGATTTCTCGGAGCCCGGCAAAGTGAATCTGGTCGAGTTTATGGAGGCGAACTACATGTTTAATCTACCCCTGGCCCGGTTCAGCTACCTGACTGGCCGGAGCCTCGCCACGTTCAAGCGGGATTTTCAAAAGGCTTTCCAACTGAGCCCGCAGCGCTGGCTCACGCAAAGGCGGCTGGCACTGGCTCATTATCAATTGGCCGAAAAGCACCGCAAGCCCGTGGAGCTGTACCTGGAAGTGGGCTTCGAAAACCTGGCGCATTTCTCCTACGCCTTTAAAAAGCAGTTCGGCTATCCCCCGACTGCCCTGCTCAGGCCAGCTGCCGGCTGAGCCAACGGGTGGCGCTACTCTTCGCAGGGTAAAAACACTGGCACACGCACGGCCAGCGGGGCTCGCCATGCCCACTGCGCTCGCTTTGCACTAGCATTCAACACCCTTTAAAACAATTCATTGCCTCGCAAGGCAAACAATCTTGGCGGAATGATACCGCCAGTTTTTCAACAATTCCTCACCGTAATTCGACATGAAATCAGCCTTAGTAACCGGTGCTAACAAGGGCATCGGCCTGGAAGTCGCCAAGCTCCTCGCCCAGCACGGATTCTTTGTGTACTTAGGTAGCCGCAATTTGGACAATGGCGAAGCGGCCGTGCGGCAGCTGAACGCTAGCGGGCTTGCCAACCTAAAAGCCGTGCAATTGGATGTCACCAGCGCCGCCTCCATCCAGGCGGCCCGGGCGGCGATTGGCGCCAAAACCCCGGTGCTGGACGTGCTGGTTAATAATGCGGGCATCTCGGGCGGCATGGAGCAGTCGGCCCTGCGCGACACGCCCGAGCAGTACCGGGTCGTGTTCGAAACCAACCTGTTCGGGGTGGTCGGTGTCACCCAGGCGTTTAGCGACCTGCTGCACCAGTCGCCGCAGCCGCGCATCGTCAACGTGAGCACCGCCATGGCCTCGCTCACGCTGTACGCCGACTTCGACAACGAGCAGCTGGCCCACCGCTACCCCATCTACCAGGCCTCGAAAACGGCGCTCAACATGTACACCCTCAACCTGGCCCACGCCCTGCGCCACACTGCCTTCAAGGTGAACGCGGTGTGCCCCGGCTACACCCAGACCGACTTTACGGGCCACCAGGGTACCAGCACGGTTGCGCAGGCGGGCCAGCGCATCGTGAAGTACGCCCTGCTCGGCCCCGACGGCCCGACGGGCCAGTATTTCAGCGAGGAATACTTCCCGGCCCCGGCTACTTGCCCGTGGTAAGCCCCCGGGCGGGAGCACGCTGGGCAAGCTAGGGTATCGCAGAAATTTTTCGGAACGGCGGGCTGTTTTGCGGTTTGCAGGCGGCCGGGTTGAGTTGGCCATGTGCATCGTGGCTAGGCCCGGCCGTACCTTTGCCCCGCCGCACCTATCGGGTAGACCGTGCGTTTAGCCCGCCGCCCCACTTTGCGCCTTACCGGCTTTTAGCCGCCGCCCCGCCCCGCCATGATTTCAATTTCCGACCTCGACTTCCATTTCGGCTCGCGCACCCTCTACGACGGGGCCAGCCTGCACATTAAGCCCAAGGATAAAATCGGCCTGGTGGGCCTCAACGGCACCGGCAAATCGACTTTGCTCCGCCTGCTGGTGGGCGAGTACCGCCCCGACGGCGGCTCCATTTCGATGAGCAAGGAGGTGACCCTGGGCTTTCTGAATCAGGACTTGCTGAGCTACGACTCGCACGAGTCCATCCTCATCGTGGCCATGCAGGCCTTCGCCGAGGCGCTGGAGCTGCAAAAGAAAATCGACGAGGTGCTGCTCAAGTTTGAGACGGACTACACCGACGACCTCGTGGATAAGCTGGCCAACCTCCAGGAGCGCTTCGAGGCGCTGGGCGGCTACACCATGCAGGCCAAGGCCGAGGAAATTCTCGAAGGCCTGGGCTTCTCGACCGAAGATTTGCAGAAGCCGCTCAAGACCTTCTCGGGGGGCTGGCGCATGCGCGTGATGCTGGCCAAAATCCTGCTGCAACAGCCCTCGCTGCTGCTGCTCGACGAGCCCACCAACCACTTGGACCTCCCCTCCATCAAGTGGATTGAAACCTACCTGGCGGGCTACGAGGGCGCGGTGATCATCGTGAGCCACGACCGCGAATTTCTCGACGGCACCACCAATACCACGGTGGAAGTAAGCGGCGGCAAGCTGCACCCCTACGCCGGCAACTACTCGTTCTACCAGGAAGAGAAGGTGTTGCGCACCGAGATTCAGCAGGGAGCCTACGACAACCAGCAGGCGCAAATCAAGCAGGCCGAGCGCTTCATCGAGCGCTTCAAGGCCAGCGCCGCCAAGGCCAAGCAGGCCCAGAGCCGCATCAAAGCCCTCGACAAGCTGGAGCGCATCGAGGCCGTGGCGCCCGAAGCCGCCCGGGTCAACTTCAAGTTTACGTTTACCCAGCAGCCCGGCCGCCACATCCTGCGCATGGAGCACGTGGGCAAGAGCTACGGCGAGAAGCTGATTTTCCGCGATACCAACGTTCACATCGAGCGGGGCGATAAAATCGCGCTCATCGGGGCCAACGGCAAGGGCAAATCGACCCTGATGCGCCTCGTGGCCGGGGCCGAAAAGCCCACCGCCGGCAAGCACCAGCTGGGTCACAACGTCATCATGGCTTTCTACGCCCAGCACCAGCTCGAAAGCCTGACCGTGGAAAACGAGATTCTCCAGGAGATGAACGAGGCTGGCTCGAAGCGCAACGAGATGGAGCTGCGTGGCGTACTGGGCTCCTTCCTGTTCACGGGCGACGACGTGTACAAGAAAATCAAGGTGCTGAGCGGCGGCGAGAAAAGCCGCGTGGCCCTGGCCAAAACCCTGATTTCGGAAGCCAACTTCCTGCTGCTCGACGAACCGACCAACCACTTGGACATGCAGTCGGTCAACATCCTCATCCAGGCGCTGGAGCAGTACGAGGGCACATTCATCGTGATCAGCCACGACCGCTACTTCGTCGAAAACGTGGCCACTAAAATCTGGTTTATCGAAGATTACCAGCTCAAGGAATACCCCGGCACCTACCACGAGTACGAGCGCTGGCAGGACGAGCGCGAGAAGGCCGCCAAAAAAGCCGGCCTGCCCAGCCCCAGCGCCAACAAGCCCGCGCCCAAGCCCGCCGCCGCGGCCGAGCCCGTACCCTCGGTAAACAAAACGCCCGCCCCCGACCAGAAAAAAGCCCTCAAGGAGCTGGCCGAGGTCGAAGCCAACATCGACAAGATGGAAAAGGAGCTGGCCCTCTACGAAAAGCAGCTGGCCGACCCCAAGATCTACCAGAACACCGCCCAGCTCAAAGACACCACGGTGAAGTTTGAGCAGGTGAAAAAGGAGCTGGCCCGGCTGAATGACCGCTGGGAAATGCTGGCCGAGATGTAGTCCCGAGCAGACCACTAAAAAGGCGCCGCAGGAGCACTAAGCTCCTGCGGCGCCTTTTTAGTGGTTCGTCTTTCTGCTTGGCGGAGGCGGTTGCCTAACGCGCAGCCTATTGCTTCAATTTGCGAAATAGCAAGGGCATAGTTGCCGCGTCCAGCGCGTCCATCTCGACGAGCTTCAGCGATTTAACCATCTTGAGTGTACTGGTCTTGTATTTCTGAAAATGCGGAGTTTTCAGGTGCTGCTCGTAGGCTTGCCGGTCGGCATATAGCTCCAGTAGCCGCAGTTGCGTCGGATTCTCCCGTTGCGCCATTGGAAAGATGGCAATAACGCCCGGCTCAATTTCCACCGACGCCCGCGACTCTTCCTTGAGAATGGTCGTGTATTCTTCGAGATAATGGGGATCAATCTCTATTTCGGCCAGCCGTACCATCATATCTTTCTTTTGCGCAAAAGCACTGCTACTCACTAACAACGTGATGAAGAGAATAAGATAGTATTTCATGCAAACGGTTTACGGTGGAGCGCACTAGTTTTATGTCCCCGAATTCCAGACTAGAATCGTGCAGCCCTCCGAGTTGGCGGGGCTGCTGGCACGGTGCTCGGTACCCGGCGGGTAATAGAGATAAGACCCCGCCGGAAACGCACGGCCATTTTCCACGCCGGGATCGCAGTAAGTGCCAGCCACTACGAATACCTCGTCGGGCGTGGCGTGGGCGTGGTGCGGGTAAGTACAGCCAGCTGCGATTTCAATGAGCACGCGCTTCTCACCGGGGGCAGCGCGCAGAATGGTGCGGGTGACGCCCTCGCTTATCGACTCCCATGTTTGGGAAAGCGGCGGGGTAACTTCTACTGGGAGCATGCGTTGCGGGTTAAAGGACAGCAGGTAATTTCTTGCTAAACCGACTATTCACGCTGCTGTTTAGAAGATGATTGTCTGCCTTCCCACTTGTTTGCATTTGCCTGCACCGGCGCGAGTTTAGCGCAACGTAACTCGTGCCTGGCCCTGACGTGGAGGCTGCGCCTCCATTGCCGCAACGCGGCAAATCACTGTTGTTTAGAACAATGTCGAAATCGCTGCACAGTAGCGCATCCCTTTAGCACTACCCGCTGCTGATGCACTGGAAGTCCGCACTACTTGCTCAACCAGATGCTAGCCACGAAACTACGGTATCCCGCTCTAGTACAGCATCCTTAAAGACGCTTCTTATCTAGCTTGCCGCGTGGCGGCAGTGGAGGCGCAGCCTCCACGCCATGGCCAGGCACGAGTTACGCTGCGCTAAACTCGCGCCAGTGCAGGGGCTAATACGAGAGGCTATTCGCATCGCCGCTTACAAGCCTGATTAGTTTTCCCCTTTCAGCTGCGCCAGCCGGCTAGGCTGGCACCAACGACCAGCCAGTCGCTAGCTCATCGCGTTAGCGTGTAATAACTGCGCCAACTTAGTTACTGTAAAGCAGCCACATTATGAGTATTCCTACTACCAGGCACAGCGGTGAATAGTAGGCCGTATCGTTTTGCGCAAAGCGCGTGTGCCGGTGCTTCTTAAAAAAGCCGACGTATCTAAAATCACCAATGGCCCGCACAATAAACAGCCCAGCTACCAGCCGGAGAGCGTAGGTGCACACGACAGCGAGGTGGTATTCGGGGCGAATTGACAGCTTGGTAGCGTACAGAAAGACGCTGAGCGCGCACCCCAACAAGCCACCGGCTACCAGCAAGGTCGGCGCTCGGCCGGGTGAAAAAACCTGCGCGCCATCGGCTTTGGTTGGCACTACGGCGGCTTCACCCCACCGGCCACCCAGGGCCCAGTAGATATGCAGCCCCGCTAACAATAAAAACACCAGCAGCAGCATGGCACCGATTACGGTCGTCATGGCCGAGTTAGCTTAATTCGAAAATCATGTCCATTTGCTTCTTGTTCGCGGCGGCGGGTAAGCTTCTCAGCAGCGTATTTCTCAGCCAGACTCCCACCCGGCTGTCGAGGTGCGCCAATTTTCCGATCTTCCAGCTACTGTTGACTATGGCGTGCGCTTTCTTTTTGCGGAGTCGCTCGTAGTCCGCAAACGCGTCTGGCAGCGCGGTGCCTGCGGTGAGCAGCTTGCCCAGTACGTAGGCATCTTCCACGGCTTGGCAAGCTCCCTGCCCCAGGTTGGGCGTGGTTGCGTGCGCCGCATCGCCGAGCAGGCAGACGTTTTCGCGCTGCCACTTCTGCATGGGCTTCAAATCAGTTATTTCGCCCGTAATCAGCTGCTCGCCAGGCGTTGCCGCGATGATAGCCGTCACCGGCTCGTGGAATTCGCGGAATAGGTCGCCCAACTGATTCGCCTCAGCGGGCGCGTAAGCGGCATTAGCCAGGGCGTACCAGTACACCTGCTTCTCGTTGATTTTTACGAAGCCAAACCGCCGGCCCCGGCCCCAGGCCTCGTTCAATTCTCCTTGATACTGCTCGGGCAAGCTCAGATCGCAGATGCCCCGCCAGCACACCTGCCCGGCGTTGCGCACGGTGTTCTCAGTAAATAATTGTTGCCGAACCACCGATTTGATGCCGTCGGCCCCGAGCACCACGGTGCTGCTAGCGGAGCTGCCATCCGCGAAGGTCAGGTGAAACGGACCAGCCTTTTCAATCTTGACCAACCGCTTGGCTAGGTGAATGTGCTCGTCACCCAATTCACTGGCCAGAATACGCTGCAATTCGCCCCGGTGAACGGCCGTATTACTCACCCCGTACTTTCGCTCGTAGACCGCCAGGTCGGCTACCGATAAGCTAGCGAGCTGGGCATCCGTGATTTTCAGTCGGGAAATCTTATTGCCTGCCTTGGCGATTTTTTCCGCAAGGCCCAGCTGCCGAAACACCTGCATGGCATTGTTGGCCAGAATTATACCAGCGCCCACGGGTTTGAGCACGGGCGCACCCTCAAACACGCGCACGGGCACTCCGTGTTGCTTGAGCGTCAGGGCGGTAGTCAGCCCGCCTATGCCGGCTCCGATTATGCTTACTGGGTTGTCTGCGCCAGTCATTCTACCAAGGCGTTAAAAAGGGAGACTCTGCCAGGAAGGGACGCCCACAACCCGGAGCCTACAAGTTAAAACAGCCAGGCTACGGCCTCCTATCGCTTCGACGGGCAATTTAGTATCAGGCAGTCTTTCATTCTAAAAATACTTTATTGTCGCCGAACCGACACCCGGGTTGACGCGATGTTTTTTACCTAGTTGTTACTCGCTGACACCGCTGGCCGCTGGCGCGAGTTTAGGCGTAGCCGTAACTCGTGCCGACTAGTGGGGTGGGGTTTCCAAACTCCACTGCCGCAACGCGGCAAGCTGGCGGTAGAGAAGCAGTGCAGCGGTGCCAGCGGCGAGTAGCTAGAGTCCGTTTACTGGGTGGCCAGGATAGTTTCCCAAACGGCAGTCGCAGTCATACTCAGCGTGACTTCGCTCAGTTTTTCGTACGTATCGGTAGGCTGGTGATAATGCCTGAACAACGGGGCCTGCGCCAGAATCTCCATCAGCCGCCCCGTATCGGCTTGCTGGGCGAGGGCCTGGTAATAAGCCTGCGCCGTGGCAATATCCTGGCTGGTAATGCACGTCAGGGTAAAGGCGTCGGCCAGCCCGGCCTGGCGAAAGGGCACGTGGTCGGCGGTGTTGGTTACGATCTGGTCGAAACGGTGGCAGCTTATTCGTCGATGCTGGGCAACTGCCTCGAAGGTTTGCAGCAGCGGGCCGCGCCGGGCGGCCTCGACGGGCCACAGGGCAAACGTATCGCCCATGCCCACTAGCTCCAGGTTGAGCAGTCCCTTCAGATCCTGCACGCCGTGCTGGGCCACGTAGGCCCGTGAGCCTAGCAGGCCCGTTTCTTCCTCATCAAAAAAGAAGACCCGCACGCCCGCCGTGCTCTGCGCCTGCTGGTGTCGGCGAATAACGTCGAGGCCCACGGCAACCGCCGACCCGTTGTCATTGGCCCCGGCCGAAGCCAGCACCCGGTCGAAATGGGTGCCCACCCCAATCTTATTGGTCGCCCGGCCCAAATCGACAATCAGGTTGGTTCCCGTCGCGTAGGGTTGCTCGGCGTAGCGCACGCCCAGCGCATCCAAATGCTCCATAATGAAGGCACGTCGCGTCGCATTGGGCTGGCCGTCGAGCAATTCTACAATTTTCAGCAGCTCCATGCAGTTTAACAGATACATTTTCTAGCTGGCGGCCGAGGGGCAGCCTCGCGCTCACCGGCCGCGTGGGCACCGCCCACGGCCCGGCGAATGTAGCCTCGCCGCCGGCCAATGCGGCGCGCAGGGCCGTACTTTCGCTTTATGCGCTTTCGCCACTTCCTCTACCCCACCCTGCTGCTGGCCGCCGGCTGCGTACCGCTGGGCACCCCCATTACCAATCCCAACGCTCCCGCCAGCCAGCAGGCAAAGCCGGCCGAGTACTACGCCGACCGCACCCTGCGCTACCAGGATTACATCTACGACCCCAGCGTGCGCAGCGTGCAGTGCTACGTGCCCACGGCCCAGGTCAACGATATTCTGAATCCGCCCATCGTGCCAATCAGCCAGGAGCAGCCCGTGACCCTGGAATTTGACGTGCTGGGCGAGCAGGCCCCGCGCCTCACGGCCAAGCTCATTCACTGCGACCTGGGCTGGACGCCCTCGCAGCTCACCGACATGCAGTTTTTGAGCGAGATCAATGAATTCACGCTCACCAATTACCAGACGTCGGTCAATACCAAGGTGCCCTACTACCACTACACCCTGCGGGTGCCGCGCGTGAAGCTCAGCGGCAACTACTTGCTGGTGGTGCAGAATCAGGGCGGCGTGCCGCTGCTCTCGCGCCGCATGTTGGTGTATGAGAATCAAGTAGTCGCCACCCTACGGCCGGGCATCCTGGCGGGCGGCGTGGAGGCGCGCTACGCCTACCAGCAGCTCGATTTCAGCATCAACTACAGCGCCGTGGAATTGGTCAATCCGGCCGCCGAGGTGAAAGTGGTGCTGCGCCAGAATTTCCGCTGGGATAACGCGCACTACAACCTTACGCCCACTTTCGTGCGCGACGCCGAGCGCCGGCTGGAGTACCAGTACATCAATTATGAAAACGCCTTCCCGGGCCTGAGCGAGTACCGCTATTTCGACGCCCGCTCGCTGCAAGCCAACGGCCTGGGCGTGGCCCGCCTGCTGCGCCAGAGCACGCCCGTGCAGGTGGAGCTGCTGGAAGAAGCCACCCGCAACGGGCTCGCCTACAATCAGTACGTGGACGCCAACGGCCAGCGGGTATTCGAGAACCGGGAGTTTGGCAACGGGGCGTACAACGGCGATTACGCCCAGGTCACGTTCAGCTTGAAAGCCCCCCAGCCGGCCCCCGGCCCGGTGTACGTATTCGGCGCGCTCAGCGACTGGCAGCTCAAAGACGAGTTCCGCCTGCGCTACGATTCGACCCAGCAGCGCTACACCGGCCGCGCTTTGCTCAAGCAGGGCTACTACAACTACAGCTACGCCGTGGCCCCCAAGCGGGCCGGCGCCGCGCCCGACGAAGTCTATTTCGAAGGCACCCACACCGAAACCGAGAATCAGTACGACCTGCTCGTGTACTACCGCCCGCCGGGCACCCGCACCGACCTGCTCATCGCCTACCAGGCCGTTGATTTCAATAAGCGCTAGCGTTCCAGCCGGCCCAGCCTCAATACAAAACGGGTGGCTGGGCCTTGCTTTTGATGCGTGCGCAAACTAACATTTGTAAGCCAGCTCACTTAGCAACTTTTTACTTGGCTGTCTGTTGTTCAAATAAGTTCCCTCTCAAGTTATTAACTTCTTCGCCACGCCGGATTTTTACGCCCTTTAATTCTGCCAATTATTTTAGCTTTTCGGCTTTTTTTCGTATCTTTGGCTATGCGTAACACCCAGCTCCCGACTCCCCTGCCCGTGCAGCAGTTTGCCCGCTGCATCGATGATACCGCCCGCCCCGCCGGTTACATCGGCGACTGGCCCGAGGCGGGTCGCGTGTACCCCGTGCGCGTGCTGCCCCACGTGCATACCGGCCAGAAGCACGTCCACGTGCTTGGCTTCTACGCCGAGCGGCCCTACGGCGCCTTCGCCGCCCACCGCTTCGAGGAAGTAGCCACGCTGTGGATGAATTAACGCGTTGAGTTTAAAAACGAAGGGCCCGTGCTGCATGGCAGCGCGGGCCCTTCTCTTTTGCGGATTATTGTCCGTCATGCTGCGCCTGCGAATGGGGAGATTAGGAGGGCCGGCAAGCTGCTTTTTGACTCACTAGAGCAGTTTCGTAGTCGGTGTACATGTTGACGCTATTCAGGGGTGGGTGCCTCACCCCCCGGCCCCCTCTCCGAAAAGGAGAGGGGGAGCCTAACGACTATTTGCCGATTGCTTACGTGGGCTAACGGTCGGCTCCCCCTCTCCTTTTC
>CAJYPK010000032.1 GCA_913776615.1 uncultured Hymenobacter sp.
GAAGGCTGTACTATTTTTGCTTCGTAATGGTATTCTATCCGCCCGTGGCTTGCCGCGTTGCGGCAGTGGAGGCGCAGCCTCCACGTCATGGCCAGGCACGAGTTACGCTCCGCTAAACTCGCGCCAGCGGAGAAATATCATTTGCGCTAATTATGACCACATTACCTATGCCGCAAGAAGTAATATCCTGGGCTGACTTTGCCGCTGTTGATGTGCGCGTGGGGACCATCGTCGAGGCCCGGGAGTTTCCTGAGGCGCGCCGCCCGGCGTACCAGTTGCTGCTAGACTTCGGCCCCGAAATTGGCCTCAAAAAATCGAGCGCCCAGCTGACGCACCACTACACGCCGGCTACGTTGTTGGGCCGGCAGGTGCTGGCAGTGGTCAATTTTCCGCCCAAGCAAATCGGGCCTATTCGCTCCGAAGTACTGGTGCTGGGCGCTCCCGATGCCGACGGCCATACCGTACTCGCGGCCGTGGCCGCGCCGGTTCCCAACGGCAGCCGCCTGCATTAGCTGCCGAGCACGATTAATTAGATCGGTGCGGGGTTGCCGCCCATTTGCTTGGCGCGCGCGGCCAGCGAATCAATGATGACCGCGTAAATCTCGTCCAGGTCTTTATTGTGAACGGAATAATAGTGGTAGCTGCGCTCAAACGCCGAATCGGCCTCGCTGAGCTGGTAGTGCTTGAGGATGGCCGTACGCTGGGTTTGAAACAACGCCCGGGCCGAATCGGGTGCCAAGCGGCTCGACTCAACCCGCGCCTCCAGCAAGTGCAGCCGAATGAGCAGACTCGTGAGCTTCTCCTTCGGAATCAAATTGGGCGGGGGTGTCACTAGTTCGGGGCGCTCGCAGCCAGTAGTTAGGAGTAGCCCGGCACCTAGTAGCGCGGAAGTCAGCGATAATTTCACGCCCAAAATTAACCCCGCGCCGTAGCTTCGCCGCTCATGCCACCTGTTTCTGCTTCTGCTTCGCCCCTACCCGCTAGCCTTTCGGCCCTGGTGCGCCGCCTGCGCCACCTCGAAATCAGGATGCGCCAGGCAGTGGAGGCCCAGTTGCAAGGCAACTTCGGCTCGGTATTTCGCGGCAACGGACTGGAATTTGACGACGTGCGCCTGTACCAGTACGGCGACGAGGTGCGGGCCATTGACTGGGCCGTGAGCAGTAAGGGCCACGGAACCTTCGTCAAAACCTACAAGGAAGAGCGCGAACAGCAAGTAGTGGTGGCCCTCGACGTGAGCGCCTCGCAACGCGTGGGCAGGGGGGCGGCTGGCACGCAAGACAAGCTCGACCTCGGCCGCGACCTGGCCGGTATCCTGGCCCTGTCGGCCGCCCGCCAAGATGCGGCGTTGGGCCTGCTGGCCTTCTCCGATCAGAAAGAATTGTATTTGCCACCCGCCAAGGGTCTGCGTCCGGCCTACGCGCTACTCCAGCGGCTGTACGGCCTGCGACCTGCTTCAACGCACACGAGCCTCAGCACCGGCATCCGGCAATTACTGAGCCTGGTAAAGCGCCGTAGCCTCATTATTCTCATCTCCGACTTTATCGACGAAAACTACGAGCGCGAGCTTACCATGCTGGCCCGCCAGCACGATCTGGTAGTCGTGCAGTTACTAGCCCCGCAAGAAGTAGCCTTTCCAGCGCTGGGCATCGTCCCCCTGCGCGATGCCGAAACCGGGCTGCTACGCTGGGTTAATACCTCGTCGCCGGCCTTCCAGGCGCAGTACGTGGCGCAGGGACAGGCGCGGTTACTGGCCCTGCGCACGCTGTGCCGCCGCCAGCGCGTGAGCCTGCTCACGCTGCGTACCGACGAAGATTTCGTACCCCAACTGGTGGGTTTATTTCGGCAGCGCCGAGGGTAATGCTATGCTACGCCGCTCGTCATTTGTTTTATTAGCCAAGCCCTGGCTGGCCGTTGCCGCTACCGCAACGCTGGGCCTGGGCCCCGGGCGGGCGGTGCTGGCTGGCCCGGGCGACGTTCCGGTTGGCCGGTTTTCGCGGGCCGTGGTAGAGGTAGGCCAGTTGGTGGATTACGAGCTAAGCTACCTGCACGACCCGCGGGCGGAGGTAGTTTTTCCCGATTCGCTGGCTGATTTCGGCTCGTTTGAGTACGTGGGGCGGCGCTGGCTACCTACCCGCACCCAAAATGGCCGCAGTCTCGACCGGGCAGTGTACCACCTGCGTACGTTTTCGCTGGCCCCCGTACAAACCCTGCAATTACCCGTGCTGCTGCTGCACGGGGCCAGTGATACGCTGCGGCTGCGGCCTCCGGCGGCGCAGGTGCGCCTGCACCGCGTGGCCCCCACCTTGTATTCGACCGAAGCGGCGGGACCGCCCACGCTCCGCACCGACTACCACGAACTACCGCTGACCCCGGCGTTCAACTACCCGTTCTGGCTGGCCGGGCTGGTGGGCCTGCTGGCCCTCAGCGGTGGGGCCTGGGCGCTCTACGGTCGGCGCTGGCGGCAACGCTACGGCCGCTACAAGCGCCGCAAAAACCACGTGTATTTTCTCACGCAGTTTACTCGCAACACCGAGCGCTTCACATTCTCGCGCTCGGCCCCGCTGGTAGAGCGTACAGTCACCCTCTGGAAGAACTACCTGTCCAGCCTGGAAGAAACCAACCTCAACTCTCTTACTACTAAGGAGCTAACCGAGCACTTCCAAAACGACGAGGACGTGCGCCGCGCCCTACGCGCTACCGACCGCGTGGTGTACGGCAACCTGCTAAGTGAGGACGCGCAGGAAGTGGACGCCGCCTTTCAGCGCCTACGCGACTTTGCTGAGCGGCGCTACGAAAGCATTTTCACTAGCGGACAATAGGTGATGTGGTGATGTGGTGATGTGGTAATGTGGTAATGTGGTAATGTGGTAATGTGGTAATGTGGTAATGTGGTAATGTGGTAATGTGGTAATGTGGTAATGTGGTAATGTGGTAATGTGGTAATGTGGTAGATAATCAAAAATTTATTGATTTCGCTTAGCCGAAATAGCCTGCTATTACGTTTTTTTCTTACTTATCAATAACTTATCTCACTCTCCTTTCTAACCTCATTCAAATCCAAATGCCTCACCTTGTAGTACTTACCGGCGCTGGCGTATCGGCCGAAAGCGGGATTCGCACTTTTCGCGACACCAACGGGCTCTGGGAGGAGCACCGCATTGAGGATGTGGCCACGCCCGAGGCCTTTGCCCGCAACCCGGCGCTGGTGCTCGATTTCTATAATAAGCGCCGCGCCCAGGCCCGCACCGTGGCGCCCAACGCCGCCCACCTCGCCCTGGCTGGCTTCGAGGAGGCCCCGGGCTGGACGGTGAGCATCATTACCCAGAACGTGGACGACTTGCACGAACGCGCCGGTTCTACGCGGGTGCTGCACCTCCACGGTATGCTCAACCAAATGCGCTCGGTCAAGGATGAAAACGCCGTTTTCGACTGCGCTGGCGATATTGCAGTGGGCGACCTAGCCCCCGACGGCGGGCAGCTGCGCCCGCACATCGTGTGGTTTGGCGAACTGGTACCCGCCATTGAGGAAGCTGCCGAAACGGTTGCCACCGCCGACGTATTATTCGTCGTTGGCACCTCGCTGCAAGTATATCCGGCGGCCGGGTTACTGCACTATGCCCCGGCCAATTGCCCGGTCTACGTCATCGACCCGCACCAGCCCGAGGTCAGCGGCCGGCGCGGCGTACGGTACGTAGTGGAGCCCGCCAGCGTAGGCGTACCGCAGGTGCTGAATGAGCTTGTTGGGTGAGGAAGTAATGTGGGCAAATAAATAATTTTATTACTTGCTCACTTCCCAACAAGCCCATCATTTCCCATACTGATGCAGAATACCCGTGTCGAAGGGCGTCCAGAGGCTGGCTTTCTGGCCACTGACTTTCAGCCCTCTGTTAGCCCAAGTGTTGCAGGTATTGAGGACGCTGTAACGATTATTGGCCTCGTAGAAAGCATCATGATCGGCGTAGCTGTGCCCGGGAATCCAGATGAAATTGCCGGTGCTATCGCGCTGAAAGCTCTGCTGAATGTAGCTGATGAGCCGGCGGTACTGGCTGGGCGTAAGGCGCAACGGCACGCACTGCGGGCCGGCCACGAGGTCGGCCTCGCGGTAATAGGTGGCGTGCATGAGCGACGTGCCCAGCCAGAAGCCCGCCCGAATGGCCGTACTGGGCTTGAGCTCGGCCCAGGTGGGCGTTTCGAGGTAGAAGCCCTTGTCGCCCCAGCCAATACCCACGAAGCGATACGTGGTATCGCTGGCCTGGGTGTTGTAGTAAGGCATTTGCTGGCTCCAGTCGATGTAGCGACTCTTGACGGGCACTACCAAGTCGGTGTGCACCCCGTTGGAGCGAATGAAAAACGGGATGGTCGCGGCTTCCGTCGTAGGCTCGGCAGCCACCGGGATGCGCGACAGTACCTGCGCCACGCCGTAGTACAGGGCCGCCGCGCCCAGCACCGTCCCGAGGGTATACGCCGTGCCTTTCAGGGTTTTTCGTAGAATGGACGCCATGCGGAGGAGTTATTTTTACCGGCTAGTACGCAATTCAGTCAAAAGTAACCCGCTCCGTTTCCATGTCCGCGCCTTCCGAAGAAGAAGTTTATGCCATCCCGGCCAAATACCGTCAGATGGAAAACCTGCACATTTTGTTCTGGCTCATCAAAGACATCAGCTGGTGCATGGTGTGGAAGGCGCTGGGCATCGCCATGATATTCCCCACGCTGGGCATTGCGTTGGTTATCACCTGGCGCACCCGCGCCCTGCAATCGGAGCTGGCGCACAACTTAGCCATCGTATTCTGGATTTCGGCCAACTCCTACTGGATGATGAGCGAGTTCTTCGGGTTTGATACCGTCCGCATCGGCACAATTACCGATGGTAAGCACCTGGCCATCGTCCCGTTTAGCATTGGCTTATTTATCCTGGCCTATTACTACCTCGTGCAAAAGCCCCGCGAAGCTAAGTCGGCGCAGACTACCACGCTTTGAGCGAGCCCCCCCAGATCCCAGAAATTCTTTTGGGCTGAGTTCGTCCACCTCTATCGAACAGCGGCCAGGCCGTTCACATGGCCGGGCATTGTCTGGGTAGACTCGTTGCAGTGTAACTAAGGTTGATTTGCGGCAGGAGTTCCGCAGCCTTGCTCTAGTAGGCTCCGCTGCTCGTTTCTTCTTCGGCAGGCTCCCACAGCTCTAGCATATTTCCTTCCGGGTCGAGTATGTGAACGAACTTACCGTAGGCATACTCCACTATTTCATCCACAACCGTCACATTCGCCGCTTTCAATTCCGCTACTAGTTGCACTAGATTTTCTACGCGGTAATTAATCATAAAGGGCTTACTCGATGGCTTAAAATTGACGGCATCTTGCGGGAAAGTACACCACGCAGTGGTGCCCTCCTTCGCCGGATCGTCGGCCTGCCGCCACGTAAATACCGTTCCGTATTCACTAGTGGCCAAGCCTAGATTTTTGGCATACCACTCGTTCATCTCCTGCGGGTTGTCACATTTAAAAAATACGCCGCCGATACCCGTTACCTTTTTCATCGCGAAGTAGCCAGTAATTTTTTGCTAATGTAAGTAGCAATTGGCAAAATACCATACACTACTGATAATCCGCTCTATTATGAGCATTTTATCTTACTCATTTAGTAATTTTCAAGCAAGCAGGCGTTGTGCTTAACCAAGCGGGGCCGGGGTTTGAGCCACTGCTCAAACCCCGGC
>CAJYPK010000033.1 GCA_913776615.1 uncultured Hymenobacter sp.
GGGAAGGAGCGCCGCCGCCGGGCTAGCGCGTTTTGAGGATAAGTAACTGAAAAGTAATAATTTGATAAAAAGAACGGGGTAAGGAAATAACCTGCTTGCTGAAAAAAACCGCTTTTTCTGCCGAAAAAAGCCCCGATGTACGCTGAGCACTCCCGATACTTTTGGACCAGGCTTTTTACCGATTTCAGTCCGGTTTTTATTCCGCTGCATCGAATACGACTAGCCCAAATAAATCACTCTACTACTGCCTTTGCTTTTCTCACCCGGCTGCCTCGGCTGCCGCATTTAGCCTTCCTATGCAGGTAAATCCAGTACTATTATGCAGCGTGCTACTACCCCTGGCAGTGAGCGCCGCACCTACCGACCATGCCGCTGGCCCAGTTGAAAACCTGGCCAGCCTGCGTCGTCCCGCCGCCGACATTACCGTGACGGGTACGGTGCTCGACGAGAAGAAAGTCGGCCTGCCCGGGGCTACTGTGGTTATCAAGGGTACCCAGATTGGTACCTCTACCGATGCCGACGGCCACTTCACGCTCCGCGTTCCCGATGGCACGGCTACGCCTACGCTCGTGATTTCGACGGTTGGCTACCTGCGCCAGGAGATTCCAATCGAAGGCCGCACTTCTTTCACCATCAACCTGGCTCCTAATGCCCAGGACCTGAGTGAGGTAGTGGTAGTCGGCTACGGTACCCAGAAGCGCTCCGACGTAACGGGCTCGGTGGTATCGGTGGCGCAGGATCGCCTGGAGAAAATCCCGGTGTCGAACGTGGCGCAAGCGCTGGCTGGCTCGGTAGCGGGCGTCAACATCACTACCACGTCGAGCGTACCAGGCTCGCAGCCCCGCATTCAGGTGCGCGGCGTGCGCTCCATCTCGGCCAGCACCGACCCCTACATCGTGGTAGACGGGCTGCCATTTCCGGGTAACCTCAACGATATCAACTCGAACGATATCGCCTCGATTGAGATTCTGAAGGATGCCAGCTCCACCGCCATTTACGGTACGCGGGGCTCCAACGGCGTTATCCTCATCTCGACCAAGCGCGGCAAGACGGGCAAGCCCGAAATCCGCTACAACGGCTACGCCGGTCTCGAATACCTGGTGAAGCGCCTGAATCCGCTCAGCCCGGAGGCCTACGCCCAGAAGTACCTCGATTTCGCCGCCCAGCGCGGTTTCACGCCCACCCAGCCGCTGCCCAACGCGGCCGAGGTAGTGAACCTGCAAGCTGGCCGCACCGTGGACTGGATGAAGGAAATCGGTCAGCAGGGTGTGATTCAAGATCATAACCTGTCCATTTCGGGCGGTACCGACAACGTGAAATACTTCGTGTCGGGGGAGTTTTTCAACCAGCAGGGTACGATCAAGGGCTTCCAGTTTCAGCGCGTGAGCCTGCGCTCGAACATCGACGCGACCATCACGCCCTGGCTGCGGCTGGGTACCTCGTCGTTCTTCTCGACCAACAACGACAATGGCGGCCGCGCCGACCTCACGCTGGCCCAGGTGACCAGCCCCTACGGCAATCTTTACAACGCCGATGGCACCTACGCCATCTACCCCCAGCTGCCCGAACTGCTGATTAAAAACCCGCTGCTGGCCCTCACTACCCAGCGTCAGAGCCGCGTAAACCAGCTCACGGGTACGGGCTACGCCGAGGTGGCACCCACCTTCCTCGAGGGGCTGAAGTATCGCCTCAACGCCACGTACTCGTACCGGCCCTACCGCTACGCCTACTACGAGGGCCGGTCATTTGGCAACCTGAACGGGTTTGCGCAACTCACCAACGATGAGCGCATGAACTACACGCTGGAGAATATCTTGTCTTACACCAAGGACTTCGGCAAGCACCACATCGATTTCACGGGGCTCTACAGCGCCCAGGAGAACACCTACTTCACGACCACCGAAAACGGTAGCGGTTTCATTAACGACCAGAGCGGCTTCAACAGCATTGGCTCGGGCTCGCTGCCGCCCACCATCAGCTCGTACAACGAGCGCCGGGCGCTGCTCTCGCAGATGGCCCGCGTCAACTACAACTACGACAGCCGCTATCTGCTCACGCTCACGGCGCGCCGCGACGGCTCCACCGTATTCGGGAGCAACACGGATAAGTACAACATCTTCCCCTCGTTTGCCCTGGGGTGGAACGTGGCCAACGAAGCCTTCCTCAAGGATAACAACCTGCTCAACGTGCTGAAGCTGCGCTTCTCGTACGGGATCACCGGTAACGAAGCCATCAACCCCTACCAAACCATTACGGGCCTGGCTCAATTGCAATACGCTTACAATGGCGTAACGACGGTAGGTTTGCGCCCGAACATTCTGGGTAATGCCGACCTGAAATGGGAGCACACGGGTAGCACCAACTACGCCATCGACTTCGGCATTCTGAAGAACCGCATCACCGGTACGGTAGAGTACTACGATGCGAAAACCAGCGACCTGCTGCTGAACCGGCAGATTCCGATTATCAGCGGCTACGGCTCGGTACTCTCCAACGTAGGTTCGGTGCGTAACCAAGGCGTTGAGGTGGCCCTGACCACGGCCAACGTGCAGCGGCCCGACTTCACCTGGGAAACGACGCTCAACTTCTCGGCCGTGCGCAACCGCGTGACCCAGATTTACGGCACCGGCGGCGACGACATTGGCAACAACCTCTTCATCGGCCGGCCGCTGGGAGGCATCTACGACTACGTGAAAACCGGCGTGTGGCAGCAGGGGGAAGACGCCAGCAGCCAGGACCCCGGGGCTAAGCCCGGCGACCTCAAGTTTGCCGACATCAACGGCGACGGTAAAATCACCAGCCTCGACCGCCAGTACCTCGGCTCGACGCTGCCCGACTGGCAGGGGGGTATCACCAACACCTTTACTTACAAGGGCCTGAGCCTGCGCATCTTCTTCCAGACCGTACAGGGCGTGCTGCGTAACAACGGCAACCTGAACTTCGTGGACCTCGGCGGCCGTACCAACATCCCGCAGGAAGTAGGCTACTGGACGCCCCAGAATGCCAGCCAGGACCGCCCCGGCCTCAACTACACCAACCCCCGGGGCTACGGCTACGCCAGCAATGCTAGCTTCACCCGCCTCAAGGACATGACGCTCAACTACACCTTCCCGGCTGATCTGAGCGAGAAGCTGCACCTGGGCAACCTCTCGGTGTACCTGAGCGGCCGCAACCTCTACACCTGGACCAAGTGGGTGGGCTGGGACCCCGAGCAGAACTACACCGTGGGTAACGGTACCGGTAACGGCGGCACCAACTTCCCGCAGGTGCGCAGCATCGTGGCTGGCGTCAACGTAAGCCTGCGCTAATTTTCTTCCATTCCGATTTTTAGATTACTAACGATATGAAACGTATTGCGTTAGCATTCATGGGCCTGCTGGGCACGGCCCAGGTGCTCAGCTCTTGCAAAAAAGATTACTTAGACGAAAATCCCCTTTCGCTCTATACTCCCCAAACGGTACTCGTCGATTCGCTGGGTTTTGAGGCCGCGATGGCCGGCCTGCAATCGGTGGTGCGCGAGCAGTACACTGTCGATGGGGCGCAGGGCCTGCTCGGCATCATGCAGGAAGGGACCGACGTGTGCATTCCGGGCCAGGTGCAGGGGATCGAGGTGCCGTACTATAATTACACCCTGCTCAACTCGCAGGACCAAGGCGCGGCCTACTTCTGGGGCTGGGCTTACCGCACCATCAACAACGCCAACCAGATTATCGCCGGGGCCGCTGCCGCTCCTTCAACCTTACGCCAAGGCTACAAAAACCGCATTTCGGCCGAAGCCCGCTTCTTTCGGGCTTATGCGTACGACCTGCTGGCGACGCTTTACGGCGATGTGCCGCTGATTGACACGCCCGTATCGTCGCCGCGGACCGACTTCACCCGTACGCCGGTGGCCACGGTCAACGATTTCATCGTGAGCGACCTGACGACGGCCATCCCCAGCATGTTCGACGCTAATAAGGCCGTCTCGGGCCGCATTACGAAGGGCGCCGCACAACAGCTGCTGGGCCAGGTATACCTGCGCATGAACCAGCCCGCTAAGGCTGAATCCGTGCTGAAGGATCTCATTAACAGCGGCACGTACAAGCTGATTTCGGCGCGCTACGGCGTGCGGTCCGGCCAGCCCGGCGACTATTTCTCCGATATGTTTATCGTGGGTAATCAGCGCCGCAACCAGGGCAACACCGAAATCATTTGGGGCATTGAGCAGCAGCTCAACGTGCCGGGTGCCCAGACGAATGCCCAGCAGCGCCGCATGTGGGTGCCGGGCTACTACAACATCAAAGGGATGATTATCGCCGACTCGTTGGGTGGGCGTGGTATCGGGCGGATGCGCCTCAGCAACTGGGTAGACTATCGCCTCTACCCGGCCAACGAGAACGCCGACATGCGCAACTCGCGCTACAACCTCAAGCGCCGCTTCTACTACAACGACCCGTCCCAGCCGAGCCTGCTCAACAAGCGCGTAACCGGCCTCAAGGGTACCGATACCATCTTCTTCATCACGCCCTACACCACCAAGTGGAACCAGTATAACCCGGCCGATCCCTTCGGCTACGGCACCATCAAGGACCTGCCCATGATGCGCCTGGGCGAAACCTACCTGCTGCTGGCCGAGGCGCAGTTTAAGCAGGGTAAAACCAGCGACGCGGCTACCAGCATCAACATGCTGCGGACCCGCGCCAAGGCGGCGCAGGTGAGCGCTTCGGATATCACCCTCGACTTCATTCTCGACGAGCGCGTGCGCGAGCTGATCGGGGAGGAGCAGCGCCGCCTCACGCTCATGCGGACCGGCACGCTCGTGGACCGGGCTACCCGCCTCAACGGCGCGTCTATCACGGGCCTCTCCAAAACGCACCTGTTGCTGCCCATCCCGCAGTCGACTATCGATTTGAACGTTAACGCTACCTTGACTCAGAACCCCGGCTACTAGCCGATTGGGGAGGTTAAGGCCCGGGCCGGGGCCTGCCGGTGGGACGGCAGGTTCCGGCCTTCTTGGTTTTATCGCGCTTTAAAGATTCTAGATGAAAAAATCTGTTCTCCTCGGCTGGGTACTGGGCGCGCTGCCCGCGGGCCTGGCCTGGGGCCAGGCGGCACCCGCCCCTTACTACGATACGCACGTGGCCCCGGCGGCTACCAAGCTGCCGCCCTTCGTGGTGCAGCAGCCCGATAAGAAGCGCAGCCCCTACACCGGCCTCACGCGCCGCCACTGGCAGGATGCCGCCCGCTACCTGCTCAGCGGGGCCTTCAGCTACGTGAAGACGCTCGACGACCCCATGCAGTTTCCGAAGCAGCCGGGCAAAAGCTACCCGCGCTCGGCCGGCCAGGTACCCACCGAAAAGCTGGAGGGCCTGTGCCGCACGCTGTTCATGGCCGCGCCGCTGCTCAAGGAAAACCCCAAGCTGACCCTGAACGGCGTGAAAGTGGGCGACTACTACCGCCACCAACTGGCTTTGCTCGTGGACCCGGCCAGCCCCAGCTACATCGCGCCCCGCGCCGCCAACGGTGGCCCCAGCCAGAACCTGGTGGAGTTCGGCGGGCTGTCGGTGGCGTTGTTTGCCGCCCCCGAAGTGTTGTGGGACCCGCTGCCCAAGGAAACCAAGGACAAGCTCGCCGCCACCATGCTCAGCTACGGCGACGGCCCCACCGTGCCCCAGAACTGGCGCTACTTCAACATTTTCATCCTCAGCTTTTACCACAGCCGGGGCTACACCGTGAACGAGAAGCTGCTGGCCGAGTACCTGCAAAAGCAGCTCGGGCACTACAAAGGTGAGGGCTGGTACGACGACGCGCCGAGCTTCGACTACTACAGCATGTGGGCCTTCCAGATGTACGGCCGCCTGTGGAGCGAGTACTACGGCCGCCAGCACTACCCCGAGGTGGCCGCCCAGCTCGCCGCCAACTTTGCCCCGCTCAAGGACAATTATCCCTACCAGTTCGGCCGCGACGGCCACATGATTATGTGGGGCCGCAGTATTACCTACCGCTTTGCGGCGGTGGTGCCGTTTCCGCTCATGGGCTTGCAGCCGGCGGCGGGCACCAACTTCGGCTGGATGCGGCGCATTGCCTCGGGGGCCATGCTGCAATTTTTGCAAAACCCCGATTTCTTGCAGGATAACATTCCCACGCTGGGCTTTTACGGGGCGTTTGAGCCGGCCGTGCAGCCTTATAGCTGCCGGGGCAGCGTATTCTGGATGAGCAAGGCGTTCCTGGGCCTGCTCGTACCGGCCAGCAGCCCGTTCTGGACGGCTACCGAAAACGAAGGCCCCTGGGCCAGCGAGTTCAAGCCCAATACCGTCGTCAACAAGTTTGAGCCGGGGCCGAATATTCTCGTCACCGACTACCCCAACAGCGGCGCGGCCGAGCTGCGCACCGCCCCGCACCAGCCCGCCAGCGACCCCTACCGGGCCGACGAAAACTACAACCGCCTGAGCTACAACAGCGCCTTCCCCTGGCAGGCCGACGGCCCCGGCGGCCAGGTGGCGATGAACTACGTTTTCCAAAACCAGCAAGCTAAGTGGGAGCCGCTGCGCCTCTACACCTTTAAGAAGTACGAAGCCGGCGTGTACTACCGCGATGCCGAGCTGGAAACCAACAAAAACGTGCGCCTGCACCTGGCCGAGATGCCGCTGCCCAACGGCATCCTGCGCCTCGACCAGTACGTCGGCACTGACGCCATTGCCGCCCGGCTGGGTCACTACGCCCTGCCCAGCCTGGCGGGCTCCGTCAAGCGCAGCACCCGGCAAGTGCAGGGCCACGAGGTGCAAATTATCGACAATGGTACCCACCAGCTGGCGATGGTCAACCTCAGCGGCTGGCAGAAGCTCGAAACCCTCGATACCAACGGCCTCAACCCCGTGAAGCCTGCCAGCACCGTGCTCAACGCCAGCGCCCAGCTGCCCGCCGGCTCGCCCACGCTCCTGGCCACGCTCTTGCTCTGGAAAAAATCGGGCACCGCCTGGACCGACGCCGAGCTGCTGCCCGTGCGCGAGCTGACGCCTACTGCCAGCGGGGCTACCCTTACGTTGGTAGACGGAGGGCGTCGGGAAGTGAAGTTTGGGGACTAGCGTGCGAGTAGCGCGGACTACAAAGTCCGCGCTACCGCTCCCGATGCAGCGCTTGCCCTCGCCAAGAGCCTGCTCATTTTCTGCCCTTTCCCAGGTGCCGTGTTATGTTTGCTTAAACATCCTGCTCGCTTCGTTTTACGCGCTAGGCAAAGTGAGCAGGATGCGTTAGGCTCCAAGCCCCGATAGTTTGGCGACTTGGCACTGGTGTACCGACGAGCTTCGGCTCGATGAAAAGGCAGGACGCAGCTTCCCGCCTCCTTTTTTACCTGCTTACACAATCGATTGTGTGCGGGCTTCCCTGGCAAAGTCGGCGGCTCCGGTCGCGGCTGCTGACGGGCTTCCAGCGGGCAATTGACCACTTTATTTTTTCCTTTCCCACCTATGAACCGTCGTTCCATCCTCAAGAAACTGGCCCTGGCGGCCCCGGCTCCCTGGCTGCCCGGGTTGGTAGCGGGCCGCGTCCGGGCGGCGCTGGCCGCTGGCGAGCCGGCTGGCTCTTTCCGGCCCAGCTGGGAGTCGCTGAGTAGCTACCAAACGCCCGACTGGTTTCGCGATGCCAAGTTTGGTATCTGGGCGCACTGGGGGCCGCAGTGCCAGCCCGAGGCCGGCGACTGGTACGCCCGGGGCATGTACGAGGAGGGGAGTGGCCAATATAAATCGCACCTGAGCCGCTACGGTCACCCTTCTAAAGCAGGCTTCAAGGACATCATCCGCGAGTGGCGGGCCGAGGAGTGGAACCCCGACGAATTGGTGGGTTTCTACCAAAAGGCCGGGGCGCGCTATTTCGTGGCCCTGGCCAACCACCACGACAACTTCGACCTCTACCAAAGCAAGCATCAACCCTGGAACTCGACCCGGCTGGGGCCGAAAAAAGACCTGGTGGGCGGCTGGGCCAAGGCCGCCAAAAAGCACGGCCTGCGCTTCGGGGTGAGCGTGCACGCCGCCCACGCCTGGCGCTGGTACGAAACCGCCCAGCGCGCCGACAAGCAAGGCCCGCTGGCCGGCGTGCCCTACGACGGCCGCCTCACCGCCGCCCAGGGCCAGGGCCAGTGGTGGCAGGGCCTCGACCCGCAGGCGCTCTACGCCCAAAACCACCCCCTGAGCGCCGATAGCGAAAACAACGGCTCCATCCACCGGCAGTGGGACTGGGGCAACGGGGCCAGCGTGCCCGACGCGGCCTACTGCGAGAAGTTTTACCAGCGCACCCGCGAACTGATTGACCGCTACGAGCCCGACCTGGTGTACTACGACGACACCGCCCTGCCGCTGTGGCCCATCAGCCAAGTGGGCCTGCGCCTGGCGGCCGACCAGTACAACGCCAGCATGCGCCGCCACGGCGGCCGCAACGAGGCCGTGGTGACGGGCAAAATCCTGACCGAGCAGCAGCGCCGTTGCATGGTCTGGGACATCGAGCGCGGCCAGAGCCAGCAGATCGAGCCCCTGCCCTGGCAAACCTGCACCTGCCTGGGCGACTGGCACTACAACCGCGCCGTGTACGACCGCCACGGCTACAAAAGCGCCCAGACGGTGATTCACACCTTGGTCGACGTAGTGAGCAAAAACGGCAACCTGCTGCTGAGCGTGCCCGTGCGCGGCAACGGCACCATCGACGAGCAGGAGCGGGCCATCGTGCAGGGCATCGGCACCTGGATGCAGGCCAACGGCGAGAGCATCTACGGCACCCGCCCCTGGAAAGTACTGGGCGAGGGGCCGGCCCTGGCCCACGCCGCGCCGCTGACCGCGCAGGGCTTCAACGAGGGCAAGGGGGAGCCGCTGGGGGCGCATGATATCCGCTTCGTAACGAAGGGCGACGTGCTCTACGCCACGGCCCTGGGCTGGCCCACCGATGGCTACCTGGTCATTGGTGCGCTGGGCGAGGGCAACCCGCTGCGCCCGGAGCCGGTGCGCCGCGTCGAGCTGCTGGGCCACGCCGGCGGGCCGCTGACCTTCGAGCGCACGGCCCAGGGGCTGCGCGTGCAGCTGCCGGCCCAGCCGCCGGCCGCCGGGCTGGCCTACGCCTTTAAGATTCAAGCTTAGCCCTTACCCTTTTCCGCGCTGCCCATGAATTCCCCGCTTCGTTTGCTCTTACTGGCCGGCTGCGGCCTGGCGCTGGCCCCGGCCGCCCGCGCCCAGGCTTACCAGAAAACCGCTACCGGCCTGCGCCTCAGTGCCGACTCGCTCACGGTGGAAGTGCAGTTTTACACGCCCGACATCGTGCGGGTGCTGAAGTACCCCAAGGACCGCGAAGCGGAGAAAAAGAGCCTGACCGTGGTGCTGCCGCCCGCGCCCGGCAAGCTGAAATACGGCGAGCAGAACGGCCTGGCTACCGTGGGTAGCGCCAGTACCCAGGTATCGGTGAATCGCCAAACCGGGCGGGTGAGCTTTCGCACGGCGAAGGGCCAGCCGCTGCTGAGTGAAAAGACCAGCGGTACCCGCTTCAGCGCCAAAACCGACCTTGACCAGCCCACCTACCGGGTGCGGCAGCTGTTTGAACTGGCGCCCGGCGAGGCGGTGTACGGCCTGGGCCAGCACCAGGACGGCCACCTCAACTACCGGGGCCAGCAGGTGACTCTGAAGCAGGCCAACATGCGCATTGCCGTGCCGGTGCTGCACTCGGGCCGGGGCTATGGCGTGCTGTGGGATAATTACTCGACCACCAAATTCACCGACAACGCCCAGGCGACGGTATTCGACTCGGAAATCGGCGACTGCGCCGACTACTACGTGCTGAACGGCGGCGGCACGGCCGACGGCGTAATTGCCCGCTACCGCCAGCTCACCGGCCAGGCCCCCATGTTTCCGCGCTGGACGCTGGGCTTCTGGCAAAGCAAGGAGCGCTACAAAAGCCAGGACGAGACGGTGGGCGTGGTGGAAAAATACCGCGCCCTGGGCGTGCCGCTCGACGGCATCGTGCAGGACTGGCAGTACTGGGGCGAAAACAACGACTACTGGAACTCCACCGAGTTTGGCAACCCGCGCTTTCCCGACCCGCAGGGCATGGTCAACGCGGTGCATAAGCTGCACGCCCACCAGATTATCTCGGTGTGGCCCTCCTTCGGCAAGAAAACCAAGCCTTACCAGGAGTTAGCCAGCAAGGACATGCTGTTCGACTTCATCACCTGGCCGCGCACGCCCCACGTGAAGGTGTACGATGCCTTCGACCCGGCGGCCCGCGATATTTATTGGAAGTACCTGAACGCCGGTATTTTCAAGCTGGGCATGGATGGGTGGTGGCTCGACGCGACCGAACCCGACCAGGTGCAGCCCTTCGACACCGACGACGACAACGAAACCGCCCTGGGCTCCTTTCGCCGGGTGCGCAACGCCTTCCCGCTGCTGACCACCGGCGGGGTGTACGAGCACCAGCGCCAGGCCAGCCGCGACAAGCGGGTGTTCATCCTCACCCGCTCGGCCTTCGCCGGGCAGCAGCGCAACGGCACCATGCTGTGGTCGGGCGACGTCGATTCGCGTTGGGACGTGCTGGCCAAGCAAATCCCCGCCGCCCTCAGCCTGAGCCTGGCCGGGCTGCCGTACTGGAACAGCGACATCGGCGGCTTTTTCCCCAGCGGGCAGTATCCGAAGGGCGTGAAGGACCCGGCCTTCTGGGAGCTGTACACCCGCTGGCAGCAGTTTGCGGCCCTCACGCCCATGATGCGCAGCCACGGCGAGTACACGCCCCGCGAGATCTACCAGTTTGGCGAGCGAGGCACCTGGGCCTTCGACGCCCAGGCCAAATTTATCGACCTGCGCTACCGCCTGCAACCCTACCTCTACTCGCTCATGGGGCAGGTGACGCAGCAGGCCGGCACGCCCATGCGCGCCCTGGCGATGGACTTTGCCCACGACCCGCAGGTGCGCGATATGGGCAGCGAATACATGTTCGGCCCCGCCTTCTTGGTGCGGCCCGTCACGGAGGCGCAGTACGTGAACCGGCCCGACAAGAACAACCCCGTGCCGGCCGATTTTGCCCAAATCAAGCGCGTGGGCGTGTACCTGCCCGTCGGGGCCGCCTGGGTTGATTTCTGGACCGGCCAGCGCCAGGCCGGCGGCCAAACCGTGCAGCGCGAGACGCCCATCGACCTGCTGCCGCTCTACGTGCGGGCCGGCTCGGTACTGCCGCTGGGGCCGCGCCAGCAGTACACCGGCGAGAAGGCGGGTGCGCCGCTTGAAATCCGGGTGTACCCCGGGGCCGATGGCGAGTTTACGCTCTACGAGGACGAAAACGACAATTACAACTACGAGCAGGGCGCGTTTGCCACGATACGAATGCGCTGGAATGATAAGGCCCGGCAGCTGACTTTCGACGACCGCGCCGGCTCCTTCCCGGGGATGCCGGCCCGCCGCACCTTCCGCGTGGTGGTGGTCGATGCGCAGCACGGCACCGGGGTAGGGGCCGACGATGCGCCGGCCAGGGAAGTGAGTTATGCTGGTAAAAAGTTGACAGTAAAACTATAAAGTGCAATTATTTGGATTGAATAAAAATGATTGTCATTGCGAGCGCAGCGAAACAATCGCACCCGAACGGCGAGGCTCAACAGGTGCGATTACTTCGCTGCGCTCGCAATGACAGCCGTCTTTAAATAGGCAAACGACTCAAAATAAGCTGATTCTTAATAAAGCCCGCTTTTCTATTTTACCCTACTTAATGAAACGCCCCTTTGCCCTGCTGCTGAGCGCCCTGGCGCTGGCCGCGCCGGCCGCCGCCCAGTCGCCTAAAGCTGCTAAGACCCCCGCCAAGGCTACCCCGGCTTCGCCCTACAGCGCCTACCTGTTTGCCTACTTCACCGGCAACGACAACAAGAAGCAGGAGGAAGCCATCCGCTTCGCCCTCAGCCCCGATGGCTACCACTACTCAGCCCTGAACGGCGACCGGCCCATTATCAGCTCGGCCGCCATCAGCGAGACGGGCGGCGTGCGCGACCCGCACATTTTGCGCGGGGCCGACGGCAAGACCTTTTACATGGTGGCCACCGACATGGTCTCGGCCAAGGGCTGGAACTCGAACCGGGGCATGGTGCTGCTGAAATCGACCGACCTGATCAACTGGACGCACAGCGCCATCAATTTTCAGAAGAAATACGCCAAGCAGGACGACCTCAAGCGGGTGTGGGCGCCGCAGACCATCTACGACGCCAAGGCGGGCAAGTACATGATTTACTTCTCGCTGCAATACGGCTCGGAGCCCGATAAAATCTACTACGCCTACGCCAACAAGGACTTTACCGACCTCGAAGGCGAGCCCAAGCAGCTGTTTTTCTCGCCCACCAACGGCTCGTGCATCGACGGCGACATCGTGGCCAAGGATGGGAAGTACTACCTGTTTTTCAAGACCGAGGGCAACGGCAACGGCATCAAGGTAGCCGTGTCGGACAAGCTCACCGAGGGCTACGTGCTGCGCGACCAGTACGTGCAGCAAACCAAGAGCCCGGTGGAGGGCGCGGGTACGTTCAAGCTGAATAACTCGCCCGACTACATCCTGATGTACGACATGTACATGAGCGGCAAGTACCAGTTTACCCGCACCCGCGACCTGGAGCATTTCACGGTGGTAGACCAGGACATCAGCATGAATTTTCACCCGCGCCACGGCACGGTGCTGCCCATCACGGCTGCCGAGGCCAGCCGGCTGGCCCAGCGCTGGCTCGCGCCCGCCGACGTGCTGCTAACCGCCCAGAACCCCGCCCTGCGCCCGCTCAACACGGTGGTAGACAGCGCCGCCGGCAAAGTAGCCTTCCTGGCCCTGCCCGATACCAAGGTGCAGGCGCTCGACCTGCAAATCAAAAACCCCCTGCTGCCCGTGTCGCCCAGCGGCCCGCAGAACTTTGCCAAAGGCCCCGTGACCTACACGGTAGGGCAGGGGGCGACCAAGCGCGCTTATAAAGTGAGCGTGACCGAAACCCACAACCCCGCGCTGCCCGGCTACTTCGCCGACCCCGACATTCTGTATTCGCAGAAAGACAAGAAGTTTTACCTCTACCCCACGAGCGACGGCTTCACGAGCTGGTCGGGCACCTACTTCAAGGCGTTTTCCTCGCCCGACCTAGTGCACTGGAAAGATGAGGGCGTAATCCTGGACCTGCCCAAGGACGTGAGCTGGTCGAAGAAGAGCGCCTGGGCCCCCACCATCGTCGAGCAGAAAACGCCCAGCGGCTACAAGTACGCCTACTACTTCTGCGCGGGCGCCAAGATTGGCGTGGCGTTGTCGGACAGCCCCACCGGGCCGTTCAAAGACTCGGGCCAGCCCCTGCTCGACAAGCTGCCCGAGGGCGTGAAGGGCGGCCAGCAAATCGACCCCGCCGCCTTCCGCGACCCCAAAACCGGCAAGCTGTACTTGTACTGGGGCAACGGCTACATGGCCGGGGCCGAGCTCAGCGACGACCTGACCAGCCTCAAGCCCGGCACCACCCAGGTGATGACGCCCGACGGCACGTTCCGCGAAGGAGCTTACGCCTTTTACCGCAACGGCAAGTATTACTTTATGTGGAGCGAAGACGACACCCGCAGCCCCAACTACCAGGTGCGCTACGGCACGTCCGACACGCCGCTGGGCAAGATTGCGGTGCCGGCCAATAACCTCGTAATCAGCAAAGACCCCGCCGCTGGCATCTACGGCACGGGCCACAACTCGGTCATCCAGGTGCCCGGCCGCGACGAGTGGTACCTCGTGTACCACCGCTTCACTTACCCCCAGGGCATCAAGATGGGCGGCGACGCGGGCTTCCACCGCGAAGTGTGCATCGATAAGCTGGAATTCAACGCCGACGGCAGCATCAAGCCGGTGAAGCCCACCCACGCGGGCATTCAGCCGGTGAAACTTAACTAGCCCGCGAGGCCGGTCCCGCGCCGGCCTCCTTCCTTTTCCTTATGTCGACTATGCGTTTTTCCTGCCTGTTGATTCTCGTTGGTATGAGTACTGCTGCCCGGGCGGCCGACCCCATCCAGATCGCCAGCCCCGACGGGGCCGTGCGCGTAACCGTGGCCCTGGCCGCCGGGGGGCGCCCCACCTACGCCGTGCGCTACCGCGAGGCCGAGCTGCTGCGGCCCTCGCGCCTGGGCGTGCAGCTGGCTGGGGCCGACCTCAGTCAGAACCTGACCCTGCAAAGCGCCGGTAAAACGGAAGCCATCACCGACGCCTACGACCTGGCTACCGACAAGCGCGCCCACTGCCGCTACGCGGCCAACCGGCGCGTCATCCGCTTTGCGGGCGCGGCCGGGCCGACGCTGAGCGTGGTGTTCCAGGTATCGAACGACGGGGTGGCGTTTCAGTACCTGCTGGAAGGCAAGGCGAAGGACGTGCAGAAGATGACGGCCGAGAAAACCACCTTCCACCTGCCGGCGGCGGCCAAGGGCTGGCTGCATCCGCACGCCAAAGCCCAGACCGGCTGGGCCAAAACCCAGCCCTCGTACGAGGAATACTACCAGATGGGCATCGCGGCCGGCACGCCCTCCACGCTGGGGCAGGGGTGGTCGTTCCCGGCCTTGTTTGAGGCCGGCGGGCACTGGGTGCTGCTCACCGAGGCCGGCATGGGCCGCACTTATTGCGGCAGCCACCTGGCCCACGCCGCGCCCGATGCCGAGTACGGCGTCGCCTTTGCCCAGGAGCCCGAGCGCACCACGCCCGAGGCCGCGCTGCTGCCCGAAGGCCGCCTGCCCTGGCGCTCGCCCTGGCGCGTGGTGGAAGTCGGCCCCTCGCTGGCCCCGCTCGTCGAATCGACGCTGACCACCGACCTGAGCGCCCCCGCCAAGGCCCAGCCCGGGGCCGTGGGCCAGCCGGGCAAGGCGTCGTGGTCGTGGGTGCTGCTCGGCGACGGCCAGACGACTTACGACGTGCAGCGCCAGTTTATCGACTACGCGGCCGCCATGCGCTGGGATTACTGCCTGGTCGATGCGCTCTGGGACAAGCAGATCGGCTACGATAAGATGCAGGAGCTGGCGGCCTACGCCCGCTCCAAAAACGTGGGCCTGCTGGCGTGGTACAACTCCAACGGCCACTGGAACGAGGCCCCCCAGACGCCGACCAACGTCCTGTTCGACCCCGCCAGCCGGCGCCAGGAGTTTGCCCGCTTGCAGCAGATGGGCATCAAGGGCGTGAAAATCGACTTCTTCGGCGGCGACGGGCAGTCGTTTATGAATTACTACCAGGACCTGCTCACCGACGCCGCCCAGGCGGGGCTGCTCGTCAACTTCCACGGCACCACCATCCCGCGCGGCTGGCACCGGACCTATCCCAACCTGATGACGATGGAGGCCGTGCGCGGCTTCGAATTCCTGACCTTCGACCAGGCCAACACCGACCAGGAGCCCACCCACTGCGCGGTGCTGCCCTTCACCCGCAACGCCGTGGGGCCGATGGACTTCACGCCGATGGCCTTCTCCGAAATCCGGGGCAAGCAGCGCCGCACTTCCAACGCCTTCGAGCTGGCCCTGTCGGTGCTGTTTCAGTCGGGCATTCAGCACTACGCCGAAATTCCGGCGGGTATGGCGGCCCAGCCGGCCTACGTGCAGGACTTCGTGCGCAACCTGCCCAAGCGCTGGGACGACGTGAAATTTCTCGACGGCTACCCCGGCCAGTTTGCCGTGCTGGCCCGGCAGGCGGGCGGCCGCTGGTACGTGGCCGGCATCAACGCCACCGACGCCCCCAAGGAAGTCGTCCTCGACCTGGCGAAGCTGGGCCTGAGTACCGGCACCCTCATCACCGACGGCGACACCAACCGCAGCTTCCGCACCCAACCAGTGGGTAATAGCTCGCTCCGCCTCACCCTCCCCGCCCGCGGCGGCTTCGTCGTGCAGCCGAAAATGTAGGGTAAGCTTCAGCTTGCCCCACGCCCCACCAGCCACACCCCACTCTATCCTCCCAGCTTCAAAAATAAATAACTGCAAATCGTAAAAATGAAAGCCTTGTCCGGTATTCGCCGCCAAAAATCCTCCGCCCAACTCCTCACCGCCGCCCTACTAGCCGCCACCACGCTGCTAAGCACCAGCTGCGCCACCGCCCAGCAAGCCAGCCCCAGCACGACCACCTCCCAGCCCAAGCCCAAACCCGCCGAAGTCCTCGCCCTGCTCACCAAGGTCAACGACCACTGGCAGGCCACGCACCCGGCCCAGGTGCGCTCGTTCTGGGACCACGCGGCCTACCAGACCGGCAACATGGCCGCCTACGCGGTGACCAAAAACGACAAGTACCGGCAGTACGCCGAAGACTGGGCGGTGTTCAACAACTGGCAGGGCGCGACGTCCACCGACAAGGCCAACTGGAAGTACAAGTACGGCGAAACGCCCGAGTACGTGCTCTTCGGCGACTGGCAGATCTGCTTTCAGACTTACGTTGATTTGTACAAGCTCAAGCCCGAGCCCATCCGCATCGCCCGCGCCCGCGAGGTGATGGAGTACGAGATGAGCACGCCCCAAAACGACTACTGGTGGTGGGCCGACGGCCTCTACATGGTGATGCCGGTGATGACCAAGCTCTACGGCGTAACCAAAAACCCGCAGTACCTGGCGAAGCTGCACGAGTACTTCGGCTACGCCAACTCCATTATGTACGACCCCGAAACCGGCCTCTACTACCGCGACGCCAAGTACGTGTACCCGCAGCACAAGTCGGCCAACGGGCTCAAGGACTTCTGGGCGCGGGGCGACGGTTGGGTGTTTGCCGGGCTGGCCCGGGTGCTGGCCGAGCTGCCCGCCGCCGACCCGCACCGCGGCGAGTACCTGAGTAAGTACCAGGGCCTGGCCGCCGCCCTCCAGAAAGCCCAGCAGCCCGAAGGCTACTGGACCCGCAGCCTGCTCGACCCCGCCCACGCCCCCGGCCCCGAAACCAGCGGCACCGCCTTCAACACCTACGCCTACCTCTGGGGTATCAACCACGGCGTGCTGGACAAGAAAACCTACCTGCCCACCGCCATGAAGGGCTGGCAGTACCTCACCACCACGGCCGTGCAGCCCGACGGCACCGTGGGCTACGTGCAGCCCATCGGCGAGAAGGCCATTCCCGGCCAGGTGGTGGACAAAAACTCGACGGCCAATTTTGGGGTCGGAGCCTTCCTGCTGGCGGCCAGCGAGATGTACCACTTCACTAAAAAATAATCGCTTGCCTACGCTTCTTCCCTCCCTGCGGCCGCTGCTGTGCGCGGCCGTACTGGCCCTGCCGCTGCTGGCGGCGGGCCAGGCCAAACCCTCGGCCAAGGCCATCAGCCCCGACTTGTTCGGCATCTTCTTCGAGGATATCAACTACGCCGCCGACGGCGGGCTCTACGGCGAGCTGGTGCAAAACCGCTCGTTCGAGTACGCGCCCAGCGACCACGAGGGCTGGCACCCGCTTTCCAGTTGGGACTACCTGCACGAGGGCTACGCCATGGGCAGCGTGTCGGTGGAGAGTGCCGCCCCGCTGCACCCCAACAACCCGCACTACGTGCAGCTGCGCGTCGAAAATCCGTTTCAAAAGGGCCTCGGGCTCAAGAACAACGGCTTCGACGGCATCGCCCTGCAAGCGGGCGACAAGTACGACTTCTCGCTGTGGGCGCGGGTGAAGTCGGGCGCGCCCGTGCCGCTGCTGGTGCAGCTGCGCGACAGGCAAGGCGCGGTGCTGGCCGAGACGACCATTTCGGCCCAGGCGGCCGACTGGCAGCAGTACCGCGCCGCGCTCACGCCCACCGCCGCCGCACCCGAGGCCAGCCTCGTGGTGCTGGCCACCGGCAAGGGCGTGGTCGATCTGGACATGGTGTCGCTGTTCCCGCAAAAGACTTTCCACAACCATCCCAACGGCCTGCGGCCCGATCTGGCCCAGGTCATTGCCGACCTCCAGCCCAAGTTCGTGCGCTTTCCCGGCGGCTGCCTGGCCCACGGCGACGGGCTGGACAACATGTACCAGTGGAAAAATACCATCGGCCCGGTGGAGCAGCGCGTGGCCCAGCGCAACATCTGGGGTTACCACCAGACGGTCGGCCTGGGTTACTTCGAATACTTCCAGTTTTGCGAAGACATCGGGGCCAAGGCCCTGCCCGTGCTGCCGGCCGGCGTGAGCTGCCAGAACTCGGGCGGCTCGTGGCGCATCGGCGGGGTAGGGCAGCAGTGCATCCCGCTGGCCGACATGGCGGCCTACACCCAGGATGTGCTCGACCTTATTGAGTATGCCAACGGCCCGGCCACCTCGACCTGGGGGGCCAAGCGGGCCGCCGCCGGCCACCCCGCGCCCTTCAACCTGGAGTACGTGGGCATCGGCAACGAAGACAAAATCACGCCCGGCTTTGAGGAGCGCTTTAAAATGATTTATGAAGCCGTGCGCGCCAAGTACCCTCACGTGCAAGTAATCGGCACCGTGGGGCCAGCCCCCAAGGGCGAAGACTACGACAAGGGCTGGGCGCTGGCCAGCCAGCTCCGCGTGCCGCTCGTCGACGAGCATTACTACGAAAAGCCCAAGTGGTTTTTGACCAACAACCGGCGCTACGACACCTACGACCGCGCCAAGCCCAAGGTGTACCTGGGTGAGTACGCCTCGTGGGGCAACACCCTGTTCAACGCCGTGGCCGAGGCCGCCTACATGACCTCGCTGGAGCGCAACGGTGACGTGGTGCGGCTGGCTTCGTACGCGCCGCTGCTGGCCAAGGAAGGCCACACGCAGTGGAACCCCGATCTCATCTACTTCAACAACCGCACCGTAGTGCCCACCGTGAACTACTACGTGCAGCAGCTCTTCGGCCAGAATCAGGGCACCGAGTACGTGGCTGGCGTGGTAGCGCCGCCCGCCGGTGCGGTGGCCGATACGACCGTGGCCGCCTCCTGCGTGCGCGACGCCAAGACCGGCGACGTCATTCTGAAGCTCGTCAATGCCAGTGCTAATGCCCAGCCGTTCCAGGTCGATTTGTCGGGCTTCAAGGGGCTGCATCTGGCGGCGACCCGCACCGTGTTTGCGGGCGATAAAGACGCGAAGAACACCTTTGCCAGCCCGCGCACGGTGCTGCCTAAAGTGGCTCCTTACAAGGCTGCGCGGCGCTTTGCCTACTCCGCCGAGCCTTATTCGCTGACGGTCATCCGGCTGCGCGGCAGGCGCTGAGTAAGGCCAGTGCCAGTGCATAGTCATTTGTCATTGCGAGCGCAGCGAAGCAATCGCACCAGGACGAGCCGTTCAGGGGCTCAACAGGTGCGATTGCTTCGCTGCGCTCGCAATGACAGACTGATTAGTATTTCGTCAAAATAGTGTGCTGATTCATTACCTTTTCCCACCTATGTCCATTTCTCCATTCCATCGCCTCGCGCTCGCCGCCCTGGCCCTGGCCGCGCCGCTGGCTGCCCCGGCCCAAACCGTGCAGCTCACCGTGCAGCCCGGCGACCCCAAGCTCGTTATCAGCAAGCACATCCAGGGGCAGTTTGCCGAGCACCTGGGGCGCTGCATCTACGACGGCTTCTGGGTTGATCCCAGCCTGAACGTACCCAAGCAAGGGCGAATCCGCATGGACATCGTGGAGGCGCTCCGCAAAATCCACGTGCCCAACCTGCGCTGGCCCGGCGGCTGCTTTGCCGATACCTACCACTGGCACGACGGCGTGGGGCCGACGGCCCAGCGGCCCAAGATGCTCAATCTCTGGTGGGGCAATACGCTGGAAGATAACAGCTTCGGCACTCACGAGTTTCTGGAGCTGTGCAACCTGCTGGGCACCGAGCCCTACCTGGCCGCCAACGTGGGCAGCGGCACCGTGCAGGAGATGAGCAACTGGATGGAGTACCTCAACTCGAACGAGGATACCCCGATGGTGCAGGAGCGCCGCAAAAACGGCCACCCCGAGCCCTATAAGGTGTCGTGGTGGGGCATCGGCAACGAGAGCTGGGGCTGCGGCGGCAACATGACCGCCCAGTACTACACCGACGTGTACAAGCGCTACGCCACCTTCGCCCACGACTACCCCGGCACCAAGCTCAAGCGCATCGTGAGCGGAGCCAACGGCGACGACGCCAACTGGACCGAAACCTGCATGAAGAACATCCCGCTCAACCAGATGTGGGGCCTCACCCTGCACCAGTACACCCTGCCCACCGGCAGCTGGAGCGGCAGCAAGGGCAAGGCCACCGGCTTCGGCGAGGACATGTACTTCAGCACCGTGCGCAACTGCCTGCGCATGGACGAGATAGTGGCCCGCCACGCGGCCATTATGGATAAGTACGACAAGGACAAGAAGATAGCCCTGCTCGTGGACGAGTGGGGCGTGTGGACCGACGTGGAGCCCGGCACCAACCCCGGCCACCTTTACCAGCAAAACACCCTGCGCGACGCCCTCGTGGCCGGCACCACGCTCAACATCTTCAACAACCACTGCGACCGCGTGAAGGGAGCCAACCTCGCCCAGGCCATCAACGTGCTGCAAGCCTTGGTGCTGACCGACAAGGAAAAGATGCTGCTCACGCCCACCTACCACGTCTTCGACCTCTACCAGGTGCACCAGGATGCCGAGTTTCTGCCCGTGCAGTTCCAGAGCCCCAGCTACACCTTCGGCAACGAGAAAATCCCGGCCCTGAACGCCTCGGCCTCGAAGGACAAGAACGGCGCGGTCCACATCTCGCTCGTCAACCTCGACCCCAAAAATGCGCTCACCCTCGAAACCGCCCTGCCCGGCGTGAGCTTTAAAGCTGTGACCGGCCGCATCCTCACCTCGGCCAGCGTGAGCGACTACAACACCTTCGACAAGCCCGACAACCTCAAGCTAGCCACCTTCACTGGGGCTAAGAAGAAGGGTGATAAGCTGGCCGTGACCCTGCCTGCCAAGTCGGTAGTGGTGCTGGAGCTGAAGTAACGCGGCGTAGTTCCGCGCACTGCTAAGCGAGCCGCTGGCCGCCCCGTTGCGCGGGGTAGCCAGCGGCTTTTTTACTAGCCGCTGGCGCGAGTTTAGGCGGAGCCGTAACTCGCCGCCGATTAGTGGGTGGAGTTTCCAAACTCCACTGCCGCGCTAGCGGCAATGCACAGGCCAACTTCACTGCTATTCCTGCCTACGTCGTTTGCCGCGTTGCGGCAGTGGAGTTTGGAAACCCCACCCACTGATTGGCGGCGAGTTACGGCTCCGCCTAAACTCGCGCCAGCGGACAGCGGACAGCAGATATTTATGCAGGAAAATAGTGAGGGTTACTTAAAAAAGCTGTTCGCAACTGCCCTGCTGAGCTGCTGAGCGCGGGTGTGAATTTGCCCCCCTTTTTTAGGCAAAATGCCCCAGGTTAAGCTTTTGGGGCTACGCTACCATTGCGCCGGGTAACGCCGGGCCGTGCTGGCTGGGGTAGGAGAGGAGGCTCCTGGAGCTTCCTGGTGGAGAGAAAAAGCAGCACGGGACGGCGCATCCAGACTGCGTTTTCTTTTCCACCTTTTTCCCACCCATACATGGTAGACTCTACCCTTCGACGGGCGCAGTGGCTGCGTCCCGTGCGGCTGGCATTGCTGGCCTGGGCTTGGCTGGCGGCCTTCGCCGCCCGCGCCCAATCGACCGCCAACGACCTGACGGCCGCCTGGCTCGGCACCATCGACCAAACCAACCTCACGGTGAGCGGCCTGCCGGCCAACGGCTACGTGGCCCAGTTGCTCTCGGCCAGTACAGCCTCGGCCGGGGCCTCCATGCAGGTAGTGAATAGTGCCGGGCTGCCGGTTCCTAAATACACTACGCTCAGCAGCAACCTGAGCCTGGTGGTAACGGCCGCCAGCGGGGCACCCAAAACCTACACCTTGCAGCCCACCGGCGCGCCGCTGCCAGTCGAAACCATCGTGAGCGCGGCCAGCTCTACGCAGGCCAGTCTTACCAACCGTATCCTGAGCATCAGCGGCAACTCGGAGTTTCACGTGACGGGTACGAGCAACCCGCTCAAGGGTACGATGATTGACATGCAGGGCGACAACGTGTGGCTGTACTTCGAGGGCGTGCGGCCGTCTAAGTTCAGCCAGCGGCTGCTGAGCCAGGTGACGATCAACGGCCAGCGCGCCCAGATTGACACCACCGTGCGCCTGGTGCAGTACCTGCAAGGCTGCGTGCTCATCAGCCAGCCCAGCACTTACCAGCCGCTCGAAGCCTTCAGCAGCAGCGCCTTCGGCGGTAGCTCGATGAGGTTCAACCAGTACAGCTATTATAAGACGGCCGAGCTGGGCGCGTTCAACGACAACATCGGCTCGTTCAAGCTCAAGAAGGGCTACATGGCCACGTTTGCCGAAAATTCCGATGGCACGGGGTTCAGCAAGGTGTACATCGCGCCCGATAATGACGTGACCATCAGTACGCTGCCCGTGAGCTTGCAGGGGCGCACCTCGATGGTACGGGTGCTGCCCTGGGCCTGGGTGAGCAAGAAGGGCTGGTGCAGCGCCCCGCTGCTCGGCGACTCGCTGCACTCGGCCTGGAACTACAACTGGAACAACAACGGTCAATCGACCCTCGACATGGAGTACGTGCCGATTCGCCAGACGCAGTACTGGCCCGATTTCAACACGACCAACAACAAGAAGAAAGTCACGCACTTCCTGGGCTTCAACGAGCCCGATACCCGGTCGCAGTCCAACATGAGCGTCAACCAGGCCATCGCGGCCTGGCCGGGGCTGCTGCAATCGGGCCTGCGCGTGGGCTCGCCCGCACCCACCGACGGCGGAGCCAACTGGCTCTACACCTTCATGGACCGCGCCGATTCGGCCGGCTACCGCGTCGATTTCGTAGCCCTGCACTTCTACCGGGGCTGCCAGACGCCGCAGCAATTTTACAACTACCTGAAGGCCGTGTACGACCGTACGCGCCGCCCCATCTGGATTACGGAGTGGAACAACGGGGCCAACTGGACTACCTCGACCGGCTGCCCCAAGCCCACCTACGCCGAGCAGGCGGCCAAGATTCAGGCCTTCGTAACCATGCTCGACACGGCCCGCATCGTGGAGCGCTACTCGCTCTACCAGTGGGTGGAAGACACCCGCAAGCTGTTCGTAACCGACTCCGACCCGGGCACCATTACCCCGGCCGGCATCGTGTACCGCGATAAGGTATCGCCGATGGCCTTCAACCCCAACCTCGTGCCGCCTACCGTGGTGACCTCGCCGCCCATGCCCTTCGGGCGGGGCAACCTCGCCATAACGCGCTTCGGCAACGCCGGCTGGACGGGTGGTACCAACGCCACGCTGCCCGTGTACATCGACGAATACTCGCCCACCAACAGCACCCTCTACACGGCCGGGCAGCTCATGCGCAGCATCGCCATTCCCACGGCCAACTACGGGGCTAACTTCGGCTACGTGGGCTCGGGCATGAAAGTAAACGCCGACGGGGCGCTCAGCCTCTCGCCCGACCGCACCAAGATGGCGCTGGCCGGCTTCAACCTGGGCACCGGCAATACCAATCCCAACGGCGGCAACTCTGCCCGCGTGGTGGCCATCTTCGACGCCGACGGCAACCTCGATACCCGCACCGGCTTCTCGGATGGCAACAGCCAGCCCCTGCGCACGGCCGCCGTTACCGACAGCGCTACCGTGTACATCGCCTACGGGGCCAGCAATTTGGGGCTCAAGCATGCCTCGCTGCCCACGACCATCAGCTCGACGCCGCGCAGCCGCACCGGCACCACCATCTTCCCGGTGATCAGCCTCAAGAAGATAGCGGTGTACGAGGGGCAGATGTATTTCACCCAGAACACCAGCAACTACGCCAAGGTGATGAAGCTGCCCGGCGTGCCCGGTCGGGCGACCACGCCCACGGCCCTGCCCGGCATTCCCACCATGGTGGGCGGCGGCACGCAGCCCAGCGGCTTCGTGATGTTCGACGTGAACCCCAACGTGCCGGGCATGGACCTGCTCTACTACTCCGACGACCCGGTAGCGCCGGCCACCGCCTCGGTTTTGAATAAGTACACCTTCAACGGCACCACCTGGACGGCCCGCGGCACCTACACCGTGACCGGCCTGAACGACAACGCCCTGCGCGACCTCACCGGTACGCTGGTGCGGGGCGTGCCCACGCTCTACGCCGTTAGCCTCACGTCGATTGTCAAGCTGGAAGACAAGGCCACGACTTACTCGCTGGCCAACACGACCTTTACCAACAACCTGAGCGTGACGCTCACGCCGCTCGTCAACTCGCAGACTACGGCCTCGACCAACTACGGCTACCGGGGTATCTCCTTCACGCCCGGCACCCGCGACTCGCTCTACGTGCGCGTGCCGCAAACCATTACCGTGGCCAGTATTCCCGACAAAGCGATGGGCGCGGCCGACTTCTACCCGACGGCCACCACCACCTCGGGCTTGCAGCTGGCCTACGCCACCTCGGACCTGAACGTGGCGACGGTGAACAACGGCCTCATCAGCATCGTCGGCCCCGGCACCGTGACGATTACCGTGCGCCAGGATGGCAACTTCAAATACCTGCCCGCCGCGCCGGTGTCGCGCACTTTCACCGTGCTCGGCGACATGACCGTGGCCGCCGGCCAGCAGTTGACCATGAGCAATACCGGTAGCTACGGCAACGTGCTGGTGCAGGGGCAATTGACGCTTAACGCCCCGCTCGCGGCGGCCGGTACCATCACGGTGGCCAGCGGCGGGATGCTCGATACCAACTGCCAGCCCATCACGGGCGCGGCCGATTTCAAGGTCGAAGCCGGGGCCGAGCTGCGCGTGTGCGACGCGGACGGCCTCGCGCCCACCGGCACCATGAGCGGCGCGGTGCAAACCACTGGTACCCGCACCTTTAGTTCCGACGCCAGCTACCTCTACGGCGGCTCCGCGGCGCAAACCACCGGTACCGGCCTGCCCGGCCAGGTGCGCAGCCTCACGGTGCAAAACCCGACGGGCCTGACCCTGAGCGCCCCGCTGCGCGTGGCCCAGGTGCTGCGCCTCAGCCGGGGCGACCTCAGCCTGGCCGGCCAGGGGCTCACCCTGCTCTCCGACGCCAGTGGCACAGCCCTGGTCGATAATACCGGCGGGGTGGTGAACGGTACGGCCACCGTGCAGCGCTACCTCGACCCCAGCCTGAACCCCGCCACCGGCACCGGCAGCAACCCCACCGGCCTGGGCTACCGCCACTACAGCGCCCCGGTGAGCAATACGACCGTGGCCGACCTGGCTACTACCAACTTCACGCCGCAGGTGGCGGGCAGCTCGTTCGCCACGGTGTACGGCTACGACGAGAGCCGCCTCACGGCCGCGGCCAATTCCTTCGACCAGGGCTGGGTGGCTCCGGCCGCCCTGAGCACGCCGCTGGCCGTGGGCCGGGGCTACACCGTCAACCTGCCCGCCACCGAGCTGGTCGATTTCGTGGGCACGCTCAATAACGGTCCGCTCGCCCTTACCCTGAGCCGGGGCACGCCCACCGAAGCCGGCTGGCACTTGCTCGGCAACCCGTACCCGGCCCCGCTCGACTGGCGCACCGTAACCGTACCCGCCGGCCTCGACAACGCGCTGTACGTGTTCCAGAGCACCTCACAATACGGTGGCAGCTACCGCAGCTACGTGAACGGCCTGGGGTCGTCGCCGCTCGTGCCGGCGGGCCAGGGCTTCTTCGTGCGGGCCACGGCGGCCGGTACCACGCTCGCCCTCAGCAACGCCAACCGCGTTACCACTTTCGGCGCGCAGCCCAGTTTCTACCGCCCCGCCGCCGAAAGCCGGCCCCTGGTGCAATTGCGCCTGGCCAGCCCGGCTAGCGCTGCTACTGACGACGCCTACGTGTACTTCGAGGCTGGCGCTACCGCCAGTGCCGATGCCCGCTTCGACGCTCGCAAGCTGCGTAACACTGGCCCCGCCGCCCTCAACCTGGCCTCGCTGGCCGGCGGCGAGGAGCTGAGCATCAACGGCCTGCCGCTGCCCGGTGCCGCCAGCCTGACGGTGCCGCTGGCCCTGGCCGTGGCCCAGCCTGGCACTTACACGATCAGCGCGGCCCAACTGCTCAACCAAGCGGGCAGCGTGGCCCTGCGCGATGCCCGCACTGGCACCGTTACGCCGCTGGCGGCGGGCACCCGCTACACCTTCACGGTGGCCGCCGGGGAGGCTGCCACGGGTCGCTTCTCGCTGCTCTTCGGCCCGCAAACGACCCTGAGCACGGCCGCAAGCCAGCCCAGCCAGCAAGTCGAGCTGTACCCCAACCCCGCCCACGGCGCGGTGCAGCTCAGCCTGCCCGCCGCGCTCCAGCGCGAGGCCCTGCGCGCCACGGTGTTCAACGCCCTGGGCCAGCGGGTGCTGGAAACCACGCTGCCCGCCGGGGCCGCGCTACGCCCGCTGCCGCTGGGTGGCCTGGCGAATGGCGTGTACACGCTGCGTATCGCCAGCAGCCAGGGAGTGGTGACCAAGCGCCTGGTGTGTGAGTGATACCTGAGCGTGCTCAGTAGTTGCTTCAGTGGCAACTAGCTTAAGCAAGACAGAAAAGGCCCATCGTGCTGGTAGCACGATGGGCCTTTTTTATTGAAGCTGTTGAGAAATGCTTGCGTAATCCCCACATGTGTCATACTGAGCTTGCCGAAGTATGACGCATGTTTTTAGGAGGAGTGATTACCTAAACAGCTTCACTTTCTACAAGCTGTAGCCAGTCCCCGCGACTTGCAGGTGCAGGAGCTAACGCAACTGGTCAAGAGCATAGTGGCCTAGATGAACGAGCCAGGTTAGTAGGGGGAGGGAAAAATTATTTGGCTAATAATTTAATAGCGGATTAATCTATAGCTGGTTGGCCATCGCTTACAAGGGTATGTATACTAACCCCGTCAGGGGGCAAGACGAGCGATTTTCTTGGTCCCATATAATTCATGTATACAAATGCAGATATAATATATTTTATGATGATAATAGTGTCTTTTTTAAATCTGCCAAATTTTACCTCTAGACGATGTTTGCCTTCGCATAAAAGAAGCGATTTGTAAAAGTTTGATTCGTAGTGCGAACGTACAAATATTTTGTTTGCATACAAGGAATCGTCTAAGTATAATTTCACATGCGCTAATGTATCATGAAAACTTAAATTAATTACATAAAAATTTGCTTTCACATTTTTGCCAGTGCAGTCAATAACTTTATCTTGCTTTTTTGAACAAGATAAAATTGTTATAGATGTTAAAATGATATAATTTCTCATGCTAATTTCCACTAGGAAGTATTCTAGGTACAACTTCCCCCTCATTAGCCCTTTTATAAAGTTCAGTAAGTAGATTTTGCCGAATAACTTGATTCGCATCAAGTTAATCTGCGCCGTGGCTCTGATTATCTCTTGCTAAAGTTACAATTCCTAGCCCATTGTCGGCTTTGTATTTTTCTTCATAAACCATTGAGGATAAAATAGATATATTGTTTTTTATTGTTAAGATAGTATCCTTCGAGTACCGTCCGAACTCTACATGAATTCTGTGTGGTCCATCGCACAAGCGCATCTCTTTCTCAAACTTTTCCGAACTTGTCTGATTTCGGGGAGTAAGTTTATTAATAATAGTAGAATCATCTATTATTATTAATACCCTTGTCAAAGTGTCAACACGACTCCAATTCGTAGCATAGATGAAAACATTATGCTTAGTGTTTGAGCAATAGTTCTTTTTGCTCTTAGAATCTTCCATACAGCTAGTTGTCATAAATAGCTGTACAGCAATAATAGGCGTGAGTATTTTATTAGAAGCCATTATTATAATGCTCTTGGTACCTTGTCACCAGTTTGGGCTGTACGATAGGGTTTTGCCTGAGTAGTGGTGCTGGTACTTATTGGGTCAATGGCAGTGGAAGAATTACTTCCTCGATTACGAGTTGCTTGCAAAGATTGGAATAGCTGATGCCCTGTAAAATGATTTTTATTTTTGTCGTAACTCATGTAATTTCCAGGTTTACGGTCATTAGTATCAGCGCCTGATTTGGGATCAAATGTATGAAGCAGGCCCATCTGATGCCCCGTTTCGTGTACCATGCCCTCAGCATCTTGCGTGGGCTCTACATATCCTATTCTACCACCGATTTCAGCAACTCCACCTTTATCACCGCCTTTAGCATCTTTGCCTGTTACCTCGTCTACCATAACTAATAAATTATCTGTTGACCTCACATCCTTCATGCTTGATGCAGCTTGAATATCCATTTTTCCTGCTTTGAAAACATAATGAACTTTAGTAGCCCCAGGGGAATCGTATTCGTTATTGAATGCGCTAGATAGAGAAGTTTTATAATCAGCAACTTTTGAATTAAAATCACTTTGACTTAATTGTGAGTTATTAAGAATTTTAATAGATACATCAGCAGTTACCGTAACAGTGGTTATGCCAGTTCTTTTATCGAAAGACGAAGCACTATGATAGATGATATCACGTCCGTCTGGGTCACTATGATTAATTGGGTTATTTTCCACGAAGGCGTAAGGCGTGATATTGGTATAGTTTTCCGCGTGGGGGTCTACTACCCACCAGCGGCTGGTGACTTCTGACTTCGCCCGACCTATTAATGAATCAGGGGGCAATAAATACGCGATGCGGTGCAGGCGACGATTATAGATGACCGAGCCGATACGGCGCAGGCTGTCATTGGGAAAGAATTCGGGATAGCGGCCGTTGCTCAGGCTGAGTACTTCAACTTTTACTCCAAAGCGGGCAAAGGGCTGTTGCGCACGAGCACCTGACCACAGGCCCAGCGTAAGCAGGAAGAAAAGCGCGTAACGGAAAGACATAAGTACGGACGAGTTAGTGACGAGTTTGATATTTATCCTTCTCTTTTCGAACGAGTTGCAGCCAGTCGGCATACATCTGCGCCGGCATTTCCCGATACCCCGTCTCGACAATACGGGTGTATGCTGTCTCCATTTCTGCGTAGGTATGCTGCGAGGCGTCAGTGGTTTGCTGGCGCTCGAAGCGGTGGCGGAGCATCTCGGCGTGCAGCAGCAGCGCGTTGATGTAGTGGGGGAAATACTGCTGCGCTAAGGTCGTGCAGCGTAGGACAAATTCTTCGCTGGCGGCCAGCCCCACTTTTCGCTCGTAGCCCTTGGCTAAGTCCACGAGGCACAGTACGATGTTCTGCTTGGCGCTGAGCGTGTCCATGTAAATACCGCTAACGATGGTTTCCTTGCTGATGTAGCCAGAGGCCATCAGCCAGGCATCATTCGGAAAGGTGCGGCTGGTCAATTCGGTATTGTACCATCCATCTTTCTCATTGTACTGCTTGAGGTAGATGTGATTGGGGGCCAGAGCCAGCCAAGCGGGCGCATTCGTTTCGTCAGCTAGTATTTTGTATAGGAAAGGCAGAGAGTGGCAATTACCTGAATGCGTGACCAAGAGCTTGCTGACAAACATCTTGCGCCAATCCTGCTCGCCGTTGAAGTCCTCGAAGTCGTAGCGGTAGGGGCTGAGTACCCGCCCGCTGGTGAAGCGGGTAGAATCCTTCAATATTTGAAACAGCACCGCGTTGCGCAGTACATTTTGCTTATCGGGCCGGTCGTAGAGCAAGTAGGAGCCGCTGGACTGCGCGACGGTTTGGCAAACCTCCACCAAATCGCGAATAGCGCCATTAAATTGCCGGTAGTCTAAGTCATCCTCAAAATAGGCGTTCTCTGTGAGGTAAACGGCGCGCTTGAAACTGAGCGGGTAGCGTCCGTCGAGCATCTTGGCTAGTTCTTGATACGTGCGCTCGTAGAGGTCGCGGGAGCGAGTGGCAGGGCTGGAGGCGGGCGAAGTAGGTAAGGCGGTTACAGCGGGCAAAGGGCGAAGCTGGGCTGGCAGGGTAGGCGTAGGGGCCGTAATGGTCGGGAAGCGGTACGCGCTGGTGCGCGGGGCCAGCGCGTCCATCGGTAGTGGTCGTCGCGCACAGGAAACTATGCCTCCCAGCATGGGTAGCAGCCATAAAAGAGAGGTTCGGATTGTCATTGTCATTTACGCGCCGTTTGCTCGAATTGGGTGGCTCGTTGAGCAGCTTGGCGGGCTTGCTCTTGATTGGTGGCGTTGAGCCAACGGGCGTACTGCTCCGGGGGCATTTCTTCATGACCGACTTCCCGCACGGCCTGCGCCCATTTCGTTACCTCTGCCCAAAGAGGTTGCAATGCGGGCGTACGGTGAGCCACGTCTTCGGAGGGCTTACCGGCCGCCGTCCACGCCTGGCTAAAGGCGGCCAGCGTGGCATTATGGACACTCATACGCCCTAGCACGCTTTGCGGGTAGTAGCGCAGCCCCAGCAGGCCGCACTTGCGTACAAAGTCATCCGACCCATAGCGATGTTCATACGCCAGCCCTAGGTCGAATAGCCGGCAAGCCAATACCTCTTTCGTAGTTAGCGTGTCGAGGTAGGAGCGGTTTTTCAGGGCAGCGGCTTTGATGTAGCCCGTACTCATGTAATAGGAATCCGTGACGAACCGGTGATTGGTCGTCTCGTAGCTGTATAACTCGCCTCGGTCGTCCAGCACCTGAATGTAGGAGTGGTTAGGGGCCAGACTAATGTATGTCTTAACTCCTAATTGGTCCGCCAGTAGCTTGTAGAGTAGGGGTAAAGAGTGACACTGGCCTGAGTTGGTACGTAAAAGTTTAGTAACAAATAGTTTGCTGTAATCCTTCTGGCCCCGAAAATCAGTGAAGTCGTAGCGGTAGGACAGATGCTGGGCCACGACTTTCCCCGCGTAGCTCACCTGCACCGTGTCGGTCATGAGGCGGTGCAGGGCCATAAAGCGAGCGGCAGGGCTATCATTCGTACCTCCCAGGTTGCGGCATATAGTGACCAACTCGTCCAGGTCTGCTTTAAATGCGGCGTAATTTAGCTCGCCGGCCGCGTAGCTGTTTTCGACCACGAACACGGCCAGCGGCAGGTTCACCGTGCGCCGCCCGTCCAGCATTTCAGCTAGGGCTTGGTAGGCCGCCTCAAACTGCGGCTTGTTGTGGGCCTCGAATTGGGCACTAAATTCAGCTTGCTCGCGGCGCTCGTGCTCAATGCGAATATGGTCTTGGGAGGCTTCTTTGATGAGTGAATCCTGCTGGGCCTGCCGGTCGGCGTACTCTCGTAGGTCTGCTTCGACGGAAGCCGCGTTGCGGGCGCGGATGCGAGCCTCGTGCTCGTTAGTAAACTGCCCAGGAGTGGGCAAGCGTGGTCCCATCGGCTTAGGTACTCCCAGGTCTGTAGCGGGCAGTTGCCAGGTCTGCGCGGGCGAAGCCGCTGGCAGATTCAGCACCAAGAGCAGACAGAGAAATATGGTAAGCGGGCGAGGCATCTAGCAGGAGGTGAGCACGCCAAATATACGAATTTCTTCACGATAGGATGCTTCCGGAGAAGTGTTGATAGTTGCTGATTTTTGAATTAAATAATAATATATTAATTTTTTAATAAAAATATCGAGCTTGTCATAGCGGGTAGCTACATGGCAAACTGCTTGAGGCGGCTAAAGAGCCGTTCTACGGGGTGGCGCTGGGCGTAGCGAGCCGCGTCGTAGGAGGTGGCGACGTTTACTCCCTAAAAACTACATCAGACATCACTTACCACGCTGCGCCAGCTTCAGCGCCGCGTCCAACGTGCTGTCGCGGCCCTCGCGCACGTCTTCAACCGTGGGCGTGACGAGCACGTCGGGTACGAAGCCGATGGCGTGGTGGCGGCTGCCGTCGGGGTTCAGCACCCGCTCGCCGCTGTAGCCGATGCTGAGGCCGCCTTGCAGCGCCAGCTGGCTGCGGCCCCCATTAGCCCCCGAGGTGGGGCGGCCCACCAGCGTGCCCAGGTGCAGGCCGCGCACCATCGCCAGAAAGGTTTCGGGGTAGCTCTGGGTGACGGCGTCGGTGAGGAAATACATGCGACCGGGCAGGTGCTGGGGGCCGGGAGCGTAGTGGCCCACGTCGGGACCCAGGCGCAGGCCCTCCTGGTCGGGCCGCAGCATGTGCAGCTCGTAGATGAACGTGAGGTCGGCGGGCTTGGTCAGGAGCAGCGGCACGAGCGAGAACAGGTCACCGTCGGCCGGGTAGTTGCGGATGTCGAATACCACCGCCTTGGCCTGGCGGAGCGTTTGGTACTCGGCCGGGCTGAGCTTGCCTTGCAGCTTGGCCAAGTTGTAGTAGTACACGCCGGGGGCCAGCCAGCCGTTGGCCGGGGGGGGCGGCAGCCACATGCCGACGTTTTTGGCGCGTTGCAGCGTGACGGTGCGTAGGCTGTCGCCCCGGCGCAGGCGCAGGGTAGCCGGCAGGTCGTTGGGGCTGCTGGCCAGCGACCAGAAAGCCTGCTGCTCCTTGGCCTGGGGCGAGCCGGATACGAAGCGCGCCCGCTCGGCCAGCACCTGCTCCACGGGTACGCCGTCGATGGTTTCAACCACGTCGCCGCGCCGCACCTGCGGGGTTTCTTTGGGAAAGGGCACGTGCGCTACGACTACCTGGCCCGCCGCCCGGCCGAAGCGCAGGGGTACGCCGTAGTTACGCGGCTCCTCAAACGTGGTCGTAACCCAGGCGTGCCCGTCGTTGAGGGCGGCCAGCATCAGGCGCATGGCGCGGGTAAACCCGACGGTGGTAGACTCCACGTAGGCCCGGCGCAGGGTCTGGGCCAGGAGCGAGTCGGGGCCGACGCTGGCGCTGCCCCAGTAGGCGTAGCCGTGGCGCAGGGCGTTCCAGCTTTCGACCACGTTGGCCAGCCGCACCTCGGGCAGCCCCAGGGTGCGCTCGCCCCGGTAGCGCAGCCACTCGGCCGGGTACTTGACCCGGTCGGCGGGCCGCACGTGCAACTGGTCGAGCCGCAGCGAGTCGCCCACCGGGTAGGTGTGGGCCGCGTCGGCAGCCAGGGCCAGCGGCACGAGGCAGCTGATGCCCGGCACCAGCTCGCGGCTCACGTAGTCGCCGAGCTGCGACTGCTCCTTGAAGAGCGGCTGGGCCAGCAGGTCGGGCGAGGAGAAAGCCAGCTCCACGGCCTGCGTTTCGGCCGGTTCGCCGGCCTCGCCCGGCGTGGTCGAGAGCAGAACTTTCTTGCCCTGCACGACGACCGACGCCACCACCGTCAGGCTGTCGTCGAAGCCGGGCGGCAGGCTGAGCGCCATGTTTAGCCGCCGGGCGGCCGAGTCGATCTTGCCTTTGAACAGGTAGTGGTTGCCGGCGGCCGCCAGCACCTGGCCGGAGTAGCGCTGGGCAGCGCGGCGGTTTTCAACGCCGCCCAGCGTTTGGCGCAGGGCGATGTCGAAGTGGGCCTGGGGGCTGTGCTTGCTGCGCCGCCAGCTCAGGTCCACTTCGTAGGGAAGGCCTGCAAAGCGGCTGACATCCAGACTTGTGATAACCGGGAAGTTGTCGCTAAGGGGCGCGGGCCGCCCCAGCCGTACGCCGCGGTAAGCCTTGCCCTGGCCGGTGTAAATGCCCTGGTGCTGCCACGATACCACCCGGCTGGCCTGCGCCGCCGCGGGAGGCCGTAGCGCGGCCGGGTCGAAGGCCACCGGCTGGCTCGTCGGAAACACGCGGATGGTCGGCCCCAGCGGCTGAAACAAGTCGTTGAGCGTGCGGATAAGCTCGGCGTCGGATGGCACGGCCAGCATCTCCCGGCTGCCTTTGGTGGCCAGCATGGGCCAGCTTATCCGCTGCGCCTCGTCCGACGGGTGGAAGTAGCGCACGTACCCGAACAAGCGGGCGAAGGCCGTCATATTTCTTTCCTGTTGCCGGGTCAGGTGCGGCTGGGCGTGGGCCGCCGGCACCAGGGCCAGCAGGAGCAGGGGGAGGAGTAGGCGCAGGTTGGGCACGGGGAAAAGGGGGAAGGGGAAGTAGGAGGGAAGAGGCCGCCGCCCCGGGCCACCGTTGCAGGCCGCCGGCCGCCGCGGTTGGTGGTGAGGCGGGTATTTTACCGGAAGCTTTGGAAAACAAGCTTTTGACAGGCAATTTATTAGCGCGGCGCTATCACCTAGTCAGGCCCTGCCGCCCCCGCGCACTGTGCCGAATATCCCCCGGCTTTCACCGAAAACGTCCCTGCTTGGCCCTGGCTGGCTGGGGTAGTATTGCGGTAATATTGGCCGGCGCGCGGCCACGGCTTAATTATCCTCTTTACCACCTTTTCCATCTCCTTCTGCATGTCCGATTTTCGCTTGCCCTTGGCGGCGCTGCTGCTGAGCAGCGGCCTGGCCGCCGCCCAGGCTCCCGACCCCGCCGAGTGGCAAAACCCCCAGCTCACCCAGCAGGGCCAGGAGGCCCCCCGCGCCAGCTTCCTGCTCGTGGGCCAGCCCGCCGATGTGGCCGCCGATCCCGCCCGCTCGCCGTGGTACCAGAGCCTGAGCGGCACCTGGAAATTCAACTACGTGGACCGGCCCGCCGACCGGCCGCTGGATTTCTTCCAGCCCGGCTTCAATGATGCCAGCTGGAAAACCATCACCGTGCCCGGCAACTGGGAAACCCAGGGCTTCGGCCTGCCCATTTACACCAATATTACCTACCCCTTCCCGCGCAACCAGCCCTACATCGACCCCAAGTACAACCCGGTGGGCACCTACCGACGCAGCTTCACGGTGCCGGCGGGCTGGGCGGGGCGCGAGGTGCTGCTGCACTTCGGCTCGATTTCGGGCTGCGCGTTTGTGTACGTCAATGGCCAGCGGGTGGGCCTGAGCAAGGCGGCCAAGTCGCCGGCCGAGTTCAACATTACCAAGTTCCTCAAGCCCGGCGACAACCAGCTGGCCGTGCAGGTGCTGCGCTGGCACGACGGCTCCTACCTCGAAGACCAGGATTTCTGGCGCCTCTCGGGCCTCGACCGCGACGTGTTCCTGACCGCCCTGCCCCAGCACACCATCTGGGATTTCTTCGCCCACGCCGACCTCGACCCCACGTACAAAAACGGGCAGTTCGCGGCCGACGTCACCCTGCGCAGCTTCGGCAGCGCCCCCGCCGCCCGCCTCACCGCCGAGGTGCTCGATGCCAGCGGCAAGGTGGTGCTGCGCCAGCAGCAGGCCGTGGCCGCCCCGGCCGGGGCTGGTAATCAGGAGATCAAGCTCAGCGGCGTTATTAAAAACGTGCGGCCCTGGAGCGCCGAGCAGCCCAATCTGTACCAACTGCGCCTCACCCTGGCCGACAACGCGGGCCAGGTGCTGGCCACCACGGGCAGCAAAATCGGCTTCCGCAAGGTCGAGATTAAAAATGCCCAGCTCTTAGTGAACGGCCAGCGGGTGGAAGTGCACGGCGTCAACCGCCACGAGCACGAGCCCACCACCGGCCACGCGGTCACCGAGGCCGGCATGCGCCGCGACCTGGAGCTGATGCGGCAGTTCAACATCAACGCCGTGCGCACGAGCCACTACCCCAACGACGAGCGCTGGTACCGCCTCTGCGACGAGCTGGGCTTCTACCTGGTGGACGAGGCCAACATCGAAACCCACGCCTACGGGGCCGAGCTGCAAGGCTGGTTCGACAAAACCAAGCACCCCGCCTACCTGCCCGAGTGGAAGGCCGCCCACCGCGACCGCATCAGCCGGCTCGTGGAGCGCGACAAAAACCACCCCAGCGTCATTATCTGGAGCATGGGTAACGAGTGCGGCAACGGCCCCGTCTTCCACGAAGCGTATACCTGGCTCAAGCAGCACGACCCCAGCCGGCCTATCTCCTTCGAGCAGGCCGGCGAGGACGTCGATACCGACATCGTGGCCCCGATGTACCCCGGCATGGGCTCGATGCGCCGCTACGCCGAGGCCACCGACAAAACCCGCCCCTACATCATGTGCGAGTACGCCCACTCGATGGGCAACGGCCAGGGCAACTTTCAGGAGTACTGGGACTTGATCCGCGCCCACCCGCACATGCAGGGCGGCTTTATCTGGGACTGGGTCGACCAGGGCATTGCCGCTAAAATGCCCGACGGCCGCCCCTACTTCGCCTACGGCGGCGACCTGGGCGCGCAAGGCTTGCAGAACGACGACAACGGCTGCGCCGACGGCCTCATGGCCTCCGACCGCACCCCGCATCCCGGCCTGTACGAGGTGAAGAAGGGCTACCAGGACATCCGCTTCAGCGCCGCCCAGCCCGCTACCGGCCGCGTGACGGTGCTCAACGGCTTCTCCTTCAATACCCTGGCAGACTATAATTTCCGCTGGGAACTGCTCAAGAACGGGGCGCTGGTGAAGGCCGGCGACTTCACCGCCGGTTCGCTGGCCCCGCGCCAGCAAAAGGAAATCAAGCTGCCGCTGCCGGCCATGCCCACCGAGGCGGGGGCCGAGTACGTGCTCAACGTATTTGCCACGACCAAAGCGGCCTCACCGCTGCTGCCGGCCGGCCACGAGGTCGCCCGCGAGCAGTTTTTGCTCACGCCCGCTGCGGACTATTTCGCCTCCCGCCCGGCCGCCGCGGGTACCCTCGACGTGAAGCGCGACGGCGACAAGCTGACCTTCACCGCCGGCGAGGTGCGCGGCGAATTCAACACCAAGCAGGGCCGCCTCACCAGCTACCACCGGGGCGAGCAGCGCATGCCAGGCTCGTTTCCCGAGCCGTACTTCTGGCGGGCGCCCACCGATAACGACTTCGGCAGCAACATGCCCGAGCGCCTGGGCTCGTGGCGCACGGCCCACGTCAACCGCCCCGTGCAGCGCGTCACCGTGGGCGAGCAGTCGGCCGCCGGCCTGCCCATTACCGTCGAATATTTGCTGGCCGACCTCGGCGTGCCCTACACCGTGGCCTACCTCGTGCAGCCCGACGGCGCGGTGCAAATCACGGCCAGCATTGATATGAAGGACAAGGCGTTGCCCGAGCTGCCCCGCTTCGGGATGCGCCTCGAAGTGCCCCGCGCCTACGACCAGCTGCGCTACTACGGCCGCGGCCCCTGGGAAAACTACAGCGACCGCCACACCGCCGCCCTGCTCGGCACCTACCAGGATTCGGTGCGCCGCGCGTACCCCGGCACCTACATCCGTCCCCAAGAGTACGGCTACCACACCGATACCCGCTGGCTGACCCTCACCAACGCCGCCGGCCAGGGCCTGCGGGTCGAAGCTGCCGGCCAGCCGCTGAGCTTCAGCGCCTTGCCTTACCGCACCGAAGACCTCGATCCCGGTCTCACTAAAAAGCAGCAGCACCCCACCGACCTCAAAGCGCACGGCCAAACCTGGCTGCACCTCGACCTGGCCCAGCGCGGCGTGGGCGGCGACAACAGCTGGGGTGCCCTGCCCCACGACCAGTACCGCCTGCTGGCCAAGCAGTACAGCTACAGCTATACCCTACGTTTGGTGGGTGGCGAAGCTGGCAAGAGTAATTAAGTAATGAGCACTATGCTAAAACCCTGCGAAACCCTGCGCTCAACCCTGCGAAACCCTGCGCGAAATATCGTCGGGGCGGCGCTACTGAGTCTATTCACCAGCGCCGCCCACGCCCAAACTGCCTCGCCCGTCGGCCCCGGCTGGGCCCGAAACAACGTCAACGGCGCGGTATTCCGCAAAAACTCGGTGGTGACGCAGGGCCGCGACCAGTACGTGGCCTACTACGACTCGGTGGGCTACGTTACGCTGGCCAAGCGCCGCCTGCCGGCTGGCCCGTGGCAGGTGCAGCGCACTGAGTATAAGGGCAACGTGAAGGACGCCCACAACGTCATCAGCCTCATGGCCGATGGTGCGGGCTACCTGCACCTGAGCTTCGACCATCACAACAACCCGCTGCACTACTGCCGCAGCACGGCCCCTGGCGCGCTCACCATGAGCGCGATGCAGCCTATGACCGGCGACCGCGAGCAGAAAGTGAGCTACCCCGAGTTTTACCGCTACCCCAGCGGCGACCTGCTTTTCCTGTACCGCGACGGCGGCTCCGGCAACGGCAACCTCGTGCTGAACCGCTACGACGTGAAAACGCAGAAGTGGACGCGCCTGCACAGCGTGCTCATCGATGGCGAGGGCAAGCGCAACGCCTACTGGCAGGCCTGCCTCGACGCCCGCGGCACCATCCACATTTCCTGGGTGTGGCGCGAAAGCCCCAACGTGGCGTCCAACCACGACATGGCCTACGCCCGCTCCACCGACGGCGGGAAGACCTGGCAGAAGAGCACCGGCGAAAGCTACCAGTTGCCCATCACCGAGGCCACGGCCGAGTACGCCGCCCGCATCCCGCAAAACAGCGAGCTGATCAACCAGACCGCTATCACGACCGACGCGGCGGGCACGCCTTACATCGCCAGCTACTGGCGGCCGGCGGGCACGCAGGTGCCGCAGTATCAGCTTATTTACCTGGCGGGTAAAGAATGGAAAACCGCCCAGGTAAGCCAGCGCACCACGCCCTTCAGCCTGAGCGGGGTGGGGACGAAGAAAATCCCGATTTCGCGCCCGCAGCTGCTCGTGGCCAGCCAGAAAGGTAAAACGGCCGCCTACCTGCTCTACCGCGATGCCGAGCGCCAGGATCGCGCCTCGGTGCTGCACACCGCCGACATTACCCAGAGCCAGTGGACCGCCGCCGACCTCACCGCCAGTACCGTTGGCAACTGGGAGCCCAGCTACGATACCGAGCGCTGGAAAAAGGAGCGGGTGCTCAGCCTGTTCGTGCAGCGCACCGGCCAGGGCGACGGCGAAACCCTCGAAAACCTGCCCGCCCAGCCCGTGTACGTGCTCGACTGGACGCCCGGCCAGCCCGTGCGCCCGGCTAGCCTCGCCGGCAATTCAGCCCCCGCCGGCGCGACCGGCGCCACTACGCCCGCCGCCGACTACAAGCTCGTATGGGCCGACGAATTCAATCAGCCCGGCCCGCCCGACCCCAAAAACTGGCAGTTCGAAACCGGCTTCGCCCGCAACCACGAGCTGCAATGGTACCAGGCCGACAACGCCCGCTGCGAAAACGGCCAGCTCGTAATCGAGGCCAAAGCCGAAAACCGCCCCAACCCGACCTACCAGCCCGGCAGTACCGACTGGCGCACCAGCCGCCCCACCATCACGGCCACTTCGGCTAGCCTCAACACCAGCGGTCGGCACCAGTGGCAGTACGGCCGCTTCGAGATGCGGGCTCGCATCGATGCCCGCGCCGGCCTCTGGCCCGCCTTCTGGACGCTCGGCGTGACCAAGCCCTGGCCCAGCAACGGCGAAATCGACATCATGGAGTACTATCAGGGGAAGATTCTGGCCAACGTGGCCTGCGGCACCGCCAAGCCCTACACCGCCAAGTGGCACTCCGAAACCAAGCCCGTCGTCAGCTTCGCCGACCCCGAGTGGAGCAAGAAATTTCACATCTGGCGCATGGATTGGGACGCGCAGGCCATCCGCCTCTACGTCGATGATCTGCTGCTCAACGAAACCCCGCTCAGCCAGACCGTCAACCAGGACGGCACCGGCTTCAACCCCATGATGCAGCCCCACTACGTGCTGCTCAACCTCGCCCTGGGCGGCGACAATGGCGGCGAGCTGGCCCCCGGCAGCCTGCCCAGCCGCTACGAAATCGACTACGTGCGGGTGTACCAGCGCCCGTAGCGGCGTGGTAGCGCTACCAACAAAGAGGCCCCCGTGCAATGCTGCACGGGGGCCTCTTTTTATTCTGTCATGCTGCGCAAGCTCAGTATACTGTCGCCGCTCTAATGTGGGCACCTCACCCCCCGGCCCCCTCTCCGAAAAAGGAGGGGGGAGCCAAACGGCTACCTGACAACTGCTTGCGTGTATTTGCGCTCGGCTCCCCCTCTCCTTTTCGGAGAGGGGGCTGGGGGGTGCGGTGCCCACATTAGAGCGGCGACAACTGATATAGAGCTGTTCTGGTCGGCTATCCGCCTACTGCGGTACGCTTTCCACCACCGCCGCGAATACCTTTTCGGCGGGCAGCTCTTCCATGCAGCTGGTGCCCAGGCGGCAGGTGCCCCGGTAAAAGCACACGCACTGCCGGTCGGGCCCCACGAGCTGGCCGCGCCCGTAAAGGTCGAATTCGTGCGGGTTGAATATGTTGTTCATCAAGATGGTAGGCTTGCGCAGCGCGATGCTGATGTGCATGCCCATCGTCACCTGCGTCACGATGCCGGCCATCTGGTTCATCAGGTTGATGAACTGGGGCAGGGGGAAGGTGCCCAGGTACGTGGCGCCGGTGGCGGCTTGCAGCTCCAGGTTGCGCGGGTGTTCGGCCTCGCCGCCCAGCAGCACGGGCGCGTAGCCGGCGGCTTGCAGCTGGGTGATGAGCGCAATCCACTTCTCGGTGCTCCAAAGGCGGGTCGTCCAGCGGTCGCCGCAGCCGGTGTTGAGGCCGATGCGCGGGCCGGCCGAGGCCGGTGGCAGGGCCGACCAGTTGTAGCCCTTGTCGTCGTGGGTATCAAACACGTACTCCTCGCCCCGGAAATCGAAGCCGCAGAGTTCGAAGATCTCCTGCACGTAGGGCTTGGTATTGCCCAGGCTCAGCTGGTCGAAAATGCCGGTGAGGTACTTATGATCGGCCAGTTCATTAATGGGCCACGGTACGCCGTCGTAGGGCCGCAGGGTGTAACCAAATTTAGCGGGGGCCTGCACGTTGAGCAGCAGGGCGCAGGCTTCTTTCTCCTTATCAAGGTTGATGGCGAGATCGAACTGCCGGGCTTGCAGCTGCAAGGCGCTGGCATAATCAAACTTCAGAATCTCCTCAATCTGCCCCTGCGGCAAGATGGCCGGCGTGAGCGTGAGCCAGGTAATGTAGCAGCCAGGATACTCCTGGCGCAGCCGCCGCAGCAGCGGCGTAGTCCGAATCACGTCGCCAATAGCCCCGAGCTTGATGAGTAGAATGCGCTTCGTAACCGGCTCATACACGGGGCAGTCGCCGCACTGGTAACCATGCTCTTTATTGGGCCGGCAGGGAAGGTCGCCGCGGTAAAAGCGACAGTCGGGACGCACGGGGACGTCGTGAAGGAACTCAGACACTAGAAGATAGAAAAAAAGCGTGCAGTTGCGAAGTGCAAAAGTAAGAGACTCAACCCCAGGCAAACATAGTAATTAGCTAACAAGCGCCCAGGGCTAGCATCGCAACGCAGCAGATAACAGCCGGTAGCTAGCTGGCTTAAGCTTAATTTCTGCGGAGTTAGCGCCCCACGTAGCCACTGGGCGTAAGTGCCCGCAGCTCGGCCTTCACGCTTTCGGGCACGTTTAGCTCATCCACAAACTGGGCCAGCGTAGCGGCCGAGATGGCCCCGCCGGTGCGCGTGAGTTGCTTGAGCGCATTGTAGGGGTCGGGGTAGTTTTCGCGCCGCAGGATGGTTTGAATAGGCTCGGCCAGCACGGCCCAGTTCTGGTCGAGGTCGTGAGCCAGGGCGCTTTCGTCGAGCGCCAGCTTGCCCAGGCCCCGGGCGATGGCGCCCAGTGCGATGAGCACGTGGCCCAGCGGTACGCCCAGGTTGCGCAGCACCGTCGAATCGGTGAGGTCGCGCTGCAGGCGCGAGATGGGCAGCTTGGCCGCGAAGTGCTCCAGCAGGGCGTTGGCCACGCCCAGGTTGCCCTCGGCATTCTCAAAATCAATGGGATTTACTTTGTGCGGCATGGCCGACGAACCTACCTCGCCCGCCTTCAGCGTCTGCTTGAAATAGCCCAGCGAGATGTACTGCCACACGTCGCGGCACAGGTCGAGCAAGATGGTATTGAGGCGCTTCCAGCCGTCGCAGAAGGCCGCCAGGTTATCGTAGGGCTCAATCTGGGTGGTGGGGAAGGTGCGGCTCAGGCCCAGCGTATCGTTCACGAAGTCGTTGGCGAAACCGTGCCAGTCGGTGGCCGGGTACGCTACGAAGTGGGCGTTGAATCCGCCCGTGGCGCCGCCGAACTTGGCCGCGTACGGCACCTGCTGGAGCAGGGCCAGCTGCCCGCGCAGGCGCGCCACGAATACGTGCAGCTCCTTGCCCAGCCGGGTGGGGGAGGCGGGCTGGCCGTGGGTGCGGGCCAGCATGGGTACCTGCGCCCAGCCGTCGGCCAGGGCGGTGAGCTGGTTGACCACCGCCTCGAAGCGGGGCAGCAGCACGTCGGCCATCGCCTCCTTGAGGCTGAGCGGAATGGCCGTATTATTAACGTCTTGTGAGGTCAGGCCGAAGTGAATAAACTCCAGGTAGCTGCCCAGCCCGAGCTTGGTGAAGGCATCGCGCAGGTAGTACTCCACGGCTTTCACGTCGTGGTTGGTCACGGCCTCGTGGGCCTTGATGGCCTGGGCTTCGGCCTCGCCAAACTGCTGATACAAGCCGCGCAGCGCCGGAAATACTTCGGCCGGTACGCCCGCCAGCTGCGGCAGCGCGGCCTGGCACAAGGCAATGAAATATTCGACCTCGACCTGCACGCGGTAGCGCATCAGCGCCAGCTCGGAGAAATAAGGGCTGAGCGGGGCGGTTTGGCGCTGGTAGCGGCCATCGAGCGGCGAAAGGGCAGTAAGCATACGGGAGAATCAGAGCTGGTTTGCGGCCGCAAAATTAGCGGGCAGCCGGGCGCGGGCGGGACTGGCCTCCGCAAAAAGTGCCCCCTGCCAAATCGAATTAGCTCCTAAAACCGCTGGGCTTTATGCCAAAAACCGAAACCGGAAACCCCTTGCCGGGGTAACTTTGCGGGTATGCGCGTATCCGCCCTTGCTAAAAAACGAATTATTTACGCCCTTGGCGGTCTGCTAGCGGTGCTGCTCCTGGGGCTAGTGGTGTTTTTGTGGAAGCGCCAGCAGCTGCTCAACTACACCTTGGCGCAGGTCAAGACCAAGGTGGAGGCCCGCTACCCCGCCACGCTTACCCTGGGGCCGGCCCGCTTTACGGGGTTGAAAACGGTAGAGATCAGCGGGATGAGCTTGGTGCCCACGGCCGCCGCCGGCCCCGCCGCCGCTGGCGATACCCTGCTCACCGCCCGCCGCCTGCAAGCCAGCCTGAGTTTGCGCTCGCTGTTCGCCGGCCGGCCGGTTTTCAGCGAGTTGCAAATCGACCGCGCCCACCTCACCGCCCACAAGGACCGTGAGGGGGGGAATAATTTTTCCTTCTTGCTCAAAAAGCGGGGGGCCACGCCGGTGGTCGAGCGCGACACGGCCCGGGGCCGCAACTACGGTCTGCTGCTCAACCAAGTGCTCGACGCGGCCTTCGGCAACGTGCCCGGCGCGGCTGACTTCCAGCAGTTTGTAGTAAGTTACGACAGCCCAAATCACCGCGTGCAGCTGCTCATGCCCCGCCTGCGCATCGACGACGGCGAGGTGGAAGGCCGTCTCAGTGCCAACGTCGACTCGGTAGTAAACGAACTGGGGGTGAGCGGCACCATCGACCCCGGCGACGACGAGCTCGACCTGCGCCTGTACGGCGTAAAGGGCTCGGTGCAAGTACCCTACGTGGCCCGCCGCTTTGGCGCGCTGGTGTCGTTCGACACCGTGCGGGTGCAGCTGACGGGCAAAGACTTCACGGCCGACGAGCAAACCGGCGGCCAGCTCACGGTGCGCGGCTCGGTGGCGGCCCGCAATTTCAGCTTCTTCCACAAGCGGCTGTCGTCCGAAGACATTGTGGTGCAGCGCGGGCAGCTCGACTTCGTAGCCACGCTGGGCCGGGGCACCTTCGCGCTCGACCCCGGCACGCGGGCCGTGCTCAACCAGCTCGTGTTTCACCCCGAAATCGCGGTGCGCCTCAAGCCCCGGCTGGCCGTCAAGCTCAAGGTCGATTCGGACCCCACGGCTACCAATGCCTTCTTCAACTCACTGCCCGCCGGTATGTTCGACGTAGTAGCGGGCACGGCGGGCACCGGCACGCTGGCCTACCACCTCCAGGCCGACGTGGACTTGGCCCAGGTCGATAGCCTGCACCTGTCGTCGTCGCTCCAGCCCAGCAAGGACTTCACCATCACCCACTTCGGGGCCGAAGACCTGAGCATGCTGGAGCGGGAGTTCCCGTTCACCGCCTACAACGACAAGGGCGACTCGCTGCGGACCTTCATGGTCGGCCCCAGCAACCCCGACTTTACGCCCTTCGACCAGGTGTCGCCCTTTATGCCGGCTGTCATCCAGACCACCGAAGACCCGCAGTTTTTCAAGCACAAGGGCTTCATGGAGAAGGCGTTTGTGAACGCGGCCATTCAGGACATCAAGGAGAAACGCTTTGCCCGGGGCGGTAGTACCATCAGCATGCAACTGGTGAAAAACGTGTTCCTGAGCCGTGAGAAAACCATCGGTCGCAAGGCCGAGGAAATGCTCATGGTCTGGCTTATCGAAAACTGGCTGGTCGACCGCACGCACACGCTCACCAAGCAGCGCATGTTCGAGATTTACCTCAACATTGTGGAGTGGGGGCCGACGGCCTACCGCTGGCCCAGCGGCAAGCGCGGGGTGTACGGCATCAGCGAGGCGGCCCTGTTTTACTACGCCAAGCGGCCCAGCGAGCTCAACCTGGGCGAGTGCATCTACCTGGCTAGCATCATCCCCAAGCCCAAGTACTACCGCGAGTCGTTCAACGTGTACGGCGAGCTGCGCGGGCCGACGCGCTGGTTTTTCCGCTTCATCGCCGATATCATGGAGAACAAGGGGCTGATTACGCCCAGCCAGCGCGACAACCTCAACTACTCAGTGAGTCTCAAGGGCCCGGCCAGTAAGTACATCGTGCGGGCCGTGCGCGATACCGTACGGGCCGTGCAGCCCGGCGACACCGCCGAGCTCGCCCCGCTCAACCTCGTCGACCTGCTCAATACCGGGGCGCAACCCACGCCCGCGCCCGCTCCGGTGCCCGGTCCTAAGCCCTAAGTAGCTCGGCCGTTAGCCATCGTAAAACCTCCGGCCCGATTCTTGGTTATCAGCAGCTTTCCTGCACATTACGCACCCGTTTTATGAAACTTTCGGTTCTTGCCCTGGCTGCCGCCGCTACGCTCAGCCTAGCCTTCACCACCCCCCGCCCCAAGCCCATGCACCCCACCGAGACCGCCGCTACGCCCGGTACCGTCTACGACTTCACCGTGAAGACTATCGACGGTAAAGACGTGAAGCTGAGCAAGTACAAGGGTAAGAAGCTGCTCATCGTAAATACCGCCTCCAAGTGCGGCTTCACCCCGCAGTACAAGGAGCTGGAAGAGCTGTCGAAGAAGTACGGCAATAAAGTGACCGTGCTGGGCTTCCCCTCCAACAGCTTCAATCAGGAGCTGGCTTCCAACGAGGAAGTATCGGCGTTCTGCGAGAAGAACTACGGCGTTACGTTCCCGCTCTTCTCCACCGTGTCGGTTAAGGGCGACGACGCTACCCCCCTCTACAAGTTTTTGGCCGATAAAAGCAAAAACGGCGCGGTAAGCGATGCTCCGAACTGGAATTTCTGCAAGTACCTGGTCGATGAGAAGGGTCACGTGGTGGCGTTCTACCCGTCGAAAGTGAAGCCGTTGAGCGACGAGCTCGTAACGGCTATCAATAAATAAGGAAGATGTAGAAATGCGGAGGATGTGCCAATGTGCCGGATTAGCTGATTGATGCAATTGGCTGATTCGGCACACCGGCACATCCTCCGCATTTCTACGTCTTCCACATGTTGCCCATCACTACATTTTACGTATGTCCCCCTGGATTTCCGCATTCCGCCCCCGCACGCTGCCGCTGGCTTTGGCCAGCATTCTCACGGGTGGCTTTCTGGCCAAGGCTGCCGGGCACTTCAACGGCCCGGTAGTGGGGCTGGCGGCCCTCACCACTATTCTGCTGCAAATCCTGAGTAACCTGGCCAACGACTACGGCGATTCGCAAAACGGGGCCGACAGCGTGCACCGGCAGGGGCCACAGCGCGCCGTGCAGAGCGGGGCCATCACCCCCGCCGAGATGAAGCGGGCCATGTGGGGCTTTGGCGCGGCGGCGCTGGTGAGCGGCGTGGCGCTGCTGCTGCTGGCCCTGGGGCTGGCCGGGGCGTGGGTGCTGGGAGCCTTTTTCGTGCTGGGGCTGGCGGCCATCTGGGCGGCCGTCAACTACACGGCGGGGAGCAATCCGTACGGCTACGCCGGGCTGGGCGACATCTCGGTGTTTCTCTTTTTCGGCATCGTGGGCGTGTGCGGCACCTATTTTTTGCAGGCCTACGCGCAGCAGCACGAGGTAGCGCAGGCGTTGCCGCTGGTGGTGCTGCTGCCCGCCGCCGCGCTGGGCTGCTTCGCCACGGCAGTGCTGAACGTCAATAATATCCGTGATATCGCGTCGGATAAGCTGGCCGGCAAAATCACCGTGCCGGTGCGGCTGGGGCCGCAGCACGCCCGCCGCTACCACTGGCTACTGCTGGTGCTGGGCGTGGGCGCGGCGGTGCTCTACGTGGCGCTCACTTACCATTCGCCCTGGCAGTGGCTGTTCGTGCTGAGCCTGCCGCTGTTCGTTTTCAACGGCCTGCAAGTGTGGCAGCGCCAGGAGTCGATGAAAATTGACCCGCTGCTCAAGCAAATGGCCCTGAGCACGCTGGTCTTCACGCTGCTCTTCGGCATCGGGCAGATTTTGTAGCGCCGTCTAAGCAGCTGTTTAGTAACCCTTAGTTAATTTGCTTAAGTTAACCCGTCCGTCATGCTGAGCCTGCGAAGCATCCTATCACGAATGGTTTACCCCGACGTGATAAGATGCTTCGCAGGCTCAGCATGACGGACGGGTTGAATAAAGCATCCTTCCTGAATAGCTTTTACAACCCAAAAGCCGACGGGGCTAGCCCTGCTTCACTCCCGAAGCCCGGCCAGCCCCGTCGGCTGTTCAATTAGTATTTCTTGCCTTCGCTCTTGTTGAGGGCGGGCACCGGCACGATGAGGTCGCGGAGCCAGGTGGGGCGCGGCCGGGTCTGCTTGGCGAGCTGGGCGCGCCATTCCTCGTCGGTGAGGCGGGTGTTATTGGTAAACTCGTAGTAGCTGAAGACGGCCCCCCGCGCCAGCACCGGTACGCCGTTGATATCTACGATCACGTAGAGCGCATCGGCCGCGCCCACGGCTTCCTCCAGCACATCCTCGTTGAAGGCGTACACGTCGGCCACCAGGCCAATGTGGCGCTCGCGGTCGGGCAAGGGGTCGTAGGTAGGTACGCGCAGCGTCCGCAGGGTCAGTTGTTCTACCTCACCGCCGATGGTAGTGAGGCTGGCCATCTCCTCAAAGGTGAGATTTTGGTGCGCGACTTCCTTACGGGCCAGCTTTTGCAGCTTTACTACCAAGCTGCTCAAATCCTTATTCAGGCTATCGAGGTGCGGCGTATTGGCGTGCAGGCGGTGCAGGGTCTGATTTTGAAACGCCAGCAGGGCCACGGCGCGGTCCCAGAACGGTAGGTTGGGCTCCACGTAGCCGAGGTGGTGGGGCGGGGGCGGACCACCGCCCGGGCCGCCCATCTCGGCCCCCATGGGCTGCTCGGTGTACAGCAGTAAGTCGTGCTTGAGCTCGGCCCAGCCGCCGAGCGCGGTGCTGAGGTTGCGCCGCTGCCAGGCCGGCGTGCGGGCGAAGTAGGGCGGGTTGGGGTCGGGGTTGGGCGCATTGAGGCCCAGCAGCACCTGCATGGTTTTGGTGTACAGGTTCTGGTCCCAGTTGTTATAGCCGGCAAACTTCTTCTGCACCGCCCGCAACGTGTCGGGATAGGCGGGCCAGCGGCTGGCTTCCTTGTAGTGAGCGAGCAGAATATCCTCGGCCGTGCGGTTACCGAAGGCTGCGAAGGCGTCGAGACCCTTCGGGAACGGCCGCTTGGGCTGGGGATTCAGCACTTCGGTGAGGCGCGATAAAATCTCGGCGTCGAAGGTGTAGCGGCCGGCCGTGAACAATAGCGTGGGCCGCTCCAGCGCTACCGTAGCCTTAGCCGAGGCCCCCTTGGGGCGGATGCGGTCGGTGCCCGCCGCCACGAGCTGCTGCCGCAGGCGGGCCAGCGTGGCGGGCGCGGCCAGCTGGTCGAGCGACTGCCCGGCGTAGTCGGTTTGCAGCAGGCGCAGCAGGTGCGTGAGCGAGCGGTTGTCCTCGTCGCCCACTAGCACGTCGAGCACGTGCGTGAGGCTGGCAAAGCCTTGGGTCGCCTGTGGGCTGGCCGCCAGAACTTTCGCCAAAGCCACCGCGTGCAGCAGCCCGGCATCCGAATCCAGGAAAACGGGGGCCGTATTCAGCCACTTCACCGTGCGGAAATAGCGCCGCGTGGTATCGTTGCGGGTGTACATCCCGCGTGGCTTCAGCGCTTCGTATTGAAAGAGCGAGTCTTGCAAAAAATAGGAGCCTTTGTCAGCGGCCTGGGTGCCAAGCGTCACTTCCTTGGCTACCTGGTCGGCGTAGGCCCCACCGATGGGGGCACTGCTACCCGTGAGCAGGTTGCGGCCGATGGCGTAGTAGGCGGCGGCCCATTCGGCGGCTTCGCGGGCGGCGGGGTTCTGGCTCTGGGTGGCCAGCGCCTGGGCCTGGGTGGTGCCCTGGCGCAGCATCTGGGCCACGATGGGCGCGAGGCGCACTTCCTCCACGTCATTGAGGATGCCGTTCAGATACTTATGTAGCAGCTGGAGGACGAGGTCGGTGGTGACAAAATTGGGTGTGTAGCTGTACTCGTTCTGGTCGTAGATGTAAAATAGCTGCTCCTCGCGGGTGGGCACGATGACGAAGTTGTGGCGGGCCAGCACCGGGCGCATGGCCGGCGTAAACGGCTCCTCGCGCTGATTCACCACGAAGTCGAGCCCGATCATGGGGTAGCCGCCCTGCGGGGCCACGCGGTGCGCCAGCAAAGCCAGTTCCTGGGCGTGGATTTTGGCGGCGAAGGCGGCCTCCTGTTTGTTGAGCGGCACCCTGATGGGTACGGCCTTGGCGATGATTTGGCCCTGTTCGTTGTAGGTATCATCCTCCCACACCGGCCGGTACCACTTGCGCTTGTCAAAATAAGCGCGCACCGTGCTGTTCATAAAGCAGTAGCCGTTGCGGGCGTAGAGCTCGTTGCGCAGCAGCAGCAGGTCGAGGTAAGACTTACCGGCCAAATTTTGGTTGAAGTCAAACGGCGGCAGCGCGGCCTTGTGCGTGCCTTCTGCCTGGGCAAAGCTATTGTCAGCTTCGCCGTACTTGTAAAACTCGGCGATATCGGGCCGCTGATACAGCTTGGCCAGCTGGCTTTTATCCTCGGTCAGGACGACGGGTACCAGCTCGCCGAAGCCGTTGTCCTGCGCAGAGTCGGAGTAAACCGGCGCGGCCGGCGGGGCGTTCGTAGCGGTGACCGGGGCGATGTTCGTCCGCCGCCATTGGTAAATGCCCAGGCCGGCTAACGCCAGGGCCAGCACGCCCAGTACCAGGAGTAGGGGTTTGTTTTTCATCGAGCAGAAAAAAGGAGCGAGGCAACAGCTTAGCGGGCCTGCACAAAGGCGCGGTAGGCCCCGGCCCGGGCCAGCCGCCGCACCAGGAACTTATCGAGCACCAGCCCAAAGCCCTGCCAATAATACTGCCCAACGCAGTAGCGGCCATCCGGCTCCTGCTCAATAGTCTGCACGTAGGTACGGTCTTGTTTAGGCACCGCTTTGAAATACAAGATAGTGAACATCAGTCGCGAGCCGCGCCAGCGGGGCCGCAGCGCGCCCGTGCTGTCGAGGCTGTACACGAAAAGCCGCCGCCGTACCACCGTATCGAGGGGCGTGCGCTTGACGGGGCCAATGAGCAGGTCGGGGCGGCGGTCGTTGTCCACGTCGCCCTGCGCCAGCCGGTACACCGGAAACCCCAGCGGCAGCACCGATTCGGTGTCGCCGGTGCGGGCCCGCACCTGGTACTGCCGCAGGTGGGGCAGGTAGTGCAGCCGCACGGTGGTGCGAATGCCGGCCGGTCCCGCCAGCACGAGATGCGGCACCAAGTAGGCGGGCTGCGCGTCGGCCGCCACGGGCGGGGCGGTGGGCTGGGCCAGCCAACGGCCATCGGGCTGGGGTAGCAGCCGGCTGCTTTGGTCGGTGGGCGTCAGCCGCCGGGCGAGCGCCCGGCGGGCGGTAGCCTCGGCGGGGTAGGGGAGAACCGGGACGAGTTGCAGCGGGCGGAGGCAAGTGGCCACCGCCGCGCCATTGCGGAAGGCAATGTCAACCTGCGCGCCCAGGGCGCTCGCGCCGCCGCGCTGGTCAAAAAGGAAATTTCCCAGGCTGTACGCGATGGGCCGGCCCCGGTAAAACTCCAGCGGCTGCACCACGTGCGGGTGCGCGCCCACCACGGCCGCCGCGCCCGCGTCGATCAGGTCGTGGGCCTGCTGGCGCTGCTCGGGGCTGGGCTGGGCCGCGTACTCGGTGCCCCAGTGCAGGTACACCAGTACGGCGCGCTCGGGAAAGAGCGTTTTGTAGGTAGCCACGCGCTCGCAGAGGGCGGCAACATCGCGTCCGCACACGCAGCCTTCGCCGGCAAGGCGTTGGGTAAGGCCGGAGTAGCCGAATACTGCCACGCTGCTGTCGGCTCCCAGCACCGTGGGCAGGCAGCCCGCGAGCGAATCGGGCTGGTAGCCCAGCTGGCCCAGCCGGGCGCGCCGCAGGGCGCGGCTAGTGGCGCGCAGGCCCGGCAGGCGTTGGTCGAGCGTGTGGTTGTTGGCCAGCGAGAGGTGGGTAAAGCCCAGCCGGCGCAGCCAGGCCGCCCATTGGGGATTACCTCGAAAGACAATCGCCTTACGCACCGGCCGGGCGGTGTCGCTGAGGGGGCATTCGAGGTTGCCGACGACGTAGCGGCTGCCGGCCCACAGCTGGCGGGTGGTGCGACGCAGGGCGGCGCTGTCGCGGGCCAGGGCGGCGGGCACGGTGCGGGCCAGCAGCACGTCGCCCACCAGGCTCACCCGCACGGCGGGCGGCGCGGTGGGGGCCGCGCAGCCCGCCAGGGCCAGCGGCGCGGCCAGCCAGCCGCCAACACGGCCGAATAATTGCCTAAAAATCAGCATCCAGCCCCAGCCGCTGCTTCATTTCCTGCAAGGCAGGATATTTCTCGGCCAGGTAGGCAAACTTGTCGTTGGAAGTATACAGCTTGCGCCCGGTGGGCGCGCTGGCGGCCACCTCCGTTTGCACCGTGAGGCCGGCGTGCCCGGTGCGCCGCCGCAGCTCGGCCATAAACTCGGCCCGGAAGTCGTTGAACTGCACCACCTGCACCGGGTTATCCACGGTGAGGGTGATGACGTGGTCGGCCCCGGCCGCCACCGGCCGGTTGAGTACCATAAACTCGCTCATCTTATCCTGGGCGCGGCGCTCCTCGGCCAGCTGCTTCCACACGCTTTGCAGCAGCTCGGGCGCGATGGGCGGCAGCGAGCCAGCGGGCGCGGCGGCCTCGGCCGCCGCCGGCGCGGTGGGCCGGGCGACGGGCGCGGCGGGCGTACCCACGTCGCGCAGGCCGGGCAGGCGGGTGCCCAGGCTGGGCAGCTTGGGTAGGGCCGGGAGCGGGGCCGGGCCGCCGCTGGGGGCGGCGGTCGTGCCCGGCCGCACGTCGGTGGGGCGATGGGTAGGCTCCAGTCCCTGCATGCTGGGGCGGCCGGTTTCGACGTGCGGCAGCGTGTCGCGCACCTGGTGGCGCGGCGTCACGGGCTCGGCCGGGTCGGGCTCGATGCTGGGCGTAGGGTGCAGCTCGCGCACGCCGCTGGCCACGGGCAAGGGCTCGGGGCCGTCGGCCGGGGCGTTGGTTTCGGGCGCGGAATTGGCCGCGGGTGCTGGCTGGCGCGTCGGGGTGCCGGGCGCGGGCTGGCCGGCCGGGCCGGGGTTCAGGTCGCTAGTTTTTTTTTTAGCCTCGCCGCCGGTGCCGGGCGTGAGATCGCGCACAAACTGCACGGCCCCGTTGAGGTAGGCCAGCTTCATGAGCGTGAGCTCGACGTGCAGGCGTTGATTTTTGGCCTGCTTAAACTCGCGGTCGCACTGGCTCACCAGGTTCAGGGCCGAGAGCAGGAAGGGCAGCGGGGCGGCCTGGGCCTGGCGCACGTACTGCTGCCGGATGTTGTCGCTCACTTCCAGCAGCTGCACCGTCACGGGGTCTTTGCACACCAGCAGGCCGCGCAGGTGCTCGGCGGTGCCCACCACGAAGTTGTGCAGGTCGAAGCCCTGCTGCATCACCGAGTCGAGCAGCAGCAGCGCGGCCGATAGGTTTTCGCGCAGCAGCGCATCGACCAGCCGGAAATAATAGTCGTAGTCGAGGATGTGCAGGTTTTGCACCACCTCCTTGTAGGTTAAGTTATTGCCCGCAAACGTCACCTGTTGGTCAAACATCGAGAGCGCGTCGCGCAAGCCGCCGTCGGCCTTCTGGGCCAGCAGGTGCAGGGCGTCGTCGTCGGCGCTTACGCCCTCGCTCGTGGCCACGTAGCGCAGGTGCTCCCGAATGTCCTCCACCCGAATGCGGTTGAAGTCGAAAATCTGGCACCGGCTCAGGATGGTCGGGATAATCTTGTGGCGCTCAGTGGTGGCCAGGATAAAAATGGCGTAGCTCGGCGGCTCCTCCAGCGTCTTCAAAAACGCGTTGAAGGCCGCATTCGAGAGCATGTGCACCTCGTCGATGATATAGATCTTGAAGCGGCCCTGCTGCGGGGCGTAGCGCACCTGCTCCACGAGCGAGCGGATATCCTCCACCGAGTTATTCGACGCCGCATCAAGCTCGTGCACGTTGAAGGAAGCGTTTTCCTGAAACGCCACGCACGAGGTACACTTGCCGCAGGCCTCCGCCTCGGGCGTGAGGTCGGTGCAGTTAATAGTCTTGGCCAAGATGCGGGCGCACGTAGTCTTACCTACCCCCCGCGGCCCGCAAAACAGAAACGCCTGCGCCAGATGCTGGCTCAGAATCGCATTCTGCAGGGTGGTGGTGACGTGCTGCTGCCCCACCACGCTCCGAAACGTAGCCGGCCGATACTTCCGGGCCGAAACAACAAAATTTTCCATAATCGATACTCCCACAAAGATACCCCCCGATGTAGGGTAAGCTTTAGCTTGCCCAGCGTAAGGCGGGCCCACATCAGGAACAAAATCCCGCCCCAAAACATTTATCATTCGAAGCGCGTATCTTTGCGCCCCGCTTAGCTCTCCGGAGCCGCGGCACTCGCTCTTTCTAATTTGGGGATGACCGGAATTGACAGCTTGCGCAAGTTGCGGGTAAGCGTGCCGGGAGTTGATGGAAGCTCTCCCGCCAAAAAATCTATCAAAAAACAACTGGCGACTATTCGTACGCCATGGCTGCCTAGTTTAGAACTACGCACTGCCATCGTGCCGCCCGGGTAAGTTTTTACACCTGGGAGTTCGGCGCGTCGTAAGTAGAAACTAGCCACCGGAGAACCGTGATTCGGTGGCGAAGCCCAACTGCGGATAAGGGAAGCTCAAAGGCCTGATGTGCGCCCGGGCTTCTTCGAAAATCCAAGCATAGATACGCACGTAGAAAGCCCGTCGGCTTCCTTGTCTGGACCAGGGTTCGAATCCCTGCATCTCCACTGAAAACCTCGTTCTTAATTCAGGAGCGAGGTTTTTATTTTTCTAGGCAGAGTTGAGGGCCATTATTACCACAAGGACTTCTGTATTGCTGCGTGACTTCAGCGAGGAAGACTTGCTGGAAGTAGAAGCCTACAAGAAAATTGGTGATGTTCGCAGGTCCAGCATCGTGCGCCTGCAAGGCACCAACGCCGAAGCAGGTGCCCGCATCATCGACGAGAGCAGGTTGAAGGTAAAGTTGGCCACCCTACTGAGAAGACGCCGCTGAGCGCGTAAAGCGAAGTATTAGCCGAGCAGTCAATGTACGGTAAGCTTTAGTGTCTCAGGGAATAGCAAAACCCCACCGACGCATAAGCAGCAGGGCTTTTCTTATTCGGACCGCATCGTCTGGCAGTAACGAATGGCCCGCTCAAGCTCATAAGCCAGTGGGCTATTGTTCAGTTGCAGCACTTGCACCCAACGGTGGTTGTCGCAGGTGAATTCAATAACCGTGTCATCGAAGTACTGATTTGAACTCAGAATACGAACGCGACTACCCCGCAGCAAGTGGCTGGGGTAGCGGTCGTAGCTGGCTGGCTCACCTTTGGGGCGGGTGGCCAGCACGTAGAAGCAGTGCTGAGTGCTGTCGAAAATAAAGCTGGGAGGTCGCCGTTGCGCCTGGTCGCGGCTGCTAAGCACCCGCTGCGCCATCCAGTACAGCGCGGCCAGACCGAGTAGTACACCACCAGCCAAGCCCCACATGGTTTCCAGGTAGGCAATGAATAGCCCCACAAGCAAAAAGCTGCCCAGTCCACAAAGAATTAACAGTAGTGCCACCCAATCTTCGTCGGTAGCGCCGACTCTGATCAGCAGCCGGGTGCGGTCGAAGCTTATTTGGGCGTTGCCTGCCGACTGGCTGGCGAGTACCCGCATGTAAGCCAGCTGTTGCGCGTTGAACATGGCTGCAAGCTAGCTTTTCGGAGGGGCTTTTGTAAGCTTGGCCCAAGAAAGACCAGCCCCACGCCTAGTTTAGTAGCTTACCCTATAGTGATAGAGCTAATAAAGTTGCTAAAACGATTTATCTGATAGAAAATAGTAGTTATGAGTATTTTAACGAGATCATTTAAAAAACGGGCAGTAGCTTAGCGGCCGCTCACGCAACGGGCCAAATTCTTTTTTACTAGCTATTTATGACGACTGACTCGCTACTTTCTGTTGCTACGTATTCAGCGGATCTCCGCCCCGGCACCCCAGCCGAGCGGCCCGGTGCCCAGGTAGCCCCCGGGGCAACGCCGCCCCTGGCCCAAAGACCGCAGAGTCCATCCGCCCGGCCGTGGCTGGGTACCGATTTCGCTTACACGGTCGTGGCGCGCTAAGCTATCATCAGGCTTGACGCACCTGTGAAATGGATGGGATTCTAATTTGGGAAAATTTTGCCCTTGGGTAAGATTTTCTTGCTAAAATCATATTTAATTTTAGGGGGTGTTTTAATCCCTGGCTTTGTTGCTAAACGAGTGCCAGTAGGATCAGTATGTGATTTTCGGGACGAATAATCATTTTGTGGTCTCCCTACGTGCGGTAAGGATTTAGGTTTGTTTTTTTGATTATTTTATTAGTAAACATCGGTGAGTCAATAACTTGAGAGGGGGTGCGTGTGAAACTAATAATATGTGACAGAGTTAATAGCTAGCTCAGGATATTTCATATTTTTTGTGTAAATAACAAATTATCGTGCTACGGATATTGCGTGCTTAGTAATTGGTTGTCAAGCGAAAATGGAAAAGTTTTGGTAGGACTAAACGAGGAAAAATTGGATTCATTTTCTTGTTTGTGAGTAAGAAATTTTTACTTTGAGAGTACACATCTCAGTTCAGTATCGGCAGAGGTAATTTTTGGTACCTATGCCAGTTAATTTTGTGATTAAGCAATAAAAAAAGGTTTGGCAAAAGGTTTGGTAAGGCAGATAAATCCTATTTTATGCCTTGCCTATGTTCCCAGCTTTATCCTCATTGCGCCTGCTACTGCTGGTCGCCGTAATGTTTGGCCTGGCTACTAACCCCAGCGCCGCGCAAACTCAATACGCCAGTCAGGTAGCGACCCGGGCGGGCATCGTTAGCGACGCGGCCAAGGCGGCCGACAGCAACATCACGACCTACGCCGTCATCAAGCCCTCTTTGCTACTGGGCTACACCAGTCTGCGGGTGCAGTTTGCCGCTCCCGCCGCGGCGAATAAGCCCGCCGGCCTCTATATCAAGCCCAACGTGCTCATTGGGTTGGCGCTGCTCAGCGGGGCTACTATCAATACCTACGAGAAGGATGGTACTCGCCCGGTGGAAAGCTACGCACTGAGCGATAATGTAGTGAATTTGAGCTTGCTGCCGTCGGGTGCCACCCAGGTGACGTTTGCGCCCACGAAGTCTTTCTCCGATGTAGAATTGGTATTCGCCTCGACGCTGGCCCTGGGCCAGGACATTGCGTTTTACGAAGCGTATAGCACGGTAGCCCCGCTGCCGGTAGTGCTCTCGGCCTTCCAGGGGCAGGCCACCCCGGCGGGCGTGGCCCTGAGCTGGCAAACGGCTTCCGAACTCAATTCGGATTATTTTGTGGTAGAGCGGGCCGCCACGCCCGGGCAAGGCTTCGAGGCATTGCTTCGCGTGGCTAGCAAGGGGACTAGCAGCCAGCCGCAGCGCTACCAGTTTGTAGATGCCAACCCCTTGAGTCTGGGCTACTACCGGCTGCGTCAGGTAGACCGCGACGGTACTACCACTTACGGCCCGGTCGTGGCCGTGGCTGCGCGCGCATCGGCGGCCAGTCTGACGGCGTATCCCATTCCGGCGGTGGCTACGCTCACCATCATCGGGGCCGCGCCGGGCGCGCCGCTAGATATTCTCGACCAGACGGGCCGGGCCGTGCAGCGGGTGGCTACACCGGCCGCCCTGTCGCCGCTCGACGTGCACCAGCTGCCCGCCGGCACCTACTTCGTGCGCGATGTCACTACCGGACAGCGCGTCCGGTTTGTGAAGGCGAATGATTTTTAGCGATGTACTGCCGATAGCTGTTCGTAACCGCGGGGGCTACGGGCGCACCAGCATGACCAGCAGAATAACCTGGCCGGGGTCTTTGGGCGAGAGCTTGTTGTCGAAGCTATCGAGCTTGTAGCCCTTGGCCAGCCAGGCTTTCACTTCCGGAAAAGCCAGTATCTCGGCAATGGTAAACGGAATGGGCCGCGGCGGCTGCCCGGGCTCGGTACCGGGCGAGAGAAAGGTTAGAATCTTGGTAGCAGGTAGGTCGGCGGGCGTGGGCATGGCGGAAGGAAAGCGGGCACCGGGGCGGGTAGCTTGGGCCGCCGGGGCTGGAAATAAAACCGGCTGCAAAGGTCGGGCCTGGCCGGGCGACAATTGCTACGGCCGCCGTTGGGCGTGGGGCCGGCTGGCCATTAGCCCGTAGAAAAGCCCCGTAAACCTAGGTGGGAGCCAGCGGTAAAAATCTGAAGGATAGATTTTACCGCTGGCTCCCGCTCGTGCGCCGCGCCGGAAGTCGGGGCCGGCGCTAGGTATTCAGCACCTCGCCCCCGTTGGGATGAATGGCCTGGCCGGTGATGTACGAGGCATCTTCCGAAGCCAGAAAAACGAAGGCCGGGGCCACCTCGGCGGGCTGGCCCGGCCGCTTCATGGTCGTATCCTGGCCAAATTCGGCCACCTTATCGGGCGGGAAGCTGGCCGGAATGAGCGGCGTCCAGATGGGGCCGGGCGCCACGGTATTGGCCCGGATTTTCTTCTCGGCCAGCTGCTGGGCAATGGAGCGGATGTAGGCCGTAATGGCCCCCTTGGTTGCCGAATAGTCGACGAGCTGCTGGTTGCCCCGGTAGGCGTTGATGGAGGACGTGGCAATGATGGCATCGCCCTCGTGCAGGTGCGGCACGGCGGCTTTCACCACCCGCACGAGCGGGAAGAAATTGACCTGGAAGGTGTCTTCCACCTGCTCGTTGGGCAGCTCGGCCACGTCGGCGCTGGTAAATTGCTCGGCGGCGTTGCTGACCACGATGTTGAGCTTGCCAAGCTTCTCAACAGTTTGGCTGACAATGTGCTCGCAGTAGGGCGCGTGGCGCAGGTCGCCGGGCAGCAGCAGGCAGCGGCTGCCTTCCTGCTCAACGAGCTGCTGGGTGAGGTCGGCATCGGCCTGCTCTTCGGGCTTGTAGGCGATGGCTACGTGGGCCCCCTCGCGGGCAAAGTGAATGGCCACGGCCCGGCCGATGCCCGAGTCGCCGCCCGTAATGAGGGCCACCTTGTCTTGCAGCTTACCGCTGCCCTTGTAGTCGGCCCGGATGTACTGCGGGCGCGGCATCATCTGGCCTTCGTCGCCGGGCTGGTGGGCTTGCTGCTGCGGGGGTAAGCTCATGGGATAATTTTCCATAGCTGGTGATAGGGGAGAGTGGAAAAGGAAGGTGAATTGGGTAATCAGGTAGCTGCTCGCGCATTCGGCTAGGGCCCGGGCTCGACGGCCGCCAGGTCGGAGTTGGCGGGGCCGTTGAGCAGCTGGCCATAGGCGTTGAAGCGCGAGCCGTGGCAGGGGCAGTCCCAGCTGGTTTCGAGGTCGTTCCAGTGCACCACGCAGCCCAGGTGCGGGCAAATGGCCGAGCATTCGTGGGGCTGGCCCTGCGCGTCTTTGTACACGGCGACCTTGGTGAGACCGCGCCGCAGCACGGCCCCGTGGCCGGGCTGGATGTCGGCCACCGAGGCCACGTCGCCGCCGGTGAGCAGGTCGGTGTAGTCGGCGGCCACGCTGGCATTTTCGCGGGCAAACTCGCGCAGTGAATCGGGCTTCAAGGTTACGCGGCCGGGGTCGTAGAGGGCCGCCCAAGGATTGGGCCGGTCCAGGATGAGGTCGCGCAGCAGCAGGGCTCCCAGCGTACCGTGCGTCATGCCGTGGCCCGAGTCGCCGGTGATCAGGTACACGTTGGCAGCATCCAGCGGATTGCGGCCGGCGTAGCCCAGGCCGTCGTTGGGCTCCAGTACCTGGCCCGACCACCGGTGGGCGATGTCGCTCACCTGCGGGAAGTGCGCGCGCGTCCAGTCTTCGAGGCAGGCCAGCCGGGTGGCGGGGTCGTCGTGGCCCACCTTGTGGTCTTCGCCACCCACGATAAGCAGTTCGTAATCAGATGGATGGCCTGCGGCGTCCGGCTCGCCCGGCTGGAGGCGAATGTAGTGGTAAGGGTCGGGCGTATCCCAGTACAGCGCCGGCGTGATGCTGCCCCGGGGCACCCGCGCCGCCACCGCGTAAGTGCGGTACGGTCCCTGCTTGGTGTGCATCACCACGCGGTCGTTGAAGGGCGAGTTGGTGGCAATGACCACCGCCCGCGCCGTCACTTTGTAGCCCTCAGCCGTGCGTACGCTGGCCGGGCTACCCCCCAGTACCTCGGCCGCGTGCGACCGGGTATGAATGCGACCACCCTGCGCCACCACGGCCCGCGCCAGGCCGCTGAGGTATTTGAGAACGTGGAACTGCCCCTGATTGGGAAACCGCAGGCACGGCCCGGTGCGAAAGCCCTTGGTTCCCGCGTCGGGCAGCCACTCCACCGCTGATAGTCCGGCGCGGTGGGCAGCGGCCAGCTCATCGTGCAGTTGCTGCGGGTCGCCGCCCGGGGGCAGGAAGAGGTAGCCAGCGAGCCGGGTAAAGTCGCAGGCCAATTGCTCGTCGGTTACGATAGTCTCTATCTGGTCGATGGCGGCCGAGTGGCTTTCGGCGGCCAGCCGGGCACCCTCGGCCCCAAACAGCCGCTCCAGCGTGGTGTAGCGGTCGTCGAGGGCGTTGGAGAGGTGGGCCGTAGTGCGGCCGCTCTCGCCGCTGGCTATTTCACCATCTTCGAGCACTACTACCCGCTGGCCTTCGCGGCCGAGCAGGTAGGCGGTAGTGAGGCCCGCAATGCCAGCCCCGACCACTACCACGTCGGCCGTGGTGTCGGCTCGCAGCGGGGCAAATGTCGGCGGCGCCGGGGCCGTGGCCAGCCAGCTGGGCTGGGTAGTGCCGGAAGTGCGGGTAGGGTCGGGAGTGGGAAGCATAGACAAAGCCGGGTGAGCGGGCATGTACGCCCCCCGCCGGAATGGAGTTAACGACGAGCTTTCGGTAAGAAGCTGATTGTTAATAGGTAATGGCCGAGCTTTTGGGTAATAGGCTTACTCAGCTGGTCGCTAACAGTTAGCGGCTTACGCCGGCCTATTCATCCCGAAAAATGGCCACGTAGGGCTCGCCCTCACCCACGCGGTAGGCGCGCCGCATCACGTTGGTATTGAAAGCCAGGGCAACGTTGCCGTGCGGGTCGAGGGCGATGAGGCCCTTGTCGCCGCGCAGCTCGTCGTCGCGCAGGTGCACGGCGGCCTGGCAGGCCTCGGCCAGCGGCAGGTTGCGGTACTTCACCAGCGCGTAGACTTCGTGAGCCAGCGCGCCGCGCATAATGAGTTCACCGTCGCCGGTGCACGATACGGCGCAGGCCTCGTTGCTGGCGTAGGTGCCGCCGCCCAGCACGGGGCTATCGCCCACACGCCCCTTGCGCTGGCCTTCAATGCCGCCCGTGCTCGTGGCTACGGCCAAATTGCCGGCTTGGTCGAGCGCCACCGCGCCTACCGTATCGTGGCCCGAAAGCGGAGTCGGCTCCTGGCCCGCCAGTTCCAGCCACTGCTGCCGGGTTTTCGCAGTCTGGAAGTAGCCCGGTGGGGCTAGTGGCAAGCCGTGCTCCAGGGCCAGTTCCAGGGCACCGTCGCCAGTGAGAAATACGTGGGGACTGTGCTCCAAGACGATGCGCGCCAGGGCAATGGGGTTTTGCACGTAGCGCACGCCACTTACTGCACCGGCTTGCAGCGTGCGCCCGTCCATGATGGCGGCGTCGAGCTCGGCCTCGCCCTGGCGGGTGAGGCTGGCCCCGCGCCCGGCGTTGAAATGCGGGTTGTCTTCGAGGGTACGTACGGCGGCTTCCACGGCGTCGAGGGCCGGGCCGCCCTGGTGCAGAATCTCCCAGCCCGCTTGCAGAGCCTGGCGTAAACCTTGGCGCTGGAAGGCAGCTTCTTCGGGGCTGAGTTCTCCGGGCCGCAGGGTGACGGCCCCGCCGTGCAGTACGAGGGCGTAGGGAGTCATACCTGGCCGATGGGCGTCAGCTGCCAGAGCTGCCCGCTGCCTTCGGGCAGGCAGTGCAGCCGAAAGTAGCCGCGCAGCAGCTGGCCATCGAAGCGCAGGCGTAGCACACCCTGGGCTAGCTCGGTGCGCAGGCTAGCCACTGCCCCGTGCTGGGCCGGCGCCAGCCGCAGCCGCCCGCGCTCCACGCAGGGTAGCGCCGTTGCCAGGGCCGCTGTTGGCAACTGCCACAGGATGACGGGGCGTCTGGCCAGTTGCTTCAAGGACATGGGAAGAACCCAGTGGGCAGCGCCCCCCTGGTCGTCTTCGAGCGAGAGTTGGTGGTAGGCGGGCATGTCGGGCGAGCGCCGGAGCCAGAAGGAAGCCGTAGCGGGAGCCACCAGCGCGGAAGCCGGCGCGGGTGGCGCGAGAGTGAGGGTGGGAACCATGAGTAGCGGAAACAGAAAAGCCAGAACTACTCGTGGCTAAACGTGGCCAGGCTGGACGGGGCGAAGCAAAAAATACTGGTTTTTGACTGCGCTGGCTACCATTTCAATTTTCCGTAGAAGTACGGAGTCGCTATCGGGCGGTGCCTAAGAAGCTGTTTAAGTTATTGCTACCCATCTACAACCTGTTTGTCATTGCGAGCGCAGCGAAGCAATCACACCCGAATGGCTAGGCTGAACAGATGCGATTGCTTCGCTGCGCTCGCAATGACCGTTGGTTTAGCTAACGTAAACAGCTTCTAAGGGGCACTGCGCCGGCCGGTACCCGTGGCCCGGCGGCGGGGGAGGGGGGCCGCCGCCGGGCCACGGGGCGGTGGGGCTGCGCCCGCTGTCTGGTAACTAAACTCCAGAACGCAGCCCTTGCAGCTGGTGCTTTTGGGGTCTTCCTTTGAGGGGCCGGAGGTGACGGACGCGCTATCGGTAGCCAAGTAGAGGCGGCGGCCATCGGGTGCGAGGGCCACGTCGCGGTAACGCACCGGGGCGTTGAAATAGGTGAGTGTGTCACCATCCAGGCTAGTGCCCGCCGCGTTCAGCTTCAGCCGAATAAGCTTGCCGTGTTTGAGGGTGGGCAGCAGCAGCGAGTTGTGCCAGCCCGGGATGGCCGTGGCCGTGTACACCGCCAGGCTGCTGGGGGCTTCGGAAGGCCACTCGGGCGCGTCAGGCGCGTGCGCCCGCGTTTTCTCAAATAGCGTGGTCAGAAAGGTATGGCTGTTGGGGTACAGCGTTTTGAGTGGCTCGCGGTAAGTGGCAGCGCCGAGGGCCGCCGCGTTGGCGCGCTCGCTGGCGATGAACGGGTAGCTGGTGTGCCAGGGCCCGGGCAGGGCCGCCCGGTCCGATACGCCGGCGGCCAGGCCGTCGTAGTTACCATCGGCGTAGCCGATTACGAGCGGGTGGCCGTAATTCTTACCTCCTTCAATAAGGTTGATTTCGTCGTCGGAAAAAGGTCCGTGCTCCGATTCGTAGAGGCGACCCACATTGCCCACCACGGCGTAAGCCAGCCCCTGCGGGTTGCGATGGCCGATACTCCACACGGCGCTGGGATGGTCGGCGGTGGCGAAGGGATTGTCGCGGGGCAGCCACTGGCTCGCGGACGAGGCGCTGGCGTCGGGCACAAGGTTGAAGCGCAGGATTTTACCTTCGTAGTGGTTGGCCTGCTGAGCGTGGTTGGGGCGGCCACCGTTGTCAAATTGCCCGGCCCCCAGGTCGCCGATGCTGTAGAATAAATAGTCCCGCCCCCCGACCGGGGCGATGGCCAGTCGCCCACCGTTGTGGTCGCTGCTGCCCGGCAAGGTGTCGCAGAGCGTCACGGGGTTGACGAGCTGCTGGGTGCTTGGCCGGTACTCGTAGCGCACCAGCCGCGTACTAAAAAAATAGCCGCCGTAGGCCGGTGTGCCGCCTTTGCCCGGCTGGCCGGCTCCCGCAAAGCGGTAGACGTACGCCAGGTACACGTAGGGTTGACCCGTGAGCAGTTGCGGGTGCAGGGCTAGCCCCATGAGGCCGCCCTGGGGCCAGGGCTTACCGCCGTCTACGGCGTCGGGCGTACGGTCGTAGCGCGGAAACTCCCGAGCTGAGCTCAAGTCGAGCAGCACGGTCTTGGTGCCGGTGGCGAGGTTGAGGCGGCTCACGCGGTAACCCTTGGCTTCGGTCAGCCATAGGTAGTTATCGGGACCGTAGACGATGGACCAGGGGTCGCTGAGTTGCCGGGCGACTACGCGCCGCACGAAGGTTTCACCATGCGGCCCGGTGGTGGTAGTCTGGGCCGCGACGGGCAGCCAATTCAACGCTCCCGGTAAGCCGAAAGCAGCAAGCAAAAACACGAAACGGCGCATACGACAGAAAGGGGCCGCGCTGCTAAAGGAACGGTGCGGCCTTCTCCGTACGGCGGCTTACCGTGGGAGTTAGGTAGAGCTTAGTTTGCTGCGCATCAGGTTGGTGGCAGCTAAGCTCGCCTGTTGCGGGGTGGTTGCCGGGGCAGTCATTCGCCCCTTACCTGTGGGTCAGTACACCACCGTGAGCGAGCCGCTCTGCGACTGCCCCTCGCTCAGCGAGATGACGTAGTAATACGTGCCAGCGGGGGCGGGCTGCCCGCCCAGCGTACCATTCCACTCGTTGGCGGGGCTATAGTTGGAAGCCTCGAACACCTTATTCCCCCAGCGGTTGAAAATCAGCACGTGATTGGTAGGATAATCGTCGATGTTGGCAATCTGCCAGGTGTCATTCTCCCCGTCGCCGTTGGGGCTGATGGCGTTGGGTACGCGCAGGTGCGGCAGTACCGTCACGGTGACCTGGCTCGTCGCACCGCAGTTGGTTGGGGAGGTCGAGCCAGTAACGGTGTAGGTGGTAGTTTGGGCGGGGCTGAGCACGAACGGCCCCGGGCCGGTGAGCAGCACGTCGGGCCCCGTTACGGTGTAAGGCGGCAGGCCCCCCGTGGGCGTCAGGGTGGTGCTGCACCCCGGGCAGATGCGACGGCTCCCCGCGACGGGCAGCGCCGCGACTTCCGATATAATGACTTGTTGCACCACCGAGTCGGTCAGGCAGCCGAGCTGGGAAATGCCGTGCACCGCCAAGGTGCCCGTGCCGGCCTCGCCCCACTGCACCTGCACCGAATCGGCCGTGCGGCTGCCCACGATAGTGCCACCCGCCACGCGCCAGCTTATTTGGGGGGCCGTGTTGCCCACGGCCCGGTAAGTGCGCCGCGCATTCAGGGCGCAGACCAGCGGATCACCCACGATGCGCTGCGGACCCGGCGGGGGCGTTACCGTAATGTGCAGCACATCGGCCGTGGTCTTGCCGGCGCAGCCGTTGTCTTTAACTGTGAAGGCGACGTCGTATGGCGTGGCGCGGGCTTCGGCGCAGGTAGTGGAGAACGTAAGCGTGCCACCCACCGCGCCGGTGGGGCCGGCCGCCGTAACCGTGCCGGTGGGGTAGCCGGGTAGCCGCGTGCCTGGGTTGCCATCGAAGGACGCGTTGTGGCCGCCCGCCCCGTCGAGCAGCTCACTGTTCAGCGTCAGGACCAGGGGGTGGTGGTCGGCCTGGGTGGCAGCAAAGGGAATCGTGATGCTACGCCCGGCCTCCACTGTATAGTCGCGCGGGGTAATGGACGGCGGTACCGCCGGTGCCCGGGCGGGGGGGCACACCCCCACCACCAGTTGCAAGTCGCGCCGGGTCGTACCAATTAGCTGCTCCTGCCCGTTGATCGTGCGGTACTCCTTCACGTCAACCGCCACTACGTATTTGCTGCCCGCCGTCGAGGCCCCGTAGGTAGCCAGCCCCGTAGCGGGATTAATGGAAGCGAAATTGCCGGGCGCCGTGCCAAATGGCGCGCTCGCCGAATAGCTTGCCCCCGCACTGTAGGCCGCTAAGGTAGGCGTTGGGGTAAAGTAAGCCGGTGGACCTGCCTGTGGAAAAGCCTGCGCGTAGGGCTGCCCGAAGCTGTAAACCAGGCGGTCACCGTCGGCATCCACGGCATTGTTGAGGAGAAACGTAGTATCGTTGGCGCAGATGACGGCTACCGCAACATCTGAAAAAACCGGGGCGCTGTTAGGAATGGTGGGCGGCAGCAGCGATACGTACAGCGTTAGCGATTGAGTGTTGGGGGCAAATAGGTTGGTGATGTCTACGTTACGCGCGCTATCAGAAAACAGGGCGTAGTACCCCGCGCTCGAGGCGGGCAGGTTTACGATGGCGATGAAGCGTTGCAGTCGGTAGGGCTGCGACACCCCAATAACGGTGCAGCCCGGCGGGATGGGCGGCGCAATACACTCGGATATCGTCGTCTGCGGAATGTTCAGGTCGCCACGTGCCGTCGCGTAAGCCGAGTTCGCGGTCGCCAGCTGGATCTTAGTTCCCGTGCCTTGGGCGTAGATGGCCACTACGGCCTGCGATTTGGGCTGCGCAATGCCCGCCGCCCCGCAGTTATTGTATACCGTCACCGTGATTTCGTAGCGCAGGGGTGCCCCGGCCGGGCCTTGGGCATCGAGGTAGCGGTAAGTCATCTCGCCGCCCAGCAAGTGCGTAGCGGCGGCTGGCTGAGCAGCGCTCAGTAGTAGCAGCAGCCAAGCCAGCCGCGCCAGTAAGCCCGTACGTTGGAGTAAAAATGCTAGCATAAGGTGTGCCGGAACAGTAGTAAGCGGGTAAAGCCAGCGGCCAGCGGCGGGGCGGTCACCCACGGTGTATTACTGAAAAAACTGGCCCGCCGCTATTACCGGTGGGCCGGCGATGTCTGGGGGTGAAGCTACGCCGGTGCAAATGACTTTTCGATTAAGGTAGTAGCCACGTAGCCAATCGGTAAGCGGCCGCTCTTCACTGTCTGCTTTAGAACGGGTGCGGGCTTGCGGCCAGCCGCGATTTGGCGGATAGCAAAAAGAAAATCCTGGGTTGCTGATGTAAGCATAAACTGTTCAGCAAAAGCACATAATCTTAAAACTAGGGTGGCGTTTAGCCGCGCCAAGGCTGGCATACGGGCCGTAAGACGGTAACAACCAGGGTGGGCTAACGCGTATAATGTGCAGCTAGTCAGCTACAACAAAACCTACTTCATACTTCACTTTCCACATCATGAAATCCACTTCCCTTTTCCTCGCCGCTGCTTTCGCCCTCTGCGCCAACGCCGCTTTCGCCCAAACTACCCCCGGCACTACGACCGGCACCATGACGACTCCTTCCCAAACGGGGACGATGAACGGTGCGGGTACGATGAATAACGGCTCCATGAACAGCACCGGCACCATGAACCGTACGAGCACGATGGACAACGGCACCATGCGCAGCGACCGTAGTGCCCGCCGCGCCAATAAAGGCGGTAAAATGAAGTCTAAAATGCAGACTTCTACCTCTTCTACCGGTACGATGTAATCGCCGTGCGGCCGTAATAACCGTATAGCCACGAGCTGGCTGACCTGCGTGGTCAGCCAGTTTTTTTTGCCTGGCTGTACTTAGCTCTACGCTGCCATGAAATTAATCAGCCTGCTAGCAGTCAGTATGTTGACTGTATACGTAGCCCGGGCCCAGACGGTGCCCTTCGATGCCACGGCGCCCATGCGCGGGGGCAGCCAAAATCAAACGGTCGTGCCTCCCGTCAACCCGGCGCTCAACCAGAGCACCATTCAAGGGCCGTCGCAAGTGCAGCGGACTACCTCTAGCTACGACGCCCAGCCCAGCCGGCCTACGGTGGGCACGGTGCCGGTAGCCGGTACGCCCGAGCAGTCGCCCACGGCTCTCCCCGATATACGCGAGCAAGGACTCATTCCGCAGCAGCGGCGCCGGCAATCTACCGACATAGTGCCCAGCCGTGGCTCTAGTTCCAGCAATATCAGCCAGCGGCGCGATCCGCAGCCCGCGGGCGCTGCTACCGTGATACCTGCGCCCCGGCCGTAACCTGCCCGGCCCGGTCACAGTAAAACCACGAACGGCCAATGCGCGCCGTGCCTTTCCACACGCTCCTTTTCCACATTCCTTCGCTCTCTTATGTTCCGCTCTGCTCTTATCCTGGCTGCCGGCCTCTTGGCCGGTACGGCCGCACTGGCCCAGACTACCCCCACTACCAACAGCCCCTCGACCACCCGTAGCACCAATACGGTAGGGCTGGGAGGCACCATCAACGGCAGCACGGCGGGCAATGGCACAACAGCCGCTCCCGCCCGCTACGACGATCCCAACTCGGGTATGCCTTCCCAGGCGCAGGTGAAAACCAAAACCCCGAAGCCGCACAAGGAGAAGAGCGGTAAGATGAAAACTACCATGTAAGGCTTCCGCAAACAGGTGCTCTACATAAAAAAGCACTGGCCCGAAAAGGCCAGTGCTTTTTTAGTACCAACAAGTGAAAAGGAGAATCTACTTACCGGCTTTGCTGGAGGCGTGGGCCAGTAAGTCGTGACCGTGGCGGCGTAGGGTATCGGCCAGCTTGAGCAAGTCGGCCTTGAGCTCGGCGGGGGCGTGGTGGCTGACCTGGCTGGTCTGGTCGCCCAGCATCGCCAGCGAGTTGCCAATGGCCGTGGCGCTCAGGCTGCCGCTGGATAGCAGCGATTGCAAATTGCCCATTTCGCGGGCAATGTCTTGCAGGTCGGGCAGGCCACTTTGCAAAAATTGCTGCTGCCAGGTCTCGGTATTATCCATAGCTGAGCCGAGGGGCAGGCTGGTAAGTCCGTTTTGCAGCCCCGATAGGGTTGCGTGCAGGAGGTCGTTCATCGTGAAAGAAGGAAAAATAGAGGGGGTAGGAAAGGGTTAGGCCTGCGCTTTGGGAGTGCGTTTTTTAGGTGCGGCGGTCGGGGCTGGGCGGGGTGCAAATACCGGTGGCTCGTAGCCCAGTGGCATGGCCGGTAGCAGACCGTTGAGACGTAGTAATTCGGCCGCTCGCACGGCGCTGGCCTCTTTATCTTTGATTTCGAGCATCATATCCACATCGAGCCCGTCGAGGTCGCGTAGGAAGTTCTGCAGCAGCTCGGGTACCAGCGTATCGGTGTGCTTGCCCTTGCGCTCGCCGGGAGCCTGCGAGCTATAGTCCATCATCAGCACCCCGTCGCGGGTGGGATGCCAGGTAGCGGCAGCCAGGCGCAGGGCTTCGCGCATGGGCTCCCCATAGTTGAGGCACTCGTGGTGAAAATTATCGAATAGAATCGGCACGCCCGTTTCGTCGTGCAGGCTCAGGCATTCGCGCAAGCTGTAGAGCCGGTCGTCATTTTCAACCACTAAGCGCACTTTAACCGCCTCGGGCAGCATGGTGTGGAAGGTTTCGACCCAGCGAGCCAGCGCCGCGCCCTTGTCGCCATAGGCTCCCCCCGCGTGAATTTGCAGCTTGGCCGTGGAGTCCAGCTCCATCAAATCAAGCATCGACCCTTGGTAAATTAACTCGTCAATGCTGCGTTGCACAATGGCCGGGTCGGGCGAGTTGAGCACCACAAACTGGTCAGGATGAAATGAAATTCGCATCCCGTGCTGCTTTATAAAGTCGCCGATAGCCCGGAACTCACTTTTAAAGTGCGCCTGCCACGGAAACGTATTGACCTCGTGCGAGCCAAACGGCACAATACCCGAGCCCATGCGAAAGAACAGTAGCCCGTGGGCGACGTTCCACTCCAGTATCTGCCGGAGGCAGGCTAAGTTAGCGGCTACCGTAGTCACTAGCCGCTCCTCCGAATAGGAGGCCAGCCGGAAGGTGCCAGCCGCGCTGCACGGCAGCGTTTCGTTCACGCAGGGATATCCGATTTTCATTCCCTGAGCTTACGCTAGAACCGGACCCCGCGTTTTATTCTGTGGTGAATTGGTGAATTGGTGAATTGGTGAATTGGTGAATTGGTGAATTGGTGAATTGGTGAATTGGTGAATTGGTGAATTGGTGAATTGGTGAATTGGTGAATTGGTGAATTGGTGAATATTTTCTCTAAATTACTCACGACTCACGACTCACGACTCACGACTCACGACTCACGACTCACGACTCACGACTCACGACTCACCATCTCACCATCTCACCATCTCACCATCTCACCACTACTCATAGCCTCGGTTGTCGCGGAAGGCCTTGTTGTATTCGGCGCGGCGTTGGCGAGCTTTTTCGGCGGCTTCGCGGGCTTTGATCTCCTCCATTTTGCGGCGCTCCTTGCCTTGGCGCGAAAACTGGTCGTAGAGCCAGTCCACGTTCGATTCGCTGATAGTGGGGGCCTCGGGTTTGGGGGCGGTAGAGTCCACGGCGAAAAGTGGCTTGGGCTTGGGGGCACGCTTGGGCACTTTTACTACCGGTGGGGCGGGGCGCTTCATGTTGCGCAAAGCCCGGTTGATGATGGCGCGGTCGGGCCGGTCGGCGGTGACGCGCACTTCGCCGAGCTGTACCGAATCGCGCACCAGTTTTATTTGCACCACCAGCTGCGAGAGCGTAGTACCGCTAAGGGCCAGCCGGTGCTGCTTGTAGCCAATGGCCCGAAACACTAGCGTATCAGTGGCCCGCGCCTCAATAAAAAAATCGCCCTCGGCCCCGGCCGCCACGCCCTGGCGGGTGCGCCGCAACTGCACAGTGGCCCCGGGAATGGGCTGTTTGTTTTCGGCGGCCATCACCCGGCCGCTCACGCGTACGGTCGGCGAGGGGCTGCCCGCCTGGGCGTGCGCCTGTTGGCTACCGAGCACGGCGAGCAGCAGCAGGCCCAGGGCCAGCCAACGGGACTTGGGAAAAGGGATGACCGGCAAAAACACGACTCGTTAACGCAACTTTCCCGCAAAGCTGCCACTAAAAGAGGTAAAAAAAACCCGTATCGTTGCAGATACGGGTTTTTTGCGTACCAACGGGCGGCTTTTACCGCCCGGCGATTACATTTTGCTCTTGTTGCCGTCGGCGTCCTTCATTTTTACGGTGCCGTCGTCTTTCACTTTAATCTTCGAGCCGTCAGCCATTTTGGCTTTGCCTTTGGCCACGCCGCTCATGGGCGTTTCTTCGGTAGTCGTAGTGGTCGTGGTTTCGGTGGTCGTCGAGCTCATCGAGCTGTTATCCGAAGGCATGGTGGCGCTTGATGAAGCGGCCCCCTGGTCGGTCGTGTCGAGGTTGTTGGCTTCGTCGTAGTTCGAGCGCGACGATTCGTAAGCGCTGTACTGGTCGGGCGACGACAGGATGGTTTTGAATTCGTTGTCGGTGTCGGTATAGTACTGGCGACGAGCGGCCCCCATGCCGGTGGTATCGCTCTGGTACTTGCTCATCATGTCGTCGTAGCGCTTCGAGCGGTTGTAGTAAGCCGTGCGCAGCTTTTCGCGGGTACCCTCGTCCGAGATTTTCATGTCGGAGGCGTACTTGTCGGCCATGCGGTTGCCGCGCGAGTGGTAGGCTTCGTCGCTCACCGTTTTGGTGGTCGTGGTAGTAGCCGAGCCTTCGGTGGGCGTGGTGGTAGTGGTTTCAGAAGTCGTATTCGACGAGCAGGAAGCCAGCGAGAAAGCGGTAGCGCCGGCCAGCAGCAACAGAACATTTTTCATGACAAAAGGAAGAATAGTGTGAGGAAACCAGGTTGGGTTCGGGCTTAAACGAATAAGCCGCGCCGAGGTTACTGTTACCCCCTTGGTGCTCAACCTGCCAGCGCTGGGTGCAGTGTAGGCTTGCCTGACGTTAGGCAAGCTAAGGATTACCCCATAGGGGGCTTAGGCGCGGCGCAGTTCCAACACGGTTATTTCGGGGAGGAAACCCGTCCGCATGGGCACGCCCAGGTAGCCGAGACCCACGTTCACGTACAGCTTTTGGCGGCCCTGCTCGTAGAGGCCCGCCCATTGCGGGTACGAGTACTGCACGGGGCTCCACTTGAAAAAAGGCAGGTTGATGCCAAACTGCATCCCGTGGGTGTGGCCGCTGAGTGTGAGGTCAATATCTTGGTAATCCAGTACTTGGGCTTCCCAGTGCGAAGGATCGTGCGAGAGCAGGAGCTTGAAGGGCGCGTTGCCGCTGGCCGCGTGGGCCTGGGCCAAGTTGCCGTGCTTGGGGAACTGAGGGTGGGCACTCCAGTTTTGCACGCCCAGCACGGCCAGCTCGTCGGTACCGCGCCGGATGGTGTGGCTTTCGTCGAGCAGCAGCCGCCAGCCGATTTTGGCGTGATTCTGGGCCAGCCGCCGCAGGTTTGCGCGCTTGGCTTCGAGGCTGGGCCACTGCACGTAGTCGCCGTAGTCGTGATTGCCGAGAATGGAAAAAATCGGTAGCTCCGACCGGATGCCCGCCAGCGCCGCAATGTGCGGCTCGACCTCGGTAGCAATATTATTGACCAGGTCGCCGGTCATCACGATGAGGTCGGCTTGCTGAGCGTTGATGAGCGCCACGGCCCGCTCCATCGGCTCCGGGTTGCCGTTGAAGGAGCCGGTGTGTAAATCAGATATTTGCAGTATTTTAAAGCCTTCGAAAGCCGCCGGTAGATTGGGATAGCGCAGCACTACGCGGCGTACGGTGTAATCGGTTTTGCCCTTCACCATGCCCCACAGCATGGCCAGCAGGGGCACCAGCCCCAGCCCCAAGGCCAGCCGGCTGATAAACTGACTGCGGGTAAGCGCTTGCCCGCTTGCCGCCGGGGCCGGGCTGCCAAACCCTCGCACTGCCCAGCGCCCCAGGCGCGTGAGGTCTTCGAGCAGCAGCGGAAAGATGACGACTATCTTGGCCGCCAGCAGTGCCAGCGGCAGCACAAACAGGTAGCTTTTCAACTCACTTTCCCCCTTGTGGCGCGTGAAAATGGCCCAGATACCCACCGCCCAGATGCCCAGCGTCAGCAGCCAGTAGCCGATGGTGAGGCCCCGGCGCCCGTCGGGGCTAGTCGGCGCGAAGGCCGTGCGTACGGCCAGGTAGCCATAGGTTTCGGCCACCAGGATGGCCAGCAGAAGACTCCAGAGTAAAACGGGGTTGCGCATAGTAGAGGGCAAAACGGCCGGCCGCTGTTTTGGTTGGCGGGCGCGGCGGCGGCTCGGGCTGACGCATGGGCTGCTGGTTTACTTTATATTGCGCGGCTATAATTCAGCTCCCGTATGCTTCCTGATTTCCTGTCTGCCGCCGCCGATGACGACGACAATTTGCCCGCCTCCGCGCCCTACGCCGCCCCCGCCAGCTTCGGGATCAAGAGTTGGGCGGAGGAGGACCGCCCGCGCGAAAAAATGGTGCAGAAGGGCCGCGCCGCCCTTTCCGATGCCGAGCTGCTGGCCATTCTGCTGGGCTCCGGTACTACCAAGCTCACGGCCGTAGACGTGGGAATGCTCATGCTGCAAGGGGTTGAAAATGATTTGAATGAATTGGCGCGCCTCAGCATCAAGCAGCTGTGCCGGCACCCCGGGGTGGGGCCAGCCAAAGCCATCACGGTAGTGGCGGCCCTGGAGCTGGGCCGCCGTCGCAAGGAGGCCGGGGCTGGCCGGCGGGTAACCATCAGCAGCTCGCGCGACATCTACCACCTCGTGCGTCCCGCCCTGCAAGATCTGCCGCACGAAGAATTCTGGGTGATTCTGCTCAACCGGGCCAACGTGGTGATGCGCCAGGAAAAAATCAGCAGCGGCGGCGTAGCCGGTACCGTGGCCGACCCCAAGCTCATTTTCAAGCACGCCCTCGAAAACCTGGCCAGCAGCCTCATCCTGGTGCACAACCACCCCAGCGGCAACCGCCAACCCAGCGGCGCCGACATCAGCCTGACCAAGAAGCTGAAAGAAGCCGGCGGGTTCCTCGACCTGCCCATCCTCGACCACCTCATCTACACCGACAACGGCTATTTCAGCTTTGCCGACGAGGGCTTGCTGTAGAGCATGTAGCGTAAGCTTTAGCTTGCGGGCGAGCGGAGCGAGCAGCCACGTAAGCGAACGCCTCCTGGCGCAATCGCTCGCTCCGCTCGCCCGCAAGCTAAAGCTTACGCTACACCTGATTATTTTGCAGGATGCGCAAGATTCTCTGGGCTGCTGGCTTGCTGGCAGTAATTAGCTTACTGATTTATAATTTCTCGGGTAGCTCGACCCCGCCCGCTGCGGCCGAAACCGGGGCTGCCTACGCCGCCCAGGTGCGGCAGGCGCGGGCGCAAAAGGATGCGGCCTTTCGTACGGCGGCTACTTCGCCCATTCCGGCGGCGCAGCGGGCGGCCTTCGGCGGCTTGCGCTATTTCAAGCCCGATGCCGCTTACCGCGTGGTGGCGCGGCTTACGCGGGCGGCCGGGATGGCTCCCATGCCGCTGGCCCTCACCGGCGGCGCGGCCGATGCCTACGTGCGCTGGGGCACCGCCGAATTTGAGTTGGGTGGCCAGCCCCAAAAGCTGAACCTATTGCAAAAGCAGGGCGACACCAAAGAGCTGTTTGTTCCCTTCACCGACCCCACCAACGGCGAGCAGACCTACGGCGGCGGGCGCTACCTCGACCTACCCGTACCCGCCCCGGAAGCCACGGAAATCACGCTGGATTTCAACGCGGCCTATAGTCCATTTTGTGCCTACAACCACGACTACAGCTGCCCCCGCCCCCCCGCCGACAACCGCCTCACGGTGCCCGTGCTGGCGGGTGAGCAGGTGGCCCCTCAGGAGTGAGGCGAAAAATTGCGCGGGCAGTAATTGTCAAGAAAGAGAAATAATTCGGCAACTTGTGAACAGCCGGTAACTTTGCAGCCTGTGGCTGGCCCATCCAGCGCCGCCACTTTTTTGCATGACTATTTCTTTCGACTGGCTTAAAACGCTCTTCCCCACCACGCTGCCCGCCGCCGAGGTGGCGGCCTTGCTCACCGGCTCCGGCCTCGAAGTGGAAAGCCTGGAGGAGCTGGAAAGCATTCCCGGCGGCCTGCGCGGCGTGGTGCTGGGCACGGTGCTTACCTGCGAGCGCCACCCCGACGCCGACAAGCTCAGCCTCACCACCGTGGCCGTGGGCGACGAGTCGCCCCGCCAAATCGTGTGCGGTGCCCCCAACGTGGCCGCCGGCCAGCGCGTGGTAGTGGCCTTAGAGGGCGCTACCCTGTACCCCAGCCAGGGCGAGCCCTTCAAAATCAAGAAATCAAAAATTCGCGGGGCGGCCTCCGAAGGCATGATTTGCGCCGAGGATGAAATTGGGCTGGGGCAGTCGCACGCCGGCATTATGGTGCTCGATACCGACCTGCCCGACGGCACGCCCGCCGCCGAGTATTTCGGCCTGGGCTCGGATACGGTGATTGAGATTGGTCTCACGCCCAACCGTGCCGATGCGGCCTCGCACTACGGCGTGGCCCGCGAGCTGCGCGCCCTACTGGGCCAGCCTGCCCACTTGCCCGACGTGAGCGGCTTCGCCGCTCCTGCCGCTGGCGACAACATTCAAGTTACCATTGAAGACGACCAGGCTTGCCCGCGCTACGCCGGCCTGCTGCTCGACAACGTGCAGGTTGGCCCCTCGCCGGAGTGGTTGCAGCGCCGCTTGCGCAGCATCGGCCTCTCGCCGATCAATAACGTGGTGGACGTCACCAATTTCGTGCTGCACGAGCTGGGCCAGCCGCTGCACGCCTTCGATGCCGACCAGGTGGCGGGTGCCGCCATCCGGGTGAAGCGCGCCGAGGCCGGCGAGAAATTCGTGACCCTCGACGGGGTCGAGCGTGCCCTGCTGGCCGACGACCTCGTGATTGCCGACGCCCACGGCGCGCCGCTGGCCCTGGCGGGCGTGTTCGGCGGTAAGAATTCAGGGGTAAGCGACGCAACTACCCGGGTATTTCTGGAAAGTGCCTACTTCGCGCCGGCCGTGGTGCGCCGCACCAGCCAGGCGCACGGCCTCAAAACCGACGCCTCGTTCCGCTTCGAGCGGGGTACCGATCCCTACATGGTGCCGCTGGCCCTGCGCCGGGCCGCGCTGCTGCTGCAAGAAGTAGCCGGCGCCCGCATCGCCGCACCGGTGGTCGATGAGTTTCCGCACCCCATCCCCACTAGCCAGGTGCGCCTGCGGCTGGCCCGCGTCACGCAGCTCATCGGCCAGGAGATAGGGGAGGAGCGCATCCGCGAAATTCTGGAAGGGCTGGGAATCAAGATTGAGCAGGAAAGCCTAACCGAGCCAACTTCTAACTCACAACTTCTAACTCATAACTCAAAGACGTGGCTGCTGGCCGTGCCGCCCTACAAAGTGGACGTAACCCGCGAGGCCGACGTGATCGAGGAGATTCTGCGCATCTACGGTTTCAACAACGTGGCGCTCCGGCCCCACAACGCCGCTTCCTTCCTCTCGCCCTTCCCCAACCCCGACCCCGAGGTAGTGCGTCAGAAAATCGCCAGCCTGCTCAGCGGCCAGGGCTTTTCGGAAATCATCACCAACTCGCTCACCAACTCGCAGTACTTCGAGAAGGCCGATGCACCCGACGAGAAGCTGGTGCGCATTCTCAACTACAATAGCCAGGACCTGAACGTAATGCGCCCCGCGCTGCTGCACTCGGGCCTGGAAGTGGTGCGCCACAACCTCAATCGCCGCCAGCGCGACCTCAAGCTCTACGAATTCGGCAAGACGTACCAGCGCACCGCCGCCGGTAAATACCAGGAGAAAACCGTGCTCGGCCTCTGGTTCACCGGGGCCGCCACCGCCGAAACCTGGCAGCACCCCAGCCAGAAGACGACTTTCCACGACGCGGCGGGCGCGGTGCAGCAGGTGCTGGCCGCCCTGGGCCACGCCCAGCCCGCGCCGCAGCCCACCCAGCATCCCTACCTGGCGGGCGGCTTGGCTTTGTTGGTGCAAAACCAACCCGTGGGCAACGTAGGGGCCGTATCGCCCCAGGTGCTTAAGCGCCTCGACGTGAGCCAGCCGGTGTGGTACGCCGAGCTGGACTGGGATTGGCTGCTCAAAAAATACAAGGCCAGCCTCGTGGCCCGCGAGTTGCCCAAGTTCCCCGAGGTACGCCGCGACTTGTCGCTGGTAGTTGATAAGAGCGTGACTTTCGAGCAGTTGCGTACCATCGCCCAGCGGACGGAGAAGAAGCTCTTGCAGGGGCTCAACGTATTTGACGTGTACGAGGGCGACCGCCTCGAAGCGGGCAAAAAATCGTATTCGGTCAGCTTCCTGCTGCAAGACCCCAGCCAGACGCTTACCGACCAGGCCATTGACCAGGTAATGCAGCGCCTCATGCAGCAATTTGAAAAGCAAGCCGGGGCGCTGATTCGGAAATAGTAAGAAAAAATGACGCGCTTGTGTAATGCCAGGTGCGTCGTGACGAGTAACATTGTGGGCCGGTTGGACCGAAGGAGGTAGATACTTCTTGGTCCAACCGGCCTTCTCACTTTTACTTCTGTTATGAGTTCACGTTTTGCCTACCCCTGGCTGCTCGGCCTGGCCGTGGTAGCGGCCCCGGCCGCCGCCCAGAAAAAGCCTGCTACTACCAAGCCCGCGACCGTTAAAGCGGCCCCCACGGCTACCATCGGTAGCGCCCGCCTCGTGGAGAAGGTCGTTGCCAAGCCCGGCGAGCTGGTTATTCCCTACGAAAAATACGTGCTGCCCAATGGCCTGACGGTCATTATCGCCGAAGACCACTCCGACCCGCTGGTGCACGTTGACGTAACGTACCACGTAGGCTCGGCCCGCGAGCAAATTGGTAAGTCAGGCTTCGCTCACTTCTTTGAGCACATGATGTTCCAAGGCTCCGACCACGTCGGCGATCAGCAGCACTTCAAGCTCGTGACGGCGGCTGGCGGCACCCTCAACGGCAGCACCAACCAAGACCGCACCAACTACTACGAAACCGTCCCGAGTAACCAGCTCGAAACGGCTATGTGGCTCGAAGCCGACCGCATGGGCTTTTTGCTCGATGCGGTAAGCCAGAAAAAATTTGAGATTCAGCGCGCGACCGTGAAAAACGAGCGCGGCCAGAACTACGACAACCGTCCCTACGGCCTGGCCAGCGAGTACATCTCCAAAACGCTTTATCCCTACGGCCACCCGTACTCGTGGCTGACCATCGGCTACCTCAAGGACCTCGACAACTCCAACGTCGATGACCTCAAGAACTTCTTCCTGCGCTGGTACGGCCCCAACAACGCGACCCTGACGGTGGGCGGCGACGTCACGGCCGCCCAGGTGCTGAAATACGCCGAGAAATACTTCGGCCCCATCAAGCGTGGGCCGGCCGTGCCGGTGCAGAAGCTGCCCGCCCCCGTGCTCACCGCCGACCGCTACGTGAGCTACGAGGACAACGTGCGTTTCCCGATGCTGCAAATGGTGTTCCCGACGGTGCCCCACGGCCACCCCGACGAAGCCGCCGTGGATGCCCTAGCCGACATCATCGGCGGCGGCAAAACGTCGTTGCTCTACAAAAACCTCGTGAAGCCCCAAAAGGCGGTGCAGGCCCAGGCCTACCAACGTAATTCGGAGCTGAGCGGTGAGCTGGCAATGGTAGCGCTGGCCCTGCCCGGCAAAAGCCTGGACAGCACGGCGGTGGTAATGCGCAATACGCTGAAGGAGCTGGAGAAAACCGGTATCAGCGACGAGCAGGTGGCTCGCTACAAGGCCAGCACCGAGGCGCAGCTCATCAACAGCCTCAGCAGCGTGAGCGGTAAGGTCAGCCAGCTCGCTGCCAACCAGACGTTCTTTGGTAATCCCAACCGCCTGCCCGTTGATCTCAAGGAATTGCGCAGCCTCACCAAGGCCGACGTGCAGCGCGCCTACGACAAGTACCTGCGTGGCAAGCACGCCGTTATCCTGAGCGTGGTGCCCAAGGGCAAAACCGATGAGGTAGCAGGTAAGGACAACTACACGGCTTCCCCGGCGGGCTACGTGGCCCCCAACTACGGCTACGAGGGCCTGAAATACGTGAAGGCTACCGATACGTTTGACCGCTCGAAACAGCCCGCCGCCGGCCCCAACCCGGTGGTGAAAGTACCCGCCATCTGGCAGGATAAGTTTGGTAACGGCCTCAAGCTCATTGGTACCAAAAATACCGAGCTGCCCACCACCACGATGCTGCTCACCGTTGAGGGTGGCCATCGGCTGGAGCAGGCCAACCCCGGCAAGGCGGGCATCGCCTCCCTCACGGCGCAAATGCTGAACGAGGGCTCGGAAAAATATACTAGCGAGGAATTTGCCGCCGCCCTCGACCGCTTGGGCAGCACCGTGCAGGTGTACGCCACCGACGACAACACCACAGTGTACGTGCAGAGCCTCACCAAGAACCTGCCCGCCACCCTAGCCCTGCTCGACCAGCGCCTGCTGCACCCGCGCTTCGACGCTGCCGATTTTGATCGCCTCAAAAAGCAAACCTTGCAAGGCATTGCCAACCAGGTAACCCAGCCCGTTACCATTGCCAATAATGCCTACGCCCGCCTGCTCTACGGTCAGAACGACATCATGAGCGTGCCGGTGAGCGGGACTACCGCCAGCGTTTCGAGCATCAGCCTCGACGACGTGAAGCAGTTTTACCAGCAGAATTACTCGCCCAGCGTGAGCTTTCTCACCGTAGTGAGCGACCAGGACCAGGCGGCCATTGAGCCCTCCCTGGGCTTCCTCAAGAACTGGGCGGCTAGGCCCGTTACCCTGCCCGTGGCCAGCACCCCAGCCCAGCCCGACAAAACCAAGATATACTTTATCGACAAGCCCGGCGCGGCGCAATCCGAAATCCGGGTGGGCTACCTCACCCCGCTGGCCTACGACGCCACCGGCGACTACTACCGGGCCAACCTCGCCAACTATCTGCTCGGGGGGGCTTTCAACTCGCGCATCAACCTGAACCTGCGCGAGAATAAGGGCTATACCTACGGTGCCCGCTCGGGCTACCAGGGCACGCGCTACTTCGGTCCCTACACGGCCCAGGCCGGCGTGCGCGCCGATGCCACGGCGGCCTCGGTGAAGGAGTTCATGAGCGAAATTCAGAACTACCGCAACGGTATCTCCGACGAGGAGCTGGCCTTCCTGCAATCGTCGGTGGGCCAGAGCGATGCCCTGCGCTACGAAACCGGCCAGCAGAAAGCCGGCTTCCTCTCGCGCCTCGTCGAGTACAACCTCCAGCCCGACTACGTAAACCAGCAGGCGACCATCCTCAAAGCCCTCAAGAAGGAGGATGTGCAAGCCTCGGCCCAGAAATACCTGCCGGCCGATAAGATGTACATCCTCGTAGTAGGCGACCGTGCCAAAGCCTTCCCCGGCCTCTCGCAGCTTGGCTACGACGTGCAGGAATTGGACCCCAGCGGCGCACCCGTTGCGGCTGCGGCCGCCCCGGCCCCGACGGCTGCCCCCGGTGCCCCAGCCACGTCTGCCATGCCCGACGGCAAAACCAAAACCGAGACGCCCGAGGGCGGCAAGGTGAAAACCAAGAAGAAGCGGGCCGAATAACTCCGCCCGCTGCATCATGCCAAAAGAGCCCACCGTATCGGTGGGCTTTTTTAGTTTTAAGCAATTGGTTAAGAGGCTTTATTGCGGTAGCTGCCGTCAAGGCCTGGCAGTGGGAGAGGGGCTGGCGCGCAACCGCCGGCCTGGTGACCCTGTCAGTTGCCGCGGCCGCTGATTTTCTTTGTAAGCCATCTGGTTCAAGCCGCTTCTTTTTCTACTTTCTGCATGCTGCCTTTCCTCAACTTGTGGTCCGTGTTGATTTTACTGGGGGCCGTGCAGGGGCTTTTTCTGAGTTGGACGTTCTTTTTTTCACCCCTGGGCCAGCCCCTCAGCAACCGCCTGCTCGGCTTATTGCTGCTCGCCCTGGTGGCTGCCGAGCGGCAGCGCTACCTGCTGCTGGCCGTAGGCCTGGCGGCCTTCTGTTTCTACTACTGGGGCGACGATTATTACTACGCCCTCGTCGGGGAAGCCATCAAGCGGGCGGTGCAAGGCTTGAATTGCTGGTGTTGGGTACTCGTTTGCATCGGATTTGGCCGGCGCTACCTCAACCGTAATTCGCCCCTGTTGCAGCTCGCCAACGAAGCCGTATACCCATTCTATATCCTGCACCAAACGGTGCTTATTGCACTAGCTTACTACGTGTTGCAGTGGCCCGCCACGGCAGCGGCCAAGTTTCTGCTCATCGCGCTGGGGACCTTTGGCGGTACGTTGCTCCTGTACAGCGTCATCTGGCGCTTTTCCGTGCTGCGCGTCTTATTTGGCTTGAAACCTCGCCGGGTGTTGGCCGCCGGACTCAGGCCCCGTTAGCCAGCAGCCAACCCGGAACCACAAGGGCTGCCGGGTATAATTCACCTGGACCGGCAATGCCTCGGCCATGCGCTTTTCAGTAGCCCATTGGGCTGGCATCGGTTCGCGCCCTACCTTCGCGGGCTAAATCACCTCTTTTTGTGGCCTCGTCTCAACAACTTGCTCAGCTAGACCGTCTCGAACGGCAGGTAACCACTTTAGTGGCTGCCTATCAGCAGCTACGCGAAGAATTAGCCGATGCCTACACTACAATAGAGCACCTGCGGGCCGACGAGCGCGAGCGAGAAAAACAGCTCCGTGAGTACCAAAACCAGGAAAACATTGTTAAACTTGTCCAGACTATAGCCGGCGGGGAACCCACCCAGGCCAACGAGCTGAAACAACGCCTCAACGAATACATCCGCGAATTAGATAAGTGCCTTGCCTATTTGAGGGAATAATGCCCCTTCTGATATGAATACCTTACCTACTCTCTAAATGAACGACTTAGCCATCAAAATTCGCATTGCCGAGCGCGACTACCCCATGCGGGTGGCCGTGGCCGACGAAGAGCGCCTCCGCCTGGCGGGCCGGCAGCTCAGCGAAAAGCTACGCGAGTTTCGGGAACAGTATGGCATTCAGGATAAACAAGACCTGCTGGCGATGGTAGCCCTCGCCACAATGGCTGACTCACTGAAAGTCAGCAAAGAAAAGGATGGAACCGATGCAGCCCTCACCGAGCGCCTGGCGCGCCTCGACGAGCTGCTGACTGGCGTGGTGCTGGCGGCCTAGCGGGCCGCCGGGTAGCACCCGTGACCGTTTCGTTGGCCCGGCCGGGCGCACCGAAGGCGAGTGGCCTTTGCGAGCGTCCCGGTTCCGGGTTTTTCGCGTAGCTATGGTTTTGATTCACTTCACTTCCATAACTCCATGTCTCTTATAATCTTATACTGTGCGGTTGCCGCCGCTATCGCCCTGGCGGTGGGCGTGGTGGTGGGCCGGCAGTTGGCCGGGAAAGCCCGGCAAGACCTCGAAGGCGAGGCTAAAATCAAGGCCCAACAACTACTCGAAGAGGCCGAAGCCCAGGCTACCCGTACCCGCGACGAGCGCATTCAGCAATCCAAAGACAAGTTTCGCAACCTCAAGAACGAGTATGAGCAGGAGCAGAAGCGTCAGCGTCGCGAGTTTGAAGCCGAAACCCAGCGCCTCAAAGCCGCGCTTGAGCAAGAACTGACCGAGCGCCGCCAGGGAGTACTGGCCCAGGAGCAGAGCATCAAGCACCTCACTGATACCACCCAGCGCCAGCTCGAAACGCTCCAGCACAAGGAGAAAGAGCTCGAAACCACCCGCGAAAAGCTCGAGGCCCAGGCCCAGCAGCAGCGCGAACGCGTAGAACAACAGGAAGAAAAGCGCCAGGCCCGGCACGAAGCCGCCGTAGCCGAGTTGCAAGCCAAGCAGCAACAAGCCGAGTCCATCGTGGCCGAAGTGCAAAGCCAACTTGAAAAAGTAGCGGGCCTCACCGCTGCCGAAGCCCGCGAGCAGCTCGTGGAAAGCCTGAAAAACGAGGCGCAGCTGCAAGCCAGCTCTTACATCAAAGACACCGTGGCGCAGGCTAAGCTTACGGCTACTAAGGACGCTAAGAAGGTAGTGCTCGAAACCATTCAGCGCACGGCTTCGGAGCATGCCATCGAAAATTGCGTATCGGTATTTAACATCGAAAGCGACGACGTAAAAGGCAAAATTATCGGCCGGGAGGGTCGTAACATCCGGGCCCTCGAAGCCGCAACGGGCGTCGAAGTGATTGTGGACGACACGCCCGAAGCCATTATCATTTCGGGCTTCGACCCCGTGCGCCGCGAAATCGCCCGCCTCTCGCTGCACCTGCTAGTAAAGGACGGCCGCATTCACCCCGCCCGGGTCGAGGAAATCGTGGCCAAAACAACCAAGAAGATCGAAGAGGAAATCGTCGAAATCGGCGAGCGTACCGTTATCGACCTCGGTATCCACGGCCTGCACCCCGAGCTCATTCGCATGGTGGGCCGCATGCGCTTTCGCTCCAGCTACGGCCAAAACCTGCTCCAGCACAGCCGCGAGGTAGCCAACCTCTGCGCCACGATGGCCGCCGAGCTGGGCCTCAACGTGAAACACGCCCGCCGCGCCGGCCTGCTCCACGACATTGGCAAGGTTACCACCGAGGAGCCTGAATTGCCCCACGCCATCCTGGGTATGGAAATGGCCAAGAAATACAAGGAGCACCCCGACGTGGTAAACGCCATTGGCGCTCACCACGACGAGATTGAGATGACGGCCCTCATTTCGCCCATCGTGCAGGCCTGCGATGCCATTTCGGGCTCGCGCCCCGGTGCCCGCCGCGAGATGATGGAGAGCTACATCAAGCGCCTCAAGCAGCTGGAGGAAACGGCCAGCTCCTTCAAGGGCGTCAACCAAACCTATGCCATTCAGGCCGGCCGCGAACTCCGCGTGATTGTAGACGCCGAAAACGTGAGCGACGACCGCGCTGGTGAACTCAGCTTCGAGATTTCGCAGAAAATCGAGAAGGAAATGCAGTACCCTGGTCAGATTAAGGTGACCGTTATCCGCGAAATGCGGTCGGTGGCTTACGCCAAATAAGCCGTTGGCTAGTAGTTGAAAATAAAGCCCTGCTGGCATGTGCCAGCAGGGCTTTCCGTTTGCCGATTTTTATGAAAAAGAATTACTCTGCTAAAATCAGTTACGCGGGCCTGGTGCTGCTGGGGGTACTAACTGCTGCGTGCGTGCGCAATCCCTATGCGGCTACCAATAAGGTGTATCGCCAACAAGTGAAAGCACTGGCCCGGCAGCTACAGGTGCAGCCCAGCAACGTAACCGATAGCTTGCCTGCGCCGCCCTACTGGGTGGGTACCGTCAATTTCAACTTGCGCAAACCTAACTACGTCATTATTCATCACACGGCACAGAATAGCACTGAGCAGACTCTTAAGACGTTTACTCTCTCTAAAACGCAGGTGAGTGCTCACTACGTTATTGGCCGCGACGGGCAGACGTACCACATGCTCAATGACTACCTGCGCGCTTGGCACGGCGGGATAGCCCGCTGGGGCAGCGTCAGCGATATCAATTCGGTTTCCATTGGTATCGAGCTCGATAATAACGGTAGCGAACCTTTTCAGGAAGCTCAGCTGGCCAGCCTGCTCAAGGTGCTGGCTGGCCTGAAGCGGACTTATAACATTCCGGCGGCGAACTTCATCGGGCACGGTGACATTGCGCCGGTGCGCAAAAACGACCCCAGCGCCCAGTTTCCCTGGGCCCGCCTGGCGGCGCGCGGCTTCGGGCTGTGGTACGACGCTGCCGTGCTGACGGACACCACGGCGGTACCCTTCGCGGCCGACTCGCTGGGCCGGCCTTTGCCCGGCCTCACGCCGCGGGAGGCCCTGCGCATCATCGGCTACGATACGCAGGACCTGAACGCGGCCATCGTGGCATTCAAGCGCCATTTCGTGCAAACCGACGTGAGCCCCGTACTGACGGAGAACGATCGGCGCATTCTCTACGCCATCTACCGCAAGGCGCTGTAGCCTGCGCTACTGCGCGCCCTTGAGATAATCCTCGCCACCGTACGGCGCGCCGGCCGTAATGTCGCCGCGCAAGCCGCCCGTGCTTTGGCCCGGCCCAAAGTCGGGCTGCTTAGCCAGTGTGTCGTTTTCCTTGGCGATGGGTAGGGGGGCATCGGGGGCCAGCGGCGCGTTGGTGAGGGCATCGGTCGGTACGTCGTTCGCTGAGTTGCCGGTGCCACCGGTGATTTCGGCTACTTTAGCAATGTACTGACGCTTGGCATCGTCTTCCGAAGTGCCTTTGTATTTATCCCAGGAATCCCACTGGGCCTGCGAGAGGCCAGCCGGGCCGCTGGCCTGGGTGGCGGCGTCGGCATCTACGGCGTCGCCCTGCATATTTACGTCGCCCTCCGTCGCCTGTTTATAAAGACCGTACAGGTCGGTCATGTGCTTGGGTGCGGTGTCGGCTGGTAGATTATTGACTTGCTGCACGGCAGCTTCAAACTCTTGCTGTAAGCTCATGGAAAAGGTGGGGGAAAGATGACGCTGAAAATAAAATACGACCGGGCGCGGGCGCCCGTGCATCTTTACTAATCAAATAGGATAGGGGTTGCGCCGCCCGGCCAGTCGCTCCCCGTCCTAGTCGTTGAGTCCTACTTGCCCCTATCTTTGCTGCCTAGCTATGTGTGGAATAACCGGCGCCTACGCCTTCTCCGATACCGGCCGCTTGGCCCTGACCCGCTTGCAGGCGGCTACCGATGCGATTGTGCGCCGCGGTCCCGATTCGCAGGGGCATTTCGTATACGATCAGTGCGGCTTGGGTTTCCGGCGGCTAGCCATCCTCGACCTTTCGGCCGATGGCAACCAGCCGATGACCGATGCCTCGGGCCGCTATACCATCGTATTCAACGGCGAAATCTTCAATTTTCGCGAATTGCGGGAAAAGCTGGTTAAAAAAGGGTATCAGTTTCACTCGCAGACCGATACGGAGGTTATCCTGAATCTGTACATCAGCGAAGGGCGTGGTTTCATTAAGAAGCTCAACGGCTTTTTCGGCTTCGCTATCTACGATAAGGAAGAGAATTCCCTCTTCATTGCTCGCGACCGCTACGGGGTAAAGCCGCTGCATGTGTACCGCGACGAAAATCACCTGCTTTTTGGCTCCGAGCTGAAGTCGCTGCTGGCCTTGGGTGTACCACGTAAGCTCGATTACGTGGCCCTGAGTCACTACCTGCAACTCAACTATATCCCCGGTCCGGCTACCATCTTCAAGGGTATCAAGAAGTTGTTGCCCGGCCACTATCTGTTCATTCAGGGGGATAAAGTGGTGCGCAAACGCTGGTATAAGATTCCCTACGACCCCAAGCAGGTAGCTAAAAATAAGCTCAGCTACGACGAGCAGCAGAAAAAGCTGGTGCAGCTACTGGACGAGGCGGTGGAACGCCGCCTCGTGGCCGACGTGCCGCTGGGCTCCTTCCTCAGCGGTGGAATCGACTCTAGCGTTATTACGGCCCTGGCTTCCCGCCACACCCCGCACCTCAATACGTTCAGCATTGGTTTCCGCGACGAGCCTTTCTTCGACGAAACCAAATATGCCAACTTAGTAGCGAAGATGCACAACACCAATCACACGGTGTTTTCACTGAGTAACAATGATCTATACGAGCATATTTTCCAGATGCTCGATTACTTCGACGAGCCGTTTGCCGATTCCTCGGCGCTGGCCGTCCATATCCTGAGCCAGCGCACCCGCCAGCACGTAACCGTAGCCCTGAGCGGCGATGGCGCCGATGAGATTTTTGGGGGCTACAACAAGCACATGGGCGATTTCCGGGTGCGGCAGGGTGGCTTCAAAGCTGAAGCGGTGACTGGCCTCAACCTGCTGTGGGATATTTTGCCCAAATCGCGCAATTCGTACTTTGGCAATAAGATCCGCCAGTTCCAACGCTTCTCGCGGGGTATGCTCAGCGGCCCCAAAGACCGCTACTGGGACTGGGCTAGTTTCGCTTCGGAAAAGGAGGCTACCGGCCTGCTTAGCGACGAAAGTCGCCGTAAGGTGAGCAAGAAACTGGCAGCCAAGCGTCGCAAGGATATCCTCGAAAACATCCACGCCGACGGCGACCTCAACGAAGTATTGCTCACCGATACGCAACTGGTGCTGCCCTACGACATGCTCACCAAGGTTGATCTCATGAGCATGGCCAATTCGCTGGAGGTTCGTACCCCATTCTTGGATTATAAAGTCGTGAACTTCGCCTTTTCGCTGCCTGTCAGCAGCAAGGTCGATGGCACGATGAAAAAGAAAATTGTGCAGGATGCCTTCCGGCCCATGCTGCCGACCGAACTCTACGACCGTCCCAAACACGGCTTTGAGGTGCCCCTGCTCAAATGGATGCGCGGTGAGCTACGCCCGCTGATCGAACAGGAATTGCTAGCCGATGATTTTGTAGCTGGTCAGGGCATTTTCGATGTTGCGGCCGTGCAGAAGCTTAAAAAGCAGCTGTTCTCTAATAATCCGGGCGATGCTCATGCTCGAATTTGGGGCCTGATAGTATTCCAATACTGGTGGAAGCATTATATGGCTTAGTAGCCATGCCGCTTTAAGGCGTAGGCATCGTGCTGTCATTGCCAATAGATTTAATACTTAAGTATACGCACAGAAGCTATGTTGTAATAGCAACTTGCAGTGAGGGTGGAATAAGGCATTAAATTCCCAAATCGATTGCAAAGGCAGGATTGATCAGTCAAACTGAAGAAGAAAATGCTATTGCCATCTGCTCCAAATGCGGTACTCAAAAGTTTTTAAAATATAGATGGCCAAACACTTGGGCAGGCACGTTTTTGCTAGGCCCATGCGATTAATATAGATAGGTATGCTGCGCTATACGCGAGTATTTGAAAGGTAGCTTGCAATTGCAAGCCTTTAGGATGATTGTACGGGCTATACCCTAATTTTCAGGTTTATTATCAAGGGCTCACCAGTACGGTCGCGGGTTCTCACTGTATGAGTGTTATTATACATAATAGGTGAAGTTGTGTGCTATCAAACATTATTTAAATTCAAAACTATTCTCTCTTTTGTTTTAAACTAAGCATTTTGCTTTAAAATTAAATGCCCCTATGAAAATTGCAGTTGTAGGCACAGGTTACGTTGGTTTGGTAACGGGTACATGCTTTGCCGAAGTTGGCATCAATGTAACGTGCATCGATATTGACGAAAAGAAAATTGCCAATCTGCGCAATGGGATCCTGCCTATTTATGAGCCGGGATTAGAGGAGATGGTAAGCCGCAACGTGAAAGCTGAGCGTTTACATTTTTCAACTAACCTAGGGGAATCTATAAAAGATGCCGACGTAGCATTTATTGCCGTTGGTACGCCTCCTGGTGAAGATGGCTCGGCTGATTTGAAATACGTACTTGCCGTGGCTCGGGGCATCGGAGAAAATATGAGCCACTACTGCGTAGTGGTAACGAAGAGTACGGTGCCGGTTGGAACGGCTGCCAAGGTGCGTGCTGAGTTAGAGCAAGCGCTTGCGAAACGTGGAGCTGCCATCGATTTTGACGTTGCCTCTAATCCGGAATTCCTCAAGGAGGGAGCTGCTATTGACGATTTTCTAAAGCCGGATCGCATCGTGGTTGGGGTTAATTCGGAACGAGCCGAGGATGTAATGCGCCGTCTCTACAAGCCTTTCCTGCTCAATGGGCATCCGATTATTTTCATGGATATTCCTTCGGCCGAGATGACTAAGTACGCCGCCAATTCGATGCTGGCTACTAAAATCTCGTTCATGAATGATATCGCTAATCTATGCGAAATCATGGGGGCCGATGTCAATATGGTACGCCGCGGTATTGGTTCCGACGCACGTATTGGTACTAAGTTTATCTATCCGGGTATTGGCTATGGTGGTTCATGCTTTCCTAAAGATGTAAAAGCGCTGATAAAGACGGCCCAAGAGAATGGGTACCAGATGCAAGTGTTGCAAGCCGTAGAAGGCGTAAATGAGGCGCAGAAAGAAGTACTGTTTAGTAAAGTAAAAAAGCATTTCGGTAGCGGCCTTAAAGGCAAAAAATTCGCCATCTGGGGACTTTCGTTCAAACCCAAAACTGATGACATGCGCGAGGCTCCTTCCCTCGTAATAATCGAAAAGCTATTGGCGGAGGGTGCTACAGTATCGGCCTACGATCCGGTAGCTATGCACGAAGCCAAGCATACGCTGGGCGATACTATTACCTATGCCAAAGACCAATTTGAGGCACTGGTTGACGCCGACGCACTGTTGGTAGTAACGGAATGGCCGGAGTTCCGGTCGCCTTCCTTCGAAGTAGTAGGCCGCCTGCTTAAGCAAAAAGTTATCTTCGACGGCCGGAATATTTACGACCCGCTCGAAATGAAAGAAGCTGGTTTTGCCTATCACTGCATCGGAGTTAAGACTGACCATCAAGAACCGGCAGCTTAGGTTTTTCCGGAGGTCGACGAAGGCGAGGCATTAGCTTTTTGTTATTATTTCATTCACTCAACAGTTGCTGATTACTATTTAGCAACCAACAGCCTTATTCAAATGGCCGAAGAAAAAAAGCGTGTGCTTATCACCGGTGGGGCGGGCTTCCTTGGCTCTCACCTCTGCGATCGCTTCCTTGCGGAGGGGTATCATGTGATTGCTATGGACAACCTCGTAACGGGCAACCTTGCCAATATCGAGCATCTGTTCAAGCGGGAAGATTTTGAATTTCACCATCACGATGTGAGCAAATTTGTTTTCGTGCCTGGTAAGCTCGACTACATTCTGCACTTCGCTTCTCCCGCATCGCCGATTGACTACCTTAAAATCCCGATTCAAACCCTGAAAGTGGGTTCACTGGGAACGCACAATTTGCTGGGCCTGGCTCGCGTGAAGGGTGCTCGTATGCTCATCGCCAGTACTTCGGAGGTGTACGGTGACCCCGAGGTTCACCCTCAGGTGGAAGAATATTGGGGCAACGTAAATCCCGTGGGCCCGCGCGGCTGCTACGATGAGGCCAAGCGCTTTCAGGAAGCCATTACGATGGCCTACCATAATCATCACGGCCTAGAAACGCGGATTATCCGTATTTTCAATACCTACGGCCCGCGTATGCGCTTGGATGATGGTCGCGTACTGCCGGCCTTCCTCTCGCAGGCCCTGCGCGGCGAAAACCTGACGGTGTTCGGCGACGGCTCGCAAACGCGTTCATTCTGCTACGTAGATGATCTCGTGGATGGTATCTACCGCTTGCTGCTGAGCGACTATCACCTGCCGGTGAACATCGGCAATCCTGCCGAGATTACCATTAAGGAATTTGGCGAGGAAATCGCCAAATTAACGGGCGTCGAATTCAAGCCAACTTATCAGGCGCTGCCCGAAAATGACCCCATGAAACGTCGGCCTGACATTACCAAAGCCAAGGAGATTCTGGGCTGGGAGCCTAAGGTAGACCGGGCGGAGGGTCTGCGCCGTACGCTGGAATACTTCAAGGAACACGTGAAATAATACAGCAGCTACGTACCTGCAAGCAACGCAAAACGGCTGAGCTAAGGAGTATTCGCTTAGCTCAGCCGTTTTGCGTTGCTTGCAGGCCGTTTCGAGGTGTTATGAGCCAGTCCATTATTCCTTTTTTTTCGCTGCATACCGTGCACGAGGCGGTTCGGGAGGAAGTGCAAGCAATCATCACTCGTGTCTACGATGCTGATTGGTTTGTCCTCGGTACCGAGGTGGCGCAATTTGAGCGCGCCTACAGCGTGTTTAATGAAGTACAACATGCGGTAGGTGTCGGGAATGGACTGGATGCGTTGACGCTCGCTTTACGGGCGTTGGGTATTGGCCCCGGTGATGAAGTGCTGGTTCCTTCCAACACCTACGTCGCCACCTGGCTGGCAGTGTCGCACGTAGGAGCTGTACCCGTTCCGGTAGAGCCCGAATACACGACCAGTAACTTGGATCCTAGCCGTTTGGTCGCGGCTATTACCTCCCGCACCCGGGCAATAATGCCCGTGCACTTGTACGGTCAGCCGTGTCGAATGCCGGAGATTATGGCCTTGGCCGACAGCTATGGCCTGTTGGTGATTGAGGATAATGCCCAAGGGCACGGAGCTAGGATGGCGGGGCAGCTTACGGGTAGCTTTGGGCAGGCCAGCGGTACTAGTTTTTATCCTACTAAAAACCTAGGCGCGCTGGGCGATGCAGGGGCCGTCACCACCCCTAACGAGGCGGTAGCCTACCGGGTGCGTCAGTTGCGCAATTATGGCTCATTGCAAAAAAACCAGCACGATCTACTGGGCTATAATTCCCGGCTTGATGAGCTGCAAGCGGCTGTCTTATCGGTCAAGCTACAGTATCTCCCCAGGTGGACGGCGCAGCGTCGTGAACTGGCCACTTGGTATAACCAGTACTTAGCTGACATCCCGGGCTTGCGCTTGCCAACGGTGATTCAAAGCGCCGAGCCAGTCTGGCATTTATACGTAGTGCACACGAGCCAGCGTGAGGAATTACAGCACTACTTGATGGCCCACGGCATCAATACCCAGATTCATTACCCGGTGCCACCGCACCGGCAGCCGGCGTATGCCCAACTGAACCTGCGTAGTAAACTTCCGATTGCGGAGGAGCTAGCGGCAACGTGTTTAAGTCTACCGTTATGGCCTGGTATGACGGAGCAGATGGTAATGCGGATAGCCGATACCATCCGGCAGTTTTGCGAGGGGACTCATTAAGCCAAGCGCTAAGCCGGTACAATGCTGGGCGGGCGCTCGGCAGCGTATGTAAAGTCAACAATATACACAGTGGGTTGCAGCCCAGTGGTGATATTTTAAACGTCATCCTAGCGGGGCCGGGATTTTAGTTACCTTTGCGCTTACTAACACTGCTTTTGGTAAAACACTCACTTAAGAAACCCTCGTGAAAGTCGTCATTCTTGCGGGTGGGCTTGGTACCCGCCTCTCAGAAGAAACTGTGCTCAAACCTAAACCGATGGTCGAAATTGGTGATATGCCTATTCTGTGGCATATCATGAAGATCTACTCAGCGCACGGTTTTAATGATTTTGTGGTGTGCCTAGGTTACAAAGGCTACGTTATCAAAGAGTATTTTGCCAATTACTTCCTGCACAAATCAGATGTAACGGTTAGCTTGAAGGAGAATAAGCTAACTGTTCACGACTCTTACGCTGAGCCTTGGAATATTACGCTGGTTGACACGGGGCTCGAAACGATGACCGGTGGCCGGATTAAGCGGGTCGCGCATCACCTCAACAATGAGCCTTTCCTGCTGACTTACGGTGATGGCGTGTCCGACGTCAATATTACCGAGGAAGTAGCGTTCCACAAAGCGCACGGTCGCCTCTGCACCGTGACGGCAGTTCAGCCCAGCGGGCGCTTCGGAGCCCTGGACCTTGGCCCCGATGATGCGATTAATTCCTTCACCGAAAAGCCCCGCGGCGACGGTGCCTGGATCAATGGCGGGTTCTTCGTGTGCGAGCCCGGTGTGCTGGATTACATAACGGAAGGTGACTCCACTACCTGGGAGCGGGGCCCGATGGAGGGCATCGCCCGCGATGGCCAGATGACGGCCTTTAAGCATCACGGCTTCTGGAAGCCAATGGATACACTGCGCGATAAAACAGAATTGGACGGCGAGTGGAAAAATGGCTCGGCTAAGTGGAAAACCTGGTAATTGAAATACAATGTTTGAAAATATTTATTCCGGTAAGAAAGTAATTGTTACTGGTCATACTGGCTTTAAAGGTGCGTGGCTGAGCATTTGGTTGAAAATGCTGGGCGCGGATGTGTACGGTATTTCCAACCAGGTTTACGATGCTCCTTCGCTCTATGAAGAGGCGCGGGTAGGAGAGGGCCTCACTTCTTACATGGCCGACATCCGGGATCTGCCGAAGATGCAGGAAATCTTCAGCTCGGTGCAGCCAGATTTTGTTTTTCACCTTGCGGCCCAAGCCATTGTGAAGGCCTCCTACGTGGATCCGGTAGATTGCATGACTACCAACATCATTGGTACCACCAACATCCTGGAAGCCTTGCGGGGCCTCACTACGCCCTGCGTAGCCGTGATGATAACCAGCGATAAGTGCTACGACAACGTAGAGTGGATTTGGGGTTATCGCGAAACAGACGCGCTGGGTGGTAAAGATCCGTATTCAGCCTCAAAAGGCGGCGCGGAGCTGATGATTAAAACGTATTACCACTCCTATTTCAAGGGTAAGGGCAATATCAAGATCTCGTCGGTACGCGCTGGTAACGTTATCGGCGGCGGCGACTGGGCAGCCAATCGTATTGTGCCCGACTGCTTCCGTGCTTGGTCGGCGCAGGAAAAAGTAGTCATCCGCAGCCCCTTGGCTACCCGACCCTGGCAGCACGTATTAGAGCCCCTAAGCGGCTACCTTATGACTGGGCTCGCCTTGGCTACGCAAGAGAATATCGATGGCGAAGCTTTCAACTTTGGGCCGCCTACTGATCGTAATTTTACCGTTATCGATCTGCTGCGCAAACTGGCAGAGCGCTGGGCTCCGGAAGAAAAGGATATTGTAGAAATTCAGCAATCGGATTTTTATGAGGCCGGCTTGCTGAAGCTCAACATCGATAAAGCTCTTTACTACCTCAACTGGCGGCCCACGTTGAATTTCCAACAAACATCGGACGTAACCTGCGATTGGTATAAGAACTATTATCAGGGTCAGCAAACGGACGTACGTCAGTTCACGGAGGCTCAGATCAAAGACTACGTGCGCGTTGCGCAGGAGAACGAGATTCTATGGGCACTGAAATAATCAGCGGCGTCCTGTTTTATCCGCTGCCTACCATCGTAACTACCGGGGGGACGGTAATGCATGCCGTAAAGGGTTTGGATGCTAATCTGCCTACGTTTGGTGAATGTTATTTTTCCACGGCCGATGGTGATAAGCCAAAGGCGTGGAAAAAACATTCCCGCATGATTTGCAACTTACTCGTGCCGGTCGGAACGGTAAAGTTCGTGTTTTACGACGACCGGCCCGACAGCAAGACCTACCAACAGATTAAAGAAATCACCATTGCTCCTTCAACTTACGGGCGCTTGGTGATTCATCCTGGTATTTGGTTTGGATTCAGCGGCTTGGGAGAGGGTACGACCAGCGTTATTCTTAACGTTGCCAGTATTGGGCACGATCCGGGCGAGAGTATGCGGCTAGAGCCGGGCGACGAAGCCATTCCCTACCAGTGGACCTTTTAAGCTTTGACGCGTATGAAGATAGCTGTTACCGGTGCCTCGGGTATTTTGGGTACTGATATTGTAAAAGCGTTAAAAAATCAGGGTTGGGAAGTCTTGGAGTTTAACTCCAAGAATATCGTCTTGGAAGACCTTGCTGATGTACGACAGCGGCTCAGCCCATTCCGGCCCGATATAGTCATTCATTCCGCAGCTATGACCAATGTGGACTTGTGCGAGGATGACCGTGACGCAGCTGTAAAGACCAACGTCATTGGCACGCACAATATGGCGTTGGTAGCTGCCGAAGTGGGCGCCAGAATGGTATACATCAGCAGCTGCGGAGTTTACGGCAATGGCAAAACGGAGCCGTATAATGAACTCGACGCTACCCATCCGCTTAATTTCCACCATTTCACCAAGCTAGCGGGTGAGCAGCGTGTAATTGACCACCATCACCGTTACCTGATTTTACGCACAGGTTGGCTTTTTGGAGGAGATGTTACGCAGCGTAAAAACTTTGTTGAGGCTCGCCGCAGAGAAGCAACAACAGCCTCCGTGTTGAAAAGTGCTGGCGATAAATTTGGTTCGCCCACTTACACCGTGGATTTAGCCCGGCAACTAGTGTTCCTACTCCAGCAGGAGGTGTACGGATTATTTAATGCGGTGAATTCGGGCGGTGCCAGTCGCTACGACTATGTAGCCGAGATACTGAACTTATTACAGCTAAAAACCCCGCTGGAAAAAGTGGACTCTAACGCTTTTCCCCGGCGTGCTAATATGCCTGATAATGAAGTACTTGACAATATGTATCTGCGGCTGCGAGGTTTCGACCAAATGCGTGATTGGCGGGCAGCATTAGCCGACTATATAACTACCAATTACGCCTGAAATACGCGGCCCGTAGGTTTCAGATGACTCTCAAAAGAGTACTGACATAAAATTGCTTCCACTGTACAGCCGGCCTCGCTGGTTCTAATAGTTGATACCTACCGCAAATCACCAAGTATGGAAAATCTTATTTTAAGTATCGTTAATAAAGATTACTCTGATCTTGATCGTTTCTTTCTATCACTAGCCTCGGCTGATTACCGAGGCCATGTTTGCATCTTCGCTGGCCCTAATAGTGACCCTGCACTTATGGCCAAACTGGCAGCGGAGGGTGTAGAAATAATTCGATTTGAAACGACTTTTCCTTACGTTCCAGATCCGCATCCAGCTAATTTTAAGACGCTACCCCCTAATACTATACTGTTTAATTATCGTTATTTTTTATTTTATGATTATTTGCTAAAAAATCCCGGTCGCTTTGCGAATGTATTGCTGACCGACATTCGGGACGTAGCCTTCCAGCGCGACCCCTTCGAAATTATCACTGCCGATGCGCTGTACGTCGCGCTGGAGAATAGTACTATCGATGGCTGCGGCTTTACGAAAAGCTGGATAGCAGCTGGCTATGAGCCAAGCGTAGTAGAGGAGGTAAAGGCAATGACGTTGTCATGCTCAGGTACTACGCTAGGCCCGGCGCCGCGTGTGTTACAATACCTCAAAAAAATGGTAGCAGAAATACCCAAGGTGCGCGACGCTCATAATTGCTACTGTCAGGGTATTCATAACGTGCTGTTGCACACCGGGCAGCTGGAGCCGACCGTGCGCCTGGACAATGAGGGGGGCTTAATTATGACCGTGGGTGGCCATTTAAGCCACGAGCAACTGCATAGTCTGCGTTACGACAAACAAGGCTACTTGCTGGGTAAGGGTTCTGAGCGGGCGTATATCGTGCACCAATTCGACCGGCACCTATCCATCATGCTACAACTCGACAAGTTTATTTTTAAGAGTGCACTGCCACCTATGCTCAGCAAGCGCCATTTTGGATTAGGAGTACTGCGGTTTGTGGTAGAGGACTTTTACCGTAAAAGCCCAGTAGCCGTTCGCTTCTGGCGCATGCTAAAGCAAGCTACTGGTAGTAAAGCGGCTGCATAAACAAGCCTGCTGGTAAGGATTTAGAATCGCTTAAGACATTAGCACAACTACCATCTTATGTACGTTATTTTAGGTGCCGGCTTGTCTGGTTTGAGTTGTTCATATCATTTGAAGCACGAGAATTGCCAGTTGTTTGAACAGCATTCCTACGCCGGTGGGCATATCTACAGTGAGCAGCATAGAGGATTTACCTGGGACGAGGGACCGCACGTATCTTTTACTAAAAGCGACTACGTTCGGGCATTATTTGATGAGGGTATTGAGGTACTGAAGTACCCGGTTTATCCCGTCAATTACTATCAGGGTACTTGGATTGACCATCCCGCTCAGACTAATCTATACGTGTTGCCCGAGCCACTTAAGCAGGCTTGCGTCAGTGATTTTTTGCTAGTGCGAAACAACGGTGGGGATAGTGATTTCGCACCGAAGAATTATCAGGAGTGGCTAGAGTTTGCTTTCGGAGAAACTTTTGCCAACACTTTTCCCCGGGCCTACACCAAAAAATACTGGACTACGGAGCCCGCAAACTTAACTACCGATTGGGTTGGTTCCCGAGTCTACTTTCCTGAGGTAGAAGACGTAGTGCAGGGTGCGCAAGGCCCTTTGACCAAAGCTACGCACTATATCTCCTCAGTATATTACCCTGCCAAAGGTGGGTACTTCTCGTTCGCAACCAAACTGGCCGCTGGCGCCAACGTGCAATATGGGAAGAAATTATCTCACATATCATTTGCTGAACGGGAAGTGCGTTTTGCTGATGGTACGAAAGTGCAGTACGAAAAATTAATTAATACTATCCCGCTGCCAGTTTTAATTAAGAATAGTGATGCGCCGGAAGATATAAAGCAGGCTGCGGAACGGCTGAGCTGTTCGTCCGTGCTAATTCTCAATATTGCAGCAAATCATCCTACGCAACGGGCTAACCAATGGCTGTATGTATACGATGAAGACAAGCATAGTACTCGAATTAATTTTACGGAATTGCTGTCGCCTAACAATGGGCCGGCTGGTAAAACCGGCATTCAGGTAGAGGTTTATTTTTCGAAATACAAGCCTTTGATTGAGAACTTCGATGATATAGCAAGTAAGGTCATTGATGAACTCGTAGAAATGCAGTTGTTGCAAAGCAAAGATTCCGTTGAATCCATTGAGAAGAAATGGCTCGACTGGGCTAACGTTATCTTCGATAATCAGCGTCAAGGAGCGTTGGATAAGGTATTAAACTGGCTATCTACGCAAGGATTGGATCGAGAATCTGACGATTTAGCTTCTACAACCGATTGGGTAAAGAAATTTGAAACCAATCCTACGCCGAGTAACGCAACAGTTTTCTTGGCAGGTCGTTTTGCACAGTGGAACTATTATTGGACTGATGACTGCGTGCTGCGGGGTAAATACATCGGTGCAGTATGGGCTGGTAGAGATTAACCTTCGCCCATTCATTTCTTTTAGCTTGTTATGAGTGTCCAAAAATTAGTATCCATCAGCGTGCCCACCTATAACAGGGCTGAAGATCTTGACCGTTGCCTTGGTAGTATATTATCGCAAGTAGCCGGATTAGAAGATTTCGTAGAGGTATATGTCTCGAATAATGCTTCGACTGATAATACGCGCGAGATTATTAAAAAATACCTAGACCAAGGCTACCCCCTAATTGCCTTGGAAAATCCAACTAATCTAGGTCACGATGGCAATCTGGAGAGCTTGTACGAGAAAGCTAACACGCCTTATTTCTGGCTATTTGGTGACGATGATTGCCTGATGCCGGGGATGCTTAAGCCTATCGTGGACGTATTGCGTAGCGGATCTTATGGTATCGTGTACCTACCTAGTCGTTGGTTTCGGGGAGAGTTTAAGCTGTTGGACAGTGAGCGGGAGCAGTATAAGCAGTTCTCCTACAAGGTAGTGCCAGATACTATTGAGTATCTGAAACTCACGCATTATTGGATTACTTTCCTAACTGGAAATATTATTAATAAAGGATTAGTAAAAGATAAAGTGAAAGTAGATCGCTTTCACGGATCCATGATGACTTACCTGGGTTGGTTTATTCCGGCACTTTTTGTAGGTAGTAAAGCCGTTGTTGAACAGAACTGTATTATATGTAAGAGTACGGAACGTGGCGGCTATAAAGTATTTGAAACCTTCGGGCGTAAGTTTAGTAGTATTCTGGCTGAATACGTGCCTGAGCATGGTACGGCCTTTAAGCGCGTGATCGAGGATAACATGGCAAAGAGCTTCTTTCCACAGTTTACGAAAGGAGATCCGGCATTTAAGATGGAGAATTACTTTCAGGTGCTGCTACCTATCTATTGGCGTTATCCATCATTCTGGAAAATGATGGCTCGCACCCGCATTGATGCTGCTAAAAGCTTGTTGAAAGGATGAGTATACTAAGTCGAGCCAAACGCATCGTAAGGCCCTTACTACCGCGAGAGCGGGGGTATAATATAAAGCGATTTAAACATTTCGGCGTAGGATCCAGCTTACCTGAACAGTGCATAATTAAAAACGAGCAATATATTTCTATTGGGCGCAACTTTTATTCGCTGTACAATCTGCGCATTGAGGCTTGGGATTCGTACAGTGGGCAGCAGTTTACACCAGAGATTATAATAGGTGATAATGTTAATATAAATACTGATTGCCATATTGGTTGCATTGATAAAATTATTATCGGTGATAATGTATTAATGGCTAGTCGCATTTATATTTCAGATCATTCACATGGTGAAATTACTACCGCTGCCTTAAGCTTGCCGCCCGTACGGCGTCCCCTCCATTCAAAAGGCCCCGTTATTATTGGAAACAACGTTTGGATAGGGGAGGGCGTATGCATTTTACCTGGAATAACAGTCGGAGAAAATGCTATTATCGGAGCCAATGCCGTTGTAACAAAAGACGTCCCGGCCAACGCAGTAGTGGGAGGTAATCCAGCCCGAATCATCCGTACGCTTTAATGCAATGACAAAACAAAGGGCCTGCCGTTAGCCAGCGGTGGGCCTTCGTGTGTAAAATAGCGAGCCCTCCCGCTAGTCCATTGGCTCTGGCAACCGGGTGGGATAGTGTGGTGTATCTTTGCCGATAGACCCGATTTGTACGAATGAGCCTAAGCCGCTGATGGAGCGGTAAGCGGGCGTTGTCCGCTAGTTACAAAAGCGCTAAAAAATGTGCGTCTACTTCGCGCAGCGCAGCTGCGTAGGAAATAGGCCCCAGCATTAGTTTTAAGTTATCATGAACCAAGGTATAGTTTGGCGCTCTCTCGATAGTATCCGTTACTATTTGTCGCCGCAGGATAAGCGCAAAGCCATAGTTATGCTAATGTGGCTGATAATTTCTTCGGTGCTCGACGTATTTGGCCTAGCTTCGCTGGTGCCAATCATTATGGCGGCATCGAAGCCGGGTTCTATCCTTGCCAATAAGTATGGTCACTGGCTGTACACGACCTTGGGTTTCACGACAGAAAAAGGCTTTCTAGTATTTTTAATAGTAGGTCTATTTGTATTCTTTTTGGTGAAGAATATATTCTCTACTCTTATCAACTACCAACAAGTAAAATTTACGGCCAAATTGGCCGTGCAAGTTATTTCTGCCCAATTTCAAAAGCATATTAATCTTCCTTATCTAAAATTTAATGAAGTTGGATCGCCCAATTTTATGAATAGCACACTTACGATTTCTAATGCTTATATTAATGGAATCGTACGTCAGTTGTTTATCCTTTTTGCTGAAGTTATTATTGTTATACTCGTGATAGCTGGTATGTTATTCTATCAGCCGCAGTTATTTGTCATTCTGGGAGTAGTACTGGTGCCTAGTATGGTGCTGATTTATAGATTACTTCGCATTAGAGCGCATAACGTCGGGGTAAAGCTCAATGTATTACGTCCGATGAGCTATCCGCCGATAGTTGAATCCTTCTTAGGATTTGTAGAATTGCGGCTTGCTGGCAAACAGCAGCAGTTCAAGCACTATCTAATAGAAAACCAAGATAATATTCAAGAACTGGAGGCCAGTGGCTACCTCTATTCGCTGATTCCGCAGCGTCTCATTGAGATGGTGGCCATTACGTCCATCGTGCTCATTTTTCTGTATTCGTTACTACTAGCTGGTAATACAACCGAATTAGTAACCATTATTGGGCTATTCGCGGCGGCTGCTTACCGGCTCATGCCATCGATGAACCGCATTCTGATGTCCATCGTTTCGATGCGGCAAAACCAATACGTGCTTGATGACCTTATGCAGATGCGGGAGTATCTAACCGCATCTAAGCCCGCGCAGCTTCCCCTAAAGTTTCAGCATTACATCTCCTTTGAAAACCTGTCATTCACCTTTCCGGGAGGGGAGAGGCCGGTAGTACAGAATATTTCACTGCGGATAGCACGTGGCGAAAAAGTCGGATTTATTGGCACTTCGGGTTCTGGTAAAACGACGCTAATGAACTTATTGCTGCGTTCTTATACCGAGCAGCAAGGGTCCATTACGGTCGATGGCGTGCCGCTGACGCCGGAAAACGAAAGCGCCTGGTTTGGATTGGTTGGCTACGTAAAACAGGATACCTTCTTGATGGAGGCCTCTATCGAGGAGAATATTACACTGCGCGATACGCAGATAGATGCCAAGCGTATGCAGTACGCGCTGGAGCAGGCATCGCTAACTGATTTTGTGGCTAGCCTGCCGGAAGGTTTGCAAACGCCGATCGGCGAGCGCGGCTCGCGCTTGTCGGGTGGTCAGCGTCAGCGCATCGGTATCGCCCGGGCGCTTTACAAGCGCGCCGAGGTGCTGCTATTGGACGAGGCCACCAGTGCTTTGGACAACGAGACGGAACGCGAGGTGAGCGAGGCTATCAATAAACTGTCGCACACGAACATGACGATTCTAATTATCGCTCACCGTTTGACTACGCTGCAAGACTGTGACCGGATATTTGAACTGAAAGACGGCCGCATCTGGGCCGAACACACGTACGAGAGCTTAATGCAACAGCACGCCTAGAGCAGTGCATCAGCGGCTTAGCCGCGAATTTACCAACTCATGCACGACGCAAATAGCTCCTATTTTAAATTTTTGCAGGAAGAGTTGCTTCAAACCCGTTTACAGCGCCAACAGCTGGAAGAGGAACTGGAGCAGCACATGGGGTTTAGCAAGGCATTACGCCATGCCTGGGCATATGGGCTGGGGGCGCTGCGGTTGCGAGCCCAGCGCTTTTACCATCGGTATTTCTCGGCCGAGCGTAGACAGCGGAGAGCTTGGCAGCAACCGGGCAACCCTGAGTACACGCCTTACCACATCGAATTGATGCCCCCAGCCGTGGCCAAGCGCAAGCGCGTAGTACACGCCATCGCCTCCTTCGCGGTTGGTGGTTCGCAGCAGCTGATAGTCGATATCATGGAGGGGAGTAGTGATCTGTACGAGCATCAGGTTATTCTGTACAACGACTACGAATCGAGATACTACACGGGGGTACCCATCACGGAAATGGCGTATATGCGCCATACCGACGAAGCACTGGCACTTTTTCGCGAGCTAAAGCCTGATATTGTCCACGTGCATTATTGGGGCAATCGTCAAAACGGCTACGAGCATTGGCGGTGGTACCACCAGATATTTGAGGCGGCGTTTGCCTATGGGGCGCACGTGATTGAAAACTGCAATAATCCAATTGTTCCGTATCTGCACGAGAAGATTGAGCGATACGCTTACGTGAGCAAATACGCCCAAGATTACTTTGGTATTCCTTCGCCCAACAACCAGGTGGTGTATCCGGGGTCGAATTTCTCCGTATTCACGCGCCCCGATGAGCCGATGCCGCAAGACTGCATTGGGATGGTGTACCGGCTGGACCGCGATAAGCTCAATGCAGAGTCGATAGACGTGTTTATCAAGGTGATTCAGCGGCGGCCTCAGACCAAGGCGCTTATCGTTGGTAAGGGATATTATGACGAACTATACCGGCAAAAAGTAGCCGATGCCGGTCTGACTGATAAGATCGAATTCACGGGGGTTATTCCGTATAAAGAGCTGCCTAATTATTACCGGCGCATGTCGGTATTCGTGGCACCAGTGCATAAAGAAAGCTTCGGCCAAGTAACGCCGTTTGCCATGAACATGCGTATTCCGGTAGCAGCTTACGAAGTGGGGGCGCTGCGGGAAATCTTGGTCAACGACGACGTTTTTGCCCCGGCTGGCGATAGCGACGCCTTGGCCGATACCATTGTGCGTCTGCTCGACCAGCCCACCCGCTTAAAAGAGCTGGGGCAGTTTAACCGCGAACGAGCGCAGCGGTTTTTCTCGCTGGAGGCAATGGTAAATGCCTACCGAGAAATGTACGCTGAGCTATTAGCGCAGCCCCAAGCAACGTAAGCCCATGCCTACTACCCAGCCACTCATTAGTGTCATTATTCCGTGTTACAACTACGCGGCTTACATGCACGATGCCATCGATAGTATTTTAGCCCAGACCTACCAGAACTGGGAAATGCTGATTATCGATGATGGCTCAAAAGATAATACGGCGGCTATTGCGCAGCGCTACGCTGCTCAGGACGCCCGTATTACTTATCACTACCAGGCCAACCGGGGGCTATCGGCCGCCCGCAATACTGGGCTGGGGCTAGCCAAGGGCGAATACGTACAGTTGCTCGATGCCGATGATTACCTGGCGCCTGAAAAGCTGGCGCTGCACGCGGCGCTGCTGCGCGAGCGGCCGGAAGTAGCGCTTGTGTTCGGGGATACGTACAATTTTAAGCACGCGGAAGCGGTAGCTGAGCGCACGATAGTACCCTTGCACCTACGAATGGGTCCTCGCTCGGGGCAGGGGCAAGAGCTGGCGCTGCACATGGCCCACGATAACATGTTTTTACCCGGCAACCCGGTATTTCGCAAATCGCTGGCCGACCGGATTGGCAGTTTCAACGAACAATTATTTTCGCTCGAAGACTGGCATTTCTGGTACCGCGGTGTTCTGTTGGGGGCGGCGTACCTGTATGATAATCGGCCCGGTACGGAGTTTTATGCTCGCACGCACGGCAATAATATGTCGGGCAACCGGTATAAGATGTGGAAATACAAAATCCACGCCCGTCACTTACTTATCGAGCAGATGCAAAGCCAGCAACCTGCAACGGCACCTGCCGGCTTGGATTTGAAACCGTTGCTAGCTGAGCACCTGGTATTACTGTATGAGGAACAGGCCCGCTACAATCTGTTATTTGAAAGCGTAGGCCAAGGCGTAGCTAATACTGTGCGCTATTTTTTGAAGGGGAAGAAGTCGGGGCATATCTGGTACGACAGCGCTTACTGGTTGAAGGAGCGCTTATTGGGCCGTAATAAAATTAAGCCGTGAGCCAGCCGAGGCACGTAGTATTTCTTGCACAAGTATGATTACCTGGCTAAAAAAGCATTGGCTGCTCGCCGATGGTGCCGTTTTTCGGCAGCTTCGAGCGGTACCCGATTCGATGGTGCGCACTGAGCATGGTCGCATCATTTTACACAATTGGAAAGGATTACTACAAATTTGGCTGCGCTTTGCCAAAAAGCGCTTGCCCGGCGGCCTGCCCTACGTGCGGGTAAATAATTCTTTTCGAGGTTACTATCACTGGATACTCGAAAGCGTGCCGCAGTTGCTGGAAGCGCGGCGGACTATTTCAGACTTTACCCTGCTGTTGCCCGCCTCGTATACCGAGGCTTTTTATACTGATACCTTGCGTCTGTTGCAGCTCACGAAAGTAGAGCGCCTGCAGCCGCAGACCATGTACTACGTGCCGGAACTGGCCCTCCCAGTTTTGCCGGAGCCTCAGGGCAACTATTCGGCCGCGACCATGCGCGAAGTGAAGAACGTGCTGTTTGCCGCCGCCGGGATAGTGCCAGCCCCTAAGCCGACGCGCTTGTACATCAGCCGCCGTAAAGCTCCGCGCCGGAAGGTGCTGAACGAGGCAGAGCTAGAGCAGCTACTGGGCCGCTACGGCTTTCAGTGCGTGTGCCTAGAGGATTTTTCCTTTGAGGACCAGCTTCGCCTGTGCGCCAGTGCCAACGTGCTCGTTAGTATGCACGGTGCGGGGTTATCGAATATGATATTCATGCCCGAGCAGACCACGGTAGTAGAGTTTCGCAAGTTCGATGACGGGCATAACTACTTCTTTACCCGGCTGGGCGAAACGCTAGGCTACCAGTATCACTTGCTTTATTGCCCGGCTGCCGATGAGCAGCAGTCTGTGCAAGATGCTGACTTGTACGTAGATGTTGCTGAGCTTGAAGTTATTTTGCAGCAATTACCCGCGTAGGTAACGCATTCCGTCCTCCCAGGTCATGACTCAGGTGAAAGTTTCTGTTTTAATTCCCGCCTATAATGCGGGGCCTTACATCGAGCAAACGCTGGCCTCTGTAGTAGGCCAAACCTGGCCGCACGTGGAAGTAATAGTGGTAGACGACGGCTCACGCGATGATACGTTGGCCAAAGCCCGCCGCTACGCCAGCGACCAGGTGCAGGTAGTATCGCAGGCTAACGCTGGGGCCAGTGCTGCCCGTAACCGCGCCTTTGCGCTAGCTACTGGCGACTACATCCAGTACCTCGACGCCGACGACCTGCTGCACCCCGATAAAATACGTGCGCAGCTGCAGTGCCTGGCCCAGCACCCAGAAGCCAAGCTGTCGGCCTCGGCCTGGGGAATGTTTTACGATGAGCCGGATGAGCAGAGCCTGCGCCCTACGGTACTGTGGCAGGATTACCACGACCCCGTACAGTGGCTGGTAACTGCTTGGGAAAACGGCGTGTGGATGCAGCCCTCGGCGTGGCTGACGCACCGCTCACTTATTGAAGCGGCGGGACCTTGGGACGAGCAGATCTCGCTGCACGATGACGGGGAGTTTTTTAGCCGGGTGCTGCTCCAGACCCGGGATATCATATTTTGCGAAGCTGCTAAGTCGTTTTACCGCAAAGGCTTGCAAGATTCCTTGAGTAGCATCAAGAGCGAGAAGGCCACTAAGTCGCACCTGGCAGTGTGCCAGTCGTACGAGAAGTCACTGCTGCAAGCGCGCAACGATTCCCAAACTCGTCAAGCCTGCGCCAATAATTACCAGCGGCTCATTTACGAATATTATCCGCAGCATCCCGAGATACGGGCGGCGGCGGCGGCGCGGGTGCGGGCGCTGGGCGGCAGCACGGCCCGCCCTTTCGCCACGCCCGCCTTCCGGGTGCTCAACGGCTTGGTAGGTTGGCGCCTGTCGAAAAAGCTGCAAAATTTTGTGTATCAGTACGGTCTCAACCCAGCTTCCTGGCTGCGCAAGAGCCGCTAATCTTGTGATAGTTTTTATGCCCAAGGTCTCCGTCGTGCTGCCTGTTTATAATGTGTCGGCCCATATCCGAGGCACCATTGAAAGCATACTGCGGCAAACATTCCAAGATTTCGAACTGCTGGTACTCGACGACTGCTCAACGGACGATACCGTAGCGCAGATTGAGCAGATTGCCGATCCGCGCCTGCGCCTCCTGCGCAACGAGCGCAATCTGGGCCGGGCCGGTACCGACAATGCGGCCTTGCCCCACGTGCGGGGCGAATACATCGCGAAGATGGATGGCGACGACATCTGCCACCCCGAGCGCCTGGCCAAGCAGGTCGCCTATCTCGACGCGCATCCCGAGGTCGATATCGTGGGTAGCTTCATGCAAAATTTCGGCGCCAGCACTTACCTCAACCGCTATCCCGCCCAGCCGGCCGATACGCGGGTACTCACGCTGTTTACCCTTCCCACCGGCAACCCGTCGGCGATGATGCGCACCAGCCTGTTTCGCGAGCAAGGCATGCGCTACGATGCCAGCCTGCGCCAGACGGAGGATTATGATTTTTGCGCTCGCTACATCCGGCAGCTACGGATTGCTACGCTCCAGGAGGCGCTTATTGAGTATCGGGTGCCGCACCAGGTGCGCAAGAAAGATATTCTGAGCGAGCGCGCCAGTGTCTCGGATATAGTACGCGAGCAGTTGTTGCGCACGTGGGGGGTTACATTTACTACTCGCGAGCTGTACGTTTACAATACTATTGCTATGCTAGAACGCCCTAGTAATGACATAACGCTGGACGAAGTGGATGCCTGGCTGCAAAAAATGCTGGCTCACAACGAGAAGCAGCCGTTATTTGAGCCGGCTGCTTTACTTCGAGGGCTAGCCGAGCGATGGTTTGAGGTGTGTTATACCTACGCGGGTCCGCGTCTGAGTGGGCTATTGCGGTATCGGCAAAGCCCATTGGCGACGCATCACCCCCTTACCAGCCGGCAGCGCCTAGGGTTTTTACTGCGAGCGCTACGGTCTTTTTGAGGATAGCTACCTTTCATATTTTCAGTTCCTTCTTCGGCCTCGCTCGACAGGTGCGGAGCCGGTTATGTAGCCAGGAGTAACTTTGCAGTGTGAAATCCTTTGCCGTATCAGTCGTAAAGAACGAGGCAGACGGTATCGTGCACCGTCCCCAGAGCGCATTGCGCTAGATAGATAAACTAGGTAATAAACATTGTACAGCAGTGCGCGCTGAAACCAGTAGAATGGGTTAGCTTGTGCTATTATGGTAATGATTCCAATGTTCAATTGGACGAGTCCCCTGACTGTTTCTCTTAATAATTGTACCTAGCCTAATTAAGATTGATATTTTACGTACTAAGAGTGTGCAAATACTACTGTGCGCTTACTTAACACTACTAGCCAATGCCCGCAATTCCCCGGAATATTATGCTGCTAATTCCCAATTTTGGGTTTGGAGGAGCACAACAAGTATTCCATGATCATAGCGTAGAGCTTACGCGCTTAGGCTACAAGGTTACCGAGTGCGTATTCAATCTTGACCAAGCCGATGCTTACCCCAGCGGTAATCCGGTGGTCAATCTGGATGTGCCTGGTCATGGCTCCACTGTCGATAAAATAAAAAATTTCTGGCAGCGCTGCACACGTGCCAAAGCAGCCAAGCAGGCACGTCATATCGATGTGTGCATCAGTCATCTGGAGGGTGGGGATTATGTAAATCTGCTTAGTCAGGCCAGCGAAAAAACGGTGCTCTGTATCCACGGCTCGAAAGTGCACGACGGTGAGATTCTGGGCTGGGTCGGCTGGTTTCGGCAAAAGGTATTCATCCCCTTTTTATATCGCCGCCCCGACCACATTGTAACCGTCAGCCGGGATATTCGCAGCGAACTTATTGAGCATTATAAACTCGATCCTACGCGTATTACGACGATCAATAACTTCTTCCATACTACTAAAATTCTGGGCCGGGCGGCTGAGGCAATCGACCCCAAATACGAAGCCCTGTTCAGGCATCCGCACCTAATGATAAGCTCCGGCCGCTTGGCTAAGCAAAAAAATCAGGCTCCGCTGCTTGATGTGCTAGCCGAATTGCTCAAGGTGCAGCCCGACAGTAAACTCGTCATCTTAGGCGATGGCGAACTACGCAATGACTTGGTGGCGCAGGCGCAGGCATTGGGCTTAAAGTTCTACCAAGCCTGGAACAACGACCCGCTCGACCAGGAATATAGTTTGTACTTCCTAGGCTATCAGCAAAATCCCTTTCCGTACATCAGGCGAGCCAAGCTGTTCGTGTTTCCTTCGGGCTGGGAGGGCTTTCCAATGGCGCTGGGTGAAGCCATGATTTGCGGCTTGCCGGTAGTATCCACCGACTGCCCCACCGGCCCCCGCGAAATGCTGGCACCCGCTTCGGCGGTTGGGGCCAAGCTTACAGAAGCCGAATACGGTGAATACGGGGTGCTAATGCCTTTGCTCAAAGATGATTATCGCCAGCATGCGCGGCAGGTGTGGGTAGATGTGCTGCAAAAAATGCTGCTTGATGAAAAGCTGCGCGCGCGCTATGCCGCGCAAGCCACTAAGCGTATGGAGGATTTCACGGCTGAACGCATTTTTCAGCAATGGGAGCAAGTATTAAAGGAGGTGCATCGTGGCTGATCTGCCTACCATACTAGTGGTGGACAATTCGCGGGCCATAACCGGGGCCTTGAACGCTATGCGCCATGCTACTGGCCCACTACGCGGACAATTACGCTTTGCTTACGTGCTACCTACTGGTAGTACTGGCCGCGGTGCGCTTGAAGCCGATGGCTACGCCGTGTACGAATTGCCCTTCGTGGAAATCAGCCGGCGAAAGGGTGATTTAGTGCGGTACCCTTTTATGCTGTTGCTAAATGGTTGGCGGCTAGGCCGACTGGCGCGGCGCACGGGCGCAACCATCGTGCATCTCAACGATTTTTATAACCTGACGGGCTACGCGGCCCGGCTGTTGAGTCTAGGCAGGCTGCGGGTAATTACGCATGTGCGCTTCCTTCCCCAGAGCCTGCCACAGCTACTGGCCCGCACCTGGCGATGGTTGGCAGTGCGGCTGGCTAGTCGTACTGTATGCGTATCGGAGGCGGTCGGAGGCTACTTTACCGGTGCTGCCAATGCCCGCGTGGTATATGACCCACTGCCTGGAGCTGAACGTTACCCGGTGCCCACCCACCCGCCCCGGCCCGATGATACCATTGAGCTATTATACCTAAGCAACTACATTCAGGGCAAGGGTCAAGATTTGGCGCTGGCTGCCTTCGCCCCGGCCTATGCGCAGAATACCCGTTTGCGTCTTTGCTTTGTGGGGGGGGATATGGGGATGGCTAAGAATCGGGAATTTAGACAGCGCCTAGAAGCCGATGTGCGGCAAGCCAACCTAACAGAGGTAGTACGCTTCGATGGCTTCGTGACTGATGTGGAGGCGGCTATTAAAGCGGCCGACATAGTATTGAATTTCTCAGAATCAGAATCCTTCTCGCTCACCTGCCTCGATGCCCTCTACTACGGTACGCCGCTCATTGCCAGCGACTGTGGTGGGCCAGCTGAGTTATTTGAAGACGGTAAATCCGGGCTACTGGTAGCTAATCGGGACGTACATGCCATGACAGCTGCTATCAACAAGCTATCCGCCGATGCTGATCTGCGTGCTCGCTTTGCGACGGCCGGCCGCGCCTTCGTGCGGAAGAAGTTTGCGCCTGCCAATACCTGCGAGGCGTTAGGGCGGCTCTACCGTGAGGTACTGTCTGACAAATAGTAGCGGCGAGTAGCCGTACTTTTACGGTCAAATTTCCGTGGCTTTCGCGAGCCTGCCAGTTTCATCTTGCGTATTCTCTTCCTTACTCCGTACCCGGTAGGCCAGGCGCCATCGCAGCGTTTCCGCTTTGAGCAGTATCTGGCTATTTTGCAACAACACGGGCACGCGTACCGAGTGGCCCCGTTTCTAGACGATGCTACTTGGCGCATTCTCTACAAGCCGGGGCAGACTATCCGTAAAGCATTGGGTATTCTGAGTGGGTTTGGGCGGCGGCTCGGACATTTGCTGGCAGCTCCGGCCTATGATTTCATCTTTATACATCGTGAAGCTGCTCCGTTAGGCCCCCCGGTAATAGAATGGCTGTTAGCTAACGTACTGCGTAAGCGTATAATCTACGACTTTGACGATGCTATCTGGCTAGCCAATACTTCGGAAGCTAATAAGATAGCGGCTAAGTTAAAATGGCACCATAAGGTAAATAGTATTTGCCGCTGGGCTTATAAAAATAGCTGTGGCAATGAGTACTTGGCAACTTATGCCCGGCAGTTCAACCCCCATACAGTTGTTAATCCAACTACTATCGATACAGAACATCTACACAATCAGGTGCGCGACCAGCTGGCCCCCGGCCCGCTGGTTATCGGGTGGACGGGCACGCACTCTACCCTCAAATATTTGCGGCCGCTAGTGCCAGTACTGGCCCAACTGGAAGCTGAGGGACTGGATTTCGAGTTCCGGGTTATCTCCAACCAGCCGCCTGATTTCGACCAGGCCCTGCGCTCGCTACGTTTTGTGCCCTGGCAAAAGGCCACCGAGATAGCCGACCTGCTCACTTTTCACGTAGGGCTGATGCCGCTTGAAGACGACCCCTGGGCCAAAGGTAAATGCGCCTTCAAGGCATTGCAATACATGGCATTAGGTATCCCGGCACTGGTGTCGCCGGTGGGTATGAATACAGAGGTAGTGCAGCACGATGTGAATGGATATATTTGCCGCGAATCAGCCGATTGGCTGTGCTACTTGCGGGCCTTACTCACCGACGCTTCACATCGCCAACGGATGGGGCAAGCTGCCCGCATTACCATTGAACAGCACTACTCTGTAGCGTCTAATACGCATAATTTTCTTAAGTTATTTGCTTAAGCAAAAGCACCGCTAACTAAGTACACTACGTGTTTTATAGCAGGGACTTAAAGACAGCGTCTTATAGTTAGCCAGCGGTAGCCAAGCGACGTGGCGTGGTGGCGCGGGCTGCCACCATACTGGGTTGCCGCTGGCGCATAATAAACAGGGCGCTAAGGTAAAAGGGCATCAGGGGAATCTTATAGCGCACTAGTGTGCCAAAATTACCGCTGTTGGTGCCCACGCCGATAGCCAGGATAATGCTAAAAAGAAAGCAAAAAATCAGAATAGGCTGGCTGGCAATCTGACGAAGTCCACCGAACAAGCCGCGGTCGATAAAAAGTTTGACCGTAAGCCCGAGCAGTATAAGTGCCTCCAGTGCGGATAACAGCATAATAGGGTTGCGAGCCTCCCACGGGAAGGGGCGAAACAGCGTTACGATCACAGCCTGGGGTGCTACCTTAACCATCGACCCCAGCGAGCCGTCAAAGCTACCAATATTGTAGGCTGAGCCCTGATCCTTAGTCAGGTCATAGAGGAACTTTTGATTGATTTGCGTACGCTCGCCAATCTTATCTACATCGTATTTTTCGTTGCCGGCCGTGAGGTTGGTAGCCCCCAGGTACGCTGCGCCCAACCCGAAAGCCAAAAACAGCGGCCGCACCATATTACGCATTACGACTGACTTAATACGCTGATTGTATTCGTTGAATACCCAGAGTAAGGCCGGTGGCATAAAGGAGAGCAGAATATAAATTTTAACTGCTGATAGCACGTAGGCCCCCAGTAGGCCAACAAAAACGCTTTGCAGAATGCGCCGCCGGGCAATCAATGCTCGGTGAAAGCCGTAGAACGTCCAGCCTATGGCTCCGATGCACAGGGAATCCTTCATTAACCCTGAGCCCCAGAAAAAGACGGAGGGTAGAAAAAAAATAGCGTAGGCTAGCTCTTTGTAAACAGCTGGCGCGATGCGTAAAAAAGCCGTATACAGCGCCCAGACGCCACTGAAGCTGATGATGGCGAACATGAGCGCTATGACGGTGTAAGAGCAGAAGCAGAACAGTCCGCACACCGCCCCAACCTTTATTACAAAGTATTCGGTAGGCGAGCCAAACCAGTGCATCTGGGAGGCATAGCGACTAATGGCACCGCTGTAAGTGCCATCGTTGGGAGCTAACAAGCGCAAGCCAGTACTAAGATCATCGCCGAAGGCTCCGTAGATTACCTGGCTCTCTTTAAAGTAATTAAAAGTATCACCTCCACCGTAGTAGAACTGATAGATAAGGCCCAAAGCAATAGCACCCAAAAACTTTACCGACAGCGCCGGAATGAAGTAGGGCTTGGTGTACTTATTAGTAAACGAAGGACGCACCGCAAACGCAATGGCGTAGAAAATGCCCAAGTAAATCGGCGCGAGGAAAAGATCCTTGAGTTCCATACTGGCGTTGACTACTTATTTGGCGGGATTTTTTTTCAGCCAGGCCTTGGCTTCCTTGGCCTGATCCGACTTGCGGTCGGCCTTATCGGCGACTACCTCATAATAGCGACGAGCGGCTACCAGGTCGTGGTCGCGGTCGGCCATGCGAGCCAGGTTGGCATTGGCAAATAAGTAGAAGCCGCCATCGGTTTCCCCGTTGCTTTCGGCAAATACGATGCAGCGCTGGTAGTAATCCTTGGCCTTGGCCAGATCGCGGTACTTGTACTGCATGAGGTAGCCCATAAAGTAGCTGGCATAGCGGCCGCTGCTGGCCTCGTAGCCGGGCATCCCCACGGCGAGCTTAGCCAAGATGTCCTTGCTCACGCGCTCGCACTCAACAAAATCGGCTTGGTCGAAGCACAGCAAGGCGTAGAAGCGGGCGAAGTAACCGTTGTCGGGGTACTTGAGCGCTAGCCCGCGGGCGATGGGTAGGGCTGCTGCCGTCTGATGTTCGTCATTGTGGAGCAGCTTCATCAAAAATACCTTGGCCTCAACGCCGGTGTAGAAGCCATTATTTGCTACCGTGCGCAACTGGCTTAAGCCCAGCTGTTTGTTGCCCTTCGGGAAGAATAGCAGCACCGGTTTGAGCAGCGGGTAGTTGTCGGGAATCCAGACCGCGTAGTAGTTAAACAACGCCTCGCCGAATAAAAACTCCGGGCTCAGGCCGTTAGCCTCGCTGCTTTTTTGCAGGTAGGTGAGGGCGCGCTTGCTGTCCACGGTGGCCTTGCGCCAGTTGTGACGCTCGGAGTGCAGGCGGGCCGAAAAGCCATTGGCGGCCGACAGGAAAAAGTAACCTTCGTAATTGTGCGGATCTTCCTTGACCAGGCGCTCGCTGTACGTGTTGGCCGTATCCATGTAGGCGAAGAACAGCTTGTCGTATTGCTTGGTGTTGAAATTGGTCGGCAGGATTTTCCACCACGTACTCAGCCCCAGCAGAAAATAGGGCATGGGGTGGTGAGGGTAGCGGCGGCGCAGCGAACGAAATTGCTTTTCCGCCTTATCGTATTTAAAATTATAGAGGTTCTGAACCGCCCCGTCGAGCTCCAGCTGAATGTCTTTATCGAGCAGTAGCCAGCCCTTGGTGTCGGCCGCCGTAGGCAGCACGTTTACCGTATCGATGGCAATGGTGCGCATGTCGGGCACCTGCCCGATGCGCAGGCGCGTCGTATCCTGACGCGGCTTTTGCTTCTGGGCCTGGGCTATCAGCAGGGGCGCCAATAAAAAGAAGAGCACAAACCGACCACGCAAAAACCAAGAAAAGACGGACATACAGGTAGATAAGGCGGAAAAGGGCCAGGGGCTGGTGCGGCGCAGGCGGGCTTCAACCCAACGAAAGTACGGCAGCAACTTTAGCTTTGACAGCTTAACCCAGCCAGTGCGTGCGCGATGCAACTCCTCAAAACCCTGTGTCAGATTGCGGCGCCCTCGGGCGATGAAGCGCCGCTCACTCGCTTTCTGCTCGACTACGTGCGCGAGCACGGTCCCGGCTGGCGCCAGCCGCCGCTGGTGATTCACGACGAGGCGCGGTTCCAAGATTGCCTGCTGCTGGTGTTTGGGCAGCCCCGTACGGCCGTGTTTGCCCACCTCGACAGCATCGGCTTCACCGTGCGCTACGGACGCGAGCTGGTGCCCATCGGCGGACCCGAAACGGTGGCTGGCTATCGGCTGGTGGGGCAGGATGCGCACGGGGAAATAGCTTGTACGCTGACAGTTGAGAAAGCGGAAGATGATGAAGAAACGGAGGTGCTGGGCTATGAGTTCAGCCGCGACATCGAGCCCGGTACCAACCTCACGTTCGCCTGCGATTTTCGCGAAACCGATACCACCGTGCAAAGCTGCTACCTCGACAACCGCCTTGGCGTGTGGGCGGCCCTGCGCGTGGCCGAAACCCTGGAGCACGGCATCATCGCCTTCTCGTGCTGGGAGGAACACGGTGGCGGCTCGGTGCCCTACCTGGCCCGCTTCATCTACGAAACCTACGGCGTGCGCCAAGCCCTGATTTCGGATATTACCTGGGTGACGAGCGGGGTGAAAGCCGGCGCGGGCTGCGTTATCTCGCTGCGCGACTCGCTCATTCCGCGCCGCGCCTACGTCGAGCGCATCCGGGCCATTGCGCAGGCGGCGGGCATTGCCCACCAGATAGAGGTAGAAGGCAGCGGCGGCTCCGATGCCAAAGATTTGCAGCGCAGCGATATTCCCTGGGACTGGTGCTTCGTGGGTGCCCCCGAAGACAACGTGCACTCGCCCGATGAAATCGTAGCCAAAGCCGACATCGCGAGCATGGTTGCACTTTATGAAGTGCTGCTGCGCGAATTGTAGGCGAAGTCAAGTACATTTGCTCGCGCTGGCTCAGTATCACGGCCTTAGCGCTTTCGTTCACCCTTTTCCACCCTGCTTATGCCCTCGATTCTCTACGCAGTACCTCTCCTGGGCATTGTAGCGCTGCTGTACACGTGGCTGCGGGCGGGGTGGGTGGCCCGCCAGGATGCCGGCGACGAGAAGATGCGCACCATTGCCGGCTACATCGCCGACGGGGCCATCGCCTTTTTGCGGGCCGAATACAAAGTGCTGGCCCTGTTTGCGCTTATCGCCGCTGCCTTTCTGGGCTACCTCGGCTTCACGGGCGAGAAATCGAGCCCGGTTATCGTAATTGCCTTCGTGCTGGGGGCGTTCTTCTCGGCTACGGCGGGCTACATTGGAATGAAAATCGCCACCCAGGCCAATGTCCGCACCGCGCAGGCGGCCCGCACCTCGCTCAGCCAGGCGCTGAGCGTGTCGTTTGCGGGCGGCTCGGTGATGGGCATGGGCGTAGCCGGGCTGGCCGTGCTCGGGCTGGGGGCGTTGTTTATCGTTTTTTATAAGCTGTTCGTGCCCAGCGGTATTGCCACCGGTGGCGAGATGGAAAAGGCGCTGGAAGTCCTCACCGGCTTCTCGCTCGGGGCCGAGAGCATCGCGCTGTTTGCCCGCGTGGGGGGCGGCATTTACACCAAGGCGGCCGACGTGGGTGCCGACCTCGTGGGCAAGGTGGAGGCCGGCATCCCGGAAGATGACCCCCGCAATCCCGCCACCATTGCCGACAACGTGGGTGATAACGTGGGCGACGTAGCGGGTATGGGGGCCGACCTGTTCGGCTCGTACGTGGCGACTATTCTGGCGACGATGGTGCTGGGCCGCGAAGTGCGGCTGGGCAACGTCGATCAGTTCGGTGGCCTGTCGCCCATTCTGCTGCCGATGGCCATTGCCGGGCTGGGCATCGTAGCCTCGTTGGTGGGCATCCTGCTCGTGCGCGTGCAGGAGGGCGGTAATGTGCAGCGGGCGCTCAATCTAGGCAATACGGCCTCGGTTATCGTGTCGGGTATTTTTTCCTACCTGCTGATTAAATGGATGTTGCCAGCCGGCGACATCACCGTGCGCGGCTTTACGTTCGATGGCAACCACGTTTTCCTCGCCGTGCTGGTCGGGCTGATAGTGGGCTTGTTGATGAGTCTCATCACGGAGTATTACACGGCGATGGGTAAGCGCCCCGTACTCAGCATCGTGCAGCAAAGCAGTACCGGCCACGCCACCACCGTCATCGGTGGGCTGGCCGTGGGAATGGAAAGCACCGTGCTGCCCATCCTGGTACTGGCGGCGGGTATTGTGCTCAGTTTCAAGGCGGCGGGTCTTTACGGAGTTGCCATTGCGGCGGCGGGCATGATGGCCACCACGGCCATGCAGCTCGCCATCGACGCCTTCGGCCCCATTGCCGACAACGCCGGCGGCATCGCCGAAATGAGCGAACTGCCCAAGGAAGTACGCGAGCGCACTGATATCCTCGACGCCGTGGGTAACACCACGGCCGCGACCGGCAAAGGCTTTGCCATCGCCTCGGCGGCGCTCACCTCGCTGGCCCTGTTCGCGGCCTTCATGGGCACGGCTCACATCGATACCATCGACATTTCGAATGCCAACGTGCTGGCGGGCTTGTTCGTCGGGGCGATGATCCCGTTTATTTTCTCGGCGCTGGCCATTGCGGCGGTGGGCCGGGCGGCCATGGCGATGGTGCAGGAAGTACGCCGGCAGTTCCGCGAAATCCCGGGAATCATGGAAGGTACCGGCCGGCCCGAATACGAAAAGTGCGTGGCCATCAGCACGCAGGCGGCCATTCGGGAAATGCTGCTGCCGGGGGGGATCGCGCTGCTCACGCCCATTGTGGTCGGCTTTGCCTTCGGACCCGAAGTGCTGGGGGGTACGCTGGCGGGCGTCACAGTGAGCGGCGTGCTCATGGCCATGTTTCAGAGCAACGCCGGCGGGGCCTGGGACAATGCCAAAAAGTCGTTTGAGAAAGGCGTGCTGGTCGATGGCAAGATGGAGTTTAAAGGCTCCGACGCTCACAAGGCCAGCGTGACCGGCGATACCGTGGGCGACCCCTTCAAGGATACGAGCGGCCCGAGCATGAACATTCTCATCAAGCTCATGAGCATCGTATCGCTCGTTATTGCCCCACACATCGCCCGGATGGGTGGCGAGCACGGCCTGGCCCCCGTGCCCCGCACCCAGTACACCGAGCTAAGCCAGCCCCGGGTGCGCTTCGTGCAGTACGTGACCCCCGCCGCCGAAAACGTGCTGCGCACTGCCTGGCGTAAGCTGCACTAGACCAGCCGGACTAATCCATTTTAGGGGAATCGGCATTACCGCTAAGTTTCCTACTCTCGGGGGGATGCGCCGCCGGCCTTACCTTTGCACCCCGAAACGGCCGCGCCGGCCGTCGCCAACCTGCATGGGTCACCCCGTTATTACGCTTCATAACAAGGCTTTCCGGCCTTATCTATCAGCCGATGAAATTGCGGCTGCCATCGATCAGCTTGCCAGTCGGCTCAACGCCGATTACGCCGGCCGCCGGCCGTTGTTTGTGGTAGTGCTTACGGGCGGCTTCATGTTTGCCGCCGACTTGCTCAAGCGCTTCACCGGCGACTGCGAGATTGTGTTCATTCGGGTGGCTTCTTACGAGGGTACCGGCAGTACCGGCAAGGTGCAAGAAATCATGGGCCTGCGCGAAGACGTGCAGGGCCGCGACATCATCCTGGTCGAAGACATTGTGGATACCGGGACCACGCTGCACCATTTGCTGCCTACGCTGCAAGCCAATCACCCGGCCTCCATCGAGATTGCCGCCATGTTCTACAAGCCGGATAGCCTGCGCTACCCATTGACGCTGAATTACATGGCCATGGAAATTCCCAACGACTTTGTAGTGGGCTACGGCCTCGACTACGACGGTCTGGGCCGCAACCTGCCCGACGTTTACGTGGCAGAATAGCCCGCACTTTCGTAGTAGTTTTTTCCAGTTCCCGCCCCAGGCGTCCGCGCCTATTTTTCCTAAAGCCACCTATGCATAATATCGTCCTCTTCGGCCCCCCCGGCGCGGGCAAAGGCACCCAAAGCCAGAAGCTCATTGCCAAGTACAACCTCGTGCACCTGAGCACCGGCGACCTCCTCCGCGCCCAAATCGCCGAAGGTACCGAGCTGGGCCTGCAAGCCAAAAAGCTGATGGACGAGGGCTTGCTCGTACCCGATGAGGTAGTTATTGGTATGATTGGCAATGCCTTGCAGCGTAATACCCAGGCGGCGGGCTTTATCTTCGACGGCTTCCCGCGCACGGTGGCCCAGGCCGAAAGCCTCGACCAGCTGCTGGCCCAGCACGGCACCGGCGTGGCCTGCATGATCGCCCTCGAAGTAGGGGAGGAGGAGCTCGTGACCCGCCTGTTGGAGCGCGGCAAAACCAGCGGCCGCCCCGACGACCAGGACGAAACCAAAATCCGCCGCCGCGTAACGGTTTACAATACTGAAACCGCGCAAGTGGCTGGCTATTACGCTGCCCAGCATAAATTTCACGCCCTCAACGGCATCGGCGAAATCGACGATATCTTCCAGCAAATCTGCACGCTGATCGACCAGCACAAGGCCGCCCAACCCGAAGCACCCGCCGAGGCTACCCAGGAAGTAAAAGCCTAAGCGCAGCGCGCCAGTTATGAGTTAAAAGTGATGAGTTATGAGTTTCGGACGCATAGCCCGAAACTCATAACTCATTTACGTTAAGCAGCTTTATGCCGCAATAGCCAACTCATAACTTCTAACTCATAACTCATAACTAAAAAAGTGGCTAATAACAACTTCATCGACTACGTCAAAATCACTTGCCGCTCGGGCAAGGGTGGGGCGGGCTCGCACCATTTCTTCCGGGCCAAGGGCCTGCCCAACGGCGGCCCCGACGGGGGCGACGGGGGCCGCGGCGGCCACATCATCCTGGAGGGCAACGCCCAACTCTGGACGCTGCTACACCTGCAATACCGCAAGCACCTTTTTGCTGAAAATGGCCAGGGTGGCGGCGAAAACCTGCGCACCGGCGCGCAGGGCGAGGATATCGTAATTCAGGTGCCGCTGGGTACCGTGGCGCGCGATGCCGAAACTGGCGAGGTGAAGCTCGAAATCACGCAGGACGGCGAGCGCCGCATTCTCACGCCCGGCGGGCGCGGCGGGCTGGGTAACGACCACTTCAAATCGGCCACCAACCAGGCTCCGCAGTACGCCCAGCCCGGCGAGCCCGGGATTGAGGAGCAGATTATTCTGGAGCTCAAGCTACTGGCCGACGTGGGCCTCGTGGGCTTCCCCAACGCGGGTAAGAGCACGCTGCTCTCGGTAGTGTCGGCGGCCAAGCCTAAGATTGCCGACTACGCGTTCACCACCCTCGTGCCCAACCTGGGCGTGGTGGCCTACCGCGACTACCAGTCGTTCGTGATGGCCGACATTCCCGGCATCATCGAGGGCGCGGCCGAGGGCAAGGGCCTGGGGACGCGCTTCCTTCGTCACATCGAGCGCAACTCCATGCTGCTCTTCATGATAGCCTGCGACAGCCTCGACGTAGCCGCCGAGTATAAGGTGCTACTGAACGAGCTGGAGCAGCACAACCCCGAGCTGCTTGATAAAAAACGCCTGCTGGCCATCACCAAATCTGACATGCTGGACGAGGAGTTGGAAGCCGAGCTGCTAGCTACTCTGCCGGCCGACATGCCGCCCACCGTCTTCATCTCCAGCCTGACTAACAAGAACATTCAGAAGCTGAAGGATATGATCTGGCGGGCGCTGCATGAGTAAGTAAGCGTTAGCTAATCAAAAATTCTGATAGCGTGACTGCTCCAAAAAGGTAGGCTAGTGCAAGCAGCCTATACAACCAAGCATTTCTTTTCAAAGCTAAGATTAAGAGAACGATAAGCGGTAGGCAGGATGAGGCTAGATAAAGCGCTGACGTAGCGTAAGTACTCGGCGATTGATAGACTGCTTGATAATCGCTAATTGTTCGTTTGTCTTTCAAAACGCTAATTGTCAGCCATTCCCAAAAGCTATTGCCGCATAGTAGCATCACAAAGACAAGTCCTGCCCAAGTAAGCCAGCGTGGATAGGGATTTGTCTCCGTTGAAATAACGGGACGCGGAGTTGTGGAGAGTTTATTGAACCAACGCGGATATTGTTCTGACTGCATTATAAATAATAGTTGAAGTTTGCGACACAAGATACCGGCCTGTGAAATAACAGACTACCCTACGCGCTAGCCATGTGCCAACTTGGCAGCCTCATTAGCTTTGGCAAACTCCTTGCGCCCGCGCCGGTACCCGTATGGGAAAGCCTTTCACTAGCCGAATCCGCCATTTTTTCCAGAAAATGACCGACGATAAACATATGAATGCCGACGACCAGCCCATGAACGACGCCACCGCCGAGCACGCCGCCGGCGAGCAGGACTTTACTGCCGTGGGCGCTACGCCCGAAGTTGGGGCCGCCGAAGGCGCCAGCCGCACCGAAGCCGAGCTGGCTGATCTCAAAGACAAGTACTTGCGTCTGGCCGCCGAGTTTGAAAACTACAAGCGCCGCACCACTAAGGAACGCGCCGACCTCTTCAAAACGGCCAACCAGGAGCTGATGGTGGCCCTGCTGCCCGTGCTCGACGACTTCGACCGCGCCCGGCAGCATACGCAAGGCACCGCCGACCCGGCCGCCCTGCAAAACGCGCTGGACATCACCTATAACAAGCTCAACAAAACCTTGCAGCAGAAGGGCCTCGCCCCGATGAACGCCAAGGGGGGCGACTTCGACGCCGAGTTGCACGAGGCCATCACGCAGATTCCGGCCCCCAGCGAGGAGCTGCGTGGCAAGATTGTTGACGAGATTGAAAAAGGCTACTATCTGGGCGACAAGGTTATCCGCCACGCCAAGGTGGTATTGGGTCAATAAGTAAACTTAGGCCAAACGCTGGGCCGCCGACCGCACTTTTAGCGGCGGCCCAGCGTTTGGCCGTGATAATATCTCTGCAAAAATGGCAACGGTAAAGCGCGATTATTACGAAGTATTAGGCGTAGCAAAGAATGCGGAAGGTGACGTCATAAAGTCAGCCTACCGCAAAATGGCTATTAAGTATCACCCCGATAAGAACCCCGACGACCCCACGGCCGAGGACAAGTTTAAGGAGGCGGCCGAGGCCTACGAGGTGCTGAGCAACGCCGACAAGCGCGCCCGCTACGACCGGTTTGGTCACCAGGGCGTGGGTGGGGCCAGCGGGGGGGGCGCACCTAATATGGAGGATATTTTCTCGCAGTTCGGCGACATTTTTGGCGGGGGCGGCGGCTTCGACGGCTTCTTCGGGGGCGGCGGGCGCAGCCAGGGCCGGCGCGTGAAGAAGGGTTCTAATTTGCGCATCAAGCTCAAGCTCGACCTGGAGGAAGTGGCCAACGGCGTCGAGAAGAAAATCAAGGTGAAGCGCTACGTGGCCTGCCAGCCGTGCAGCGGCACCGGGGCCAAAAACGGTACCGAGCTGAAAACCTGCGGCACTTGCCAAGGCAGCGGCCAGGTTAAGAAGGTGGTGAATACTATGCTCGGCCAGATGGTGAGCGCCAGCACCTGCCCCACCTGCCACGGCGAGGGCAAAACTATCTCGACAACCTGCGACGTGTGCAAGGGCGACGGCCGCCAGCTGCACGAGGAGGTGATTCCCATCAACATCCCGGCCGGCGTAGCCAACGACATGCAGTTGAGCATGACGGGGAAGGGTAATTTCCCCGAGCGCGGCGGCGTACCCGGCGACCTGCTCATTCAGATTGAGGAGGAGCCGCACGAATTTCTCAAGCGCGACGGTAATAACATCATGTTTGAGCAGTACATCAGCTTCGTTGACGCAGCCTTGGGTACCAGCCTGGAGGTCCCCACTATTGAGGGCAAAGTGAAAATCAAGGTGGATGCCGGTACCCAACCGGGCAAAATCCTGCGCCTGCGCGGCAAGGGTATCAAGGATCTGAACGGCTATGGTCGCGGCGACCAGCTCATCCATCTCAACGTGTGGACGCCCAAGAACGTGAGCAGCCAGGAACGTGAGCTGCTGGAGAAGCTGCGCGACTCGGACAACTTCACGCCGCACCCCGGTAAGAACGAGAAGGGCTTCTTCGAAAAAGTAAAGGAATACTTCGCCTGATCGCAGATTTAACGGATTCAACGGATTGCGCAGATACGCCCGCCAGCCTGCGGCGGCGGGCTGACTAAGCAGACTTTTATTGAGAAAGGCCACCCATGCGGGTGGCCTTTTTTTGCTGGTGGGTGGTCGAGTGGAGTCGGGCGATAGCCCAGTCAGCCCGCCGCAGGCCAGCGGGCGAATCAGCGTAATCCGTTGAATCCTTTAAATCTGCGGTCCTGGCGGGCGAATCAGCGCAATCCGTTGAATCCGTTAAATCTGTGGTTAAATCGGCGGTCTGTAATGAGGAGCGACCTTTGGCGATAGACCCTGCCGAAATCGTTACCCCATGAGCGCTGCCCCGTCTACCGAGTTTTTGGCTGCCCTGCACGACTATCAGCCGCTGGTGCGGCGCGTGTGCCGGCTTTACTGCCAGGATGCCGACGACCGACAGGATTTGTTTCAGGAAATCGTGTTGCAGCTCTGGCGGGCCTGGCCGCGCTACGTGCCCCGGCCCGATGTCAAGCTCAGCACCTGGCTCTACCGCATCGCCCTGAACGTGGCCATCAGCAACCTGCGGCAGCGCACCCGCCGGCCCGCCTCGGTGGGGCTGGAAAGTGACGTTGCCCGGCACCTGGCCCAGCCCAGCGAGGCCAGTGCCTACGAGCCCGAAGAAACGGCCGCCCTTTACCGCGCCATTGACCGGCTTTCCGACGTGGACAAAGCCTTCGTGCTGCTTTACCTGGAAGACCGGCCGTACGACGAAATGGCCGATATCCTGGGCATTACCCAAAACAACGTGCGCGTGAAAATGCACCGCGTGCAAGAGAAGCTGCGCAAGCAGCTCGTGCATAGCTAGGCCCTTAACCAAACCAACTTTATGGAACTCGATGACCTGCGCCGCCAGTGGCAGCGGCCCCAGCCCACAACCGACCCACCAGCCTTGAACGCCAGCGAGCTACGCCAACTGCTGGCTCAGAAATCGAGTAGCATCATTGCCAAGCTGCGGCGCAACGCCCGGGTAGAATTAGCGCTTAACTATGGTATTCTGGCCATTGCAACGCCGGTAGCCGCGCTGGCCCCCGTGCTGTGGGTGCGGCTGTTTGGCGGACTGCTGGGACTGGTTGCCCTGATATGCATCTTTTATTTTCACCGCAAGCTGAGGCTGCTGCGCAGCATGGGCGACCCGACTGGCAACCTGCGCGGGCACCTGCTGCGCCTGATCGGCGGTCTGCGCATCCTCATTCGCTTCTACTACCGCCTCACGCTGGCTATGATACCGCTGACGCTGCTACTGATGGGCGTTATGAGCGTCACTAGCGTGCTGAAAGTAGTGACGCCCACTAAAATTTGGCTGCTGGTGGCCGTGCTTACGGGGCTGGGCTTCATCATGTACCTACCCGTTGCGCACAGTACTAAACGCTATCTGCACTGGCTCTATGGGCAGCACCTCGACCGGCTCGAAGGCCAGCTGCGCGAGCTGGATGAAACCCCGGCGGTAAGCTAGCGTGGGCGAGGCTTATCGGTTCAGGGGCGTTTTTTACCGCTCGGGGCTGGCTGGCTACCGTTTGGGATGGCCCAGCTTGGGCTGGCTGGCCGGTGCTCCTACATTTACATCACTTTCTATTCTTACACCTTTTTCTCATGCAACAACCTACTTCCCGGCCAATTCTGGAAGTCCGCGACGTGCGCAAGCAGTACGCGGCTCACACCGCCCTGAGCGGCGTGAGCCTGGCCGTGCCCGAGCAGAGCATCTTCGGCCTGCTGGGGCCAAATGGCGCGGGTAAAACCTCCCTCATCCGCATCATCACCCAGATAACGGGGGCCGACGCGGGCGAGGTGTTTTTTCGCGGCGAAAAGCTCAACCCCAGCCACATCGGCCAGATTGGCTACCTGCCCGAGGAGCGCGGCCTCTACAAAAAGATGAAGGTGGGCGAGCAGCTCATCTACCTGGCCCAACTGCGCGGGCTGAGCCGGGCCGATGCCGTGCAGCGCATCCGGCAGTGGCTGGAGCGCTTCGACATCAAGGCCTGGGCCGAGAAAAACGTAGAAGACCTCAGCAAGGGAATGCAGCAGAAGGTGCAGTTTATCGCCACCGTACTGCACGAGCCCAAACTGATTATTCTGGACGAGCCCTTCTCGGGCTTCGACCCCATCAACGCCAATCTCATCAAGGATGAGATTTTGCGGCTCAAGCAGGAAGGGGCGGCCATCATCTTCTCCACGCACCGCATGGAGTCGGTAGAGGAAATGTGCGACAGCATCGCCCTCATCAACCGCTCGCGCAAGGTGCTCGACGGGCCGGTGACGGCCATTCGCAATCAATTTAAAACCAACACCTACGAGGTCGAGGGCCAGGGGCAACTGATGGTGATGCACCCCGATTTCGAGGTAATCGAGCAGAAGGCCCGCGAAAATGATCATTTCTACGCCCGCATTCAGCTGCACGCCGATACCCGGCCCAACGATCTGCTGCGCTTCCTCATCGGGCAGGTGCAGGTACACGCCTTCCGCGAGCAGATTCCGAGCATCAACGAAATCTTTATCCGGCGCGTGCGCGAAACCATGCCCGAAACGCTAACCGAAACCGCCAACGCCCTTTTGTAAACCTATGGCTTCCAAATTTTTACTCGTAGCCAAGCGCGAATACCTAACGCGGGTGCGCAAGCGGGCTTTCGTGGTGCTCACGCTGCTGGTACCCTTTATCATCGCCGGCTTTGGGGTGCTGGTGGGTAAGCTGGCTCTCTCCGATGATAGCGCCGAGATAGTGGACGTGCGCGACGCCAGCGGCCTGAACATCGCGGCCAAGCTCGTGCCGTTGTCCACGCCGCAGCTGCAATTTGTGCCCGTGGAGGGCTCACTGCCCGAGGCCAAGCAGGGCTTCCAGCAGAAAAAGCACGCCGGCCTACTCTACCTGCCGGCTGGCCTCGACGTGCAAGACCCGCAGGGCGTGCAGTTTTTTGGGAAAGGAAACATTAGTCTGAAAAAGGAGTCGCGGGTGCAAAAGGCGCTCAACGACGCCTTTGCCGAACTGAAAATGCAGCGCTCGGGCCTCAACCAAACCCAGCTCGACCAATTGCGGGCCAAGGTGCCGCTCAGCTCGGTGAGCCTCGACGAAACGGGCAAGGAAAAGGACAGCAATTCGGGCGTAACCACGGGCATTGCCTCGGTGCTGGCCGTGCTCATCTACTTTTTCATCTTCCTCTACGGCGTGCAGATTATGCGCGGGGTGGGCGAGGAAAAGTCGAGCCGTGTGATGGAAGTGATGCTGTCGGCCGTGAAGCCCTTCGATTTGATGATGGGCAAAATCATGGGGATTGCAGCGGTGGGCCTCACGCAATTTCTGTTGTGGGGGCTGCTCTCGTGGGGGGCCTCTACCGTGCTCGTGCCGCTGCTGATGCAGGACGAGCTAGGCAAGGCCAAGACGGAGATGGCGACTGCTGCCCCCAAGGATGCCCCCACCACCGTGGCCGACCAGGCCACTGCCTCGGCCGAGCAGATGAACCCCGCCAAGCGGGCCAACGTGATTGGCAGCGCCTTCGAGCAGGCCAGCAAGCTCAATATTCCCATCTGGACCATCCTGTTCGGCTTCGTCATCTATTTCCTGGGGGGCTACCTGCTGTACGGGGCGCTTTTCGGGGCCGTGGGCGCGGCCGTCGACGACCAGACGGACACCCAGCAGTTCATGTTTCCGATTACCATGCCGCTCATTCTGAGCTATATCGTGGGTTTCTCGGTGATTTTGCGCAATCCCGACGGGCCGGTGGCCTTCTGGATGTCAATGATTCCCTTTACCTCGCCGGTGGCGATGGTGATTCGGCTGCCGTTTGGGGTGCCGGCCTGGCAGCTGGCCCTTTCCATTGGGCTGCTGGTGGTGGGCTTCGTCGGTACGGTGTGGGTAGCCTCGCGCATCTACCGGGTCGGCATTCTGATGTACGGCAAGAAGGTGACGTACAAAGAGCTGTCGAAGTGGATGTTTTACAAGGGCTAGGGTAGGAGCCTAGACGAAAACGCGTCAGGCCGCACTAGGAAAAGCAAGTGGGTGTTTCGGTGGTTGGCCAGCCACCAAGACGGCCCAGCGGCTTTTCCTAAGGCGGCCTGACTTTTTTTGCACTATGATTAATCGAATGATGCGCCCTTTGCTTGTTGGTCTGCTGCTGTTGCCGCTGCTGGCCTTGGCGCCGGCGGGCGACCGGCCGGCCTACCGATTGTTTACCGCCCAGGGGGCACCCGCCGATTATGACCAACTGCTGGCCCAACTGGCGCAGGCCGACGTGGTGCTTTTCGGCGAGCAGCACAACGACCCCATCGCGCACTGGCTGGAGTTGCAGCTAGCCAAGGATTTGGCCCGGATTAAAGGCCCCGGCAAGCTGGTGCTGGGCCTCGAAATGTTTGAGCGCGACGTGCAGCCCCTGGTGGCGGGCTACGCCGCCGGTACCGTGCCCGACTCGGCATTTGAGCGCCAGAGCCGGCCCTGGCCCAACTACGCCACCGACTACCGCCCGCTGCTGCAATTTGCCCGCCAGGCCCGCCTGCCGGTGGTGGCGACCAACGCCCCGCGCCGCTACGCCCAACAGGTGGCCCGCGGCTCGCTCGTGGCCCTCGACAAGCTGCCCGCAGCCGAGAAAAGCTACCTGGCCCCGTTGCCGCTCAGCGTCGATTTCACCTTGCCGGGCTACAAGAACATGGCCGCCATGTTTGGCGGCGATGCTTCGGCGCACGGCGGGGGAGCCCGTAACATCATTGAGGCGCAGGCCCTGAAAGATGCTACGATGGCTTATTCCATCCGCAGCAGCCTCGCGCCGGGCCAGACGCTGCTGCACCTCAACGGCTCGTACCACTCCGACCACCACGATGGCATCGTGGCTTACCTGCGCACCCAGGCCAAGGCTCCGCTGCGCATTAAAACGCTGAGCGTGGTAAGCCAGGACCAGCTTCAGCAGGTGGACAAGGAAAACCTGGACCTGGCCGACTATCTCATTGTGGTGCCGGGAGATATGACCAAGACGTATTAGCGCCCGGCGCTACAGCGTCACGACTACCTTGCCCAAGGGGCGGGCCGTTTCCAGGTACGCGTGCGCCTCGGCCATCGCGGCGAAGGGAAAAATCGCCGCGATGTGCGGCCGAATGGCTTCCTGGGCTAGTAGATCGGCCAGCGCCTGCGTATCGGAGCCGCTGGAGGCCACCATCATAAAGGCGAGCTGCACGTGCTGCGCCGTGGCCTGAGCGCTGACCTCGGGCGCGATGGCGGGCGTAGGCAGCGTAATGATTGTGCCGCCGGGCCGGACGACCGCCAGCGAATGCGCCAGTACCTCGCCGCCCACGGTATCGAGTACGAAATCAACGTCGGGCGTGCGCTCCCAGAAGTGCTCGGTGGCATAATCCACGTGCTCATCGGCCCCGAGCGACAACACAAACTCCCGGTTCTGCGCCGAGGCGGTGGTGAGTACGTAGGCCCCCAACTGCTTGGCCAGCTGGATGGCAAAGTGGCCGACTCCACCCGCACCGCCGTGGATGAGCACCCGGCTGCCCGGTCGCACGTTGCCGTGCTGCCTCAAGGCCTGCCAGGCGGTAAGGGCCGCCAGCGAGGTAGCAGCAGCGGCCTCGTAAGGTACGGCGGCTGGCTTGCGGGCCAGCTGGTGCGCTGGCACGGCCACGTACTCGGCATAGGCCCGGCCCGCCCCGAAGAAATTGACCAGGCCAAACACGGCGTCACCGGGTTGTAGGGCTTGCACGTCGGCCCCGGCGGCCACCACTTCCCCAGCCAGGTCCCAGCCGAGAATGACCGGGCGCTGCGGCCCGAAAATCCAGAATAAAATATCCTCGCTGGCCCGCGCCTTAACGTCCACGGGATTAATGCTGAGGGCTTTGACTTTTACTAATACCTCCGCTGGGCCTATTGCGGGGCGGGATAGCTCGGTGAAGAGCAGGTTGGCGGGGCTACCGGCTTCGGCAACGATAATCGCTTGCATCTTTTGAAAAATTAAGATTTGCAAACGAAAGTATCGGCGCTATTCAGGCGAAAATAGTAGGCACTTTTTAGTGCCCGGCTTACTGGAACTATACTAAAATTGAGAATCAATCAGAAAAAAATAGCTTCTACATTCAAGAAAACGGCTTGGTATGCCTGGGCCTGATAGGCGGCCAAGCCTCACGCCGGGCAAGCTAAAGCTTACCCTACACCGAGCGTACCTGGGCTACTGGTCGGCCAGGGCGGTGGTGCTGGCTGGCACTGGGGCGTGGGGGAGGGGCGTAATGCCTTGCAACTGCATCTGGCGCTCGCCCCACGCTTTGAGCAGGGCAATGAAGGGTAGGAGCTCGGTACCGGCCGTGGTCAGCGTGTACTCGACGCGGGGAGGAATTTCCGGGTACGCGTGCCGGGCTACGAGCTGGTCGGCTTCCAGCTCGCGCAATGCCTGCGTGAGCATTTTGGGCGTCACGTCGGGCAAGTACCGGCGCAACTGGCCGTAGCGCACGGGGCCTTGCGCGAGGTAGGCGATAAGCCGGCCTTTGTATTTGCCCCCAATGCGTTGGAAGGCATAATCGACGCTGCACCGGGGGGCGGCCCGCTGCGGCCTGGTCGGGTTAGTGCTCATAGAAAGTAAAATTACCGGGAGGGCAGCGCTGACTAAAAGCCCGCGTCTTCCGCCGCTCTGCTGGCCCGCAGTCGCAGCGAATTAGTTAGTACCGAAACTGAGCTGAGCGCCATCGCCCCGGCCGCCAGCATGGGTGAGAGGCGGATGCCCCAGATGGGATACAGCAGCCCCGCCGCGATGGGAATACCCAGCAGGTTGTAGATAAAGGCGAAAAATAAGTTTTGCTTGATAGTGCGGATGGTTTGCCGCGACAGGCTGATGGCCGTGACGACGCTGCGCAGGTCGGAGCGCATGAGCGTGATGCCGGCGGCCTCCAGGGCGACGTCGGTACCGCTGCCCATCGCCAGGCCAACGTCGGCCTGGGCCAGCGCCGGGGCGTCGTTGATGCCGTCGCCCACCATGGCAACCGTTCGGCCTTCGGCCTGCAATCGCTTTACCTGCCGTGCTTTATCCTGCGGTAAAACCTCGGCGAAGTAGCGGCTGATGCCTACCTGCCCGGCGATTTTGGCGGCCGTTTGGGCGTTGTCGCCGGTCATCATCACTACCTGTAGCCCTAGTTGCTGGAGTTGCCTGATGGCGGCGGCCGAAGTGTCGCGCACGGTGTCGGCTACGCTCAGCAGGCCAGCGGGCTGGCCGTCTACCGCCACGTAAAGCACGGTTTGTGCCTGGGCCAGCAGGGTATCGGCCTGGCTGACCAGCGCGGGCGGGAGGTCGATGCGCGCCTCGGTCAGCAGGCGGCGATTGCCGATGAGTACTGCCTGGCCGGCTACGGTGGCCGCCGCCCCCCGGCCCTCGACGGCGCGAAAGCTATCAACGGCGAGGGGTGGGCCAGCGGGCGGGCGGGCCTCGGCATAGCGCACCACGGCCGCCGCCAGCGGGTGCTCGCTCCGGCGCTCTACGGCGGCCAGCAGGGGCAACACATTGGCCGCCTGGAAACCCGGCGCTAGAATAAAATCCGTGACGGCCGGCTCGCCCCGCGTAATGGTGCCGGTTTTGTCGAGCAGCACGGTATCAACCTGATAAGCCTTTTCCAGCGCCTCGGCGTTGCGAATGAGCACCCCTTGCTCGGCTCCCTTACCAGTACCCACCATGATGGCCGTGGGCGTGGCCAGTCCCAGCGCGCAGGGGCAGGCAATAATGAGCACGGCCACGAAGCTGACCAGCGCTAACGGCAGCCGGGTAGCCTCCGGGGCCAGCCCAAACCACAGCCCGAACGTGAGCAGCGCGATGCCCACCACCACCGGCACGAAAACCGCGCTCACCTTGTCGGCCAGCCGCTGAATGGGGGCGCGGCTGCCCTGGGCATCCTCTACCAACTGCACTATCTGGGCCAGCAGGGTATCGGCCCCCACCTTGCTCACGCGAAAGCGAAAGGCCCCAGTTTTATTGAGCGTGGCTCCGAAAACCGGGTCGCCGGGTCGTTTCGCCACGGGCAGGCTTTCGCCGGTGAGCATGGCCTCGTCCACGGCCGAGTGGCCGGTCTCGACCAGGCCGTCGGTGGCGATTTTCTCGCCGGGGCGCACGGCTACCAGGTCGCCGGGTAGCACGTGTTCGATGGGCACGTCCACTTCCTGACCGTCGGGCCGGACCACGCGGGCCGTGCGGGCCTGCAAGCCCAGGAGCGCCCGCATAGCGGCGGAGGTCTGGGTTTTAGCCCGCAGCTCCAGTACCTTACCTAGTAAAATAAGGGCGATGATGGTGGCCGTCGTGTCGTAGTACACCTCGGGCATTAGGCCGTGGCGCTCAAACGCGCCGGGGGCCAGCGTGGCGGCTAGGCTGTAAAGAAAAGCCGTGCCCGTGCCGAGCGCAATGAGCGTATCCATGTTGGCCGAACGGTGGCGGAGACCGTTCCAAGCCGAGGCGTAAAATTCGCGCCCACTGTAGAGCAGCACCGGCAGCGTAAGAATCAGCAGCCCGTAGTTGAGCCAGTGGGGGGCGAAATGAGCCGCGAGAGCCGGCCACAGCATGGTCATGCTCAGGGCCATAATAACCAGGGCCAGCCCGGCGGCCACGGCAAAGCGCCGCTTCAGGGCGCGGTAGGTGGCGGCCTTTTGACGGTCGGTTTCGGCCTGGCGGTCGGCAGCAGTCGTATCGGGGGCGCGGTCGGCCACGGCGTAGCCGGCATTCTCCACGGCGGCGCGCAGGATGGCGGGGCTGGCCTGGGCGGGAGCGTAGGTAACGGTCGCTTTTTCGGTGGCGTAGTTAACCAGCGCGGTTTGTACGCCCGGCGTCCGGTTCAGCGACCTCTCCACGGCCGCCGCGCAGGCCGCGCAGCTCATGCCCTCGATGTCGAGGGTAGTGGTTTCGGTGGAAGGGGACATTGGTATAAAATATTGTTAATCAAGAGTAAGGAAAGCAGCTAAGCCGGCGGGTAAACGGTCATCAGCCCTTTGCAAAGAAACGGGCGCTGCCCGCCGGCTGCGGTACGCAATCCGGCGCCAGACTTGCAGAATTAGGCGGGCGATAAGGCTGGATTTTGTAGTCAGCAGACAAAATAATGTCCCATTTGGGAAGCGAAAGTGCCCCAATTTTGTAGTAGAACAAGAGCCGGTTCCAACCGCGCCCGGCCTAGTTTTTCCCGCGATAATTTTCCCGCCCCATGTCAACCCTGCGCTTTAAAACGACCATCAACTGCGGCGGCTGCATCAAAGCCGTGACGCCCTCGCTCAACAAGGAAGTCGGGGCTAATAATTGGCAAGTCGATACCGCCAATCCCGATAAGATCCTGACCGTAACCTCGGGCCAGGTCTCGATGGCCCAGGTGCTGGCCGCCGTGGAGCAGGCCGGCTTCAAGATTACCCCGCTCAGCGAGTAAGCAGACTGCCAGCAGCAACACCACTAAAAAAGCCCGGCTAGCCGGGCTTTTTTAGTGGTCGCGGGTGTTTAATCCTCCGAATCGTCGCGCTTGAGCTTTTGCAGCGCGCTGGCCAGCTCTTGCCGCAGCTGCTTGCCCGAATCGGGCGGCAACTGCTCGCCGATGCCATACTGCTTTTGCAGGCGCTCCCACTCTTCAATGGGAATGAAGACCCCGGTGATATTGCCCTTGGCGTCGGATAAGTATTTAATGTCCATAACAGTCGGCGGCAATAGCGGGGGAGAAGGAAGCTGGGTGGCTAAGCCGAGAACGACGAGCCGCAGCCGCAGGTGCTTTTGGCCTGGGGGTTGTTGAAGGTGAAGCCGCGGGCGTTGAGGCCGTCCTGAAAGTCAACTTCCATGCCCAGTACGTACATGGCGTGCTTCTTATCCATAATGAGCTGCACGCCGTCGAGGTCGTACACCTCGTCTTGCTCCTTGGCCTTGTCGAAGCCCAGCAGGTAGCTCATACCCGAGCACCCACCGCCCTGCACGCCGATGCGCAGGCCGTAGTCGGCGGGCACGTTCTTTTCCTGAATAATGTTTTTAACCTCAACTAACGCCCGGGGAGTGAGGCCGATAGGCGGAGCCTGCGTGGTGGTAGCCATGATAGGTGCGAATTTAGAATGAATGTAGATAAGACAAATATACGTCGCCGTTGGGTGCCTTACGCTTGCTCAACAGGCGAGGGGAGGCCACGGTTCACGGCGTAAGTTTGTGTTGCATACAAGTACCAACTACAAAAGTCTCGCGGGCGATTGTTCAGCCGCTGCCCGCTTCTTGCCCGATGGATACGACGACTTACCTCTTCGACCTGCTCAAAACCATTTTGCCCGCGCTTATCGTGGCGGGGGCCATCTTTTTGCTTTTCCGCCAGTATCTGGAGAAGGAGCAGCAGCGCCGCCTCATCGAGCTGCGGCTCGACAGCAGTAAGACGACGCTGCCGCTGCGCCTGCAAGCCTACGAGCGCGTAACGCTGCTGCTGGAGCGCATTTCGCCCAGCAACATCCTGGTGCGTCTGAGCAGCGCCGGCCAGAATGCGGCGGAGTACCACCGCCTGCTGCAACAGGAAATCCGGGGCGAGTTTGAGCACAATTACTCGCAGCAGCTCTACATGAGCCCCGAGGCCTGGGCCCAGGTAAAGCAAGCCAAGGAAGACGTGCTCACGATGATCAATCGCGCCTTTCACGGCCTGCAAAATCCCGCCCAACTGCGCGGTACCGAATTGGCCAAGCGCATTCTGGAAGGTTTAATGACCGACGCCGCCGATCCCACGGCCCAGGCCCTGGCGGTGGTGAAGCGTGAGGCGGCGGGGCTGTTTTAAGGCGGCTCAGCAAGCCTAGTTAGTATAAGTAACTGGCTGGGCTGCCTGGTTGAACATGACCATTTGGCTGAGTAGCTAAAAGCAAAAATCCCGTTGTGAGTAGTGCTCGCAACGGGATTTTTGCGTGGTAGCGCGATCGGCTATTTACCTGCTGCCTGCGCAAAGTCCTTGAGATTGCCCTTGCCAACGCTGCTGCCGCTGCTAATACCCATCATCTGGATACGGCTGGGAATTGACATCCCCAGCAGTTCGGAATTGGCGGCATCGACCACGACCTGCACCGTTATGGTTTCGGTAGCGGGTAGTAGGCGAATGTAGGCGTAGTGCGCATCACCATCGGCCACGGCCTTCTCGATGGTGGTGCGGGGGACGATCTGGTAGGGGTAGGGATACACCTGTTTGATATCAGCCGCGGTTAGCTTGTTTTTAACGTCGCCTTCGTCGATGAGCAGCGTTTTTGTAGCGATGCGCTTGCCGTTGCGCATGACGTCCTCGCGCATGTCGCCGTTGCTGCGGCCCTCGGCGCGCCCTTGTAAGTAAATCTGCAAGTACTTGATGCTAAAAATCATATCGCTGGGATACACTGGTCCAGCCGCAATCTGGATGCGTCCCACATGATTTTCATCGCCCTCGCCCAACAGGTCGATTACTACCGCCGATATTTGCTCAGTGGTGTAGTAAAAATTTACCATATCCGTCGAACCCATCGGGACGCCGGGCATACGGTGCCGATGCGGCAGGGCGAAGCTGAGGTGCCGTAGTACGGCGCGCTGCGTTTTCTTAGCTTTGCGTAACGTCTCCAGCTCATTCTCCGACTTAAATTCGACGCCGGAAGAGAGTTTCCATAGCTTTGGGGCTAGGTCACGCATCTGAGTATTGTAATCGGCTATTCCTGCCTTATAATCGGCCAGCTCTTCGGGCTTGCTCGCCAACTTTTTCAGTTGTTTGGGGTCTTCCTCCTTCAGGATAACAATAAGCGGCTGGCTTTTTACCACCGCAATTTCCTTGGGTTTACCCATGCCAAACTGCGCCCGCGCCGCCGTCACCTGTACTAGCATGGCTGCCGTAATGAATAGTAGAGTTTTTGCTCGCATTTCCGTTCTAAAAGGTAGAATGAGCGCGCAAACTAGTTGGTGAAAGCTTCACTTTAGAATGTTGCAACTTATAATTTTAGCGACCTCTTGGGCTAACATTTTGTAGATTAGAATGCTATGACTAAAAAACGAATTGCCGTGGATATGGACGAGGTTATGGCCGATTCCATCGCCCGGTTTCAAGAGTGGTACGGGCGCGACTTCGCACTCGAACTCACGCGGGAAGCCCTGCGCGGCAAGAATCCGCACGAGGCCGTAGCGCCCGAGCACCAGCCGGCCCTGCGGGCCTACCCCAACGCCGAGGGCTTTTTCCGCGACCTGCCGGTGATAGCCGATAGCCAGCGCGTGCTGGCCGAACTGAGCCAACGCTACGAGATTTTTATCGCCACGGCGGCGATGGAATTTCCTAATTCCTTTCTCGACAAGTACCAGTGGCTGCAACGGCACTTCCCGTTTCTGCACTGGCGCAACTTCGTGTTTTGCGGCGATAAGAGCATTATCAACGCCGACTACCTCATCGACGACAACGCCTATAATTTCGACGGCTTTCGGGGCAAGGGCCTGCTGTTCGACGCGCCGCATAATGCGCTCGAAACCCGCTATCGCCGCGTGCATAGCTGGCAGGAGGTGGCGGACATCCTGCTATGAGGTACTGTAGGGTAAGCTTTAGCTTGCCCGGCGTCCGGTGGGTCGCGGCTCGCCGGACGCCGGGCAAGCTAAAGCTTACCCTACAGGGCAGCTTGTTGGGCGGCGCGCTCGTAGCACTGCTCGTAGCGCGGGACGATGTTGCCCACGGCAAATTCTTCGGCGCGGGCGCGGGCGGCGGCTTTGAAGCGCGGCAGGTTCGCGTCGTCGAGCACGTAGAGAGCGTTTTTGACCATGTCTTCCACGTCGCCGATGTCGCTGAGCATGCCAGTGACGCCGTTGACGTTGAGCTCGGGGATGCCGCCGGCGTTGGTGCTCACCACGGGTACTTCGCAGGCCATTGCCTCGAGCGCGGCGAGGCCGAAGCTCTCGTTTTCGGAGGGCATCAGGAACAAGTCGCCCACGCTGAGCACTTCTTCCACGGCTTCGAGCTTGCCCAGGAAGCGCACGTCGCGCTGGCAGTCGAGGTCGCGGGCCAGCTTTTCCATGCGCGAGCGGTCGGGGCCGTCGCCCACGAGCAGCAGCTTGGCGGGGATGCTCTGGCGCACGCCGCAGAAAATGCGCAGCACGTCTTCGACCCGCTTCACGGTGCGGAAGTTGCTGGTGTGGATGAGCAGCTTTTCGCCCTCGGGCGCAATGGCGGCGCGGAAGTGGCTTTTTTCCTGCTTCTTGAAGCGGTGCAGGTCGATGAAGTTAGGAATAACCTCAATCTTGTGCTCGACCGGGAAATACTCGTAGGTTTCGCGGCGCAGGTCGGCCGAAACGGCCGTGACGCCGTCGCTCTCGTTGATGCTGAACGTCACCACCGGCTCGTAGCTGGCATCCTTGCCCACGAGCGTGATGTCGGTGCCGTGCAGGGTAGTCACCACCGGCACCGTGATGCCACGCGAGCGCAGAATCTGCTTGGCCAGGTACGCCGCCGAGGCGTGCGGAATGGCGTAGTGCACGTGCAGCACGTCGAGCTTTTCATTCTGCACAATATCCACCATCTTGCTGGCCAGGGCCGACTCGTAGGGCGGAAACTGAAAGAGCGGGTACGTGGGCACGTACACCTCATGGTAGAAGACGTTTTCGTTGAAGAAATCGAGCCGCACCGGCTGGCTGTAGGTGATGAAATGCACCTGATGGCCGCGCTGGGCCAGGGCTTTGCCCAACTCGGTGGCCACTACGCCGGAGCCGCCAAAGGTGGGGTAACAAACAATGCCGATGTTCATGGAGAAAAAAGGGAAGGCGAGGGGCTAACCAAAATAAGCGGCGGATGTTGGCGACAACCCCGGACCACTGGTCGCGACTTTATCCCGGGCCGGCCACGGCGGCCGCGTCCGGCCACCGCGTAGCTTTGGCGACGTACTTTATTATTAGCTTACTAATGAGGCATTTTTTACTTTTAAGTTGCTTGGCCGCCGGGCTAGCCACGCCGGGAGCGGCCCAGCCCACGCGAGCGAGACTGCCGCAAGCCAGCACCCGTACCTCGGCCCCGCTGGCGGCGCTTTTTTCGAATTACTGGGAGGAGCAGGCGCGCCTTTACCCGTTGCAGGCCACCAGCCAGGGCGACAACCGCTACAACGACCAACTGCCCAACTCGGGCACCCGCGCCTTCCGCCAGCAGCAGCGCCGCCTGTACGAGCGCTACCGCGACCAGTTGGCCCGCCTCGACCGCGGCAAGCTCGGGGCCGCCGACCAGACGAGCTACGACGTGTTTCAGTACGAGATGACGACCCGGCTCCGGGGCCTCGCCCAGCCCACCTGGACCATGCCGTTTACGCAGTTTAGCGGGCTGCCCATCGAGCTGGCGCAACTGGGAGCGGGCACCGGCGCGCAACCCTTCAAAACGGTGCGCGACTACGACAACTGGCTGGCCCGCGTGCGCCAGTTTCCCGCCTGGGCCGATACGGCCGTGGCCGATTTTCGGCACGGGATGCGCACCGGGGTGGTGCTGCCCAAAGTATTGGTGCAGAAAATGATCCCGCAGCTCGAAGCCCTGGCCGTAGCCGAGCCCGAGCAGAGCATCTTTTACGGCCCCATCAAGCAATTGCCAGCCGCGTTTTCGGATGCCGACAAGCAGCGGCTGACTACCGCCTACGTCGCGGCTATTCGGGGCGAGCTGGTGCCTACCTACCGCAAGCTGGCGGCTTTCCTGCGCGAGGAGTACCTGCCCGCCGCCCGCCCCAGCACCGGCATCGCAGCCGTGCCCGGCGGGGCCGACATGTACACCTACGCCGTGAGCTACTGGACCACCACCACGCGCACGCCCGACGAAATTTACCAGACCGGCCAGGCCGAGGTGGCCCGCATCAAGGCCGAGATGGAGCAGGTGCGCCAGCAGCTGGGCTACCAGGGTACGCTGGCCGAACTGCTGGCCTCGCTGAGTACCGACCCTAAGTTTCGGCCCTACAAAACGCCCGAAGACGTGCTCAACGGTTTCCGGGCCATTCAGGGCCAGGTGACGCCGGGGCTGCCGCGCCTGTTTGGGCGCATGCCCAAAACGGCGTTCGAAATTCGGCAGACCGAAGCCTTCCGCGCCGCCTCGGCCAGCGCGCAGTACAACCGCGCCTCGGCCGATGGCTCGCGGCCGGGGATTTTCTACGTGCCCATTTTGGATGCTACCAAATTCAAGACGCCGGGTATGGAGTCGCTGTTTTTGCACGAGGCCATTCCGGGCCACCATTTCCAGGTGTCGTTGCAGCAGGAAAATACGGCCCTGCCCCAGTTTCAGCGGTTTGCCTTCTACTCAGCCTTCAGCGAGGGGTGGGCGCTCTACACCGAGAGCCTGGGCAAGGAGCTGGGGATGTACACCGACCCTTACCAGTACCTGGGCGCGCTGAGCGCCGAGATGCACCGCGCCATCCGCCTCGTGGTGGACGTGGGAATGCACGCCAAGGGACTCACCCGCGAGCAAGCCATCCAGTACATGCTCGATAACGAAGCCATTGCTGAGCAGGGGGCCACCGCCGAAATCGAGCGCTACATGGCCTGGCCCGGCCAGGCGCTGGCTTATAAAACCGGCCAGCTCAAAATCCGGGAGCTGCGTACGCGCTACGAAAAGCAGCTGGGCACCAAGTTTTCGCTTAAAGCCTTTCACGACGAGCTATTGCTCGACGGGGCCATGCCGCTGGCCGTGCTGGAGCGCCGCATGGACGCCTGGGCGGCCCGGCAGAAGTAGTATTGTTGGTTTTTAGTTGAAGAAGCTTTTTAAGAAGTCTCCCTACTTATAACATCGGTCACGCTGAGCTTGCCGAAGCATCTCTACCGCTTCGTTAGTCAGCTATTCAACGAGGCGAGCAAGATGCTTCGGCAAGCTCAGCATGACGGACGTTCTATAACCTACTTTTTAAACGGCCTCGAAAGGTGAGCCTGTTCTTTTACCCATCCTTCCTTATTTCATGAAGCATAAATTTCACTTGCTGGTGGCCCTCGCTCTGGCGCTGCCGCTGGCTGGCCAGGCCCAGCAGAAAATCAAAACCAAGGTTAAAACCACCCGTGCTACCGGTACCAACGCCGAAAGTGCCATTCGAGAAGCCGACATCAAGCGCGACGTATTTGCCCTGGCTGGCGACCACTACCGGGGCCGCGAGGCCGGTACGCTCGACGAGCTAAAAGCCTCGGTGTGGCTGGCCGACCAGATGCGGGCCATCGGCGCGCAGCCGGCCGGCGACGATGGTACGTATTTTCAGTGGTTCAGCATGCAACGCACCCGCCTGCGCAAAGACAGCCGCCTCAGCATCGGCAGCCGCCAGCTGCGGATGTACCACGACGCGCTGCTGTTTGCCCCCATTAATGCCAGCGTGAATGCGCCGCTGGTATGGGTAGGCGCGGCCAGCCCCGCCGAGCTGGCCAAGGTCGACGTGAAGGGCAAGGCCGTGGCCATGCAGTTTGGCGGCGAGGTGACGCCCGGCCTCAGCTTCCGACGCTTCCAGATGGCCACCATGCGCGACCGCTCGGCCGAGCTGATGAAAGCCGGCGCGGTGGCCGTGGTGATCGTGGGCGACGCCCGCGCCCAGGCCATCTACGAGCACTGGGGCCACACCTACGAGCGCGGCCGCTACGGCCTGCCCGGCGATGCCAACGTGCAGGTAGCCAGCGGCGCGCCCGTATTCTGGCTGCCCGCCAGCGCGGCGAGCTGGGTGCAGCAGCCCGGCCAGCAGCTCGTGGCCGACATGCGGCTGGAAAGCTTCGCCTATCCTTCGGTGAATATCGTGGCTAAAATTCCCGGCACCGATGCGCAGTTGAAGACGCAAAACGTGCTGTTCAGCACGCACCAAGACCACGATGGCGTGCGCGAGGCCGTGGCTGGCGACTCCATCTACAACGGGGCCGACGACAACGCCACCGGCTGCGCGGCCCTGCTGGCCCTCATGCGCGCCTTTCAAGCCAAGCCCGCCAAGCGCACGGCGCTGTTCGTGTACCACGGGGCTGAAGAGCGCGGGCTCATCGGCTCGCGCTACTACGCGGCCCACCCGACGGTGCCGCAGCCATCCATCGTGGCGGTGCTCAATGCCGAGATGATGGGCCGCAACTCGCCCGACAGCGCCGCGCTGCTGGGCCGGCAGCGCCCCCACCGCAATTCGTCCGAGCTGGTAGAAATGGCGCTGGCTGCCAACCAGGCCGGGCCGAAATTCAAGCTCGATACGCTCTGGGACCGCGCCGACCACCCCGAGGGCTGGTACTTCCGCTCCGACCACCTGCCGTACGCGCGCCTGGGTATTCCGGCGGTGATGTACACCTCGCTGCTGCACCCCGACTACCACACGCCCCGCGACGAGCCCCAGCGCATCGACTATCCCAAGCTCACCAACATGACGCGCTGGATGTACCTCACCGGCTGGGCCGTGGCCAACCGCCCCGCGCCGCCCGCCCGCGACCCCGGCTTCAAGCTGGAGCGCTAGTCCGCAGCGCGCATTTGTGCGTGGTGCGCACCACAAAGTCCGCACTACTACCCGTCAGGCGTGGTCGTTTTCGTCGACCAAGCTTGGCGGGTAGTCTATTTTTGTGCCGTGGCTTGCAGCGTCAGGCCGATTTTCGCGTTAGTAGCTGGCCCGGTATTTTTCATAGTAAAAATGCTTTTTTGCGCTGCCAGCGCCCCATTTCAGCTGTTCTTATTGAAAAAGTCCCTCTGGCTTGCTGCCCTGCCGCTGCTGGCCCTGCCGTACGCCGCCAGCCACGCCCAGGCGCCGCTGCCCATGCCCCGCAACCTGGCCGCCACCTACACCAAGGGTACGCGCTCGCCCAGCGGCCAGCCCGGTCCCAAGTATTGGCAAAATACCGCCGACTACACCATCAAGGTGAACTTCGACCCGGCCACGCGGCTGCTGGCGGGCACGGTCCACATCGCTTATCAAAATAACAGCCCCGACTCGCTGCGTCAGCTGTGGTTCAAGCTTTACCCCAACCTGTACCAGAAGGGCGCGCCCCGCTCGGGCAAGTTTGCGGCCGAAGACCTGAGCGACGGGGTGAAAATCGAGAAGCTGAGCATCAACGGCCAGGTGATCGACCCCAGCCAGCTGCTGATCGATAACACCAACATGGCGGTGCCGCTGCGCCGGGCCATCGGCGCGAAGCAGAAAGCGCAGGTGGAGGTGACGTATTCGTACATCCTCAACAAGGGCTCGCACCAGCGCACGGGCGAGGTCGCGCCGGGGGCCGCCTTCGTGGCGTATTTCTTCCCGCGCATCGCCGTGTACGACGACATCGACGGCTGGAACCGGGTGCCGTACACCGGCGGGCCGGAGTTTTACAATGACTTCTGCCACTTCGCGGCCGATATTACGGTGCCGCGCAATTTCTTGGTCTGGGCCACCGGCGACCTCACCAACGCCGATAAGGTACTCACGAAGAAGTATTTGGCCCGCCTGCGCGCCGCCGAGAAGAAGGACGGTATCACGAGCATCATCGACAGCACCGAGGCGCGGCTGCACGACGCCACCGCGCCCAATGCCTACAACACCTGGCACTTCGATGCCCGCGACGTGGTGGACTTCGCCTTCGCCACCGCCGACCACTACGTGTGGGAGGCCACCAGCCTCGTGGTAGACCCCGCCACCAAGCGCCGCACCCGCGTCGATGCCGTGTACAATGCCCAGCACGACGACTTCGAGGAAGTAGCCCAGTTTGGCCGCAAAACGGTGGAAGCCATGAGCTACACCTTCCCCAAGTGGCCCTACCCCTACAACCACGAAACGGTGTTCGACGGCCTCGACCAGATGGAATACCCGATGATGGTGAACGACAATCCCACCCGCACCCGCGAGGAGGGCATCACGCTCACCGACCACGAGATTTTCCACACGATGTTTCCGTTCTACATGGGCATCAACGAAACGAAGTACGGCTGGATGGACGAGGGCTGGGCCACCATCGGTGAGTGGATTATCTCACCCCTCATCCAGCCCGGCCTGGTCGATGACTACGGCATGGTGCCCTACGCCCGCGCCGCTGCCACCGAAGACGACCTGCCCATCGTGACGCTCACTACCCAGCAGACCGGCCTGCCGTTCTTCCTCAACTCGTATCCCAAGCCCGGGCTGGGCTACCTCTACGTGAAGGATATGCTAGGGGATGAGCTGTTTACCAAGGCGCTGCACCACTACATCCGCACCTGGCACGGCAAGCACCCCATGCCCTACGACTTCTTCTACTCAATGAACGCCGGGGCGGGCCAAAACCTCGACTGGTTCTGGCAGCGCTGGTTTTTCGACGGTGGCTATCCCGACATGGCCATCACGAGCGTAGTGCGCCCCGCCGACAAGCCCGCCCAGATTACCGTAACTGCCAAAGGCAGCAAGCCCCAGCCCATCGACCTGACGGTAACGTTCGACAACGACAGCGAGGAGAAAATCCACCGTACCATCGCCGTGTGGGAGCACGGTGAAAAAAGCGTAACCGTGCCCGTACGCAGTGGCCGCACCATTAAGAAAGTCACGCTGGGCAGCACCTACACCCCCGACAGCTACCCCGCCGATAACGTGTGGACGGCTCCGCAGTAAGAAGATTACACAGGGACTAGGCAAGTCCTAGTTCGTCCGTCATGCTGCGCTTGCGAAGCACTTTACTGGTGCTACTAAAAAAGCTCCACAGCAGCCCGGCAGTAGGTTGCGGAGGGACTTTCACTTTTATTCTTTTACCTAGCTCCACTGGCCGCACTGGCGCGAATTTAGCGTAGCGTAACTCGTGCCTAGGCATGAGGTGGAGGTTGTACCTCCACTGCCGCAACGCGGCAATCCCGCGTCCGTGGGGCTTCGAATTTCACTAAAAAAGGCTTGCGTATGGCATGTTTTTTCAAAAGGGGTTACGCCCAGCGGACGCTGGATTGCCGCGTTGCGGCAGTGGAGGTACAACCTCCACCTCATGCCTAGGCACGAGTTACGCTGCGCTAAACTCGCGCCAGTGCGGCCAGTGCGCATTTTATATTGACCAGCTGCTAAAAAGAAGCAGCCCACGGTAACCTATTGACTGGCTGCCGTGGGCTGCTTCTTTTTAGTAGCTACTATTACCCCTTCGGGCTCTTAGCCTCCATTGCTTTGTAAATTACCTCCTGAATTCGCGTGCGGATGTTGTACGTGCGCAGTTTGATATTGCCCGCATCGGGGTACACGCGGTTGGAGAGGAAGACGTAAAGAATCTGGTTGTCGGGGTCGAGCCAGACGCAGGTGCCGGTGAAGCCGGTATGGCCGAAGGTGCTAGCCGGAGCCAGCCGGCTGGTGGGGCCTTCGGGCTTGGTGGGGTCGCCGCGGTCCCAGCCCAGGCCGCGCTTGTTGCCAGCCACCTGCGGGCGCGAAAACTCGCTCACGACCGAGTTTTGGAAGTACATGTTGCCGCCGTAGCGGCCGTTTTGCAGGTTCATCTGCATGAGTACGGCCAGGTCGTTGGCGGTGGCGAAGAGGCCGGCGTGGCCGCCCACGCCGCCCACGAGGGCCGCCGTTTGATCGTGCACGGTGCCTTGCAGCTGCTCGTGGCGGTAGTAGGTATCGTTTTCGGTGGGCGCGATGCAGCTCTTGGGAAAGCGCGTGAGTGGGTTGTAGGTCATGGTGCCCAGCCCCAGCGGCTTGTAGAATTCCTTAGGCAGAAATTCTTCCAATGGCTGGCCCAATATCTTCTCGCACAAGCGCTTCATAATGATGAAGCTGAGGTCGGAGTATTCCACCGGATATTTATCCTTCACCTTGGGCAGTAGCCCCGAGCGCAGCGTCCAGACCCACACCGAGTCGTCGGCCGTTTTGATGGAGTATTCACCGGGAGCTACTTCGTTGGGGAAGTCGTCGGTGCGCAGGGTGGCGTAGTAGGCCGGCTTCAGGGTGCCGTTGCTCACGGTACGTTCCCAGGTGGGGATGCCGGGCTTGAGGCCCGCCTGGTGCAGCAGCACGTCGCGCACGGTCATGGAGCGCTTGTTGGTGCGCTGCATTTCGGGCAGGTAGGTGCTTACTTTTTCGTCGAGGTTCAGGCGGCCCTGGTCTTTCAGGTACATCACGGCCTGTAGGGTGCCGGCCACCTTGGTTACCGAGGCGAGGTCGTAGAGCGTGCTGTTGGTCACGGGCTGGCTCTGGTCGTAGGTGCCGTAGCCGTAGCTCTGGTCAAACACCACCGTGCCGTTCTTGGCGATGAGCACCTGGCAGCCGGGGGTAGCCGCCGTCACAATGCTTTCGAGGGCAATGTGATCAATCTGGCTCATGATTTTCGAGTCCAGGCCCTCGCGCTCGGGCGTGGCGTAGCGCAGGCGGTGCAGGTCGGCGGTGGCGAGGCCGGTGCCCGCCTTCAGCGTCTCCGATACCGTCACGGGCAGCTTGCCCCGCGCCGGCAGCGCGCCGAAGAGAATCTGCGGCACCACGAGCTGCGCCGCGTAGTGGTCTTCGTAGCCGCATACCAGGGTGCGGGCGCCCTCCAGGTACTTAAGCCCGTAGGCGTTGCCCATCGCCACCACCACCGTTTTGCGGCGCTTGTCGGCTTGCAGGTTCTTGAGGAATTTCAGCGCCCCGTCGCCCAGGCCGTAACTGTGGCTGGGCGTGTTATTCATTTGGTGTAGGCTCACGACCACTACGTTGGCATCACCCAGGCGGGCCTGAATGCGGCTGAAAGTCGAGTCGGGCGCGTAGCGGTCGGGCACGGCGTACACGGGGCCGGGCTGGTACTTGTTGAAAATAGTGGCGTACGGCCCCTCGGGCTGGGTGCCGATGGTAATGGCCGCGATGCGCAGCGTATCGAGCCGCTGGAAGGGGAGGAGCTTGTCCTCGTTCTTCGCCACCGTGACGGCGTGCTCGAAAATAGCCTGGCTCAGCACCCGCGACTCGGGCAGGTTGAGGCTGTCGCGCAGCGTCAGCACGTTGACGGGCTTGTATTTATTGAGGCCCGCCCAGTACTTGGCCCGCAAAATCTTCTTCACCCGCGCATCCAGATCAGCTTGATTCAGATGCCCCGCCGCCACGGCTTCCTTGATGCGGATGAGGGCGGCTGGCACGTCTTCCGAAAACAGCAGCACGTCGTTGCCAGCGGCCAGGGCCATCGCGTCGAGCTCGCCGTCTTTATAGAGCTTGCTCACGCTACGCATGTTCAGCGCATCGGTGAAAATTAAGCCCTTAAAGCCCATGCGCTCTTGCAGCAGCCCCGTCACCAGCGCCTTGGAGAGCGTGGTCGTCTTGGCGTTGGTGGTATCAAACAGCGGCATGTAGAGGTGGGCCACCATGACACCCAGGGCCCCGGCCTCGAATGACTTCTGGAAGGGTACCAAATCTACCTTTTCGAGCTTCGCCAGGTCGGTATTAATAACCGGCAGGGCCACGTGCGAGTCGGTATCGGTGTCGCCGTGGCCGGGGAAGTGCTTGGCGACGGCAATCACCCGCTGGCTCTGCAAGCCGTTGATGTACTGCACGCCCAGCGCCGCCACGCGGTCGGCGTTCTCCCCAAAGGAGCGGTTGCCGATAACCGGGTTGCCGGGGTTGGAATTAACATCGACCACCGGGGCGAAGTTGATGTGCACGCCCAGCGCCCGCAGCTTGCGGGCCAGGTCGCGGCCCATCTGGTACACGAGCTTGTCGTCGTCCATCGCGCCCAGCGTCATCTGCTTGGCGAAGTGCGAGGTCGAGTCTAGGCGCATGTCGAGGCCCCACTCGGCATCGGTGGCGATGAGCAGCGGCACCTTGGCGGCGGCCTGCAAGCGGTTGGTCATGATGGCCTGCCGCTTGGGACCGCCCTGCAAAAACATCACCCCGCCGATGCCTTGGTTACGCACCAGGCGCTCAATACGGTCGGCGTGAGCCTTTTCGCGGTTGGAATACGCCGCCACCATGAAGAACTGCCCCAGCCGCTGCTCGGGCGTGAGCGAGTTGAACACGCTATCGACCCACTGCTGCTCGGCGGGACCATTGGGTAGGGGATCGGGTAAGGGCTTGCGGGGCTCCGAAAAACCTAGCAGCAACCCGGTGACCCCCAGCAGCAACCCCAGAAACAGAAACCGGAAATCGACGCGCATCAGCCCAGGGCGGGAAGTTTTAGAGGTAGAAAAGGCGGGCCAGCCGGGCTACTTTTGCCGGCGGACACGGCCGGAACCCCCGGCTGCCGGTGGCGGTTCCATAGGAAGCCAAACCACTTGGCAGCCGAAAACTAAGTTCGGCCGCTTGCCCAAATTGGCCGCAAAGGTAGGCAGTAAGAGGTGATGACAGGATGGAGGAAGCAGGTAATAAGGTGAGAAGTAGGTACTACCTGCGCACCTTTTTCCCCGGTTCCTCGCCTGCGCCGCCCCTTACCTCAACGCTTCAGCACTTCTTCGAATGCCCGACATTATCCAACTTCTGCCCGAATACCTCGCCAATCAGATTGCGGCGGGGGAGGTGGTGCAGCGCCCGGCCTCGGTAGTGAAAGAACTGCTCGAAAACGCCGTCGACGCCGGGGCGAAGAGCGTGCAACTGATTGTGAAGGAGGCGGGTAAGCAGCTCGTGCAGGTAGTGGACGACGGGGCCGGCATGTCGGCCACCGACGCCCGCATGAGCCTGGAGCGCCACGCCACCAGCAAAATCCGCTCTACCGAAGACCTGTTCCGCATTCGTACGCTGGGTTTCCGGGGCGAGGCGCTGGCCAGCATCGCGGCCGTGGCGCAGGTTGAAATCCGCACCAAGCAGCGCGGCCAGGAAACCGGCTCGCTTCTGCTCGTGGAAGGCTCGCAGGTGAATAGCCAAACGCCCACTGCCTGCCCCGACGGCAGCAGCATCTCAGTTAAGAACTTGTTTTTCAACGTGCCCGCCCGGCGCAATTTTTTGAAGAGCAACGCGGTGGAGATGCGTCATATCCTCGACGAGTTTCAGCACATCGCACTGGCCAACCCCCAGATTGCCTTTTCCTTATACCAAAACGACCTCGAAGTATTCAGCCTGCCCGCCGGCAAGCTGAGCCAGCGCATCGTGGCCCTGCTGGGCAACAACTACAAGGAGCAGCTGGCGAGCTGCGAGGAGGTGACGCCCTTCATCACGGTGAAGGGCTACATCGGTAAGCCGGAGTCGGCAAAAAAAAGCCGGGGCGACCAGTTTTTTTTCGTCAACAACCGCTTTATCCGCTCGGCCTACCTCAACCACGCCGTGTTGGCCGCCTACGAGGGTCTGCTGGCCCGCGATACTCACCCGTTCTACGTGCTGTTTTTGGAACTGGATCCCAAGGCCATCGACATCAACGTCCACCCGACCAAGACGGAAATCAAGTTTGAGGACGAGAAAACGGTGTACGCCGTGGTGCGGGCGGCCGTGCGGCAGGCGCTGGGGGTGCATAGCCTCACGCCCTCGCTCGACTTCGAGGGCGACGTGAATTTCGCGCCCATTCGCCCGCTACGGACTTCCACCGCGACCAACTCTTTCAATAAGGGCGAAGGGGCCGCGCTGCCCGCGCCTACCCGCGCCGTGGAGTTTAACCCCGACGCGTTGGCGGCTTCCGTGTCGGCCGCCGCGCGCGGCAGCAAGCGCACCTCCGACGAGCGCCAAGCCCCCGCCCGCCCCACCGAGCAGGCCAAGCGCGACCTCGAAGCCTTCTACCGCGAGCTGGGCCAGCCGGTGCGCCCGGCCGGCGAAGAAGTCGCGCCAGTTGCGCCGGTGGCCGTCTTGCCGCCGCCAGCCACGCTGCCCGAGCTACCTTTTACGCATCCCGTGCCGGCCGAGCGCCCGCGCCCGGCAGTGGCTGGCCCCGCCAACCCTGGCCCCGGAGCTGGCAGCGGCGGGGCGCACAGTCCCCGCGCCACGCAGGTACTGAACCGCTACGTGCTGCTACCCGTGAAATCGGGCCTGATGCTCATTGACCAAGAGGCGGCCCGCGAGCGCATCCTGTACGAGCAGTACACGACCGGGCAGGAGCGGGGCGGCGGGCACTCGCAGGCACTGCTGTTTCCGCGTCCGGTCACGTTTTCGCCCGCCGACTACGCCGTGCTGGGCGAGCTCACGCCCACGCTGCACCTGCTGGGCTTCCGCTTCGCCGAGTTCGGCCCGAATACCATCGCCATCGAAGCCGTGCCGGCCGACCTGCCCGCCCAGGGTGAGAAGGAGCTGCTGGAAGGGCTCATCGAGCAGTTTCGTAGCGGGGCGGCCCCGCTGCGGCTTGATCGCCGCGAGGCGCTGGCCCGCTCGCTGGCCCGGCGCGTGGCCCTGGCCACCAGCCAGCCCCGCCTGCCCGACGTGGAGCTGAACGCCTTAGTCGATAAACTTTTTGCCTGCCAGGTGCCCAACTACACCCCCGACGGCCGCCCCACCGTAGTGCTGCTCGACGGCGAGCAATTGGCCGCCTACTTCCGTAAAGCTGGCGCGTAAACTGCCCGGTGCGACCTTTGCTCTTTCCTTTCACTAAGCTAGCGCTTGGTGCCTATCCATGTTTAATCTTACTCCAGCCGTTCGGAACCTGTTGATAGCCAATATCGTGGTCTATTTACTTCAGGTCAATTTCCGTGTCTTCCCCGTTACCCTATTGGGTAGCTTGCACCCAATAGGCTCAGACTACCTGCATTTCTGGCAGTTTTTCACCTATATGTTCCTGCATGATCCTAATAACTGGATGCATTTGTTAGGTAACATGTTTGGTCTGGTTTCTTTAGGGCCTCTGCTAGAGCAGCGTTGGGGTAGCCAGCGGTTTCTGGCATTCTGGCTGATATGTGGCGTAGGCGCAGGTGTATTTTATGAAGGGGTAAGAGCATATGAGTTGAATAAAATAAAAACTACCTATGCAGAAGTAGTGGCTAGCCCTGATGCTGTTACCTATGATGCTTTTATGCGGGAGGTAGGCGTTAACAGAGAGGCATACAATGCCGCTGCATCGGCACTACAGCGCAATCCGAATGACCAGGAACTGCGGCAGGGAATAGTTGCTAATGTTAAAATGATCTATGAGGAAATCATTAACTCGCCAGCATCAGGCATGCTGGGCGCTTCCGGCGCTGTATTTGGGATAATGTTTGCTTTTGCCTTCTTGTTTCCCAACACGGAGCTGATGCTTATTTTTCCGCCTATTCCTATGAAGGCGAAGTACTTCGTGTTTTTCTATGCCTTATTTGAGCTGTACAGTGGGGTACACCGAGTTCCGGGTGACAGCGTTGCCCATTTTGCACATATTGGCGGAATGGTAGTGGCATTTATTATTCTTAAATTCTGGGAAAGCGGTCGCAGCCGTTTCTACTAAAAGTTCTTATTTCCATGAGTTTAACCCAGGATATCCGCGACGCCTTCTCGCGGCGCGATAATGCGTTGAATCAGTTCATTATCATCAATGCGCTGGTTTTCGCCGTGCTCATCATCTTTCAGGCCATCCTGTTCCTGACGCAGTCGCGCGATGTCTACTCGCTCGTGCTGCGGCAGCTGGCCCTGTCGTCGGACGGCCTGGTGCTACTGCGTCACCCGTGGACGCTGTTTACCTACGCCTTCGTGCACGAAAATTTCTTCCATATCCTGTTTAATATGCTGAACCTGTATTGGTTTGGGCAGATTATTCGGGAGTATCTGGGTGACCGGCGGCTGATTAGCCTCTACATCCTCGGGGCGCTGGCGGGCGGAGTATTTTTCCTGCTGGCTTATAATTTTCTGCCCGTTTTCCAGGGGCGCATCGGCCAGCCGGTAATCGGCGCGTCGGCCTCCGTCACGGCTATTATCGTGGCCGCCGCCACCCTGCTGCCCGACTACACGTTCATGCTCATTCTGCTGGGGCCGGTTAAAATCAAGTGGATAGCTGCCGTAGTCGTCATTATCTCGCTGGCGGGTATCAATGGTGGCAACCCCGGCGGGGAAATTACCCACCTCGGCGGTGCGCTGCTGGGCTTCCTGTTCATCAAGCAGCTCAAGGCCGGGCGCGACATGGGCCAACCCGTGGTAGCTACCGGAGCGTGGCTGGGGCGCGTATTCCAGCGCAGCCCCGCCATGAAAGTGACACACCGAGGGACGGTGAGTAGCCCCAGCCGCCCGGCTGTCAGCAGCAACGCCGGCACCACGCCCCCCGAAGAGGTAGACCTGATTCTCGACAAAATCTCGCGCTCCGGTTACGAGAGCCTTTCCAAGGAAGAAAAGCAAAAGCTATTCCGGGCCAGCCAACAATAAGCTAGCCCTTCTGATCAACAAAAAAGCCCGTCGAAACAGACGGGCTTTTTTGTTGGTTGGGTCGGCGATCACAAAGCGTGCTCGGCCGGGGCCTCCGCCGGCTGCCGGCCCCACGACTCGGCGCAGCGGCTGCGCATCTGCTGGCGAAACTTCTCGCGCTCAGCGGGCGAAAAGGTCTCCATGCGCTGCATCATCTGGCGCTTCCAGGCGCGGCCCCGCGCCCAGCCGCCGCTGCCGCCCCGGCCAAAGCCGCCGAGTAAGATGCGGCTGAGCACCAGCAGGCCGATAGTTTGCCCGAAGGTGAGTACCGGCAGGTGAAAAATCATCGGCATGAGCCAATTCCAGAGGCTCATCGTGGCGAAGCCGGCCACAACCACGAATAGGCCCGCGAAGAAAATGAATTTAACGGCTTTTTTCAGCCAGAAGGAGCGAGACATAGCAGGGGATAATTTAAATAAAGAAGGCAGGAAAAGTCGCGTTGGCTAGTCCGTGAACAGCTCATCGTAGAGCTTGCGCAGCCGCTTGCGCAGGTGCTTCACGGCGTAATGCTTGCGCGAAATAAGCGTTTTGAGGGGTACGCCGGTAGCGGCTACCATGTCGTTGAACGATTGGTCTTCCAGCTCGTGCCACACAAATACTTGGCGCTGTTCGGCTGGCAACTCGGCCAGGGCATCGCTGATGGCGTCCATGATGGTTTCGCGCAGCAGCCGGTTTTCGGGCGAGTCGTCGGGGGCGGGGAGCACGTCTTGCAGCAGGCGAGCGGGCTCGTCGCTCTCGACCGCCGCGCCCAGCGGAGCATCCAGCGACACCGTGCGCTGGGCCGGCACCCGCCGGTAGCGGTCGATGATGCGGTTGCGGGCCACCCGAAACAGCCAGGCCGCCGCCTGCTCCACGGGCTTGAGCAAGCGGTAGCTTTCCACCAACTCAGCAAAAACGTCTTGTAGAATGTCTTCGGCCTCGGCCGGGTCGGGTACGCGGCGCTCGATAAACCGCAGCAGCCGGCCGCGCTGCTCGCGCACCGCCGTCTGAATCTGCTGGTCTTGGCTGGCGGCCGTGGTCATGAGCGCGGAAAGGGGGAGGGCAAGGGCTTCCATTGGGATCGGAGCCGCGGATTTATCGCGTTGGTCGGATTGCTCGGCGGGCGTGGCCGAATTGACAAGACGATGGGGCTCTGCTGCTACCAGACGAAAAGCGAAGCTACTTACTTTAAACTTTTTTGAAGAAACGCGCCGTCGGCCCCGGCCGGCGACCGCCAAACCATCAACTTTGAAAGTTGAGCGGCCTGAAAAAATCGACTAAGCCGCAGCGCGGCCTAACTTTGTCCTTATGACCAACGCTTCTATCGTTCCCGCCGTCATTCACGAAGTACCGTTGCAGTACTACGTGTTTTTTGCCACCGCACTTTTCTGCATCGGCGTTACGGGGGTACTCATCCGGCGCAACGCCATCATTATCTTCATGTGCATCGAGCTGATGCTCAACGCCGTGAATATCCTGTTGACCGCCTTTGCCGCCTACCGGGCCGACCCCAACGGCCAGGTATTCGTGTTCTTCATCATGGCCGTCGCCGCCGCCGAAGTATCAGTAGGCCTGGGTATTATCGTCATGATTTACCGCAACTTCCAGAATACCGACGTCAACCTGCTCAGCCGGTTGAAGGGGTGAAATAGTGAGGTGGTGAAATGGCGATTTTTCGTCGTTTTGCTGCTTACCTACCACTACATCACCATTTCGCCATTTCACCATCTCACCAATGGAAACTGTTCTACCCGGTGCTACGGCGCCTTTCTCTACCCTGCTGTACGTCCTCATTCCGGGGCTGCCCTTCCTGGGCTTTCTGATAAATGGCCTGCTGAATAAGAAGTTGTCGGGTACGGTGGCGGGCGCCATCGGCACGCTGGCCGTGTTGGGGTCGTTCCTGCTGTCGGTCTTTTTGTTCGTCAATTTCAAGTATCAGTACACCGTCAATCTGTTCGACTGGATTTCGGTGGGCTCGCTGCAAATTCCTTTCAGCTACCAGATCGACCAACTGAGTCTGATCATGCTGCTGCTGATCACGGGGGTGGGCACGCTTATTCACATCTACAGCATCGGCTACATGCACCACGACGAGAACGTGGGGAAGTTTTTTAGCTTCCTCAATCTATTCGTGTTCAGTATGTTGATTCTGGTGCTCGGGGCCAATTTCGTGATTCTCTTCATTGGCTGGGAAGGCGTGGGTTTGTGCTCGTACCTGCTCATCGGCTTCTGGAACAAGCATACCCCGTACAACAACGCCGCCAAAAAAGCCTTCATTATCAACCGGGTAGGTGACCTGGGCTTCCTGCTCGGTATCTTCCTGATGTACCTCACCTTCAATTCGGTGCAGTACGCCGAGGTGTTTCAGAAGGCTAGCCTGGGCCAGTTTGGCACCTATGGCGTGGGCGTGGTGACGTTCATTACCCTGCTGCTCTTCGTGGGGGCAATGGGTAAGTCGGCCCAGCTGCCGCTCTATACCTGGCTGCCCGACGCCATGGCGGGCCCCACGCCGGTATCGGCGCTCATCCACGCCGCGACCATGGTAACGGCCGGCATCTACCTCGTGCTGCGTTCCAACGTGCTCTTCACCCTGGCCCCCCACACGCTCGATGTAGTGGGCATCGTCGGCCTGGCTACCGCGCTTTTTGCCGCCACCATCGGCCTGGCCCAGAACGACATCAAGAAAGTACTGGCTTATTCTACGGTGTCGCAGCTCGGCTACATGTTCTTGGCGCTGGGCGTGATGGGCTACACCTCGTCGTTCTTCCACGTGCTCACCCACGCCTTCTTCAAGGCGCTGCTTTTCCTGGGGGCTGGCTCGGTCATTCACGCCATGAGCAACGAGCAGGACATGCGTCGCATGGGCGGCCTGCGCAAGACGCTGCCCATCACCTTCCTGACCATGCTCATCGGCTGCCTGGCCATCTCGGGCATTCCGCCGTTCGCCGGCTTCTTCTCGAAGGATGAAATTCTGAGCCACGTGTACGAGCACAACAAGGTGATGTGGGTGATCGGCCTGTTCACCTCGTTCCTGACGGCGTTCTACATGTTCCGCCTACTGTTCCTCACCTTCTTCGGCGAGTTCCGGGGTACGGAGGAGCAGCGCCACCACCTGCACGAGTCGCCGGCCAGCATGACGCTGCCGCTGATTGTACTGGCCGTGCTCTCGGCCATCGGCGGCTTTATGGGCGCGCCCATGTTCGTGGGCAAGCACTACCTGGGCGATTACCTGGCTCCGATTTTCACGTATTCCAAGCAGATTCTGCCCGCCGCCTTCAACACCGAGCCCGAGCATAGCACCGAGCTCATGCTAATGGGCATTTCGGTGCTGGTGGCGGTAATTGGCATCGTGCTGGCCTACGTCATGTACGTAGCCCGCGCCCAGCGTCCGGCTGCAGACGATGCCCAGCGCTCGGCTCCCGAAAATCTGGTGTACCACAAATACTACATCGACGAGCTCTACGATAACCTCATCGTGAAGCCCGTGATGGCCCTCTCAACCGGCCTCTACAAGTTCGTGGAAAATGGCATCATCGACCCCATCGCCAACGGTGTGGGCCGCGTGACGCTGGCTGGTGGCCAGCTACTGCGCAACGTGCAAACCGGCTCGGTAGAAACGTATCTCATCCTCATGGTAATTGGCATCGTGCTGATTCTGGGATTGAATTTCGGGCGCTTGTAACTTCTTAATCGTCGCGCCTCAGCAACAGTAAAACTGTCATGCTGAGCTGGCGAAGCATCTTTTTACAGTGCGGTGAGTCATTGGGGGCAACTCCAGTACCGCGCTGGCGACAAGATGCTTCGCCAGCTCAGCATGACAGTTTTATTTTTGGCTAATCCCACTCCGCCCTTCCTTCCATGAAAAAACTCCTACCGGCCCTGCTGTTGCTAGCGGCCCCGGCCCTGGCCCAGGAAACCCAGTACCACGAGCCGCCCGCCGCCATCCGCGACTTGCTGCTGGCCCCACCCACGCCCCGCGTAAGCCTGGCTGGCGACGGTAGCGTGCTGGCTATCCTGGCCGTGCAGGATTTTCCCACCATTGCCGAGCTTTCGCAGCCCGAGCTGCGGCTGGCGGGTCTGCGCCTCAACCCGCGCACCAACGGCCCCAGCCGAGTGAGCTACGCGGTGGGCATGCAGTTCAAGCAGCTGCCCAGCGGGGCCGAAACGCCCGTGCAGGGCCTGCCGGCCCAGGCGCGCATTAGCAGCCCAAGCTGGTCGCCCGACAATAAGCACCTGGCCTTCGCCCTCACCGTGCCCGCTGCCGACGGTAGCCCCGGCCGGGTGGAGCTGTGGGTGGCCGACGTAGCTACCAACAGCGCCCGCCGCCTGCTGGCCACGCCCCTCAACGACGTATTCGGCAGCTCGTTCGAGTGGGTGTCGGACAGCCAGACGCTGCTGGCCCGGGTAGTGCCCTCCGGGCGCGGCGCGGCCCCGGCCGTCGATGCCACGCCCACCGGCCCCGCCGTGCAGGAAAGCGGCGGCGGTAAAAAATCGGGCGCCCGCACCTACCAGGATTTGCTGAAAAGCCCCGCCGACGAGCGCACCTTCGACTACTACGCTACCTCGCAGCTCGTACGGGTGAAGCTGGCCGATGGCAGCGCCCAGCCGCTGGGGCAGCCGGGCGTGCTGCGTACGGTTTCTCCCTCGCCCGATGGGCGCTACGTGCTGGTGCGGACCACCCACCGGCCGTACTCTTACACGTTACCCATCAGCAGCTTCCCGCAAAAGATCGACGTGCTCGACCTGGCGAGCGGGGCGGTGGTGAAAACGGTCGCCGACCTGCCGCTGGCCGACAACGTGCCCACCAACTTCGACGCCGTACCCACCGGCCCCCGCGACCACGGCTGGCGCACCGATGCCCCGGCGACCCTCAGCTACGCCGAGGCGCAGGACGGCGGCGACCCCAAGGTGAAAACCGCCGTGCGCGACAAGGTATATCTGCTGCCCGCGCCCTTCGGGAGCCCGCAGGAGCTGGCGGCGCTGCCGCTGCGCTACGCTGGCCTCACTTGGGGCACCGACCACCTGGCGCTGGTAGAGGGCTACCGTTGGGCCGACCGCCACGAAACTACCTGGCAGCTCGATCCCAGCCAGCCCGGCCAGCCGCTGAAAGTGCTTTTCGACGGCTCGTCGCAGGATACTTACCATAATCCCGGCTCGCCTTACCTGCGCCGCAATGCCCAGGGACGCCCGGTGCTGCGGCTGGCCCAGGGCGGGCAGGCTATTTACCTCACCGGTCAGGGTGCTTCGCCCGAGGGCGACCGGCCCTTCGTGGACGAGCTGAATCTGACGACCAAGAAAACGACCCGGCTGTGGCAGTCGGCCGCGCCCTACTACGAGGTGCCGGTAGCTATTTTCGACGGGAAAAAAGGTCAGGCCGAACTACTAACCCGCCGCGAAGCGGTAGACCAAGTACCTAACTACTACCTCCGTGCACTGGGTAAGAAAAGTCAGCCGCTGGCCCTCACGCACTTCGCCAACCCCTACGGTAAGTTTGGGGGCAGCTTCCGCAAGCAGGTGCTGCACTACAAGCGTGCCGATGGCGTCGACCTCACGGCCAACCTCTACCTGCCGCCCAACTACAAGAAAACCGACGGCCCGCTGCCCACGCTAATGGAGGCCTATCCGGTTGAGTTCAAAGATAAAGCCAATGCCGGGCAGGTGAGTGGCTCGCCCTACACCTTCACCCGTTTGAGCTGGGCCACGCCTGTGTACTGGGTGACGCAGGGCTACGCCGTGCTGCAAGGAGCCACCGTGCCCATCGTGGGCGAAGGCACTGCCGAGCCCAACGACACCTACACCGAGCAGCTGGTGAGCAGCGCCAAGGCTGCCATCGACGAGGGCCAGCGCCTGGGCGTAGTTGACCCCAACCGCGTGGCCGTAATGGGCCACAGCTACGGGGCCTTCATGACGGCCAACCTGCTGGCGCACTCCAACTTGTTCAAGGCTGGCATTGCCCGCAGCGGGGCCTACAACCGCACGCTTACGCCCTTTGGCTTTCAAGGCGAGGAGCGCACCTACTGGCAGGCGAAGAGCGTATACGATGCCATGTCGCCCTTCAACTTCGCCGATAAAATCAAGACGCCCATCTTGCTCATTCACGGTGAGGCCGACAACAACTCGGGTACGTTTCCTATTCAGAGTGAGCGCTTTTACGCGGCGCTCAAGGGCCAGGGGGCCACGGCGCGCTATGTGGTGCTGCCGGCCGAGGCGCACAGCTACGCCGCCCGCGAAAACCTGCTGCACATGCTCTGGGAAATGGACAGCTGGCTCGATAAGTACGTGAAAAATCCGGCACCCACGGCTAATTAGCCGCCCCGCCGCGTGACTCCATCCCCGGCCCGCGCGGTAACCGTTACCCAAGTGATTTTTTTGCTAAAGCCGTCCGGCTGAGCTGTTTCAAACAGTTTGGCCGGACGGCTTTTTATTTTTGACAACCTGACCCAGCGCCTGGTAAAGGGGCTGGTCAGTAACTCCGGTACATGGCTGGCCGTTAGGAGAAGCGCATTTCTCTTTCCAAACCTTCCCCTTATGCAAACCATCCCCACCAAAGCGTACGGAGCCAGCGGCTCCATTTTTAGCGGCCTCAAGCCGATGGACATCGAGCGCGAGGCGCCCAAGGCCGACGAGGTGCACATCGACATCTTATACTGCGGCGTGTGCCATTCCGACCTGCACCAGGTTAAGAACGACTGGAAAAACACCATCTACCCCTGCGTGCCGGGGCACGAGATTGTGGGCCGCGTTGATCAAATAGGCAGCAGCGTTACCAAGTTCAAAGTCGGCGACCTCGTGGGCGTGGGCTGCATGGTCGATTCGTGCGGCGTGTGCCCCTCCTGCCAGGAAAAAGAGGAAAACTACTGCGAAGGTCCGGTAAGCTGGACGGCTACCTACAACGGCTACATGAAGCCCCAAAACAAGGATTTCAACACCTTCGGCGGCTACTCGACCAACATCACGGTGAAGGAATCATTCGTGCTCCGCATCCCGGAGGCGCTGGACGTTCAGGCGGCCAGCCCCATTTTGTGCGCGGGCGTTACGACCTACGCGCCGCTAAAGCACTGGAAGGTAGGCCCCGGCCAGAGCGTGGCCGTGGTGGGTATCGGTGGGCTGGGCCACATGGCCGTGCAGCTGGCCCGGGCGCTGGGGGCCACGGTCACGGCCGTGACCCGCGACAAGGAAAAGCAAGCCGATGCCGAAAAGCTGGGTGCGCACGAAGTCCTGATTTCGACCGATGCGGAGGCTATGAAGGCGCACGAGGCAAAATATGATTTTATCCTCATCACCATTCCCGACGCCTTCGACGTCAACGACTACGTGAAGTTGGTAAAGCGCGATGGCGTCCTCACCACGGTAGGCCTGCTCGGCGAATACAAGGCCCCCATCAACAACATGGAAATGGCCATGCACCGTCGCTCGGTGTCAGCCTCTATCATCGGCAGCATCGCGGAAACGCAGGAAGTACTCGACTTCTGCGCCGAGCACAACATCTTGCCCGAGGTGGAGCTGATTAAGATGCAGGACATCAACGATGCTTACGACAAGATGCAAGACGAGGAAGTACGCTTCCGCTACGTCATCGACATGGCTTCGCTGAAAGAGGAAGCGTAATTAAATTATTGCTGGATTCGCCACAATTGACATGCTCTCACCCTCCCGGTCATGCTGAGCTTGCGAAGCATCTGGCCAGGTTCGCATGGCTCGTCCCAGCGTAACAAGATGTCTCCTACGTCAGCATGACAAGTAAAGGGGAAACGGTGCCTGACGAGCGCAACAGGCTCTCACGGCGGTGAATAGGCGAGAATAGCGACTTGTAGGAAACGTTTAATGCAAAAGGCCCTGGCAGTTGTACCAGGGCCTTTTTTCATGTAAAACCAGCCGCGCTTACTGCGCCAGTAGCTTGAAGCTGGCCGATTGCACGTCGCGCGAATTACCCCCGACGTACACCTCGAAGTCGCCGGGCTCAGCCACGAATTTTAGCTCGTCGTTGTAAAATTTCAGGTCGTCGGGCTGGAGGTGGAAAGTCAGCTGGCGGCTTTCTCCTTTGCGGAGCAGAATTTTCTGGAAGCCTTTCAATTCCTTCACCGGGCGGGTGCTGCTGCCCACGAGGTCGCGCAGGTAGAGCTGCGCTACTTCTTCGCCATCGGTGGGGCCGGTATTGGTCACGGTGACCGTTACGTCGAGGCTTTGGCTGGGGCGTAGGCTGGCTTGGCTTACGCTGGGCTTGCCGTAGCTAAAAGTAGTGTAGCTCAGCCCATAGCCGAAGGGGAACAGCGGCTCGTTGGGCATGTCGAGGTAGCGCGACTTGTACTTGTCGAGCAGCACGTTGTTGTAGGGCCGGCCGGTGCTTTTATGATTGTAGTAGATAGGTACCTGGCCCACCGACTGCGGAAAGGTCATGGTAAGCTTGCCCGAGGGATTGTAGGCACCAAATAGCACGTCGGCCACCGCGTTGCCGGCCTGGGTGCCGCCAAACCAGGTTTCGAGGATGGCGTCGGCGTACTGATTTTCCCAGGGTAGGGTGAGCGGACGGCCGTTGACGAGCACGACCACAAGCGGCTTGCCGGTGGCTTTGAGCGCCTTGAGCAAGTCGAGCTGGCGGCCGGGCAAACCCAGCTCGGCGCGGCTGGCGGCCTCCCCGGTCATGCCCTGGCTTTCGCCTACCACGGCCACTACCACATCGGCACTTTGGGCGGCCTGCACGGCTTCGGCGATGGTCGTTTCGGCAGGGCGCGGGTCGATTTGCAGATTGCCGCCGAACGCGTTGAGCCGCTTAACGAGCTGCTCGTCGTCGGTCACGTTGACGCCCTGAGCGTAGGTAACGCGTACGCCAGGGCCGCCGACATTCTTGATACCCTGCAAGATGGACACGGCCTGCTTACCGTCGCCCGCCGCGCTCCAGTTGCCGATCATGTCGTGGGCGCGGTCGGCCAGCGGGCCAACTACGGCCACGTTCACCGTGTTTTTGAGCGGCAGGGTCTGGCGCTCGTTCTTAAGCAGCACCAGGGTGCGGCGTGCAATGTTGCGGGCGTCGGCCAAGAAGGCCGGCTTCATGAGCGTGGCCTTGGCGCGGGCTTCCGTCACGCCCCGGTAGGGGTCTTTGAACAGGCCCAGCTTGTACTTGGCTTCGAGCACGCGGCGGCAGGCCTGGTCAATAGTCGCCTGGCTCACCGTGCCCTCCTTGAGATTGGTAGCCAGCTGGCGCAGGAAAACCTCGCCCACCATGTCCATGTCGGCCCCGGCGTTGAGCGACAGCTCGGCGAGCTTTTTCTCGTCGCCCAGGCCGTGGGCCGCCAGCTCGTTGATGGCCGTGTAGTCGGTCGCCACGAAGCCCGTGAAGCCCCACTGATTGCGCAGCAAGTCGGTCAGCAGCCATTTATTGGCCGTGGCCGGAATGCCGTTGATGTCGTTGAACGACGACATGACCGAGCCCACGCCGGCCGCCACGGCGGCGCGGTAGGGCGGCAGGTACTCGTTGTACATGCGCTGGCGGCTCATGTCGGTGGTGTTGTAGTCGCGCCCGGCCTCGGCGGCCCCGTAGAGGGCAAAATGCTTGAGGCAGGCCATCACGTTTTCGGGCCGGCTCATATCGTTGGTGGGGCCCTGGTAGCCGCGCACCATTGCCTCGGCAATGCGCGCGCCCAGGTAGGGGTCTTCGCCCGCGCCTTCGGCCACGCGGCCCCAGCGCGGGTCGCGGGCAATGTCTACCATCGGCGAGTACACCCAGTTGATGCCGTCGGCGGCCGACTCCTCGGCCGCGATGCGGGCGCTGCGCTCCAACGCGTCGAGGTCCCAGCTCGCCGCCAGGCCCAGCGGGATGGGGAAGATGGTGCGGTGTCCGTGAATGACATCATAGCCCAGAATGAGCGGGATGTGCAGCCGCGACTCTTTCACGGCCAGCTCTTGCAGCTTGCGGGCTGCGATCGGCGTGTAGGTGTTGAGTACGCCGCCCACCAGGCCCTTGCGGATGTTGGCGTCCACGTCCTTGCTCACCACGGGGCCAGTCACGTCGAAGCCCACCGCCACCAGGTTGAGCTGGCCGATTTTTTCTTCCAGCGTCATCTGTTTAAGCAGACCCGACACGAACTGTTGCATACTCGCGTCAGTAGAAGGAGGGGAGTTTTTACGTTGGATCTGGGCTTGAATCTGGGGGCCAGCCAGGCCCAGAGTGAGCAGCAGCGCAGTGCGCAAGAGCGGCTTGCGAAGGTTCATAAAAAGCGTGGGAAAAGAATAAGGGCGGCAAGGTAGAGACCCAATGAGGCTGCCTGAAAACTGCCCTCCAGCCCCCAACAGGGCAATATTTGCCCAAGCTCACCGGGCCGGGCCGGTTTGCGTGTGCCCTAGCTGCGGCATTTGGTTCAGTAGCCACCCAGGCTATTCAGGAAGGCCCTTCGGCGTGTGCCTTAACCGGGCAGGTCGCTCCAATGGCCGGCAGTTATCCAGGCGCAAAAAAAAATGCCAGCTGAGGGAGAAGATGTTGAATATGCTGGCTGGCAAAGTAGGATTGCCTCGTGCGTCGCGGTCTTTACGCGGGGGCACGGGCACCGGCGCTACGCTGCCAACTATTTAGTGGAAGACAGCAAAATAGCTTCGGAACTTCTTGGTAGAATGCCATAGAGACCGCCTTCTCGGAAGGCGTTGCGGCAGGTGGGTCAGTAGATTTCCGATTGAATTACAAGTGGATAGCGCAGATAATTACGCTTTTCATTACCGCCGGTGCCTATTCTGCGTAGAGAGGCTACACAATAAGGTAACATCTTTCATCCACTTTTCTTTCATATGAGCCAACTTTCTTCCCCTCTCCAGAGGCTGGTGCCCGGTGCACTGCTGCTGGCGGCGGGCCTGAGCGCCGTGCCAGCCGCGGCCCAAACGCCCGACCGCAAAACGGCCATCGGAGCCAACGTCAGCTATCTGCAATACCAGAGCGTGCTGGCGAGCAACTTTGGTAAAATGGAATTCCCGCTCCAGGTGGGAGTGGGAGCACACATCACCCAATACCTCTCGCCCTCATTTGACCTCAGCCTGCTAGGCAACTACCAAAAATACCGCGTACTAGGCGACGGGGTACGTGGGGCCGAAGCCAATGCCAAAATTGGCATGATCGACCTGGGGCTGAAGCTGAAGCTCAATAACGGCAAGATCCTGAAGGAAGAAGCCTTTATTCAGCCATACCTGATGGGCGGCGGTGGCTTCTTCATCGCGAACAGCACGGGTAATTACTACACCATCAGCGATAACCGCGTAGTTACGCCCGGTCGGTTTTTCAACCAGGTGCGTAAGCCCGAGGTGTTCGGTCTGGCTGGCCTGCGCTTCCGCCTTGCCCCGGCCCTGGCCCTCGATATCACGGCTAGCCAGCGCTACGCCTTTACCCAGGACAATATCGACATCGATAATTCGAGCGCGGGTAAATATTACGACCGCTTCCTGGTATACGGCGCGGGCCTGACTGTCGCCCTCGGCAAAGCCAAAGATACCGACGGCGATGGCGTGCCCGACCGCAAAGACAAGTGCCCCGATACGCCCGCCGGCGTAAAAGTGGACGTGAACGGCTGCCCGATTGACACCGACGGCGACGGCGTACCCGACTACCAGGATAAGTGCCCCGACGTGAAGGGCCTGGCTGCTCTGCAAGGCTGCCCCGATGCCGATGGCGACGGCGTGGCCGATGCCGACGACCGCTGCCCCAACACCCCGGCCGGCGTGAAAGTAGACCCCAATGGCTGCCCGCTCGACGCCGACGGCGACGGGGTGCCCGACTACCTCGACAAGTGCCCCGGTACTCCGGCTGGCGTGAAAGTAGACGCCAACGGCTGCCCGCTGGACCGCGACGGCGACGGGGTGCCCGACTACCAGGACCGCTGCCCCGACCGGGCGGGTCCGGCCTCCAACAAAGGCTGCCCCGAGATCAAGGCCGAGCAGAAGAAGATCCTCAACGAGGCCACCAAGTACATCAACTTCGACTTCAACAAGGCCACGCTCAAGCCGTCCTCGTATCC
>CAJYPK010000034.1 GCA_913776615.1 uncultured Hymenobacter sp.
GCAGGTTAGTTACGTGTTACGCACCCGTGCGCCACTATGCCTATTGCTAGACACCGTTCGACTTGCATGTATTAGGCCTGCCGCTAGCGTTCATCCTGAGCCAGGATCAAACTCTCCATTGTAAAATTATTCCTACACCACAGCGAACTGTGGCTGATGTCGAGTGCGATACCTTGCTCGTAATTTGACGTTTTTAATTCGAGACGTTTGAATTTGCTATAATTCACAAGCTTTCGCTTACGAAGTATAACTCCTCACGTTTTGTCTATTTCCAACATTCAAAGAACGTTTGTTGCTTCCAATTGAGGCAACTTGGCGGGCTACTTGAGTAGTCCTTTTCGCTGTTTACAGCGCCCTGTTTGTGATTGGGAGTGCAAAGGTAGCTGCTTTTTTTGACTTTTCAAATTTGAAGCGAAAAATTTTTAAATTTTTCTTTTCTCTTTTTCGGTCTAACCGCCTCCTATTGAAGCGGGAGTGCAAAGGTAAGGAGAGTTTTTCTGACTTTGCAAGAAGTTTGAAAAATTTCTTTTTTCAGGCCTTGCGAAGGGGGCACGGTGCGTAAGACACCAGCGCCAGCCAGGGAGTTCCTTATCCTTTGTTTTTCGTCCGGGTCACTTGCGTTTTTCCAGGTTCCCAGTGAGCCTGTTGCCGTTTGGGACTGCAAAGGTAGAACGACTTTTTGGGCAGACAAGCGTCGGGTTACGAAATAAGGTATGGGCGGGTTGTAAGTAACTGGGTTTAGGGTAGAAAAATTTAATTAGTTTCCGCTGCCATCTTACTGCCCGGTTTCATCCTATTTGCAGCTCTTTATGCGCTTCCAACTGCTCTGCTTCAGCTTATTTTTCTCTTTATCAGCATCATATGGACAAACTATGCTTGGTATGGAACCCATGTCAGCGTCCGCTTTCACAAAATGGATTACTGCAACGCCCAAAGACTACGAAGGTGTTTACCATTTTGGAGAGTCAGAAGCAGAGTCTGACTTTGCGCTTGTGGTTAGCAAGGGTATTGTGACAGCTCAGATTCGCTCTGGCGAATGGGTAGCCAAGCCAGAAAGGTGGCGGAAGGTCTACCGAACGCTTACCAACGTTAGGATCATTGGCAATAAGTTTTACTCAAAGGAGACTGAGGGGGAGTTCGTACTGTTTACCAGCGACGAGGAGAAGACTTACGGGCTAATAGTTGGTAAACCTTGGAGTGGCTCCGTAGCGAAGGGGCGGGCTGAAGTCGGCGTACGGATCGGACCACTCAGCGATTACTATGGAGGCACCTTCCCGCAAGCTTCTTATCAGGTATTGAAACCAGCGGATCTTGTTAGATACGATAAGGAACAGTTGGCGCTGATGCGTAATGAGATATTTGCCAGGTATGGCTATGCTTTTTCACGGAATGAGAAGATGCGACGGTATTTCACAAAAAAGGAGTGGTACCAGGTAGAGAAAGTATCTCCAAACTTGGTACTCACTCCTATTGAGAAGAAGAATCTGCTAACGATACAGTCGGCAGAAGCTCAGGCGGGGTTAGCGAAATAGCGTGCTCACTCTATCCGGGCCAACGCTGACGATGCGCACGGGCACTTGTAGCTCCTTTTCGAGGAACGCTAAGTAGTCTTGCAGGGGCTGGGGGAACTGGGCCGCGTCGGTGACGTGGGTAAGGTCGGTGTTCCAGCCGGGGATGGTTTGGTACTCGGGAGTGATGGAATCGAGTTGACCGGGATCGGGCAGGTTGGGGGTGCTTTCGCCGGTGGCGGTGCGGTAGTGGGTGCAGGCCTGAATTTCGGCGAAGCCGTCGAGCACGTCGGCTTTCATGAGGTGCAATTCGGTGACGCCGTTGAGCATAATGGCATAGCGCAGAGCGGGCAGGTCAATCCAGCCGGTGCGACGGGGGCGACCGGTGGTGGAGCCGAACTCGCGGCCCGCCTGCCGGATTTGCTCGCCTACTTCGTCGTTGAGTTCGGTGGGGAACGGACCGCTGCCCACGCGGGTGCAGTAGGCTTTGGTGATGCCGTATACCTTATCGATGTGCCGGGGCGCAATACCGAGGCCGGTGCAGGCACCAGCGGCGATGGTGCTCGATGAGGTAACGTAGGGATAGGTACCGAAGTCGATGTCGAGCAGCGAGCCCTGGGCACCTTCGGCGAGCACGCGCTTGCCTTGGTTGAGCAGGTCGTTGAGTAGGTACTCCGTGTCGATGAGTTGGAGCGTACGGAGGAATTCGATGGCGGAGAAGAAATCGGCTTCGAACTCGGTAATTTCCAACTCCTTGCCGTAGTGACCAGCGATGCTAGCGTGGTGGGCAACGGCGTCTTTGTAACGCTCCTGAAAATCGGGCAGCAGGATGTGCCCAACCCGCAGGCCTACGCGACCGATTTTATCGGAATAAGTAGGGCCAATGCCTTTGAGGGTGCTGCCGATTTTGGTATTGCCGCGAGCCTCTTCGCTGATGCGATCGAGCGCCCGGTGGCTGGGCAGGATGAGCTGGGCTTTTTTAGAGATGTAGAGATTCTGGCTCCAATCCACTCCCCTATCGGTCAGTTTTTGCAGCTCGCCGCGAAACACTACCGGGTCGAGGACCACGCCGTTGCCGACTACGTTGAGGATGTGGGGGTGAAAAATGCCGCTCGGCACTTGGTGCAGCACGTGCTTCTGCCCGTCGAAAGTGAGGGTGTGGCCGGCGTTGGGGCCGCCTTGGAAGCGGGCTACGGCATCGTAGGTGGGGGCGAGTACGTCAACAATTTTTCCTTTTCCTTCGTCGCCCCACTGGAGGCCTACTAGAACGTCTACTGGCATTTTTAAAAGTAACAATGAGTAATAAGCAATGAGCAGATAAACACTACTGATCGCCTACTACATCGTGAGGTATGCAGAATTTGGCAAAAAAATAGCCGCCTAGGAGGCGGCTACGGTAAGTTGCTGGCGAGCGGCAGCCTGGTCGGCGGCTACGGTAAAGATGTTGTTGAGCTTGGTGAGCGCCAGCATTTTCTTGGGATGGTCGGCAGGATTGATGAGAACCATCTCGCCGCCGCGGCTGCGGAACTTGGTAAGCAATGAAACCAAGACGCCGATGCCCGTGCTGTTGATGTAGCGAATACCCGAGAGGTCGACGGCGCAGTTGGTGACGGCCTCACCGAGGTACTCGTTGACCGAGGCCAGCAACTGCTGGGTATCGGGGCTGCCAATGAGGTCGCCGGTGAGGGTGAGGTAGAGAACGCCGTCGGCGAGGGTGCTGGTGGTGGTCATCTACTTCGGGGGCTCAGGAGTGGGGTGGGCGGCAGCTTTGGCGCGGCAGTCGCCGCAAACGCCGTACAAATTTAGGGAGTGATGGAGAATGTGGAAATTCAACAGGTCGCCGACCATCGTCTGGATGCCGTGGATGCGGGGGTCGCAGAACTCCACTACCTTGTGACACTCGGTGCAGATGACGTGGTCGTGCTGGCGGTAGCCGTAGCTTTTTTCGTACTGCGCGAGATTGCGGCCAAACTGGTGCTTACTCACAAGCCCTTGCTCTACAAGCAGATCGAGCGTATTATACACCGTGGCGCGACTCACTTGCAGGTTGCGGGCCTTCATACCGGCGTAAAGCTCCTCCACATCGAAGTGGCCTGAGCGCACATAAATTTCTTCGAGAATAGCGTAGCGCTCGGCCGTTTTGCGGAGACCTTTATTTTCGAGGTGGGCCGTAAAGATTTTCTTGACTTCTTCGAGGCGGTCGGTATTCAGGGTGGCTTGGCTGGAGGCGCTGGGCGTGTGCCGGGCCGCGTAGCCGGTTTCGGACGAGCCGCCGGCACCTTGCGTAGCTTCGGGGGCCGCGGCCGGGGTGGCAGGGAGATTATTCACAGGATAAAACTGGCTAATTTTCAAGAACGTGCTAGTGCATAAGCCTCTGCGCCAGCATTTGGTTTTACTGCTCGAAGTAGAGCGGGTAGTGATTGGCACAGCCGGGATTGAATGCGGCCTGGCAGACCGGGCAAGCATTGGCGCAGCCCAGGTACTGGCTGATGCTCAGCGTGGAATGGCAATTACCGCAATACACGGCAGGCTCGTCGAACTGCGCGCGGGACCAGACGGTAGCGGCGTGGTCGGCGGCTTCGTCGTGGCACTTGATGCAGGCGTAGAACGTAGCGCAGCACGGATGCTTAATGGCGATGATATCACGCTCGGAGTGGTAGTGCGCGCACTGCGTTCGCTCGTTGACTTCGGTGCCGTGAATGCGGGGAAAATTCGCCATGCTTAGGAATCGAAACGCTCAACCTGCAACACACCATTCACTTTGGAGAGGCGCTGAATGAGCTTATTGAGGTGATCGGTATCGTTGATGAATACCATAATCTTCCCCTCGAAGAACCCGTCGTTCGACTCTACCGAGATAGAACGCATGTTTACCTTGAGGCTGGTGGAGATGATGCGCGTTACGTCGTTGACGATACCTACCCGGTCGGAACCCTTGAAGCGGATGCCAGCCAGGAAGGACAGCTCCAGCTGGTCGGTCCACTTAGCCCGCACGATGCGGTTGCCGTAGTTCGACATTAAATCGACGGCGCGGGGGCAACTGGTGCGGTGAATGATGAGGCCCGTCTCGGTTTCGAAGCCGAATACGTCGTCGCCGGGGATGGGATTACAGCAGCGGGCTAGGCTGTGGTTGAGCTTGTCGGTACGCTCGCCCACCACCAGCATATCGGGGCGCACGCCCCGGATTTTCTGCACCTCGCTGTCGAAGTTCTGGCGCTCCAGCACCGAGCCGCTGCGAGCGGCGGGCACCGTTTTGAATAGCGTGTCGCGGATTTCGCGGCCGTCGAGCTGACCGGTGGCCAGCCGGTAGTAAAAATCCTGCGAGTTGGACACGTTGAAGTACGTGAGAACCCGCTGGAAATTTTCGGCCGTGTTTTCTATGCCAATCAGCTCCAGGCGCTTTTCGTAGATAAACTTACCATCGTCGGCCTTGGCGCGCTTGTCGTCGCGCAGGAATTCCTTGATTTTCGACTTGGCCTTGCTAGTAATCACGTAGTTGAGCCACTCCGGCGTGGGGCGCTGCTTATGCGAGGTCAGGATTTCGACCTGGTCGCCGTTGCGCAACTGGTAGCTGAAAGGCTCCAGCTTCTGGTTGATTTTTGCGCCGAGGCAGCGCAGCCCGATGTGGGTATGGATGTCGAAGGCGAAATCGAGTGCCGTAGCCTTGTCGGGCAAGATGATAAGCTTGCCCTTGGGCGTGAAGGTATAGACCTCCTTCACGAACAGGTTCTGACGGAACTCGTCCATGAATTCAAGGGCGCTGGAGTTGTTGGTTTCCAGCATTTCGCGCACGCGGTTTACCCAGGCTTCGAGGGTCGATTCGGGCTGGAGGCTACCGGTATCCTTGTATTTCCAGTGAGCGGCGTAGCCCTTCTCGGCGATGTCGTCCATGCGCCGCGAGCGGATTTGCACCTCCACCCACTGGCCGGGGTGCGACATTACGGTGGTGTGCAGGCTCTCGTAGCCGTTGGCCTTGGGCGTACTCACCCAGTCGCGCAGGCGGTCGGGGTTAGGCTGGTAGAAATCGGTGACGATGGAATACACTTGCCAGCAGGCAGCCTTTTCCTGCTCGGGCGGCACGTCGAGGATGATGCGAATGGCAAACAAGTCGTATACCTCCTCAAAGGTGACGTTTTGTTTGCGCATCTTCTTGAGAATGGAGTAGATGCTCTTCGGCCGGCCCTTGATCTCGTAGCTGAAGCCCTGGGCTTTCAACTCCTCATCAATGGGCTGCACAAACTCTTTGATGAAGCGATTACGGGCGCTCTGGCTCTGCTTTATCTTGCCTTTCAGCTCGTTGTACACCTCCGTATCGGTGTATTTGAGGTGCAGGTCTTCCAGCTCCGTCTTGATGGCGTAGAGGCCCAGCCGGTGGGCCAGCGGCGCGTAGAGGTAGATGGTTTCGCTGGCGATTTTGAGCTGCTTGTGGCGCGGCATCGAGTCGAGCGTCCGCATGTTGTGCAGACGGTCGGCGAGCTTGATGAGAATCACGCGCACGTCTTCGCTCAGCGTGAGCAGCATCTTGCGAAAGTTCTCGGCCTGCTCGCTGGTACCCTGCTCGAAGACGCCCGAAATCTTGGTCAGCCCATCGATGATGCGGGCCACTTTGGGGCCAAAATCACGCTCGATGTCGGACAATTCGGTAGGCGTATCCTCGACTACGTCGTGCAGCAAAGCCGCCACGATACTGGTGGTACCCAGCCCGATTTCCTCCACTGCAATCTGAGCCACGGCCAGCGGGTGCAGGATATACGGCTCGCCCGACTTGCGGCGCATGTCCTTGTGCGCCTCCAGGCTTTGATTAAAAGCCTTCTTAATCAGCTTAGTATCTCCACCATGAAGGTAGGGCTTGGCCGTGCGCAGCAGGCGGCGGTAGTGGCGCAGTATTTCCTGGCGTTCGGCTTCGAGGTCAATTACGGGAGGCATGATACTACAAATAACAGGCGCGGGGCTTAAATAGTGGCCGGAATGTAGGATAAGCTTTAGCTTGTCCGGCGTCCGAGCTCGTCAACCAGGGACAAGCTAAAGCTTATCCTGCTCGCCTCTTGTACGGCTGATAAAAAGTGAATACCTTTGCGGCCCCGCAGCGACTGGCGGCGGGTGGCCTCAACATGCGGATGTGGCGAAATTGGTAGACGCGCCAGATTTAGGCTCTGGTTCCGCAAGGTGTGTGGGTTCGAGTCCCTCCATCCGCACAATTTGGTAAATGTGATGAATGTGGAAAATGCGGGAGATGTGAAAATGAACTTGTAACATCTTCACATCTCCCACCTTCTTCACATTCATCACATTTTTTTTAACCTTACCGACTGGCAAGCCTCAGCTTGCTCCCACCGTTTTGAATATTACGCTTGACCGCAATGAGGAGCAGCTAACCGGGCTGCTGAACGTGCATCTCGACGAGGCTGATTACAGCGACGCCGTAGAAAAGCAAATCAAGGAAACCACTAAAAAGGCGCAGTTCAAGGGCTTCCGCCCCGGCAAAGTGCCTGCTGGCCTGGTGCGCAAAATGTACGGCAAAGGCATTCTGGCCGACGAAATCAACCGTCTGCTGGGCCGCTCGGTAGACGAGTACCTACGTACCAACAACGTAAAAATCCTGGGCGAGCCGATTCCGGTGCCGAGCGACGTGGACTTCGATACCGCCAAGTCGTTTGACTTCCAGTTTGAGCTGGGCCTGCTGCCCGACTTCGAGCTGCCCGCCGACCAGGCCGTAGAACTGAAGCGCCACGCCGTGACGCTCGACGACGCTACGCTGGCCGAGACCAACGAGCAGATCACCCGTCAGTTTGGCGAAACCACTAACCCCGAGACTTCAGAGGCTAACGACTACCTGTTTGGCAAGCTGAAGAAGGCCGGTACGGAAGGCGAAGGCCAGACGGTGCTGCTGCCCATCAACAAGGTGAAGAACGGTCAGGAGCGCTTCGTAGGCGTGAAGGCTGGCGACACCATCACGTTTGACCTGAGCGATGCTTTCGGCGGCGACGTGAGCGCCATCCGCAACTTCTCGGGCCTGAGCAAGGAAGAAGCCAGCCAGGCTAGCGGCGACTACGAGTTTACGGTAGAGAAAGTAAACCGCACGGCGGCACCCGAAGAGAATCAGGAGCTGTTCGACAAAGTATTCGGCCCCGAGACGGTTTCTTCGAAAGAGGAATTCGACGCCAAGGTGCGCGAGACCATTCAGAGCAACTACGACCGCGAGTCGGACAACCTGCTGAATCGCAGCCTCATTGATGCCATGATTGACAACACCACCATCCAGATTCCGGTGGAGTTCTTCAAGAAGTGGCTGGTGCGCGCCAACGAAGGCAAGCTCGACGCCGCCACGGTAGAGCAGCACTACTCGGACTACGAGCGCGAGCTGAAGTGGAGCCTCATCCGCAACAAGGTAGTGGAAGACCTGGGCCTCAAAGTAGAGACCGACGAAATTCGCAACCGCGTGCTGGACAAGATTCTGGGCCAATTTGGCGGCGGTATGCAGCTGACCGACGAAATGCGCGAGGGCATGGTTGGCTTTGCCGACAACTACCTCAAGCAGGACAACGGCAAAAACTACGTGCAGGAGTACGAGGCCATTCTGGCAGAGAAAGTAGTAGAAGCCCTGCGTGGCAAAGTTGTTGTTACGGATGAGCCCGTAACGGCCGAAGAATTCCGCAACCAGAACGAAGGCTAAACCTTCGCGCCGGTTGGCAAGTTAAAAAAGCCTTTACGCCCCGCGTAAGGGCTTTTTTGTGTTGTAGGGCTACGTTTACAACATTCCTGGCTCTTACCCGTCTTTTGTTTTTAAACACGGGCAAGCTGATGCTTACCCCACACTTTTACCTTCATGCTGAACAAACAAGAGTTTCGCAAATTTGCCGTAAAGCATCAGGGCCTCAGCGGCCTGGGTGTTGATCAGTACATCCAGCACGTGGAGGGCCAGACGCGCGGCGGGCTCATTATGCCCACCAACATGACGCGCTCGGTAATTGAGGAGCGTCCGCAGAACTTCCGGGAGATCGACGTGTTTTCGCGTTTGATCATGGACCGCATCGTGTTTCTGGGTACGGCCGTAGACGACTACATCGCCAATATCCTGACGGCGCAGATGCTGTTTTTGGAGTCGGCCGACTCGAAGAAGGATATCCTGCTGTATATCAACTCGCCCGGTGGCTCAGTGTACGCTGGCCTGGGTATTTACGATACTATGCAGTACGTGAACCCCGACGTGGCGACCATCTGCACGGGCCTCGCGGCTTCGATGGGCGCGGTGCTGCTGGCTGGTGGGGCTAAAGACAAGCGTTCGGCCCTCCCCCACGCCCGCGTGATGATCCACCAGCCCTCGGGTGGGGCGCAGGGTCAATCGACCGACATCGAAATCACGGCCCGCGAGATTCTGAAGCTCAAGAAAGAGCTGTATGACATTCTGGCAAAGCACTCGGGCAAAACTTACCAAGAAATCTACGACAACTCGGAGCGTGACTACTGGATGCGCGCCGATGAGGCCAAGGAATACGGGCTGATTGACGAGGTACTGGAGAAGAAGCCGGCCTAGACCGCAGATTTAACGGATTAAACGGATTTCGGGGATACGCCCGCTGGTCTGCGGCGGGTTGATTGCTGAAGTGGTATATTTATTCTAGGGAAAGGTCGTTCGATTGAGCGGCCTTTTTTCTTGGGTTTTTTATTGTTGGCGGCAACTAAAGCGGGGAGCAACGTCTTTAGGGCAACGCGTCTCTCTTTGGCGGTGGGGCGTAATGCTAGGCAGCCAACTTATCTTTGTGGCCGTTTTCTTTTTGAAAGCGGTTTTTCTACGACTACTCCCGATGCCAGAAATAGCCTGCTCATTTTGTAACAAGCCCAAGCGTGACGTCGCGGTAATGATTTCGGGCATCAACGCCCACATCTGCGAGAAGTGCGTGGCGCAGGCTCAGCACATTCTGACTGAGGAAACCAAGCTGCAAGCCGAAGCCCGGCAGCCGAAGTTCAACCTCATCAAGCCCCGCGAAATCAAGCAGCACCTCGACCAGTACGTGGTGGGGCAAGACGAAGCCAAGCGCGTGATGAGCGTGGCGGTGTACAACCACTACAAGCGCTTGATGCAGAAGCCCCAGCACGACGAGGTGGTGATTGAGAAATCGAACATCCTCATGGTGGGCGAGACCGGCACCGGCAAGACTTTCCTGGCGCGGATGCTGGCCAAGATTCTGCAAGTGCCCTTTTGCATTGCCGATGCCACCGTGCTCACGGAGGCCGGCTACGTGGGCGAAGACGTGGAAAGCATCCTGACGCGCCTGCTGCAAGCCGCTGACTATAACCTAGAAGCCGCCGAACGCGGCATCGTGTACATCGACGAGATTGATAAAATCGCCCGCAAGAGCGACAACCCCAGCATCACGCGTGACGTGAGCGGCGAGGGCGTGCAGCAGGCGCTGCTGAAGCTGCTGGAAGGCACGCACATCAACGTGCCGCCGCAGGGAGGGCGCAAGCACCCCGACCAGAAGATGATTTCGGTGAACACCGAGAATATTCTCTTCATGTGCGGCGGGGCCTTTTCGGGCATTGACCGCATTATCAAGAGCCGGCTCAATACCAAGCCGATGGGCTTCTCCAAAACCAACCTGGAGGAGAACGTGGATACGCAAAACTTCCTGCGCTACGTATCGGCGCAGGACATCAAATCATTCGGACTGATTCCCGAGCTGATTGGCCGCCTACCGGTGCTGACGCATCTCAACCCACTGGACAAGAGCACGCTGCGCCTCATCCTGACCGAGCCCAAGAACTCGCTGGTGCGGCAGTATAAGCGGCTGTTTGGCATGGAAAACATCGCCCTCGACTTTACCGACGGAGCGCTGGAGTACATCGTGGAAAAAGCCGACGAGTACCGCCTGGGCGCCCGCGGGCTGCGCTCCATCTGCGAGAGCATTATGACCGATGCCATGTTTGAGATGCCCTCGGAGGCGGGCGTGGTCGAGTTTATTATTACCGAGAGCTACGCGCGGAGCAAGTTCGAGAAGTCGCCGCTGCGGCTGATGCGGGCGGCCTAACGTGGCGACTAGCGGCACCTTATAATTGGGCGGGCGGTGAGCTATTGGTGGCTCACCGCCCGCTTTTGCTTGCGGGGTGGGCGGGTGGCGGCGCTATCTTGCGGAGCCGTAGGGGCCAGGTTCCGGCGGTTTATAAGGTATGACGATAACTGAACGCGGGCAGCGACTACTGGGCGTGCGCCCCGACGAAGGCCGCACGGTGTGGCTGTTTTTCCTGCATAATTTCCTGCTGGGGGTTGGCACCATCCTGGTGTACGTGGCGGCCAACGTGCTGCTGCTCGAAAACAACCCCGAGCGCAACCTGCCGCTGGCCTACGGCGTGGCGGCGCTGGCCATGCTGGCTACCGGTAAAATATATGGGCATTACGAGCACCACTGGCTGCTGCAAAAGCTAGCGGTGCGGGTGCTGCTGGCGGCGGTAGCGCTCACCGGCGTACTGGGCGTACTCGTCGTGGCAGGCCACTCGGTAGCGGCGGCGGTAGCCATTATGGCAGGCTACCGGGTCATTTACTTGCTGACTAACCTGGAATTCTGGGGCGTGTCGGCAGTGGTGTTTGACGTGCGGCAGGGCAAGCGGCTGTTTGGCATCATCAGTGCGGGCGACATGCCAGCCAAGGCGATGGGCGCGGTACTGGCTATTTTTATTCACAGCAACGCCGACTTACCGTGGCTGCTGGCGACGGCCTTCGGGGCCTACCTGCTGGCGCTGCTGGCCTTGCGGGCTACGCTCGACTCGCACGTGGTGGAAGCGGCCCCGGTGGCCCGCCGGGCGCGGGCGCAGGCCGTGGCCCCGGGGCTGCGGCGCTGGTTTGGCGATAGCCAGATGGTGCAGACCATGTGCCTGAGTTTGCTCGCCCTGGCCGCCGTGACGACGGGCATCGAATACCTGTTTTTTGTGAACGTAAAGCACCGCTTTCACGACGAAGCCGCCATTATGCGCTACGTGGGCACAGTGCTGGTAAGCACGTACTTAGTGGCCATGCTGTTCAAGCTGCTGCTTTCGCAGCACACCGTAGACCGGCTGGGGGTGCGCTGGGTGCTGCTGGCCCTGCCGGCCGTAATGCTGCTGGCGCTGGCCGCCTACGCGGGACTGAACCGGGCCGACGTAGAATCGACCTTGCTCTATTTCTGCGGCTTGTACCTGGGGCTGGAAGTGCTGCGCCGGGCGGTATTCGACCCCGTGTTTTTGCTGCTGTTTCAACCCCTGACGCCCACTGAGCGCCTCCAGGCGCACACGCTGGCCAAGGGCTTGTACGAGCCGCTGGGCATGGCGCTGGGCGGCGGGCTGCTGTTTGCCCTGCATGCGCTGCCGGGCGGGCAGACCTGGGGGCCATTTATCTGGATGGGACTGCTGATGGCGGGTGTGCTGCTGCTACTGCTGCGCACCTACCGTCAGTACGTAGCCGAGCTCCAACACGCGCTGAGCCGTCGCTTTGCCGACGACGATGCCGCAACGATGGAATCCGAGACACCGACTGCCTCCCCTACCCCAACCACGGCCAGCCCGGCCGAAGTGCGCCAGCTCGCGCGCGAGCTGCCCAGCAAGACTACCCGACCCCGCGCCACCCGGCAGCTCCTGCACCTGGGCGATGCGGCCCTGCCCACCCTGGCCGAAGTACTGAGCACCGATGCCGACCAAACCCTGGTGCGCCGCGTGGCCCAGGTGTGCGGCCGGCTGCGCACGCCCGCCAGCCGCCAGCTATTGGTGGCGCTGGCCCGGCAGCCTAACTTATTCCGACGCGAGGCGGCGCTGCGGGCGCTGCGCCACTTCGACGTGGTGCCGCACGAGGTACCGCTGTTTCAGGCGCTGGTGCATGATGAATTGCAGCTGGCCCAGCAACTGCTGCACGGCCAGACTACTGCCGATAGCACGCTGGCCAGCTGCCTCGATTACGAGCTGACCCGCGCCCAGCTGCGAATTTTCGCCCTGCTGGGCCAGATTTACCCGCCCCAGCTCATTGCCGACGCCCAGCGGGGCGTGGCCAACGCCGCCCGCGAGCGTCAGGCCAACGCCCTCGAAATTCTCGACAACAGCATTGCCCGGCCCACTTACCAAGGCTTACAAGCCCTGCTGAGCCTAGCCCCGCCCGCCGAAAAAGAGCGCACCTTCGACCGCCTGCTGGGCGCGCTGCTGGCACCCGCGCCCATCGTCGAAACTATCGTGGAGCGCGGCGAAACTGCCTTTACCGACTGGACGGTACGCACCGCCCTCGACCTTTGGCAGCCCACGGCAGCCACTGTGGCGGCGCTCTCGCCGCACCTGCGCAGCGCCAGCCCGCTGGTGCGCGAAAGCGCGTTTGCTATTCTGGCCCGGCTGGCCAGCCAGCAGCCCGGCCTGTATCAGCAAATCTACGCTGCTCACCAAACTCTTGATTCTCTGCTTATGAGCCACACCGCTACTACCTCGCACATCAGCGCCGCCGAGCGGGTGGCGGTACTTCAGCAAACGGCCTTGTTTGCTGAAACGCCCGAAAACGTCTTGAGTAGCATCGTGCCCATTATGCACGAAGTCAGCTTTGCGGCGGGCCAGCAGATTTTCGCCAAAGGCGACCTCGGGGCCTCGCTTTTCATCGTGTACGAGGGCCAGGTGGGCGTTTTCAACGGCGCGCAGCAGCTGGCGATTTTCGGCAAGGGCGACTTTTTTGGCGAGCTGGCCTTGCTCGACGCGGAGCCGCGCTCGGCTTCGGCCGTGGCGCAGGGGGCCAGCACGGTGTTTCGCCTCGACCAAGAAGACTTCTACGACGTGATGGAGGAGCGGCCCGAGGTGCTGCGCAACATTATGAAAGTGCTGTGCCAGCGTTTGCGCCGGCAGAATGAGGCTTTGTTGAGTGAGTAATTGGAGTAATTGGAGTAATAAGAGTATTACTGCTCGATACTACTCTCATTACTCCAATTACTCTACGCCACTACCTCGTAGGTCATTATCGGATTGGCCTTGTTCTTTAGCTTGAGCTCGCCGATAGGAGCGCACTGGAAGCTCTCCTTGATGCGCTGGTAGATGGCCTCGGTGATGACAATCTGGTTGGGTTGGGCGGCCGATTGCAGGCGCTGACTCACGTTGACGGTGTCGCCGATTACGGTGTAATCGAGGCGCTTGAGGCTGGCCGAGCCAATGTTGCCCGACACCATTTCGCCAGTGTTGATGCCGATGCTAATGGCGGGGTGGTAGTCGGAGCCGTCGGGTAGCGGGTCGTGGGCATCTTGCAGCTGGGTACGCACGGCCAATGCGGCGTCGAGGGCGCGGTCGAGGTGGTATTCGCCCCGGAACACGGCCATCACGGCATCGCCCATGAACTTGTCGACGTAGCCGCCGTGGGCGATTATCTCCTTCACAATCTGGTCGAAATACTGATTGAGCAAGCCCACGACCGTGGCGGCCGACTGCGTTTCGGAAAGCGAGGTGAAGCCGCAGATATCCACGAACATGACGGTAGCCTCCACCGTCTCGCTGGCCAGCAGCCTGTTTTCGAAGCCGGGCCGGGCCATGAAATTGATGACCGTCTCATCGACGTACATCTTCAGAATATTATTCTCCTGGATGGCCCGCATCGTATCGCGCAGCTGCTGCACGTGGCTGGCGGTTTTTTCGATGGTCAGCTCCAAGTCATTGAAATCAACCGGCTTGCACACAAAATCAAAGGCCCCACCGTTCATGGCAGCCCGAATGTTCTGCATGTCGCCGTAAGCCGATACCATCACCGTTTTAGTGACGGGGCTGGCCTCGGGCAGACGGCCGAGCAGCGTGAGGCCATCCATGACGGGCATGTTGATATCGCTCAGCACAATGTCGGTATCGGGGTGCTCGCGCAGGCGGTCGAGGGCTTCCTGACCATTGGCGGCAAAGACAAACTCGTAGGCGTTCTCTCGAATTTTGCGGCGGAATTTCTGCTTGATCAGCAGCTCCAAATCCGCCTCATCGTCGACTACCAGAATTTTCGTTTTCATAAGGAAGGAATGGCGTGGAGCTTTTCCTTGAGCGCGGCAAAATCGACCGGCTTGGTGAGGAAATCATTGGCTCCTAACTGCATGGCCTGGGCGTGGGTTTCGGTATCGCCGTAGGCGGTGAGCATCATCACGAGCGGCGGGGGCGGCGGCAGGGGGTCTTGCTTTACGTGGCGCAGCAATTCGAGGCCGCTCATGCCGGGCATGTTGATGTCGGACAGGATAAGCACGACCTCGCTGGGGTGCTCACGCAGGAACGTGAGTGCCTCCTCGCCCGAGTAGGCGAAGGAAAAGGCAAACTCGCCACTGCGGATTTCGCGCCGGAAGCGCTGCTCAAACAGCAGCCGCACATCGGGCTCGTCGTCAACTACCAGGATTTTCATAGGTGGTAAAATTAGCGGCTGGCGCAGACTGAGGGGCTAATGTGCCGGTAGCAAGATGGTAAATTCGGTACCCTGGCCCTCCCGGCTCTCGACCGTGAGGGTGCCGCCGTGGCCCTGCACGATGATGTCGTGGGCCAGCGACAACCCCAAGCCGGTACCCTCACCACTGGGCTTGGTGGTAAAAAAGGGCTGAAAAATGCGGGCCTGCACATCGGCCGGCATCCCGGTCCCGTTGTCGCTGACTACGATTTTCAGCTTGTCGGCGGCCAGTTCGGTCCGCACGCCCACGGTAGGCGCGTAGCCGGACTCGCCACTCTGCTGGCGCTTCTGCACGGCGTAGAAGGCATTGGTAAAGAGGTTGAGCAGCACCCGGCCCAGATCGCCGGGCACGGCCTGAATGCTGGGCAGGCCCGGGGCCAGCGCGGGTTGCAGGGTAGCGTTGAAGGACTTATCCTTGGCGCGCAAGCCGTGGTAGGCCAGGCGCAGGTACTCATCGGCCAGGGCGTTGACGTCGGTGGGCTGGCGCTCGCCGGTGCTGGCCCGGCTGTGCTCCAGCATCCCGCGCACGATGCCCGATGCCCGGCCGCCGTGCTGGGCGATGCGCGCCAGGTTTTGCTTGAGGTCGGCCAGCAGCTCGGCTTCGAGGGTATGGTCGCGGGTGGGGCGGGCGCGCTCCTCGGCCAGCTCGGCCACGAGCTCCACGCTCACGTCGGCAAAGTTGTTGACGAAGTTGAGCGGGTTTTGAATCTCGTGGGCGATGCCCGCCGTGAGCTCGCCCAGGCTGGCCATCTTCTCGCTCTGGATGAGCTGGTCCTGGGTGGCTTGCAGCTCGGCCAGGGTCGCGCGCAGCTCGTCGGTTTGGCGAGACAAGGCGGCGGTGCGTTGATTTACCTCGTATTCAAGCGTCTGGCTCTGGGTTTCGAGCGCACGCTGCTCCTGCTCGGCGGCTAGGCGGGCCGCTACGTCGGCTTTCTGATTTTTGGCCAGGCTGCGGGCCACGAGGAAAAAAGCGCCGGCCCAGCACAACACCAGGCCCTCTATATTATCGACCGTCCCGGTTTCCAGCGCGCGGGTAAAGGGCCGCAGCAAGACTTCCAGCACCAGCAAAAGAGTACCGGGCACCAGGCCCACGGCCATCCACAGGGCGGGGCGGTAGGCCCGCAGCTCCCAGCCAATGGCAATGCCCGCGCACAGCACCACCGCCATGAATACGTCGTCGAGCCAGTTAATCACTGGCCCCCCGAACACCAGTCCGAGCACTACAATGACGGCCATTGGTCGCCACAGGCGCGTTAGCCAGCGGTCCCACTGCGGCAGGCGCGTTGGAATATCCAGCGCCTTACGGCCCCAGTACACCAAGCCAATGGCAGTTGGTGCGCTCACGTATAATTGCCCGTCCGCCATGCTCTTACCTTTTTATGAACTACTGAAAATCCTTGTTTGCTTTCTACCGAAACGGCAGCCGTACTACAAATTCGGTAAACTCGCCTTCCTCGCTATCCACGGTTAGCGTGCCGCCGTGGCCTTTGGCAACGATGTCGTGGGCCAGCGACAGCCCCAGGCCGGTACCTTCGCCGCTGGGCTTAGTGGTGAAGAAGGGCTGAAAGATCTTGCTCCGCACCGCCGCCGGGATGCCGGTCCCGTTGTCGCGGATGCAGATTTCGACTTCCTCCTCGGCCCGGCGCGTGCGCACGCTCACAGTGGGCGCGTAACCGGGCTCACCGCGCTGCTGGCGCTTCTGCACGGCGTAGAAGGCGTTGGTGAACAGGTTGAGCAGCACCCGGCCCAAGTCGCCGGGCACGGCGGGCACCAGCGGCAGCAGCGCGGCAAAATCGGTGTTGAGCGTGGCGTTGAAAGACTTGTCCTTGGCCCGCAGGCCGTGGTAGGCCAGGCGTAAATATTCGTCGGCCAAGGCGTTGACATCGGTGGGCTGACGCTCGCCGGTACTCTGGCGTGAGTGAGCCAGCATCCCGCGCACGATGCTGGCCGCCCGCTGGCCGTGCTGATTGATTTTATGCAGGTTGTGGCGCAGGTCGCTCAGCAATTCGTCTTCCAGGCCAGTGTCGGGCGTAGGGCTGGCCTGCTCGGCTTCCAGCTCAGATACTAGCTCTTGGCTGACGTCGGCGAAGTTGTTGACGAAGTTGAGCGGGTTTTGAATCTCGTGGGCGATGCCCGCCGTGAGCTCGCCCAGGCTGGCCATTTTCTCGCGCTGGATAAGCTGCTGCTGCGTGGCGCGTAGCTCATTCAGCGCGATTTGCAGCTCGTCGGATTGCTGGGTGAGCGTAGCGGTCCGCACCGCCACGAGATGCTCCAGCTCTGCCTTGCGGGCGGCGGCCTCTTGCAGTTGAGCTTCCTCTTCGGCCCGCTGGGCCTGCTCCTTCAGCGCGGCTTTCTTTTGGTAGAAACCCAGGATTAAGAACCCAAAAAACCACATAAAATTCAGCTGCCCCCACTGCTTGAAGTAGGTACTGAACGGCTTTACAAATTGGTAGCCCGCCAGGTACATGCCCAGTTCTGTTATCCGGTACAGGCTGGGCACTACCATCCCCCACAGCACCATGACCGCCGGGCGGTACGTCCGCACCTGCCACAGCACGGCGACCACCGCCCCGTACACAAACAGGATATACCACTTGCGCAGGCTGGCATCGACGTAGCCCAGCCAGCCGGTGATGCCGAAGCCAACCACCGCCGGCACCCACAGCCATAACAGCCAAAAGCGGGCACGCGGCAGGTGCCGGGGCTTATCGAGCAGACTGCGCACTAGTATCGCCATCACCAGTCCCAAAATGGCGGCCGACAGGAGGCTGAGGTTGTAATGCGATTTCCAGCTAGCGATGTCGAGCTGCTCTTGCAGGTGGCTGTCGTTCATGGCCGTAAAGTTGCACCCGGCGACCACGGTGCGCAAGCTGGCAGGTAGCCGGAAGCGCCTTAGCCCAGCACCTGCTCAGCAGCGGCGCGCTCGGCGGGCGTATTCACGTTGCGCAGGGCCTCGCCCCCGGGTGTGGGCAGCACTTCAACATCACTGTTGATAAGCATCTTACGCGGGCACGAATAGCCCATTCCCAGAAAACGCAGTAGTTCAGGATAGGCCCGCGGCTCGAAGATGGTGATGAGCGGCTCCGGAAACTCATTGTCGGGGCTCCGGAAAGCCGTGGCCAGCCGGGCGGGCTGGCGGCCGGCCACCAACTGGCGCAGCACATCGGCGGTGAGAAAGGGCAGGTCGCAGGCCAGCACCAGCCACGCCGCGTTGGGGTCGTGCCGGAACGCCGACAAGATGCCGCCCAGCGGCCCCAGCCCCAGAAAGGTATCGGGCAGCGGCCGGAGGCCAGCGGGCAGCTCGGCCGCTTGCTCGGCCCGTACCGACACGAACACCTCCTGGCACACCTCGGCCAGCAGGCCGGCGGCTACCTCGCGCTGCTCGCGGCCGCCGGGGCCGTAGCGCAGACGGCCTTTGTCGGTCTGCATCCGCTGGCTAAGGCCGCCAGCCAGCACAAGACCGTGCAATGGGGCCTGCCGGGCGGCCAGCCACTGCTGCACCCAGGCGGCCAGGCCCGCCACGTTGGCCAGGGCGAAGCGGGGCAGCGTGGCGTGGTGCGGCAGGTGGGCTTGCAGATAGTCGGGAATCTCCGTGATGCCCTCGGCCAGCACGAAGGCTTGCACGTCGCTGAGCTTGTCGAGCTTGTGGGCTAATGATTTACGCGGGTCGATGAGCACAACTTGCTGGCTGGCGCGGAAGTGGTTGCCGTTGACCAGCGCGAGGCTCGCCCCGGCCAGCAGAGCGGGCTGCGAAAAGCGGTCGAGGGCGCGGCGCTCGTCGAGGCGGCGAAAGTGGATTTTGTCGGTTAGCTCGGCGTAAGCCCCGGCTTGCAGCAGCGGGCTGAGGGCCTGGGCCTCGTCGGCGTCGCCGCTGGCGTGGTCGGCATCGACGTAGCCCACGCGGTGGCCGGTGGGGGCCAGCGCGGCCGTGAGGCGGGCGGCCAGCCGCTGAATATCGCCGCAGGGCGCGCCGATAAACGCCAGCTCGTGGCGGGCAAATTCGCCCAGGGCGGGGCGGGCGAGGTCGGCGTGCTTGGAGCGGGGGGCGGGGGTATTCGTCATGGCGTCACAACAATTAGGCGGCAAATTGGCTTGAAATTATCCCGCCTACGTTCATTTTATTCCTGCTTCCTACGTGCTTTCCGTCGAAGACGCTACCCGCCAGGTGCTGGCCACCGCCCGCCCGCTGCCCTCCAAAACCGTGCCGCTGGCCCAGGCCGTGGGCCGCGTGCTGCGCCAAGACGTAGTGGCCGACCGCGACTTCCCGCCCTACCCCCGCGTCACGATGGACGGCATCGCCTTGCAGTTTAGCACTTTGCAGGCCGGGCAGCTTACTTTTGCCATCGAGCGCACCCAGCTGGCCGGGGCCGCGCCCCAGCCGCTGGCCGATTCCCAGGCCGCCGTGGAGATCATGACCGGGGCCGTTTTACCGCCCGGCACCGATACCGTTATCCGCTACGAAGACGTGGAGTTCAGCCACGAGCCCAGTCGCCGGGCTACCGTGCGCGTGCTCCCGCCCCGCGCCGGCCACAACGTCCACGCCCAGGGCAGCGACCAGCCGGCCGGCGCGCGCCTGCTGACTCCCGGCCGCGTGCTGAGCCCCGCCGAAATCGCGGTGGCCGCCACCGTGGGGGCCGCTACCCTGGCCGTGACGCGCCGCCCGCGCCTGGCCGTGGTAAGTACCGGCGACGAAATCGTGGACGTCACGGCCATACCCCTCCCCCACCAGATTCGGCGCTCCAACGGCCCCATGCTGAGCGCCGCGCTGGCCCTGGCTGGCTGCGAAAGCCAGGAGTTTCACTTGCGCGACGATTTAGCTTCGCTCAAAGAAGAATTACCGGCGCTGCTGACCAATTTCGACGCCGTCTTACTGAGCGGCGGCGTCTCGAAGGGCCAGGCCGATTTTCTGCCGCAGGCGCTGCGCGAGTCGGGCGTGCGGGAGATTTTTCACCGGGTGGCGCAGCGGCCGGGGCAGCCCTTCTGGTTTGGGCAGGCACCGGGCGGCGCGGTGGTATTCGCGCTGCCCGGCAACCCGGTAGCCACCTTCGCCAATTATTACCGCTACGTGCAGCCCTGGCTGCGCCAGTGCCAGGGGCTGCCCGCCGAAGCCAGCCAGCCGGCTTTCGCGGAGCTGGCTGGCCCGGTCGAGTTCAAGCCCGCGCTTACTTATTTTCTGGCCGTGCGGCTGGAGCACGCCGCCGATGGTCGCCTGCTGGCCTACCCGGCCCCGACTGCCGGCTCGGGCGATTTGGCCGGCCTGCTGGCGGCTGACGGGCTAGTAGAGTTGGCGGCAGAGCAAACGCAGTTTGCGGCGGGAAGTGTGTGGCCAGTGTGGCGGTTTAGGTGATTTTACACCGAGCAACTCTTAGGCAGGGTACACATTTATACTAGCCAGGCGCGTGGACCTCACCCCCGGCCCCCTCTCCTTGGGGAGAGGGGGAGCCAACCGCAACCAACCGCAAGCTGACTTATGCAGTCGTCAGGCTCCCCCTCTCCCCAAGGAGAGGGGGCTGGGGGGTGAGGTCCCCACGATAGATAGCGTAAAAGGATACCATGGTCTTACTTAAACAGCGCCAACGCTTTAATAAACGTTTGCGACACGCCCCAGGCCAGCGGGATGCCCACGTAGAGCCAGGCCAACACGGCCGAGCCGCCGCGGGCTTCTTCGATAGCTGCCGGGGCAGCGGAGGGTTGATGCGGATTCATAGTGCGGAATAAAGTAAAGGACGGACTTAATGGCCGCCGGCTTCGATGGTGACGGGGCCTTTTTCCTGGTATTTCTCGTTCACGGCCGTTACAGCCAGGTCGGCCAGGAAGCCGACTACGAGCAGGCCGGCCATGGTGTAAAAGACGTTTTGATAAGCTGCCGCGCCAGTCAGGCCCTTCTGCTTGGCGCTATCGTGCAGCAGGTGGACGATAAGCGGCCCCAGCACGCCGGCCGTGCTCCAAGCGGTGAGCAGGCGACCGTGAATGGCCCCCACCTGGTATTTGCCGAACAAGTCGGACAGGTAGGCCGGGGCGGTGGCGAAGCCCCCGCCGTACATACTGATAATCACGCAGGCCACTACCACGTACAGCGTCAATTGCAAGTTGTGGCCGAGGGTCGGAATCAGCGCGTACAGCACCACGCCCAGGCCGAAGTAAATCAAGTAGATGAGCTTACGACCGATTTTATCCGAGGCCGACGACCAGAAGAAGCGCCCCAGCAGGTTGAACAAGCTCAGCAGGCCCACGAAGCCAGCGGCAGCGGCGGCCGTGACGCCCCGGCCCGCGCCCATTGCCGCGTCGGAAAAAGTCTCTTGAATGAGCGGCGAGGCCGTTTCGAGCACCCCGATGCCCGCCGTTACGTTGCAGAGCAGCACCACCCACAGCAGCCAGAACTGCGGGGTTTTGATGGCATTGTCGGCCGATACGTTGCCGGTCGTAATGAGCGCATTGTGCTCCTCGCTGGGCACGTAGCCGGCGGGTTTCCAGTCGTCGGCTGGCACGCGGATAGTCCAGACGCCAAACTGCATGAACAGTAGGTAGATGATCCCCATCGCGATAAATGCGGGGGCCACGCCCTGCGGGGCCGAGCCCTTAAACTGATTCATGAGCGCCACGGCCAGCGGCGAGCCGATCATGGCCCCGCCACCGAAGCCCATGATGGCCATGCCCGTCGCCACGCCCTTGCGGTCGGGAAACCACTTGATGAGCGTACTCACCGGCGAGATGTAGCCGATACCCAGCCCGATGCCCCCCACGAAACCGTAGCCGAAGTACACCAGCCAGATATTGTGCAGGCTCACGCCCAGCGAGGCAATTAAAAAGCCCCCGCCAAAGCACAGCGAAGCCGCCAGCATGGCTTTGCGCGGCCCAACCCGCTCCAGCCACTTGCCAAACAACGCCGCCGACAACCCCAGTAACACGATGGCAATGGAAAAGGTAAACCCAATCTGCGTGGGCGTCCAGTCGCCGGGCGCGGGGTTGGCCGGGTCGCCGCTGAGCAGCGAGCCCAGTGGCTTATTGAACACGCTGAAGGCGTAGGCCTGCCCGATGGCCAGGTGAATGGCCAACGCGGCGGGCGGCACCAGCCAGCGGTTGTAGCCGGGCGGCGCGATGGTGCGGCTGCGGTCGAGGAGCGGCGCGGAAGAGGTATCAGCCATAGGGGTGGGAATAAGGATGAAGGGACGTTGGGGAAGCGCAGCTTACCGACGGTGAGTAGTTACGGGGTCGCGTGGCTACCACTTCTCAGCTGGACTATGCGAGCACTGCGTTGAGTGGCTGGCACGGCTAGTTGTGTACTGTAAACAAGCCGATTGGGTTAAAAAGAAAACCCCTGGCTGACCGGCCAGGGGTTTTCACAACCAAAGCGGGCCGCTACGCGGGCACGGCCTGCTGGCGGGACTTCTGCCCCTGGGCTCCGCTGGCAACCTTGCTCGGCACCACCGTTACGACCACGTACTTCGAAGTAGGCGTGTTGCTCGTTTTGGCGACGCTGGCAATCGGCACCAGTGGGTTGGCCTCGGGGAAATAAGCCGACACGTTGCCCTTTGGAATGTCGTAGGGCACCGCGATAAATTTCTCCACCGTGCGCTGCTCACCCTCGAAGTGGCTCGTAATGTCGATAACGTCCTTGGCCTTGAGGCCGCGCTCGGCCATGTCGGCCTTGTTCATGAACAGCACCCGGCGCTCGCCGTGGATGCCCCGGTAGCGGTCGTTGTAGTCGTAGATGGTGGTGTTGAACTGGTCGTGGCTACGCACCGTCATCAGCACGAGCTGGCCGGGCTCCAGGCTATATTTTTCCAGTTCGGTGGTGGTGAAATTAGCCTTGCCGTTTTGGGTCGTGAACTTGCGCTCGCGGGGGCCGTTGGGCAGGTAGAAGCCGCCGGGCTGCCGCAGCTGCTCGTTGAATTTCTCGAAGCCGGGAATCACGCGCGATACGTGGTCACGAATCACGTCGTAGTTCTCGGTCATGGCTACCCAGTCGGCCACGTTGGTGCGGTCGGGGCCGAGCGTGGCGATGGCCACGCCGGCCAGGATGGCCACCTCACTCATCATGTTGTGGCCTTCGAGCGGCACGAGTACGCCCTTGTTTTGGCTCACCACGCCCATCGAGTTTTCGCAGCTCGTCATCTGGTGGCCGCTCTTTTGCATGTCGATGTCGGCGTGCGTGAAGCAGGGCAACAGCAGGCTGGTCTTACCGGTGGTGAGGTGGCCGCGGTTGAGCTTGGTGCCCACGTATACGGTCAGGTTTTGCTTGCGCATCCCCTCGGCAATGACCTCGGTGTCGGGGCCAGCGGCCAGCAGGTTGCCCCCCAGGCTGAAGAAGACCTTGACGTTGCCGTGGTACATCTGCCTGATAGTCTCCACGGTATCGAATCCGTGTTCGTAAGGCGGCTGGAAATTGAATTCCTTGCCCAGCGCATCCTGAAATACCTTGGTGGGCTGCTCCCACACGCCCATTGTGCGGTCGCCCTGCACGTTGGAGTGGCCCCGCACCGGGCAGGTACCCGCGCCGGGCTTGCCGATGGCCCCTTTCATGAGTTGCAGGTTGACAATTTCCTGAATGGTTTGCACGCCCTGGCGCTGTTGCGTCACGCCCATAGCCCAGCAAGTCACGATTTTCTGCTTGCGGGCAATAATGTTGGCCGCTTCCAATAGCAGCTCCCGGCTGATACCGCTCAGCGTCTCGATATCCTCCCAACTCGTATTGCGGATATTCTGCTCAAACGACTCGAAGCCCGTGGTATACTGCTTGATAAACTCGTGGTCCACCACCTGCCCGGGGTTGCGGTCCTCGGCCTCGAAAAGGTGCTTCATAATGCCGCGCAGCAGGGCCATATCGCCATCCACCCGCACTTGCAAAAACAAGTCGGTAATCGGCGTACCGTCGCCCAGCAGCACCCCCAGCGCCTTGATGGGGTTCATGAAGTCCTGCGGGTTTTTGAAGTGGTTGAGGCCCGCCTCAATCAACGGATTCACGCTGATAATTTTAGCCCCGTTTTTCTTGGCCTTTTGCAAAGCCGTGAGCATCCGCGGGTGATTGGTACCCGGGTTCTGGCCGATGATGAGAATCACCTCCGCCTCGTGGATGTCATTAAGCGTCACCGAGCCCTTGCCCAGGCCCAGCGTGGGGCTCAATGCTGCCCCGCTGCTTTCGTGGCACATGTTGGAGCAATCGGGCAAGTTGTTAGTCCCTAATTGCTTGGCGAATAGCTGAAACAGAAAGGCCGGCTCGTTGGGCACCTTGCCCGAGGTGTAGAAAGCTGCCTCGTTGGGTGAGGCCAGCGCGTTGAGCTCGCGGCCAATCAGCTCGAAGGCCTCGGGCCACTCGATGGGCTCGTAGTGGGTGCCACCGGGGCGCTTCACCATCGGGTGCGTGAGGCGCCCCAGGTTGTTCTGGTCGCGGTCGGTCATGCGCGAGAGCTCAGCCAGGCTGTGCTTGGCAAACACCTCGGGGCCGCAGGCCCGCTCGTCGGCATCGGAGGCGGTGGCCTTCGCGCCGTTTTCGCAAAACTCGGCCACCGAGCGGTGGTCGTCGGGATCGGGCCAGGCGCAGGACGAGCAGTCGAAGCCGTCCTTCTGGTTCATCTTGAGCAGCCCGTGGGTACCCCGCGTGAGGCCCGCCTCACCCCAGTTAAACTCCATCGACTTGATAACTGCCTGCACGCCGGCCGCGATTTTCATGCGGTTTTCGAGCTTGAGGCCGGTAAACTCTTCGGTGGGCTGGGCCAGTACGGGGTTGTGGTACTTGGCACCGGCTACGTCGGGGGCGGGAATGGACATTTGGTCGCGCTCGTTTTGGGGGTCGGGTCGGTAGTGGTCGGGCGCGGGGGCCGTGCCTTGCTCGGCCCGCTGGCCACTTTTGGGCGTGTTTCTCTCGGCGCCTTGCTGCTCCGTTTTACCAGCGTGGCCGGGATTGTTGATGGGAGATTCTTCCATAAAATAGCTAGCAAATGGGTGGGACAAGACGCTGGAAATAACTAAGACTGACCGTTACCCGGCCTCCTTGGCAAGGCTAATGGTCCCGGTCGAGGTCTTTCTCCACTACGATACGTAATTCCTGGCCTTCGGCTACTAAAATCTGCCCTTTAAAGCCAATGTTTTCGGTATCAGCCCACTGCCGGGCTACGGAGGCTGGCACTTCTATGGCCAGTGCCCCAGTCTCGTAGCGTAGCTGCACGGCCGGAGCGGGGTTGGCTTCGGGCAAGCGCTCTAGGGCGTAGGTAAAAGTTTGCCCAGCGCCGGGGCCAAACGCGATGGTCTGGGCTACCCGGCCGGTCGCGGCAAACTCGCGCACCTCGGCTTCGGAGAGGCGCAGGCGGAGCGAATTTTCTTCCAATCGCAGCTTCATGGACCGCAGATTTAACGGATTTAACGGATTTCGGGGATGCGCCCGCTGGCCTTTGGTGGCTGGCTAGCTGGCTGAGCGGGCCGGCTAGGTGGGGATGATGCGGTGGGCGTGGGTGTAGATGTTGAAGCGCTCTTGACGAACGAAGCCTAGCAGGGTGAGGCCAAATTCTTCGGCGGCTTCTACGGCCAGGCTGCTGGGAGCACCTACGGCGGCTAAGATGGGTACGCCGGCCAGGGCCGCTTTTTGCACCAGCTCGAAGCTGGCGCGGCCGCTTAGTAATACCAGGTGCTGATTTAGGGGGAGCTGACTAGCCAGGAGAGCGGCCCCCACTACTTTGTCGAAGGCATTGTGGCGGCCCACGTCTTCGCGCAGGATGAGTAGCTCGCCCTCGGCCGAGAATAGCGCGGTGGCGTGCAGGCCCCCCGTTTGCTCGAATAGCTGCTGGGCGGCGCGCTGCCGCCCGGGTAGCTCGTGAATCAGGCTGGCTGGCACCTGCGGGCTATCGGCGGGCGGCGGCACGGGGCAGCTCACGGCCTTTACCGCATCGATACTGGTCTTGCCGCACACGCCGCAGCTGGAAGTCGTGTAGAAATGGCGCTCCAGCCGGTCGAGCTCCAGTACCACGCCGGGAGCCAGGGCGACGCGCAGCACGTTGCCGCGCTCCCGGGGGCGGCGCGGGTCGGCGTAGTGGGCCAGCGATTCGATAGCAGTCGGATCGCTAATGATACCTTCGCTGAGTAAGAAGCCCGCCGCCAGTTCGGCGTCGTGGCCGGGCGTGCGCATAGTCACGGCCAGGGTATGCACTTGGCGCTCGGCAGTAGGCCCATGCTCCAAGCTGATTTCGAGCGGAGCTTCGATGGCCAGCAGGTCGGTGGCGCGGGTGAGTCCAGTGCCCACCACCCGCTGCACGGTGGTACGCTCGGCGCTGGCTGGGGAGGTGGGCGATTGGAACAACATAGGGCTAGCCGGCCCCCAACTAACTCGGGCCGGCCTGGCTAATTAAATAGCCAAACCGGCCCAAATGTTCAGCCGCTCAACGCGCTGTTGGTGCGGCTCTTCGCCTAAGCAGCAGCCTGCTTCTCGCCCAAGTAGCTAATCATCAGCGCAGCAGCCTGGCGAGCAGCGTTGTGCTGACCCAGCTTCTGGCGCAACTCGGCGTAGCCGGCCTTTTGCTTGGCAATGTAGGCCTCGTCGGTAAGCAGGCGCTTGAGCTCGTCGAGCAGGTTGCGAGCCGTAAACTCGCTCTGAATAAACTCTTCCACCACCGTGCGCCCCACAATGAGGTTGACTAGCGAGATATAAGGCACCTTAATCACCGCTTTGCCAATCATGTAGGTGAGGCCGCTGGTGCGGTAGCACACCACTTGCGGCACCCCAAACAACGCCGTTTCGAGGGTCGCCGTGCCACTCGTCACGAGGGCGGCGCTGGCCCGGCTCAACAAGTCATAGGCCTGGTCAAAAACGAGCTTGATGCCGTTGCGCTCGAAGTGCGCGTAGTAGGCGCGGTCGAGGTTGCTCACACCGGCCACCACAAACTGATACTCCTGAAACGCGGGCAGCACGGCCAGCATCTCGTGCAGCATTTCCTCGATTTCCTGCTTGCGCGAGCCCGGCAGCACGGCAATGATTTTGCGTGCGGGGTCCAGCCCGTGCTGGGTCATAAAGTTAGGGTCGGGCACGAATGCCGCCACCTCGTCGGCCGTAGGGTTGCCGATATAATCCACTTTATAATCGAAGCGCTGGTAAAACTCCGCCTCAAAAGGCAGGATAACGAACATCTTATCTACCAACGCCTTGATTTTTTCCACGCGGCCCTGGTTCCAGGCCCAGATTTTGGGCGAGATATAATAGAACACCGTGATGCCCTGCTCCTTGGCCCAGGCCGCCATCCGCAGGTTGAACCCGCCGTAGTCAACTAAGATGAGCACGTCGGGCCGGTAAGCCAGAATATCCGCCTGGCACTCTTTCAGATAACCCCGAAATTTGAGCAAGCTGGTCGCCGTCTCCCAAAAGCCCATCACGGCCAGTTCACGGTAATGGCGTACAAGGTGCCCCCCTTCGGCCTCCATCTGGTCGCCGCCCCAGTAGCGAAAATCGGCGGCCGGGTCCTGGCTCTTAAGCTCCCGCAGCAGGTGCGCGGCGTGGGTGTCGCCGGAGCGCTCGCCGGCAATGAGGTAGTACTTCATTTTCAATTATGAATTGAGAATTATGAATTATGAATTGTTTATTAAGTCAATGCAGGAAAAGCAGACTCAATTCATAATTCATAATTTATAACTCATAATTACCCAAAGTATTCCACGGCGTTGCGGGGCGTCTCGTAGATCTTGATGCAGTGGAGCTGGGCGGCGGTAATGGCCGGCAACTCACGCTGCAAGATCTGCCAGAAGGCTACGGCCAGGTTTTCGGTGCTGGCGAGTTGTCCCTTGAGGAAGGGCACGTCGAGGTTGAGGTTTTTGTGGTCTACCTGCTCGGTGATGTGCGTGCGAATGAGGTCGCTGAGTGCCTTGAGATCTACCACGAAGCCGGTGTCGGGGTCGGGCTGGCCTTTCACGGTTACAATCATCTCGTAATTGTGACCGTGCCAGTTTTCGTTGGCGCAGGGGCCAAATACCTCCGCATTGCGCTCTGGGCTCCAGGCAGGATTGTAGAGCTTGTGCGCGGCATTGAAATGCTCGCGGCGGCTGACGTATAGCATAGTATATGAAGCTGTTGGCTACTACCCGTTAGCTAGCAGCTTTTTTAAAACGTTAAAAGCTAGCAGCTACCGGCCAATAGCTAATTATTTTTGAGGTGCAAAGATACGAAAAATGCTACCCCCCAAGGAGCCGGGCTGCTGGCTGGCGCGTAGATAAAGCCACTCGGGGCAACTGGCCGTTTGCCGCCCCGGGCCCGTCCCCATTCGCTACCTTTAGGGTCTAATTCTTCCCGTTTATGATAGTCGTCACCGGCGCGGCTGGCTTTATCGCCAGCTGCCTTGTCTCCCGCCTCAACGCCGCCAATTTCAACGACCTCGTCGTGGTCGATAACTTCGCCATTGAGAAAAAGCTGCCCAACATCCACGGGAAAAAGCTGCGGGAGTACGTTGACCGCGAAGAGTTTTTCGAGTGGCTCGACGCTCACCACGAACAGGTTGAGTTCATCTTTCACCTGGGTGCCCGCACCGACACCACCGAGCAGGATCCCGCCATCTTCGACTTGCTCAACCTCAACTATAGCAAGCAAATGTGGCAGGCCTGCGTGCGCTACAACCTGCCGCTCGTGTACGCCAGCAGCGGCGCTACCTACGGCGACGGCCGCCTCGGCTACTCCGACCAGGACGATGCCCTCCCCTACCAGCTGCGCCCGCTCAATCCCTACGGCGAGTCGAAAAACGACTTCGACAAGTGGGCCCTGGCTCAGGAGGAAAAGCCATATTTCTGGGCGGGACTCAAATTCTTCAACGTCTACGGTCCCAACGAGTACCACAAGGGCCGCATGGCCTCGGTCATTCTGCACGCCTTCCGCCAGATCCGGGAAAACGGTAGCATGCAGCTCTTCCGCTCGCACAACCCCGAATACGTGGACGGTGGCCAAATGCGCGACTTCGTGTACGTGAAGGACGTGGTGGAAGTGTGCTATTTCCTGCTGCACCACCGCACGCACTCAGGCCTCTACAACCTCGGCACCGGCCAGGCTCGCACCTTCATGGACCTTGCCCTCAATACCTTCGCCGCGCTGGGCCAGCCAGCCGACATCCGCTTCCGCGATACTCCTGAAGATATTCGCGCCACTTACCAATACTTCACCGAGGCCGACATGCGCAAGCTCCGCAGCATCGGCTACGAGCGGCCGTTCGCCACGCTGGAGGAAGGCATTCATGACTACGTACAAGGCTACTTGATACCGAATACTTACTATTAGTATTCGGAGCCACTGGTTCGTATTATTTCTGTCCTAGCTGTACTGGCGCGAGTTTAGGCGCAGCCGTAACTCGTGCCTGCTCATGAGGTGGAGGTTGTACCTCTACTGCCGCGCCAGCGGTAATTATCGCATAAGGTAGCGATTGACCAGAATAATCTGCACAATTGTAGTATTTCCGCTAGCGCGGCAGTGGAGGCACAGCCTCCACTCATTCCCGGCACAAGTTACGGCTGCGCCTAAACTCGCGCCAGTACAGAACCGACCTTGATCACGTTATGCTACTAACAAAAGAGGCGTCCTGATGGACGCCTCTCTTGTTATTTCGAAGTACCCGCCGACTTGCGGGCACTTGCCGCCTGCCCCCCGGGCTTCAGCAGCGCGGCGTAGCGGTTGGGGTCGTTGAGTACGGCCACGGCGGCCTGGATATTCGGGTCATCATCGAAGCCAGCCTCGGTACGACCCTTCTCGTAATAGTAGCGGGAAACAATCTCCTCCTCCAGCAGCTCCCGGATTTCGGGCTTGAAGCGCTGTAAGTCATTCGTTTTATTGGCAGCCACTTTGCGCTTGATAGCGTCGAGCTCGGGCTTAACGTCGTCGTAGTGCTTGTCTTCTTTCACCTTTTTGGTGAGGTCGGTAAGCGACCGCTCGGCATCGGTGCTGTAGTTGATGTTCTTGCCTTGCAGGTAAGCAATGAACTTCTGGTAATCGGCATCTGGCAACTTAAAGTCCCGCGCCGGGGCGATGGCGGGATGCTCGGCCCGATAGCGCGTAGCATAGTCAAAAAGGTAGCCTTTTTGGAGAAGCACGCGGGTGATGTCAGCAATTTCCCGGTCCTGCACGTCGATGTCGGGGGCTACGCCGCCACCGTCGTACACCGTGCGGCCGGCCTGGGTTTTGAAAGCCGTGCGCAGCGAGTCGGGAAACTTGCTCAGCGCGCCATCCTCGGCCCGGTGCGAGTAGTCAATCTCCTGAATGCAGCGCCCGCTGGGGATGTAGTACTTCGCGGTGGTCACCTTCAGTTGCGAATTGTAGCTCAGTGGCCGGGTAGCTTGCACCAGCCCCTTGCCGAAAGTGCGTTCGCCCACCAGCACGGCGCGGTCGTAGTCCTGCAACACGCCCGATACAATTTCCGAAGCCGAAGCCGAGCGGTTGCTCGTAATGACGGCCATCGGCATCTGGGTGTCGAGCGGCACGTCGAGCGCCTTGTACGTCTTGTTCCACTCCGTGACTTTGCCCTTGGTGCTTACTACATCCAAGCCCTTATCTACGAATAGGTTGGATATATTCACAGCCTCGTTGAGCAGGCCGCCGGGGTTGTCGCGAATATCGAATACGATTTTCTTCGCGCCCTTTTCCTTCAGCTTTACCACGGCGTTGCGCACCTCCCGGCCCGCGTCCATCGTGAAGCCCCCTAATTGGAAATAGCCAATATCATTGGTGAGCATGCCGTAGTAGCGCACGTTATCCACTTGGATGCGGTCGCGGGTTACCTCTATCTCCACCGGCTTGTCTTGGCCGTAGCGCGTCACCAGCAGCTTCACGATCGAGTTGGCCTGGCCCCGCAGTAGCTTGTTGATATCCGCACTGCTCTTCTTATCGACGTTGATGTTATTGATAGTCAATATCTCATCGCCGGGTAGCAAGCCAGCCTTTTGGGCAGGATAGCCCTCGTAGGCGCTCTGCACCACAAACTTATTATTACGCTTGGCCACCTCAATACCAATGCCGCCGTACTGCCCCGTGGTCAGCGTACGAAAATCCTCGATATCGTCTTCCGGGATGTAGTTGGTATAGGGATCCAGCGACTTGAGCATGCCGTCGATACCGGTTTTAACCAGCTTACCGGGCGTAATCTCGTCTACGTAATACGTATTCACCTCCTTAAAAAGGGTGGCGAAAATGTCGAGGTTCTTGGCAATCTCGAAGTAGCGGTCGCTGTCGGAGGCCGCCCGAAAGCTAACGAGGCCGAGCGCGCCGAGGCCGAGGGTAACGAGTAGTTTGTTGCGGTTGGTCATCGGGCTGAGAGATAGCTGAACGGGAAGGGCTTGTCAGTACGCAGAACTGTGCTTTAGGTACTGGCAGTGCCCGTATTCCGCGGCTTGTACGCTAGCGTGAAGATAAGGACAACTACGCTGCGCGTTGCACAGCCGCTTCTGCCAGCAAACGATTCAACCCAGAAATTAATTTTTTTTCTATTAGTGCCAGCTCACTTTTTTCTTTCCCGGTATAAAGCAGGCCCAGTAGCTCCACCGGGTGACCGTTTTCGGCTTCGAGCAGACGGTATTTATTGAGGCGGTATGCCTCGCGTAGCAGACGCTTGAGGTGGTTGCGGTCTACGGCCCGCTTAAAGGCCCGCTTGGGCACCGTGATCAGCACCTGCGGCGGGGCGGTAGTGCGCGCCGGGGCCACCACCCAGGTCAGACGCAGCGGATACACGCCCAGCGAGGGGTTTTGCCGGTTGAAAAGCTGCTCAATGCGCTTTTTGCTGCACAAGTGCTCTTCCTTCGGGAAGGTATAGCTCCGGCTGGCCGGGAGCGGCGGGCTGGGCACGGTAGGCTCGTCCACGGTTGATAGGTAAGTATAATAGCGAAGCCGCATTGTAGCGGCAGCAGTTCCTGGCGATGCCAGCAAACAACCTGCCCCGACAATGCGGCTACCTTCTAGCTGAGGACTATCTACTAATCCCCGCCATCAGCTATTTGCTAACAGCTTAAGCTACTAGCGCTTGTGACGGCCTTCGTCCGATACGGTGAGGCGCTTGCGGCCTTTGGCACGACGACGGGCCAGCACGTTGCGGCCGTTAGCGGTTTCCATACGGTTGCGGAAACCGTGTTTGTTGCGGCGCTTGCGCTGCGAGGGTTGATAGGTACGTTTCATGTCTGGTCAAATTGCGAGTTGGGCCGGCAAAGGTACGGGTTTCGTTTTACAATAGCAAGGGCAAGGCGAAAGGGGGCCGTATTCTGCCGGCTAGGAGCTCGGAACGTTGCTGCGGTTGACGAGCCTGCGTAAAAAGCCTTCTCTCCAAACCACGAAGCGCGACCGCGCTTTACATTGCCAGCCGCTTTCTCCCCGCCCTTGCATGACCTACTACCACATTTCCTTCGAGAACCCGCTCACGTTTTACCTGCAAGTGCAGCTCATGGTGGAGGTACCCGCCGAGGCCAGCAGCCCGCTGGCCTTGCAGCTACCCGCCTGGCGGCCTGGCCGCTACGAGCTGCAAAACTTCGGACAAAAGATTCAGCGCGTAGAGATTAGCGACGCCGAAACCGACGAGCCCCTGCCCTACCGCAAAACTACCAAGGACCGCTGGGAGGTGCCCGGCGCGGCGGGCCGCAGCGTACGCGTGCGCTACAACTTCTACGCCCACCAAATGGATGCCGGCGGCTCGTGGCTCGACGCTACTCAATTGTACCTCAACCCTGTGCAGGCGCTCATGTACGCCGAGGGCCAGCAAGACGCGCCGTGCCAGCTGACGCTCGACCTGCCCGTAGACTGGCGGCTGGCCTGTGGCCTGCCCCAAACGCTGCCCAATACGCTCCAGGCCAGCAATTTCGATCAGCTGGCCGATGCGCCGCTCATCGCCAGCCCGACCATCCAGCACCAGCAGTACGAGGCGGGTGGCTTGCCGTTCCACGTGTGGGCGCAGGGCGAGGAGGCCATTCTTGACTGGCCGCGCTTACTAGCTGACTTTAAAGCGTTTTCGGAAGAGCAATTGACCTTGTTTGGTGGCTTTCCGGTGCAGGATTACCACTTCCTCAATCAATTCCTACCCTACAAGCACTACCACGGCGTGGAACACCACAACTCGACGGTAATCACGCTGGGGCCAGCCGAGTTGCTGATGCACGAGGTGCTGTACAAGGAGCTGCTGGGGGTAAGCTGCCACGAACTATTTCACACCTGGAACATCAAGGCTATCCGCCCGGCCGAGATGCAGCCCTACGACTACGCCCGCGAAAACTATTTCCGCACCTGCTACCTCGCCGAGGGCGTCACGACCTATTACGGCGAATACCTGCTGGCCCGGAGCAAGGTGCGCACGCCCGCCCAGTATTTCGAGGAGCTCAATATCGTGCTGCGCAAACACTACGACGACGCGGGCGGCCAAAACCTCTCCTTGGCCGATGCCAGCATGGACCTCTGGCTCGATGGCTACAAACCCGGCGTGCCCGACCGCAAGGTGAGCGTGTACCACAAGGGCGCGCTCACGGCGCTCCTGCTCGACCTAACCATCCGGCAGCTGCACGGCCACGCCCGCAGCCTCGACGACGTGATGCGCCGCCTCTACGAAGACTTCGGCAAAACCGGGATCGGCTATACCGAAGACGACTACGCCCGCATCGTGAGCGAGGTAGCCGGCCGCAAAATGCAGGTGTACTTCGACAAATTTATCAACGGTACCGCGCCCTTGCAGGAGCCGCTCGACAAGGCCCTACGCTGGGTCGGCTGCCAGCTGGTGGCCTACGAAAACGCCTCGGCCTCGGAAGGTATCTTCGGCTTCCGCACGGCGCTAAAAAGCGAACGGACCGAGGTAACGTACATCTGGCCCGGCTCGCCGGCCGCCACCGCGCTCACCGTCGATGATGAAATTGTGGCCGTGAACGGCCGCCGCGTTGAAGCCAATCTGCAAAGCCTGCTCAGCACCGGTGCGCCGACCTACGAGCTGGCGGTATTTCGCCAGAGTCGGCTGCTTGTTGTGGAACTAGCGGCGCTGCCCGCCGCTACGTTTGGCATCCGCTACGCCGTAGAAATCCTCGCCGAGGCCGACGAAACTCAAAAAGCTGGCTTCCAAAAATGGCTCAACTGGCCCCACAGACCGCAGATTTAACGGATTAAACGGATTTCGGGGATACGCCCGCCTTCCTCCGGCGGCGGGCTGGCTAGCTGGATGTGATCAGGGTTTGCGCTCGGGTAATTACTAGATGATGAATCAGCTAGTGTAGCCCGCGAAATCGTCTATATGTTGAGCCTGCAAATCGTCTTGATTACACTTGGATAGGCTGCCCGATTTAATGAAATGTTTTGCAAGCTCAGCATGACAAACGAGTTATCAGCTTAGCTTTTAAAAGTTTAACTTCTAGAATAAAATAAGAACCTAAAAAGCAAAGGCCACCCGTACAGGTGGCCTTTGCTTTTTAGTAACGTCATTCGGCTAGTCAGCCCGCCGCCGCAGGCTGGCGGGCGTATCTGCGAAATCCGTTAAATCCGTTAAATCTGCGGTCTAGTGCTTGGGGTCGCCGCCCTTGCCGATTTTACCGCCGGCTACCGACATGGGGTGGTTGCCCTGCGGGTTGTTGCGGATGTTATTTACGCCGTGGCCAGCGCTGTTGCCATCGGTGGTATTACCGTGGGCCGATACGTCCATCGTATTGGGGCTCTGCACCTGAGTGCTTTTGCGCTTGGTATTAGCAGCCGGATTTACGGACGTTTTATCGTTGGTGAGGTCGGTTTCTTTTTTGGCGAGTGACATGGCGGGAAAGGAAAAGAGTGGAGCGTTATTGCTCTTCCTTTTACCTGCTTCCGCGCGCAGAGGTTGCGGCTGGCTTGGTAAGCTCTTAGCGGTCCGCCAGCTTTTCGAGCGCGGCCCTAAACTCCGGCGTATCGTAGTCGGCCATGCCATCGTGGCGGTCGGCCACCCGGCCGCTGGGCATGAGAATAACGGTAGACGGAATCGACGGCGAATCGAACGGAGCAGGCAGCGACACCGCCGGAAAAAACACCGGCATCGTGTAGCCTTTGCGCTTGAGCAAGGCCCGCGCCTTGTTGGGGTTGACGTCGAGCGAGATGAGCACGAAAGCCACCCTGGCCGTATCCGTCTTTTGGTAAAGCGCTTGCAAGCCCGGCATTTCTGCCAGGCAAGGGGGGCACCAGCTAGCCCACAGGTTTACTAATACTACTTTCCCCTTAAACTGACGCAGGTTGGCCGGGCGGCCATCGAGCGTGAGCAGGGGCAACGGGTACGGATAGTCGCTATGCAGGCTAGCCGGCTGCCCGGCCGGGCTGGCGGGCAGCACGGGGGGCGTGGCGTGCCATAGGCCGGTAGCCAACAGCCCGCGCTGCAAAGTGCTCGCTACTGGCAGGCGCAAATCGGTACCCATCACCAGCGCGAAGGCACTCAGGAACAAGATTTCACCACGGTTTTTGCGCAGCCAGCTCGGCATAGGTCAGCAGATTATTTTACTTGCCAGAATAAAAAAGACCGTCATGCTGCACATGACGGTCTTTGCTTTTTACTTCGATTACTACGCCACTACGCCGGCGGGCTGCACGCGCACCAATTCTTCAAACTGGGCTTCGCGGGCTTCGATTTCCGCTTGGGTGAGGTTGAGCAGGCGCTCAGTACCGAATTTCTCCACGCAGAATGAGGCCATCGCCGAGCCGTGAATGACGGCCCGCTTCATGTTCTCAAATGAGCAGTCGTCGGTAGCCGCGATGTGGCCGATGAGGCCGCCCGCGAAGGTGTCGCCCGCGCCGGTGGGGTCAAATACCTCCTCCAGCGGCAGGGCCGGGGCGTAGAATACTTTATTTTTGTGGAAGAGCAACGCGCCGTGCTCGCCCTTCTTGATAATCAAGAACTTGGGGCCAAAAGCCAGAATTTTGCGGGCCGCCTTCACCAGCGAGTACTCGCCGGAGAGTTGCCGGGCTTCCTCGTCGTTGATGCTGAGCACGTCTACCATTTCGATGGTCGCCAGCAGCTCATCGGGGGCCGAGTCCATCCAGAAGTTCATGGTGTCGAGCACGATGAGCTTGGGGCGGTTGATGAGGCGCTGAATAACGAGGCGCTGCACCTGCGGGGCCAGGTTGCCGAGCATCAGGTATTTGCAATCCTGGTAAGCGTCGGGAATGATGGGATCGAACGAGCCGAGCACGTTGAGCTCGGTGGTAATGGTTTCGCGCGAGTTGAGGTCCTTGTTATACTTGCCCGACCAGAAAAACGACTTCTCATCGGCCTTGATTTGCAGGCCTTTAGTATCAACGCCGTGCTCTTCCAAGGTCAGGATATCGGACTGCGGAAAGTCGCCGCCCACCACGGCCACCAGATTCACCGGCTTGGTCGAATACGAAGCCGAAAGGCTGATGTAGGTAGCCGCGCCACCGATAATCTTATCGGTTTTGCCGAAGGGAGTTTCCAGGGCGTCGAAGGCCACGGAGCCGATAACGAGCAGACTCATTGCGGGTAGTTTGGGTAAAAAGAAAAAAACGACTAGGCTGGGGATGCAACTATGCAAATAACAAAAAAAGTCCCCGGATTTGCATCCGGGGACTTTGCTGCGGGTAAATAATGGGGCTCGAACCCACGACCTTCGGAATCACAATCCGACGCTCTAACCAGCTGAGCTATATCTACCGTGTGGTGATTTGTGGGTGCAAAGATACGAGCCGGATGATTCCGCGCAAGGCTTTACGGTAAAATTTCCGGCAAAAATTTACGCCTCCCGGCCCACCAGGCGCCAACTATTAACGAACGGCGTGCGCCCCACGCAGCAAAATTGCCCGACCTTTGCGGGATGGATACCCCCGCCACGTTCGCCGACTTTAAGCTTAACAAGCAATTACTCACCGCCGTAGCCGAGGCCGGCTTCACCGAGCCCACGCCGGTGCAGAGCCAGACCATTCCGCTGCTGCTGGCCGGGCACGACGTGCTGGGCATTGCCCAAACCGGCACCGGCAAAACCGCCGCCTTCGGCCTGCCGCTGCTCATGAAAGTGAAATACGCGCAGGGCGAGCACCCGCGCGCACTCATCCTGGCCCCGACCCGCGAGCTGGCCATTCAGCTCGAAAAGCACCTCAAGGCGCTGGCTACCTACACCGACTTGCGCATTTTCGCCATCTACGGCGGGCTGGGGCCGAAAACGCAGATTGAGACCATCAAGAAGGGGCTGGACATTCTGATTGCCACGCCGGGCCGCCTCATGGAGATTTACCTCAAGGGCGACCTAGTGCTGAAAAACCTGACCACGCTGGTGCTTGACGAGGCCGATAAGATGATGGACATGGGCTTCATGCCCCAGATTCGGCGCATTCTGGAAATCATCCCGCGAAAGCGCCAGAATGTGCTGTTCTCGGCCACCATGCCCGAGCGGGTAACGGCGCTGAGCGAGGAATTTCTGGAATTCCCGATGCGGGTGGAGGTGACGCCGCCCGCCCAGCCGGCCCAGACCGTGACCCAGAGCCTGTACGAAGTGCCCAACCTGGCCACCAAAATCAACCTGCTCGAATACCTGCTGCACCGCGACGCCCAGGAAATGACCCGGGTGATGCTGTTTGCCCGCACCAAGGAGAATGCCGACGAAGTGGCCCGCTTCCTCCAGCGCAAGGCTCCCGTGGGTGAGGTGCGCGTCATCCACGGTAACAAAGGCCAGAACGCCCGCCTCAACAGCATGGATGCCTTTAAGGCTGGCGAGGTGCGCTACCTAGTGGCCACCGACGTGGCCGCCCGAGGCATCGACGTGCCCCAGGTGAGCCACGTCATCAACTTCGACGTGCCGCTGATTTACGACGACTACGTGCACCGCATCGGCCGCACAGGCCGGGCGCGGCACACGGGCGCGGCCATCACGTTTGCCAACCCCGCCGAGCGCCAGCACATCGAGCGCATCCAGGCGCTGACCAAGCAGGAAATTCCGCTGCTGCCCATTCCCGAGGAAGTGCAGATCACCAACACCCCTTTTCTGGAAAGCCAGCAGCACGCCCGCGTGCTCGACGAGCAGCGCCGCCGCGAAGACCCCACTTTCGCCGGGGCCTTCCACGAGAAAAAGGAGTGGATCAAGCCGGGCGTAACCATCGACAAGCGCACCGGCAAGCCCTTCGAGGAAGGCCGTAAGAAGAGCCAGAAGGGAGCCAAGAAAAACCCCGGCAAGAAAGGTGCTTCCGCCCCCGGCATGAAAGCTATTAAGTCCCGGCCGAGAAGGAAGTCGAACTAAATGTAGAGAATGTGGGGAATGGGAAAATGTAGAGAATGTGGGGGAATGGGAAGATGTAGAGAATGGGGGGAATGAAAAGATGTGGAGAATGTGAGAGTAAACCCTCATTCTCACATTCTTCACATCTTTTCATTCCCCCCATTCTCTACATTTTCCCATTCCCCCCATTTTCTACATCTTCCCATTCCCCTACATTTAATCTAGTGATGCAGCAGGTGCCCGATGCGGGCGCTGGCCAGCGTGAGCACGCCACCCCAGAGCACGGCACTCCAGAGCATGTGCAGCATGATGCGCTGGCGCGGCACCCCCAGCAGCGTGGCAATGACAGTGCCGCCGATGGGCGACAGCAGCACGGGCGTCAGAAACGCGATGCCGCCCATGCCGAAACGCTTGAACACTTTAATGATGTTGCGCGAGCGCTTGGAGAAGACGGGCGCCCGGCGCAGCCGCCGCTGCATTTGCCGGTGGCGCACCCACACCCGGCCCACGCCGGAAATGATGAACACGCTCGTCATCATGCCCGCCACGGTGAGGCCCAGCGTGGGCCAAAAACCCAGCCCCATCGCGTTGCCAGCCAGCGGACCGGCCAAGAACTTGACGGTACTAAACAGGAAGACTGAAGCAAGCTTCATGGCAAAGTGTAACACCAGCGCGGGAAAAGTGAAATTAAGCCGCAAAAGCGCTACGATTGCGGCGAATGACCTAGCAAACATACCCCGTTTGGGCCAAGGAGGTTCAGCCGACTAGCTGCATCGGGCGGGGGGCGACTTGGCTGTGGGTGCTTAAACGGCGGGCCAGCGGCTATATTTTACTGCCGAAAGCCAGGTCGCCGGCGTCGCCGAGGCCGGGCACGATGTAGGCCTGGTCATTGAGCTTTTCATCGACGGCGGCCACCCACAGCGAGGCTTCCGGAATTTCGCGCATCACGTAATCGACCCCTTCGGGCGAGGCGATGACGGCCGCGATGTGCACCTGGCGCGGGGTACCGAAGCGCAGCATGGCGCGGTAGGTTTGTACGAGGCTCTTGCCGGTGGCCAGCATGGGGTCGGCGAGAATGAGCACGCGCTCGTCGAGGCGCGGGGCGGTCAGGTAGTCGAGCTGCACCTGCACCTTGGCCGTACCCTCGATGCGGTAGGCCGCGGCGAAGGCACTGGGGCTTTGATCAAAATAATTAAGAAAGCCCTGGTGAAATGGCAGGCCGGCCCGCAGCACGGTAGCCAGCACCGGGAAGTCGCGCAGCAGCTGGCTAGGGGCCTCCCCCAGCGGCGTGCGCACGGCCTGCGTCGTGTAGCTAAGCTGGGCGCTGATGCGGACGGCGATAATCTCGCCCAGGCGCTGCAAGTTGCGCCGAAACCGCAGGCTGTCCTTCTGAATATCGACGTCGCGCAGCTCGGCCAAAAAATGATTGGCGATGCTGGGCACGGCGCAAACCACGTGCAGGCGCTCGAGCGGCGCGGCGGCGGTTGCGACCGTTGGGTTAGGGGTATTCAGAAGCGCATCCATAGTGGAAACCAAATTTTTCGGGTGAAAGTCAGCGTTGGGTAAGTAACGGGCTGCGCCCCGAAGTTCGCGAAGAAACGCCCAATGCTGGGTAGGCTGCCACCTTCAAAATCGAGCAGTTGGCCCGGCTGCCCGGCGTGGCGACGCACGGCATCATCGAGCAGCAGCAGGGGCGCGCCGCTGGCCCGCCCCGTCGCCGAGGCTGCCGCAAACAAGTAAATCAGCCCGCCCGCGTGCCGGACGAACAACGCCCCCGCCAGCAGCTCGCCGGTATCGGGCTGGCGCACTTGCCGCAGCTCGGCCACGCCCTGCGCCTGGGCGGCGGCGTACAGGCGACGCAACAAATTGTACTGGTCGGGGCGCAGGCCAGTGTGGGCGGCGCCTTTGTAAGTCAGAAAAAGCTGAATTAGCTCATCCAGATCCGCTCCCTCGCGCACGTGCAACGGCTGGGGCAAGGCGTCGTTTTTGCGCAGGCGGCGGCGATGGTCGGGGGCGTAGGCCCGGCGCAGCGCGGCAAGGGGCAACGAGAGATCGAGGTGATAAGTCCGGCGCTCGCCCAGCGTAAAACCGGGCGGCAGAGCAGGCGACGTCCCGACGGGCAGCTGTTGGTACAGGCGGCCCACGTGGCGTTGGGCCACGGCTAGGTAATCGGCCAGTTGCCGCTGCTGGCTGGCCGGCGTGAGCACCAGGCCGAGCTGCTGGGTGAAGAGTGGCTGGTAGGCTTCCCGTCCCCAAGGCCGCCCCTTAGTGGGCAGTGGCAGCAGTGAGCGGTATTCGCCGCCCGGCCCCAGCTCCACTACGGCATCCCAACGGCGAGCGGTAGCGGCCAGCCACCACGCCGCCACGTAGGGCAGCGCGCCGGGGCTGGCCGCCACGCAGGCCGCCCAGCGGGCAAGGTCGAGGTCGGCAAAGCGGAGCAGGCGAAGCACGGCGGGCGGGGCGACCCGGTGGGCGGGCCGGGGCCAAAGGTCGGGGTGAAAAGGCGGGGCCGCAGCGGCCGACGTAAATTTGCCCGGCCTGCCCCCTATCGGGTAGTTTTTTGATTGATGAAATACTACCTGTCTTCGCTGTTTCTCGTGCTGGCTGGCCCGCTTGCGGCCCAAACTACGCCGCCCGCCTCGCCCCCGCAGTCGGGCGCGGCCAACTGGTACATGTTCAATCAGCCCCTGCCCGAAGACCCGCAGGCCGACCAGCCCGAAGACAAGGGGGCTCGGCCACTCAGACAGGGGCAACCCTTTTCGGCGGGCGCGTCCCGGTCAGCGACCCGGCACCCTGGCCAGCGGGCCACTGCGCCCTACCAAGGCCCGCTTTACGTACCGCTCGACCCCAATACCTACCGGCTACTCGACCGTTACGCCATCATATATGGTCCCGATTCGCTGCAAGATCCGCACACCAGCACACGCCCTTACACCCGCTCGGCAGCGGCGCACTTAGGTGAGTGGATGCTCGACAACCGGGCCGGCTCCTCAGCGGCCGACCGGTTTAATGCGCAGTACCTGGCCAAGGACAACTGGATGTTCTCGACTTTCGGCGACAGCATCAACCAGAGCCAGCAGCCGTTTCTCACGTATTTCTACCGCGACCAGACCGACTTCTACCATATTCAGACCAAGGACTTTGCGCTTCGCGTCAATCCGGTCCTGCTGCTGCAAGCGGGCAAGGATGGCGGCGATAATAGCCTGGGTGGCCTGCGTTACGTGAACACGCGCGGCGCAACGTTCGAGGGCCTTATCGACCAGCGGCTGGGCTTCTACGGCTTTTTTACGGACAACCAGGAAGCCGTGCCGGGCTGGGTGCAGCAACGTATCGTGCGCGACAGTGAGTCCGGCGCGCCGGTGGCTCCGCACGAGGGCTATACTAAGTTTTTCAAAACGCAGGGCGGCAGCGCCTACGACTTTTTCACGGCGCGGGGCGGCATCACTTACGCGGCTACCAAACACATCAATGTGCAGCTGGCCCACGACCGGAATTTTATCGGTAACGGCTACCGCTCGCTCATTCTCAGCGACTATAGCACGCCATACTTCTTCTTGAAGCTCAATACCCGCGTCTGGAAGTTTAATTACCAGAATCTCTTCGCCGAGCTCACTGCCAATCGCACCAATCGCGACACGCTGTACAGCAAGAAGTACCTGGCGCTGCACCACCTGAGCTTCGACGTGACGAATAACTTCAACATCGGCGTGTTCGAGTCGGAAGTGGCCGGGCGTAAGGGCACGGGCCTGGAGCTACAATACCTGAACCCGGTTATTTTCTACCGCGCCATCGAGCAGCAGCTTGGCTCGGAAGACAACGCCTTGCTGGGCCTCGATTTTAAGTGGAATATCAAGCACCGCGCCCAGCTCTACGGCCAGCTGGTGCTCGACGAGTTTAAGTTGAGCGAGATCCGCTCGGGCAACGGCTGGTGGGCCAATAAGCAGGCTATTCAACTAGGTGGTAAGTACCTGGACGTGGCTGGCGTACGCAACCTCGACTTGCAGGTGGAATACAACTACATCCGGCCCTTCACCTACCAGCACGAAAGCTCTTTCACTGATTATCAGCACTACCAACAGCCCCTCGCCCATCCTATGGGGGCCAACGTGTCGGAAATTATCGGCATCCTGAGCTACCAGCCGCTGCCTCGCCTGAGCGTGGTGGGCAAGGCGTTTTATTCGGTGCAGGGCCTCGACGAATTTGTTACCACGGCCACGGCCTTCAACAACAATGGCGGCAACGTGCTGCTTTCCTACAACCGCCGCGCACCCTCGACCTCGGGCGGCATCGACGCCGACCACGGCTACCGCGTGGGCAACGGCGATACGAACCGCTTGTTTCACCTCGACCTCACGGGCACTTACCAGCCGCGCCTCAATTTCTTTATTGATGCCTCGCTCATCGCCCGCCACCAGGATCTGGACCAGCCTACTTATTACGGCACCGTGTCGGGTACCGAGGTTTATGGCTCGCTGGCTTTGCGCTGGAATATCGCTCAGCGCCTCCACGAATTCTAGACCGCAGATTTAACGGATTTAACGGATTTCGGGGATGCGCCCGCTGGCCTGCGGCGGCGGGCTGGCTAGTCGGACGATGGGATTTTCTTTTGTTTGAACTTTGCTTATGGTGGGGAGTACTTTTTTGTATCGGCCGGTGAATCAGGCTGAGTTGGATTTGATTGCGGCCAGTGGGTGGCGGGCCTTTCCGCCGCGCTTACCCGAGCAGCCGATTTTTTATCCGGTGTTGAATGAAGCATACGCGGTCCAGATAAGCCGCGACTGGAACGTGCCCTACTACGGCGTGGGCTACGTGGTACGATTTCCGGTCGATAATACCTACCTGGCCCAGTTCGCCATCCAAAACGTGGGCGAAGCCCACCACAACGAGCTCTGGGTGCCCGCCGAGCAGCTAGCCGAGTTCAACGCCCACATAACCAGCCTAATCGAAGTAATCCATACCTTCAAACGCCCCACCTAGCCAGCCCGCCGGCAGCCGGCGGGCGCATCCCCGAAATCCGTTAAATCCGTTAAATCTGCGGTCTTGAAGACTTACTTACGCCTGCTGAGTTTCTCGCGGCCCTACGCCGACTTCGTGCCGCTCTACGCGGTATACGCCACGCTGGGCATCGTTTTCGGCATTGCCAACTTCACGCTGGTTATTCCGCTGCTCAACGTGCTGTTCGGCACCACCGACGCCCACACGGTGCAGGCCCCGGCGGCCCTGCCCGCGTTTTCGCTGTCGCTCGACTACATCAAAGGCACCTTCAATTTCTACTTTGCCCAGATGCTGGCCCAGCACGGCAAGCAAGGTACGCTGGCCTTCGTGTGCGGGCTGCTCATCGTGTCAGTGTTTCTGAGCAATCTGTTTCGCTATCTCGGCGGGCGGCTGCTGGCCCGGGTGCGGGCGCGGGTGGTACGCAACGTGCGCGGCACGCTGTTCGACCGCATCACCAAGCTGGAGCTGGGCTACTTCTCCAACGAGCGCAAGGGCGACCTCATCTCGCGCCTCACCAACGACGTGCAGGAAATCGAGATTTCGGTGGTCAACACCCTCACCGCCGTCTTCAAGGAGCCACTCAACATCGTGGGCATCTTCGTGCTGCTGTTTTCGATGTCGGCCAAGCTGACGCTGTTTTCGCTGGTGCTGCTGCCCATTTCGGGCGGCATCATTGCCAGCGTATCGAAGCGCCTGCGGCGGCACGCGACCGTCAGCCAAAGCACGCTGGGAGCCATGCTGTCGGTGATCGAGGAAACGCTGGGTGGGATGCGCGTGGTCAAGGCCTTCAACGCCCGCCGCTACGTGCTCGACAAATTTGCCTACCAAAACGACCTGTACGCCCGCACCACGCAGGCCATCGACAACACCCGTGATCTGGCCTCGCCGTTCTCGGAATTTGCGGGCGTGACCGTAGTAGCGGGCCTGCTGTACTACGGTGGCTCGCTGGTGCTGGGCGGGCAGGCCGAGTTGTCGGCCTCAGCCTTTATCACCTATATCATTCTCTTTTCGCAGATTCTGACGCCGGCCAAAAACCTATCGGGGGCATTCAGCAACATCCAGCGTGGGCTGGTGGCCGGCAGCCGGGTGCTGGGTATCATCGACACCGAGGCGGCCATCCGCGATGAACCCGGGGCGATGGTGCTCCCGGCCTTCGAGCACCAGGTGGAGCTGCGCAACGTGAGCTTCCACTACGGCGACGTACCCGTGCTCTACGACCTCAACCTGACCATCAAAAAAGGCCAGACCGTGGCGCTCGTCGGCCCCAGCGGTGGCGGCAAAAGCACCCTGGCCGACCTGCTGCCCCGCTTCTACGATCCCAGCGCCGGGCAGGTCCTCATCGACGGGCACGACGTGCGTGCGTGCACCCTGCACTCGGTGCGCGCCCAGATGGGCATCGTCACGCAGGAGAGCATCTTGTTTAACGACACGATTTTCAACAACATCAAATTCAACACCGAAGCGACGGAAGAAGAAGTTATCGCCGCCGCCAAAACGGCCAATGCCCACGACTTCATCATGGCCAGCCCCGAGGGCTACCAGACGAGCATCGGCGACCGGGGCTCGCGCCTCAGCGGCGGGCAGCGCCAGCGCCTGAGCATCGCCCGGGCCATCCTGCGCAACCCCCCGATTCTCATCCTCGACGAAGCCACTTCGGCCCTCGATACGGAAAGCGAGCAATTGGTCCAGGAAGCGCTCACGCGCCTCATGGCCTCGCGCACCTCGCTCGTCATCGCCCACCGCCTCAGCACGGTGCGCCACGCCGATGAAATCATTGTACTTCAGCACGGTCGCATTGTGGAGCGCGGCACCCACGACGAGCTTTCGCAGCGCCCGGGCGGCCTGTACCAGCGCCTGACCCAGCTGCAAACGAACGCGGCGCTGGCCTGAACGTAAGGGAGGCAGGGGGCCGGGTGGCCCACCGTTCTTTCGCCTTACACCTTACTTGTACCATGTTCGCTCTCAAACGTATCGTCACCGTTGTTGTGATGGTTTACCTGCTCATCACTCTTCTGTTTTTGCTGTTTCCGGCGCTGCGCGTTTCCATCTCCGGCATGGCTGGCAACGGGGCACCCGGCCCCTACCAGGAGCGCGATTTCTTCATGGCGCTCTGCTGGGTAGGCGTGGTGGTCCTGGGGCTGCACCTCGTGACCGAAAACCTGGATAGCGCCTTGCTCCGGCGCACGGCCACCCAGCAAGACAACCGCATCAACGAGCTGAAAGCCAAACTATACGACGTACAGCAGCCCGCCAGCCGGCCCCTGGCTGCTACCACCGACGGCCCCGCAGTGTCGTACCCCACCGCTGCCGAGGCGCGCCGCGCCGACGCACCGCCAACCACCCCTCCCACTTACTAATATTTCCGCTTGCACCTCCCCGACCTCATCCGCGCCGAGCTGACCGAAGCCCGCTCCGTTCTCGACCAGTTTCTGGCCGACGACGCCAACCTCACCCGCATTGCCCAAGCTGCCGAGCTAGTAGCCGCCAGCCTCAACAACGGGGGCAAAGTTCTTACCTGCGGCAACGGCGGCAGCCTGTGCGACGCGCAGCACTTTGCCGAGGAGCTCAGCGGCCGCTACCGGCAAGACCGCCGCGCCCTGGCCGCCATCGCGCTCACCGAAGCTTCGCACATGACCTGCGTGGCCAACGACTTCGGTTTTGAGTTTGTATTCAGCCGCTTCGTGGAGGCACTGGGGCGGCCCGGCGACGTGCTGCTGGCCATCAGCACCAGTGGCAATTCGCCCAATATCCTGCGCGCCGCCGAAGCCGCTCGCGCCGCGGGCCTGAAAATAATCGCGCTCACCGGCAAAGATGGCGGCCAGCTGGCCCACCACTGCGACGTGGAAATCCGGGTGCCGCATTTCGGCTTCGCCGACCGCATTCAGGAGGTGCACATTAAAGCCATTCACATCATGATCATGCTGATTGAAAAGCTGGTGGCGGCTTAAAAGCGGCGCGAATTTTCTTTAACGCGTCACGTTGCGCCGACTGCGCTACTTGGCTTATTTCGTTGGAATTACTTTTCTGACGGGGCAAGCCAAGTAACGCGCCCGGCGCAGCGTGACGTTCTTTTTTTGGTTGGGCTGGCGTTTCTTTGCTGGAATAATCCAGTATACCGCAACATATGTTGACCAAAACTTACGGCTCGGCCGTGCAGGGTGTTAATGCCTATACCATTACGATTGAAGTGGTTGTAACGGCCGGCACCCTGTTCTACGTCGTCGGCCTGGCCGACAGCGCCATTAAGGAAAGCCAGCAGCGCATCGAGTCGGCGCTGAAGCTGCGGGGCTACCGCATGCCGCGGACGAAAGTGGTGGTAAACATGGCCCCGGCCGATATCCGTAAAGAAGGCGCAGCCTACGACCTGCCCATTGCGCTGGGCATTTTGCACGCCTCGCAGCAACTTAATACCGACCGTTTGGGCGACTATATCATCATGGGCGAGCTGTCGCTGGATGGTACCCTACGGCCCATTCGGGGCGTATTGCCCATCGCCATCCAGGCCCGCAAGGAAGGCTTCAAGGGCATTATTTTGCCCAAGGAGAATGCGCAGGAAGCGGCCATTGTGAATAACCTGGACGTGATTCCGGTGGAAACTATGCAGCAGGCCATCGACTTCTTCGAGGGCCGCGCCGCGATTGAGCCGGTGCGCATCGACACCCGCGACATCTTCCAGCACTCGGCCAATCAGTACGCCGCCGATTTTGCCGATGTGCAGGGCCAGGAGAACATTAAGCGGGCGCTGGAGATAGCGGCGGCCGGCGGCCACAACGTGATTATGATCGGGCCGCCCGGCGCGGGCAAGACCATGCTGGCTAAGCGCCTGCCCACCATCCTGCCGCCCCTGAGCATGCAGGAGGCGCTCGAAACTACCAAGATTCACTCGGTAGCTGGCAAGCTGGGCACCGGCCAGGGACTGCTGAGCCAGCGGCCTTTTCAGGCCCCGCACCACACTATTTCAGATGTGGCGCTGGTGGGCGGCGGCAGCAATCCGCAGCCGGGCGAAATTTCGCTCTCGCACCACGGCGTGCTATTTCTTGATGAACTGCCCGAATTTAAGCGCACCGTGCTGGAAGTAATGCGCCAGCCGCTGGAAGAGCGCCGCGTCACCATTTCCCGGGCCAAGGTGAGCATTGATTTCCCGGCCAATTTCATGCTCATCGCCAGTATGAATCCTTGTCCGTGTGGCTATTACAACCACCCCGAGAAAGAGTGCGTGTGCGGCCCCGGCGTGGTGCAAAAGTATCTTAATAAGGTATCGGGGCCATTGCTCGACCGCATCGACCTGCACGTGGAGGTAACGCCCGTCACGTTTGACCAAATGACCGAAACGCGCAAGGCGGAAACCAGCCACGCCATTCAGCAGCGCGTAGAAAAGGCGCGGGCCATTCAGAGTCAGCGCTTTGCCCAGCAGCCCACCATTCACTCCAACGCCATGATGCCCTCGCAGATGGTGAAGGACATTTGCCAGATCAGCCCGGCCGGCCGCAACTTGCTCAAAACCGCGATGGAGCGCCTCGGCCTCAGCGCCCGCGCCTACGACCGCATTCTGAAAGTGGCCCGCACCATCGCCGACCTTGCGGGCACCGACGAAATTCAAATTCAGCACCTGGCCGAAGCAATTCAGTACCGCAGCCTCGATCGGGAGGGCTGGGCGGGGTAACTTTGTCCCGCGCTCGCTATTGCCGAGCTTTTCCGATGTATAAGTCCGTTGTTAAGCCCCTGCTGTTTAAGCTCGATGCCGAGCGTGCGCACCACCTTGTTTTTGACAACCTGAAGCGGGCCGCCCGGGTGCCGGGTGGGGCCGCCGCTTTACGCGGCCTCTACGACTACCAGCATCCCAGCCTGGAGCGGGAGGTATTCGGGCTCCGGTTTCGCAATCCCGTGGGGCTGGCCGCCGGCCTGGATAAGAATGCCGTGCTCACCGACGAGCTGGCCAGCCTGGGCTTTGGCTTCGTTGAAATCGGGACGGTAACCCCCCGCCCCCAGCCCGGCAACCCGGCCCCGCGCCTGTTTCGCCTGCCGCAAGATGAGGCGCTGCTCAACCGCATGGGCTTTAACAACGACGGGGCGGCGGCCGTGGCGGCCCGCCTGCGGGCGCGCCACAACCGGCAGCTCATCATCGGCGGCAACATTGGTAAGAACAAGGACACGCCCAACGAGCAGGCCGGCGACGACTACGTAGCCGCCTTCGAGGCGCTGGCCGAGGTGGTCGATTACTTCGTGGTAAACGTGAGCTCACCCAACACGCCGGGCCTGCGCGAACTACAAGACAAAAAACCGCTAATCAGCCTGTTGCAGCAGGTGCAGGCGCGCAACCAGGCCCGCCCCCAGCCCCGCCCGCTACTGCTCAAAATCGCGCCCGACCTCACCGACGCCCAGCTCGACGACATCCTGGAGATAGCCCGCGAAACCCAACTCAGCGGGCTCGTAGCGACCAATACCACCATTAGCCGGGCTGGGCTGGCTACGCCGGCCGGCCAGGTGGCTGGCTACGGGGCGGGTGGCCTCAGCGGGCGGCCCCTGCGGGCGCGGGCCACGGAGGTTATCGCCTACCTGCACCGGCGCAGCCAGGGCGCGCTGCCAATCATTGGGGCGGGCGGCATTCACTCGGCCGCCGATGCGCTGGAAAAGCTCGCCGCCGGGGCCACGCTGGTGCAGCTCTACACGGGTTTTGTGTACGAGGGGCCGGCACTGATCAAGCAAATCAATCAGGCCATTGTGGGCTGAATGCGAACTTCCACCGCCTCGGTGGGTCGCTGGCCCTGGCGAAAGCGGGCTTTGTAGCGCCGACTAACCCATACCAGCGGCGGCACCATCACGAGCGTAGGCCATAGAAAATTCCAAGGCCAGGGGATGAAGTGCAGGCTAGTGGCCGAAAAAGCCGATACCGCCGCGATGTACGCGCCCACAAAGCCCGTCATGTGGTTGAGCAGCCACTGGCCCGCGGGCCACGGTCCGCGCCGCCGGAAGGCTACGAGTTGCCGCCCCGTGGTCAGCACACCGATCAGGCCGAATACTACGGCAGGCACCACTCCCGCCAACAGCCCGTAGCCAAACGTACCCGCGAATACGAGTAGCCCCACGCCCGCCAGCAGCCAGTCGAGCACCGCCGGGCGGGCACCTTGGTCACGCCCCACGGCGAGGTGTTTCTGATATAGCGAACGGTAGCCAAATGCGGCCAGATACAAGCTAAAAATGCCCGTCAGCAGCAGAAAGGTCATTCCCTTGAAGCTGGCGTTGAGAATGGCCGTACCGCCCGCCACTACCATCGCCCAGAAAAAAACCAGGCCCCAGCGTCGGTGGGCGCTGCCGCCCTTGCGCACCGCCAGCGCCACCGGGGCTACAAAAAAACCGATGAAGCCCGCCACGATGTGCACGTAACGGGTGTAGTGGAGCAGGGTGGCAAGCATGGTAACGGCACCAGCCGGGATGTCTGCGGCTGGCGTGCATCAAAAGTGGCCCGCCCACCCGCTTTACGCCAAAATAAAGCTGCCCAAGTGCGCCTGCGTCATGCCCAAACGTCGGCTACGGCACTTGGGGCGTAACGCTAGAGTCTGACCCCGGCTTTAAATTCAACTACGTCGGCTACGCTGCGGTGTACTTTTAAATCTATTGCCCCGAATAGCAGGCTGGTAAATTGATATTTCAGCCCGATGCGCTCGTAGTACACGGTGCTCGATTTGTACGGGCTATAGAAATAAAAGCCCAGGTGCGTCACCATCGCCAGGCGCCCAAATAGCAATTCGTGCCCTATAAAACCGCCGGCTTTTTTTACGTCGGGTTGGTTATCGGTACTACGCGCCGTATCGCGCAGGCTGGCCAGCAGCGACCGATCGTAGAAGCCTTCCAGGCCAATGAGCACGTTGCTTTTGCGGTTGAGACGACGGCCGCCAGCCAGCGTCACCGAATTTACCAAATAATGCGCCGGGTCGCCGCCGCTACGCTGCTTGTAACCCAAGCTCGTGCTGAGATTGATAAAATTGTGTCCTACGTCGGCCGGTAGTGGCCCTAGCTTGGTCGCCGTAGGGGCCAGCCGCGCCTGGTAATAATTAACGCCTACCAACAGCGTGGGTAGGTTGATGCCATAATTTGGATAAGCCGTGGCTCCGCTGGAATAATGATTGAGAGCCAGGGCCAGTAGCAAGCCCAGGTGGTCGGTAAGCGCCACATCATACTCCAACCGCATTTGCAGCGTGGCGTTGAGCGGCGTGCCGATAAAGCGGTTTTTGCGATTGGTATAGAGGTCGTAATGCTCTGGGAAATACGCCAGCCCGGTACCCAGCCGAAAGCTCAGATCGTGACGCGTCGTCCGCAGCAGCGCCTTGCTCATGTAGACCGAGGCAGCGTAGCTACGGCCTAGTATGGGGTTGTGATAGTCGTAGTAGACTAAAGCCAGGCCCACTTTCGGGTATTTATACCAACTGTGCCAAGGCGCAGCCCCGGTAGTTTGCCGCTGTACGTTCAGCTCCAGCCCCGTAGGGTGCGAGGCGACTAGGTGGCTCACCGCCGGAGCATGACTGATAATAGCGGCGCCTTGCGCATACGCCCCAAAAATAAATGGGCGGGGCACGGCGGCGGCTTTGGCGGAATCTACTGCCGGCAGAGCCTGGGCTTTGCCTGGAAAAGTGCCACCCGCCCAGAGCAGTAGCACTCCGCTAAGTATATAATAGTTAAGACACTGCACTTTAAAGCTGTTCAATAACATCACGGAACAAGCAAACAATCATCAGAGCTACACCTTGGGCTTCTCCACCACTGGCGCCAGCAATAAAAAATCAAAATTCGGTCAGAATGTAACCCCTGCCTACTACCGGCAAGTATAAGGCGCATTCCCGGTCATCTCTCATTTACCCTATTCTATCCCGACCGACCGGCTTATTAACCCATTTTTCTGACATGAAAAAAGCACTTCTTTCACTCGCTCTTTTCGCTGGCGTTGCCAGCGCGGCCCACGCTCAAACGGGTATTAAATTTGGTGTAAAGGGCGGCTTCAGCCTGAGCTCTTACACCGGCGGTGGCGACATCGGCAAAAACGCGGGCTTCAAGCCGGGCTTTACGGCTGGTGCGCTCGTTAACTTCGGTATGTCAGACAACGCCTCGGTTCAGATTGAGGGTTTGTTTTCGCAAAAAGGGGCTTTCATTGACAACGCCAGCGGTTACTACGACAACAACGTAGCTACCCCTTACACTAACAAACAATACCGCTCGACTCTGTCGTACATCGACGTTCCGGTACTGTTTAAGTACAACACTGGCGACGCCGGTAAAGGTCTGTTCTTCGAAGTTGGTCCTCAAGCGAGCTTTGCTGTAGGTCTGCGCGAATTTACCCGTGACCAAGGTGCTGGTGCTGGCAGCACCAACGAGCGTAACCTCAGCACCAATCGTGATCGCCTAGTGCCCGTGGGCATCGGCTATGTAGGTGGTATTGGTTACCAGATCACCAGCGGCCTCGGCCTTGGTGTGCGCTACACCGGCGACTTCTCCAACGTATACAAAGATGGCTTCGGCTCGGGCAACGCCCCGCTACGCAGCGACAACAACTTCCACAACGGGGTATTCCAGTTCCAGGTACACTACCTGTTTGGCGGCAAAGGCTAGTAATTGCCTGTCAACCTAATGAAAGCCCGGTGCCTGTACAGGCACCGGGCTTTTTGCAATTATTATCTACAGGTATCAGTAATTAATTCTGTCAACAGCCTACCTTTGCGGCCCAATTCACTTTTCACCTGTTCTCATCACATGAAAAAAACTTTCCTAGCCATTGCGCTGACTCTCGGAGTAGCGGGTGCTGCCCAAGCCCAAAGCGTTCGTTTCGGCGTAAAAGCTGGTGCTTCGCTGACTACCGTCACCAACACCGGCGACGATGCGGCCAATAAATTCGGTTTCAACGGCGGCGTGTTAGCCAACTTCGCGGTTAACGACATGTTCTCCATTCAACCCGAGGTTTTGTACTCTAACAAGGGCTTTAACATAAAAGATAGCGGCGACGATGCTCGCTTCGCTATCAACTACATCGATGTGCCGGTACTCGCTAAGGTTGCTACCGGCGCTACGGGTCTCTTCTTCGAACTCGGCCCGCAAGTAGGCTTCCGCACGGCGGCTGATATCAAAAACTCCAGCATTTCGCTGAGCGCCAGCGACGCCGTTAAAAGCGTTGACTTTGGCTACGTGGGCGGGCTTGGCTTCCAAACCGAGAGCGGCGCGATGATTGGCCTGCGCTACAATGGCGGCTTCACCAATATTGCCAAGGATAACGGGACCATCGCTGGTCTCGCCACTGGGGGCGGCGAGGGCAAAAACAGCGCCTTCCAGCTCTACGTGGGCTTCCTGTTTGGCGGCAAATAAGCGCCTAGCTTTCTGCTTTTTAAAGCCGGCCCTTGCGAAGGGGCCGGCTTTTTCGTGCCCCCTACCCCGGCTGCCGGGCGTAGCTTTGCCCGGTAAACCATTCCAAAAACGTTGGATTTATGAAGAAAACTATCTTCTTGCTGGCCCTAGGGCTGGGCCTGAGTACGGCCGCGCAGGCGCAGTACCGGGGGCGCGGGGGCAACATATCACTGGGGATTAAGGCGGGAGCTTCGCTTACCGATTTTGTGGGGGCTGACGCCAAGAATGTCTACGAAAATCGTTTTGGCTTTCACGCTGGCGTTTTTGCTAATATTGGCATTACCAAATTGGTAGCGTTCCAGCCGGAACTGCTCTACTCGCAAAAAGGCGCTAAAACCAATGCCGTTGACATCAATTACCGCCTGCATTACATCGACGTACCGCTGGCTTTCCACCTGAATACCGACGGCTTTTTCTTTGAACTTGGCCCGCAAGTAGGCTTTTTGGCCGCTGCTAAGTTGCAGAGTGGCAATACCACGGTGGATATTAAGAGCTATAAGTCAGTAGATTTTGGCTATTTGGCGGGCCTGGGTTACCAGCTCAAGCATGGCTTAGGCGTAGGCTTGCGCTACAATGGCGCTTTCACTAATTTCCCTGAGTCAGTTACGCTCGGCAACGTCACGCAGCAAAACCGCGTGCGCAACAGTGCCTTCCAGCTTTACGCTACGTACTCGTTCAATTAGCGCCCTTTATCCCGCGCGACGTTGAGCAGAAACAGATACTTGCTTCGAAGCGCAACGCTACTTGCCTACTAAGTGACTTTAACAAGAAAGCCCGGTGCCTTTAGAGCACCGGGCTTTCTTGTTAGCATAACAACGTAGTGCGCTAACGAGCCGCCGCGTACTCGCGGTAAAACTCGGGAATGGTTTCGATACCTTTCAGGAAATTGAAGACTCCAAAGTGCTCGTTGGGCGAATGGATGGCGTCGCTATCCAGGCCGAAGCCGAGAAGCACGGAGTCGAGGCCCAGCTCGGTTTTAAACATGGCCACGATAGGAATGGAACCGCCGCCGCGGGTAGGTACCGGCTTCTTACCAAAGGTGGTTTCGAGGGCACGGGCGGCGGCGCGGTAGGCCACCGAGTCGGTGGGCGTCACGACGGGTTCCCCACCGTGGTGAGGCGTTACCTTAACGGTAATGCCAGCCGGGGCGATGCTTTCGAAGTGCTTTTGAAAGAGCGCGGTAATTTCCTCGCTGGTTTGGTGGGGCACCAAGCGCATCGAAATCTTAGCGTAGGCTTTGCTGGCGATTACCGTTTTGGCTCCTTCGCCGGTGTAGCCCCCCCAAATACCGTTGACATCGAGCGTGGGCCGGATGCTGGTGCGCTCGGGCGTGGTGTAGCCGGCTTCGCCCACGGCGGCGGGCAGGCCAATGCTCTGCTCGAACTCCTGCTCGGAGAAAGGAGCCTGGGCCAGCTCGGCACGCTCGGCGGCGCTCAGTTCGGCTACGTTGTCGTAGAAACCAGGAATGGTTATGTGACGGTTAGCATCGTGCAGGCTGCTGATCATGTCGCAGAGCGCGTTGATGGGATTCATCACGGCGCCGCCGTAGAGGCCGGAGTGCAGGTCGCGGTTGGGGCCGGTCACTTCTACCTCGTGATAGCTGAGGCCGCGCAGGCCCACCTCAATGCTGGGAACATCGTTGGCCAGAATACCAGTGTCGGAAATAAGGATAACGTCGGCCTTCAGCTTCTCCTTATTTTCTTTTACGAAGATACCCAAGTTGTTGGAGCCTACCTCTTCCTCGCCCTCAAACATGAACTTGATGTTGCAGGGCACACCCGCCCCGCCGTCGCGGAGCATCATTTCGAGGGCTTTCACGTGCATGTACACCTGACCCTTATCGTCGCAGGCACCGCGGGCGTAGATTTTTTCGTCTTTGATTACCGGCTCAAAGGGCGGCGAAGTCCACAACTCGTAGGGGTCGGCGGGCTGCACGTCGTAGTGCCCATACACGAGCACGGTCGGACGGTCGGGGCCAGCCAAGTATTCGCCGTACACGATGGGATTACCAGCCGTGGGGCAGATTTCGACGTGAGTAGCGCCGGCCTCTTCCAGCTTGACCTTTAAGTAATCGGCGGCCCGCAGTACGTCGCCATGAAACTTAGGGTCGGCCGACACGGATGGAATCCGTAGCCACTCAATGAGTTCTTCGAGAAAACGCTGCTGGTGCTGGGTGAGGTAGGCAGGTGCGGGCATAGGTGGCATGGGGATAGTGCGGCACAAAAATAGTTCGCTGGGCTTAAGGCCGAACCGGTATACCCCGGCAGCCACCCGGCTGGCCGCCTCGCCCGGGCCAGATCAAGCTAGCGCCTAGCCGGGCACCACCTACTATCCGACTAAGCTACTGGTCTGCTTATTTCACCAGCCGCGGCTGGTTTAGCTGCGCATACTCGGCCCGGGTGAGGCGGTATTGCACGAGGTCGTGGTAGCGGCCGTCGCGCTTGGTATGCTGGCGCAACTCGCCTTCTTTCACCATTCCATTCTTCAGCATCACCCGGCCCGAGGCAGGATTTTCGGGGATGTGCGTAGCGTAGATTTTATTTAAGCCCAGCGATCCAAATCCGTAGCCGAGCAGGGCGGCCAGCGCCTCGCTCATCAAGCCCTGGCCCCAGTAAGGTTGGCCAAGCCAGTAGCCCGCCTCGGCCCGGTCGAACTGCCGGGCCAGGTTCAGGCCCGCGCCCCCCACAAAGTTACCCGTTGCTTTCAGTTCCAGGGCAAAGGCGTAGCCGGTTTGCTGCTCCGCGTTTTCTTGCGTGAGCTGCACCCAGCGGCGGGCATCCTCCACGGTGTAGGGATGCGGGATGTTGAGGGTATTTTTGGCCACCTCATAATTGCCAGCCAGCGCTACGAGATGCGGCACATCGGCCAGGGTGAAGGCCCGCAACAGCAGGCGCGGCGTGTGCAGCTCAGGCATGACCTCTGAATACATAGCTGACAATTATTTCTTACCCCACAGCGGCACGCGGCTTTCGGTGCCCGCGCGCAGGCGGCCGATGTTGGCGCGGTGCGTGTAGATGAGCATGGCCGCCAGCAGGAAACCGAACCACACTTGCAACGGATTATCGGGCCGGAAAGTGGGCAGTAGCTGCAATAGAGCGAAGGCCACGCCGGCCGTCATACTGCTCAACGAAACGTAGCGGGTAATACCCAATACTATTAAGAACACCACTAGCGCCGCGCCCACCGTAGCGGGCGCAATGGCCAGCATCATCCCCAGAATAGTGGCCACGCCCTTGCCGCCCCGAAAGCCCGCCAGTACCGGGTAGATGTGCCCCACTACCGCCAGCACCCCGCAAGCCAGCCGGAAGTAGAAAAGGTGCGCGGGCTGGATAAGCCCCTGACCGAGCAGAAAATTGGGGAGAAACCACGCCGCCGCGAAGCCTTTGCAAGCGTCGACCAGCAGCACGAAGGTGCCGGCTTTTTTGCCCAGTACCCGGAAGGTATTGGTGGCTCCCGCATTGCCGGAGCCGTGCTCGCGAATGTCGGCCAGGTTGAAAAATGCGCGGCCTACCCACAAGGCCGTCGGGATGGAGCCCAGCAAATAGGCTGCGAGCAGCGCCAGAGCGATAATCATAGCACAAAAGTAAGACGCCCCGGAGGTCGGCTCCGGGGCGTCGGCTTACGAATCGCCGAAGGGGTCGTTGGCCTCGGCTTTCTTCTTTTTCTTTTTGGACTTTTTGTCCGTTTCTACGCCGGGCTCGGCGCCCGGGTCGGGCTCCGCTTCGCGGGCCTTTTTATCCGGCGCGGGAGTGGAAGTAGCGGCGGGCTCCGCGACCGGTGCCGGCGTTACGGCCGGCGTAGTAGCGGGAGTTGAAGTAGCAGCGGGCTCCGCAACCGGCGCCGGCGTAGCGGGCTTGGGGGCCGGGGTAATGGGCGGGGCAATTTCGCTGTCGGCGAAGGGGTCGTTGTCCTTTTTCTTCTTCGACTTTTTGGTGGGTTCGGGAGCAGGCTCGGCCATGGGGTCGGCGGCCGGAGCTTCCTCCTTGGCCTTTTTCTTCGACTTCTTATCGGGCTCCGTAGTGGGATCGGCGGCGGGCGTAATCACGCCGTCGCCGAAGGGGTCGTCATCCTTTTTCTTCTTCGACTTTTTGGCGGGCTCCGTAGTGGGGTCAGAGGCGGGGGCAATCACCCCATCACCGAAGGGGTCATTATCCTTCTTCTTCTTTTTCTTGCCCGTTTCGGTACCGAAGCTATCGCTGCTACCCGCCGGGGGCGTGGGGCGCGGAGCCAGTTTGCCCGACTTGCCGAGGTAGGTACGCTCGAAGTGCGCCCGGAAGCGGTCTACGTCTTCGTACTCGCCCAGGAAGGCTCCGTAATCAGCCGCCGTTTCGATGCCGCCCTTTTGCTTAGCGGCTATCTCCCCGTCGTATTCCTCACTCGAGGACTTGGTGAGTAGCACGTTGTTGGCGTAGCGTAGGTACACCCAGGTCTGCGGCTCGGCTTCGAGATACACTTCGACGAGGTCGGCCGAATTTTCACGTTTGATCTCAACGTAGCCATCCACCAAGGCATTGAGACCCTGCTTACCTATGCCAGCCAAGCCGATTTTACCCACCGAGTACCAGGCGCGCAGCTTGGAGTTCCAGCGCAAATCGACCTTGCTCAGGGTGACGGTGTGCTGGAGCTTGGGCGAGATGGTGGCCAGCGGGGGCGGCGCCATGCCGGGCCGACGGTTGTTGAACGTTTCCACGCCCTTGTTACCGGCAAACTGCGCGATGTTGTACATGTCGTCGATGGATCCGTCGAAGGCCTCGGGCGAATTTTTGGTCGCTTTGCTCAACGTGCTAGCCATAAGCTCCACGGCCTTGGCCGGCATGTCGGCGTCGATGCCCAGCAGGGCGCGCACCCGGTAGCGGGCACTGTCGGGGTTACCACTTCCCACCCCACTAGCGGCGATGCTGTAGTTCTTGGTATTGGTAATGAAGCTCATGGGGCCGTGGAAGGCGACGCGGCTGCTCGAATCACGCAAGCTGAGTACCGCGCCCTGGTATTGGCTGCGGTCGGTAGGGTCGTTGTCGGAAATAATGTACTCGCCCCGCTTGGGATCGTAGTGCAGCTTGCCAGCGATGGAAAACAGCGGAACGTCGGCGGCGCTCCCCAGCGGGGCGGCGTAGAGCGGATAAATCCGGTTGTCGACGTCGGAAAGGAATAACCCAGTCAGCAGATCAGTCCCGTCCTCCGTTTTGAGCTTGCGCATATCCAGGTCGAGACTTTTGGGGTCGAGACTATCTTTCACCGCAAACCACTCGGCAGTGGCGGCATCGCGCACCTTACCAAATTGCAACTGCGCCTGGCCGTCGAAAAGCAAGCCCCGCCGCCGCGAGTTCAGGTTGATACCACCCCGGAAGCTGATGCGCGGGGCCAGCTGGAATTTCTGGGTGGCATCCACGTTGGCAGTGGCGGTGGTGGCCAGCGACACGGCAGCCTCGTCGGCCGCTTTCCGACGACGCAGGCCGAAGCGCTTGCGGCCGGTGTTGGAAGTCAGCAGCGAGGCCGAGTCCGATTTGAAGTCGCTGAATTTAATGGCCACCGAGTCGCCGGTTGAGGTACGCGACATGTACTTGGCATCGCCGCTGAAGGCATCGCGGGCCTCGACGCGGATGTTACCATCCACCAGCTTGTGAAATTTACCCAGCGAGTCGAGCAGGATTTTGGCGCGGCGCAGCGTTTGCATTTTGCCTCCACCGGCCAGCGATACGCGGCCCGAGTCGGGAATAATCCAGGCATCGGCGGCGGCCACGTAGGGAACACCCTTAGCCAGTAGCTGGTACTTGGTGAGGTCGTAGGTAGCGGCCGTAGCCTTGAATTTCAACCCGTGCTGCTCGGGGATGGTGGACGAAAACGACGACCGGGCCGAGTCGGCCCCACTCGACCGCAGGACCACGCGCTTCTGCTTGAAGTCCCAGCGCCCGCTGCCCAGCGAAGTGCGGAAGCCGGTGTAGGGCAGGTCAATGGTCGCCTTGCTGGCTTCCTCGCGCTTGAATTCGGCAAAGCCTTTTTTCAAGTCGTAGGTAAAGCTGACGTCGTTGGCGTTGAGCGCCGGCTTACCCGCCTGGGCCGACTTCACGCTCAGCAGCGCCTGCTGGCCCGAGTATGCATCGTTTTTAAACAGCATGTTTTCGGAGCGTACGTAGCTCTGCGGCCCGTCGAGGCGGCCGGCCCCACCCAGTACTTTGGGGGTGAGCAGCAACGACCCTTTAAATGTGTGGTCGGCGTAGAGCTTGGCCGCCGCGCCGTCCGGTGGCGTGCGCAGGTGCAAGCTATCCGTCTTGGCTCCCCAGTTGATAAAGTAGCCGGGCGGCATCACTACTTTGGGCGTGTTGACGCCTGCTGCGATAGAACCGGTCTTGCCTTCGCCCGTGAGCGAGTCGCCGTACATCACGAAGCGGTCACTCTGCATCGTGGCCCCGAGGTAGGTTACGGTACCGTTTGATTGCAGGCCCTGCGCGTTGAGCTTCACCTTGGCCCCGGGCGAGAGGCGCCCCTTGCCGCCGTACATCGGGTAGCCACTGGCGGGCACGGTGTGCACAAAGCCCATCGTACCGTCTTCCTGCGTGGTAAGCGCCGTTTTGATGGGCGGCAGTGCCTTGCTGTGAAACACGCCCACGAAGTTGCCCCGCGCTTTAGTAATGCCCATCGAGTCGAAGCTGAAGGGCGGTACGTCGAAGTAGGTAGTAGTGTCGTAGGCCCCACCGAGTACGTCGGGCTTGTTGAAGTACACGTAAGCACCCGAGGTCGAGCTGAAGGACGGATACTTCGGCATCTTCTTGCGGCCCGAGCGGTTGGTGGGGTCGTTGAGGTAGAGGCGACCGCTTTGCGAGTTGTTTTTATTGGTCAGTACAAAGTCGCTGGGCGGGGCTTCTTCCGCCGCTACGTTCTTATTGGTCGCCTTTTTACGCTTGTTACGAATGGTAAGGGAGTCGATGCGCGGCATATCAATGTAATAGCCATCGTAGTCGAACTGAAAATTCCGCCCTTTAAAGCCGTAGATCGAAGTCTTGACCCGCCCGCTGAAATTAAGATTGCGGTTGCGCTCCATGCGCACGACGCCGCTGTCGGGCTGCACGAATACGGCCGCCGAGTCGTCGGAGAAGCCAAATTGCTTTACGCCGCGCACTATCAGCTGGTTGGTAGCCAAGTCAAGGGTTGCACTGCGCCCCGAGCCGCTGAGCGACTTGATGTTGAGGTAGTCGTAGTCTTTTTTGTCGCGCGCGGCCCCTACGTAGTGCCGGGCTTTACGCAGCAGTATCACCTCGCCGGTCTCGGGCCGGATGTCAACGTAGCCATCGCGGGCCAGCCCGCTAATGGCCGAGCGCAAGTTGGCTTCGTTGGTATTGGTGGCCACGGCTACGTCGTGCACGTTGAGTACGCTACCGTGCCCGTGCGTAATGCTGTAGCCCAGCAGCATCTGGAGCGGGTGCAGGTGGTTGATGCTCTTGAGTTGCTGGTAGCGGGTGTTGGAAAAAAAGTTATTACTCTCAAAATCAGCCGATACCTGCGTAGGCGAGGTGATGATGGCAAAGTCCATCTTGGGCTCGCGCAGGTTCCAGGTCAGCATCTGGGCCCGGATGTCGACTTGGTGATAGGAGTCGGAAAAAGGCGTGTAGCGGTACATTCCCTTCTCGTACACCAGCTTAAGCTGCTCCTTGGTTTTGAGATACTTCAACTCCACCCCGGGGTGAGTAATCGAGTCGCCGGTGCTTTCGTACAGGGCCACGGCGGCCTGGCTGGCCGTGATGATGGAATCGCCCAGCGAGTAATTACGCGAGGCCGAACGAAAGCGCAGCTTGTTGTCCTGGCTCACGGTAAGGCGCGAAAGCGAGCCGTCGAGCGCGGCCGACAGCATGGTGCTACCCGCCAGCGACAGCCCGCCCTTGTACGTGATGCCGGGACCAAGATCCTTAAGGCGCACGTCATTGGTCAGCGAGATGAAGCGCGGGTAGCTGCTTTCGGTAGCCCCCGCCCTCCGACGCACGCTCTTGTAGCTGAGGGCACCCTTCACAGGCGCTTCGAGCCGGGCGGGGTAAGTCAGCGTGACGGGCTGGGCCGTAAACTCGGGCTTGCTGGGATCGAAATCAAACGGCCCCAAATCGGCCGTCAAGGGGTTGCCCTTGATGGTCCAGGCTACTTGTCCGCCCGTAGCCAGAAAGTGGCTGCCCACCGTCGCCGCCGTACCGCTCACCTTGTGGATAACAATGGAGTCGGCCGCCGTACGCATCACCAGCTCGGCATCCTTCACTTCAATCACCGGTCCGCTGATGGCCGGCGGGTAATAGGTATCGTAGGCCGCGCTGGCCGAGGGCGTGAAGGATTGGTTGGCCTGGTCGAAGTCAGCGGCGCTGGGCGCGGGCGTAGCCACCGGGGCGGGGGCCGGCACTACCGGCTTGGCAGCGGCCTTCGCCGGCGCTTTGGCCACGGTTTTAGCGGGCGTTTTTTTCTTGGGCGTGCCCCAGCCATCATCGGCCACGGGCGTATCCCAGCCGTCGTTGGCCGCCTTCTTCTTAGGCGTGCTACCAATGGGCGGCCCCCAGCCGTCGTTGGCGCTGCTCCAGCCGTCGTTTTTGCTGGCCTTGCTGCCGCCGCTCCACATGTCGGCCGTGTCCCAACCGTCGCTGGCCCGCTTTTTCTTCGCGGCGGGCTTGGGTTTAGGCTTGACCGCCGCCGGCTTGGCGGGCGGAGCGGCGGGCAGGTCCGCCGGCTTGGGAGTTGCCGGGGCGGGGTTCATGTCGAACGTCGCGTTGGGGTCGGGCACGACCGGCGCTTTGTAGGCAAACGACAACTGCCCGCCCGTCATCCGCAGGGCGTTGAAGCCCGTGCGGTAGAGATAACCGCCGTTGAGTACCCGCGCCGTGGTCGTCAGATACTTTTCCACGTCAGCGGCCGGATCCTTCTCCACCGACTGCCCCACCACGTTGAGGTACTGGTCTACCTGCTGGTCGTTGAGGCCAGCCTTGGTTTTGCCGCTCACGATGGCGCTGTAAAATGCCGTGAGGTGCGGCACCGGCCGCAGCTTCTTATCCAGCATTTTCTGCGACAAAGCCGCGATGGTCGTCTGCTGGCTGGCCGTGAGCTGGTTGCTGGCCCATAATTGCCGCAGCTGCTCGCCCAGCGCCTTGGCCCCGGCGTTGTTAGTGGCCAGCATCATCGTGCCCACGTCGATAATGAACTGCGCCGGGTCGGGCGAGAGGTGGCCGGTGTAGCGCTGCACCACCACTTGGCCGGGCCGCACCGTGCCGGGCGTGCGGCCGTCGGTAGGTGGCGCGGGCGTAGTAGCGGGCGCACCCGTGGGCTTCGCGGCGGGAGCCGCGGGCTTGGCGGTTTGCGCCCCGGCGGGCAGCAGCGGCAGCATGAGACAGAAAAGGGCGGCGAGCAGTCGCTTCATAAGGTCGGGCAATGGCCGTGGGCGGCCGGCAGGTCGTTCCCGGCGGGAGCCGGGCAGCTTACAGTTTGGTAAAGAGGGCCGAAACCCAGCTCCGGAGCGTACGGTGCCGCTCGTAGCGCAGGCCCTGGCGGGTAGCTTCGGCCGTTATCTTGTCTAAATCTTCCTCGTAAAACCCGCTGAACAAAATTGGTTTCCCGGTGGGCAACAGGCGGCTATACTCGTGCATGTCTTCGAGCAGCACGTTGCGGTTGATATTGGCCAGGATGAGGTCGAAAGGAGCTTCCTCGGCCAGGGTTTCGGCCCCGCCCAGGCGGCACTCGATGGTGCGGCAGTGGTTTTCGGCGGCGTTGTCGCGGGCGTTTTCTACCGTCCAGGGCTCGACGTCGACGGCCAGCACCTGGCGCGCCCCCAGCATCTCGGCCATGATGGCCAGAATGCCCGTGCCGCAGCCCATGTCCAGCACGCGCTTGCCGTGATGGTCGAGGTCGAGCTGATTTTCGATCATGAGCGCCGTCGTTTCGTGGTGGCCGGTACCAAACGACATGCGGGGCATTATCTCGATGTCGTACTCCACGCCCTCGGGCTTGGGGTGAAACGGCGCCCGCACCGATACGCGGTCGGCAATGATGAGCGGCTGAAAATTCTTCTCCCACTCGGCATTCCAGTTTTGCCGGGTAATCACGCGGTCGGAATAAGCCAGCTCACCAATTCCTTCGTAGCGGCTCATGATCTCCGCCACGGCATCGCGGTCAAAAGCTTCTTCGGTCGTGTAGGCGCAAAAGCCCGCATCGTTGTCTTCAAATGTATCGAAACCCACCTCGCCCAGCTCGGCCACCAGAATGTCGGCTAGCTCGCGGGGTGCCTGCACAGTCAACTCAATAAAATCCATTTTGCAATTAAAAGAAAAAGGTAACAGTCGGCAAAGTTCGTTCAAAACCGGGAGCCAGAGCGGCCGTTGCGCTGCTATAACGAAAAAGCCGCTGGCACGGACCGGCGGCTTTTTAGATAATTGCTTCTAAACCTACTGCTTGCAGCCGGCAAACGAACGCACTTTCGTATAGTGAATCGCAAAATCGGCCCGGCTGCGGTCGGTAGTTACGAATAATGTGTAATCGGCAAATTCCCGGTTTTCGGCCGGGCACCACAGGCCCGCCTTGTCGGCAAACAGCTTGTTGGTTTCGTTGAACACGAGAACGTCGGCAAAAGCCTGCTCGGGCTCTACGTACACCACCGCGAAGCACGAATTGGCTCGACGAGGGTCATTTTCGAGGTACACCGAGCCAAATATCTTGCAGGGCTCTACCGAACCGGCAATTCGGGCCGGTACCGGGGCGGGTCGGCGGGCTTCGTTAGTCGAGCCCGGCAAAACGAAAAAAAGCAGGAACGAAAGTAAAAAAGAATACATGGGGGAACTGCTAGTAAAGAATGAATGGTAGGTTAGCAAGCCGACCTAGCCCGACAAGGCAATAATTCGGCCTAAAATACAATTCGTCCTTTGGGCAGTACCAGGTAGCTAAAAGGACTTGACAATTTCTACAAAATCCCGCGATTTTAGCGAGGCGCCCCCGATCAGGCCGCCATCTACGTCGGGCTGGCTGAAGAGCTCGCGGGCATTCTGCGCGTTGCACGAGCCGCCGTAAAGAATGGTCGTATTGTCGGCCGTGGCCTGGTCGTAGGCGGCGGCGATCTGCTGGCGGATGAAGGCGTGCACTTCCTGCGCCTGCGCGCTGCTGGCCGTGCGCCCCGTGCCAATGGCCCAGATGGGCTCGTAGGCGATAACCACCTTCGCAAAATCTTCTTTGCTGAGGTGAAACAGGCCGTTGGCTAGCTGCTGGCCGATGAAGTCAAAGGTTTCGTCGGCCTCGCGGGTTTCGAGGCTTTCGCCCACGCAGAAAATCGGTTTCAGGCCGGCGGCCAGGGCGGCAGTCAGCTTTTCGGCCAGCAGGGCGTCGTCTTCGCGGAAGTGCTGGCGGCGCTCGGAGTGGCCCAGAATTACGTAGTCGCAGCCCACCGACTGCAATTGCTTGGCCGACACCTCGCCGGTGTAAGCGCCGCTTTCTTTCTGGTGAAAATTTTGGGCACCCAGCGCGGGATTACCGCCCTCGCCCAGCAGCCGGCCCACGCCGCTCAACAGCGGAAAGGGCGGGCAAATAACTACCTGGGGCCGGGGGCCGGTGATTTCGTCGTGCAGCATCTGCACGATTTCAGACGTCAGGGCCTGCGCTTCGGGCAGGGTGAGGTTCATTTTCCAGTTGCCGGCAACAAAATTCTGGCGCATCGGAAGAAGGGGTAAAGTAAAACGCGGCCCACTGCGGACCGGGGCAAAAGTACAGGCAGACGCCGCCCCTACCCCACTACCGGCAGTTGCCGACGGCGCTGCCAGCCAGCCGCCCCGGCTCCAACCAGCAGCACGATTGCCGCCCCGAGCGCCGCCGTGGCCAGCCCCGGCTGACTCGCCCGCTGGGCCACCCAGATGCCCACGAGCCCCCAGGCAATGGGCAGCGGCAGGCGCGCATCTTGATTGCGCCAGGCCAGCCCGGTACCCAGCCCCGCCGCCACGAGCAACAGCGCGTAACACCCTAGCCGGCTGGCCTCGGCCGACCAGCTCACGCCGAACCCATCGCGCAGGCCGAAAATAAAATTGAGCACCGTCGCCAGCATTATCCAGCCTAGATAAAGGCTTAGAAACCACACCGGCCAGCTTGGGGCCATCTGCATAAGCACCAGCCGCCGCGCCCGCCCGTAGGCCTGGGCCAGAAACAACGCGATAAACAGCATCACGGTCAGGCTCATGCTGATAAGCTCGTAGCTAAACACCAGCGTCCAGGCAGTAGTCGCCAGCACAGTGAGCGTCAGCAGTGGGTTGATTTCGCGGGGCAGGCGGGCAGCCTGCTGCCGGGGTAGTAGCTGCCATACCGTATACACTACCAGTCCCAAAAAGATAATGCCCCAAATACTAAACGCGTAGCCCGCCGGCGTGAGCAGCGTGGGATGCCGGGCCGACATGGACCCGTTGCTGAGCGCGCCCTCGGGCGGGTGGGCGTTGTACACGTAGTTGACGTACAGGCAGGCCGCTACGGCTACCGGCAAGAGCCAGCGCCACCGGCGGCTGGCTTTGGGGGCAGTATTTTCCATGTCAGCCCATACGAAATAAAACAAAAGAGCGCCGCACCTCAACAAGCCAGGCACGGCGCTCTTGATAGTTAATCGTTTATAAACAGGCCAGTTACACAAACAAGCCCTCCACCGACAGATAACGCTCGCCCGTGTCGTAGCAGAAGGTGAGCACCTTGCCGCCCTGCGGCACTTCTGCCAGCTTTTTGGCCACGGCGGCCAGCGAGGCCCCCGACGAGATGCCGCACAAGATACCTTCCTCGCGGGCGGCGCGGCGCGTCATCTCAAACGCCTCGTCGCGGCTTACCTGGATTACCCCGTCGAGTACTTCGCGGTGCAGGTTGTCGGGAATAAAGCCCGCCCCGATGCCCTGGATAGGGTGCGGCCCCGGCGCGCCGCCGCTGATAACCGGCGAAAGCTCGGGCTCTACGGCGAAAGTTTTCATGTGCGGAAACTTGGGCTTGAGCACTTCCGTCACCCCCGTGAGGTGACCACCCGTGCCCACGCCCGTGATGTGAAAGTCGAAGCCGCCCTCCGGCGCGTCGGCCAGGATTTCCTGGGCCGTGGTAGCGACGTGCACCGCGATGTTGGCGGGGTTGGAAAACTGCATGGGCATCCAGGCACCGGGCGTGGTATCCACGATTTCCTGGGCCTTGGCAATGGCGGCCTTCATGCCACCCTCGCGGGGCGTCAGCTCCAGGTTGGCCCCGTAAGCTGACATCAGGCGGCGGCGCTCGATGCTCATGCTCTCGGGCATGACGAGCGTGATTTTATAGCCCTTCACGGCGGCCACCAGCGCCAGGCCCACGCCGGTATTGCCCGAGGTAGGCTCCACAATGAGGCTACCCGGGGTGAGAATACCATCTTTCTCCGCTTGCTCTATCATGCTCAGCGCAATGCGGTCCTTAATGGAACCGCCGGGATTCTGGCGCTCCAGCTTCACCCACACTTCCACGTCGGGGCGCTCGGCAAAAAGGCGATTGAGTTTAACGAGTGGCGTGCGGCCGATGGCTTCGAGAATGGAATTGGCTTTCATGGAAAAAAGTGAAATAGTGAGATGGCGAGAGGTGAAATAGTGGGATGGTGAAATGGCGAATCAGTAATTAGTCGGGCTATTTTTTATCCCACTCCCTAGTTCACCACCTCGCCATTTCACCATCTCGCCGATTTAAATTGAAAAAGTCAGCTCGCCGGCTGGGTCGTCTTGCCGGGCCATGTGCAGCTGCGCCCGGTGATACACCCGCGAGTGCGAGGGCACGCTCTCGGTCAGCCACACGTTGCCGCCGATGATACTGCGGGTGCCAATTACCGTGCTGCCGCCCAGAATGGTCGCGTTGGCGTACACCACCACGTGGTCTTCGATGGTGGGATGACGCTTGAGCCCTTGCAAGCCCTTCGTCACGCTCAGCGCGCCCAGCGTAACGCCTTGGTAAATTTGGACGTGCGCGCCAATCTCCGCCGTTTCGCCGATGACGATGCCCGTACCGTGGTCGATGCAGAATGCCGGCCCGATGCGGGCGCCGGGGTGAATATCGATGCCCGTGCGATGGTGGGCGTATTCGCTCAGCAGGCGCGGCAGGCGCGGCACCCCGCGCTGGTGCAGGGCGTGGGCCAGCCGGTGCAGCGCCGTCGCGTAAAACCCGGGGTAGGTACTCAGAATTTCGCCCAGGTCCTGGGCGGCGGGGTCGGCGGCCAGGGTAGCGGTAGCGTCGCGCAATAGCGCGGCGCGCAGGGCAGGCAGGCCGTCGAACAAATCAGCGGCCAGGGTACTGGGCTTGAGGGGCAGGCCGGGCACCTGGGCCAGCAGCTCGGCAAGCTCGGCTTGCAGATGGTAGAGGGTGGCGGCTACGGCATCGGTACCAGCCAGGGGGCGAGCGGCGCGCTCCGGAAAGAGCACGGCCAGCACTTGCTCGGCTAGCGCGCAGAATGCGGCACCCGGCAGGGCGGTGGGCACGGCCGCGTGCGCCCGGGCCAATTGCTCGGCAAACGTTTCGAGGGCAGCGGCGGACACGGAAGTATCATGGGCTAAGGATGAAAATCGGCCGGTAAGATAGCACCACCGGCGCAGCACAGGGTTCCTAACCAGCCAGCCGGGCCGAAGGTTTTCGGAAGGCGTCGTACAACCCCTACCCCAGCCCGGCCGTTAGTTGCTGGCAAATGTCCGGCAATCTGCCTGCTGGGCGCTGGCTTTCCTCTCCTTTTCCGTACTGAGCGCGGCCCGCCCGTGCTTGTCATTTCTTTTTCCATGTCCACTCCCCTCGTCAACGCCAACTCCACTGCCCCCGGCACCGATGGCGCCAAGCACCTCGCCGCCGGCCACCACGTAGCCCTGCGCCTCTGGGAAAATGAGGAGCCCGGCGAGCCCAAGCCGCTCAGCAACCGCCCCTACGAAACCGTAGGCTACGTACTCAAAGGCCGCGCCGAGCTGCATCTCGAAGGCAAAGTAACTACGCTGGAGCCCGGTGCTTCTTACCTCGTGCCGCAGGGAGCTTCGCACACCTACAAGATTCTGGAGACGTTTACGGCGATTGAAGCTACGTCGCCGCCCCAGGTGTAATGCCTTATTGACCAGTAGTCAAACAGCGCTTGGCTGGTTAACTTTTTTAGTTGAAAACAGTCAGCGCTTTCCCCAGCGTTTGTCATGCTGAGCTTGCCGAAGCAGCTCGCGTGGTCCAGTAATCAGTACGCATGATTTTACTGCGCCACGCGAGCTGCTTCGGCAAGCTCAGCATGACAAACGTTTTTAATGGTAGGCGTCTAATGATCAGCCCGGTACAGCGCGCGTAAAAAAATCCACCGCCCGCCGCTCCGAGTAGTACGTGCCGTTCGGCCCACCTTCGTTAAAGCCTACGTGGCCGCCTTCCGCAGGGGTTTCGAGGTAAAAAAACCGGCTGGCCCGCGCCGCCTCGCGTGGAAAGCAGCTGGGCGGCAAGAATGGGTCATTTAAAGCATTGACCAGCAAAGTAGGAATGCGAATACCCGCTAAGTATCGCCCCGAAGCCGAGTGCTCGTAGTAATCGTCCGCCGAGGCGAAGCCGTGGAGCGGGGCTGTGTACCGCTCGTCGAACTGTGGAAAATCACGCAGCTCATCCAGCGCCGATAAGTCGAGCTGCCCCGGCAGGTGAGCCGCCTTCACCCGCATCTTCTGGCGCAGCGACGCCAGAAAGCGCCGCAGGTAGATCTGATTTTGCCAGCGGCTGATATGCACCGAGCTGGCCTTTAGATCGGTAGGCACCGAGAATACCGCCGCCCGCTGCACCTGGCTGGGTACCCGCGCCGCGTTTTCGCCCAAGTATTTGAGCGTGACGTTACCGCCCGCCGAGAAGCCCGTCAGAAACAGCTCGGGGTAGTGCTTTTCTTCGACGGCGTAGCGAACTACCGCCGCCAGGTCGTCGGTGTCGCCGAGGTGATAGGCCCGCAGCAAGCGGTTGGTTTCGCCGCCGCAGCCCCGGTAGTTCCAAGCCAGGGCGTCGAAGCCCGCTTGGTTGAGCGCCCGCGCCATGCCGCGCACGTAAGGTCGATTACTGTCGCCCTCCAGTCCGTGCGAAATAATACCCAACCGCCGGGCCGGTACCGGGCCAGCCAGCGACCAGTCGAGGTCTACGAAGTCACCATCGGGCAGCTCTAGCCGCTCGCGCTGATATGCCACGCCCGGCACCCGCCGCAACGTGCTAGCCACGATGGTCTGTAAATGGCCGTTGGCGAGCAGCGCCGCCGGGCGGTAATCGGAAATGGTTAGCAGGGGCATAAAGGCGGAGGACAGCCGGCACAACGGCGCGCCAAGGCCACGGGATACTCAATTGCCCGCTTTTCCTGCGCGCCAGCGCAATTTTTAGCAAAGATGCAGCCCGTTAACCAGGCCCACGCGCATCGTTACCAGCCCGACCCGCTAATTTTGTTACGCAGGCGCTGGGAATTATTGTTTTTATTGTTTACCTTTGCCCTCCCAAACGTGAAAACCACAGCCGACTGGCTGTTTCCAATAGAATTTTCTTTTTTGTCATGGCAAACCATAAGTCGGCTATTAAGCGCATCCGCAGCAACGAAGCGAAGCGCGTACTGAACCGCTACCAGCACAAGTCTACCCGCACGGCCATTAAGAAGCTGCGCGACACCACCGATAAATCGGCCGCTCAAGAGCTGCTGAAGAAGGTATCGTCGATGCTGGACCGCCTGGCCAAGAAGAACATCATCCACAAAAACAAAGCTGCTAACAATAAGAGCAAGCTGACAAAGCTCGTTAACGCGCTCTAGCGCGAGACGAGTTTAGCGGGACCGGACTCTGCCGCCCCACCGTTCGGTCCCGCGCTTTTTATTGGAAGCCCCGTCAGTCTCTGGCGGGGCTTTTCCCTTTATCGCAGATTAAACGGATTTCGGGGATACGCCCGCCAGCCTCCGGCGGCGGGCTGACTAGCTGCTGGCTGGCGCCCACCTTGGGATAATTGATTTGATCCTTGAGTTAAGATCTTGATACATTACAGCGGAGCTGTGAGAAGCAAAAAAGCCTGCCCCACACAATGAGGCAGGCTTTCTACAGCAAAATCAAAACGGCATCCAAGTAGTCAGCCCGCCGCCGCAGGCAGGCGGGCGTATCCCCGAAATCCGTTAAATCCGTTAAATCCGCGGTCCTAGGCGACACTTACTTTCACCATATTGGCCCGGCCGCGCTCGCTGATGGGCATGGAGCCCGTCGTGATGAACACGTTGCCCTCCTTCAGGTGGCCCGTGGTGGTAAGGATGTTTCTGATATCAGCAATAGTGCTGTCGGTGCTGTTGAAGCGGTCGTAGTAGAAGCCACGCACGCCCCATACCAGGCTCAGCACGGTGAGCAGCGCCCGGTTGTCGGTGAAGATGAAGATATCGGCCTTCGGACGATACTTAGCCAGTTGAAAGGCCGTGTAGCCCTTGCCCGTGAGGCCCGTGATAACGCGGGCGGCCGTGTTCTTGGCCAAGTGGCACGAGGCCGACAGGATGCTATCCTCCACAAACGTAGATGCGGTGGAGTCAACGGGCCACCACTTATGGAACAACTGGGGGCGGCGGCTCTCCACGCTCAGAATGGTGGCCACCATTGAGCGGATTACCTCGGCGGGGTACTGGCCCACGGCGGTTTCGGCCGAGAGCATTACGGCGTCGGCCCCGTCGATTACGGCGTTGGCTACGTCGCTGGTTTCGGCGCGGGTGGGGCGCGGGGCCGTAATCATGCTCTCCATCATCTGGGTAGCGACGATAACGGGCTTACCGGCCTTGTTGCACTTCTCGATAATCATCTTCTGGGCCATCGGCACCTCCTCCATCTTCACCTCCACGCCGAGGTCGCCACGGGCCACCATCACGGCATCGGTGAGGGCAATGATTTCGTCGATGTTGCGCAGGCCATCGGGCGTCTCAATTTTGGCCACCACGCGGGTATTTTTACCGGACTCCGCAATCAGGTTTTTGATGAAGCGGATGTCATCGGCCTTGCGGGCAAAGCTCAGCGCCACCCAGTCCACATCGTTGTCGAGGCCAAACTTCAGGTCTTCAATATCCTTCTCGGTCATGCTGGGTGCCGAAACCTCCGAATCGGGCAGGTTGATGCCTTTGCGGGGCTTCACGAGGCCACCGTATATCACTTCCACGTCCACTTCCTTATCGCGGTCGGTGGCCAGCACTTTCAGCTCGATTTTGCCATCATCGATGAGAATCTGGTCGCCGGGCTTCACGTCGCGGGCCAGCCCGAGGTAGATCGTGCTCAGGCGCGTGGCCGTACTGATTTCCTTTTCGCCGCACACGAGCTTGATTTTATCGCCGGGCTTGATTTCTACGCCACCACCTTCTACTTCGCCCAGGCGGATTTTCGGCCCTTGCAAGTCTTGCAGCAGGCCCACATTGGTGCGCAGGTCTTTATTGAGGCGACGCACCGTGTTAATCACCGCCAGATGCTCCTCGTGAGCCCCGTGCGAGAAGTTGAGGCGAAATACATCGACGCCCTCACGGATGAGCATCCCAAGGCGCTCGTAGGTGTTGGAAGCCGGGCCTACAGTGGCCACGATTTTAGTCTTATTGAAAGAAATGGGGGACGGTTGCATGCGGAAACAGCTTAGCAGCAGGTTAAAAAATCAGGTTTTCTTTGTATTTCAGTTCGTTGGGGTTGAACTCGCTAGCGTAATTTACTTGGGGCAGGGCCGCCAGGCGGTCGAGTAGCTCGGGGCCGGCCCATTCGTCGGTGCCACCCTGCACTTGTAGCAGATAATCATACTCTCGAATATCGGGAGCTAAAAACGGCTTAGCGAGCGTAGTGGGCAGGGCAGCCCGGTTGCGCAACAGGCGCAGGGTAAACGCCTCCGTAGCATACAGGTAGTAGCTGAAAGCCAGCGCCCCTTGCTGCACCAGGTTCAGCACAAAATCGGGCTGGCGCACTAGGCGGATACGGAGATTACGGTTGAGGCTCCAGGCCAGGGTATGCTCGCGGGTGCCCGCCGCGAGGCCAAACAGCGCGAAGTCACAGTCGTACTCAGCCTCCAGGGTTAGGGTCTTCATGGGTCAGGGGCGGAGTGCAAAGCTACACCTTTCGGCGGGCCGCGAACTGTCTCCGAACAGGGGCAAGCCAAAATATTGTACGCCTCCCGAACGGGGGTTTCGCGGAGTAGTTGCCAAACGATGCGTTACTTTGCAGACAAGTTTCCCCTTAACCACGACTGCAATGTCTGAAATCGCCGAAAAAGTAAAAGCCATCATTATCGACAAGCTGGGCGTTGAAGCCTCGGAAGTAACTCCGGAAGCCAGCTTCACCAACGACCTGGGTGCCGATTCGCTCGACACCGTGGAGCTGATCATGGAATTCGAAAAAGAATTCAACGTTAGCATCCCCGATGACCAGGCTGAAAACATCCAGACTGTGGGCCAGGCTGTAACCTACCTCGAAGAGCACGCCAAGTAGGACCGCAGATTTAACGGATTTAACGGATTTCGCGGATACGCCTGCTGCGCAGGCTGACTTTTCTTCTTGCGATTTCTGGAGTCCGTTGGTTTGCGCCGTTCAGAGTTCCTTTAGACCGGCCGGCTCACTGCCGGCCGGTTTTGCGGTTTATACCTGCGCCCTACCGGCTTAGTCAAGCCTGCGCAGCAGGCGTATCCGCGAAATCCGTTAAATCCGTTAAATCTGCGATTTTATGTCGTCAATTCGCCGCGTTGTTGTTACCGGTATCGGGGCTATTACTCCGCTGGGCAGTACTGCGCCTGCCTACTGGGAAGGCCTTAAAAATGGGGTGAGCGGAGCTGCTCCCATCACCCGCTTCGATGCGACCAAGTTCAAAACGCGCTTTGCCTGCGAGGTAAAGAACTACAACGCGACCGATTACTTCGAGCGCAAGCAGGCTCCGAAGATGGACTTGTTTACGCAGTTTGCCGTTATCGCTTCCGACGAGGCGATTGCCGACGCGGGTCTGCTCGAAGGTGTGAATAAGGACCGCGTGGGCGTAATCTGGGGCTCGGGCATCGGCGGGCTGAAGTCATTGCAGGAAGAATGCTTTCAGTTTGAGCGCGGCGATGGTACTCCCCGCTACTCGCCGTTCTTCATCCCGCGCATGATTGCCGACTCCTCGTCGGGCAACATCTCCATCAAAAACGGCTTCCGCGGTCCCAACTACGTTACGACCTCGGCCTGCGCCTCGTCGAACGACGCCATTATCGCGGCCTTCAACAATATCCGCCTCGGCCTGGCCGACGCCATCGTGACGGGCGGCTCGGAGGCCGCCATCACCGAATCGGGCGTGGGTGGCTTCAACGCCCTCAAGGCCATGAGCGAGCGCAACGACGATCCGGCTTCGGCCTCGCGCCCCTACGACAAGGACCGCGATGGCTTCGTGCTGGGTGAAGGCTCGGGGGCGCTGGTGCTTGAAGAATATGAGCACGCCAAGGCCCGCGGCGCGAAAATCTACTGCGAGATTATCGGTGGCGGCATGTCGTCGGACGCTTACCACATCACGGCCCCCGACCCCAGCGGCTCGGGCGTGGTACTGGTAATGCAGAATGCTCTGCGCGACGCAGGTATCCGGCCCGACGAAGTAGACTACATCAACACCCACGGCACGAGCACGCCGCTCGGCGACGGGGCCGAGATTAAGGCCATCGAAACCGTATTTGGTGAGCACGCGGCCAAGCTCAACATCTCTTCGACCAAGAGCATGACCGGCCACTTGCTGGGCGGTGCGGGCGGTATCGAGGCCGTAGCATCTATTTTGGCGATTCAGCACGGCATCGTGCCGCCGACCATCAACCTGCACACGCCCGACCCGGAAATCAACCAGAATCTGAATTTCACGCCCAACGTGGCGCAGCAGCGCACCGTGAACGTGGCCGTTAGCAACACTTTCGGTTTTGGGGGGCACAACACCACGGTAGTGTTCCGCAAGCTGACCGCAGATTAAACGGATTTAACGGATTTCGGGGATACGCCTGCTGCGCAGGCTGACTAGGTGGTTGCGTGTTCGCGCCTTTTGCTCGCTTAGTCAGCCCGCGGAGCGGGCGTATCCCCGAAATTTGTTCTACCAGCTAGTCAGCCCGCCGCCGGAGGCAGGCGAGCGTATCCCCGAAATCCGTTAAATCCGTTTAATCTGCGATGCCTTTACCTCTCTTTGGTCTGTTTCGGCGGTTGCTGGGCAGCGATAAGCAGTTTCGGCAGGCCGTGGCCACCGTCATTGGCCAAGACCCCCAAAATGCCCGGCTCTACCAGTTGGCCTTCACGCACTCTTCGGTGGTGAAACAAGACCCTGGCGCGGGCCGGCACCAAAGCAACGAGCGACTGGAGTTTCTGGGCGACGCCGTGCTGGGTACCGTCGTGGCCGAGTATCTATTTCGCAAGTTTCCCTACGAGCAGGAAGGCTTCCTGACCGAGACGCGCTCGCGCATCGTGAACCGCGAAAGCCTCAACGCCATTGCCCTCAAAATGGGCCTCGACAAGCTGGTGCAGCTCGACGCCACCCAAAACCGCGTGGCCCGCTCGCGCTCCGTCAATGGCAACGCGCTGGAAGCCCTGGTAGGTGCCGTGTACCTGGACCTGGGCTACAAAGCTGCCCGCAAGTTTGTGCTGAAAGGCTTAATCAAGCCGTTTGTAGATGTTAATAAGCTGACTACCACGGTTTCCAACCACAAGAGCAAGCTGATTGAGTGGGCGCAGCGCAACGGCAAGGAAGTGCGCTACGAGCTCAGCGGCGAGCCCCGGCCGGGCGGCGTGATGGAGTTTACGGCCACGGTATTTTTGAGCGGGGAGGTCGTAGCTACCGGCATGGGCCTTAATAAGAAACAAGCGGAGCAGCTCGCCGCCGAGCGAGCGCTGACGGCGCTAGGGGTGTGAGCGGTGAATTAGTGAGTTGACGAAATAGTGAGTTTAGCAGGTGAAAACATAGTGCGCGAACGGACGGTAAACAATTCACCATTTCACTACCTCACCAACTCACCGATATGCGCATCGCCGGAGCCGCCCTCAACCAGATTCCCTTCGACTGGGCTCATAATATTCAGAATATCAGCGCGGCCATTACCCAGGCTAAGGCCGAGGGCGTGGAGCTGCTGTGCCTGCCCGAGCTGTGCCTGACGGGTTACAACTGCGAGGACCTGTTTTTGAGCGACTGGCTGCCGGCGGCGGCGCTGGCGCAGCTGCAAAAAATCCGGCCGCTCACCGAGGGCATTTGCGTGGTGGTGGGGCTGCCCGTGCGGCTGGCCCACCGCACCTACAACACCGCCGCCGTGCTGCGCGACGGGCAAATTCTGGGCTTCGCGGCCAAGCAGTTTCTGGCCAACGACGGGGTGCACTACGAAACGCGCTTCTTCGTGCCGTGGGTGGCGGGCGAAACGACCACCGTGGAGCACGCGGGCGAAAGCTGGCCGCTGGGCGACCTCACGTTTGAGCACCGGGGCGTGCGCTTCGGGTTTGAGATTTGCGAAGACGCCTGGCGACCCGACGACGTGCGGCCCGCCTGCCGGCTCGTGGGCAAGGTGGACTTGATTATCAATCCCTCGGCCAGCCACTTTGCGATGAGCAAGACCGACGTGCGCTACAAGCTGGTGCTCAACGCCTCGCGCAAGTTTACCTGCACCTACCTCTACGCCAACCTGCTGGGCAACGAAGCGGGCCGCACCATCTACGACGGGGAGATTTTGATTGCCCGCAATGGCCACCTGCTCAAGCGCAACCAGCTCCTGAGCTTCAAGGAAGTGGATATGGAGTGGGCCGACGTAGACTTCGGCCAGCCGCTGGCGATGGCCGACACCATCGTGCCACTGCCCGAGCCCGACGAGTACCGCGAGCTCAACCAGGCCATGAGCCTCGGTTTGTTTGATTACCTGCGCAAGGCCCGCAGCCGGGGCTTTGTGCTGAGCCTCAGCGGCGGGGCTGACTCGTGCTTCTGTGCCGTGGGCGTGGCCGAGATGGTCCGCCTGGGCGTGGAGGAGCTGGGCGAGGAAGAATTCAAGCGCCGCAGCGGGGCCTTCGACGAGGCTAAAGCGGTGACGGTGCAGGCGGGCGCGGGCGGCGCGGCCGTGCAGCAGGCCTCCGACGTGAACAATGCCGCCGCGCCTGAAAATCAGAAGCCCGCCACGCCCAATCAGCAGCTCGTCAACCATTTGCTCACCTGCGCCTACCAGGGTACCGTCAACTCATCGGACGATACGCTGAACTCGGCCCGCGAGCTGGCCGACAGCATCGGTGCCCGCTTTTTCGACTGGACAATAGACGACGAAGTAGCCGGCTACGTGGGAAAAATCGAGCACGCCCTGGGCCGCGAGCTGACCTGGCAGACCGACGACCTGGCCCTGCAAAACATCCAGGCGCGGGTGCGGGCCCCCGGCATCTGGCTGCTGGCCAACGTGCAAAACTGCTTGCTCATCACCACTTCCAACCGCTCGGAGGCCAGCGTGGGCTACTGCACCATGGACGGCGACACGGCCGGCAGCATCTCCCCCATCGCGGGCGTCGATAAAGATTTCGTCAAGAAATGGCTGCGCTGGGCCGAAGCCTCGCTGGGCTACGAAGCCCTGCGCCACGTCAACGCCCTGCAACCCACCGCCGAGCTGCGCCCGCTGGCCGACAAGCAAACCGACGAGCGCGACCTCATGCCCTATGCCCTGCTCAACCGCATCGAGCGACTGGCTTTTTACGACCGCCTGGCGCCGGCCGCCGTGTTGGCCCAGCTCGTGGCCGAGGAGCCCAGCCACGATCCCGAGCAGCTGCGCGCCTACGTCAATCGCTTCTACCAGCTCTGGAGCCGCAACCAGTGGAAGCGCGAGCGCTACGCCCCCAGCTTCCACCTCGACGATTACAACGTGGACCCGCGCTCGTGGCTGCGCTTCCCCATCCTCAGCGGGGGCTTCGGGGAGGAGTTGGCGGGGCTTTAATGGCTGGCTGTGGTGCTTAACTCGGCTAGTGCCAGAAGGTCTTGAGCACAGCCAATGGCTTTTATGGACTGGCTACGTTGCCCTATACCATCTGTCATTGCGAGCGCGGCGAAGCAATCGCACCCATTTAGTGCGGCCGTGCAGGTGCGATTGCTTCGCTGCGCTCGCAATGACAGATAGTGTAGAGCCAATAAATAATAAGACAAACTGACTTCCTGGTTTTAAGGCAGTTGGGCTCCTAGCCTGGAAAAACTTTACATAAAATTTGAAACAGCGCAAGTTTTTCGAGGCAAAGGCACCTAAGCAGACGTAACGCCAGCCGCCCGAGGTTGGCACTGCGTAGCCCTTACCTCGCGGCGTTGTTTTATGGCTTGCAGCCTGCCCCTGTCCATTACTTCCGAATCGCCCGCGCCCGGCGCAACTACCAGCGTAGTCTCAGCCGACGACGAATTGCTCGCCCAGCTTCGGCAGGGCAGTGAATTGGCCTTTCGTACGCTCGTCACCCGTTACCAGGACCGCATTTATCGCACGGCGTTTTCGCTGCTGCGCTCGGCGGAAGAGGCGGAAGATGTGGCCCAGGAAGTTTTTGTGGAAGTATACCAGACGGTAGGGCAGTTTCGGGGGGCGGCGGCCTTGAGCACCTGGCTGTACCGGCTTGCCACGTCGCGGGCCTTGCAACACCTTCGCCGTAGGTCTGCCAAGAAGCGCTTCGCCTACTTCACCAGCCTGCTGGGCTTCGACAACCGCCTTCTGCACGACCCGCCCGACCACGCGCACCCGCACGCGCTGCTAGAGAGCCAGCAGGGGCTGCACCTGCTGCTAGCCCATATCGGCCGCCTACCCAGCCAGCAGCAAGTTGCCTTCACGCTGCGCTACGAGCAAGAACTCAGCTACGAGGAAATCGCGGCGGTGCTCGATACTACTACGGCCGCGGTAGAATCCTTGCTCTTTCGGGCGCGGCAAACGCTGCGTCGCCACCTGCAATCACCCGCCCGCCATGTCTAAACCAACCCTCCGCCCGGGCTCCGATGAGGAATGGGAAGCCCTCTTGCAACAGCTACGGCAAGTACCCCCGACGCAGCCCCGACCGTTTTTCTACACCCGCGTGCGGGCGCGGCTCGCCGCGCAGGAATCTGCCGCCCGGAGTAGCTGGCCCGGCCGGCTGCGCCGCCCAGCCTACGTAGCGCTGCTGGGTTTGCTGGGGCTGGCCATGAGCGGCGATGGCGTGGTGCTACCACCGGCAGCCCCGCATCCGGCCAGCCCGGCCAACCGGCCGCTGGCGCACTGATTTTTCGCCAACCTGCTTCGACTAAGCCGGGCCGACTTTCGGCCGGCAGAGTACGGAGTACCTTTGACTCCTCTCGCATTTTTGTTACTGTATGACTGCACCCCTCGCTTACATTCCCTGGAACGTCTCGCCCATCATTGCCGAAATCGGGCCGCTGCTGCTGCGCTGGTACGGCGTGCTGTTTGCACTGGGCTTCGTTATCGGCTCGTTTGTGCTCACGCACATTTATAAGGAAGAAAACGTGCGGCCGTACTGGGTCGATGTCATTACCTTCTACATGGTGGTAGGCACGGTGCTGGGGGCGCGGCTGGGCCACGTTTTTTTCTACGACTGGGCGTCGTACAAAGAGCACCCGGGCGAGATTCTGAAAATCTGGCACGGCGGATTGGCCTCGCACGGCGCGACCATCGGCATCTTGCTGGCGGTATTCATTTTCAGTATTCGCAATAAGTTTGACTACCTCTGGGTGCTTGACCGCATCGTCATCGTGGTAGCCATCGGCGGGGCCTGCATCCGGCTGGGCAACCTCATGAACTCTGAAATCGTGGGCAAGCCGACCGACGTGCCATGGGCCTTCGTGTTTCCACGCGATACCGAGCACCTGCAAGCACCCGTGACGCCGCTGCCCCCCGGGGCCGTACTGGTGCAGCGCAGCCGCCTGCCCAACGGCGAGGAAAGCACCGAAGTGCTACCCGCCGGCACCACCCCTACCCCCACCATGGAAATGGCCGTGCCGCGCCACCCCACCCAGATTTACGAGTCGCTGTTTTGCATCTTCCTGCTTGTGCTGCTCTACAGCCTCTGGAATAAGTACAAGGAGCGCACGCCACGCGGCCTGCTCTTTGGCCTGTTCGTGGTGCTGTTATTCTCCTTCCGCATCTTGGTTGAATTCCTGAAGGAAAATCAGGTTTCGCAGGAGAGCGGCATCATCGCGCAATACCACCTTAATATCGGGCAGTTGCTCAGTATCCCGTTCATTCTCATTGGGCTGTGGGTGCTGCTACGTGCCGGCAAAGACCCCAAGAACCCCTACGGCTACGCCCCGCGCGGCCTCACCGAAGAGGAGGCCGCCGCCCTTCAGCCCAAGCGCTAGCCGCACACTAGCCCCCAAAGTCACTTATCCCACCGCCGGGAATGCGAAGCTTCTGCCGAAGCTCACGCTCCCGGCGGTGGGATAAGTAGCTTTAGACGTTTCCATTCGTGCTTCGCCTCGGCTACAGCGCGGGCCGGGCAACCAATTTTTCAATCTTTATTACCACCATAAACGCAATGCGATAAGTCACTGGTTTACTGCTGGTAGTCGCACTCAGCAAATTAGGTTCTTTAGGCGCTACAGCAACCCTTTGGCCTCTGTTATAAAAAATATACAAAAGCTTGCTAATACATTTTTCATGGCTAATGTTTGCAGCCAGTTTCATCCATATAACTGCAACATTATTGTAACAGGTTACCAGATGGATGCTACCTACTTGCTAAGCCCAGGGTTGGCAGCCCGCCTTTCTATGCGATGGTCGATTAGGCCGTTGGTTACAACCCCAAATACCAAGAAAGTGCTGAAGAAGGCACAATTCAACCAAAACCCATGAAAAAGTTTGTATTATTAGCCGCCATCGCCTGCGGTATTTCATTTACCGGAAACGCTACTACCCTCAAAACAGGAGTGGCGAAAACTATTAAAAAGTCAGCGGTAAGTACTAAATTGGCTAGCCCTTTGCGCATTCAGTTTTTGTATGAGATGGAATTTACTTGCGAGGGACAGGGATGGACAATTCCAGTTGTCGGTTACACACAAGAAGAAATGCTTAACACCTACTTCTTCTATCTTGATCATTTAGATTGCTAATAACTGAATAGTTACGTCGACTCTAGACTAAAAAGGCTTAGTCGACGTAACTACGGTTAATTTTTTTAATAAGAAAATTTAATCAAAATATAAATTATCTAAAATTTACATAAAATGAATTTAATTAAACACATCTGCTTAATACCAAGTATTTTTCTTTCATTTTCTCAAATAAATGATAATAAATCACCTATTTGCCTACGTGCAGTATATCAATTAGATTATAAGCTAGATTCTGCTGTAACTACGCCTAAGCAGATCCGAATGATTTTACGCGTGAGTAATGGCATTTCCCGGTTTCAAAGCACTGGAATGCACCTCTTTGATAGTATCTACGTGAATCTAAGCGGCGTTTCTGACAAAGAGCGAATACAGAAATCTGCTGATGCGACCCGTAAAGAGGGTAAAAATGAATTTCGCTACACTATTTTAAAAGAGTCGGCGAAAAATTTGGTCTCCTATCACGACAATATCAATTCCGAAGATTATCAGTACAAGGAAAAGCAACCCCTATTTACCTGGCGTATCACCTCGGCCAAAAAGACGATTGCCGGCCACGAGTGTCAGCAGGCGTACACGGCCTTCGGCGGGCGCACGTGGGAGGCTTGGTTTGCGCGTGATGTGCCCGTCAGCGACGGGCCGTACAAGTTTTACGGCCTGCCCGGCCTCATTCTGCAAGTGCGTGACACCCACGACAACTGGGTGTTCTCCCTGCTCTGCCTCGATACTAATCCGCAGCCATTCAATGCCGCAATCGATACAGGAGCACTGCTAGCAGCTAAATCCTCGGCACCCGTCATCACCAAGGAGAAATTTCAGCAAGCCAAGCTCAATGACGAGTTAACGTTTGTAGACCGGATGATGGCTCATGGTAACCAAGTTCCTGAGAGTCTACGCCAGAACTATATGCAATCGCTAAAGCGCCGCAACAATCCGTTGGAGTTGCATTAATCAAATTGATTACAAAAACAGCAAGCTTTACAGCAGTTGCTTGAATTCCTGACACATGCTAAAGGCCATAATTAAACTAAATTCCATTGCATTACTGCTACTTCTACCAAAGGCTATCAATGCCCAACAGGCCCCTACTACCGGTTCGGCTGCTTGCCTGCGCGCAATTTATCAATTAGACTATAAGCTTGATTCAGCCATTGGTACTCCTAAGCGAGTGCGAATGGCCTTGCGCGTAAGCAATGGCGTTTCCCGATTCCAAAATGCTGGTATCCAGCTTCTGGATAGTGTTTATACTAGCTCAACTGGCATCCCTGAACAGGAACGTTTACAAAAATCATTCAACGTACTACGTAAGGGTGGTAAGAATGAGTTTCAATATACTATTCTAAAAGAGCCAGCGAAGAATCTGGTGTCTTACCACGACAATATTCATTCAGAAGGCTACCAGTACCAGGAAAAGCCGCTCCTGTTCACTTGGCGCATTACGCCGGCTAAAAAGACGATTGCTGGCCACGAGTGCCAGCAGGCGTACACGGCCTTCGGCGGGCGCACGTGGGAGGCCTGGTTTGCGCGTGATGTGCCCGTCAGCGACGGGCCGTACAAGTTTTACGGCTTGCCCGGCCTCATCCTGCAAGTGCGCGACACCCACGACCACTGGGTGTTCTCCCTGCTCTGCCTCGATACTAATCCCAGCCCGTTCGATGTTACCGTTGGTACGGGGGCGCCGTTCGCGGCCAGTTTTTCGGCACCCGTCATCACCAAGGCAAAGTTTTTAAAGGCCAAGCTCAACGATGACTTGACGTTTATGGATCGGATGTTGGCGGCGGGTAATAAAGTGCCGGAGAGTATGCAAAAGGATTACTACGCCGAGCTAAAGCGCCGCAATAATCCGCTGGAGCGGCAATAATTTACACCGTGCGGGCTTTCAAAAAATCGGCAAGTTTCGCGTTTCTCCCGGGGTTGCTGGGGGGCTTGGCCGTGGCTGTCCCGCGCCCGGCAGCGGCCCAGACTATCCTGAGCGGTACCGTGCGCAACGCAGCCGGCCAGCCGCTGGCCGGGGTACTGCTCGAAGCCGAAACGAAGGCCCAGCCGCCAGCCACGGCTTTCGTAATCTCGGCCGCCGATGGTAGCTTCCGGCTAACGCTGCCCGTCGTCGTGGCCGGCGACTCGGTGTACCTGCACGCCCGGGCGCTGGGCTACGCCGAGCAGCTGCGGCGCCTGGCGGGCCGCAGCCAGCCCCTGGCGCTGACGCTGCAAGCCAAGGCGGCGGCGCTGCACGAGGTCACCGTGCGGGGCACGCCCATTACCAAGCACCGCGATACGCTCAGCTACACGGTTAGCTCCTTCACCGGGAAGCAGGACCGGGTCATTGCCGACGTACTGAAAAAGATGCCGGGTATTGAGGTCGATGCCGAGGGACGCATTTCGTACGAGGGCAGCCCCATCAGTAAGTTTTACATCAACGGGCAAAACTTATTGGATGGCCGCTATACGCTGGCCAGCAACAACCTGCCCGCTGAAGCCGTGCAGAGCGTGCAGGTATTGGAGCGCCACCAGCCCATTCAGGCCCTGGGGGGCCTGGCCCGCCCGGCAGAGGCCGCTCTCAACCTACAACTAAAGAAGAAAGTCACTACTACCGGGCAGGCGCAGCTAGGAGCCGGCGGGGGACCAGACCCGCTGGGCGCGCTGGGGAGCGCCAACCTCTCGCCCATGCTTTTTACGGGTCGCCTCCAACTGCTCGACACGTACCAGGCCAATAATACAGGCCAGGACGTGGGCACGCAGCTCCAATCGCTGACCGAAGCCGACCTGCCGCGCAGCGGCGAGCCCCGCAGCCAGCCGCCTGATCTCACGCACGTCGTCAGTCTGGGCCGGGCACCGGTGGCCGCCAACCGCTACTTACTCAACCAGGTGCAGCTGCTGAGCGCCAACCACCTGGTACCCATCGGAGCCGAAAATCAACTGCGGGTAAATGCCTCCTACCTGCACGACCGCCAAACGGCGCGGGGCCGCACGCTGACGCAGTTTTTGCTACCCAACGGCCAAACCGTAAGCCTGACCGAGGACAAGGCCAACCACGCGACCCGCAACAACCTGCTTACCGACTTGACCTTTACCAAAAACGTCAAGGCTTACTACCTCAACAACGTATTGAGTCTCGATGGCCGCTGGGACTCGCAAACCGGAGATATTTACCGCCCCGAAACCGGACTGCGCCTGGCCCAGGCAGCCCGCACGCCGTTCCTGAACGTGAGCAACCGACTGGGGCTGGCGCGCCCGCTGGGCCGGGGGCGTTTGCTTCAGCTTTCGTCGCTTGTACGCTTTAGTAATAGTCCGCAGCAGCTGGCCGTAAGTCCGGGGCCATTTGCGCCACTGTTGTCAGCGGGCGTACCCTACGACTCGGCCCAGCAACAAGTCCGGCTAGCGACTTTTTTCACTAGTAATACGGCGGGGCTTACGTTCAGCCGGGGTAATTGGGACTACTCGGGGCAGGCGGGTTTTTGGCAGGAGATTCAGCAGCTTACCTCGGCCCTGACTACTACCGGGCCGCCCGCTCCCGCTGGCCTACCGCTACGGGGCGACCTGCGCTGGTACCGCAGTCGCTACTACCTGGAGCCGGGCCTGAGTCGCAAAGCCACTGCCTGGAGTCTCAATCTCCGCTCGCCGTTGAGCTATTACTACCTCCGGGCCACCGACGCGGCGCTCGGGGTAGGCCAGCGCCTGGCCGCCTTGGTAGCCGAGCCGAGCGTTAGCCTCACCCGCTCGCTGGGGCCGCACTGGCGCGTATCGGCCGATGCGGGGTTGAGTACGACGTTTGGCGACATCAGCCAACTGAGCTACGCGTACTTGCTGCGCGACTACCGCACCTTGCAACGCAATGAGGCGCCCCTGGCCCGCACCCAAACGCAGCGCTACGCGGGGGGCTTCTACTTTCAGGATCCGCTCAGCTCGCGGTTCTTATACGCCAATTATACGTTTACCAATGCGCTTAGCAACCGACTCTACAGCAGCGAGGTAGCGGCCAGCGGCGCGCTTATTACCGTGGCCCTCGACCATCCTAACTGGGCCACCGCGCACTTGGCGCAAGCCACGTTCAGCCAATTTGTCAGTCCGCTCAAAACCAACCTAAGCCTGCAAGCGCTCGGCAACTGGCGGCGGCAGCCGCAGGTGTTGAACGGCCAGCTCACCGACACCCGCACCCAGGTGGGTACGGCCAGCCTCAAGGCCAGCGTATCGGCCTTTGCGTGGGGGAGCCTGGAGGGGCGCGCCAGCCTTAGTGCCCTGCGCAGCCAGCTGACCGAGGGCCCTACCCTACCCACGGCCTTTGTGCAGGAGCACCAAGCCAGCTTCAGCTTGTTCCCGGTGAATAGTCACCAATTCACCCTCAGCGCCGATTATTACGCTAGTCGGGGCCCGGCTCCGGCCGTGCGTGCCGGCTTTGCCGACCTGCTCTACCGCTACACCCTCACGCGGGCCAAGGGCCGCAAAATTGACTTAGAGCTGCGCTGGGCGAATATTTTCAACACCCGGCAGTACCAGGCTAGCTTTATCAATCCGTTTCAGCTAGCCCAGACCACTTATGAGCTGCGCCCGGCCCAGGTGCTGGCCCAGGCGCGCATGTCACTGTAGGAGCCACCCGCGGGGCGCAGCGGATGCTTAGCGATGGCGGGCGGGATTCAGACTGAAATCTACAAAAGCCGGCGTGGGGTGGCAGGCACCCGCTACAAGTCTAGCTCGTACATCGTACCCTGCTCAGTGCTGATGAGCAGCGTATGCTGGTCCTTAAAGGCGGCCCCTTCGGTTTGGCCGGCACCTTTGAGGCTGATTTGTCGGGGCGTAGCTTTCAAAATATCAGCCCACGTATTACCGTCGAGAATGAATAGCTCCTGGCGGGCCAACAGTACCAGGCGATGACCATCGGGCGAGAGCGTCGCGTCGGTAACCTGGCCGGGAATGGCAAGCTTCGTGATCAGCTTAGCGGTGTACGAACCCGGCGTTTCGGGCACGGCGTACACTTTGCAGGTACTCTCGGTAGCGCGGTCTTTGGTAAACAGGTACACCTGCCCGGCGTGCCACAGGCTGGCCTCGCAGTCGAAGTTGCGCTCTTTTTTGCTGGGTGGAAACTCCGTCTGGTCGGGGTACTTGAAGTTGATTTTACCTACTTGATCGGGCTGGGCGGGCCGGAAGCGCAGAATGGCCAGGTTCTGGCGGTCGGAATTGTTGTTGCCGCAGTCGCCCATGTAGTAGTTGCCGCTATTGTCGCGGCTCAGGCTTTCCCAGTCGTGGTTGGGCGCGCCCAACGTAAACTGTCCCACCTGCTGGCCAGTAGCATCGACGCGGTACACCACGGACGGCTGGCCATCGTCGCCGAACGTGAAATACGTACCCGCCTCCGGGGCAGGGCACAGGCCCGAGCTTTCCAGGATGCCATCGGTGAGCTTGCCCACGCGGCGCAGGCCGTCGGCCTGCGCTTCGGATTTATTCGTTTTGTGCGAGCCTTTTTTACCTTTCTTACCCGGCTTAGCCTGGGTGACGGTCTGGGGCTGGTCGGCCCGGGCTTGCTCATTGGGGGCCGACGAGCAAGCCGCGGTGAGCAGCAGCACGCCCGCCAGCGGACGAATCATGGTTGGAATACACAGCATAAGCCGCAGTGTACGGCAAAGCCGGCCCGGAAGGCCATATATTCACTATATCTTCAGGTGCCCGGGTACCGGGTCGTAGCCCGAGCCACCCCACGGGTGGCACCGCCCGAGGCGCCGCAACGCCAGCTTTCCCCCGCGCCAAGCCCCGTACCGGCCAATAGCCTCGGCCGCGTAGGCCGAGCAGGTGGGCGTGTAGCGGCAGCTCGGCGGCGTGAGCGGCGAGATAAAGAGCTGGTAGAAGCGAACGAGCAGTAGCAACAGGCGGCGAAGCATCGGTAAAAGAAGGCGGGGCGGCCGGGTAAAGTTCGGGCCGAACCCGCCCGCCAGCGGCGACTCGGACGGCGCACGCGCCCGGCAACTGTTTTAGCCAGATATTGCAGAAATAATTAATTTATGTGCTCATGCTTGCTACTCTTACGGCCATTCGCCAGCACCTGCGCGACCACGACTACCCCCACGCGGAACAAGTACGCCTGGCTCTGGTGACGCGCCTGGTGCAACAGCTGGGTTGGGACATCTGGAATCCTCGCGAAGTGCGGACCGACCTTGCGCCCCGCCGCCCGGCAAACGGCGCGCCGTTAGCCCTGACGCTAGTTGCCCCCGACACTGGGGCTACGACCATCTGCATTGCCTGCGTCGACGCGGGCGGGCTGGCCCAGCCCCTGGCCGCCGTGGAAGACCACCTGCGCGGCCACCCCCGCGCCCTCTTTACCGTGCTCACCGATGGCCAGCGCTGGCGCTTCTATTACTCCCTGCTCGCTGGCCCCCACGCAAACCAGCTTTTCTGCGGCATCGACCTGCTATCCGACGAGCCCGCAGGGGTAGCCGAGCACTTCTTCGCTTTTCTGCACCGCGCTAACGTACTCAATCACAGTGCCCGCCACCGGGCTGAGGCCTGCCTCGCGCAACGTGCGCAGCCTGCTGCTGCACAAGCAGCAACGCCACCAGCAGCTTGCCTCCTACCCCACTTTCCGGCAGCTGAGGATGCGGCCCACGCCATCGATAAGGTGCCGGCATTTTGGTTGGATAATCACTCAGAGCCAGCCGCAATCACCGCCGATGTGCCCGAGCTTGCGGCCCCGCTCTTTCTCTTGCAGCGCCCCAAGGCGGGGCTGCAGGCCGAAGCCAACTGGCTGCCCATCGGCACCATGCGCGTACTTATGGGCTCAACGGCCGCGGGGCGCGTCAGTAGCAGCATCAGTGCCGCGGGGTACGAATTGCGGCAGCACTTACTCCAGACCGGCGTGCTGCGTCCCCACGAAGGCAAGCTGCATTTCGACCAGGACTACGAGTTCGATTCCCCCAACCGCGCCGCCGAAGTCGTGTGCGGCGGTACCGTCAATGCTCGCCTTGCGTGGCTCCGCGCCGGCAGCGGCCAAACGTTAGGCAGCTACGTGACCGGCAGCATTATGAATTAAATAAATCAGTCTACTAACCAATTAGCCAACAGACTTTCGCATCCTAAAACAAAGCTTTAATCCTAGCAAGCTACTTCATTTAAACTAATCTACTACCTTATATTTCGGCACTATTGTACCATTAGTGCCTATGGCTAAGTATTTACTGCTGCTTGCTACTTTTTTAGGATTATCGCCCGCGCCGCTGCGAGCGCAGGGCAACGGGCCGGCCGGTCAGGGCGGGCGTGCCCAGGCGCTGGGCAATGCCTCGGTTACGCTGGGGGGCGAAGTGTGGGCCATAGCCAACAATCCGGCCGGGCTGGGTAGCCTTACCCGCCCCACGGCGGGCGCTTTCCTGGAGAATCGATACCTCATTGCCAGCCTCAACGTGGCCGCGGCAGCCCTGGCCCTGCCGCTGGGCCTAGTCGAGCCGCCGGCTACCGGCCTGCCGGCCCGGGCCAGCCGCGGCGTGCTGGGGCTCGCAGCCCAGCGCTGGGGCGGTAAGCTGTACAATGAAACGCGACTGGGCGCGGCCTACGGGTACCGGCTGGGGGTGGTCAGCATCGGCGGGCGGCTCGACGTGCTGCAAGTGAGCTTGCAGGACCTGGGCAGCCGACGCGTGCTGGCGGCTTCGCTGGGAGGGCAGGCGGATATTCTGCCCCAGCGCCTCACGGTGGGGGTACATCTCTACAATCTCACCCAGGCCCGGCTGGCCAGCTACCAGGATGAGCGCGTGCCCACCGTGCTGCGCGTGGGCCTGGCTTACCGCCCCGGCAAACAGGTGCTCGTGCTGGTTGAAGCCGAGAAGGACGTAGAGCGGCCCGCGGGCGTAAAAGCCGGCCTCGAGTACCTGCCCTTGCCCGCCGTAGCCGTGCGCCTGGGCTACGCCAGCCCCAGCCAGCAGGCGACCGGCGGCGTGGGCCTGCGGGCGGGTGATTTCCAGCTCGACTACGCCGCGGGCTGGCACAGTGCCTTGGGGCTCAGCCAGTATTTCAGCGTGGGCTGGCAGTGGGGTAAAGCCGCAACGCAGCCGTGAGCATGGAAAATTACTCGTTTCCCTTTGGCTTGATGCCGGCTGAATGGTCAGCGACTGGCCGCCGGGCTGGCGCGGTCTTACTGGCGGCCTGGCTGCTCCCTAGCCCGGGCGCGGCCCAGGAATTTCCCCGCCGCGCGCCGGCCCTCGACCGGCTGGCCCAAGAATTATTCGCCGAAATTCAAACCGACCAAGTACCCTACGAAGACCTCTACGGCACGCTGCTCAATTACTACCAGTCGCCGCTCAACCTCAACACTGCCACGCCCGAGGAACTGCGTGCCTTGCCTTTGCTCAGCGAAAAGCAAGTAGCCGCCCTGCTCCGGCACCGCCGGGCTACCGGCCCGCTGCTGAGCGTGTACGAGCTGCAAGCAGTACCCGACTGGGACGTGCGCACCATCGCCCGCGTCGCCCCCTTCGTAACGGTAGCCAGCCCCCGCCCTAACGCGGTGCGCGGCCCGCTGTGGCAGCGCATCAAACACGAAGAAAACAACGCCGTGCTCCTGCGCTACGAGCGCGTAGTGCAGCAGCGTAAGGGCTATACCCCGGTCGATACCTTTCAGGGCCGCCCCACGCTGCGCTACCTGGGCTCGCCCGATGCGCTGGCCCTGCGCTACCGCGTGAGCCACGCCCACGATTTCAGCCTGGGTTTTACGGCCGAGAAAGACGCGGGTGAGCCGCTGGCCTGGCGGCCGGCTCAACGGCAGTTTGGGCCGGATTTTTTGTCGGCGCACTTCGTGCTGTACGCCCAGGGCAAGCTTAAGACTCTGGCGGTAGGCGATTATCAGTTGCAATTTGGGCAGGGGCTGTTGCTGTCATCGGGGCTGGCGCAGGGCAAAGGGGCTGAAACTATTACCTCGTTGCGCCGGCCTTCGCTGGGGGTGCGGCCTTACGCGGCGCTGCTCGAAAACACGTTTTTTCGGGGGGCGGCGGCTACTTACCAGCTGGCCCCGCGCTGGGAGGCCTCGGCTTTCGCCTCGCGGAAAAACATCGACGCTAACACCCGGCAGGCCACCGACTCGCTGGCCCAATTTGACGAATTCAGTAGCAGCCTGCTCGTAACCGGCCTGCACCGCACCGCGACCGAAATCGCCGCTCGCCAGCGCTTAGCCGAAACCGTGGGCGGCGGCCACCTGGGCTACCTCAGCGCCGATGGCAACCTGGCGCTGGGCTGCACGGCCGTGGCTACGCACTACGGCACGGCTTTTCAAAAGCGCGCCGAGCCGTATAATCGATTCGAATTCAGCGGTCAGCGCAACTTAGTCGTCGGGGCGCACTACAGCTACGGCTGGCGCAACCTGCTCTTCTTCGGTGAAAGTGGTCGCAGCCTCGGCGGGGGCCTGGGCACCGTAAACGGCCTGCTGGCCAGCCTCGGCCCGGCCGTGGACGCGGCCGTGCTCGTGCGCCACTACGACGCTGACTTTCACACTTTCTACGGCAACGCGCTGGCCGAAAATACGCGCAACAGCAACGAGAGCGGCTTTTACCTGGGTCTGAAGATTCGGCCCTTGCCCCGCTGGGAAATGGCCGCCTATTTCGACCAGTTTCGCTTTCCGTGGCTGCGCTACCGCGTGAGCGCCCCCAGCCACGGCCACGATGCGCTACTGCGGGTAGCCTTCACCCCCACCAAAACCAGCCTGCTCTACGCCCAGTACCGCGCCCGCCTTAAGCCTCTAGACCTGCCCACCAGCCTCAGCGGGCGGCCCTTGCCGCTGCCCGGCCAGCAGCTGCGCCATTCGCTACTACTCTACTGCGACGCGCAGCCCACTACCCGGCTGGGCTTGCGCACGCGCTTGCAAGCCAGCTACCTGCGCGCCGACCTCGGCCAGCCCTGGCGGAATGGCTACGTGCTCAGCCAAGATGTGACCGTGCAGCTGGCCCGGCACGTAAGCCTGGCCGCCCGCTACGCGGTGTTCGATACCGACGACTACGACACCCGGCAGTACGTGTTCGAGCAAGACGTGCTGTACGCCGTGTCGGTACCCGCCCTCTACGGGCAGGGCACGCGGGCTTACGTCATTGCCCAGGCAACTCTCAACCAGCATTTTACCCTGTGGCTGCGCTACGCCGATACACGCTACCGGCACCAGGCTACGGTGGGCTCGGGGCTGGAAGAAATCCAGGGAGCCGCCCGCTCGGAACTGACCGCGCAAGTGCGCTACCGCTTGTAATGGCTAAAAAAAATCGGATTAGGCAAAAATTCTTACTCACCAAATATTTGGTGCGCCCTACGCTGCAGGCTAAGTGCTGGCAGTAGCCCCGACCGTAGCAGACGCCCCGGGCAACGATACGTTTAAGCTACTAATTATCACCCAGGTAGGCATCACCACCCCGATCCTATCGCCGTTTTAGTGCTTAAAATGGAAAAGCTCATTTCCCGCCGTCAGCACGGCTTTACCGACTACAGCTACGTACCGCTCGCCCTGGCCCTACCCAAGCTAGCTGGCTTCGCCGACACCACGCCCAGGGCAGCCATGCTCGCACGCGTGTTGGCAAGCAATATTTTGGCTTCGAGCATCTTCACCCGGGCTGAGTGGGGCATTGTAAAGAAAATTCCTTTCAAAACCCACCTAGTGCTCGACGTGGCCGTGGGGGCGTTTGCTGCCAGCGCGCCCTGGCTGTTTGGCTTTGCCAGCAATAAAGCGGCGCGTAATTCTTTCCTGCTGCTCGGGGCCTTTGGTTTGCTGGCGGGCGGCTTGTCCAAGCCCGAGGAATTACCGCAGCGCTAGCCGCTGGGCAGGCACCACCAAGCGCCGGCTTGGTAGTACCTGCTCATGCTTTTATCTTTTCTGGAAGCTGCCCGGCTAAGCGTCCGTTTTCACCAGCACCACCTGGGCATTGTCGGCCTGGCTGACTTTACGGCGAAACTCTTGGTATTCGGGATAGCGAGCCGCGGGCAGCGGCGCCCCGCCGCTGGGCCGGCGGGTTTCGAGCTGGCGCACGTACTGCAAGGTGCCATCGGGCAGCGTCGTGCAGGCGCTCGAATACACCCCGTAGGCCGTGGTGAGATGGGTGGGCGGCGGCAGGTTTTCGACCCGGAAGCCGGTGGGCACGTGCAGGCGCACGGTATCCTGGTAGAGGCCGGGCGTGGGCAGGGCCAGCGGCGTCTGGCGCGGGCCAACCTGGGCGGGCAGCGTACCGAGGCGACCCAGCAGGTTGGGCGTCAGCAGCAGGCGGCGGCCGGCAACCGTACCGACGCTGCCCAGCTCCAGACCCATCGTTTCGACCACGCCGGGCAGCGTTTTGGTGGGGGCGGCGGCCAGGCGCAGGCTGGTAATGGTAAACTGACTAAGCCGCAGCCGGTTGGCTACGTATTTTTTCTGGGCTACGGGATCGGCTTCCTGGAGCAGCTGGGCGTAGCGGTCCTGGGCCAGGCCCAGGCGACGGGTGCGCACGGTAGCCTTGGCCCCGCCGCTGGCATCGAGCCAGAGGTCGGTGCGCCGCAATTGATTATTGGCCTGCGCGCCGTAGCGGGGCGTGGCCACGAGGCGGCCGCCCTCGGACGTGAGCAGCAGCGCGTGGCGGTTGCCGGTAAAGCTGCCCATGTAGCCGAACGCCTCGGTCTGGCTCGTGCACTCCAGCCACACCGTATCGGCGGCTACGGTACCGTGGGCGGCCAGTGGCAAACACAGAATAGCGTGGTTGAACTGGCTGCTCGGGAAGTTGGCGCGCACGTCGGGGTGGTCTTCGCCAGCCCCGACCAGGGCCACGTAGGCCGGCAGGCCCGCCGCCTTGAGCAGGGCGCAGGTGTAGTTACTCAGGGCTTTACAATCGCCGTAGCCGCCAGTGGCCACGCTGGTGGCGGGGGCCGTTTGCCAGCCCCCCAGGCCCAGCTGCACCGACACGTAGCGCGTGGACCCCTGCAAAAACTCGTACACCTTACGAGCGCGCTCGCGAGGGTCGGGAGTCGTGGTGAGCAGTTGAGCCATGCGGGCGGTGAGGGCCGGCGGCAACGCGTCGCGCCCCTGCCCCAGCTGGTACACCCACTGCCCCAGGCTCTGCCACGAGGCCAGCGAGCCAGCGTGGCCTTGCACCACGAAGGTGGCCGGGGCAAGGTGCACGGCGGGCTGCTGCTCGGTCAGCGACGGGGCCAGCGGCTCCTCCTCCACGGCCGGGGCGGCGGGGAGCTGCCAGCGGTAGGTGGTTTGGGTAGTCGTGGCAACCGGGGCGCTGGCCGCTCCGGCCGGCAGGTGCTGCTCCTCGAAGCGCAGGGGCAGCGCGGTGGGCGTAGTCACTTGCAGGGTGGCCCCCTCAATGGCCAGGTTCTCGGCCGCCTGGGGCTGCCAGTCGGGATAAAAGAGCGTATTCTCCGACACTATTTCGTAATCAAACTCCACGGTGTAGGGCGTGGTGGGCTGGCGCAAATCGGCGTAGCGCATGCGCAGGTCGAGCATGAAGCTGCCCCCGGCGTCGCCCAGGCCCTGGTCGTGAATTTCGGCCGGGCGCAGCTGGTGCAGCAGCTGGCCCTGGGCGTCGTACACCGCCCCGCGCATGTAGTTGAGGTGCCGCAGGCTGCTGTAGTCTACCATTAGCTGGCCGTAGTCGTCGCTACCGGCCTCGTCGAGCACGGTTACTACCCGGTGCACGGTTTCGACGAGTTGGCTGGCCGACTTCACCACGACTGTCTTATCGTAGGCGCGTAGCACGGCGTGGGCGTTCTCACGCAGGGCCGGGGCAATGGCATCGGCCGGGTACTTGGGGGCCGGCGGGGCCAATAATACCAGGGAAGAAAATAAAGGCAGTATCATACCGAAGCTATTCTGCTTGTTACTTACTAAAAGGGGGCCTATTGCGCCTTCCGAACGACGAGCGCCTCGGCCTGCTTGGCCAGCAGCTGCCGATACAGCTCGCGCAGCGCCTGGTACTCGTCGGGGCTGTACACGGCCTTATCGAGGGTCAGGCGGCTGATCAACTGCACGGTGTTGGGGGCGGGCGCGCTGGCCTGGTACAGGTAGCGGCCGCCTTGCTCGGGCAGCAGCAAATTGGCCGACTTGGGCAGGTCGGCTACGTAGCCGGGCGGCAGCGTCAGGGTGAGCATAATAATCTCCTGCTGCGCCAGGCCAATATCGACCGGGTAGCGGCGCTGCGCATACCGGAAGGGATTGCGCCGCTCCCCAAATGGCTCCAGCAGCTTGAGATACAGCTCCTGCGGACTACCCGCGGCCGCCTGGTGCAACTCGTAGCGCAAGCCCAGCGGCTGGTCCACGGTCGCTAGCTTGCTAAACGAATAAGCCGGCACCTCCCAGCCAGCGCGGGCGGCGGGTAGTTGGGCAACGTATTTCTTTTCGCCCAGCTGCTGCACCTGCTCGCGGGCCTCCAGGGCCGCGTAGCCGCCGTATTCCTCCTGCACTTCGCCCGTCAGATCACCCGGCGCGTGCAGCGTCAGCTTGATGTTTTGCATGTGCGTGTAGCGGCGGCTGGGCGTCAGGCTTACCCAACGGCCCTCGCCTTTTGTCACTACCGTGTGGCCGATGCGGCTGAGGCAGCGCCGCGGCAGCTCCCCGGCCGGCAGCAGGGGCTCGGTAGCGTCGAGCAGGAGGTCGGGCTGGCCCGGCGTTTCCAGCAGCGCGACTACGTAGTTGAACTGCTCCAGCAACGGGTATTCCTGGCTGACGCGGCCGTGGGCGCGGGTGCTCAGAATAACCGGCTGGGCGGGCAGCTCGGCCTGGCGCAGGGCAGCGATGAGTAGCAGGTTCACGTCGGCCGAAGTACCGCGATGCAGCTCGTAAGCCTTTTTCAGCGGCCCGGTGGCGTGGTAGCGGTTGGTGCCGTCGTACTTCACGCTGCTGAGCACCAGCGCGCGCACGGCCGCCGCCCGGGCCGCCGGCTCGGGGTATTGCGCCACTAGGGGGCGCACGGCGGCGGCCAGAAAGTCTGCGTGCTCCAGGGCCTGCCCAAACCATTCGTCGTCCAGCAGGGCTTTATTCTTCTTGGTCCAGCTATCGGTCAGATCGCGGTATTGCTCGTTGGGCATTTGCACGCCCGCCAGCTCAAACGTCAGGCGGGCCAGGTAGTCGGCGGCCGTAGTCAGGTAAGGCTCCTCCCGGAAGGCCGGCGCGTTGCGAATTACCCAGCGGTGCTGCTCGGTGCTCATGCTCAGGCTTTGACTCTGGCTGGTTGCGGCCAGCCCGGTGCCGGCCTTATTTTCCAGTATCATGCTCACCGAGCCCACGCCCATCTCGTTCACTGCGAAAGGCAAATAGCCCTGATACAGCGCCTTGTAGTGGTACACCTGCGGAATGCTGGTGCGGTACTCGCTCCAGCGCACGGGTATTTCCGCCTGAAAAGTCCAGCTCTGGAAATTACTGAAAAACGTGGAGGTCACCGTGTAGGCGTACTCGATCACGGCTCCCTCCTGCACGTTGGGGAGGGTAAATTTCTGCACCTGAAGCTTGTCGGTGCGCTTTTCCTCGAATACTCCGCTGGCATCGAGCTTGGTTTTCGTTACCTGGCCATCGTCCCCGCGCACGTAGGTAAAGCCGCGCAGGTTGCTCAGCTTTTCCGAGCTCTCGCCCTGGTGGTAGAGCGGCACTTCGACCGTCGCGTAGGCGTAGCCCGCTTTTTTGAGAATCTTAATGCGCGTCGTTCGCTCCGTTATGATGGCCATGTGGCCCGCCACGCTGGCAAAGCGGGACTGGCCCACGTCGTAGAGCACCACGGCGACCGCCCCGCTATCGGCCGCAAAGCCCTGGGCCTCCAGGTCGGCGGGGTCGGGCTGGCCAAAGCGCAGCGGCAGGGGCGGCGCCTGCTTGGGGGCGGCAGTCTGCGCCCCGGCCGTTAGCGGCCCGAGGCCCAGCCCCAGGCACAGCCAACTACCCGCTAGCCAGGCCAGCCGCTTGTATGTCCAGACCATCGCTGTCAGTTAGGTAAGCACTCCGCGGCTGGCTATCCAGCCCGTTGGTGCGGATTATAATTTTTTAATGACCAATGCCTCGGCCTGCTTGGCCAGGGCCAGGCGGTAAAATTCACGCAGAGAGGCGTATTCCGCGGCGCTGTACACCGGCTTATCGAGGGTGAGGCGGCTCATCAGCTGCACCGTGCCCGGGGTGGGGCTGCTGGCGGCGTAGATGTAGCGCCCGCCCTGGTCGGGCAGGGAAATGCTGGCCGCCTTGGGCAGCTCGGCGGTGTAGCCCGGGGGCAGCGTCAGGGTTAGCACAATGACGTCTTGGTTGGCCGCCCCAAAATCGACCGGGAAGGTGCGCTCGGCGTGCTGAAACGGATTGTGGCGCTGGCCAAAGCCCACCAGCGGGCTCACGTACAGCTCGCTGGCCGTGCCGCCGGTGCTGGCGGCCTGGCGCACGTCGTAGTTAAAGCTTAGCGGCTGGCTCAGTTCTGCTACCTGGCTGAACGTGTAGGCTGGCAACTCCCAGCTGGGGTGCTGGTTGGCCAGCTCGGTTACGTACTTCTTTTCGCCCAGCTGCTGAAGCTTCTCGCGCACGCTGGCCGCCGAGTAGCCGCCGTGCTCCTCGTGCACCTTGCCCACGAGGTTGCCCTGCTCATCCAGCTTGAGCTTGATTTCCTGGTAATGGTTGTGGCGCTGGGCGGGCGTCAGGCTGACCCAGCGGCCGGCCAGCTCCTTGCTGCCCACAAGGCGGCCCGTTTGGTTGAGGCAGCGTTGCGGCAACACGCCGCAGGGCAGCAGCGGCTCGGTGGCGTCGAGCAGCAGGTCCTTACCGCCTTCCATGGGCAGCAGGCCAATGACGTAGTTGAACTGCTCCAGCAGCGGGAATGCCTCGTTGACCCGGCCGTGGGCGCGGGTGCTCAAAATGACGGGCTGGGCGGGCAGCCCGGCCTGGCGCAGGGCCGCAATGAGCAGCAGGTTCACGTCGGCCGAAGTACCGCGGTGCAGTTCGTAGCTTTTCTTGAGCGGCCCGCTGGCCGAGTAGCGGTTGGTGCCGTCGTACTTCACGCTCTTGAGCACCAGCTCGCGCACGGCCGCCGCCCGGGCCGCCGGGTCGGCATGCTGCTCGGCCAGCGACTTGAGGGCCGCGTCGAGAAAGGCCACCCGGCCCAGCTGCCCCCCAAACTCGTCGCTATTCTGTAATTCGGAGTTGATTTTATCCCAGTCGCCCGCCACGTTGTGGTAGCCCCCACCCGGCATCCGGGTGCCAGCCAGCTCGAAGTTGATGCGCGCCACGTAGTCGCGCGTGGTCGTCATGAAGGGCTCGTCGCGCAGGGCGGGCACGTTTTGCATGGCCCAGTGATAGTTGGTAGCCTGGGCCGTGAGTGTCTCATTGCCCGACGCCACCCGCTGGCCACTTTCCGTAAAGCCGCCCTCGGTGTGCATGACGTACTGCGCCTGCTGGCTTTCGCTGGTTTGCAGGGCCAGGGGCTCGTAGCCCTGCATCAGCATTTTATAGTCGAAATACTCCGGGATGGTCGCCTGAAACTCGCTCCAGCGGGTGGGCACTTCGCGCTGAAACGTCCAGTCCTGGAAATTGAAGAGGAAGTCCGAGGTTACCGTGTAGGCGTACTCAATTACGGCGCCCTCGCGCACGTTGGGCAGCGTAAACTTGCGCACCCGGATGTTGCTGGTACGCTCCTCGGTAAAGCCCTTGTCAATATCGAGCTTCACCTTTTCTACCTTGCCGCCTACCTCGTTGTAGGTAAAGCCGCGCAGTCCCACGAGCTTTTCCTCATCCTTGCCGCGGTGGTAAAGCGGTATTTCTATCGTGGCCAGGTCGTAGCCCGCTTTCTTCAGAATCTTGATGCGCGTCACGCGGTCCGATTCCAATTGAAAGTCGGTATTCTTCAGGCGAAAGCGCGTGGAGCCGTAGTCGTAGAGTACTACGCCCGGGGCCGCGCTGTCGGCCACGAAGCTTTTGGCATCAAAATCGGCCGGCTCGGGCTGGCCAAATTTGATTTTCACCGCCTTTACCGGAGCGGGTGGCGCCTGGGCCAGCAGGTGGCCCGGCAGCAGTAGAGAAAGGGCCGCGAGCGACCCGGCAAGGCGTAGTTTTAGTACCATATCGAGAAGAAGATGTAGCTAGCCAGCCAATAAAAAATATGGCAGAATCAGGCTTGACAAAAGTAGCTGGTCAGCACCCATTTGCCAACTCTTTCTCAGGAGCTCTACACTGCTTCTTCGGGCGCGCCTACGGCCAGCGCGGCTTCGGCGGCGGGGGCCGTGGGGTGGGCCGGGGTAGCGCGCACGCCCAGCAGCAAATAAGCCAGCGCGGCCAGCACGCTGGTCAGGCTCAGGGCGTGCACCCAGGGCAGGCGGGCGGGTTGGTTATCGAAGATCCACCCGGCCAGCAGTGCCCCCAGCCCGATGCCTACTTCGAGGGCGATGTACATGGTGGCGATGCCGCGCCCGCGCCGCTCGGGGTGACTCAAATCCACGGTCCAGGCGTAGAGCGTGGGCGAGTTCAGCCCCGTGCCGATGCCAAAGATGATGGCCCCCAGCAAAAACACCGGTATCGACGGCGACCACACCAGCACCGCCAGCCCCAGCGCCAGCAGGCCCGACGACCAGCGCAGCACCGGCACCCGGCCGTGGGTATCGCTGGCCTTGCCCGCCACCAGGCGCACCACCAGCGAGGCCACCGTGTAGCACACGTAAAATAGGCCCTTGGTAGTTCCGGTCAGCCCCAGCAGGCGGCTTTGGTCGGGAATCACGGTGAGCACCGCGCCGAAGGGAAACAAGCACAGCAGCGTGGTGAGGGCCGGGGCCAGCACGCGCGGCTCCAGAATCTCGTCCAGCTCCAGCTTGAGCAGCGAGAAGCTGAAGCGTCGGCGCAGCGCCTGGGGCAGCGTTTCGGTAAGGGTGCCCTGCACCAGCACCGAGAGCAGCGCCGCCGCGCTGGAGCAGTAAAACATGGTGTTGAGCGAGAACGTCTCGGCCACCCACGAGCCGAAGGCCGGCCCGGCGGCCATGCCCAGGCTGCCCGTCACGCCGAGCAGGCCCATGGCCTCGCCGCGCTTGTCCACGGGCACAATGTCGGCCACGAACGCCGCCGTGCCCGTGGGCTTGAAGCCGGTGCTGAAGCCGTGCAGCAGCCGCAAGAACAAAAAGCTGCTCACCGTGAGCGCCCAGGGATACACGAAGCCGCACACGAAGCACACCAGCGAACCAAACACCATCACCGGAATGCGCCCCACCGTATCGGTGAGCTTGCCCGAGAAGGGTCGCGAAATGGCCGCCGTCAGGGTAAAAAGGGCGATGATAAAGCCCTTGTACTCGCCCCCGCCCAGCTGGCTGAGGTGGTCGGGCAGCTCGGGCAATAAAAGGTTAAAGGATAGGAAAAACAGAAACGACGACAGGCACATCAGCCAGAAGCCACGCGAATACGAACCAAGCATAAGTGGCGCAAAGGTCGGGCCGGGCAGCCACTTGGTTGCCCCGGCTCCTGGCTGGCCTGTCTTATAGCGAGGATACTAAGCTCAAGTACTACTGTCACACCTCCGTCATGCTGAGCTTGCGAAGCACGCTAGTACTTCAATCACCCTTTTCACCTGCCTCGAAAAGCTGCTTAACCAGCATCTTATTTATTCAATACACAGTGCCATCACCCTCGGCCTAGGGTAGCTTCCCGAAGCCACTCCCCCACTCCACTCGCTACTCTGCCGTACTGTTGACCTATGCAGTGGCTTACTTCCCTCCTCTCCTCCATCTCCGCCAAAAATCCCCGCCGCAAGCACGGGCTCGATTCGCCCGCCCTGAGCGTGCGCGAGCGGGTATCGGCCCTGCGCCACCTGCCGGCCTTTCTGAAGCTAATTTGGCAGACCTCGCCTGCCCTCACGCTGGGCAATATTGTGCTGCGCCTACTGCGGGCCGCCCTGCCGCTGGCTTTGCTCTACGTGGGTCGCCTCATCCTCGACGATATTGTGGCCCTAACCAAGCTGCCGCCGGCCAGTCGGGTGGTGTCACCCGTTTTCGGCCTGGTGGCGCTGGAATTCGGCTTGGTACTGCTCACCGACGCGCTGGGCCGGGCCGTGGCCCTGCTCGACTCGCTGCTCGGCGACCTCTTCGCCAATGCCTCGTCGGTGCGCCTCATGCGCCACGCCGCCGAGCTCGACCTCGATCAGTTTGAAGACAGCACCTTTTACGACAAGCTGGAGCGCGCCCGCCGCCAAACCCTATCGCGCTCGGTGCTTATGAGCCAGGTGCTGGCCCAGGGCCAGGACGTAGTGACGCTCATACTGCTGGCTGCTGGCCTCGTGGCCTTCCAGCCCTGGCTGCTGGGCCTGCTATTGCTGGCCGTGGTACCCGCCTTCCTGGGTGAAAGCCACTTCAACGAGCGTAGCTACTCCCTCTCCCACTCCTGGACGCCCGAGCGCCGCGAGCTCGACTACCTGCGCCAAACCGGGGCCAGCGACGAAACGGCCAAGGAAGTCAAAATCTTCGGCCTCTCCGACTTTCTAATCGCCCGCTTTTCCACGCTCTCCGACCAGTTCTACGCCCAGAACAAGGCGCTGGCCCTACGCCGCGCCGGCTGGGGCACGGTGTTCGCGGCCGTGGGCGCGGCGGGCTACTACGGGGCCTATCTCTACATCATCGGGCAGGCGGTGGGCGGGGCCATTTCCATCGGCCAACTCACGTTTCTGGCCGGCTCCTTCGCCCGGCTGCGCGCCCTGCTCGAAGGTATCCTGAGCCGCTTCAGCCAAGTGGCCGACGGGGCGCTGTATTTGCAGAACTTCTTTGATTTCTTCTTGATTGCGCCGCGCATCGTGCGGCCTGGGGCGGGGCAGGCCGTGCGGCCGTTTCCGCGGCCCATCCGGCAGGGCTTCACCTTCGAGGACGTCGGCTTTAAGTACAAAAACGCCGAAAAATGGGCCTTGCGCCACCTGTCCTTCGAGCTGCGCGCCGGCGAGAAGCTAGCCTTGGTGGGCGAAAATGGCGCGGGCAAAACCACGCTCGTCAAGCTGCTGGCCCGCCTCTACGACCCTACCGAGGGCCGCATCCTGCTCGACGGCCACGACCTGCGCGAATACGACCCCGCCGAGCTGCGCCAGGAAATCGGCGTCATCTTCCAGGATTTCGTGCGCTTTCAGCTGCCCGCCGGCCAAAACCTGGCCGTGGGTCGCATTGAGGAGCGGCAAAACCAGCCCCGCATCGAGCAAGCCGCTCATCAGAGCCTGGCCGACTCGGTCATCGCCAAGCTGCCGCTGGGCTACGACCAGATGATTGGCCGACGCTTCAACGGTGGCGTAGACCTTTCGGGTGGCGAGTGGCAGAAAATCGCCCTCGGCCGCGCCTACATGCGCGAGGCCCAATTACTTATCCTCGACGAGCCCACCGCCGCCCTCGACGCCCGCGCCGAGTACGAGGTGTTCGAGCGCTTCAAGGAGCTCACCCAGGGTAAAACCGCCGTGCTCATCTCCCACCGCTTCAGCACCGTCCGCATGGCCGACCGCATCCTGGTCGTCGAAAACGGCCGCGTGCAGGAAATCGGCTCGCACGAGGAACTGCTGGCCCGCGGCGGCCGCTACGCCGAGCTGTTTCAGCTGCAGGCGGCGGGGTACCGGTAGGCAGTCGGCCGACGTTGTTTGGTCGTGCCATTTTCGAAAAAAAGTTATATATTTTATTAAATATTTTTAAATATCTTCTTACTCAAGATTACGAGGATTCATTCGCTACAGCCTCCCAATCGTAACTCAGCTACCACGCATCCGGGCTGGCAGCAGGCGGTACTATGCGCATCGGCGCTACCCCAGCTTCTTCATACACCTCGGCCAAGGTCATCGTCAGTCCCAACTCCGGAATAGTTAACCCGTCCTCCGTTTCTGCCAGGGCCGTGTGCGCCCACGCCCCGTACTCGGTAAGCTGGTACCATTCCACAAGCCAGGTAGTCTGCGACACGAGCAGGTAGTGCCGCAGGCTCGGCAGCTTCTTGTACTGATTGAATTTCAGGCCACGGTCGTACGCCTCCGTGGAGGGCGACAATACTTCCACAATCAGCACCGGGCGGTGAAGCTGCTGGCTTTCGCGCTGGTCGGCCGGATCGCAGCTCACCATCACGTCGGGATAAGTATAGTGGCGACCCTCTTCGACGGCCAGCCGCACGGCTTCCAGCTGCACCCGGCATTTTTTGCCGCGCAGGCTTTGCCGCAGCATAATGTAGCAGTTACCAGCAATTGTGTTGTGCGCGATGCTAGCCCCCGCCATCGCAAAAATTTCCCCCGCAAAAAACTCGTGGCGCACCTCACTTTGCGCTTCCAGTTCAAAGTATTCGGTGGCGGTGTATTTCGGCTTTTGCTCAGCGTGGCCCATCGTCTTGCGTGCTTGGTCGGCCCAAAGATAGCCCGCTGGCCCAGCCAGGCTAAGATAACCCTGGCAATAACCTGAGCGTTAGGTGAAAAAACGATTTTTCAAGCGTAGCTTGGGGAACCCATTGAATTCCTACCGCCAGTACTCATGAGATTGACCGCTACCCTTCCGTTTACCTGCCTGCTTGGCCTCAGCCTGCTTTCCGGCTGCCTTACCTCCCGCGATGCCCGCATCGAATCGAGCTACAGCTACCGCGGGCGCTTCCGCCACTACCGCACCTACGGCTTCCTCACCGGCAACGGCCTCACCGCCGACAGCACCCGCCTCAGCGAAGCCCTGCGCGACGCCATCAAGCAGCGCCTGCGCCTGCAAGGCTACAAGTACTCGCGCCGCAACCCCGATCTCATGGTGAGCTACAAATTATTCGAGGGCGACATGCGGTTCCCCGGCTTCGTGCAGGAAGACATCACCCACTGGGTTAAAAACAACGAGGCCGAAAACGAGGAAACCCCCGAGGAGCAGCGCCACGCCTACCAGCCCACCCGCATGCTCATGCTCGATGGTACGCTTATGGTCACGCTCATCGACACCCGCACCGACAACGCCATCTGGAACGGCTACGCCTCGGGCGTGACCGTGCCCGAGGGCATCCGGGGCGAGTACGTGCTCGTGCGCTCGGTGCGCTCCATCTTCGACCGCTACCGCATTTTCACCGAAAACTACTTTACCGGGGGTAACCTCGAAGGAGCCCTCAACGGCCCGGCCGTCGGCGAGCCCGGTGCTCCCGGCGTGGCCCCCACTCCCACCGAAAGCCCCCGCTAAGGGCCGACCAGCCACATTTCGTTTTTGCCCAGCCCGGCGCAGGTGTACCTTTGCCTGTCCGCGCCAGTGCGCCCGCTACTTAATTAGCTGTTCATTATGCTACTCGCCGTTAATTCTTCGTACCAGCCCAGCGACTACCTGCCCATTCTCATCCAGTTTGGGCTGGCGGTAGCCTTCGTGGCCTTCGCCATGGTCGTATCGCACCTCGTGGGTCCCAAGCGCCACAGCCGCGTAAAGGACGCCGCCTTCGAGTGCGGTATCGAGAGCGTGGGCAATGCCCGCACGCCCATCTCGGTAAAGTACTTTCTGACGGCTATTCTCTTCGTCCTGTTCGACGTGGAGGTTATCTTCATGTACCCCTGGGCCGTCAATTTCCGCCAGCTTGGCACGGCCGGCTTCGTGGAAATGATCATCTTCATGACTCTACTCATGGCGGGTTTCGGCTACGTCATCAAGAAGGGCATCCTGCGCTGGAACGAAGCCGTGCCCAACCAAACTTTCGCCGCGAAGCCGGTGTTGGAAAAACAGCCCGCCATCGCGGCGCAGGCCGCCTAATTTTAATGGTTAATTGCAGATTAGCAGGGACTAGTGCCATTAACAATTTACAATTAACCATTAACCATTACAATTATCATGGTTGATACCCGCGTTCCCGAAATCAAATCAGTGCCGGCCCCCGAGGGCGTTGAGGGTGCTGGCTTCTTCGCTACTTCCCTGGAGAAAGTAGTGGGCCTGGCCCGCGCCAACTCGCTGTGGCCTCTGCCCTTCGCTACCTCGTGCTGCGGCATCGAGTTCATGGCCACCATGGGCGCGCACTACGACATCTCGCGCTTCGGCTCCGAGCGCCCCAGCTTCTCACCCCGCCAGGCCGACCTGCTGATGGTAATGGGCACCATCGCCAAGAAGATGGCGCCCATTGTGAAGCAGGTGTACGAGCAAATGGCCGAGCCCCGCTGGGTGCTGGCTATGGGTGCCTGCGCCTGCTCGGGGGGCATCTTCGACAGCTACTCAGTGCTGCAAGGCATCGACCGCATTATCCCGGTCGATGTGTACATCCCCGGCTGCCCGCCCCGCCCCGAGCAGGTGCTCGACGGCCTGATGCGCGTGCAGGACCTCGCCAAGAACGAGAGCATCCGCCGCCGCAATTCGCCCGAGTACCAGGCGCTGCTGGCTTCTTACAACATCAAATAATTTCTTTTAGCTGTTAGCCTTTAGCCTTTAGCTGTTCGCTTCTCGTCCAGAGTTGAAACGGCCAAAAGCTAACAGCTAGCAGCTAAAGGCTAACAGCTAAAAAAATGGCTGACCCGACCAAAGAAGAATCTCCCGCTGCGCAGGAAGCCGCCGCCCAAGATCCCGCCGCGCAGCAAAATGCGCGGGTACTAGCCTTGCTGCACAGCTTGTTTGGCGAAGCCACCTTTACCGATGTGGAGGAGCCCTACGGACTGCTCACCGTTACAACCAAGCGCGAACACATCCATAACATCGTGGCTGGCTTGCAGCAGGATGAGACGCTGAAGTTTCGCTTCCTTACCACGATGTGCGGTATTCATTACCCCGAGAATCTCAATCAGGAGCTCGGGATGATCTACCACCTGCACAGCTTGGTGCACAATATCCGGCTGCGCATCAAGATTTTCTTCCCCATCGCCGATCCGGTGGTGCCGACCCTCACCGACCTCTACGCCACCGCCAACTGGATGGAGCGCGAGGCCTACGATTTCTTCGGCATCATCTTCACCGGCCACCCCAACCTGCGCCGCATCCTCAACGTCGAGGACATGGACTATCACCCCATGCGCAAGCAGTACCCGGTAGAAGACGGTACCCGCGAAGACAAAACCGACCTCTTCTTTGGTCGCTAAATCTTAAATTAGCTGTTAGCTAATAGCTGCTAGCTATTAGCTGTTTCCAATAATTCATGTAGTGCTAACAGCTAGTAGCTATCAGCTAATAGCTTATCGATATGGCAGTAAACGACGCCTTAGCCGGCACCCATAAGATTATCGAAGAAGCTAAGGAGCAGCAGGGCGGCCAGCTCGTTCCCACGCTCAACGACTTCTCGCAGGAGCTGACGACCCTCAACCTGGGCCCGACGCACCCGGCCACGCACGGTATTTTCCAGAACATCCTGCAAATGGATGGCGAGCGCATCATTTCGGGCGTGCCGACCATTGGCTACATCCACCGCGCCTTCGAGAAAATCGCCGAGCGGCGGCCGTTCTACCAGATTACGCCGCTCACCGACCGCATGAACTACTGCTCGTCACCCATCAACAATATGGGCTGGCACATGACGGTAGAGAAGCTGCTCGGCGTGACGGTGCCTAAGCGCGCCCAGTACATTCGGGTGATAATGATGGAGCTGGCGCGTATTGCCGACCACCTCATTTGCAACTCTATCCTGGGCGTAGATACCGGGGCCTTCACCGGCTTCCTGTACGTGTTCCAGGAACGCGAAAAGATTTACGAGATTTACGAGGAAGTCTGCGGCTCGCGCCTGACCACTAACATGGGCCGCGTCGGCGGTATGGAGCGCGACCTCTCGCCGGCCGCTATCGACAAGCTGCGGAAGTGGCTGAAGGAATTCCCGGCCGTGATGAAGGAGTTCGAGTCGATGTTCAACCGTAACCGCATTTTTATGGACCGCGTGGTGAACGTCGGCCCCATCTCGGCGGAAAAGGCGCTGAACTACGGCTTTACCGGCCCCAACCTGCGGGCCGCCGGCGTCGATTATGACGTGCGGGTGATGAACCCCTATTCGAGCTACGAAGACTTCGAGTTCGACATTCCGGTGGGCACCAACGGCGATACCTACGACCGCTTCCTGGTGCGCAACGAGGAGATTTGGCAGAGCCTGCGCATTATCAATCAGGCGCTTGACAAATTGCCCGACGGCCCCTTCCACGCCGACGCGCCGCACTACTACCTGCCTCCCAAGCAGGCCGTGTACAAGAACATGGAGGCGCTCATTTACCACTTCAAAATCATCATGGGCGAAATCGACGCGCCCGTAGGCGAAGTGTACCACTCGGTAGAAGGCGGCAACGGTGAGCTCGGGTTCTACCTGATTTCGGACGGGGGCCGCACGCCCTACCGCCTGCACTTCCGCCGCCCGTGCTTCATCTACTACCAAGCCTACTCGGATATGGTAGTGGGCACGAGCCTTTCGGATGCCATCGTGATTTTGTCGTCGATGAACGTGATTGCCGGCGAGTTGGACGCCTAGTTTTTAAGTTGAAAGTACCTGATATGGAGCCGACTAGCCCCGCCGCCAAACCCCAGTTCTCGCCCGCCGCCCAGGCCGAAATCAAGCGCCTGCTCACGCACTACCCCGACGACCGTCGCAAGTCGGCCCTGCTGCCGGTGCTGCACATCGCGCAGGCCGAGTTCGGCGGCTGGGTGAGCCCCGAGGTGCAAGACCTGGTAGCCGAAACTCTGAGCCTGCGCCCGATTGAGGTGTACGAGGTGAGCACATTCTACACCATGTTCAACCTCAAGCCGGTGGGCAAACATGTGCTGGAAATCTGCCGCACCGGCCCCTGCATGCTACGCGGCTCCGACGAGTTGACGGCGCAGCTGGAGCGCATCACCGGCGCTAAGGTGGGTGGCACTTCGCCCGACGGCCTGTTCACCCTGAAAGAAGTGGAGTGCCTGGCCGCCTGCGGCTTCGCCCCCGTGGTGCAGGTGCGCGAGAAGTATTACGAGTCGCTCGACACTGAGGAAAACGTGAATGCCATGCTCAGCGAGCTGAAGAGCCTCGTGCATCGGCCCATCCTGCCCTGGGAAGAGACTGGCCTGCCAACTTCCTTGCAAAATAATTAAGCTTCCTTGTTATGGCTGAGCAGGACAAGGATTTACCATTGGTCGTGTCGGAGATTCTTATCGAAATGCACGGGCTGAACAACCGAATGGAACACATGGAGCACTCCATGAATCGGGTGGAAAAAGCCGTTAACCGGATGGCCGAAACCATGCTCCTCCAGCAGCAGGAGATGAATAAGCGCTTTGAGATGCTAATGGAAGCCGACCGCGCTAATACCACAATGCTGATTGATGCTTTCAAGAGCGAAGCGCTGGCAACCCGCGCTCGCCTCGACAGCATTGAAAATCGCCTGGAACGTCTAGAAAATAAGTAGTATGGGACGCAAGCTATTAACCGAACACGTCAACGTCGAAGGCATCGAAACCTTCGCCGTGTACCGCAAGCACGGCGGCTACCGCGCCGTAGAGAAGGCGCTGAAAATGACGCCCGACGAGGTGGTGGAAGAAGTGAAGAAGTCGGGCCTGCGCGGGCGCGGCGGCGCGGGCTTCCCCACCGGCATGAAGTGGAGCTTCCTGGCCAAGCCCGAAGGTGTGCCGCGCTACCTCGTGTGCAACGCCGACGAATCGGAGCCCGGCACGTTCAAGGACCGCTACCTGATGTCGAAGCTGCCGCACTTGCTCATTGAGGGCATGATTGCCAGCAGCTACGCCCTCGGGGCGCGTACCAGCTACATCTACATTCGCGGCGAGTTGTTGTACGTGCTGCGCATTCTGGAAAAAGCTATTGCCGAAGCTTACGCGGCGGGCTTCCTGGGGGAAAATATTCAGGGCTCAGGCTACTCGCTGGACTTGCATGTGCATCCAGGCGGGGGCGCGTACATCTGCGGCGAGGAAACGGCGCTGCTGGAGTCGCTGGAGGGCAAGCGCGGCAACCCGCGCAACAAGCCGCCGTTCCCGGCCGTGCAGGGTCTCTACGCCCGCCCCACGGTAGTCAACAACGTAGAAAGCATCGCCACCGTCGTGCCCATCCTCAACCTGGGCGGCGACGAGTACGCCAAAATCGGCGTGGGTCGCAGCACGGGCACCAAGCTGTTCTCGGCCTGCGGTCACCTCAACAAGCCCGGCATCTACGAACTGGAGCTGGGCGTACCGGTCGAGGAATTCATTTATTCCGACGAGTACTGCGGCGGCATTTGGAAGGGCCGCGACCTGAAAGCCGTAGTGGCTGGGGGCTCGTCGGTGCCGATTCTGCCCAAAGAGCTGATTCTTAAAACGGCGGCCGGAGAAAATCGCCTGATGACCTACGAGTCGCTCAGCGACGGGGGCTTCGTGACAGGTACCATGCTGGGCTCGGGCGGCTTCATCGCGATGGACGAAACTACGTGCATCGTGAAGAATACCTGGAATTTCTCGCGCTTCTACCACCATGAAAGCTGCGGGCAGTGTTCGCCCTGCCGCGAAGGCACCGGCTGGCTCGAAAAAGTACTGCACCGACTGGAGCACGGTCACGGCTCGATGCACGACATCGATCTGATTGTGAGCGTAGCCAAGCAAATTGAGGGCAATACTATCTGCCCGCTCGGCGAAGCCGCCGCCTGGCCGGTGGCCGCTGCCGTGCGTCACTTCCGCGACGAGTTTGAGTGGCACGTAACGCACCCGAAGGAGGCTACCCAGCCGGGCGCGGTGTACCGGGGCAACCTGGTACTGGCCTAGCCCACCCTGTCATGCTGACGAAGGAAGCATCTTATCACGGCTGCTTCGTCCAGAATACTTAAGTCCAACGGTGCGAGCGTGATAAGGTCCTTCGCAAGCTCAGGATGACAAACGTAATTTTAAGCCGAAAGCTATACAATGGCTAAAATAACCTTCGACGGAATTGAGGTAGAAGTGCCCGACGGCACGACCATCCTCAACGCGGCCCGCAAAATCGGGGGCAGCGTGGTGCCGCCCGCCATGTGCTACTACACGCCCCTGAAGGGCAGCGGCGGCAAGTGCCGCGCCTGCCTCGTGCGCGTGGCGGCCGGGTCGGCCAAAGACCCGCGCCCCATGCCCAAGCTCGTGGCCTCGTGCATCACGCCGGTGCAGGATGGCATGGTGGTCGAAAACACGACCAATCAGCAGGTGCTCGACGTGCGCAAAGGCATCGTGGAAATGCTGCTCATCAACCACCCGCTCGACTGCCCGGTGTGCGACCAGGCCGGCGAGTGCGACCTGCAAAACTTTGCCTTCGAGCACGGCGTGAGCACCACGCGCTACGAAGAAGAGCGCCGCACCTTCGAGAAAATCGACATCGGTCCCTACGTGCAGTTGCACATGACGCGCTGCATCCTGTGCTACCGCTGCGTGTACACGGCCAACCAGATTACCGATGGCCGCGTGCACGGCGTGCTGGGCCGCGGCGACGCGGCGGAGATTGGCACCTACATCGAAAATTCGATTGAAAACGACTTCAGCGGCAACGTCATCGACGTATGCCCGGTCGGCGCTCTCACCGATAAGACCTTCCGCTTCAAGTCGCGCGTGTGGTTTACCAAGCCGGTAAATGCCCACCGCGAATGCAGCCATGAGAAGTGCAACGGCCACGTAACCCTTTGGTACAAAGGCAAGGACGTGCTGCGCGTAACGGCCCGTAAGGACGAGTACGGCGAAGTAAAGGAGTGGATTTGCAACGAGTGCCGCTTCGAGAAAAAGGAGACTTCCGACTGGGTTATCGAAGGCCCGGCGCACATCGACCGCTCGTCGGTTATCTCGGCCAACCACTACGAGCTACCAGTGCTCAACGCCCAGGTTATCGCCGACCTGCCCGAAAGCACCGTGCGCGAGCTGGAGCAAAACCCGCCGCTCAAGCTGGGTGGCCCCAACGGCACTTCCTTCTAAGCTGATACTCTCTACTTTATGACTCTCGAAACTTTAGGCTGGCAGGGCCTCGTGGTGCTGGTGGTGTTCGGCATTTCGCTGCTGATTGCCACATACTGCACCTACGCTGAGCGCGTAATTGCCGCCTTTCTGCAAGACCGCGTGGGTCCGGACCGCGCCGGCCCCTTCGGCATCGTGCAGCCCCTGGCCGACGCCGTAAAACTCTTTACCAAGGAAGAATTTTTCCCCAGCGGGGCCAACAAGGCGCTGTTCATCTTCGGCCCCTGCCTGGCGATGATTACGGCGCTCATGTCGTCGGCCGTTATTCCCTTCGGCAACATCCTCCAGTTTGGCGAGACTGCCATCCGCTTGCAGGGCATCGAAATCAACGTGGGGATGCTCTACGTGTTCGGCATCGTGTCGCTGGGTGTGTACGGCATCATGATCGGCGGCTGGGCTTCCAACAACAAGTTCTCGCTGCTGGGTGCCATCCGGGCCGCTTCACAAAACATCAGCTACGAGCTGGCGATGGGCCTGGCCCTGATTGCGGTACTCATGATGTCGGGCTCGCTTTCGCTGCGCGACATCACCTTGCAGCAGTCGGTACCCGGCGAGTGGCACTTCTGGAACATCGTGAAGCAGCCGCTGGGATTTATCATCTTCATCGTCTGCGCTTTCGCCGAAACCAACCGTACGCCCTTCGACTTGCCCGAGTGCGAAACGGAGCTGGTAGGCGGCTACCACACCGAGTATAGCTCGATGAAAATGGGCCTGTACCTCTTCGCGGAGTACGTGAACGTGTTCGTGGCCTCGGCCGTGATGAGCGTGATTTATTTCGGGGGCTTCAACTTCCCCTTCCAGTACGAGCTGCGTGAGTGGCTGCACAGCGCACAAGGCCTGTCGGTTGACGCGGCCCAGAACATCATCGTCATCTTAGGCGTGGTAACGATTTTCGCTAAGATTTTTGCCTTTATCTTCTTCTTCATGTGGGTGCGCTGGACGCTACCGCGCTTCCGCTACGATCAGCTGATGCGCCTGGGCTGGACCATCCTCATCCCGCTGGCCATCTTCAATATCCTGCTCACGGGCGGCCTCATTACGACCGGCATTATCCCCGAAATCAAGCAGTGGTGGGTAAGCTCGCCGCTCGGCTAGCCTCCCTTCCTACTCTCCCCGACTTATATGGAATCGCTAAGCAACCGCGCCAAGAAACTGGAAAAAAAGCCGATGACGCTCGCCGAGCGGGCGTATCTGCCGGCGATTTTTCAGGGCTTGTCCATTACTATGCAGCACTTTTTTCGGGCTGCCACTAAGAAACAGGTTACCATTCGCTACCCCGAGGAAACGCGGCCGTTCTCGCCCGTCTTCCGGGGCCTGCACGTGCTCAAGCGCGACGAGCAGGGCCGCGAGCGTTGCACGGCCTGCGGCCTGTGCGCCGTAGCCTGCCCCGCCGAGGCCATCACGATGGTAGCTGGCGAGCGCAAAAAGGGCGAGCAAAACCTCTACCGCGAGGAAAAATATGCGGTCAGCTACGAAATCAACATGCTGCGCTGCATCTTCTGCGGCCTCTGTGAGGAGGCTTGCCCGAAGGCTGCCATCTACCTGCAAGCCGACAAGATGGCCCCACCACGCTACGAGCGCGATGAGTTCATCTACGGTAAAGACCGCTTAGTGGAGCCAGTGTCGCCCGACAACCGCTCGAAGCGCGGTATTCAGCTCACGCCCGAGCAGGCTGATAAGCTCCGCAGCCAGTTGGCTTAGTCATGCAGGGTAAGCTTCAGCTTGCCTTGCGCCTCCATTCATCCATCGGCAAGCTAAAGCTTACCCTACTAGTATGTCTCTTTTTCTTTTTCTGTCGTTCGTAGCCCTGCTGAGCGCGCTGGGCGTGGTGCTGGCCAAAAATCCAGTGCATAGCGTGTTGTTCCTCATCCTCACGTTCTTCACGCTCTCGGCCCACTACCTCACGCTGAACGCGCAGTTTCTGGCGGCCGTCAACATCATCGTGTACGCGGGGGCCATCATGGTACTGTTCCTGTTCGTGATTATGTTCTTGAACCTGAACGAGGACACCGAGCCGCACAAGCCCGCTCTGGCGAAGATTGCGGCGGCCATCGCGGGGGGCTCGCTGCTGCTCATCATGGTAGCGGCGCTGCGCGGCGTGCAGCCGGTGGGTTACGATGCCAATACCTTCAATTCGCAGGTAGGGATGGTAGACCAGTTGGGTCTCGTGCTGTTCAAGCAGTATTCGTTGCCGTTTGAGCTAGCTTCCATCCTGCTGCTGGCCGCGATGGTGGGCTCGGTAATGCTGGGCAAGCGCGAAACGGGCGAGCGGAATTTCTAGAAGTTTTCCTTTTGTAAGAAAGCGTCTTCTGCTTCGGCAGGAGACGCTTTTTTTATGGTACCGGCCGTACTTTTCCGCCTCACAATACTACCGCTATGAAAGAACAGCTTATCATCCCCGGCGCTACCGACCTGGGGCAATTAGGTATTCCGCACCTGAAGCAATTTTGGGCGCAGACGCTGGCCAAGCGCAATGGCGTTGCCTCGCCTGCCGAGCAAAGCTGGCGGGCCGATAATTTGCTACTGAATGGTCTGGGCCTCCCCTTGCAAGAGGCCCTGCGCTACCTCATGCAGACTGGGCCATCACTGGCTGAATTCGAGGATTGGATACTGGCTCGCAACGGCGGTAAGCTTACCGCACTGCAAGCCGGCCGGCTGCGGAGCGCCTTTACCGGCCAGCCTTACGACGAAGCGGTAGCGGCGCAGCTGCAAGCACTCGACGCCAGCCCCGACGTCCTAAACGCCGACGACCTGCGCCATTGGCACGAGCACGGCTACGTTATTGTGCGCGGAGCCATTTCCAAGGAACAAGCCCAGGCTACCGAGGCCGCCGTCTGGGAGGAGCTGGGTATGAGCCCGCACGAACCGACTTCGTGGTACGAGAAGCCCATCGGCCAGGGCATGATGATGGATTTTTACCACCACCCCACCCTGCTAGCCAACCGACGCTCGCCCCGCATCCAGAAAGCCTTTGCCCAGCTCTGGGGCACGGCCGACCTCTGGGCCACCACCGACCGCACCAGCTTCAACCCACCCGAAACAGCCACTTACCAGCACCAGGGCACGCCGTTGCACTGGGATATGAGCCTGCGCCCGCCGTTTCATTTCGGCACCCAGGGCCTGATTTACCTCTGCGACACGGCTGCCAACCAAGGCGCGTTTCAATGCGTGCCCGGCTTTCACCGCCGATTGGAATCGTGGCTGGCTGGCCTGCCCGCCGACACCGACCCGCGCAGCATCGACCTCACCGGGCTAGCCCGGCCCATTGCCGCCGAGGCCGGCGACATGGTCATCTGGCACCACTTCCTGCCCCACGGCAGTAGCGCTAATAGTGGCAGCTACCCGCGCATCGTGCAGTATCTCAACATGTACCCGGTGGATTTCAAAGAGAACGTGGAGTGGTTATGATAAATTAAAAAAGCGGCCGCTGATATATCAGCGGCCGCTTTTCTTTACAAGAGTCTGCTATCTATAAACTCAGGTAGCGGTTGTAGGGCGGTTCGCCCTCATAATATACCCCTGCACCATCTCCAAACAAGAGAAGTGTTCCTTCTTGACCAACTGCTTCATCGATAGCTTCAGACAGTAGCATTTCTCGACCATCCAGTTTCCGATTAACTGAGATGATATAGCATTTGTCGCCATTTTCCAACAAACTGGCTTTAGTGCGAATGTCGGTCGATTCATGCAAACCGCTTCCTCGCAAATCTTGCAGCAATTGTTTATCTAAGTCTTGGCCATGGTAAAGCATTCCCAAGAATGTTCCCCGTCTCTTTGGATTCTCGATGAAGCTTAAGTACCGTTCCTGCTTTGACTTAATCACGAATCGCTTGATGAACTGCTGTTCTAAGTCTGGTTTCATAAGCAAATCGAGCAACGTGTCGCTACTTCGCCACCACGGCCGTCTTGATGCTCAGCTCCGTCAGCTGCTTATCTGAAATTGGTGAGGGCGAGTCTATCATCACGTCGCGGCCCGAGTTATTTTTGGGGAAGGCGATGAAGTCGCGGATGCTGTCGGCCCCGCCGAAGAGCGAGCAGAGGCGGTCGAAGCCGAAGGCGATGCCGCCGTGGGGCGGGGCACCGTACTCGAAGGCGTCGAGCAAGAAGCCGAATTGGGCCTGCGCCTCCTCGGGCGAGAAGCCGAGCAGCTCGAACATGCGGGCCTGCACGGCGCGGTCGTGGATGCGGATAGAGCCGCCGCCTACTTCTACCCCATTGATCACCAAGTCATAAGCATTAGCGCGGGCCTGGCCGATGGTTTCGGGGTTGTCGAGCAGGTGCAGGTCTTCGGGCTTGGGCGAGGTGAAGGGGTGGTGCATGGCGAAATAGCGGCCCTCCTCTTCGATGTACTCCAACAGCGGGAAGTTGACGACCCACAGCGGGGCAAAGGTATCCTTGTCGCGCAGGCCGAGGCGCTGGCCCATTTCGAGGCGTAGCTCGCTCAGGGCCTTGCGGGTTTTATCGGCCGGGCCAGCCAGGATGAGCAGCAGGTCGCCCTCGTTGGCGTTGAAGGCGGTCTTCCACTTCTGCAATTCTTCCTGCGAGTAGAATTTATCAACTGAGGACTTCACCACGCCGCCGGCTTCCACGCGGGCATACACGAGGCCGGTAGCCCCGAGTTGCGGCTTCTTCACGAAGTTGGTGAGCTCGTCGAGCTGCTTACGGGTGTAAGCGGCGCAGGTGGCAGCATTGATACCTACTACCAGTTCGGCGCTGTCGAACACCGGGAAGCCCTGGCCCTTCACTACGTCGTTAAGCTCCACGAACTTCATGGCGAAGCGCACGTCGGGCTTGTCGTTGCCGTACCAGCGCATGGCGTCGGCGTACTCCATGCGGGGTACGGTGGGGAAATCCAGGTTTTTAATTTCCTTGAACAGGTAGCGCACCAGGCCCTCGAACGTATTGAGGATGTCCTCCTGCTCCACGAAGGCCATTTCGCAGTCAATCTGCGTGAATTCGGGCTGGCGGTCGGCGCGCAGGTCTTCGTCGCGGAAGCACTTCACAATCTGGAAGTACCGGTCGAAGCCCGACACCATCAGCAGCTGCTTGAAGGTCTGGGGGCTCTGCGGCAGGGCGTAGAACTCGCCGGGGTTCATGCGCGAGGGCACCACGAAGTCGCGGGCACCTTCGGGCGTGCTCTTGATGAGGACGGGCGTTTCGACTTCGATGAAGTTCTGGCCGTCGAGGTAGCGACGCACGGCCTGGGCCATCTTGTGCCGCAGCACCAGGTTCTGGCGCACGGGCGTGCGGCGCAGGTCGAGGTAGCGGTACTTCATGCGCAGGTCTTCGCCCCCGTCGGTATCGTCTTCGATGAGGAAGGGCGGCAGCTTGGCGGGGTTCAGTACTTCCAGCTTTTCGACGCGCACCTCGATGTCGCCAGTCGGGAGGTGGGCATTTTTGGAGTAGCGCTCGGCTACTTTGCCAGTCACCGAAATCACAAACTCGCGGCCCAGGTCGCGGGCTTGCGTGCGCACTTCTTCGCTTTCCACGCCTTCTTCGAGGGCCAGCTGGGTGATGCCGTAGCGGTCGCGCAGGTCTATCCAGAGGATGCCGCCTTTGTCGCGGGTGCGCTGCACCCAGCCGACGAGGGTGACGGTTTGGCCGACGTGTTCTTGGCGAAGCTCGCCGTTGGTGTGGGTTCTCAACATGGACCGCAGATTTAACGGATTTAACGGATTTCGGGGATACGCCCGCCGGCGGCGGGCTGGCTGGGGCCTTTTTTACGGGGCGGGCCAAATTGGGGCAAAGTTAGTTCGGGATGGGAGGCTGCAACTGTGGGGTTTGGTATGAAGTATGTAAAAGGGAGGAGGAGCTTCGTTGGTGCGGGGCTTCTTTTCACTTCCTTTTGATATGAAATTCATTTCTTCGCTGGCCCTGGCGGCCGCTTTGCTCACGGCCGGCGCGGCCCAGGCGCAAACCAAAGTCAAGACCAAAAGCAAGTCGGACGGTGGCACCGAGATTAAAACCAAAGGCGAAGTATCGGCCGTGACGCTCGACGGCCCCATCAAGCGCGTAGAGACGCTGTCGGGCATCGACATCTTCCCCAAGCCCAACTCTAATAACGTGATGCTCAGCTTCACGCAACAGTTTACCAAGCCCGGTACGCTGGTGATGACGGATTACAAAAACAAGGTCGTGTACCAACAGGCCCTCGACCCGCAGCACAACACCGGCGAGCCCGTGGACCTGGGCCACATTCAGGCCGGCACCTACCTGGTAGAAGCCAAAACCGGCAACTACGTGTACTGGAAGAAGGTCCGCATCAAGTATCCCACGGCGACGCGCCGCTAGCTTATTCCAGTGCATTAACGAAAGGAGCACCTTTTCGCGTTAAGAGTCATCACTCTGACGAGAAGAGGTGCTTCTTGCGTCAGCCTGACATGTTGTAGCCTGCTGCCCATCTGCCAGCCCTTATTTTTGCCCCGCCTATGAAAATGCTGTCCCTCCTCGCCGCTACCCTCACGCTCACCAGCTTCGCCCCCAAGCCCAAGCTGACGACGGTGAAGCTGGCGCCCGGCCTGTCGGTGGCCATGCCGGTGGGGTTTGCGCCGCTGCCCGACGCGGCCATTGCCGTGAAGTATCCGTCGCCGCGCAAGCCGCTGGCCGTGTACAGCAACCCCAGCGGGCGCGTCGATTACAGCGTTTCGATGCGGCCCACCACCTTCGGCCCCGACTACAACGTGCTGCTGCCCATGTACAAGGCCAGCGTGCAGCGCCTTTACACCAAGGTCGATTTCCTGACCCAGGAAGTACGCAAGGTGAATGGCCGCGACATGGTGGCGCTGGAATTCATCTCGACCATGAACGACAGCCGCCGGGGAGCCAACGCGCTGGCTCCCATTCGTAAGTATGAGTACATCGAGTACGCCGTGCAGGGCCAGCAGCTGTACGTGTTCTCCTTCTCGGCCCCGGCCGACGAGCAGGCGCAGTGGCGCCCCGTGGCCCAGGCGGCCCTCGGCGACATCAATCTAAAATAAGCGACCCGCCTTTTACCAACTACGTCGGCCATCATCGCGAGCAGAGCGAAGCAATTATGGCCGAACAACACCCGCCGGCTTTTTGCTCGCTTCGCTCTGCTCTTAATGCCAGCCGCCTCCCTTCTCACCGACGAGTTTTTTATGCGCCAGGCCCTGGCCGAAGCGCAACGGGCGCGGGCGGCGGGCGAAATTCCAATTGGCGCGGTGGTAGTGCTCGATGGCGTGATTATCGGCCGGGGCTACAACCAGACCGAGCAGCTGCGCGACGTAACGGCCCACGCCGAGATGCTGGCCATTACGGCCGCCGCCAATTATTTAGGCAATAAGTATCTCACCCATTGCACGCTATACGTAACGATCGAGCCCTGCGTGATGTGCGCCGGGGCCAGCGCCTGGGCGCAGGTAGGCAGGGTGGTATTCGGCGCCGAAGAGCCTAAGACCGGCTACCGCCGCCACGCGCTCGGCCTGCTGCACCCGCGCACCAAAGTGCGGGCCGGCGTATGCGCCGCCGAATGCACCGCCCTCATGCAAGCCTTTTTTCAGGAAAAGCGGAAAATGTAGGGTAAGCTTTAGCTTGCCCCACGGTCGCCCGCGCCAAAAGTAAAGCGATAGCTTGCCGTACTTCGCAGCGCGGAGGAGCAAGCTAAAGCTTACCCTACACAAACCCCGGCCCCGGTTGGGGGGTTATACTTACACCTACCCATCTTTTCACTTTAAAAACGCCCCTGTCATGGCTTTTGAACTGCCCAAGCTGCCGTACTCGTACGACGCCCTCGAACCCACTTTCGACGCGCAGACCCAGGAAATTCACCACACCAAGCACCACCAGGCCTACGTCACCAACCTCAACGCCGCCATCGCCGGCACTGAGTTTGAGAATCAGAGCCTCGAAGAGATTCTGCACAATATTGCCAAAGCCAGCCCGGCCATCCGCAACAACGGCGGCGGCCACTGGAACCACTCGCTGTGGTGGACCATCCTGAGCCCCAACGGCGGCGGCCAGCCCACCGGCGTGGTAGCCGACAAAATCAACGAGGCGTTCGGTTCGTTCGACAAGTTCAAGGAAGAATTCACCAAAGCTGCCACCACGCGCTTCGGCTCGGGCTGGGCGTGGCTGTGCAAGCAAGCCGACGGCTCGCTGAGCATCTGCTCGACCCCCAACCAGGACAACCCGCTGATGCCCGACTCCGGCTGCAAAGGCTTCCCCATCCTGGGCCTCGACGTGTGGGAGCACGCTTATTATTTGAAATACCAGAACAAGCGCCCCGACTACATCGCGGCCTTCTTCAACCTCATCAACTGGGATCAGGTTAATAAAAACTACGAGGCGGCTAAGTAGTAGCCCGTTGTAGCAGCCGCTCCGCAAAGGCGGCTGAACTAAAAACGCCCTCCGTTACGCCGAGCTTGCTGGCATAACGGAGGGCGTTCTGTTGCTAGCCAGCCTGCTGGCCACTATTTACAGGGACTATTCAAAGGGCTCTATACACCCCATACGTTCGTCATGCTGAGCCTGCGAAGCATCTTATCGCATTAGGACGAGCCACTGTCAAAAATCTGCTCTGACCTGACAAGATGCTTCGCAGGCTCAGCATGACGAACGTATGGGGCGTGTAATATCTTGGTTAATTGCAGCTTATTCTACTACTAACCGCAAAACCGATGTCCCAGCGCGCACCAGGTACACGCCGGCGGCCAGCCCCTTACCGGGCAGGGAGGCACGGCCGGCCTCGTTGGCAGTAGTGGTACGCACCACTTGGCCCAAGGCGTTGAGCACCTGCACCGGGCTGTGCGGAATTGCTCCCACGAGGTAGGTATCGACCGTGGCGGGGTTGGGGTACAAGGCCAGCGCGCCCGGAATGAGGGACACCACCCGTACTGGCGAGTAGGCAGCCGTGCCATCGGCATCTACTTGGCGCAGACGGTAGTAGAGCTGCGTGACGTGGCTGGGCAGCTGACCGTCGCGCAGCTGGTACGCGTGGGCCAGCGCGCTGGTACCGGCCGCCGCTACCTGCCCAACGGAAGCGTACGTAATGCCATCGAGGCTGCGTTCTACTTCAAAATACGCACTGTTCAGCTCCGAGGCTGTGCGCCAGTCGAGCAGCACGGCGGCGGGCTGGGCCGTAGCCGTGAAGCCAGCCAGCACTACGGGCAGCGGAGCCACCACCTGCGCCACACCAAACTGGCTAAAACGACTCAGCCCCGAGCGCAACGCGTAGCCGTCGGCCACGCGGCGGCCAGCACCGTTGTCGGCACTCACCGTGCCGCCATCACCCGACCAATCGGCGCCGTTGCTGCTGGATTCGGGGCGCTTGAGTAATATAAATTCATTATCGGCCAAGCCGCTGAAGGGAGCCAGCGCCAGCCGCATGGCGTAGTTGCCGCCGGTGGGCTGCGCATCGGGGGTCAGCGTCCAAATGCCGGCGCTGTGCACCTTGGTATAGCGTCGGCTGCTGCCAGACTCGACATAACTTAAACCGGCATCGGTGCCGGGCTTGGCACCAAATTTTGCGTCGAGGGTGGTGGGTCCGGTCAGGCCATTGGTCAGTACTTCAGCCAGGGCGTACTGGCTGGCCGTGCCCACCGGGAAGCCATAGGTAGCCGTGCTGCCAGCCAGCAAGGCCCGGCGCAGATTGCCCGCCACGTAGCTGGTGGCGGAGTAGCCCCCGAGACTGCCGGCAGTAGCGTTGAGGTGCTGCCACTGGTAGCTACCGGTACGCACAAGGCCGCTCGTGAGCGTAAGCGTCCCGCTGGTACTAACGTTGCTAAGCAGCGTCAAGCCAGCCGCGTTGCGCACTTCCACGCTTCCAAAGGTGCCGTTGCGCACCGTTTGGGCAGCGGTGCCAGCGAAGGTAATCACGCTGCCGCTGGGCAGATTAGCCGTCCCCGAGTTGTCCCAATTGCCAGCCAGCGTGAGGCGGGCGGCGGCCGTAGCCGAGAAGGTCGCCCCGCTGGCAATGCTCAGGTTGTGCGCCTCGGCCCCGCCACTACTCAGCGCGGGCAGCACGGGAACCGCGGCGGCGATGGTCACGTCGGTGGCCGTGGTAGGAATGGTGCCGCTGGCCCAGTTGCGGCAGTCGAACCAGCTGCCATCGGCCGCCAGGCCAGCCCCGGTCCACTGCCCCGCCGGGCCGTTGAGCACGGCGTCGGTTACCGTCGGGAAGGGACCGGTATTGGTAATGGGGCCGCAGCTGGCGGCGTTGGTAGCCAGGCTCACTACCTGGTACTGGGCCGTGGCGGTACTCGTTGGAATGAGGTAGTCGTAGGGACTGGCCGAGACGGCAACCGTTTCCTGGCTGCCCGTAGTGAGGTTGCGCACCGTCAGCTGCAGCGGGTATTGGGCCGCCGTTACGGGTACCAGCGCGTTGGTATTGGGGTCGAGCAGCGAGAAGGTAAAGCGCAGCGTGTGCGGTCCATCGCCGGGGCAGGTGGTGCGGCCGGCGTAGGTGGTCTGGGGCACGAAGGCGAAGCTCCAGCCCGTATTGTTACTCTGATTGTTAGCCAGCTGCCCACCTTCGTAATAAGCCCCGCCGGTCACCTTGCTGTCGCGGATGTAGATGTAGCTGGCGCACACGGTCCCGCTGGGCTTGGTCCAGGTAAACTGGCTACCGCTGGTCGAGCTGCGCAGGGTGATGTTCTGCGAGCCCGTACCGGCCATGCTGACCGAGGCCGCCGCCAGCGCAGTGGTGCTCCCGGCCTGGAAAATGAACGTCCCGCCCGGCTGCAAATACAGTTGCTGCGTCACGGTATTACTACCCAGCACGTAAACCGTGCCGGACAGCTGCAAAGCGGCAAACGTGCTGTTGTCGTGGATACCGTGGTCGCCGTCGGCGTTGGTACGCAGGGTCGCGTATTGCAGCCCGGCCCCGTAAAACCGCCCCTGGATAATGCTGCTGCTATTATTATACCGGGTCGTAGTGTTGATAAAAATAGTAGACATCCCCGCGTTGAGGGTGAGGCTACTCGAAGCCCGCCAGGCGAAGTACGTAATTTCGAAGGTAGAAGCCCCCAGGTTGAGGGCGCGCGTACCCGTGCCGTTCGACAGAAAATCCCGGACGCGCACGTACTTATCGTTAGTCACGAGCGTGCCTTGCAGCAGGCTCAGGCCGTTGGTGTCGTTTGCCAGGCTCTGCTGCAAGTCGTCGGCCAGGGTGACGGTGGCCCCAGGCGCGTTCACAATCACGCTATTCTGGTACAGCTGCCCGGCGCTCGTCAGCTGGCCATTGCCGGCCAGCGTCACGGTACCCAGCAGGTTGAGGGTCATGCTGCCGACAGGCACCCAGGTTAGCGAGCCGTACACCGTAAGGTTGCTCAGCACGTCGCCGGCGAAGGTGGGATTGTTCGTTACCCCCGCCCAGCTCAGGCTGGCACACTGGGCCTCCGAAGCGTTCTGGGTGACGGTCTGATTGCCGGCCGTGAAAGAGTTGGCATCAAACCGCACGTCGTCGGCCTGGGTGGGGGCGCAGGCCCCGCCGGGGCCGCCACTCGTCAGGTCCCAGTGGGCGGGGTCGGTCCAGTTGCCGGTGCCGCCCACCCAGTACAGCGTACGGGCTACGGGCGCGGTCAACGCGATGCCGGTATTGCTGCCGCCGTCGAAGCTGTTGACGGCCCGCCAGGTAGTGCCCCCGGCAAAGGTCGTATTGCGCAGCGTCACGGCTTGCAGGTCAGGATTGAGCGTACCCCCAGCCGGCTTAGTAAACGTAACCGGCTGGCTGGCCGCCCCGATGATCCGGGCACCGCCCACCAGACCGGCGCTATTAGCGCAGGCCGCCTCGGCCCGCAGAATGCCGGTGCTGCTGAAAGTCTGGGTGGTACCCGTCGAATTGCTACCCAGGTTATAATCGCGGCCCGCCGCCAGCACCAGCTCGCGGGTATAGGTATTATTGACTTGAATATCAGCCCGCCCGGCAAAGCTGAGTCGGCCAAAGGCCCCCCCCACTCCTGTGAGCACGGGCCGGGTAACGGTGGCGCTGGGATCGGTAAAATTGACGATGTTGAACGTTTGCAAGCCCGCCCGCACGTACGTGGGCTGGGCCAGGCTGTTCGTAAAGTTGTTAGGCCCGATGGATGTTACCACGTTGATGGTACTGTTTCCGGCATTGAGGACGGCCGTGCTAGCAAAGTCGAGCGTGAACAGGTTGAAATACAGAATGGCCTCCGAGTAGCGGGCGGTGGGCGTCAGCGTCACGGTGCTGTTACCCAGGCTCAGGGTGGCCGGGGTAGTACTCAGCGGCCCATTCATGGCTGCTCCCGTCGTACCAATCGAGGCCGTAGAGGCGTAACCCACCGTGAGACCCTGCGCGGCAACGGGCTGGTCGTTGGTCGCCAGCGTACCCGCCTCCACGTAGAGGCGGCCGTTGAGCGCGAGCAGTGTCGGCGTGGCCGGGGTCAGCGTCAGGGCATCTTGTAAGGTGTAGGTATCACCCGGAGCCTGCACGTACACGTTGGGCAGCAAGGCCCGGCCCGCCGTGGTAATGGTATAGCTATTGTTCCCCTCGGCTCCGTACAAAAATAGGCTGATGGCCGTGAGATTGCTCACATCCAGCTGGTTCGAAAGCGTGAGCGAGCCGCCGATGCCGAGCTGCCGCTGGGTGGCGTCGCCGGCCGCCGTGCGCAGGGCTACGGGCCGGCTCACGGCGCTCCAGTCCATGTTGGCGCACTGGGCGTTGCCTCCATCCAGGGTTACGGTCTGATTGCTGGCCGTGAAGGAATTGGCGTCGAATACTACGTTGGTGTGCAGCGTGGGCAGGCAGGTACTGCCCAAGGCATTACCCCCACTGGTGCTCGCCCAGTGGGCAGGGTCGTGCCAATTGCCGGTGCCCCCTACCCAGTAGAGCGTATTCACGGGCAGCGTGCTCACAGTCACGTTAGTATTACCGCCCCGGTCGATGCCGTTGAGTACGACTAGCGAGCCGCCGCCCGTAAACTGCACGTCCTGCACGGCTAGGTAGCTCACGGATTGCCCGGCCCAGCCGCCTGCCCGCGCAAACACGGCCGCCATGCCCGAGCGGTGCGATTGCAAGTTGGCCAGCCCGGCGCAGCTACCGCTGCTCGCCAGCGTGGCCGAGCCGGCAAACGTGACAGTTTGCCCGGCGCTGGCCCGCAGTAGCGCGTCGGCCCCCAGGGTTAGGACTTGGTTGATGGTGGCCGCGCTGGTCAGGTAGGCATTACCGTTGATAGTCAGGTTGTCGAACGACGAATTACCCACGCTCAGCGCCGTGCTGGCCCCGCGGGCTATTACTACGTTGTGATAGGCTACCTGGCTGCTGCTGAAGGAGTAGCCAATAGTATTCGCCTGGACGGGCACGCCCACGTTGATGGTGCTGGTACCCGCGTCGAAGATTAGGCCCGTACCCGACAAGGCCCAGGTATTGGCGGGTGAGCGCAGGTTAATTGTGCTGCTCCCCAGGTTGATAGACCGCGTGGCATTGGTGTTGCTCCGCAGGCTGTACGTATTCACCGTCACGCTGCCGAAATTGACCGTCCCGCCGTTGATAACGAGCGTCGGCGTCGAGCTGTACTGGTTGACGTTGACGTTGCTGGTAAACGTCCAGGAGCCAGCCGCATTGTCGAATTGCAGGTAGCCGTTGATGGGCACGTTCTGTAAGTCAACCGGCTGGCTGCTCGACGCCCCCGACAAAAAGCTGAATGCGCACGTCTGCGTGCCCATGCTCGGCACTAAGTGCAGCTCGGCGTTGATTTCTACCGTGCCGCCCCCTTGCAGGCGCAAACCGGTGCGGATGCTACCCCGCCAGTCCATGCTGCGGCAGGTGACGGTGGCCGGCAGGTTTACTACTTGATTATTAGCCGTAAAGGAATTAGCGTCGAAATACACATTATCGACGCTCTGGGGTACTTGGCCGTAGGCCCCGCCCGCGCCGCCGCTGGCGCTGGCCCAGTGGCTCAGGTCGTTCCAGTTGCCGGTGCCGCCTACCCAGTAGTAATTGGCCGCCCGGGCCGGGCCGCCAAAGGCCAGCAGCAGTAATAGCAGCCAGCAGCGACGAGCAACAAGTGTCGGAGGTAACAATAGAAGCATGCAGAAAAAAGAAAAGGTTAATCAAAAAATAATGCGCTAAGCCAGGCCAGACCTGGTCAGTACGGTTCAGGTTTCAGGTATCGCTCGCGAGAAAGCAGCCGGGGGCCGCCGATGGCTTATTACCCCGGCAACGCGGCCAGTCATATTTGCCGGGCCTCGCGCTTGGCAACCGGCCCGGCACTTGTACCCGGGGCCGCCGTCAACCGATTATAGGATGCCCGGCGAGCTATTCGCCAACCCACCTCTTTTATATATAATGTTGATTTACAAAATATTACAGCAAACAAGAAGCAAAAGTCCTGGTGCCGCTGCGCGGCCTCAGCGTAGGCAGGTCAGGTAGCGCTTCGGGGGTGGTCGACTGGTGGCGGCAATCGGCGGTTTGCTTCTGACAATTGTCCAATTCTGCGAACTAAAAGAGCGCAGTGCAGCCGAAAACATATTTAAAGACCAGGTGCTTAAATGGCCTAAAGCTAAGCTTACCAACCTGGAAAGCACTATTACTAATTGCTGTTGATACAGCATTTTACAGCTTACCAAAGCCGCGGCAGCTACCCGCCGCGACCGGTTGACGGCCCAAGCCAGCTGCCAACTCTTGGATTACTTCCGAGTGAGCGGCTAGTCGCAATTCGGCGCGGGTGGCGGCACGGCGCGCCCCCGCCGTTGAACCAACCGGCCCCACGAGCGCCGCACCAGCCCCCAATCCCCGCGGTAGGCCATCATTATCCGAGTGTTACCCGCCGCCCGGCTCGCCAACCGAAAACAGTGTAACTTTAGGCGCAAAAGTCCCTTTTCCGAAATTTTAACGCTTTGCCTGCCATGAGCATCAAGCTGCGTCTTACCATTCTGAGCTTTCTCCAGTTTTTTATCTGGGGCGCGTGGCTTATTACGATTGGCGCGTACTGGTTTCAAACTAAAAACTGGTCGGGCGCGCAGTTCGGCGCCATCTTCTCCACGATGGGCATCGCGTCCATCTTCATGCCCTCGCTCATGGGCATCGTGGCCGACAAGTGGGTGAATGCCGAAAAGCTCTACGGCGTGCTGCACATCTGCGGCGGCATTACGCTGTGCACCATTCCCTTGGTCACCGACCCCGGCATGTTCTTCTGGGTGATTCTGCTGAACATGATTTTCTACATGCCGACACTTTCGCTCTCCATCGCCGTGTCGTACTCGGCGCTCAAGGGCCAGGGGCTTGACGTGGTGAAGGATTACCCGCCCATCCGGGTGTGGGGCACGGTGGGCTTTATCGCGGCCATGTGGGCGGTAACGTTCCTGGGCTTCGAGAAATCGGCCAATCAGTTTTACGTGGCCGCCGCGGCGGCATTGCTGCTGGGCGTGTACGCCTTTACCTTGCCCGCCTGCCCGCCGCCGTCTAAGGGTGCCTCGGGCCGCTCGCTGGTCGATGCGCTGGGTCTCAAATCCTTCGCCCTGCTGCGCGACCGCAAGCTGGCGACTTTCTTCGCCTTCGCCCTGCTGCTGGGTGCCGCCCTGCAGCTCACCAATGCCTACGGCGACACCTTCCTGCACGATTTCGACAAGGTACCCGCCTACCGCGATACGCTCTCGGTGAAGCACCCGGCCTTTATCATGTCGATTTCGCAGATTTCGGAAACGCTGTTCATTCTGGCTATTCCGTTCTTTTTGCGGCGCTTCGGCATCAAGCAGGTGATGCTGTTCAGCATGGTGGCCTGGGTGCTGCGCTTCGGTCTGCTGGCCTTCGGCAACCCGGCCGAGGGCCTGTGGATGATTATCCTCTCGTGCATCGTGTACGGTATGGCCTTCGATTTCTTCAATATCTCGGGCTCGCTCTTCGTCGAAACCCAGACCCAGCCCAGCATCCGGGCCAGCGCCCAGGGCTTGTTTATGATGATGACCAACGGCTTCGGGGCCGTGCTGGGCAGCTCCATCAGCGGGCTGGTGATTCAGCACTACTTCACCGATGCCAGCGGCAACAAGGACTGGCACGGCATCTGGCTGGCCTTCGCGGCCTACGCGCTGGTGATTGCGGTACTGTTCGTACTCATCTTCAAGCACAAGCACGAGCCGCAGGCGCTGGAGAATAAATACTCCGAACCGGCCGTGGCGGCCTAGCGGAGCTTCTATTTTACATTCATGATACTGACTACCCCGCCCCCGGCGGCTCTTCCAACTAGTCTCCTCCCCTACCTCGGCGAGAACTATTTCAATCCGCTGGCCTGGTTTTGCCTCACCTTCGGTACCTACCCACACCGCGAAGTTTATCAATTGCTCGACGCCGAAGCGCGGGATACGGTACTGCAAACCCTGGCCGCTTCCTTCGATTTAGCGGCTGCTACCGTTGCGCATTCCGTCTACCTGGAAAAGCAGGGCAAAGCGCCCGAGATTCAAACCTACGCGCTGAGCCTGGCCCCGCACTTACTGCTGTTTCTTTCTGACTACGATTACTTTGGCGACAAAGGCGCGCTGCTGTACTACTCGCCGCACACCGACGCGACGGCGCTGGCCCAGGCGCGTGCCGCACTGGCGGGCCAGCTAAACTCGGGCAAGGAGGAAAACCGGCGCATTCAGGTGCTGCGCCAAACCAGCCGGCGGCTCGATTTCTCTCCCCTACCCCTCAAAATTCCGGCCCTCGACCTCGCCACGCACTACAACGACGATTTGCTGCCCGTGCACGAGGCCATCGTGAAGCGCCTGCAAAAGCCCGACGACAAGGGCCTCGTCATCCTGCACGGCCCGCCCGGCACCGGCAAAACCAGCTACATCCGCCACCTCTGCGGCCTCACCGACAAGCCCAAGCTGTTCATTCCGCCCAACCTGGCGTTGCGCATTGCCGACCCCGAGTTTATCAACCTGCTGCACGATAACACCAACTCCATCCTGCTCATCGAGGACGCCGAGGAGCTGCTCACCAAGCGCGACGCCACCGGCAGCAACGCCGTGAGCAACCTGCTCAACCTCAGCGACGGCCTGCTGAGCGACGGTTTTCACATCCAGATTATCTGCACCTTCAACGCCGACCTGGCCCGCATCGACAAGGCCCTGCTGCGCAAGGGCCGCCTCATCGCCTCCTACGCCTTCGAGGCGCTGGCCCAGCCCAAGGCCCAGGCGCTGGCCACTACCCTCGGCCAAACAACCCCCGTCACCGAGGCCATGACCCTGGCCGACCTCTATAACCGCGAAGACGCCACCTTCGTGAGCGAGCCCAAAAGTGGCAACCGCATCGGCTTCGGCCGCGCTAATTAAGCTCGTCAATACAAGATTAGCACAAAAAAAGTCCGGTTTGAGTATAAAGAAAAAGCCGCTCTGCACAATGCAGAGCGGCTTTTTTGCTTACAAAACGAACTCAGCCAGATAGCCAGCCCGCCGGAGGCCGGCGGGCGCATCCCCGCAATCCGTTAAATCCGTTAAATCTGCGATCCGAAGAAGAACTCGCCTTCGATTTGAGCGTTCTCGTCCGAGTCCGAGCCGTGCACGGCGTTGGCCTCGATGCTCTTCGCGTACTTCTTGCGGATGGTGCCTTCCTCGGCGTTGGCCGGGTTGGTGGCGCCGATGAGGGTGCGGAAGTCGGCGACGGCGTTGTCTTTCTCCAGGATGGCGGCCACGATGGGGCCGCTCGACATGTATTTTACCAGGTCGTTATAGAAAGGACGCTCTTTGTGCACGGCGTAAAACTCGCCGGCGCGCTCGGGCGTCAGGTTTACTTTTTGAAGCTCCACGATGCGGAAGCCGCCCTGCTCAATCATGCTCAGGATGCCGCCAATGTGGTTTTCGGCCACGGCGTCGGGCTTAATCATGGTGAAGGTGCGATTGGTTGCCATTCTTTGGGGGAAATGAAAAGGGTTACTTGGAGCCGCAAAGGTAGGGCCGCCGCGGGGCAAGCGCCCGAACCTTCCCCCATGGTTTGATTGTTGAAACCTAATTCATACCGACCTTTGTCGGCCCGTTTGCGTCAGCTTAGCTGGTTGGCGCTTTTTCAAGTGCATTCGTAGGCCATTCACGTCGTCGATGTTCCCTTCCGTATCCGAGTTGCAAGCGCTGCTGGCCCAGCCCCGGCAGATTTTTATCACCACCCACCACAAGCCCGACGCTGATGCCCTGGGCTCGTCGCTGGCCTGGGCCGCGTACCTCAAGAAAAAAGGCCACTCCGTGACGGTCGTCACGCCCTCCGACTACCCGGCGTTCCTCAACTGGATGCAGGGCAACGACGAGGTAGTGGTGTACGAGCCGCGCCACAACGACCGGCAGGTGCGCGACCTCGTCAACCGCGCCGAGCTCATTTTCTGCCTCGATTTCAACTGCCTGGGCCGCATCAACGAGCTGGGTGAGTACGTGCGCCGGGCCCCGGGCACCAAGGTGCTCATCGACCACCACCAGCGCCCCGAGGACTTTGCCGACGTCAGTTTCTCCGACCCTAAGGCGGCGGCCACGGCCGAGCTGATTTTCGAGATTATCCGCGCCCTCGGCGACCAGGACCTCATCGACCAGGGCATGGGCGAGGCGCTCTACGCCGGCATCATGACCGACACGGGCTCGTTTCGGCACCCCAGCACTTCGCGCAACGTGCACCTCATCATCGCCGAGCTGCTGAACGCCAACATCGACCTGGCCTCGGTGCACCGCCGCATCTACGATTCGCACTCCGAAATCCGGCTGCGCTTCCTGGGCTACATCCTGAAGGACAAGCTCACGGTACTGCGCGAGTACAACACGGCCTACATCGCCGTGACCAAGGAGGAGCTGCGCGAGTACGAAAGCAAAACCGGCGACACCGAAGGGCTGGTCAACTACGCGCTGAGCATCGAGGGTATTGTGCTGGCGGCCGTGTTCATCGACCGCACCTCGGCGGTTAAAATCTCGTTCCGCTCGGTGGGCGACTTCTCGGTGAGCGATTTCTCGCGCAACCATTTCGACGGCGGCGGGCACCACAACGCCTCGGGCGGCGTGAGCCACGACTCGCTCGACGCTACCGTGGAGCGCTTCGTGGGCCTGCTGCCCCAGTACCAGGCCCAGTTGCTGGGTACGCCGGCCGTACCCGTAGCAGTTGCGCCGCCCGTCGCCTAACTTTGGGGCGGGTTCTGTCTTTATTCCAATTTTAGTTTTTCATGCAATTTTCTTTCCGGCCCGGCGCGGCCCGGCACCTGGCCCTGGCGGCGGGCGTGCTCAGCGCAGCTTCCTTCCTGTCATCGTGCAATAAAGGCGGCGGCGACTATGCCAAGACCAAGTCGGGCATCGAGTACAAGATCTTCAAAAAAGACGGCTCCAGCTACTCGCCCCGCGAGGTAGCCGGCGGCGAAGATGCCACCTACAAGGACCGCGTGGGCAAGGTGATGTCGGCCCACATCGAGTACCGTACGGCCGGCGACTCGGTGATGATGAAGTCGCGCGAGCGGCAATTTGGCATTCCGGTGCGCATTCCGCTCGAAGCCCTCACCGCCAAGCAGCTGGGCGCTGAGCCCGAGGCCTTCGCCCTGCTTCAGCCCGGCGACAGCGGCGTGTTCCGCTTCAACGCCGACACGCTCTACAAGCGCAATGCCCACCAGCTGGCCCCGGCCAACCTGAAGAAAAAAGGCAACTACATCATCCTCACGGTAAAGGCTGTGGCCCTGCAAACCCGCGAAGCCGCGATGGCCGAAGCCATGGCCGACCAGCAGAAGATGATGGCCGAGCAACAGCGCCAGATGCGCGCTTACGCCGAAACCCAGGACAAGGCTGACGACGCTACCCTGCAGGAGTACATCAAGAAAAACAACCTGACCAACGCCAAGAAAGACCCCAGCGGCGTGTACATCATCACCACGCAGCCCGGCACCGGCGCCAACGCCAAAGCCGGCCAGACGGTGACCGTGCAGTACCGCGGAGCCCTGCTCGATGGCAAGGAGTTTGACTCCAGCGCCAAGCACGGCGGCCAGCCGTTCTCGTTCCCGCTGGGCCGCGGCCAGGTGATTCCGGGCTGGGATGCGGCCCTGGCGCAGCTCAACAAGGGCAGCAAGGCGACCATCCTCATCCCGTCGTCGCTGGCCTACGGCAAGCAGGGCTCGCCGCCCGCCATCCCCGCCAATTCGCCCCTGCGCTTCGACATCGAAGTGACGGACGTGAAATAAGCGCTCACCCCGACGTGTACGTATACTGCCGCCGCGCCATCTGGCGCGGCGGTTTTGTTTAGCCCTCACCCCAATGCATTTTCGTTTTCTTCTGCCGCTGGCCGCCCTGCCGGCGCTAGCCCAGGCCCAGACCACCACGCCCACTGCCGGCTTCGAGCGGCTGCCCAGCGGCACCGAGTACCGGCTGTTTCGGCGCGACGCGGCGGGGCGCTACGCGCCCCGGCCGCTGGCGGCCGCGCCCAGCCCCACCGATACCTCGCGGGCCGGCCAGTTTATGCTCGTGCACCTGAGCTACCTCACGGGCCGCGACTCGGTACTGCAAAGCTCGCGGCAGCTGGCCCACGGCCAGCCGGTACCCGTACCGGTGCCCACCGGCTTCCGTAAGGGCTCGCCCGAAGAGGCGTTGGCCATTTTGCAACCCGGCGACAGCGCCATATTCCGCCTGCCGGCCGATTCGCTGTTTCGGGGCCGGCCGGTGCCGGCCGAGCTGCGACGCGGCGGCAACGTGCTCGTACTGCAAGCCACCGCCGTGCGGCAGGTAGACCAGGCCACGGCCATGGCCGCTGCCCAGCGCATTCAGCAGGATGTGCAGGCTGAGCAGCAGCGCCGCGCCCGCGCCCACCAAGCCGAGCAAACGCTCAAGGACAACACGGCCATCGCCGATTACATCAAGGCCAACGACTTGACGGGCAAGGCCCAGAAGACGCCCGGCGGTACGTGGTACGTCATCACCAAGCGCGGCACCGGGCCGCTGCCCCAGGCCGGGCAGACCGTGAGCGTGCGCTACCGCGGCACGGTGCTGGCCACCGGCAAGGAGTTCGACTCGTCGGACAAGCACGGCGGCACGCCCTTCGAGTTTACACTGGGCGCGGGGCAGGTAATTCAGGGCTGGGACCAGGGCATTGCGATGCTGCCCAAGGGTAGCTCGGCCATGCTCATTATTCCTTCGACGCTGGCCTACGGCTCCCGGGGGGCCGGGGCCGACATCCCCGCCGACGCCAGCCTGCGCTTCGACGTGGAGCTGGTGGATGTGAAGGGCAAGGCGACCGCGGCGGCGGCCACCACCGCTAAGCCGGCTGCCAAGCCGGCGGCTAAAGGCAAGGCCAAGCCCGGCGTGAAAGCTGCGCCGCGCAAAGCCGTTAAGAAATAGCTGTTAGATACGCACTGCGTCCTAAGGGCCGGGGTTGGGGTTTCACCCGGCTCCGGCCCTTTTGTTTGGTGTAAGCACCTGTTAATTGTGATGCGAGGCCGGGTGGGAAGCGTTCACCAAGGAACTGTCTACGCTGGGTAGCTCAGTTGTCATTGCGAGCGCAGCGAAGCAATCGCACCCACATACGGTTCAACAGGTGCGATTGCTTCGCTGCGCTCGCAATGACGGGTTGGGGTGAGCCCGCTGAGTTAAACAGCTTTACCAACTAGAGACCAATACTAACTACTCAGTACCTCGCTCAGCACTTCCAGCGACTTTACCTCGCCCAGGCCCTCGACGTGGAGCTGGTAGTAGCGAATGACGACGGCCAGCAGTTCGCGGCGCACCTGGCCGTTGGGGATGCTGGCGGCGGCCGGCGTGCGCAGCAGCTCGTCGAAATAGTGCTCGAACTCGCGCAGGCGCAGCGTGGCCGGGCCGCTGCCGAAGTAGCTGCCGGTGGGGGCTGGGCCAGCCATCGCCACCTGGTCGATCAGCTCGGCCCCGGTTTCAATGCCGAAGCCCAGGTAGCCAGCCAAGTGCAGCAAAAAGAGCAGGGCAAAATTTTCGGTACCCACCTCCTGCTGGTCGAAGGTGAGAATGGAATCGTGCAGGAAGCGAAACAGCGAGACGTTTTCCTCTTCCTCGCGCACCGACTTACTCAGCACCTCGCTCAGAAACAGCGCCACGCTGCTTTTGCGCACGTCGTAGGGCAGCGAGCGAAACGGCTCGGCGCAGCGAAACTCGGCCAGCCGGGTAAGGGTGCCGCCGCCCTGCCGCGGCACGTAGGCCACGAGCTCCAGCAAGGTGAGCGGCTGAAACAAGGCAATGCGCCCCGGCGGCTTGGCCCGGCGCACACCATTGACGAGGTAGCTCTGCACCCCGCGCCGCTCGGTATAGATGCGGGCGATAATGCTGGTTTCGCGGTACTTGAGATAGCTCAGGACGATGCCGCGGGTTTTGATGAGCATTTGGTTGAGTTATAAGTTATGAATTAGAAGTTATGAGTTGAAGTCATGGCTAGATTAGGAGTCAAAGTCAACTCATACTACCACGCCCGGCGCATCCGCTGCCTGCACGGACCAGAGTCATGGCTACCCCAAAAGCCAACTCATAACTTCTAATTCATAACTCATAACTCCCTTCCTAGTACGGCAACTTTGCTGACGCAGGTATTTTTGCCCTGGGCGTCGGCGGTAAGCACCAGGTACACGCCCGAGCGAACGCGGCGGCCGTCGGCGTCGGTGAGGTTCCAGGTGACGGTGCCGCCGGCGGCGCGGGTGCTGTATACGAGGTGGCCAGCCACGTCGGTGATGCGCACCTGGGCGTTATCGACCACGCCCCGGATGCCTACGGTCCCCGTGAAGTCGGACCGCACGGGGTTGGGCGATACCTGGGCGCAGCTGGGCGAGCCCTCGGTAACGCTGGCCGAACCCTGGTAGCTGACGAGGCCTGCATCGGTAGCCACGAAAACCTCGCCGGTTTTATCGTTCACGGCTATGTCCACGATGCTGTTGCTGGGCAAGGGCGAGTTGGCGGTGGTGAAATTGAGCAGGGCCTCAGTCGCGTCTTCGTTGAAGAGCCAGAGGCCGTTGGGGGTACCAAACCATTTGCGGTTGGCCCCGTCGACGGCAATGCAACGCACCGTTTCGCTGTAGAGCGCCTGATAGCCGGCGCCCACCCCGCGGGTCACCAGGGGGCGGTCGAAATCCACGTACTGCGTATTGTTGGCCCCCGCGCTCACCAGCTGGCCGGGGTCGTTGTACACGGCCACGCCCGTCGCCGTACCCGCCCAGATGGCCCCGCGACGGTCGCGCACCACGGTGTAGAGTAGGTTATTGGGCAAGCCAGTGCGGTCGGAGGGGCTGGTAGCATTGAAATAAAATGCCCGCCGGCTGGCCGTGTCGTAGGCTACCACGCCCTGCCCCCCCTTGCGCGACTGCGTAGCCCAGGGGTTGCCGAAGTTATCAACCGTCACGCGATCAAGGTTTTCAAACCCGGTATAGGCGGGCACCGAGAACCACGTATTGTTGGCCGGCCGAAAGCGGAACAAGCCCGGCACCCCGCTCAATTGATGCCGGTTGACTACCCACAGCCGGCCGGTACCGGGTTCGGCGGCCACGTCGGTGATGCGCACGAAATCGGGGTAGTTGGGGTCGCTGGTGGGCAGCGCGCTGCGAATGGGTGCCCCCGGCGTACCCTGGGTAAAGCGCTGAAACTGCCCCGGACCTTTCCACGCGAGCAGGCCGTTGCCGTAGCTAGCCACGTACAGCGTACCATCGGGCGTGCGGGCGCCGTGCGATACGTCGAGCAGATTGGGGTAGTCGCTCGCGCCGTAGGCCGTACTGGTGTAGTTGGTCCACTGTCGGTCTTTGTATTCGTAAAACCCGTTGCGGCTGCCAAACTGCAAGCCGTTGTCGCCCGAGTAGCCGCCACTAAATACATCCACTGTATTGGTCGCCGCATCGGCGGTCAAACCATAGTTGCTGATGCGCTCGGGGGCGTTGGGCAACACAATTTCGGGGCTGGCCGTGAGCGAGGCAAAGCGCAGTAAGCCACGGTCGTAACTAGCCACGTAGTACGTTCCATCGGCCTCGGCCAAGGCGTCGGATACGAGACTGCCCACCGCCGACGTAGGCAGCACGTCGGCCACCGCCCCGGTTTTGGCGTCGAAGCGGCGGAGCGGGCTGCCCGCGAAGGCCACCAGCAGTACGCCCGCGCTGGGTCGCAGCTGGCGGATTTCCCCACCCTGGCTGCCCGCCGCGAAGCGCCAGGCGCGAGCCGTGCCCACGCCGGCCAGGTAGTCGAGGCCCCGATTGCTGCTCCCCGCCACCAGGTGGCCACGGTAGGCCACTAATTGGGTATAGAGCTGGGAGGAATTGGCGGGGTTAGGCCTTTCGGTAGTCCAGTTGCGGTAGTCGAGCAGATTTATGGCCGAGCTGAGGCGCCCGCGCAGCACCCCCGCCGACGTGGCGGCGTAAATGGTGTCGTGGAGCACGGCCGTCGCGTAGGCCGTAATTACCTGGCCGCCCGGCCCGATGGCGCTGTACGTATCGCGCACTTCGCGGCGCGCCAGGTCGAGTACTACTACGCCCAGGTTGGTGCTCACGTAGGCCAGGCCGTTGTAAGCCTGCACCCGGTACACCGTTTTAACGCCCTGGCTGGCTTTGCGCAGCAGGTCGCTCACGTTGCGCACCTGGCCCCCGTCCCCCACGATGTCGAGGTTGCCGTTGCGGTAAGCCACCACCAGCTGGGCCGAGGCTGAGTCGTAGGCCAGCGCGGCCACCCCCACGTCGTTGAGGCCATCGCGGCGCGACAAAAACTGCGTAGTATGCAGCGTTTTATCGTAGAAATAAAAAGACGACTCATCGGCCACGTACAGGCGGTTGCCAGCCGAGGCCAGGCCCTGCGGGTGCCGGGCCGGCAGGTGCAGCTGCCAGTCGCCGTAAGCGGCTTGGCCCCAGGCCCGCGCCATCGGCAACATTCCTACTACAAGAAACCAAGCGGAAAAACGGGGCATATGCGGGAATGATGGGTACTAAAACAAGCAGTTAGCGGGGAAGCATTGGCTATACCTCGCGGTGACTTGCCACCGGCTCGGCCCCCGGCGACTTGATGGCCTCGCCGGCCAGGAAGCAGGGGCGGCAGCGGGCTTCGTAGCTGTCGGTTTCGCCCAGCAAGATTTGCTTTTCGCTGGCCGCGATGCGGTACGAATAAGCCGCCAGCTCGCCGCAGCATACGCACACGGCGTGCACCTTGGTCACAAATTCGGCGGTAGCCAGCAGGGCGGGCATGGGGCCAAAAGGGCGGCCCAGGTAGTCCATGTCGAGGCCTGCCACGATAACGCGGGTGCCCCGGTCGGCCAGCTGCCGGCACACTTCCACCAGGCTTTCGTCGAAAAACTGGGCCTCGTCGATGCCCACCACGTCGGTGCTGCCGCCGGCCAGCAGCAGAATTTCGGAGGGCGACTGCACGGGCGTGGAGCGGATACTGGTCTGGTTGTGGCTCACCACGTCCTGGGCGTGGTAGCGGGTATCGAGGGCAGGCTTAAAAATCTCCACCCGCTGGCGCGCAATGCGGGCGCGGGTGAGGCGGCGAATCAGCTCCTCGGTTTTACCCGAAAACATGGAGCCGCAAATAACTTCAAGCCAGCCCCGGTGGCGCGGAAAGTCGGACTGGCGGCGGGGCTCGGTGAACAAGGGTGAATTATGAATTGTGAGTTGTGAATTGGCCAGCGCCGCTTCCCAACCCGGCGGGGAGTAGTATCTCACAAAGTACGTCATTCCCCGCCGATGTCGGCTTTCCCGCCTCCTTTGCAATTCTCTACCCCACTCCTATATACCTCACTCACTCACCCGCACCTGACAAGCCAGACGCTCATCGGCCCCCAGGCGGCCAGCCTCGCGGTAGCGCAGCTCGGGCGCGGTGGGCGGGCTAAGGCAGTCGGCCCCGGCCGTGATGCGCACGCGGCAGCTCGTGCAGCGGCCCTTGCCGCCGCAGGCGTGCCACCAGTCGTGGCCAGCGGCATGAATGGCGGCCAATACGGTGCGGCCGGCGGGCACGTCGAGCGGGGGGCCAGGCAGGCCCGCAATGCTTAAAAGGGGCATTTTATGGCTAACTTGGCGGCTGAAACCGGCCCAGCGGCCGGCCCACGCTATGCAGGACAAATATAGCCTCGCTCAGTGCGAGCACTACGGCCGCCGGCTGGCTACCCGGCTCAGCCAGCAGTTTTTCGGCCCGCAGCCCGCGGCAACGCTCGACGGCCCGGCGCTCCTCAAATTTACGCCTATCCGGCAAGTCAACCTGCTGGTGCTGCGCCAGCTGCTGAGCCGCTGGCAACAGGAGGCCAACGCCTTACGCAGCCCCTATTTCGACTTCGAGGCCGCACCGGTCCGCGCCGCGCTGGGGCAGTTTATGAACGTGCTCTCGCGCCACATCCGCCTCGACCGCGCCGCCCTGGAGCCCCTGCTGGCCCAAGCCATCGCCGACACGCTGGCGCTGGCTACCGATGCCCGCGCCGCCTTCGAGCGCCTGCTGTTGCCGCCCATCGGCCCCGATACTACCCTCGACGCCGCCGACGAGCCCGTGCCGCTGGCTACGCTGCGCGATTACCTGCGCTATTTCGACCAGGCCAAACCGTTTTTTGAGGGCTTCGTCGGCAGCCTGCCCACCGCGGGCGAGCCCCTGGGCCGCGAGGCTTTACGCCAGCGCTTCGAGGCTTACCTGGCCGCCCACGGCGCGGAGCTGCCGGCCCTGGCCCCGCTCGTAACCGAATTCACCGCCCTGCTTCCCCTCTCCGTGGCCGACCTGCGCGAGCCCGGTCCGGTAAAGGCGGCCCCGGTGCCACCGGCGGCGCCCCGACCGGCAGCCAGCCCCGCGCCCGCGCCGCAGCCCCAGGCCCCCCCGCCGCAACCCGCGCCGGTGGCGGCCGTTGCCGAGCACCAGCCCACGCCGGCGCCCCCCGCTCCGGCCCGCGACGAGCGCCCCACCCCCCCCGCGCCCACCGAAGCCCCGCTCTACGCCAAGCTCAAGGCTACCCAGCCCCACACCCCGCACCTGGCCGATACCCTGCGCGGGGCAGCGGGCGGGGCGCACTCGCTGGCCGAGCGGGCGGCGCCCAAAGTGGTGAGCCTACGCGAAGCTATTTCCATCAATCAGCGCTTTAGCTTTATCAATGAGCTGTTCAACGGTGAGAATATGGAATACCACGCCGCCATTCAGCACCTCGATACCCTCCCCGATGCCGGCACCGCCTGCACTTACGTGCAGCAGGAACTAGCCGCCCGCCACGACTGGAGCCTGAAGCAAGAGCACGTGGGCAAGCTGCTCAAGCTGATTGAGCGCAAATTTGCCGGGGCCTAAGTGCCGGCGCTGCGCACGGCCGGGTGGGTGCGGCGCTGGCTGCTGCCCTGGGCGCTGGCCCTGGGCGGGCTGCTCAACGCGGCCTACCCCACGTACCGGCACTATGACTTTTCGCACTCGCTCGACACCCGCAGCTACCTGCGGCTGGCCAGCGGCCGCTTCGATAGCGTAAACGTAACCCGGCGTTACCGCCTACTGGTACCATTGGCGGCGGGCGCGCTCGCCCGCCCGCTGGCCGCGCTGGGTACGCCCGGCGGCCGCGCCCGGCCCGCCGGTGAGTGGCCCCTGCGCCTGGCTTTTTACCTGGTCAATAGCCTGGTGCTGGGAGCGGCCGGGGCTTGCTTTTACCGCAGCGCCCGCCTGGCCGGCGCCCCGGCGGGCGCGAGCGCGCTGGCGCTGGCGGCGGTGCTCAGCAGCCGCTGGGCGGGCTACGCGGCCGGGCTACCCCTTACCGACAGCCTGTACTTACTGGTATTTGGCTTGAGCTACTACGCCCATCGGCGCGGACCGGGGGCGGGCTGGGCGGTAGCCCTGGCCCTGGCCCTGGGGCCGCTGGCCAAGGAATCGTTCGTGTTTTTGCTGCCCTGGCTGGCGTATTACGGGCGGCGAGCGCTGGGCTGGCGTGGCCAAGTGATGGCCCTGGCCCTGGGCTTGGCAATGCTGCTGGCGGCGCACTACTGGGTAGACGAGGCCGCCGGAGCCGCCCCCGCCACGAGCGTAACCAACGCGCTGGCGCACGTTGAGAATCTTACCTACTCCCTCCGCCGGGCATTTTCCTTTAAAGGGATGGCCGAGCTATTCAGCATTTTCGGCTTGTTCTGGTTGCCGGTGCTGGCGGCGCTGGGACGGCCCACCGGACGGCGGGCGCTGGCCCCCGTACTGGGCCGGGCCGAAGCCGGGCTACTGGTCCTGGTAGCCGTGCACATGTTGCTCTCCGGCGATCTGGCGCGCATGGGCTATCTGCTGGCCCCCGCCTTTACGGCGGCGCTGGCGCTGAGTATGGGCTGGGCCTGGACGCAGTTGGGGCCACCCGGTAAGCGCGAGGCGCCCGTAGTATCATAGCGAGGATGCGCCAAGCGCACCGCGGCGCGATGTCGGGCCGACGCTACGAATGAGCAGCGTTGGCTTATTTGAAAAAGTAAGCGGTGAGCAAACAACTAAAAACGGAGTGTTTGCTCACCTCGCAGGTACCGAATAATCGCTCGGCGCGGAATACCGTACGGGGCGGTCCGGCTTGTCAAGCCGCCAGAGGTAGCGCGGGCCGAAAAAAGTAGAAACGGAGTCGAGGCGCCGGGCTGGCAGCCCGGCCAGCAGCCGCGCCGCCGCCGCGCCCAGCGTGAGGCGAGCGCGGTCGAAGGGCTGGGGGCTGGCCAACGCGTCGGTGTATACCGAGTCGCCAGCCACCAGCCGGGTAGTCAGCCAGGCCCGAAATGCGGCGGAATCCTGCCCGACCAAACCCACGATGCGCGGCGCGGCTGCGGGCCGGCCAGTGTAATAGTGCAGTTGATTGCGGAGCGGGTTGGGGTCGCGCAGCAGAAACCACGCGCCGGGCTGTCGGAGCACCCGCGCCCGTAGGACGTGACTCGTACCGGCGTAATCGAGCAGGTGGGCAGGCAGCAGGCCAAAGGCTAGGTTCCAAGCCAATAAGGCTCCGCCCAGGGCCGCTATGCGGTGCCGGGGCCACGCCACCAGCGGGCCACCGGCCAGCGCCACGGCTGCCAAGGCCGGCAGCATCACCATAAACTCGGCATTACCGGCCGCCTGAGCCGCGAATCCCAGGTGCAGGCAGCCGATGAGGGTGTGCGTGCGCCGCACGGTGCGGGCCGGGCCGCGCCTGGTTGGCTCATCCTCGTTCCGCTTCCACCGCCAGCCCAATGCACCATACACGCCCAGCGTCAGGCTACCCACCGCCACGCCGCCCAGCAGCCCCGGCCAACGCCCTAGCAAGGGCAGCAGGCTCCCGTGCACCTGCCCCACCGTACGCACCAGGCTGATGGCCGTGAGCACGAGCCCGCGCCCGCCTAATTCGACCTGCGCTCCCCCCGTCAGGTAATCGTGCAGGGCAAACTGCACCGTGCCCCCTACCCCTCCGGGCGCAGCCAGCGCATAAGCCAGCGGAACCACCAGCGCAGGCAGGGCGTAGCTCAGCGCCGCCCACCGCGCCTCGTGACTACGCCAGGGGCACAGGCCCAGCAGCAGCCCCAGCCACCACCACACCATGAGCTGATGCACGAGGCAGGCCCCGGCGGCCAGCAGCCCGGCCAGCAACAAGGCGCGGCGGCGCGGCGCGGGTGCCGCCGTGGCCCGCGCCCAGGCCAGGCTGGCCAGCAGCGCCAGCAGCAACGGGAAAATGTACGTCTCGTTTTCGGTAGCGAAGCGCAGTACGCCGAAGCAACTACCCACCAGCAGCAGCCACGCCGGCACGGCCGTTGCCGGCGTACCCGCTCGCCTCAGCAGGCGGCCCAGCGCTAATAGGCTGGCCCCCGCGGCCAGCGCATTGAGCCGTTGCAGCCAGACCAGGGCGGCCAGCCCAGCCGGGGCGGGACCGGTGGCCCCCACCAGCCGCAGCCACAGGTGGCCGATGCCGTTGTACAGCAGATGGTGCGGCTGCCACAGCTCCTGCCCCCAGCGGGCGCAGGCGGCGTAGTACCAGGCATCGCCGGTGGCGTTGGCGGTGGGCAGGGCTAGGCACAGCGCCGTGAGCAAGCCCGCCACTGCCACGCTGGGCCACGAGCGGCGAGCCCAATGGCGCCCGGAACAGACACGGTGCAGTATCAAGCCCATGAGCTACGGTTACTTAGCCAAAGGGGCATGGCTGGCTAGTGCGGCTTGGTCAAAAGTATGGTGGTGAAGCTAATACCACTGTTGTATACCGTCGCGAAAGTGCTTTGCACCGTGAACCCTTCCTGGTACAGCCGCTCGAATACTTTGTAGTAGCCTTCGTTGGCTTGGATCAGCTTTTTATCGGTGATGCCGTTGTCAATCTCGATTTTCTCGCTTTTACCTTCCCCACGCGTGATGACGATGGTCGTGTGGCCTCCCTCATAAATCCGCACCACGACAATGTTAGGCGGGGTAGCGGCGACGCCCAGCGGCGCAGCCAGCGCCCATAGGCAGGCCCCCAACAGCAATAGTTTTTTCATGCTGGCTAAGGTAGCCAACCGCGGGCTTCTAGCGCACCAGATCCTGCTTGCGGTGGGCGTCGATGGCTAGCAGGGCGAAGAGCAGGATGGTAAACGACCACAGCGAGGAGCCGCCATAGCTGAAAAACGGCAGCGGAATACCCACTACCGGCATCAGGCCCATCGTCATGCCCAGGTTGACGGTGAAGTGCACGAACAACACGCTGGCCACGCAATAGCCGTAGGTGCGGCCGAAAACGGATTTCTGCCGCTCGGCCACCAGCAGGATGCGCCAGAGCATGGCCATAAACAGCACGATGACCAGCATGCTGCCCAGCCAGCCCCATTCCTCGGCCACGGTGCAGAAAATGAAGTCGGTGCTCTGGGCGGGCACGAAGTCGAACTTGGTTTGGGTGCCGTTGAGAAAGCCCTTGCCCTGCCAGCCGCCCGAGCCGAGGGCGATTTTACTTTGCGTCACGTTCCAACCCTTGCCCAGCGGGTCTTTGCCGGGGTCGATAAGCATTTCGATGCGCTGCCGCTGGTGGGGCTGCAAGACGTTGTTAAAGAAAAAATCAACCCCGAACACCATCCCGATCACCACGGCCCAGATGCTGAGGCTCAGCGGCAAGTGGTGGCGCCACAGGCGCGAGTTCAATAAAAAAGCCCCGGCCAGCACCGCCGTGAAGCCGCCCACCAGCCACAGCTTGGGCACGAGCAGCGCCAGCAGCAGAATGAAGCCTCCCGCCGCCAGCAGCAGCAGGATGAGCGGCGACATGCCCTCGCGGAAATACGCCAGCAGCAGCGCCGCGAACACCAGCGACTGCCCCGTTTCGTTGGAAGCCAGAATGAGGGCCACCGGCAGCAGCGTGAGGCCGGCCAGCACGGCTTGGTCACGCCAGTTTTGATTGCGCAGGTTGATGCCAGCCATGAAGCGCGAGGCGGCCAGCGCGGTCGTAAACTTGGCAAACTCAGCCGGTTGCAAACGCACCGGCCCAAATTCCAGCCACGAGCGCGAGCCCGCGATGGGCCGCGCAATGACGAGCGTGACGAGCAGCAGCACAATCATGCCGCCGTAAAGAGCGTAAGCCAGCGTATCGTAGGCCTTGTAATCGACCACCAGCAAAATGACGATGAGCACCACGGCCGTGCCCATCCACAGTAGCTGCTTAAACCAGTTGAACTCCATCAGCTCCGAAAAGCTGAGGGCTGAAAGCGGGTGCGGAGGGGCATCGGGTGAGTAGCTGGCGGCGTACACGGCCACCCAGCCCAGCCCTACCAGCACGAGGTAGAGTAAGAGCAGGGGCCAGTCGATGCTGCGCGAAGAGCGGGTGGTAACGGGAGACATGCAGAAAACTTTGGGCAAAGGTCGGTGCCAGCGATTCATACAGCCGGCCGATGCCCCCGGGTTCCCCCCTCCCCCGCTTGCCTACGCCAGCGGCAACCGCCGCCGCTTGGCCAGCGGGAAGAAGACACACGCGGCGGTAAGAGTCGTCAGCAGGCTGGCCACGCCGGCCTGCGCGCAAAATCCCACTTCCTCGAAGTGCAGCTTCTCGGCCTGCGCCTCGTCGGCCAGAAACAGCTCCTGCATCTCGGCTGGCACGTGCTGTTGCTCTAGGGCCTGCTGCTCCCAGGCCAGCCGGCGGGCGAAGTACCCGTCGTCGGCCTGGTAGGCATAGAGGCCGATGAGCAGCGTAGCCAGCAGCGTGCTCGCGAGGCTCATCGCCAGCCCCCGCGCCAGGTACCAGTTGAGCGTACCTTCTCCCCGGCGCACGTCGGGCTGCAACGCCCAGAAATAGCACACGACCATACCACCTACCAGCCCCAGAATGGCTTCGGCGTAGCCTAAATAATTGAGGTAAAAAGCCGGCGTGATACTGCGCCACATAAACAGGCCCAGCAGCCCGGCGGTGAGCAGCACGTACAACAGCAATTGCTGGCGGGACGAACGCATGAGTAGGTCGGGTTTTACGGCGCTCAATAGGTAAGCACGCTCAACTCCACGCGCACGTTGGCGCTGCCAGAGTGCTCCCAGGGCTTTTGCGCGTTATGCCGTGACCACATGGTGAAATTACCGGGCGCAAACTGGCCTTCCAGCGAGGGCAGGTCATCGCCGGATATAACGTGCGATGTGGCCGAATTGGCCGGGTCAGGACCGACTACTATCTGACGCTTGTCACGGCCAGTGGTGGTATGGGTTACCGCAATAAACTTATCTTCCGGATTGGTGGCTAGGCATTCAATGATGACGAAAAGCCCCTCGGCAGGCAGTGGTAGCTTGTATTTGCTGAAGTCGAGCGATACCCGGCCGCGCGAGAATGCGGATAGTTGACCCGCCGTGAGGGTAATCGGCTCGGGCAATAAATCGGCAGAGCCGGGCTGCATCTGGCTACCGGGATGCAGCGGCGCGGGCTGGGCATTTACCAGCCGCACCCGCAACTGCCCCTCCTCTACCCGAGAAGCTAGAAAGAACCGCAGTTGGTCGAGGACGCTGGCTTGCCCAGCTGATGTGGTGGGCGGTGCTAAATAAGAGGCGATAGCTTGCCCAGGCACCAAGCTACGGGCCATGCTTTTACCCTTGGGCTTAACGGAGGATACCACCATCGTATGGGGCGACCGCACGGCCACCTCGCCTAATGCAAATACCTGTGGTAACAGGCGCAAGGTATCGGGCTGATTCGCAGCTCCGGCTGGCCGCCTCACTACCAGCGGCGCGTACCCCAACCGATTTAGGTGTAGCGATACGGGCGGCTTATCAAGCTGAAATCGTCCGGCCGCGTCGGTAGTGAGTGCAGCCGCTGGAAATGGGTCACCTTCTTCGCGCACGGTCACGCCCATTAAGGGCTGCCGAGTAACGGCATCAACTACCACGGCCGTGTATACCGGCGTAGGCGTAGCGAGGAAAATAGAAAATAGGAAAAACATACGTGGCAGCAAACAAAAAGAGAAACTATTGACCGCGCCGCACATCGGCTACTATCAAGATAGCCGCTCCCTTTGCGGGGAGCGGCTATCAATAGCACTTCATGACGTGCGCATCATTTACCTAGCAAGGCTCAATGGTTTCCGTGAGGTTGCTCCCAAACCAGCCCCAAGTGTAGGTCCACTGTGTGCCATTAATGCAAGCACCCGTCATATGGCCGGGGGCAATGCGGGCATCTGCCTTATTAGTGGTAGCATTGCTGAAAGCCAGCCCAGCGGCCAGCCCGGCCAGTAGGGCAATTTTAGAAAAGCGCTTTTTCATCGAAAAAAGTGTTGGGGGGAGTGAAGTCTGCCTACTCTGTCTGCTTTTCGGCGATCGCATCTACCAGTATCTGGCCAGACTACTAGTAAAGAAGGAAGCTAGCTAACGCTTCGTGTACCTGGTTATAGATTAATGACCAACGCATTAGTCAAAATACATGTATGAAGCGCTTGGCAAATATACCAACAGAGCATCATTAACAAGCTTTCCAATCCCTAATCAATCCCCGCAATACGTCACTGGCTCACACCAGTGAACCAGCAACTTAGTGATGCGATGGCGCGTGGCCGTACATCACCCAGTCTTCCCAGCGCTTGCGGCCAGGGGCCACTTTGCCGCGCAGGTAGCGCTCCATCATGAGGCCGGCGGCGGGGGCGGCGAAGGTGCCGCCGAAGCCCGCGTTTTCGATGAAGACGGCGATGGCAATTTTGGGATCCTGGGCGGGGGCGAAGGCGGCGAAGGTGGAGTGGTCGCCGCCGTGCGAGTTTTGCACGGTACCGGTTTTGCCCGCCACCGAAATGCCGTACTGCGCCAGGCTGGCAAACGAGCCCGTACCGCCGCGCCCATCCACCACCTCCTGCATACCGGGGACGACGTACTTAAACAGCGTCGTATCGACGGCCGTGTAGTGGCGCTGCCGGAACTCGGGCAGCGGCTGGCCGCTGGCCCCGATACCGCGCACAAAATGCGGCGCGTAGTAATAGCCGCGGTTGGCGATGGTAGCCATCACGTTGGCCATTTGCAGGCCGGTGATACCGATTTCACCCTGCCCGATGCTGAGCGAGTACACCGTTTTGAAGTTCCAGCGGTGGTAGCCCAGGCGCTTGTCGTAGTACTCGGCCGAGGGGATGAGGCCGCGCTTTTCGTGGCCCATGTCCACGCCCAGCTTTTCGCCCAGGCCGAAGGTTTTCACCATCTTCTGCCACTCGGCCAGGCCCAGGCGGGCATCCTCAAAGCGGTTGGGGGTGCGGCCGCGCATTACGGCGGCCCGCATCACCTGGTAGAAGTACGGGTTGCAACTCTGCTTGATGGCGATGTTGACGTTGCTGGGGTACTCGTGGCGGTGGGTGCAGTGCACCAGGTGCTGGTCGCAGGGAAAGCCAGTGCTGGGCGAGACGACACCCATCTGCAGGGCTACTAATTCATTAACGAGCTTGAAAACCGAGCCGGGCGGGAAAGTAGCCATCAGCGGGCGGTCGAAGAGCGGGCGGTTGGGGTTGCGCAGCAGGTCCATGTAGCGGTTGCCCATGCCCTTGCCGGTCAGCACCTGGGGCTCGTAGTGCGGGGCCGACACGAAGCACAGGATTTCGCCGGTTTTGGGGTCGAGGGCCACGATCCAGCCCCGGCGGCCGGCCAGCAGCTTTTCGCCGTAGGCTTGCAGGCCCGAATCGATGCTGAGGTGCAGGTCTTGCCCCGCCTGCGAGAGCGTGTCGAACTGCCCGCCCCGGAACGGTCCTTTATCGATGCCGCGCACGTTGACCAGCCGGTACTGCACGCCCCGGTGGCCCATGAGCGTCGACTCATAAAACGACTCAAGGCCCGAGATACCCACGTTTTCGCCCGGCGCGTAGTGCGCGTACTTGGGGCTTTCGAGCAGCTTAGGCGTGATGGAGCCCACGTAACCCAGGGCGTGGGCCAGGTTGGGGGTGCGGTAAGCCCGGGCCATGCGCGCCTGCACCCGGAAGCCGGGAAAATTAATCAGGTTGTCGTTCATGGACGCCAGCTCGGGCGTGCTCAGGTTTTGGATGAGCGGCGAGGGGCGCACCCGCGAGTAGGCCTTGGCCGCCCGCAAGCCCAGGCGTAGGTCTTCGATGGGCATCTGCATCACCTGGCAAAACCGGGCCGAGTCGAGGCGCTTCACCTCGCGGGGCACCACCATCAGGTCGTACACGGGGGTGTTGGAAACCAGCAGCGAGTCGTGGCGGTCGTAGATGAGGCCCCGGTACGGCACCTGCACCTGCCGCTGGAGGGTATTGCGGTCGGCGGCCGTTTTATACGAGTCGTCGAGGACTTGCAAGTAAAATAGCCGGCTGGCAAACAGCAGCCCCACGAGGGTAAAAATTGCCAGCACCACGTAGCGCCGGCCTTCCAGGTATTGCATACTTCAAAGTTACGACTGCCTTAACCGGGTATGTCTCGAAAACATTCGCCATCCTGCGCAGATCACCGCGCCCGCCCCTCCCACGCAAAAAAGCCCGCTGGCCGGGGGCCAGCGGGCTTGCGCGGTAGCTTAGCTACCAAGGCAATTAGTTCAGCGAAGCCGAGTGCGCCTTCATGATTTGGCGGGCCTGGGCCAGGTTGGTATCCTTGGAGTTAACGGCCAGGTAGATGAACTTATCCCCGCTGGGCGACAGCTTGAGCAGGTGCAGCTGGTCGGTGAGGGTCAGCAGAATGTCCTGCAGCGTTTGATTCAGCTTCAGAGCCTTGAGGGCCTTGAGCTTCGATTTCACCACCTCCGTGTTGTAAGCGGCGGCCGTTTCGATGTCGAAGTCGGCGATATTGGTGTGCGAGGCCAGCGGCATGCCGGTTTCGGTTTCTACCACGGCCACGGCTACCAGCGTCGGTAGCTCGTCCATGATGCCCTGTACAGTTTGCTTCGGGGTTGACATGAATATTAAAAAAGAAGAGAGGGGGGAATATTCTTCAGGCGGTAGCTTGGCGCACCACTTCTTTAAGAATGCCCAAGTTAGCATCGGCGAGGCGCACGGCCACGTAGCAGTGCCACTGGCCGCCGGCCACGGGGCGTAGGTAGTGCAGTTGTTCTTCGAGCAGCACCGACATATCGAGCAGCGGGCCACCCAGCCAGGAGTTGGCCGCCAGCGTATCGTCGAGATTGTTCAGCATCTTGGCGGTGCGCAAGTTGAGCTGATTGGGGTTGTAGGCGCCGTTGGTGGTGTAGGAAGCCAGCAGGCTGCCCGTCTGACTATCGGCGATGTACGCCAGCAGCACTTCGGGTTGCTCGCGCAGCAGGGCCAGCAGCATTTTTTCGGCATGGCGACCGGCCTCGCTCGACGCGGCTACTACTTTTTTTACTTGTAAGCGGTTGAAAAAAGGGAGATTCATGCGTAATAGAACGGTGGCGCCCCGCGGCTACTTACGGGTGCCCGCCGGCCAGGAGCGGAGTGGCTGCTTCCATGCTGCCGGCAGGCTACCGCCAAAAGCCAAGAACCCGGCCAGCGGCTCTCTACGGCCACATCAGGCCAGCCGGGTTCTTGGCTTTCTTCGAATAACTTGCGCGGACTGGCAGCTTAGAACTGCCACCAATGACGCTTCTTTGGCAGGTCGGTGCGGGGCAATAAGGTTACGTTCTGCTCGCCACGGCCATTTACCTGCACTACTTCTTCGGTATACCCACCGTAGCCGTACTGGAGCTGGGCGGCCTTGTGAGCCGGTACAACCATCGTGTATTGGCCCTTGGCATCGGTGCTCACGCCCCGGCCGCTAACCTTGTCGATGATGGTGGCCCCGATGAGCGGGCGGCCATTCTCATCCAGAATGCGGCCACGCACGGTGCTCAGACTAGCGCTTTCGAGGGCGCCCATATCTTCGGCCGCCGGTGCGCTGGCCTCTACCGCAGCCGCTTCGCCCGCAGTGGGGCGCACGGCCGAGTTGTTGGCGGCAAATACCGCACCGCTTACCAGCACACCCACGAGCAGGAGCGAGCCGGCCCGCTGCCGGAAACGAGCGGGCTCGGTGCGAATCAGGTGCAGCTGCTGTTGCAGCCAGCCTACCGGGCGCACGTCGTGCCCCTGCGTTTGTAGGCTATGGAAACGTTCGAAAGCTTCCCCGCCTTTTGCGGGATTGGCTTTCAAGTAAGCATCTACGAGCGCGGTGTTGGTCACCGACAGGTCGCCCCGCAGATACGCATCGCGGTAGCCGGGCAGAAGTTCGCCGGTAGCCGGATGAAAAGGGTTAGTAGTTATCGCCATTATTGAAGGGAAGTGTAGAGAGCAGCGGGTAGGAACAGCGGGGAGATTAAGGCGGAATGAAATACGGCGACTAACTAGGCAGTACTCAGGATACTTCTCGATTTTCTGTTAGCAAAACTACAGTATCGCCCGGAAGTCCTGGCTATGCTCTTAGACGAATAAGCCAAAAATCTTGCTGAATGCACCTCATTACCGGTGTTAACAAAATAATGTTTTTCCCCCTCTCCGACATCAAGATGACAAGCTCAACCGCTTGTGGCAATAAAACTCACCTGCTTAGCAAAATCCCGCTTTAATAGTATTTTTTCTTTCATTCAAAATAGTTCCTACTCATTCTTTTAGCCTGGGCAGTTACATATTTTTTCTCCACTGCGCCAACACCCAGGCCAGTACCTTTGCGGTTTCATTTTCTGCCATGCCGCCACTCGCCACCCCCACTGCTAACACTGCTTTTTCTGGTCTTATCTCGGTAGTCGCCCCGCTTTACAACGAGGCCGACACCGTGGCCCAGCTCGTGAGCCGCGTGGCCGCCGTGATGCAGCAGCACGGCTACGACTACGAGCTTATTCTGGTCAACGACGGCAGCACCGACCGCAGCTGGCAGATGATGCAGGAGCTGGCCGCCCACGACCGCCACCTGGTGGCCATCGACTTGGCCGGCAACTACGGCCAGACGCTGAGCCTGCGCGCTGGCTTTGCCCAGGCGCGCGGCGAGGTCATTATTGCTATGGACGGCGACCTGCAGCACGATCCGGCTTACATCCCGCAGTTTATCAGCCTCATCAACGAGGGCTACGACATGGTGGGCGGGGCCAAGGCCAAGCGCCCCGAAGGTCCCATTGCCACGGCGCTGGCCACCACGGCGCACGGCATTATCCGGCGCTTGTCGGGGGTGCAGCTGCGTTATTTCGGGGCTACGTACAAGGCCTACCGCAGCTACCTCGTAAAGAACGTGGAGATGCTCGGCGACGCTCACCGCTTCCTGGGCGCGCTGGTGGCCCGCAAGAATCTACGCTACTGCGAGTTTCCAATTGAGATTCACGAGCGGCAGTTTGGTCAGAGTAACTACAAGATCAGCAAGCTCTTCTACGTCATTCTCGACCTGTTTATTCTGCGGTTTTTCATTGTGCACTCGCGCAAGCCGTTCCGGCTGTTTGGCTTGTCGGGGCTGCTGAGCTTACTGCTGGGCGGCGGGCTGGCGGGGCAGTTTCTGATTCGTTCCGTCTTCTTTGGGCTCAATATTTTTGGTACCTACCCGCTGGAATTCATCTTCAGCCTATTCCTGATTATGGCCGGCATTTTCCTGCTGTGCTTCGGGGTATTGGCGGAGATTGGCATGTACAACTACTACTCGCGGCGCACGCGTACGCCCTACGTGGTGCGGAAGGTGGCTTCGCTAGAGTAATTCGAGTAAATAGGAGTAGTTTGAGTAATCGAATCACAGGCCATGACGACTAGTGATAAAGCCGCTCGTAATGAAGCGTTTCGGCAGCGAACTCAGGTAGCGGCGTTGCGTGTAATTCGGCTTTATCAACAGTTGCCGCGATGCGGGGAGGCGGAAGTGTTGGGCAAGCAGCTTTTGCGATCGGCGACCTCAGTAGCGGCTAACTACCGGGCCTCTTGCCGGGCTCGATCGGGGGCCGAATATTTCGCCAAGCTTTCTATTTGCGTGGAGGAAGCCGATGAGACGCAGTTCTGGCTGGATCTTCTGGGACAAGCTGACATTATAGCCCCCATTCGCTTACAACCGCTCATGCAAGAATACGCAGCCATCACGGCTATACTCACTACTGCCCGTAAATTGGCCAGTAAGTAACTATAAAAGAGGCAAATACTCCACCCATTACTCAAATTACTCCCATTACTCAAACTACTCCCAAGCGTCTCATCATCAACTGTGACGACTACGGCTGGGATGCGCCCGCCACCCAGGCCATTCTGGAGCTGGGCGCGGCTGGGCAGGTTAGCAGCACGACCGTCATGGCCAACTTCGCCAGCGACGCTGAACTGCGCGAGCTGGCCCGCCTGGCCTCGCCTACCTTTTCGGTAGGCCTGCACCTCACCCTGAATGCCGGCCCGCCGCTGAGCGCCGCCTCGGCCGTACCCTCGTTAATCGACACCAATGGGCAATTCTACTCCTCCAGCCAGCTGTGGCAGCGCTACTTGCGCGGTCAGGTGCGCCCGGCGGAGATGCAGGTAGAAATCGGTGCCCAGCTGCGCCGGCTGGCCGACGCGGGACTAGCCCTCACCCACGCCGATAGCCACCAGCACCTGCACCAATATCCGCTGTTGGGGCCGGCTTTGCTGCGCATCTTGCGCGCGCTCGGCGTGCGCCGGGTGCGGCGCCTGACCGCAGCGGGGCGGCTCGACGGGCGTGGCCTCGTGCTCCGGGCCTTTGCCGCCAGCAGCCGGGCGGCCCTGCGCGATTTTGCCACGCCGGGGGCATTGGTGAGCACGTTTTCGACCGAAGCGGCCAGCGCGGCGGGCTTTCGACGGGGCGTGGCCGCCGCGTTTCGGCGCACCGACACCGCCGAGTTTATGAGCCACCCGGGGCTGAGCGAGCGGCCAGGCTCGCCGCTGATGCGGGTGCCGGAGTACACCTTCTGGCGCAGCGGCGAGGCCCGGGAGCTGCTGCGGGAACTGGGCGGCGAGCTGGTGAGCTACGCGGTGGTGTAACCTACCGGCGAGCGTTGACTATCAGAGCAGGGGCCGGATACTTAATGCAACGCTACGCGCAGACAGATAAGTAGCAACAGGGCACCAATACCCAGGTTGAACAGCAGCAGCCACCGAGGCGCGGCATTCACCCGATAGGTACCAGCCGGCGCCATCAGAAGCGCTGCTAAGAACAAGGGCGGCCCTAAAAACAAAATTCCGTACAGATAGAGTATCAGAAAATCGCACCCCTGCCGCCAGATATTGCAGATAAGAATTGCGATTAATCCCAGTACATTAAGCCCGGTATTGAGGCATAGTGCCACCCAGCTTATCTTGTTAGCTTGGCTCATAGCTTCGGCGGCAATCAGGAAAAAAGGCTTCGGGCGGCCGCCCGAAGCTACCTGCTAAGTATTATTTTTTTAAGAGGATGGGATACTGCGCCGCTCTACCTGCACCAGCGCGCCCACCAGCGACACCAGCGCCGTGATGACGTAGAACAACACGCTCACGCTCACCGCCACCGGCACGTTGAGCACGAAGAGCTTGGCCCCGTACAGAAAGGTTAGCTCCCGGGCACCCAGCCCGCCCACGGTGAGCGGCAGCACCGCCGCGATACTCGACGCCAGAAATACCAGCAGATAGGGCAGCACCGGCCCATCGGCCGCGCCCAGGGCCGCCAGCAGCGCCCAGGCGCACAACACCTGCGCCCCCTGCACGCCCAGCGCCTCCCACGAAGTGCGCCCAAAGGCCCGCCGAAACTCGCCAAACCACCAGCGGCCCAGCCCGTAGCTCAGGCCCAGGCCCAGCGGCACCAGGGCCAGCGCCCCGGCCCGGTACCAGCCGGGATAGTCGGTCGCCGCAAACAGCAGCAGGAGCAACACCAGCAGGGCCACCATCCCGCTCAGCCGGTCGAGCAGCAACGCCCGAAAAATAACGGCCCGCCGTCCCGGAAATTCCTTGCCCAGCAAGTACACCTTGTAGCCGTCGCCGCCGATCCCGCCGGGCAGAAACAAGTTGTAAAACATGCCCAGCCAGTACAGTCGCAGGTTGTAGCGTTCGGTGAGCTGGATGTCAACGGCCCGAAAAAACGTATTGAGCCGCACCGAAGCAATGAGTTTGGAAAGCGTGAACAACGCCGTGGCCAGCAGTAGCCAGCCGGGCCGGGCCTGCCGCAGCGTGCGGCCCAGGGCCGGCAGGTCGAGGTGCCGGGCCACCAGCCACAGCGCCCCGGCCATGAAGACCAGCTTGGCCAGCAGGCCCAGGTACCGTCGCCCGGCGGGGGTAGGCTCGGGCAAGGTTTCGGCGTCGCTCATGGATTCTGAAACTCGACTACTTGAAAGGTCACGTTGCCGTCAACGGTCATCTTATCCAGCGTGCGGAAGTGCTTGTCGCGCAAGATTTCCTCGTCGACCAGGTAAAGCGCCCCGGGCCGGAGCGGTAGCGGTGCTACCGTGAGGGTTTCGCCCCGCTCGCGGGCGATGTAGAAGGCCTCCACGTTGTCGAGCGGCCGGCCGTAGGGAAACTGCCACAGCGGGCGGCCCTTGGTAGCGCGGCCAATGCGGATAGCTGCCGTGCGGTAGCCCACCTCCGACGAAGTTTGCATGCGGGCCGGAAAAATGAAAACGTCGAAAGCCAGCCGTAGTACGAGCAGGTAGTAGCCTAGCACGAGCAGGCGGTAATCGGCCAGCCGCCAGAATAAGTAGGCCCCCAGGGCCAGGGGTATAAACAGCGCCAGGCTGAGCAGCGCCGAATCGGGCACGCCGCGCAGAATCTTGGCACTGCCTGCCACCAGGCCCGCCCGCGTTGCCAGGCGCAGCAGCAGCGGCAGCAGCGGAGCCAGGGCGCTCACGGCGAGCAGGGCCAGCAGGAGACCGTCGAGCAGGCGCGTCAGCGGTACCCCGGCCGGCTGGTAGTGCGCGTAGAGGGCAATCACCACCGTGAGGCCCAGCGGCACCAGCATAAATAAGTAGCGCGGAATGGTGGCCGGCGACAGCCAATACACCGGCAGCACGGCCAGAAACAGCAGCGCGTTGTAGCGCAGAAAGGGCTGCCCAGCTACCCGCCGCCACGCGCCCGGTACCAGCAGGCACAGCACCAGCAGCGTCCAGGGCAAAAAATGCTTGATAAAATCGAAGGGAAACAGCAGCACGTAGCGAATGGAGTCGCCCAGCGGCTGGGCCGTCACCACCCGCTGGCTCGACTGCGACCAGAGCGTAGCCAGGGCCGTTTCGAGGGAATTTTGGCGGCTGTACACGAAAAAGTACGTGCCGAGAATGGCTAACAGCACCAGCCCGCCCAGCACGTGCTGCCAGCTGAACAGCCGCCGCCATTGCCGGGTATCGAGGCAGTAGACCAGCAAAGCGATTCCTTGGAACACCACCGAGGGCAACCCTTTCAGCAGAAAGCCCACGGCCGTGAGCGCGTAGGTGAGTACAAACAGGCGCGTCCACTGCCCGCGCTGCCCCAGGTACCAGACGGCCATAAAACCCAGCCACGTCAGGCAGGCGTGCCACAGGTCGATGAGGCCCAGAAAAGAATCGTAAAACAGCACCCGGCCGGTAGTGGCAAAGGCCAGCGCCACCGTGAAGGCCAGCCGACTGCCCAGCTGCGGACGCAGCACCCGCCACAAGGCGGCTGAGTAGAGCAACAGCGCCGCGATGGTGGGCAGCCGCAGAATTAGCTCGTCCTGCCGCCCGGTGAGGCGAAACAATGCCACCAGCAGCCAATTGAACAGCGGTGGCTTGTTGTAGTACGGCAGGCCCTGGAGCGTGGGCGCAAAAAAATGCCCCGAGTAGTGCATTTCCAGGGCGACCAGCGCCCGAATGGGCTCATCGACCAGGAGCGGCTGCCAGCCCAGGTGCAGCAGCAGGGCCGGCAGGGCCAGCGCCAAGGTAAAGGCTGCCACCCACCACGGCCGCTGGCTAAGGGCGAAAATCAAGCGCCGGGCTAACGATTCTACCACGAGTTGTGTTGAGCTAAATGGGCGTACCCAGAAGGCCGGCCGGTAGCGGCGCGGGCTCCGCAAAGGTACGCCCGGGGCGCAGGCTGGCCCGCCACCGTCCCGGCTCCCGTTCGTTTCGTATGTTTGGCTTATGTCGTCGTCTTCCACCCCTACCCCCACCGCCCCCGACCGCCTTACGCAGACGCTGCTGCGCCACGGCCTGCGTCAAACGCCCGTGCGCCGGGCCGTACTCGCCGCCCTCGCCGGCAAAGGCTACGCCCTGACCGGGGCCGAAATCGAACAGGAAATCGGGGCCGATACCGACCGCATCACCCTCTATCGCACGCTTAAGAGTTTCGAGCAGCAGGGCCTTATTCACCGCGTGATCGACGATACCGACGTGCTGCGCTACGCCGCCTGCTCCATCGAGTGCTCGGCCGATGCCCATTTCGACAACCACGTGCATTTCAAGTGCAGCGTATGCAGCCACACCTATTGCCTGAGCCAGGTGGCCATCCCGGCCGTGCAGCTGCCCGGCGGCTTCCAGGCCCAGCGGCGCGACTTTTTACTTTCCGGCACCTGCCAGCTCTGCCAGGGCTAGGCGGGTGGGCCAGCGCCCGCACCGGCTGGTCAGCGCGGGCGAGCACGCGGGAGTTTTACTACGGCCCGCAAGCTCTCCACGCGCTCGCTTCAGCCAGGTTGTGAAATACAAAAAGCCTCCACCAGTCGAAACTGATGGAGGCTTTTCGTTGAAACGGGAGTGGAGAATATCGGAGTCGAACCGATGACCTCTTGCATGCCATGCAAGCGCTCTAGCCAGCTGAGCTAATCCCCCGTTTTTGGCTTTTACCGCGGCGCCTCTTGCGCTTTGGTTTGACAAAAGTACGGCGACTTTCCGCGTATGCAAGCCCTGGCCCCAACATTTTTTGCAACTCCCCCAAAATCAGCGCCAAAAAAAATGGCGGGGAAGATTCCCCGCCATTTTTAGTAGCTTTTCTCGCGATTGGCTTAGTTGAACGAGTAGCGCAGGCCGATCTGCATGTAGTAGGTCGAGGCCGTCGTCGTCGTGTTGCGGAACGTCGAGGTGATGGGAGCACCACGGTCGGCGGCCAGCGTGAAGGTGGGGCGGGTCGTGCCGTTGGGCGTGATGGCGCTCAGGTTATTGGAAACCGTCGACAGCAAGGCACTGTTGTTGATGGTCTGGTACAGGCCCCAGTTGCGGTTAATCAGGTTGCCCACGTTGAGGATATCGAGCGTGAATTGCAGCGTATTACGCGTTTTATCAGCCACGAAAACGTCTTGGGCAAAGCGGAAGTCGATCTGGTTGCGCCAGGGCAAGGTAGCGCCGTTGCGCTCGGCATACTGGCCCCGACGCTTGCTCAGGTAGGCATCTTGGTCGACATACTGGAAGAACAAGTCGCTCTGCTGCTGAGCCGTGTAGGTTACGCCGCTGTAGGTGGCGTTGGCAAACGTAATTTCCGAAGCATCTTTCGGGATGTAGAGCAAGTCGTTGTTGTTTACTCCGTCGCGGTTGAGGTCACCGTTGTAGGTGTACGAGAAGCGACCTTGGATAGAACCCGAGTAGAAGAACGAAACCTGGGTGGCCAAGTGCTTCAGGTATTCCTTGCGATACGAGAGTTGACCTACCACGCGGTCGGGCACTACGTAGTTGGCGTAGCTGAGGGCAGGGTCGTTGACGTTGTTGACGATGGGCGTGCCGCTCCAGGTACCCGAGAGCTGGTCACCGGTGCCGTCATACATGTTGCGGGCGGCGCTGCGGGTGTAGGCCAGCGAAGCCACGAGGCCGCTGCTGAACTGTTTTTCCAGCTTGGCCGTACCCGACAGATAATAGCCTTTGTGACCGTTGGTGAGCACGTAGGCGTTGAACGCCTGGCCGCCGGTGGGGCTGAAGCGGTTGGTAGACGCGTCCAGCGCATTGATGAACTTGGCGTTGTTGGCCGAGGGATAAATCTGGCGGGTATCGGCGTAGCCGTTGATAGCCAGATTAGTCGGGTTTACCAGGTTGTAGTTCTGGCCGTAGGCGATGATGTAATCGCGGTTGTAGATACCTTCCAGAGTACCTACGAAGCCGCCGGGCAGCTTGGCATCAACAGCCAGGCTGGTTTTCAGTGACTGGGGGTTGCGGAAGCTGGGGTCGGTGGCGCTCACGGCGGTCGGGATGATCGTACCAGGCGCGGGTACCGTCGTGGGGCGGTGAGCCGCTACGTCGGGGCTAAAGGGCAGTACGCCGTTGGCATAGCCAGGGAGGCTGCTATAGGCATTAGCCGGCGAAACGCCCGTGCTGTTGTTGAACGTCGAGTAAGTCGAGGTCACCTGGAGCATACCAGCATCCCCCGATTGCGACACCAACCATACGGTCGGCACCTTGCCGGTGAAGACGCCGGCACCACCGCGAATTTGCAGCGTGCGGTCACCTTTCACGTCCCAGTTGAAGCCTACGCGGGGCGAGAACAGAACGCGGTTGGTGGGCAGTACGCCGGTATCTACCCGGCGGCCATCGCTAAACGAGGCAGCGGCTACCAGCGGGTTGGTTTTTACCTCCGATACGTTCAGGTAGGTGTTTAGCTCGGCGCGCAGGCCATAGGTAAGGCGGAACTGGGGCGAGATGGCAAACTCATCTTGCAGATAGGCCGAGTACTGGGCCGTCTTGTAGCGCGGGAACGCCTGCTGAAAGCCCGGCAGCAGCGAATACGTGATGGCGTAAGCTACGGGGTTAGCACCGTTTTGGAAGTCGGCCAAGCTGTTATAAGCGTAGTAGCTCGTACCGTAGCGCTGGAAGCCGTTTTTAGTGCTTTGCAAGTCGAACTGGCCGCCGAGGGTGACAGTATGCTTACCGTAGGTGCCCGATACGAAATCTACGGCCGAGTAGGTTTCAACATCACGCAGGTTGCCCTGCGTAAACAGCTCGTAGCCAAACGAGGTAAACGGAGCGCTCAGCGCATTGAAACCTTGGTTAGCCGTGCGCTGAGCCGAGCCATCGAGGATGTCCACGAAGGGGAACTGGGCGCTATTTGAGCTACGCGGGTCGTTCTGACGAGTGTAAGTCAGGCGCAGCGTGTTGAACACGTTGCTGCCGAAGGTCGAGTTCAATTCAGCGGCACCCGAGTAGAAGTTAGCCTGCTGGATGTAGTTGGTATTCTGATACGGCAGCGAGTTGATGGATGTGCGGCTCAGCGTGCCCGAGAAGTTCGAAACCGGGTTCGACGTACCGTTCACGGCAATGGGCGTCTGGCTGGTTACCTGATTGTAGCGAAGCGTGAGGCGGTTCTTGCTGTTGATGTTCCAGTCCAGGCGGCCCAGCAGGCGGGTGTTGTCACTGTTGAAGTTGTAGCCCTGGTAAGGGCCGGTTTCGTAGCCATAGCGGGTACGCAGCAGATCACTGAGGCCCGTCAGTTCAGTGGCGGTGGGCCGGGCAATGTTGCCCGCCGAACGGTAGGGGTTATCAGCGGTAGCGGCTACGTTCAGGGTAGCGGGCGTGCTTTCCGTCAGGCGCTCGGCGTTTAGGAAGAAGAACAGCTTGTCCTTGATGATGGGGCCACCCACGCGGAAACCAAACTGCTTGGTCGAGATGTCATTCACCACGAGGCGCTCGTTGGCCACATCCTTACCGTAGTAGTTCTGGTTGCGGTAGAAGCCGTACACCGAGCCAGTAACGTTGTTGGAGCCCGAACGGGTTACCGCGTTTACGGCGCTGCCGGTAAAGCCCGACTGACGCACGTCGAAGGGCGTTACGTTGATGGTGATTTCCTCGATAGCGTCGAGCGAGATAGGCGAGCCGCCGGCCGGCAGGTTGCCGCCAATACCGAAGTTGTTGTTGAAGTCCGAGCCGTCAACGGTGATGTTGTTCTGGCGGTAGTTACCGCCCCCGATGGCCAGAGCCCCGTTGGAGGTCGTGGCCTGGGGCGTCAGACGCAGGAAGTCATTGAGGCTGCGCTGAATGGTGGGCAGGCGCTGAATCTGCTCAGTACCCACGGTAGTTACGGGACCCGAACGCTCGGCGTTCAGGACCGAGCGGGGGTTGGTGCCCGTTACGACGACGTTGGCCAGCTCGGTCGACGAGTCGTTGAGCTTGGCATCGAGCCGGTAGTCCTGGCCCAAAGTCAGCGTAATGTTGTTACGCGTGATGTCTTGGTAGCCTACAAACGAAATACGCACGGTGTAGGGCCCGCCCACGCGCATATTTTGCAGGCTGAAGCGGCCCTGGGCGTTGGTGGGCGATACATACTGCGTGTTGGTGGGCGTGTGCACGGCAATTACCGTCGCCCCCGGCAGCCCGGCCCCGGTCTGGTCGGTGATGGTACCCGACATGGAAGACGTCGTGGTGCCCTGCCCCCAGCCCCAATGGGCTGTCAGTAAGAGCAGCAGAAGCAGCGTAATGTGACGTAAATGTAAATTTCTCATAAAATGAAAAAAGGGTAAAGGCTCACTGTAGCCAATAGGCTGCAAAGGTAAGCAACCGGGCCGCGCCGGGGTATTGTGCTCACTTTGGCCCCCTTAGAAAACGCAGCCATACTTTTGATGTGGCGCATTTCATTTTTATTTCATTATTCTACGACCCAGCGATTTACTAAAAAACTTTCACTTCTCATTTTATCGTTTTGTTACCTGCATTTTTCTGAGGCCGTTATGCCCCGGTAGGCTGCTTGCAGCGTATCGCCCGTCTACTGCACAAAAAAACCGGGTCAGGATGGACATCCTGACCCGGTTTTTTTGTGAATTGCCGAGGCTGTTCGTAGCGTCTGGGCTGGCTAGTTGAAGAGGTAGCGCACGCCAACCTGCAACTGCCACCGGGAGCTGATGGACGTCACATTGTCGCGGAAGGTCTGGTTGAGGGGCAGCCCGGGCGAGGTTACGCTACCCGGCGTACCGGCCGAGGCATTGCCCACGACTGGGTTGTTCAGGTAAGGGAAGCTGAAGGCCGGGCGACCATCGAGGGTGTAGCCCTGGAAGGTCAGGAGGTTGGCGCGGTTGGTGGCACGCACCGTACCCCAGTTGCTGTTCAGCAGGTTACCGATGTTGAACACGTCTACGCTGAACTGCAACGTGTTGCGGTTTTTACCGATGTCGGTGAAGATGTCTTGCAACAGCTTCATGTCTACCTGGTGCAGCCAGGGCAGTTCGGCCCCGTTGCGTTCGGCATACTGCCCCCGGTGCTTGCTCAGGTAGCTGTCCTGGTTGATGTAGGCATCGAGGTCGGCGTACTGCTGGGCGGCGGTATAGGTCACTACCCGGTTGTTGGCATTGTCGTTGAACGTGACGTCGCGCAGCACAATGTCGTCCTGAGTACGGGGAATGAACACGAGGTCATTGTTACCACCCGCGCCATCACCGTTCATATCGCCGGTGTATACATAGCTAAACCGCCCGAGGGGAGCGCCGGTGTAAAACAGCGAGAGCGTGGTACCCAGGTGGCCAATGTACTCGTGACGGTAAGAGCCCACGGCTACTACCCGGTGACGCTGCAAGAACTGTGAGTAGGCTAGCACGTTAGCATTGGGGTCGCCCGATACGGGGCGATCGCGCCAGATGGACTGGGCAATCGAGCCCCCGTCGTTTACCGAGCGCGAGTCGGAATAGGTGTAAGCCAAGCTAGCGAAGATGCCGTTGCTGAACGTTTTCTGCAACTGGGCCGTCACGGCGTAGGAATACCCCTGGTTGGTATTCTTCATTACGATGGCATCCGTGATGTTGGGACGGGCGGCGGTGTTGCCCCCCTGGGCCGTCGATACGGAGCCGTAAATGCGGTTGTTGGCAATGAGGGCCGGCGCCGCCCCGCTGGGTACGGTAACCGGGTAAAAATTGTTGATCGGGGTACCGAAGCTGTAGAAAATCGGGCGCTTATCGGTGCCGTCGGGGCCTTTCGCTTGGTTGAGGGGGTTACCCTCCGAGCCGGGCAGGTTCACGTTTTGGTGGTATACCGCGTTGATATCTTTCGTGTAGAAGCCTTCCAGCGTAGCTACGATGCCGCCGGGCAGTTGCTGGTCGATGGCCAGGTTGGAACGCCACACCTGCGGAAATTTGAAGTCGCGATCGGTTACGGCCAGGTTGTAGGTCGTGTTGGCAGTAGCCGGACCGGCAATGGGGCCACCCGAGCCAGGCACGTAATACGTGGGGCTGGGGTTGAAGCGGTTGTAGATGGTCGTGAGACCCGAGGAGGCGTTGGTAGCCGCTACCGAGCCAAACAGCACCCCGTTGTTGCTGGCCTGGTTGGAAATCCACACGAAGGGGACGCGGCCGGTGAAGATGCCGGTACCACCGCGCACCTGGGTTTTCTTATCGTCTTTTACGTCCCAGTTGAAACCGATACGGGGCGAGAACAGCACCTGCGTAGCGGGCAGCTGGCCGGTGTTGATTTTCTCCCCGTCGCGGAAGGTCAGGGCCGCCACGGCCGTGTTCTGCGCCACGTCGGAGTAGATTTTTGGAATGTCACCGCGCAGGCCCACGGTTACTTTGAAGTTGTTGATGGGCGTGTATTCATCCTGCACGTAGAAGCCGATCTGCGAAGCCTGGATGCGGGCATAAGGGAAGCTACCGTCGCTGTTGGCCGCGTACTGCAACTGGAACTGCGAGGGGTTGGACCGGGCAGCACTGGGGTTGCTGAAGGCCGCGTACGTAGCGGCGGCCCGGTCGTAGGTAAAGCCTTGGTTGCTGTAGAAGTCTTCCAGCGAGTTGAAGCGGTAGTAGCTGTTGTAGTTCGGGGCAAAGCCGTTGCGGAAGCGGTAGTATTCGTTGTAAGTACCCACCGTTACGTTGTGCTTACCTAAGTAGGCCGTGAAGTTGTCGCCCAGCTGGTACACGTCGGTATCGAGCAGGTTGCCCGCCGTGAAGGGCTCGTAGCCAAACGACGTGTAGGTCGCATTGGCCGCCGTGGTGCCCGTGGCCCCGGCCACCCCTACCCCGTTGCCGATTTCCACGAAGGGGAAGGCCGACGAGAAGGGCGTCCGGAAATCGCGGAAGGCCGAATAGCCAGCCGTCAGGTTATTCGAGAATTTCCCCCCGCCCAGCGTGCTGTTGAGCTCGGCAATGATCGAGTTCAGGTTGTTATTAATGGTGTAGTAGGCCGACTGCAACGGCAGACCGAAGGCCGTACCCGAGCGCGTGCCAATACCGCCGCTGTTGGAAGGCGGCACGTCGGCGTAGGACTTGAGGTAGTTATACTTGATGTTGAAGCGGTTGTTGGTCGAGATGTTCCAGTCGAGCTTTACCGTCGCCTTGTCGCTGTTCTGCCGCTGAAAATACCCCTGGTAAGGGCCAGCCGCGAAGCCGTACTGCTGCTGCAGGAAGTTGGTGAGGGTGTTGAGCGAAGCCGCGCTGGCTTGCGACACCGAAACGCCGTTGGCCGGCTGGTCGGCCGTGCTGGCCGTGAAGTTGCCGGAAGGGGGGTCGTTGCGGCGCTCCTGCTCGTAGCTCACGAAGAAGAACAGCTTGTCTTTCACAATCGGGCCACCCAAACGCACGCCGTAGTTGCGCAGGAAGAAGTTGGTAACCGGTACTTCTACGCTACCCACCTTGCGGCCCAGAAAGAGCTCGCGCTGATTGCGGTTGAAGAAATATACAGAACCCGTGACCTGGTTGGTGCCCGAGCGCGTCACGGCGTTGATACCCGCCCCGGTAAAGGAGCCCTGGCGCACGTCGTAGGGCGCAATGCTCACTTGAATCTGCTCCAGCGCATCTACCGAAATGGGTTGGGCCTGGGCCTGTCCGCCCACGGTACCCGACAAGCCGAAGGCGTTGTTAAACACGGCCCCGTCGATGGTCAGGTTATTGTAGCCGCTGTTGCGGCCGCCAAAGCTCAGGCCATTGGCCTGGGGGGTGAGGCGGACGAAGTCGGTAAACGAGCGGTTGAGCGTCGGTAGCCGCTCAATCTGTTGGCGCTGAATCGTGGTAGCCGCCCCCGTGCGGTCGGCGTTAATAACCGGGTTCTGGCGGCCGGTTACCGTTACCTCAGTCAGCTGCGTCGACGCATCGCTGAGCTTCACGTCGAGCCGGAAATTCTCGGCCAGCGTCAGATTGATGCCCGTGCGGCTGAAATCCTGGAAACCCACGAAAGTGACTTTCACCGAGTAAGGTCCGCCAATCCGCATGTTCTGGATGTTGAAGCGGCCGTCGGCGTTGGTCGGGGCAACGTACTGGGTATTGGTGGGCGTGTGCACCGCGATGACCGTGGCCCCTGGCAGGGCCTGGCCCTTGCTATCGGCAATGGTACCGCTCATGGCAGCGGTAGTAGCCCCCTGACCCCAGCTAAGCTGGGCCAGCAGCAACAGCAACGCCAGCACAAAAGCTTGTCGTAAAGATAACAACTTCATAAAGGGAGGAAAAAGTGAGAAAAAAAGCGCAGTGGATGGGCGTACAAAGGTACCTACATCAACCGCCTTCTCAGTGTGAAGGCAATGTTAAGACGGTGTTTCATAACTAATTACCCAGACACTTTCTTCATTGTTTTTTCACCTTTACGCCACGGGCTTCTACTTGCTCGCGGAGTGGCGCGACCAGATTACTCATTGGCTCCGTAACTGTTATGCATGACGATAAACTAGGCTACAATTCGGGTGGCTGGCTGGCTCCGGCCGCCCCGGGCCATCGTTCGGGCGGCGCAAAACGCGCGGTGAGCCCTAAAAAAATTATTACCTCGCTGCTAAGTGCGGCTAACCACCTGCGCTAAGCGAGCGTCAATGGCACTTGCTAAAAAAGAGGAGGAAGGCAAAAACCTGCGTTTTTACCTTCCTCCTCTTTTTTAGTAGACGCTGGGCTGACTAACCACCCCAGCCCGGCGAACTACCGCGAAGCTGCTCAGGCGCTTGCTACTGGATAACCATGCGCTTGGCCTGGTGCCAGTCTGCGGTGCGCACGTCTACAATGTAGGTACCGGGGGCTAACTTGACGGTGGTATTGTTCCACCGGTAGTGAATGTGGCCGGCTTGCATCGTCCCGCTCTTGGCCCACAGTTGCCGGCCCGTTGCATCGAGTATTTGAACGGCTACCTTGCCCGCCGTAGTGTTCACGAAGTTGAACGAAGCCACGTCACTCGATGGGTTGGGCGAAATGGTCAGCTCCTCGTTTTGGGGCTTGGGCCGACCAGGCGTGGATGGGCTGGCAGCCAGGCGCTGGCCGGGCGTACACTCGCTCACCTGCCCGTAGCTGTTGTAGCAGGCGCCCAAGTCTTTAAACACCACGATATTGGGGTCGGAATTCCGTACCGGGTTGTTAATGTGGAACGTGAGCTTCAGAAATATTCCCCGCGGCAGATTATCGCTGTAGCTGCCACGCTGGTCGTAGAAATACGAAAACTCATACTGGTTGAAGTCGGCTAGCGGCACGAAATCAGACATTTGGTCGGTCCGCATTTCCACCTTCGTCAGCGTCATGCCCACGGCCGGGTTGAATTTGTAAGTCACGGGGTTATCCAGGCCGACGGAGTAAGAGTCCCAGCACAGCGTGCTGCTGAACCATGGGTCGTACTCGCACCCCGAGTTGTCCTGGGTTATGTGGTAAGTGGGCCGGTTATCGAGGTTGAATACCCCCCACGGAATGGGTTGCACCGGGCGGTATACCTCCGGCGTGTTGGTTTTGCTGGGGCTCAGGGCGAAGTCTTCCTCCCAGAAGGGGCGCTCGGTTTGGGCGTCGCCGGTCATTTCCAGCGCTCCGTTGAACTGCATGGGCTCGCGGGGAGCGGCCGCATCCTGCCCCCCGATAAACAGCCCGATGATGCCTAGGGCCGGCCCCAGAAAGGGCACTACCGAGAGGGCCTTGGAATCGGCCAGTTGCTTCAGCACGTTGTTGGTATTGCTGAGCTCGGAGGCGGCCTTGCGAATAGATTCGACGTTCTCGAAAAATTTGACTCCCTTGCTCACGTCGGCCCCGCCCGGGCTATTATCCCGCAGCACTTCGTTGAGGGTAAACTTGGTGGAGGCCAGGTGCAGCTTCGTGATATCGATATTGGTGATATCGAGGTGCATAATGGCGTCCGGGCTCAGGTTGGGGTCGTAGCCAAACAGCGTAAAATCGCCGTAGAACCACCCCTGATTGGCCGTGGCCGCCCCCAGAAACCGCTCGTACTGTAGGTTATCGTTGGGATTAAGCTTGTTGTAGTTTTCAAGCGTAGTCTGGCTCTTGGAGGTAAACGTGAGCAACGCGCCCTTCGGGGAAGTTGAGCGGAAAGACAGGCTCATGCGGTACGCCGAATACGAAGTGCCCGTACCGTTGTACACCATGACGCGCAGCTTGCCCCGGTACTTATTATAAAGCACGAAAAAGGGCAGCTTGGGCTGGATGGCCGCGCCGGGAGTACCAAAATCGCGGTACACGAGCATCCACCCATCTTCCGGGTACATGTCCTTGGTCGAGTGCGACAACGCATCGGAGAGCGGGTGGCCGCTCGAATTGAACGGCAGCTGAACGTTGGTAGTGGTTGTGGCAGCGGCCGGGTTGAAGAACACCTGATAGCCGTTGGGCACGTTATTAACCGGCGTCGTCCAGTCCCAGGTAGGGTCGAGGTTGGGGTCGCTGGGCGGCAGATAGCGGTTAGCCGCGGGACCTTTCTGCCCAAAGCCGGTGGCTGCTGAGCACAACAGTAGTAAAAACAGTAGAATGCGCTTCATGAGTGGAAAAAGGGGTGAGAATGGCGTCAGACCCCGCTAACCGCATGCCGGCCGACGAGCGCTTCTTGCGGACGCATTTCCTCAATACCCCCTATTCAGTAGCGACTTCCCCGCCGGCTCTGCCCTAGCCGAGCCTGTTACAAAGCAAGGCCACCCAGGCATGGCAAGAAAAGGATAATAAGAAGTAAAATACTACATCACGCCTGTGTTAAGCACCATATATTAAATACAATTCTCATTCACCAAATTTCATTATTCCCCTAAGTATCCCTACCCAGCAGGTTCACCAGCGGAGAAAAGCACGCGAACAAGTAGCCGTTTATAACATCCAACCGCGCTTACTGCCCGTGTTGTCAAATTATTTCGCAAAGCGCCCAGGCACTCCGGCCGGCGGCGGGCTTGAGCCGGTTCATCGGCTCATCCAGGAGTTACTAATTATGCAGATGGCCAGCGTGCGCTACCCCGGCCGGGATAACGCACGCTGGCCACTTAACTTATTTTACCCACTTGCCTGAGTTCGTACTCAGCGCTATAGCCGGGGCCGTACCGCCCGGATAAACCGGCTCAGGTAATAGTCGGCCTCGAAACTGTTTTCAATGACTCCCAGCGAAGTAGAGGCGTGAATAAACTCCACGCCCTCGGCATCGACCACCGTCACCATGCCCACGTGGGTAATGACTTGCGAGCCGGGCGAGGCCCCAAAAAAAAGAAAGTCGCCCGGCCGCAGCTCGGTTGGCTTGATGGGGTTGCCCCAGGCCGCCTGTTCGTTGCTGGAGCGCGGGATATCGACGCCCGCATCGGCAAAAGACAATTGCAGCAGCGCCGAGCAGTCCATACCCAAGCGCGTGGTGCCCCCAAACAGGTAGGGCGTGCCTTGGTAGCTGCGGGCGTTTTCGATCACGCTGGCCAGTACGCCAGTGGCGTTGCCCATGCGGGCGGGCCGCTTGATTACGGTTTTGGTGGTCACGTCCCCGCCGCCGCTGGGGCTGGGGGCCGTGGCCTTGACCTTGGTTTTGGTGGTGCCCGGGCGGGCGGCCACGCGCTGCCCCTGCTTGAGGCGCACCATGTCGCGGGCCGAGTAGTAGCGGCCGTTGTGCTGATTGAGCTTGCGCTGGCAGCTGCTGACCAGCAGCAAGGCCACCAGCAGCAGGCCATAATAGCTTTTCCAATCTTGGCGGCGGGCCGGGCGACGCAACCCATTTTGCGCTTTCGTCAGCGGCCGTACCTTCGTTTTCTCACTCTGCATTACCGGCAAATATACTTTGGTGGCTCCCGGCCACCCTCTTTAACTTATGCAATTCAACGCCCTTACCCCCGAGCTAGTATCTGCCTTCGAGGGCATCGTGAGCCCGGCGCACGTACTCACGGCTGCCACGGCCGAGGCCCAGCAGTACGAGACGTACGGCCGCGACCACACCGAGGATTTTCATTTTGCCCCCGATGTAGTGCTGCGCCCCGGCTCGGTGGAGGAGGTAAGCGCCATTATGCGGCTCTGCCACGAGCACCGCGTGCCCGTTACGGCGCGCGGGGCGGGTACCGGCCTCAGTGGCGGGGCGCTGCCCATTCACCACGGCGTGGTGCTGAGTATGGAGCGCTTTAACAAGATTTTACAGATCGACGAGCGCAACCTGCAAGCCACCGTGGAGCCGGGCGTGGTGACCGAGGCCTTCCAGAACGCGGTGAAGGAAGTCGGCCTGTTTTACCCGCCCGACCCGGCCAGCAAGGGCTCGTGCTTTTTGGGCGGCAACCTCAGCCAGAGCAGCGGCGGCCCCAAGGCCGTGAAATATGGCACCACCCGCGACTACGTGCTCAACCTGCAAGTGGTACTGCCCACCGGCGACATCATCTGGACCGGTGCCAACACCCTCAAGTACGCGACCGGCTACAACCTCACGCAGTTGATGGTAGGCTCGGAAGGCACGCTGGGCATTATTACCAAGGCGGTGTTCCGGCTCCTCCCCTACCCCCAGCACAACCTCCTGATGCTGGTGCCCTTCCGGCAGGAGGCGCAGGCAGCTGAAGCCGTATCGGCGGTGTTCCGGGCGGGCATCATCCCGTCGGGCATGGAGTTTATGGAGCGCGAGGCCATTGCCTGGTCGTCGGATTATTTGAAAATTCCGCTCACGCTGCCCGAGGACATTACCGCCCACTTGCTCATCGAGCTTGATGGCCAGGACCTCGACGAGCTATACAAGGAAGCCGAGCAGGTGTACGGGGTGCTGGAAAACTACGACGTGGACGAAATTCTGCTGGCCGACACGGCGGCCCAGAAGGACGACCTCTGGAAAATTCGCCGCAACATCGGTAATTCGGTGCGCTACAACTCCGTTTATAAGGAGGAAGACACCGTGGTGCCCCGCGCCGAGCTGCCCACCCTGCTCAAGGGCGTGAAGGAAATCGGAGCCCGCTACGGCTTCAAGAGCGTGTGCTACGGCCACGCCGGCGACGGCAACCTGCACGTCAACATCATTCGCGGCACGCTCACCGACGAGCAGTGGAACGTGGGCCTGCGCCAGCCCATCTCCGAGATTTTTGAGCTGTGCGTAAAGCTCGGCGGCACCATCTCGGGCGAGCACGGCATCGGCCTGGTGCAGAAGCCCTTCATGCACATTGCGCTGAAAGAAGCCAATTTGAACCTCATGCGCGGTATCAAGCAGGTATTCGACCCGCACGGCATCCTGAACCCCGGCAAAATATTCGAGCCCACTGTAGCGTAAGCTTGAGCTTGCGGGCGAGCGCAGCGAGCAGGCACGTAAGGGGACGTTCGCTCACGTGCCTGCTCGCTCCGCTCACCCGCCAGCTCAAGCTTACGCTACGACTGATTTAAACGTCGGAGCTTGGCGGTGCTTGGTGGCCTGCTCGTAGGCGTAGCCCAGGGCCAGCAGCTCGGCTTCCTGGTACGGCGCGCCCACGAAGGAGAGACCGATGGGCAGGCCGTGGACGTTGCCCATCGGCACCGTGAGGTGGGGATAGCCCGCCATCGCGGCGGCGCTGGAGTAGCCGGGGCCAGTCCCGTACTCCCCGTTTACGAGGTCGATGCAGGCGGCGGGGCCAGTGGTGATGGCCACAATGGCCGCCAGCCCACCGTCGGTTTTCAGGGCCGCGTCAAGCGCTTGGCGGGCGGTATCCACTACTTTACGCAGGGCCGCTTTATATTTTTCGCTGGATAACCCATCCGTCTTTTCGGCCATCTCCAAAATTTCCTGCTGGAAGAAGGGCATGGCCTTCGTGGCGTTAGCCTTATTAAAGGCGATAACCTCGGCCAGGTTTTTTACGGGGGCTTTCGTTCCGGCCAGGTACTTGTTCACCCCATCCTTGAATTCGTAGAGCAGCACGTCGAACTCGGCGTCGCCGATGGGCTGAGTGGGCGTACGCACATCTACTTCTACTACCGTAGCCCCCTGGGCTTTCAGGTCAGCTACGGCCCGGCGCAGCAACTCGCCGCCGGGCGTTTGGCTGGCCAGGTGGCTTTTTTCGACGCCCAGCTTCTGGCCTTTCAGGGCAGCGGGGCGCAGCAGGCGGGTATAGTCGGCGGCCTTCGCTGGATTGTTGGGGGAGACGGTGACGGCATCGGCCGGGTCGGGGCCAGCCAGCGCCCCCAGCAGCAGAGCGGCGTCGCGCACGCAGCGGGCCATCGGGCCGGCCGTGTCCTGGGTGGCCGAGATGGGAATGATGCCAGTGCGACTCACCAGACCTACCGTGGGCTTGAGGCCCACGAGGCCGTTGACCGAGGACGGCGAGACAATGGAGCCGTTGGTTTCGGTACCCACGGCCACGGCGCACAGGCTGGCCGCCACGGCCGCGCCCGAGCCGGCGCTGCTGCCGCTGGGCGTGCGGTCGAGCACGTAGGGGTTGTGCGTTTGGCCGCCCCGGCTGCTCCAGCCGCTTACCGAGTGCGTGGAGCGGAAATTGGCCCACTCGCTCAGATTCGTTTTGCCCAGAACAATGGCCCCGGCCGCCCGCAGCTGCTTGGCCACGAAAGCATCCTGGGCGGCGCGGTGCCCGGCCAGGGCCAGCGCCCCGGCGGTAGTTTGCTGCTGGTCGCCGGTGTCGATGTTATCCTTGATGAGCACCGGAATGCCGTGCAGCGGGCCGCGCAGCTTTCCGGCTTTCCGCTCCTTGTCGAGGGCATCGGCAATACCCACGGCGGCGGGGTTAAGCTCAATCACTGAATTCAGGCGCGGGCCCGCCTTGTCGATGGCCGCAATGCGGGCCAGGTACTGCTGGCACAGGCTGCGGCTGGTAGCCTTGCCGCTTTGCAATTGCGCTTGCAGGTCGCTTATTGTCAGCTCACTGAGGGTAAAAGGCGAGCTATCGGCCAGCTGGCTGCTGGCTGGCTGGGCGGGTGGCCCAGCGCCTGGGGTAGCACTGGCGGCGAGGGGAAGTAAGGCCGCGGCCGCGGCGGCCTGCGTGCTTTGCTGGAGAAACTGACGGCGTTGCATGAAAAGGAATGAGGGAACGAGGAGCAGGCGTACACCTAAAGTCGCTGCGGACGGGCGCGGGCTGCTTGGACGGCAATCCGCACTCCCGCCCCAACCGGGCAGAACACCGGTCGCGCCGGGGCGTATAGCCAGCTAATTACCCACCAATTCTCCCACCTTCAGCCGTTTGCCATGCCTAGCCCCCACGACGAGCTCACCCTCAACAACCAACCCAACGAAATTGCCGGTAATCGCCCGGCGCAGCCTGCCGCCGATACGACGAAGCTGAGCGCCGACGCTCATAGCACCAACGCCAATAGCTCGCTGCAACCCGCCACTCCCGCCATGCAGTCGGGGGAAGCTACTCGCCCACCTTCCAGCACGGAGCTGGCCGACAGCGAGATGGAAGCCGGTAAAGGGGCCGTGGAAGACGGCGGCCACCAGGAAAACCGTGAAGCCAACCCCGGCAGCGTGCAGCCGACCGCCAGCCGCCCGGGCCAAAGCTTGCACGAGCTAGCCAGCAAGCCGGCCCCGACCACCTCCAGCCCAGTCAGCGGCTCCACTCCCCCACCCGCCAGCAGCGAGCTGGTCGACAGTGAGATGGCCGCTGGCCACGGCGCTGTGGAGGATGGCGGGCACCGGGAAAACCGCGAGGCCCACCCCGCCGACCTGACCGGCATTCCGGCCCAACCCCGGCAGCCCAACGTCTACGGCGGCAACTTCGGCAACGACGTGCAGGGCAGCTTGCACGACCGCAACCGGGCCAGCAACCAGCAAGCCGATCCAAATCGGGGCGAGTTTGGTACGCAGGGCACGCTGGGCGGCACCCACGGCGGCTTCGGCAACCAGTACCGGGAAATTGATACCGCCGCCGAACATCCCGCCGCCGAGGCTACCGAGGAAAAATACTACGGTCAGGGAGCTTCCGAACCCGGTCCCCAGCACAATGCCTACCGCGCCTACGACGGCCGCGACCAGCGCCCCGAGCAGCAGGGCCACGCCGTGCGCGACACTCCCACGCCCCCGGCCATGAGTTTCGACAATAACGTGGCCGACCGCCAGACCGACGGCCGGGGCAACGTGCAGGACAACCGCAACCTACCCGACAAAGCGGGCGAAACGGCCGCTTTTCAAAACGACAACGGTGCCCCCACGGTAGGCCCGGCCTACGCCGCCGACTACGGCCACACCTCGGGCGCGAGCCTGCCAGCCGATGCCGTTGATAATCACCTGCCGATGGGCCCCAATGGCCACGGCGAACTGGAAGATGCGCGCTCCTCGCGGGGAGGCTACGACAACCAGGGCAGCCAGGGTGGCCGCAGCCACGACCAGCAGCCCGGCGGCCACGCGCCGGCCAGCCAAGACGCCCCCGCCCCCGTCGATGCGCCCAACGCACCCCAAACGCCCGGCTACGGCTACGGCCACGAGCGTAGCGAGGCCGCCCGCCCCGGCAACCCCGACACCGGCGACTCGCGCAACGGCTTCGGCCCCGGGGGCTCCAAGCAGGGCGATGCCAGCCAGGGCTACGGCTCTAAAGGTGGCTCCTACGACGACCAGAACCCCGGTGCCCGCGGCCCCGAGTACGACAGCTTCACCCAGCAGGATAAGGCTCAGAACTACGGCCAGCACAACCGCGACAACTTCCGCCCCGCAGACGGCGACAAGCCCGCCGAAGGCGACTACGGCCCCGAGCCCCGCCGCAACGCGCAGTAGAGTTATGAGTTAAAAGTTAGAAGTTATGAGTTGGCTTATTGGGCCAGTTTATAACTTCTGACTTGGACACTCATGATGAGTCAAGAGGTATGCCTTGAAGCTGTTTATGACTAAAAACGGCTGTCATGCTGAGCTTGCCGAAGCATCTCGCTCGCACCGTTATAAGGAAGCGAGCGAAATGCTTCGGCAAGCTCAGCATGACAGCCGTTTTTGTTGACTTACCTCACAACCGATTTCCTTGCAAGTTGCTGATTCAGCCAACTCATAATTCCTAACTTCTAACTCATAACTCACCTACCGGTGCACCTTCATGTCGATGTCGTACTTGTAGCGCGGCGGGCCGCCTAGCGGTACGGCGAAGAAGGGCAGCGCGGTATCGTACTGGTCGGTGACGTAAAAGACTACGTCGTTGAAGGTAGTGGCTTTGCTGACGAGGCGAAAATCCAGCGAGAGGCCGTATTCGGCGGGCTTGATGGGTAGCACGCTGCTCGTCCATTGCCCATCGCCGCTTACCGGGGTGGGGTGGCCGTTCTTCGCGATGCTAAAAATCGTCAGCTTGGCCTCGTTATCGACGTCAAAATTACTTTGTTTAATACTGACTACGTGCTCGTTGGCAAACGGATAGAGGTGCACCGTGACGGCCCGGCCCGGCGCGGCGGCCGGGATGCGGAAGCAGTATTCGTACGTGAAAGCGTTGCCGCCCGGGATGGGCACGTTCAGGTTAGGGCTGCTGCTGAGAAAGAAGCGGTAGAGGTTGCCGTCGTTGCCGCTCAGGCCGCGCACCACCACCTTGTATACGTAGCCCTGAAATTGCTCGACCAGCTCGCCTTCCAGGGGATTGAGCGGGCCGAAATTGAAATAGCCCTCGTCGTACCGGGGGTCTACGCCAAATACCTGCTGCTTGATGAGCCGGCCACTGGGGGTGGCCGCCGGGTTGGCCGGGCGCGGGTCGGTAGCGCCCTTGGCCGAGTGCGTGCCCGGCCCGCCGTAGAGGCTAAACTCGGTGCGGGTGTTGAACTGGCCCACCTTGGCGTCGAGCTGCCCGCCGCAGTCGGGGTCGAATACCCGAATGTAAATGGGCCGCCGCTCGGTAGCGGGCACCAGGAAGAAGAACGTTTGGGTGAAATCATCGTCGCCGCTCGTCGCGGGAGCCTGCGGGCCGAAGGTCACCAGGCTTTCGATTTTCTCGCCGGGGTTGGGCACTGCCTGGGCCGCGACTGCGCCAGCCGCGCCGAGTACCAGCGCCACCGCGTGCGCCAAGTTGGTCAGATAGCTAACGAATTTCCGCATATTCTAGTAAACAGCAAGCCTGAGTTGAAATTGGAGACAATCCCCACTCAGGCCGTAATATTACAACTCAAACCTCCCGTACTGCCGGCCACCTGCTTCCCATGAGTGCTTCTACGCGCGACACAACCGAGTTCTTCGACCAGCTTACCAACCAGGTATTGGCGCTGCGCGTGCTGGCTCACCAGCGCCTGCGCCCGCTGTCGTCGGAGCAGCTCAACCGCCGTCCCGCCTACGACAAATGGAGCGCGGCCCAGTGCCTGGAGCACCTCAACATTGTGGGTGGCTACTACCTGCCCAGCGTGAAAGCCCGCCTGCGGCTGGCCCAGGCCAAGGGCTCTACGGCGGGCTCACAGGTGCGCAGCGGCTGGCTGGGGCGCTACTTCACGGCCACAGCCCAGCGCAAAAATGGCCTGGGCGACAACCTATTGCGCCTACCTAAGCAGTTTGCTCCCACCGGCACCCGCCTCACCGGCACGGTGGTCGAAGCCTTCAACCGCCAGCTCGACGAGCTGCTGCGCCTGCTGCTGCTGGCCCGCCAGGTCGATGCCGGCACGGTGCGCGTACCTAACCCCCTCTACCCCTGGCTGCGCCTGCGCCTGACTGACGTACTAGAAGTGCTCGTGGCCCACATTCAACGCTACGTGAAGCTAGCCGAGCAGGTAGCAGTAGCCACGGCTACTAAGTAATTCCGACGAATTATAATAAAAAGGTAAGGGCCGGTGGCGTTCGAAAATGGAACGCCACCGGCCCTTACCTTTTTGTTACCAAGTTTAATTTTTATTCCTGATACAGCACCTGCAATAAGGTCTGCCCCACAGCTTTCATCGTCTTACGGTCGATGATGCTCATGTTGTCGGCCGTAGTGTGGTGGTAAGCTGGGAAGTACTGCTCCCCAAAGGCCGGGTGATCGTAGATGTCCACCGTAGGGATACCCGCCTGGTTGATGTAAACGTGGTCATCGGTGATGGCCCCCGTATCCTTAAACAGGAAGTAGTCGGAATAGCCAATTTTGGCGGCCGTATTCCAGATTTTATCGACCACATCGCGGGCTTTTTCCAGCGACGTGCCCTCGCGGGTGAAGTGACCGTCTTTGGCACCCACCATGTCGAGCAGCACGCCATATTCGGCCTTGTAGCCGGGAGGAACCATATTTTTAGCCCAGTACTGCGAGCCCAGGCACCAGCCGTCGCCTTGGTTTTCGAGCAGGTTTTTCTGGCCTTCGATCAGGCCGGCGTCGTAGCCCCAGTCCTCAGCATCGACCAGGATGACATCAACGCCCACGTTGGGCGCCAGCTTTTCGGGCTGCTGGCTGAGGGTACGAATAATCTCCAGTGCGGTGGCCGTGGCGCTGGCCCCGTCGCTGGCCCCGTCCATGGGCAGCTTGCGCTTAGCCTTATCCTTTTCGCCATCGGCGAAGGGGCGGGTGTCCCAGTGCGCGAAGATGGCCACGCGCCGCGCCGCCGTGGGCTGGTACTGGGCCACGATGTTGCGGCCGTTGATGTTGGTACCGTCGAAGGTCATGGCCTTGAAGGGCTGCTCGTACACCGTCAGCCCGAAGCTCTTGAGCTTGGCCACGAGGTAATTGCCGCAGGCTACGTGGGCCGGCGTGTTGGGCACGCGCGGCCCGAAGGCCACCTGCTTGGCGGTGTAGGCGTAGGCCGAGTCGGCATTGAACGCCGGCACCTTAACGGCCGGGGTCTCAGTGGGCTGGCTGGCCGTTTCGGCCGGTTTTTCGGCCGGGCAGGCCGTGAGCAGCAGCAGGCCACTCAGCCCGAGCAGGGAGTAGCGAAAGGAGGGAAAACGCATAGGGGTACGACTGTCGTCCTGAGCTTGCGAAGGACCTTAATCACGCCAACGCCGCAGATGGGTAGCTTATTTCCGACGAGGGCAGCCGTGACAAGATGCGCCCTTCGTCAGCCGGATAAATTGCGAGCGGCCGGGCGCTAGTCTTCGCTGTACGCCCACTCGACGCCCGTTTTAGTGTCTTTAATCACGATGCCCTGGCTTTTGAGGGCGGTGCGAATCTGGTCTACTTTATCGTAAGCCTTTTCCGACTTGGCTTCCTGGTAAAAGCCCAGCGCCAAAGCCAGCAGATCTTCGGCGCTGGCGCGGGGCTCGTCGCGCAGGCCCAGCACGTCGCTCACCACGGCGCGGTAGGCGGCGCTGGCCTCGGCCACGGCCTCAGGGCTCACTTCGGCCAGAGCGGCGGGACTGGCGGCCAGCGAGTTGAAGCGTTTGAGCAAGTCGAACACGGCGGCCACGGCGCGGGGCGTGTTCAGGTCGTCGCTCAAAAACTCAAAGGGCTTTTTGCTCAGGGCCAGCAATTGCTGGCTGTTGGCGGCCAGCTTGTCGGCATCGACGGCGGGCTCGCCGCTGCGCGCTTCCAGCTTGCCGCTATCGAGCAGGCGCAGGCCGTTCATAAGCTTGCGGAAACCCTTGCGGGCGGCTTGCAGGGCCTCGTCGCTGAGGTCGATGGGCGAGCGGTACTGAGCTTGCAGGAAGAAGAAGCGCAGCGTCATGGGCGAATACGCCTGCGAGAGTGCGGCGCTCTGGCCCTGGAACATTTCGTTGAGTGTTACGAAATTGCCGAGCGACTTACTCATCTTCTGGCCATTGACGGTCAGCATGTTGTTGTGCAGCCAGAAGCGCGCGCCCGTGCTGGGCGTGCCCGAGGCTTCGTTCTGGGCGATTTCGCATTCGTGGTGCGGAAACATGAGGTCGAGCCCGCCGCCGTGGATGTCGAACTCGGCCCCGAGGTACTTGCGGCTCATGGCCGAGCATTCGAGGTGCCAGCCGGGGAAGCCCTCGCCCCAGGGCGAGGGCCAGCGCATGAGGTGCTCGGGCGCGGCCTTTTTCCAGAGCGCAAAGTCGGCGGGCGAGCGCTTTTCGTCCTGCCCGGCCAGCTCGGCGCGGGTATTGGCCAGCAACTCCTCCACCACGCGGCCCGAGAGGCGGCCGTAGTTGAGGCCCTCGGCGTTGTACTTGGGCACGTCGAAGTACACCGAGCCGTTGACCTCATAGGCCAGGCCCCGGTCGAGAATTTCGGAAATCAGCCCGATTTGCTCGGTGATGTGGCCGCTGGCCTGGGGCTCGATGTCGGGCGGGAGGCAGCCCAGCGCGCTCATGGCCTGGCGGTAGCGCACGGTGTAGTGCTGGGCTACCTGCATGGGCTCCAACTTCTGGGCGCGGGCGGTTTTGGCCATTTTATCCTCGCCCTCGTCGCTGTCGCCCACGAGGTGGCCCACGTCGGTGATGTTGCGCACGTAGCGCACCTGGTAGCCCAGGTAGCGCAGGTAGCGGGTGAGCACGTCGAACACGATGGGACCGCGGGCGTTGCCCAGGTGAGCGTCGTTGTACACCGTGGGGCCGCAGAGGTAGAGGCCCACCAGCGGCGGGTGCACGGGCGTGAAGGTTTCCTTTTTACGGGTCAGCGTGTTGTAAAGCGTGAGCGACATGGAGTAGTAGACAGTAGGCCGTGAGCGGTGATTCACCGGTGGGGCTCACGGCGGGGCATCGGAGATAACGCAACGGCGAAGGTGCGGCAAAGTTCAACAAGTAGCGTGGACTTTGCAGTCCGCATTCGCTTTGCTATCGATGCGGCTTGCAAAGTATGCGCTCGTGTGGATCCCGAATTGCTGTGCCCCTTTGAATTGAATTAAAAATTAAAAATGAGAAATTAAAAATTTACAGGTCAATCGGTTGCTCATTTTTAATTGTTCATTTTTAATTTTTAATTCTGTTGAGGGAATTGAAAACCGCGCTACTTGAGCTGATACAGCGCCTCCACCGGAAAATGGTCGGAATACGGAATTTCGGTGTGCACGCGGCAGGCCAGCACCCGCCACTGCGGACCGGCAAACTGCTGGTCGATGCGCAGCAGCGGGGGCAGGCGGCCGTGGTAAGTATTGCCCGGCCCGAAGCCCACCGTGGCCCAGGCATTCTGGAGCGAGCCCGCCAGGCGGTCGTAAGAGTAGGAATAAGGCAGGTCGTTGCAGTCGCCGGCCAGCAGCACCGGGTACGGCGAGCGCGCAATGTGAGCCACCAGCGTGTCGGCCTGCCAGGCGCGGGCTGCCGCGCCGCGCGCGAAGCGACTGAGCAGGCCACGCCCCTTGCGGCGCAGGCCGGCCTTAGTGGAGCCAGCGGCCACGAGGTCGTCCTCGTCCAGGCTCATGCTCTGGAGATGGGCATTGAAGATGCGCACCGTGTCGCCGGGGCCGGGGCCAGCTACATCAACCCACATCGCATGGTTCTGGCTGAGGCGACCGAAGGCGATTTCGCCCCGCCCCACAATAGGCAAGCGCGAGAAAATCGCCAGCCCAAACTGCGCCCCCATCGGGTTGGTGAGGCTTTTCGAAACAAATACCTGCCGCCCGCTGCCCGCCCCCAGCTTCTCCCCTACCCGAAACAAATCACCATCGGCCGAGCGCACCCCGGCCGGCTCCTGGTAAAACTCCTGGAGGCAAAGCACATCGGCGGGGCTGGCGGCCAGCCAGGCGATAGCCTTGGCGGGCGCGGCAGGGTCGGCCCGCCGCAGGTGGGCGTACACGTTGAAGATGCGTACGTTGGCCGACAGCAGCCGTAGGCTGCGGGGCTGCGAGGCCCGGGCCCCATCGGCCAGAGGACCAGGAGCGCCCAGCTGGGCTTGCAGCCCGGCCCAGTGCAGGGGCAGCCCACGCTGCACCTGCGGCCAGGCCAGCACCAGGGCCGCCAGCGGCAGCAAGGCAATGCGACGGCGGCGCACTCCCCAGCCCACCGCCAGCAGCCCCGCCAGGGCCAGCCACAACGGCACCGTGAGGGCCAGCACGGGGGCCAGCGTCAGTTGCCCGCCCGGCACCCGCTCGGCAGCCACGCTCAGCAGCAGGCCCAGGAGCGCCAGCCAGGTAAAACGATAGGAAAACAAACGGCGCACAAGCACCCGGCGGCGCGTAAGCCGGCCGCCGGGGCCGCAAAAATACGGCGAGCCAGCCCGCTGGCCGGATTGGCGCTTGGGTATCGCGGGCTTAGCTTTACCAGCCAGTTATTTACCAGGTTTTCTATGCAAAATATTTTTTACGCTATTGTCCTCTGTTTAGCTACGCTAGCCCGTACCGGCCGGGCGCAGGAACCACCGACCGGCTCTCCTCGCCTGGCCGTTGCCCCGCCCGCGGTAGAAACGAATTTAGAATTCATAGCCAACAAGGGCCAGTGGCCGGCGGAGGTACGCTACGCGGCGGCGGTGCCCGGCGGCCACCTGTACCTGGAGCCAGGGGGGCTGCGCTACGTGCTGCTGGAAGCCGTAGAGCACCCGCACGAGCAGCCGGCCCACTCGGCGGCAGCAAGTGCGCGGCCCTCCGCTGCCGGTGCCAACTCGACCCCGGCCGCGGAAGGTGCCATCAGCGGCCACCAGCTGCGGGTGCGCTTTGCGGGAGCCGACGCAACCACGCCGCTGGCCCCGGCCCAGGCCACCGGCGAGGTGCGCAACTACTTGCACGGCAGCGACCCCAGCCGCTGGGCCAGCGCCGTGCCCAGCTATCGGCAGGTGCGCTACCAAGCCCCGTGGCCGGGCATCGCGGCCCGGTTTTATGAGAATGCTACCCAGCGCCTGGAATACGATTTTGAGGTTGCGGCCGGGGCCGACGCCAGCCGCGTGCAGCTCCGCTACGAAGGTGCCACCAGCCTCACGCTCAGCGCCGATGGGCAGCTGCACGTGGGTACCTCGGTGGGGAATCTTACCGAGCTGGCCCCGCACGCCTACCAAGTTGACGCCGCCACGGGCGAGCACCAGCCGGTGGCCTGCCGCTACCGCCTGCGGGTCGCCGACGCCCACGTGTCGTTTGAGCTGGGCGCTTACGACCACGCCCGGCCGCTGGTCATCGACCCCACGGTAATTTTTTCGACGTACTCGGGGTCACGGAGCAGCAACTGGGGCTTCACGGCGACCTACGATGCGGCGGGCAACCTCTATTCGGGGGGCATCGTGCTCGACGACTCGTTTGACCTGCCCAGCTACCCGACTACGATGGGCGCGTTTCAAACGCGCTTCGGCGGCCTTATCGACATTGCGCTTATCAAATACAACACGACCGTCAGCGGGACGGCCGCCCGGGTGTGGGCTACCTACCTGGGCGGTAGCCGCCACGATTTTCCAAGTAGCCTGGTAGTGAATGCGCAAGGCGAGCTTATTGTGCTGGGCACCTCGGCTTCGAATGACTACCCGACTACCAACGGGGCCTTGCAGCGCGATTTTAAGGGCGGGATATCGGTAGGCCCGTTTGGCGCTTCGACCGACAACTTATACCAGGTCAGCAGCGGGACTGACCTCGTTATTACTCGCCTGCGGGCCGACGGTGGAGGACTGGCAGCGTCTACCTACCTAGGCGGGACCGGCAACGACGGCATGGCGGCCTACGTGCCTTCGTCGAACGCCCGCCAACTGCCCCAAAACTACGGCGACGCCCTGCGCGGCGATGTGTTTACCGATGCGCAGGGCAACATCTACGTGGCCTCGGTTACGAGCTCCGCAAACTTCCCGACTACGGCGGGCAGCTTCGGCCCCGGCTACCGGGGTGGCTCCTGCGATGCCGTGGTGTGCAAGCTGCCCGCCACGCTCGACCGCCTCACCTGGAGCGGCCTGCTGGGCGGCAGCGCAGCCGACGCCGCCTATTCCATTCAGCTCGACTCCCAGGGCAATGCCTACGTGGGCGGGGGTACGCTCAGCCCCGCCTTCCCCGGCACGGGCGGCGGCTACCAGGCGCAGGCGCAGGGCAGCGTCGATGGCTTCGTGGCTCGCATCGCGGCCAATGGCAGTACCGTGCAGCGCGCCACCTACCTGGGCACCGATAAATACGACCAGGCGTTTTTTATCCAAATCGGGGCCGATGGCGGGGTGTACGTACTGGGTCAGACCCTGGGCCGGTGGCCGGTGAGCGCGGGCATCTACAGTAATCCGGGCAGCTGCCAGTTTATTCAAAAGCTCAGTCCGGAATTGGACAGGAGCTTGCTGAGTACGGTCTTCGGCAGCGGGCGCAGCACGATTGACATTTCGCCGACGGCCTTTTTGGTAGACCAGTGCGACCGCGTCTACGCCAGTGGCTGGGGGGGCGATGTGAACGGCAACCGCAATCAGCTCTACACCTATCCCGGCTTCGTAAACCAGAATGGCTTTACCCACGGCATGCCCACCACGCCCAATGCCGTGCGCACTGCGCCCGACAATCCCACGGCCGGCTCTGATTTCTACCTGGCGCAATTTGCCCCGGGAATGACTGGCCTTACCTATGCTACTTTCTACGGCGACCCCAACTCTGGCTCACGGGGCGACCACGTCGACGGCGGCACCTCGCGCTTCGACCCGCGCGGCGTCGTGTACGCCGCTGCCTGCGCCTGCGCTAGCTTCAGCGGCTTTCCTATGCCGCCCGGAGCCTTCAGCTACGCCACGACCAACGGCACCGGTAGCTCCTTGCTGTGTAATAACGCGGCTTTCAAGCTGAATTTTGAGCCAACCACCGCCGACGTGGGTAAAGACCAGGCACTGTGCGTCACGGCACCGCCCCTGGCACTGAGCGGCCGGCCCGGCGGCGGCTTCTGGACCGGACCGGGGGTAGCGGGCTCGGTAGCCACGGGCTTTACCTTCACGCCCAGCCCGACGCTGGTCGGCGCGCAAGTACTCACGTACACCGTGCCGGGCGCGGCGAATGCCTGTACGACCTCGGCCCGGCTCACCGTCACGGTAGAGGCATCGACGCCGGCTACGGCCTCGGCGCCGGCGTCGATCTGCGCGAGCGGCGGGCCGGTGGCCCTTACTACCGGCCGCCCGGCCGGGGGCATCTGGACGGGGCCAGGCGTGTCGGGGTCGGTGGCTACGGGCTTTTTCTTCACGCCCACCCAGGCGCTGCTGGGCACCCAGCAGCTCTCTTACACCATCATCGACCCAGCTTCCTGCGGCGGGGGCCGGACCCGGGCCACGGTGGCCGTAGTAGTGCTCCCGGCGCCCACCGTGGTGCTCCCGCCCGACACTGTGCTGTGCCCGGGCAGCAGCCAATCCTTCCGGCTACGGGCCTCGCCGGCCGGGGGCGTGTGGACCGGGCCGGGCATATCGGCGGGCAACGTATTTTCGCCGATGCTGCCGGGCACCAGCGTACTTACCTACGCTGTCGATTCGGGTAAATCCTGCCCGGTAGTGGCTACGCGCCGCATTACGCTATTGGCTCAGCCGGTGCTGGCACCTACGCTTATTCCGGGCAGCTGCACCCCGAGCGCGGTAGCGCCGGTAGTGGTGCACTACCAGCAGCCGGCTACCGGCCTACCCGCCGACGCGGTGCTGACCTGGAATTTTGGTGATGCCAGCCGCGATACGGTCGGGCTTGACGTAACGCACACCTACTTTACCGAAGGCACCTTTCACCCCCGGGCGACGCTCCGTTTCAATCAGGGTCGCTGTGAGCAGGTCGCCACGCTACCGGCCGTCACGGTGGAGAAAATGTTCATTCCAAACGCCTTCACGCCCAACGCCGACCGCGTCAACGATTTTTTCGAGCCCCGAATCGGTGGCTGTCCGCCGCGCCTGCAAATATTCTCGCGCTGGGGCCAGCGGGTGTACGAAAGCGCAGCCTACCACAACGACTGGAACGGCACCGGCCTGACCCCAGGCATTTATTACTACCTACTCACTCCTCCCAACGGTGCCCCATCCATCAAAGGCTGGGTGGAATTACTGCGGTGAGGTGGTGAAGTGGTGAGATGGTGAAGTGGTGAGATGGTGAAATCCCTATCAGAAACTTCCTCCTTAGCCATCCTGCCGGCGGCTTACCCTTTCACCGCTTCCTTTGTACTCACCATTTCACCACCTCACTATTTCACCAACAGGTATGGATATTTTTATGAAAGCTGCCTTTGAGGAGGCACAGCAGGGACGGCGCGAGGGTGGGATCCCGATTGGCTCGGTGCTGGTGCGCGGCCAGGAAATAGTGGGCCGCGGTCACAACAAGCGCGTGCAGGAGCTCGACCCCATTGCCCACGGCGAGATGGACGCCCTGCGCAACGCCGGCCGCCAGCGCACTTACCGCGATACCGTACTATACACCACGCTCATGCCCTGCTACATGTGCGCGGGTACCATCGTGCAGTTCAAAATCCCCAAAGTAGTTGTGGGCGAAGCGCAGACCTTCGGTGAGTCGCTGGAGTTTTTACAGTCGCACGGCGTAGAGGTTGAAATTCTCAATGCCCCCGAATGCGTGGCCATGATGGAAGAATTCATCCAGGCCGAGCCCACCCTCTGGAACGAAGACATTATGGAGTAAACTGTCTTGTAGGGTAAGCTTCAGCTTGCCCGGCGTCCGGTGAGTTACGACCACCCCGACGCCGGGCAAGCTAAAGCTTGCCCCACAAGCAGACAAGATTATTTCCGGCCCAGCCATTTTTCGGGGTTGAGGTTGGCCGAATTGCGCCACACCTGAAACTGTACCTGGGCGGTGCCATCGGCGTCGGTGGCGGCGGTGCCGATGGCCTCGCGGGCGCTCACCTGCTCGCCCTCGTGCACGTTGACCGAGCGCAGCTTGGCGTACACGGTGAAGTACTCGCCGTGCTGAATCATCACGATGGTATTCATGCCCGGCACCTGGGCCACCGTGAGCACGCGCCCGCCAAATACGGCCCGCACGGCCTCCCCAGCGTTGGTTTGAATATCCACGCCCCGGTTATCGACCGTAACGTGCCGGAGCACGGGATGCGGGTGCCGGCCGAAGTGCTGCGACACGAAGCCCCGCGCCACCGGCCAGGGCAGCCGCCCCTTGTTGCCAGCGAAGCCCGACGATACCAGCGCCGTTTCGGGAGTGAGGGCCACCCGGCGGGCCCGGCGGTCGGCAGTGGTTTCCTCGGGGGCGTCGCTCTCCGGGTTGGCGCTGGGGTCGTCGGCGCGGGGAGTGGCCTCGGGCTCGGGGTTGCGCGCCACGGGCTCCTCGGCGCGGCTCGGGGCGGGGCGGCGGCGGGTGGCCGCCGCGGCGGCCGAATTGGCGGCGCGGCGGCGGGCGGCCACGGCCGCAAGGCGGGCGGCGTGAGCGGCGCGGGCTATCTCCTCGCGCACCCGCTGGGCAATGAGGTCGTCGAGTCGGGCTACGGCCTGCTGGCGCTGGGCCAGCTCCTGCCGCAGCCCTTGCTCCTGCTGGCTCAATTGCTGCACCACCTCGTCTTGCTCGGTTTTGAGGCCCATGAGGTTGCGATTTTCAACCAATTGCGTCGAAAGCAGGCTTTTCTGCCGCTGGCGCTGGCGGGTAAGGCCGTCGAGCTCGTGGCTGAGCTGCTGCTGCGCCCCCACGATGCGTATCGCCTGCCGCTGCCGCTCCTCGGTGTACTGGTGCACGTAGCGCAGCCGCAGCACAAATTGGTTGAACGACTCCGCGGCAAACAAAAACATGAGCTGGTTGAAGCCGCTGCTCGTTTTGGCAGCGGCGTACATCATGCGGGCGTACTCGGCCTTGAGGCGGGCCAGCTGCTCCTGGGTGCTCAGCACCTGCCGCACGGTTTGGTGCACGTTGGTTTCGATGCCTTGCAACTGGGTCGAGATGTGCTGAATCTGCCCTTGCTTCTGACTTAGCTTTTCCTTGATGGCGTTGAGCTGACCCAGCGTCGCTTCTTTGCGCTGGGTGGTCTCGGTTAACACCTTACCGGCTTCCTCGATGCGGCTGAGGTTGGCCTGGCGCTCGCGCTCCAGTTGCTCCTTGCTCTTGGTGCGCGGGCGGCGGGAGCGCGCCGGCTGCCGGGTTCGGGTCTTCTTCGAATGTTGCTCGGCGTGGCGGCGCTGGGCTCCGACCGGGCCAGCCAGCAGCAGGAGCAGCACCGCCAGCACGGCGTGGCCAGCGCACTTACGCAGCTTATTCAGGGGTAAAAGACGGGTCACAATCAATGGAAGGAACGACGAGTTCGCGGCCGCCGCACAAAATAACGCACGAACGCCGGGCCTGTTGCCCCGCGCGATCAACCCGGGGCGGCCGGCGACTGCGCGTCCTTACGAGGGCAGCGCCCTTAACGATGAGCTAGCACCCACCCGGTGCGCCAGCCTCGCCTGCGGCACCCGCCGCCTCCCACCTCACCCTAGCCCCGCCAGGCCGCTTAAAACCCTGGCAATTCTCGACCCACTCCACCCGCTCAAAAAAATTGTAAAGTCCTTTTTTTCGCGCCCGTTTATTGCCCTACCAGCTCTGAAACGCGGTTTTCTGCCTTCAGAAACAAGCTTTACCGGCATTTCTAAAGTCAGATTATCTCAACTATTCAGTTGCGCCGCCCAGTACGGCTTCCTGACCTTCGGGACATGCAAGCTCTTGCACCACCAGATTTTGCTATTCTTCCATGAAACACCACCTGCCACTTCTCGCCCTGGCCGCCCTGCTGGGCCTGAGCCAGTGCAAAAAACATGACCCCGACCCGCTGGAACAGTTGCCTCCGGCCACCCAAACCGGGGCCAACACTTTCGGCTGCCTTGTCAATGGAAAGCCTTGGACTCCGCAAGGATATAATGGAACTTCTAATTATAGTGTAACATTTGATAAACTATATCATGGAGGAAATCTTGATATAAGATCTTATATATATAGAAAATAAATCACAATCAATTATAATTGGCGGTGACAGTATTGCGAGCATAGGTAGATACTCTCTAGACAAGGCACCTCGATCTATATTCTTTATAGATAATCGACTACCTACTGCTTGTCAAGAATTTGATGGCAATACAGGTACAGGCCAATACCGCCGGGGCACGCTGACGATCACGCGCCTGGACCTGCAAGCCGGCATCATCTCGGGCACCTTCGACTTCACCCTCTACAAGCCCGGCTGCGATACCATCCGCGTCACCCAGGGCCGCTTCGACAAACAACTCTAATCTCCTCTTCCTCGCCTCGTTCTTTCGCATGAGACACCTCTTGCTTGCCCTGCTCAGCGCCCTGCTGCTGGCCGGCCCCGCCCGCGCCCAGCACCCCGCCCCCAAGTCCCCCTACCCCAGCGACCAGCCCACCGACCCCGTCCGCCAGAAGCTCGACTCCCTCTTCGCCAACCTCGACAAGAGCCGCATCCCCTCCGGCCGCCTGCTCGAAGCCGCCCTGCCCCTAGCCCCCGTCCAACTCTTCGACGGCTCCCTCCACGACTCGGCCCGCGCCGACATGGACGTCTTCCGCCATCTCTACGCCACCGCCCTCAGCGCCCGCCTCGCTGGCTCCGACACGCTGCCTACCATCCAAGACTACAACTGGCGCGTGCAAGCCGCCGCCCCCACTGCCCCCACCGACCCCATCCCCGTGGCCGTGCAGTATCTCAGCTACCACACCCTCCGGCCCGACGCGGAAAGAGCCCGCCTGCTGCGCCTGCAAAACCAGCAGCTCTACGATGTGCCCAACCGCCGCGACAGCCCCTACCTGCCTGCCGTTCTCTTCGCCGCCGCCCCCGAGCGCAGCTACTCGGCCAGTTCCACGGTAGCCCTGGTATTGCGCCGCAGCCTCTGCCTGGCCAGCGGCACCCACTCGTAAAACAGGAAACCAGCAGCATAAATACGCCGCTTTTGGGCTAGTCAAAAATTAGTTGTAAAGTCAGACAAAAACCCTGCTACCCCTTCTCTTGCAGCTACTTGCCAGCCAAACAGGCCAAAACTAGCGTCAGATAATATCACATTATAACTTGACTTCGCCTCTGCCACACTTCTACTTTCACCCCCGGGTCCTGCCCGCCACATTTTCCCTCCTCTTTTTCCTCTTTTCCCATGACGCACCACCGCCTTGTGCCATTGCTGCTGGCTGCCCTGCTGGGCCTGAGCCAGTGCAAAGACCACGATCCCGACCCCTCCCCCGCCGACCAACTGCCCCCCGCCACCCAGACCGGGGCCAACACCTTCGGCTGCCTCGTCAATGGCCAGCCCTGGCTGCCTAGTGGTTTCATTGGGACTAGCAGCAACTACCGCGTGACTTATGACCCTTCTTACTCGGGAGGAAGTCTGCAAATCAGAGCATTCCGTCTTATTGATAACTTACCAGAAGCGAATTATATATTCCTCGATGGTTCACAAATAGATAAGGTAGGCAATTACCCGATAGGTAGTACAGGGTCAGCCGGCGTGTCTTACGTCACCGGATTACGAAGTGGTCCCTGTCAATCATATAAGCCTTCTAATAATATCAGCGGTTTTTACATGACAGGACGGTTAACCATCACGCGCCTAGACATGAGCAAAGGCATCATCTCGGGCACGTTCGCCTTCACCCTGGCCCAGCCCGGCTGCGACACGCTCAAGGTCACCCAGGGCCGCTTCGACAAACAACTCTAACCCCCTGCGCCACACGCCCCCGATGAGAAAACTCTATCCCCTGCTGCTGGCCGCCCTGCTCTACGCCGGCACCCTGCGCGCCCAAGCCACCGACTCGCTGCGCTACCAGCTCGACCAGGTCTTTGCCCACCTCGACAAAAGCCAGGTGCCCACCCGCCTGCTCGACGCCTACGCCCATCCCCTGGCCCCGCTGGCCCCCTTCAACGGCACCCTCCAGGATAGCCTGCTGCTCAACCCCGACCTGTTTCGCGCCCTCTACGCCACGGCCTACACCGCCTGTATCTACGGCCCCAACCCCCTGCCCGCCCTGCCAGCACTCAACGCCCAAGTGACCGCCGCCGAGGCCGCCGCCGGCCCGGCTACCCGACCCGTCCTGCTACAGCTCATCGACTACGCTTCCATCCGCGCCGATGCCCGCTCCCAAAACCTGCTGCGCCTGCAAGACCAGCAGCTCTACGATGTGCCCGGTCGCCGCCTGAGCCCCTACGCCATCCGTACGCTGTTTGCGGCAGCTCCGGCGCACACGTACTTTCCTTCCGTCAACGTTACCTTGGTATTTCCAGATGCCCTGTTTACCCGGTACCAGCTGGAGCAGCCCGGGCAGGAGCTCATTCAAAGCCTGGAAGTTGACTTTGGCGATGGCCAGGGCTACGTTCCGGCCGGGTTCGACCAGCCCATCGGCACCACCTATGCCTCGGCGGGGGCCAAGCAGGTCAAGGTGCGCTACACCTACCAGTATGTTCCCGCTTACACGTAGGGCAAAGGCCGCAGCGCACAGCGCGGCACTGGCAACCGCGACACCCCGGTTCGCGTGCTCGAAACCCGGTTTGGGCTGGTTGTAGGGCCTCTAGCAACTTCTCCCGTCTCAGATCAAGCCCGGAACGGAGCAACTACCAATACCACGGCCAGCACTACTACTGTCGACGAGTCCGTATTTTTTAGCGCTCAGTCTGGCCGGGCTTCCGGCTGGGCATACATACATTACGCCACCGGTCATACGCAGCTCACCAAACCGTTAATAGTCGCGAAGGGCTTTGATGGACATTTCATAGCGCCTGATGTATTTCCAAAAAATTACTCTATTAGCGATTTTTTAGAAGAAATTAACACTTCAAACAGATCACCTAATTTCGATTTCCTAAACGCTCTAGAAAACGTCGGCTCCTACGACATCGTCTTCATCGACTACACCAACGGCACTGACGACATCCTAATGAATGCCGGGCTTTTCGAAGCGGTTCTCACCTACGTCAACCAGCACAAGGATCCGGCCGCGCACGAGCAAAATGTGGTGATGGGCCTGAGCATGGGCGGCAACATTGCCCGCTACAAGCTGGCCGAGATGACCCGGGCCGGCCGCCCCACCGACGTGCGGCTGCTCATTCTGCACGACAGTCCGCAGCGCGGGGCCAACATCCCGCTGGGTCTCTCGGCACTGGTGCGCCAGCTTCAGTTTGACGTTGGACCATTCAACATTGCCGACATAGTGGGTGCCATCAAGCAAGCCAATGACCTGCTCGACTCGCCGGCCGCCCGGCAGCTGCTGCTCTACCAAACGTACTTGCGCAACACCACGCAGCCCGGAGGTGGCAGCGTACTCAGCACCACGGTCGAGTACACGGCCAACTCGTTTATCGAAGGCCCCTACCGGCAGATGATTAACTACGCGGCTCCGTACCGGATTATCGCCGTCAGCCAGGGCTCGCAGTGCGGCCAGGGACTATTTGAGCCCTACACCGAGCTGATACGGGCCGGCGGGCGCCTCAACCTTTATAATATGCCTTACTTCTTTCTAGGAGGTAGTGAAGGCATCAATGGCGAGGTAATCGTGAATGCCATCCCGGCCGGTGGGCAGGCCCAGCGGGTAGCCGGGCTGCACGTATTCGAGGAGGCCCAGATATTCTTCGGCCTCATCCGAAAGAGGTCGGACCTGACCCGCCAAAATTTCACCTGCCCCACTGGCTTGCTACCCTTAGATGGTGCTGCTGGCGGCACCGAGGGTATCGGCTCGACGATAGGTTCCACGAACGGAATACTTATCGGTACCGCTACTATCGTTCCTTATCTGTTCCGGCGGCCCTACGCGGCAGTTTTTTCCTTGGTTAATGATTTTGGCTTTGTCCCCACGCCCAGCGCGCTGGATATTCAAGACTTTACCTTGCCCAGCCTGTCGGCCTCGTATAGCAACGGGATACCGTCGGTAAGCAGTGCGCGAGTCAATGCCTTTTTGGCCCAGGAACGCTTTACCCCCACCAACAGCGGCCGTACGCCATTCAACCAGGCGCACGTTTCATTTACCCCACGCAACACGGAGTGGGTATTCGACCAGATGGAAAACCGGCTAACCGATGCCGCCGCCGTATCCTGCTCTGCTGAGTGCGACCAATTAGCCGGTCGCACTTTCAGCGGCCCCGCTAATCTCTGCGGCACGGCTACGTACTCCGCGCCCATCACCAACCCCAGCTTTACCTACTCTTGGCAAGCTTCACCGGCCAATCTATTTTCTTCCGCCAGCGGCACCGGGCCGACCTTCCAAACGAGCAGTCAGAACATGGCCGGCTACACGGCCAGCATCACGCTTACCATCCGGGGTGGCTGCTCGCCCATCGTGCTTACTCGCTACGTGACTTCGGGCTCCCCCGCCAGCCCGGCTTCCAGGGGTCCCAACTGGGGCAACGACTGCGGTAGCGTACCCGTGCGCTGCACCATCGACAACTACGATCCTTCTCTGGCCTACACCGTGACGGTTAGTGGTGATCTGAGACTCATCGGCGGGGGGTGCAGGAAGATGGCACTTACACAGTGCGTAGCAGCCGCGCCGGCGGCACTGGCACCATCACCTTGACCGCCAGAAACTCCTGCGGCACCAGCACCTCAACAATGAACGCCACCTCTCCTACCTGCAATGGCCAGCGCTTCACTATGTCGCCCAATCCGGCGGCCGATGAGTTGGTAGTGCAGGAAACCAACGGCGATTCTACCGCATCGGCCGCCGCCCGCTCCACCAACGACGGCATCGAATCGCTGCGCCTCTACGACAGCTACGGCCAGCTACGCCTGGAGCAGGCCGGGCACCAGGCGCAGGCGGTGCGCCTGGCAGTAGGCCAGCTACCGGCTGGCATCTACGTGCTGCACATCGTACAGGCCGGGGCCATCGTAAGCCAGCAGCGCGTGGAAATCGCCCACTAAAACCTCCGCAGTACACTGCACACTAAAACGGCCTTCCGGCTACCCTACACAGGTAGCCGGAAGGCCGTTCCTATTGCAGCATGGCACTACCAGGACTTTGCTAAGAGGCTGTTTAAAGCAATTTCAAGTCAGTGTACGGGTTGTTGCTCTCCAGGTGCGGTCGCCTCACGAGACCCCTCTGGGGCTGGCCCCCTCTCCAAAAAGGAGAGGGGGAGCCGGACGACTTCTACCGAGTAATAGCGTTTGCTTGCGTTCGGCTCCCCCTCTCCTTTTCGGAGAGGGGGCCGGGGGGTGAGGCGCGCACGATAGAACTGCGACTGACCGTACACGAACCTGAAATTTGCTCTAAGTCAGCTAAACCAGCTGTCCTTGCGAGCGCAGCGAAGCAATCACACCCGAATGGCTAGGCTGAACAGGTGCGATTGCTTCGCTGCGCCCGCAAGGACAGGCAACTTTCAGGCTATCAGCAATAGCTTAAACAGCTACGAAGGGTGAGCCGACTAATTTTTCATCTTCGTCTGCCGGGCGTAGCCCTTAGGGATGCTAAAGGGAAAATCGAGGTGGCCCGAGCCTACTTCTACTTTTTGGTAATTGAGCGTGGCCGAGGTGCTGGCCGTCCCGCCCTGCTGGCCTATTACCTGGCTGGTGAAGGCGAAGGGAATGTCGGCCCCGGTGGGCTTCTGAAACTCGGAATACGCCACGGTGAGGCTGCGCTGGGCGGCACTCTCGCTCACCTTCAGCTGCTGGAGGCGACCGGTGGCGCTGCTCACGAGCTGCTCCAGCACGAGTGGGGCCACGGGGTAGGTCACGGCCTGGTTATCGCCCTCGGTTTTCACCACGGGCACGGCTCCTTTCGGGGCGGCCTGGTAGTCGCCGAGCAGAATGTCCTGCATCTGCTTGTAGGTCACGGGCACGTTGAGCAGCTGGCTCAGGTAGGCATAATCACCGGCAAAATACGTCTTTTGCAGGCGGTTGACTACCCGCACCGAATCGGCCGTGAGCAGGGCGCGCACGCCCTCGATCCCCAGCAGCGAGCCCGACAGCCAGATGGCCGAGTCGCGCTTGATGCGCAGGTTGAAGTTGGCCGACTGCTCGCTGTCTTTTGCCCTGAAGTGCACCTTACCCCGGCCGCTGAGGTATTGAAAGCTGGTATTGGTGGCTTTTACCCCGGCGGGCGTGACCACTTTCACGGGCTCGGCCGTGGCGGCGGTGAGGGAGCCCGACTTGGTGGAAACGGCGCGGTGGCAGCCCGCCAGGGCAAGCCCGGCGAGGAGGAGTGCGGCTTTATTCATACAGTTTCTGGTCTTTGAGTTTACGGTCGAGCAGCGGCGAGGTGCCGGGGCCGGCTTTGCGGGCGCGCTGCCAGGCCGCCACGGCCCCAGTGTGGTCGCCGAGCTGCCACAGTACGTCGCCGTAGTGCTCCAGGATGCTCGCATCCTTCGTTGTTTTGAGGGCTTTTTCCAGATTCTGCTTGGCCCCGGCGTAGTCCTTCTGCTTGTACAGCACCCAGGCATAGGTGTCGAGGTAGGTATCGTTGTCGGGGAATTTCTGCACCGTGCGGCCCGACATTTCCTTAGCCTTGTCGAGGTTTTCGCCCCGCAGGCTGAGGTAATAGCTGTAATTGTTGAGCACGCCGTAGTTGTTGGGATCCACGGCCAGGGCGGCATCGTAGGCCGCCGCCGACTTGGCGTACTCTTTCAATTCCTGGTAGGCGTCGCCGAGCTGCGAGTCAAATTGGCTTTGCTGTTCGGGGTTGCCCGCAGTGAGGCGGCGGCCGTGTTCGAGGGCCTGCACGGCCCGCTGGGGCTGCTTCTTGAGCAGGTGCCCCACCCCATTGTAAAACCACAGCGGGGCTTGGTTGGGAAATAGCTCCAGGGCCGCGTCGCTGTGCACGAGCAGCGAGTCGGTCTGGTTGAGCTCGGCATCGAGCAGCACCACCTGCTGCCACAGCTGGTACTTCGACTTGTCGTAGCGCAGGGCTTGCAGATAGGTATTGCGCGCCTCCTTTTTACGGCCGCTCTGCATCTGCACATCGCCGGCCACGCTGTAGGCCTTGGCCTCGCGGGGATGGTTGCGCACGGCGGCGGCCGACAGGTCGAGGGCCAGCGGGGCTATTTTGGGATCGGGCAGCTGCTTGAGGTAGTTGACGAGGATACGCACCGCCTGGTCGATATCGAGCGCCGGCGTATCGAAGGCCAGCCGCAGGTGCTTTTCCACTTCGGCGGGCTGGTTTTGCTGGCGGGCCACGTCGGCCAGAATCAGGTGGGCCTGGGGGTTGGTGGGGTCGAGGCGCAGGGCTTGCTGGGCCACCCGGGCCGCGTCGGGCAGGCGGTTGTTGGCAGCGTACATCTCGGCCTGGGCCAGCACGTAGCGCGCCTCGGTGGGATTGGCCGCGATGAGGGCCTCGCCTTCTTTCAGGGCCAGCGGCAGGTTGTTTTGCCGCAGGTAAATCTGCTGCTTCTTAAAGGAAATCTCGTCGAGGCTGCCGAACTGCGCCTGGGCTTTTTCGAGCGTCGTCAGCGCCTCGGGCAGCTTGTTCTGGGCCAGGTAAAGGTCGGCAAGCTGAAACAGGTAGCTCCCCGAGTTGGGCACCTCGCGCACCAGACTGGCGTAGGTGTTGGTGGCGGCCTCGTACTGCTTCTGGCTGGCCTGGGCCTGGGCCAGCAGCAGGTAGTAGTAGGGGTTTTTGGAATCGAGCTTTACGGCCGCCTCGGCAAAGCCGGTGGCATCGCGCAAATTGCCGCTCAATAAGTTAGCCTCGGCCAGCTTGTAGTTGACGGCCGCGTTGTCGGGCATGAGGGTGTAGGCCTTGAGCAGCCGCTCCAAGGCCTTGGGATAGTCTTCGAGAATAACGTATTTCACGCCATCGGTATACAGTGCCTCGCTCATTTCCCGCTCTTTGCTGGAGAGCGGGGGGCGGGCCGCCGCCTGCCGGGCCTCGCTGGCCAGGCGGGCCGCCAGCTCCTTGCGCTCCTTGCGGCTTAGTTTGGCGGGCGGGCGCCCAAGCTCCGAATCGGGGGGCGTACCCAGACTCTGCCCCCAGCCCATTCCGGCCCACAAACTCAGCACTACGGCACCAACGGTAAACGAACGACTACGCATAAAAAAGCAAAACCAGAAACCTGTTCGGCGAATGTACGGGGACCAAACCACGAGCGGCGCGGCCCCGCTGGGGACCACGCCGCTCGGTAACATAGCAGGCGCTTAAAATATCACACTTGCAGGGCATTAAAATCGCCCACGCTCAAGTCGTTGGGCCGGCCGGTGAGGCTGGCGCTGTTGCCAATCATGGAGTTGGTCACGTTGGCGTGGCGCACGGTGGCCGCACTCTGCACGATGGAGTTCGACACGCGCGAATCCTCAATGCTGGCCCCACCGCTCAGCGACACGTGCGGGCCAACTACCGAGTTGGTAATCACCGCGCCCTCGCCGATGTACACTGGCTCGATGAGGACCGAGTTGGTAATTTTGGCCGAGTCGGCCACGAGCTTTTCGCCGCGCTCCTTGAGGTATTCGAGGTAGCGCTGGTTGGTGAAGACTGTGGCGTCCTTGTTGCCGCAGTCGAGCCACTCGGTCACCTGGCCGGGCACAAACACGGTGCCCTTGTTTTTCATATTTTCGAGGGCGTTGGTGAGCTGATACTCGCCTTTATCCTTGATGTCGTTGTCGAGCAGGTATTGCAGCTCATCGCGCAGGTACTCCCCATCCTGGAAGTAATAAATACCGATGATGGCGAGGTCGGATACGAATTCCTGCGGCTTTTCCACGAATTCCGTAATCTGGCCCTGCTCGTTGAGCTTCACCACGCCGAAGGGCCGGGGATCTTCCACTTTTTGCACCCAGATAGTACCGGGCACCGAGCTATCGAGGGTAAAGTCAGCCTTGAATAGCGTGTCAGCAAACGCAACTACCACGTTGCCGCTCAGCGACTCTTTGGCGCACAGGATGGCGTGGGCCGTACCCAGCGGCTCGTCCTGATAATAAATGCTGCCCTTGGCTCCTACCGACTCGGCAATGGCCACGAGGCTTTTTTCTACGGTGGCCCCGAAGCGCCCGATAATGAAGGCAACTTCCTCCACGGGCTCGCCGCATACGCGGGCGATATCCTCGACGAGGCGCTGCACAATGGGTTTGCCAGCGATGGGAATCAGGGGTTTGGGAACAGTGAGCGTATGCGGACGCATCCGCTTGCCCATGCCGGCCATCGGGACGATAATTTTCATCTGCGAAGTTGGGTGGATAGGTGTTTTCAGTATTACTAAGGCCTTACTGCTTTTGGGCGGCTACGGTTGGCTGGTGCCCCGAGCTTTCGCAGTGCCGCAAAGATGCGAGTCAGCGGCGGCCCTGCCATACCCGGCGTAATTTTTTAACTCTGCAGCAGTTCGGCAAGGGTGGCGGGGTCGGCGTTGCCCCCCGTCAGCACCAGTACGGTGTGCTGGCTGGGGGGTAGGCTGGCCCGGTGCCGCAGCAGCGCCGCCAGCGCCAGGGCGGCCGTAGGCTCCACGACCAGGCGGGCTTCGAGCAGCAGGCGGCGGGCGGCGGCGCGCAGCTCGGCCTCGCTCACGGTTACGATATCGTCGGCATACTGCCGCAGGTGGGCAAAGGTCAGTTCGCTCACGGCTAGGGTACGCACGCCATCGGCCAGGGTGCGATTGGTATCGGCGGCGGGCCACTCTACCACCCGGCCGGCGCGGAAGGAGGCTTGGGCATCAGCAGCTAATTCGGGCTCTACGCCAATCACTTTAATACTTGGCTTCAACAGTTTGAGGGCCGCCGCTACGCCACCCAGCAGGCCCCCACCACCCACCGGGGCCAATACCAACTCTACGCTGGGCAAGTCCTCGAAGATTTCCAGGCCTACGGTAGCCTGGCCGGCAATCACGTAGGGGTCGTCGAAGGGCGGCACCAGCACCGGCGGCTCGGCGGCCCCGGCCAGCAGGCGGGCGGCCACGGCCTCGCGCTTTTCGAGGGCGGGGTCGTAGAGCATCACCTCGGCCCCGAGGGCACGGGTGGCTTCAATTTTCACCCGCGGGGCATTGGTAGGCATGATGATGGTAGCGCGCACACCCAGCTGCCGGGCCGCGTAGGCTACGCCTTGGGCATGGTTGCCGCTGCTGTAGGCCAGCACGCCCCGCGCCCGCTCGGCCTCACTAAGCGCCAGAATCCGGTTGCCGGCCCCTCTGATCTTGAACGAGCCAATGGGTTGCAGGCTTTCGGGCTTTAGGTATACGTGCTCGGTACCTAGCTCGGGCAGGGCCAGCGGCAGCAACGGCGTGCGCCGCGCCAAGTCGCGTAGCCGCTGCTGCGCCTGCTTGATATCAGTCAGGGTAATGAGGTTCATAGTTTCTTTAGGGGGTGGGAGAGTAAGCGAACTAGCAAAAACAATATTAGCTGTCATGCCGACGGAGGAAGCGTCTTATCTCGCCCAGGCGGACCGTCCTAACCTGATAAGATGCTTCGCAAGCTCAGCATGACAGACGGGTTGTTTGCAGGGGCTGCCTGAATAGCCTCTTTAAATTTAAAATCACTACCTCCGGCCTAACTTCAAAATAAAGGCTGGCTGTTAAATACCCGGGGGAAAATAGCAGTTCCTAATAAAACCTACCCCACCCGGCTTCGACTCCTACCCTCCCACCCTCTTACCCCCACTCCCTAATAACTGCCCGCGAGGCTTCTGCGTTAGGGAGGCAGGCCCTTACTTTTGCGGTATGAACTTATTTTCTGAACTCGAAAACAGCATCCAGGTGCTGTACGCGGCTATCAATGCCGGCTTTGTCCAAGACACCAGCGTGGGCCAGCAGCAGGTTGGCAACTGGTACCAAGCCCTGAGCAGCAGCAACGAGCCCGCCGCCCGCGCCGTGGCCCAGGAACTGGACGCGCTCAACGGCCACATTCAGCGCAACGACGTAGGTGCCATGGGCGCTTCGCTCCAGAAGCTGGCCGATCTCACCTCGAAGGCCGTGCTACCCCTGCACAGCTTCGGCGGCGTGGGCGATAAGGCCCGCGAGCTCAGCCAGAAACTAAACGCCGCCGGCGGCAACTTGCAAATCATTGCGCGTCAGCGCGCCGCTGGCACGGCCCCCGCACACTAACAGGCACCAAGCCTCCGCAACCCCAAGCGCCAGGCCGGGCTCGCGGAGCTACCTCGTTGAAAGACAATTCAACGAGGTAGCCCCGCAAGCCCGGCCTGGCGTTCTTTTTTTGAAACAGAAATAAATTTATTTGCCGGTGCTGCCGTAGCCGCCGGCCCCGCGGGCCGTTTCGGTCAGCGCCTCGGCGGGCTGCCACACTATGGTCTCGTGACGAGCCACTACCAGCTGGGCAATGCGTTCGCCGTCTTGCACGGTGAAGGGTTCATTGGAAAGATTGACGAGCAGCACCCGGATTTCACCCCGGTAATCAGCATCAATCGTACCGGGGCTATTAACGATGCCAATGCCGTGCTTGAGGGCCAGCCCGCTACGGGGGCGCACCTGGGCCTCGTAGCCCACGGGCAGCGCAATGCTGAGGCCGGTGGGCACGAGCGTCCTTTCCAGCGGCCCGAGCGTGACGGGGCCGGCGGCCAGGTCGGCGCGCAGGTCGAGGCCCGCGGCGTGGGCAGTTTGGTATTCCGGCAGCGGGTGGCGGGAGGAGTTGATAACGGGAACGGTCAGCATAGTACCCGCAAAAATACCGCGCCCCGCCGGGCGAGTGGGCACGAAAAAGCCCGGTGGTTAACCGGGCTTCTCGTACGGGCTTGGCGGTGAGCCGGGAAATTACAGCGCGGCCATTTCGGCCCGCACGAAGTCGGCCAACTGCCGCAGGTAGTCGGTACTGAAGTCAAAGCGAATGCCCGCTGCTGCGTACACCTCACCGATGGGCACAGTGTAGCCCAGCGACAGCGCCCGCTGGTAGCCCGCCAGCGCGGCCGCCGGGTCTTGCCGGAAATTGCGCCACACGGCAATGGCCCCGAGTTGAGCCATCGCGTACTCAATGTAGTAGAATGGCACTTCGTAAAGGTGCAACTGCTTCTGCCACAAATAGGGCCGAAACTGCTCCAGCCCGCTCCAACTCACGGTACGCTGGTTGAAATCCTGGAAAATCTCGATCCAGCGCTGGTGGCGTTGCGTTTCGGTATGATCCGGGTTTTCGTATATCCAATGCTGAAACTTATCGATGGTCGCCACCCAGGGAAAGGTTTCGAGCACGCTTTCGAGGTGCGTTTTCTTGGCACGACGTAGCTCGGCAGGATCATCAAAAAACACGTCCCAATGGTCCATGCTCATCAGCTCCATGCTCATGCTGGCCAACTCGGCCACCTCGGATGGTGGGTGTTTGTCGGCCGAGAGCGGCAGGCGGCGCGTGAGGAAAGAGTGCACGGCGTGGCCGCCCTCGTGCAGCATGGTCACCACATCGCGCAGCGAAGACGTGGCATTCATAAAAATGAACGGCACCCCGGTTTCGTCGAGCGGGTAGTTGTAGCCACCGGGAGCCTTGCCCTTGCGGCTTTCCAGATCAAGGTGGCCCATCTGGCGCATGGTGCGCAGGCAGTCACCCAGAAAGGGGTCGAGGCGCTGAAATACGGTAACGGTCTTATCGAGCAGCTCGTCGCCGGTCTGGAACGGGTGCAGCGGCGGCTGGCCGCTAGGGTCCACGTCGAGATCCCAGGGCCGCAGCGCGGGGAGCTTCAAAGCTTGGCGACGAGCCTCGTCAAACTCGTTGATGAGCGGCACCACCGTGGCCCCGATGGCCGAATGAAAGTTAAAGCAGTCCTCGGCGGTGTAGTCGAAGCGCCCGAGGGCAGCAAACATGTAGTCGCGGAAATTGGCAAAGCCAGCATTCAGCGCTACTTGGTGACGCAGCTGCACCAATTCCGTAAAGAGCTGGTCGAGCGGCTGGCTGTCTTGCAGGCGGCGGGCCTGAATAGCGCGCCAGGCCTGCTCGCGCACCGGCCGGCTCAGGCTCTTGAGACGGTCGGCGGCCCGGGGCAGGGTCAACTCCTCCCCGTCGAGGGTTACCGTCATGGCTCCCACCGTAGCGGCATATTGCTGCTGCTTGGTCGAGATTTCAGTTTTGAGCGGAATATTCTCTTCCCGATAAATCTCCGAGGCCCGGCGTACCGAGCGCAGGAATACGCCGTAGCGCGCCTGGTCGAGCTCGGGCAAGTACGGGCTGGCCAGCAGCTTCTCGTTGAGGGCGTGGTCGTAGGGCGCAGTGAGCGGCTCGACCTCCTGCACAAAAAACTGGAACGCCTCGGCGCGGCTCTGATCCTGGGTATCGCAGGTCATGCGGATGTAACGCCAAGCCAAGTCCTCGCTCAGCACCGACTCCAGCTCGGAGCGGTCGAGTAGCCAGCGCTCCAGCCCGGCGGCATCGGTAATGTCGCGGTGTTGAAGCTCCTGAAAAAAGGGTTCCAGCGCGGCCCAGTCGGTCACCTGAAAATCTTCGGGCAGGTAGTGGCGAGGAGGGCGGGAAGTATCGGTGGCCAGCGAAGAGGCCGGCGTAGCAAGCTCAGAAATCACCATAGTGTACAAGTTACGTAAATAATTCGTAGCTGTCCGAATAGTTTCCGCATTCTGCACCTAAACTCCGCCACGCCTCTTCACTATCTACTAACTATCAACCGATTTCAATTACCACATCGGCTGTCAGCGGATGGGCTACGCAGGTTAGAATATACCCCTTGGCCAATTCGGCGTCGGAAAGCCCCTCGCGCTCGTCGAGGTGTATTTTACCGCTGAGGCATTTACCCCGGCAGGCCGTGCACACGCCCGCCTGGCACGAGTAGGGCAGGTCGATATCCTGGTCGAGCGCAGCGTCGAGAATGGTCGTTTTGGCGGGCACCACGAATACGTAGTCGCTGCCTTCGTACTGCACCGTCACGGTACGCTCGGTCACGGGGCCGTCGTTGTCACCGGCGAGGGCATCGCCGTGGGCGTCGCCGGCTTCGGCCGCATCGGCCGCCGCCAGGAAGCTTTCGCGGTGCACGCGGCCGCCGGGCACGTTGAGCAATTCCAGCGCCGCCTGGGCTTCGGCCATCAGGCCCTCAGGACCGCAGATGTAGTACTCGGCCTGCGGGGCCGGAAACTGGTGACGCTGCTCCAGAATGCGCAGAATGGTCGTACGATTGAGGCGGCCGGTGTGCTGGTGCGGACCGGCGGCGCGCAGCGGCTGGCTATACACGTGCTCTATCTGCAGACGCCCCCGGCTATTGGCTTCCAAGTCGGCAAGCTGCTGCTTGAAGATCACCGTTTCCTCGTTGCGGTTGCCGTAGATGAGCAGCACGTGGCTCTGCGGTTCCTCGGCCAGCACGGCCTTGAGCATGCTCATGAGGGGCGTGATGCCCGAGCCCGCCCCAATGAGCACCAGCGAGCGGGCCGCTTTGGGGCTGGGCTGCACGGTAAAGTTGCCCAGGGGCGGCAGCACTTCGTATTGCTGGCCCACCTTTACATTGTCCAGCAAATAGTTGCTTACCAAACCGCCCACTACGCGCTTTACCGTTACCGACAGGCGCGGGGCTTCGCCGGGCGTGCTGCTGAGCGAGTAAGCCCGACGCTCGGGACGCCCACCGGCCGGGCTGCAGGGCACGAGCAACGTCAGAAACTGGCCGGGTTTGCTGGGTACGGCCTGGCCGTCGGGCCGCTGGAGGTGAATGGTAACGGCATCGGGCGTTTCCTGGGTGAGGGCAACGACGGTGAGCGTCAAGTACGACGACATAAAGAATCAGCTAGGTAAGGAAGAAACAAATTTACGGCAGCGGCGGTGGGGGAAGTTTCAGCAGCGCGCTTTTCCCCCACTCCGCCGTTTACCACTCCGGCCCTAGCTTCGTTTTCCGATGACCGACCTCGCTACCCTACTCACTCGCCACCGGGCGGGCTTCGCCCCCGTGCTACCGACTTATCCGCTCGGCGCTACCCGCGTGGCCCGGCTCGACTTTACGGCCGCCAACCCGCTGCTGACCCACCCCGAACGCCTGCGCGATACCTACCTGTTCGACGCCGTGGTGGCCGAAATGCTGGCCGCCCAACAGGCCACCGTCGGCATCGGCGGCTACCTCGAAAACCGCGTTATCTACCGCCGCAGTCCCCACTTCGACAACGAAGCCGAACCGCGCTCGCTGCACCTGGGCGTAGACGTGTGGGTGCCCGCCGGCACGCCCGTTGCCGCCCCGCTGCCCGCCACGGTCCACAGCCTGACCGACAATGCCAACTTCGGCGACTACGGCCCCACCATCATCTTGCAGCACGAAGTGGAAGGCACTCCCTTCTTCAGCCTCTACGGCCACCTCACCCGCACCGACCTCGCCGGCCTGCAAGCCGGGCAGGCGCTGGCCGCCGGGCAAGTATTCGCCCACGTCGGCCCGCACCCCGAAAATGGCGACTGGCCGCCGCACCTGCACTTCCAGCTTATATCCGACATGCAGGGCCGCCAAGGCGACTTCCCGGGCGTAGCCGCCCCTAGCGAGCGCGCCCGCTGGGCCGCCCTGTGCCCCGACCCCATGCTGGTGCTGGTGTAACGACCGATGTAGCGTAAGCTTCAGCTCGCGGTGAGCACCGCGAGCAAGCACGTAAGCGAACGTCCCCCTACGTGCCTGCTCGCGGCGCTCGCCGCAAGCTGAAGCTTACGCTACTTTTCCCGCTCTATCGTGTAGTTGATCAGCGTTTCGAGTGAGTTTCTGGCTTCCGATTCCGGAAACTCGCGCAAAATGGCCAGCGCCTCGTCGCGGTAGCGCTCCATCGTTTTCACGGCGTAATCGAGGCCGCCCGACTGCTTCACAAAGTCGATTACCTGCTGCACGCGGTCGCGGTGACCGGCGTTGTTTTTCACGTTGAAGATGACGCGGCGCTTGTCGAGCCAGCTGGCGTGCTGTAAAGCGTAGATGAGCGGCAGCGTCATCTTTTTTTCTTTGATGTCGATGCCAACGGGCTTGCCGATTTCGGCCGTGCCGTAGTCAAACAGGTCGTCCTTGATCTGGAATGCCATGCCCACCTTCTCGCCGAAGAGCCGGGCCTTTTCGATGGTAACCTTGTCGGCCCCGGCCGCCGCCGCGCCCACGGCCGTGCACGAGGCGATGAGCGAGGCCGTTTTCTGACGAATGATGTCGAAGTACACGTCCTCCGTAATGTCGAGGCGGCGCGCCTTCTCGATTTGCAGCAGCTCACCCTCGCTGAGCTCCTTCACGGCGTTGCTCACGATTTTGAGCAGCTCAAAATCATCGTTTTCGAGCGACAGCAGCAGGCCCCGGCTCAGTAGGTAGTCACCTACCAGCACGGCTATCTTATTTTTCCACAGCGCGTTGATGGAGAAAAAACCCCGACGGTAGTTGCTCTCGTCTACTACGTCGTCGTGCACGAGGGTGGCGGTATGCAACAGCTCGATAAGGGCCGCGCCGCGAAAAACGGCCTCGGGCAGCGGAGCAGCGGGGTTGGCGGCGCTGGCGCGGGCGGTGAGAAACACGAACATGGGGCGCACCTGCTTGCCTTTGCGGCGCACGATGTAGCCCATGATTTTATCGAGCAGCAGCACCCGGGTCTGCATCGACTGCCGAAATTTTACTTCAAACTCCGCCATCTCGGCAGCGATTGGAGCTTGTATTCGGTCGAGCGGGTTTGCCATGCGGGCGCAATAATACGGCGGCCGGGCCGCACTGCCTACCTTAGCCCCATGCCTACTACTGTTGAGTTCACGCTCACCGGCCCGGCGCACGGCCGGCCTTTTGCTCTCGATGCCACCTATCAGCCCACCGGCCAGCCCCAGCCGGTGGTAGTGTTCGTCCACGGATTCAAGGGGTTCAAAGACTGGGGGCACTTCGGGCTGCTGGCCCGGTTTTTCGCTGAGCAGGGCTTCGTTTTTATCAAGCTCAATCTCTCGCACAACGGCGTAGTAGTGGGTGGCTCCGGTGATTTGGAAGATTTGGAGGCTTTCGGTCAAAATAATTTCAGCCTGGAGCTCGACGACCTCGGTCAGCTACTCGATACTCTGCACACGCCCGGGGCCACGCCCCTGCCCGCGGGCCTGCTCGACCTGCGCCGGCTCTACCTGGTGGGCCACAGCCGGGGCGGGGCCTTGGTGCTGCTCAAAGCGGCCGAAGACCCCCGTGTAGCCGCCGTGACCACCTGGGCCGCCGTGGCCGACCTGCACCCGCGCTGGCCCGCCGCCGTGCTGGCCGAGTGGCAGCGCACCGGCGTGCACTACGTGCCCAACGTGCGCACCGGCCAGCAGCTCCCGCTGTATTACCAGATTGCCGAAAACTTCTACCAGCACCGCGCCCGCCTCGACCTGCCAGCCCTGATGCCGAACCTGCGCCAACCGGTATTGCTCATTCACGGCGACCAAGACGAAACCGTGCCGCTGGCCGCCGTGCAGCAGCTCCAGGCCGGTCAGCCCGCCGCCGAAGTATTCGTGGTGCCTGGCGCGGGCCATATGTTTGGCGGGGCGCACCCCTGGCCCGATTCCAAGCTGCCCGCGCAGGCCCAGCTTATCGCCGAGCGCACGGCGGCCTTTTTCGCGGCCCGCGCATGAGTACCCGAGCTTACCTGCTACTGGGTAGCAACCTTGGTGACCGCGTGGCCCGCTTGGCGCAGGCCCGGCGCGACTTAGCCGCGACCGCTGGCCGCCTCGTCGCGGCGTCAGCCCTTTACGAAACGGCCGCCTGGGGCGTAGAAGACCAACCGGCTTTCCTCAACCAAGCACTAGTCATCGACACCGAGCTGGATGCCCCGGCCCTGCTGGCCGCCTGCCTGGCCACGGAGCAGCAGCAGGGCCGCGAGCGTCTCGTGCGCTGGGCCGCCCGCACGCTGGACGTAGATATCTTGCTTTTCGGGCAGGAGATTGTGGCTACCCCCAGCCTCACGGTGCCGCACCCGGCCCTGCCGGGGCGGCGCTTTGCCCTTGTGCCGCTGGCCGAAGTAGCACCGCAACTGGTGCATCCTCAGCTACACCGCACCATCGGCCAACTGCTGGCCGACTGCCCTGATCCGCTGGCAGTGACGAGGGTAAGCCATTAAAAAAGCGGCTGGTCCAAGAAAGGCCAGCCGCTTTTTAGTTTATGAATTATTGTTATCTGGCCTGAAATCACTTGTAACTGCTTCGCTACGCTCGCAATGACGAACGATTTCAGGCCAGCAGTTTTTTAGGCAGTAATAGCTCAGAATAAAATAGACCTTCTCTACCCAATGGTAGCAGTCGGCTCAATTTTCTTTACCAAGCCTTGCAGCACCTTGCCGGGGCCGCACTCCACGAAGTGGGTAGCTCCGTCGCGAAACATGGCCTGCACGCTCTGCGTCCAGCGCACGGGAGCCGTGAGCTGGGCCAGCAGGTTGGCCTTAATTTCGGCCGGGTCGGTGTGGGGCGCAGCATCTACGTTCTGGTACACGGGGCAGCGCGCCGGGTGAAACGTGGTCCGCTCGATAGCTTCGGCCAGGGCTGCCTGGGCCGACTGCATCAGCGGCGAGTGGAAGGCCCCGCCCACGGGCAGCGGCAGGGCACGCTTGGCCCCGGCAGCTTTCAATACCTCGCACGCCTTGGTCACCCCAGCCGTGGAGCCGGAAATCACGAGTTGGCCGGGACAGTTGTAGTTGGCGGCCACTACTACGTCGCCCTCGGCGGCTACCTGCTGGCAGCCCTGCTCCACCGCCGCATCGGCCAAGCCCAGGATGGCAGCCATCGTGCCGGGCTGTTCTTCGCAAGCGGCCTGCATCGCCTGGGCGCGGCGGGCCACCAGCGGCAGGGCATCGGCAAAGGTGAGTACGCCCGCCGCTACCAGCGCCGAGAACTCGCCCAGCGAGTGACCGGCCACCATGCCGGGTACCAGCGCGGGCTGGGCCACAAACTGCGCCACCGAGTGCACAAACACGGCGGGCTGGGTTACGTCGGTACGGCGCAGGTCTTCATCGCTGCCCTCAAACATAAGCTTGGTCAGGCTGAAGCCCAGGATGTCATTGGCTTGGGTGAGCAGGGCGCGCGCCGCCTCGTTTTGCTCAAACAAGTCGCGGGCCATGCCCGGAAATTGCGAGCCCTGGCCCGGAAATACTACGGCCGTGTGGCTGGCCTCCGAAGAATGTGAAGGTGTCAAATCAGTAAAAATTAAAGCGAGTAATTGCCTGCTCGCCCGGCAAGCCCGGCAAAATAAAGCTAAAAAAGCCGCCCCGGACAGGACGGCTTTTTTATGCCTAAGCGAAGGGGCTAGCTTAGCGTATCAGCTCCACCCAGCCCTTGTAAGTTCGATTAGTCTTGGCAGCATCGTCAAACTGTACTTCGGCCAGGTAATAATAAATCCCGCCGGAGGCCATGCCGCTGGTCGAGCTCTCGCCCGCCGCGCCGCCACCGTTCCAGTTGATGTAGGGGTCGCGGTCGCTTTCGTACACCTTGCGGCCCCAACGGTTGAAAATCTGGATGTGGGTGCGCAAAATGGGACTGGTCGTCTTGGGCCGGAACAGCTGGTTATCCTTGTTGGTACCGCCGGGCACGAAAACGTTGGGCAGGATAAAGAACAGGCAGTCGCTCTGGCAAGCTTCGTTGCTAAGGCCGCTACGCTGCCCCGAGGCCGCCACGGCCTGCACCTTGTAGCAGTAGGTAGCACGGGGCCGGTTACGGTCTACGTAGCTTAGCTGACTAGTCGAGTCAATCAATACGTAAGTACCCCCGGCCGTTTCACTGCGGAATACGCGGTAGTACACGGCATTGGCCTCGCAACCGGCCGGCGTATTGCCCACCGTCCAGCGCAGGTTGTTCTGGTAAGTCTGGTTGACGGGCAGGTACGATTGCAGGTTAGCCAGGCTATCGCAGTTCGTGACTTGCAGCGAGAGCACCGGCGTACAGGGTACTGCCTGGAGCGTAACGCAGATTTGCTGGCTGTTATTGAGCAGGCTGCTCAGGAAACTGTAGGCGGGGTAGCGCCCATTCGTTTGCACGTAGTAGCAGTATTCCTGCTCCAGCACGAGGTTGCCATCCTGGTAAGTGCCGTTGGTGGCACCCGGCGCAACGGTTGCTATTTGGTTGAACGTGTTGCTGCCGGGGTCGCGGCGGTAAATGCGGGTGGGCTGCTGGCTATTGTCCCACGGCACGTTGTAAGCCCAGTTCACCGTGATACTGCGATTCAGGCCATTGGGAGCTAGGGTGGTGCGCACGCTAGTGGCCGTCGGGGCCGTCTCTTCTTCCACCGCACCGTTCATGGTACTGGCAAATTTGAGCGTATAAGTATACTGATTGGCTACCGTATTGAGGCCCCGGTCTACGTAGGTCGTATCGCTGATATTGGTAATGGTAGCAACCAGGCTTAAAGGACCATTGCCGATGCTGCGGTACAAGCTGTAGACGGGCGATGCAAACGTCCCGACAGTAGCCTTGGGCTGGGTCCACTTCACCGTTATCTGGCCGGTGGCAGTGTTGGTGGTGTTCACGTCCACGTTGGTGAGCATAGCCGAGCGCCCGCCAAACGTCACGCAGGCCTCCTGTGAGGCAATGCTGGCCCCGCCCGAAGGCAGGGGGAAGGTGGCGTAAATGCGATAGCAGTACGTCTTACCCCGCACTAAGCCTTGGTTGTCGGAGAAAGAAGTGCTGTTGATGGCCGCCGACCCAATGCGCGTGTAGCCCGCCGAGGGCGGAATACCCGTATCGCAGGGTCCCGGCACGAAGTTCGACGAGTTTTCCTTGCGATAAATCAAGATCTGGCTAGCATTCTGATACTTGTACAGATTCCAAGTCAGTGTGCTTACCAAGCCACCGGGCGTACCCGAAGGAGTGACGCGTAAGTTCTGAGGCGGCGGACCTACCACCGTAATGCGCACCGGTCTAATGTCGACCAGCGCCGGGTTGGTCGTACTATTTGAGGAATCCTGCACCTTGAACACTACTATGTAGGGCTGATCCGACACGTTACTACCCCCGGGGGCCGTCAGGCTGGGTGAAGGGGTATTGGCTGGGCTGCCAGCGGGCGGCGGAATGCTGCTGTTGCCGGGCGTCCACCGGAAAGTACCCGTTACGGTAGTACCCGTATTGTTCTGCTGAAACGTAGCCGGCGGTAAAATCCCGCTGAAAACACTCAGCGTCAAATTGCTCGGTGGCGAGCTGGGGCTGGAGCCGTCGGTGGCCGATATTGTTAGCCGCACGGGGGTATCGGCTACCACGCAGGTATCGGAGGGGACTTTGAGCGACGGGGGAATGTTCTGGGCATTGGTGACGATGATCTGCATGTCGCGCACCACGTTCCCAATCGTCCGAAAGCCAGTGGGCGTCCGGCGAATTTCCTCTACCCGAAAAGCAATGTTGTAGAAACCCGCTTTCGCCGGCGCGTTCCAGGTAATTTGCCCCGTGTTAACGTCTTGGGAAATAAACGCTCTGTCCCCGGGCCGACCCATGGGCACCCCGGAGTAAGCTACCTGCACCGGAGTTGAGCCCGGCGTAATACTAGCGTCGTCGGGCAGTACGTAGTTCAGGCATTTTACCGGCTGCGGGATGTTGCCGGGCGCCGTGGTGGTGGGCACCTGCCGGCAATCGATGAGGTGATACACCAGCGAGTCGCCATCGGCATCGTACCCGGCCGGGTTATGCAAAAACACTTGCCCAACTGCGGCCTTGTCGATGGCGGGCGCACGCAACACGGGCGAATTGTTGCGCCGCCCGTAGGCCGGGTTGATGGAAATGGTCGTGCTGATAAAGATTGACTGATTATCAGAATTGGTCATGTTGAGCACCCCGCGGTTACGGTTTTCCCCCGTAAAGCTTACGGTGTAGGTACCGGGCGCTGCGTACGTATGCTCAAAATTGTACGTAAATATATCAGTTTCTCCAACCCGTACGGTAGTAGCCTTCGGAATTCCATCCTGCAAGGGGGTACCATCTCCGAAGTAGATACCGACTGTCGGCTGGTCCACGCCAGTTATGTCGCGGTAGATAGTCAACTTGAAGAAAAAGCGGTTGGGGTTGCCCGCCGCCGTGGTATCCACCCGGGCCTGAATGTCGGCGGCTCGAATGTGGGAGGCTACGGCCGCCTGTGGGAGCAGCCAGCCTAGCCCCAGCAATAGCACGGCCAGCAGCCAGGCGCTTCGTCCCCGATTCTTGCCAAAAGATAAAAGAAGTTGCATAATCTTCCTGTGTTGAAAAACAGCCCGCTACCGTGAAATTGATGCCCCGCCCGCCTAAGTAACCACTCACCAACCTTTTTAGTGGCGGTTGGTTGTCCTAAAGTACGCAGCAACTGGGTTAACGGTAGTTACGCGGATTTGATTCAGGCGGGCCAACTGCTGCTTTCCCTGAGTTTAACCATTCTAAATAACGCCTATGTTACGCGCCTGCTTTGGGCTGAGCCTCCCCCCGGCCCTACCTTTGGGCGTTAAAAAAGGTCAATTTTTCGGCTGAAATCTTTATGAACTGGTTTACAAAAACCTTTACCAGCAGCATCGGGCGCAAGATTATCATGTCCCTTACGGGCTTGTTTCTCTGCACCTTCCTCGTGGTGCACCTGATTGGCAACCTCCAGCTTTTCAAGCACGACGACGGGGTGGCCTTCAACACCTACTCGCACTTTATGGGCACCAACCCGGTCATCCGTACCATCGAATGGGGTTTGGTGCTGGGCTTCGGCTTCCACATCTACGAGGCCCTCATGCTGACGCTGCGCAACAAAAAGGCCCGCTCGCACGGCTACGCCCAGTGGGAAGCCAAGCAAAACTCGGAATGGACCTCACGCAACATGGGCATCCTGGGTTCCATCATCCTCGTGTTTCTGATTGTGCACCTGTACAATTTTTTCTGGCGCGCCCGCTTCGGCACGCTGGATCAGGACATCAACCACAATGATGATTTGTATCGCGTAGTCGTCACCTCCTTCCACCAGTGGTGGTACGTGGCGCTGTACGTAGCTGCGCAGGCCAGCCTCGGCTACCACCTGTGGCACGGCTTCCGCTCGGGCTTCCAGACTCTGGGCCTGAACCACCGCAAGTACATGCCGATCATCAAGAACTTTGGCTATGCTTTCGCTGTCATTGTATCGGCTGGCTTCGCTTCTATGCCGCTCTACTTCCTGCTTTTCACCAACGAGCAGGGAGCCCTCACGAGCAGCGCCCCGGCCGTGCTGCACCAGCTCGCGCTGGCGTTCAACTAACCTCAGTTTCTTTATTATATGACACTGAATTCCAAAGCGCCCGAAGGCCCCCTGGCCGAAAAATGGGACAAGCACAAGTTCAACGTTAAGCTCGTCAACCCCGCCAACAAACGTAAGTACGACGTTATTGTGGTGGGCACGGGCCTGGCCGGCGCTTCAGCGGCGGCGTCGCTGGCCGAGCTGGGCTACAACGTAAAGGCCTTTACTTACCACGACTCGCCCCGCCGGGCGCACTCCATTGCGGCACAAGGCGGCATCAACGCGGCCAAGAACTACCAGAACGATGGCGACTCGGTATTCCGCCTGTTCTACGATACCATCAAGGGCGGCGACTACCGCGCCCGCGAAGCCAACGTGTATCGCCTGGCCCAGGTATCGGTGAATATCATCGACCAGTGCGTGGCCCAGGGGGTACCCTTCGCCCGCGAATACGGCGGACTGCTGGCTAACCGTTCGTTCGGGGGTGCGCAAGTAAGCCGGACGTTCTACGCCCGGGGCCAGACCGGCCAGCAGCTGCTGTTGGGCGCCTACTCAGCCCTGAGCCGCCAGATTGCCTACGGGAAGGTAAAGATGTACACCCGCTCGGAAATGCTCGACGTGGTGGTAGTAGACGGCCACGCCCGCGGCATCGTGACGCGCAACCTCATCACTGGCGAAACTCAGACCCACGCGGCCCACGCCGTAGTATTGGCCACCGGTGGCTACGGCAACGTGTTCTACTTGAGCACCAACGCCATGTACTGCAACGTGACCGCCCCGTGGCGGGCGCACAAGAAGGGGGCATTCTTCGCCAACCCCTGCTTCACCCAGATTCACCCGACCTGTATCCCGGTATCGGGCGACTACCAATCGAAGCTCACGCTGATGTCGGAGTCGCTGCGGAACGACGGCCGCGTGTGGGTGCCCAAAACCAAGGAAATGGCCGAGCGCGTGCGCAAGGGCGAAGTGAAGCCGCAGGACATCCAGGAGGATGACCGCGACTACTTCCTCGAGCGCAAATACCCCGCCTTCGGTAACCTCGTTCCCCGCGACGTAGCCTCGCGCAACGCCAAAATGATGTGCGACGAAGGCCGCGGCGTCGGCTCCTCGGGCCTGGCGGTATACCTCGACTTTGCCGACGTTATCAAGCGCACCAGCGCCGAGGCGGTCAGCCAGAAGTACGGTAACCTCTTCGAGATGTACGAGAAGATTACCGATGAAAACCCCTACCAGATGCCCATGCGCATCTACCCGGCGGTGCACTACACTATGGGCGGCCTGTGGGTTGACTACAACCTGCAAACCACCATCCCCGGCCTTTATGCCACGGGCGAGTGCAACTTCTCCGACCACGGCGCCAACCGCCTCGGGGCCTCGGCCCTGATGCAAGGGTTGGCTGACGGCTACTTCGTAATCCCCTACACCATCGGCGATTACCTGGCTAACACGCCGCCCAAGCCGGTAACCACCGACCACCCCGCCTTCGCCGAAGCCAAGGCTGGCGTGCAGGCGCGCGTAGAGCAGCTGCTTAGCATCAAGGGCAACCGCACCCCCGACGAGTTTCACAAGGCGCTGGGTCACCTCATGTGGGAATACTGCGGCATGGCCCGTAATGCCGAGGGACTCAAGTACGCGAAGGCGGAAATCGCCAAGCTGCGCAAGGAGTTCTGGCAGGATGTGAAAGTGGTCGGCACCGGCGAGGAAATGAATCAGGCGCTGGAAAAAGCCGGCCGTGTGGCTGACTTCATCGAGCTGGGTGAGCTGATGGTCGACGACGCCCTCAACCGCAACGAAAGCTGCGGCGGCCACTTCCGCGAGGAGTACGCCACCGAGGACGGCGAAGCCAAGCGCGACGACGAGAACTACGCCTACGTAGCCGCCTGGGAATACATGGGCGAAAACCAGCCCGAGCGCCTCAACAAGGAAGAGCTGGTATTTGAAAACGTGAAGCTCACGCAGCGGAGCTACAAGTAATATTGAGTTGTGAGTTATGAGTTAGAAGTTATAAGTTGGCTAGCCAGCCGATTCAATATCTTCTAACTCATAACTTCTAACTCATAACTCATCATTAAAAAAATGGCTGGCTCCAACCCCAACGCTAAACCCATGAACCTGACGCTGAAAGTTTGGCGTCAGCCCAACCGCCAGACGGAAGGCCGCATTGTTGACTACCAGGTGAAGGGCATTTCGCCCGACATGTCGTTTTTGGAGATGCTCGACGTGCTCAACGAAGACCTGCTGCACAGCGGCCAGGATCCGGTAGCCTTCGACCACGACTGCCGCGAGGGTATCTGCGGCTCGTGCGACCTCTTCATCAACGGCCGCTCGCACGGCCCCGAGAAGGGCACCACGACCTGCCAGCTGCACATGCGCAAGTTTTCGGATGGCGATACCATCACCATCGAGCCCTGGCGCGCCAATGCCTTCCCGGTAAATAAAGACCTCAGCGTGGACCGCTCGGCCTTCGACCGGATCATCCAGGCCGGGGGCTACGTGAGCGTGAACACCGGCGGTGCTCCCGATGGCAACGAGATTCCGATTCCGAAGGAAATCGCCGACCGCGCCTTCGAAGCGGCTACCTGCATTGGCTGCGGCGCCTGCGTAGCGGCCTGCAAAAATGCCTCAGCTATGCTCTTCGTTTCGGCCAAGGTATCGCAGCTGGCTTTGCTGCCCCAGGGCCAGGTAGAAGCCAAGACCCGCGTTGAAAACATGGTGGCCCAGATGGACATCGAAGGCTTCGGTGCCTGCTCCAACATCGGCTCGTGCGCAGCCGAGTGCCCGGTAGGCATCTCGCTGGAAAATATCGCCATCCTGAACCGCGAGTTCCTCACGGCTAAGGCTACTTCGAATCACTTGGCTTAGTCCAGCATAGAATTAGGTACGTAAAAGGCCCCCCTGACAAAGTCAGGGGGGCCTTTTACGTACCTACCTAGGTAGGTTCTAACTTAATTGACCTGCACTTTAAAGGTCTGACGCGGCTGGCCATTACTCGGCGTTACCTGTAGCAGGTACAGGCCAGGCCGGGCACCGTTGGCACGTAGGTTGGGCAGAGCTACTTGCTGCACACCAGCGGGCAACGAGCGCTTCTGGCTCAGCACGGTACGTCCCGTTTGGTCGGTGATGCGGAATACTACCGTCCCTTCTTTCTCCTGATTCAGCCCTACAGTCAGGTTGCCGGAAGTGGGATTTGGATACACCCCTACTCCTAATGTAGTAGCAGCCGGGGCTGAGGCGCGCAGGGTAGTGGCCGATAGGCGGGCGTTGGACGGTGTGGACGAATCGGAAGATGTATTATGCGGGTCTACTTCGTCACGTACCCCGTCGGGGTGAGGGCGATACCAGTTGGTATTGCGCCTTCCGAGGGTACCCAAATGATTAGCCAACGTATTTGGTAAGTCCGTGGTAATCATCTTAAAGTTGTTGGGGTCGTTAATCAAAAAGTTCCAATCACCCCGTTTATCATCTGTATCACGTTTGCCGTTCCAGGCCGGCTTATTAGCAGGCGGCCAGTAGAGGTCGCTCAGGCGATACGTATGATACCCATCGGCACTCCAAAAAAGGTCGCTGCCTCTATTCGTCGCATCAGGAAGGGCGTTGAAAATGCATTTAGTGTGCTCATGGCCCGCTATGCGGTTGCGGTAAGCTTCTGCCATCAGCTCGGTTAAGAGCCCTCCTCCCTGCTTGTAATTAATCTCGACTGCTACGAAGAAGGCTGACCAGCAAAATCACGGAAACTCTCCAGACAGTCTAGCTTATCAGACATGTTTGTGGTGTAAACCGGGATGTAGAGGAGCTTATCGTAGTAAAAATCCTTTACCCAAGGGCCGTTGGGATTGGACGGATCCTGCGGTTTCAGTAGTCCTGGCAGGTCGTAGGCCACATCGGAAGGATAATTGTACACAGTAGCATTCATTTTGAGTATCACCCAGTTGTAGGCCGGGTTATCCCAAGCGTTGCGCTTACGCTTTATCAACGCCCAGCAGGCCCGGGCAGCAGCTCGGTCTTTGATGTCGAGGGCTACGACTGTGGAAATGCGATGGTCGTGAATATAGTCCAGCGCCTGCTCGAGCGTAGGTATGAATTGGTTAGTCGGATCGCCATACTTATCCTCTAAACGAAAAGTCTGTAGTTCGCCATTGGTAAACGATGAAACCAACCGGTAATTACCTCTGCCGCCTACGGTAGTGCGGCCTACGGTCATGTCGTGCGATAGCACGGGCACACCGTCGCTGCTCATTTTGATGTCGAGCTCTATCAGCTCCATGTTGGTATCCGATGCCCGCTGAATGGCGGCTAAAGAGTTTTCCGGTACACCGCCGGCCTGGAAACAGCCCCGGTGCGCAACTACTGCGGTCAAATCGGTCTTTGGGTGGCGCAATACGTCAATGATGTTGCCCGTATCGTAAATCAGCCGGGTACCATCGGTATACGAATTCACCGAATAGGTACTGTCGATTGGGGCTGCGGCTGGTGGATTGGTCGTAGCGGCCAACGACCGGAGGGCTGAGTTGATGCGGGCCCGCGTTGCGCTATCGGTGAGGGTAACCGCATTGGTACGCAAGTCCTGGGCTGTTGCAACGCTATCCTGATAGCGTATGCGCCGGCTTACGCTATCCGGGGTGGAGGAACTGCCTTGGGCAAATGCTGAGCTACCGGCAACAATGGTAAGCAGCAGACCCAATGAATACTTTAGTAATTTCATCATAAAATATGTAATTAAATTATTCATGTGCTTATACCTTAGCGCTATTTGCGCTGTTGCGCTTCTGTTTAATTGGTAACATTAGCTTAACCAATCTTATAATTCAAGTTTATATTATTAAAAATTTTATTTTTAAAAAACTTAATATTGCACATTTAAGGCAGCGTGTTACTAAAGAAATTATAACATACCGGCGGCGGGCCGGGGCCGGGGACCGCCCTCAAGGGCTGACCGATGTTTTCACGCGATCTAGTCTAAAAGAACAGGCACGCAAAAGGCCCTCCGCTAGTGCTAACGGAGGGCCTTTTGCGTGCCTGATTATCCTAGAGCGCTTCTCAAGCTAGTGTACTGGTGTCACACCAAGCTCTAGCTTGGTGACGTACTCGGTGAGCGTACCCAGACGCCTCACCAAGCTGGAGCTTGATATTACACCAGTACATACACCGACCCAAGAACTACCTTATTTACACAGTAGACTTGTTCTTACGCGGCATTGCGCTACTGGCCGAGCTTCTTCTTCAAATTCTCGTCAAGCGCTTCCAGGAACTCCTCAGTGTAGAGGTAGTCGCGGCGGTGCTCTACTTTGTTGCCGTGGATGCAGACGGCCAGGCCTTTGGTCATTTTGCCGCCTTCAACGGTTTCGATGCACACTTGCTCCAAGGCATGGCAGAAGTCGTATAGCAGCGGGGGAATAAAACTACTATAAGAATTCCTAGTGACTGGGAGCAGGTAAAAACTACATTCCGCTCAGATTAATGGCAGGTCGCCTAACGAGTCTTTGCAGTAAAAAATTTCTTTTTAAGATGTAATATTTACTGTTTATCAATAAAATTACAGTAGTTTTGCTCATCACTTTACTTCTTTTCATCTCATGCAACCACATCCCAAACTGCTGCTTGCCTTCCTGAAGACCATTTTCTGGTTCGTATTTATTGGCCTGTGCATCAACACCGGGGCCTTATTAATTTCGTTCCTTATCAGCCTAGGCGACAAGCCATTAAGCACTAAACAGTTACCGCTCGGACTGGACCTGCTTGGTCTTTACCAATTCAATACCACGTCCTACGGCCTCTACGTGTCTTTACTAATAGCTTCCTCTGCCCTGAAAGCTTTTCTCACCTATCTGCTGGTGAAGGCTTTAGGCAAATTTGATTTTGAGCGGCCTTTCCAAGCCGAAGCAGCGGTGCTACTCGTGCGCATGAGCCAGGTGGCGCTGCTAGAGGGCCTGGTGCTACTGGTAGTCGCTGGTTACAGTTCGTGGCTGCTCCAACGGGGCGGACCGGTGCCACCAGCCGCCGGAAGCGCCGAGTGGTTATTCCTAGCAAGCGTCATCTTCGTCCTCGCACAAGTATTTCGGCGCGGAGTCGAGTTTCAGGCCGAGCACGAGTTAACGGTGTGACGTATGCCCATTATCGTAAACCTAGATGTCATGATGGCCCGACGCAAAATGTCGCTCAACGAACTGGCGGCTAAAGTGGATATAACTGTTTCAAACCTTTCGATACTGAAAACCGGTAAAGCGAAAGCCGTTCGATTTAGTACGCTAGAGGCAATTTGCCAAGCCCTTAATTGCCAACCCGGCGATATTTTAGAAGTGGGGCCGTAAGGTCGCGGGCACAGCGCTCTTCGTGCGTAGGTCATAGGTGCTCAGCACACGAATTATAGCAGCTTCGGAAGGGTGGCCAGCAGATGCTTACGATACCGTTTGACACTAAGCAGGCCGAAGCACAAACAACCTCGAACAGCGCGCCAGCGCTAAGCTTCATCATTTGGAATGTGGCTACGATTAGCCATCAATATCCAATCTAAGGTGGCGGTTTTCGCTCGCACGGCTAGTAGCTACCGCTCAGTCACCGTCCGGCTGCGTTTGTAGCCCGCGTTAGGGTAGAGTTGGGTAGTTGCTAGTGCTTTACGCCCCCTACGCTGGGAACTGGCCCAGTGTAATTCTACACCTTTGCAGCTATTAAGAAGGCCTAGTCCAGTGCTTACTGCTAGACTAGGCGACTGCAGAGAGTAGGCCGGTCGTTTGCCCGACTGCGCCTCACAGGGATTCTCGCATTAAAAAGCCCCCGCTACGCGCGTAGCGGGGGCTTTTTAGTGACGCTGAATAGTAGCTTGGCTGCTTACTTGGCCAGTTTCTTCTTCAGGTTCTCGTCGAGCGCTTCCAGGAACTCCTCGGTGTAGAGGTAGTCGCGGCCGTGCTCTACTTTGTTGCCGTGGATGCAGACGGCCAGGTCCTTAGTCATCTTGCCGCTTTCCACGGTTTCGATGCACACCTGCTCCAGCGCGTGGCAGAAGTCGATGAGCTCCTGGTTGCCGTCGAGCTTGCCGCGGAACTCCAGGCCGCGCGTCCAGGCGAAGATGCTGGCGATGGGGTTGGTGGAAGTGGGCTTGCCCTTCTGGTGGTCGCGGTAGTGGCGCGTCACGGTGCCGTGAGCAGCTTCGGCTTCCATCGTTTTGCCGTCGGGCGTGACGAGGGTGGAGGTCATCAGGCCCAGCGAGCCGAAGCCCTGGGCTACGGTGTCGCTCTGCACGTCACCGTCGTAATTTTTGCAGGCCCACACGAAGTTACCGTTCCACTTGAGGGCTGAGGCCACCATGTCGTCGATGAGGCGGTGCTCGTAGGTAATGCCAGCAGCCTTGAATTTCTCCAGGTAGTCTTGCTCGTAGATCTCCTGGAAGATGTCCTTGAAGCGGCCGTCGTATTTCTTCAGGATGGTGTTCTTGGTGCTCAGGTACAGCGGCCAGCCTTTCATCAGGGCCTGGTTGAAGCAGGCGTGGGCGAAGCCCCGGATGCTCTCGTCGGTGTTGTACATGGCCAGGGCCACGCCGTCGCCCTTAAAGTTGAATACTTCATAGCTCTGCACCTCGCCGCCGTCTTCGGGCGTAAAGGTGATGGTGAGCTTGCCCTTACCCTTGGTCACAAAATCGGTGGCGCGGTACTGATCGCCGAAGGCGTGGCGGCCGATGCAGATAGGGGCCGTCCAGTTGGGCACGAGGCGGGGTACGTTGCTGGTCACGATGGGCTCGCGGAATACCGTGCCGTCGAGAATATTGCGGATGGTACCGTTGGGCGACTTCCACATCTGCTTCAGGCCAAATTCCTTCACGCGCTCCTCGTCGGGGGTAATGGTAGCGCACTTGATGCCCACGCCGTACTGCTTGATGGCGTTGGCCGAGTCAATCGTTACTTGGTCGTTGGTCTGGTCGCGGTACTCGATACCGAGGTCGTAGTACTTAATATCAAGGTCGAGGTAGGGCAGGATGAGCTTGTCTTTGATAAACTTCCAGATGATGCGCGTCATCTCGTCGCCATCGAGCTCTACTACGGGGTTTGCTACTTTAATTTTAGCCATTGCAAAAGTGGGCTTGTAGGGGGTAAGACCTCGCCGGCAATGGTGCCCGCGAGGGTGAATCAGTGGTCCCGGCTAACAGCCCACGGCGGGGCTTGTTATTAGGGGGGCCAATATTAAGCACGATTCGAGGCTTGGTCGCCATTGCGAGGGACCGCAAACGTTTGCACCATCGCAAGCGGCCTAATTATGTACGCCCCGCCCTAATTACTCCCATCAAATTAGTAGCGCGGCGATTCTGACTGTATGTTTGCCGTCTGCTTTATTGCGCAGCTTATTATGAAGATAGCCACCTTCCTTATTACCGCAAGCCTGCTATGGTGGTGTAGCGGATGCGGAGGGTCAACGGAAACTCAGAGCCTGTCGGCCGAAGAAGAGCTACAGCAGACCGAAGAAGAAACGCAGCAGACCCCGCAACAAGCCCAGCAGCAGCACGACCAAGCCGTGCGTGATACAGCCACCGCCGCTGGCTTGCGCACTTTAATAGTAAAAGCCTATAAACAGGAAGACTACGCCCAGGCTCGCGCCGACATCGCCTTGCTTGGGAGCCGCTACCCCGAGTCGCCCCTGTATGCGAAGCTTTCGCGGCTCAACGGCATTCTCGACTCATTGGTGCGTACCCAGCAGCATCGGGCGTGGGTCAAGGAGGAGCGCAAAGGGCAATTGCCAGGGGCGACGGCCTGGGGCATCGATGAATACCTAGATGAGTTTGATAAGCCGAGCGGCCACTATTTCTTGGTTAATACTACCGTGCAGTGGGGGAAGTATGCTAATACGGCTGTTGTGAGCGAGGACATGGCCGCGCGCGTAGTAGTAGACAGCAGCTCCTCAATTCATCTAATGCTGTACGATGAAATCCCCACGTACGCCGTCAGGGGTTTTGGCCGGCGGGCCAGGACAACGTACCAACGAGTAGACGACTACAGCAAGATGCGCCCCGTAAAGGTGGCAGCCCCAACCAACTACCTAGTTAAGGTGCGCAGCAATGCCGGCAAGGTCTACACCTTTATGGCCGTTAACCCCGTAGACCGCATCGTGCTCGATAAGGCCGATTCTGAAACGCTGCACGCCTGCCTGCTTGAGGGCGGTGAGGTTGGCTTTTTCATTACTCCCGCCAACCAACCCAGTACTACCTATCGCTTCAAGCTGGAAAATGCCGATGAGTATGAGCAAGCTTACTACCAGCTACGTAGACGATAACTACCTGCGTAATTACCCAAGTCAGGCGCCAGCGAATCACATTGCTCGCTAGTTCATTAGGCTTCGCCCCCTTCATTCTTAGGAGTGGGCTGCACCTGGGCTACCGAGGCGGCAGGTAATGATGTCGATGTGGACGGCCCTTCCGGTTGCACAAATACGTGGCGCACGTCGGGGTGGCAGTTCCGGATAGCCGCACGCAAGTGCTCAGTAGCTTCGACAAGCTGGGCGGCGGGCAAGTCGGGCGCGAATTCAACGGGCAGCACTACCAGAATCTCGTGCGGGCCGAGGTACGACGAGAGCGCGGGGCGCACCTGCTGCACGGCGGGCTCGGCGCAGGCCAACTCGCGGATCTGGACCAGTAGCTTGGCTTCGGCGGGCTCGCCCAGGAGCAGGCTCTTGGTTTCGCGCAGCAGCAGGGCGGCCACTATCAGCAAGAGTGCCCCGATACCCAGCGAGGCGGCCCCGTCGAGCTCGGGCCGGTTGAGGTAGTGGCTGAGGAATACGCCCAGAAAAGCGAACAGCAAGCCCAGCAGCGCGGCCGCATCTTCAAACAGCACCATGAATACCGACGGGTCTTTGCTGATGCGAAAGGCCCGCCAAAATGGCCGCCGGCCGCGCTGCTGACTAAACGTGCGCCAGGCAATGACAAACGACGCGCCGTCGGACAAAAAGCCCAGGGCCAGTACGGCGTAGTTCCAGGTGGGGTCGCGCAGGGGCGCGGGGTGGCGCAGTTGATGGTAGCCCTCGTACACCGAGAGCCCGCCCCCGATGGCAAAGATGAACACCGCCACCACGAAGGCCCAGAAATACAGCTCGCGCCCGTGGCCGAAGGGCCGCTCGGCGGAAGGCGGCAGCGCGCTCTGGCGCATCCCCAGCAGCAGCAGCCACTCATTAGTAGTATCCACGGTGGAGTGAATAGCTTCCGACAGCATGGCCGAGGAACCCGTGCGCCAGGCAGCCACAAACTTGGCGGCAGCTACGACGAGGTTGGCCACCAAGGCGACTACGACCGTGGCCTTTGATTCGGGCTGAGTGGCGGAATTAGTAGACGAGGCTTCGGCCATGCGGGAGTGGAAATGAGGCTAAGCCGCAGGACAGCACGTAGCTCCTGGCAGCGGCCAGGGTGTACGCAAAAACCCAGGTTAGTGCTTCGTTTTACTCGCGTCGGCTGCTTTGCAACGACCTATGCGCAGTAGCGCTACTAAACTGTTTTCGTTAGCTGCACCGACTTATCACTATCTGTCATTGCGAGCGCAGCGAAGCAATCGCACCTACTCAGCCGCGCCGCTCAGGTGCGATTGCTTCGCTACGCTCGCAATGACAAGCGATTTACCCAACTGAAACCGCTGCTCAGACGAGCTGAGGCAACTCGTCTGAGCAGCGTTCCTACTCAGCCACCTCGCCCAGTGTCACCCGCAGCTCAGCAAAAGCTACGCCCACCACCACGGCCGGCGCGGCCACGGTAGTTTCGGTAGCGGGGTACTGGGTCAGCGGTAGCTCCTGCGCGTCGGCCGTGACGGCGCTGATAGTTGCGGGCAGGCCGTGCAGCACTACGCGGTAAGTGGCGTAGCTGGGCTGGTAGTCGCCCTGGCTGGCTTGGGTCAGGGTGAGCGCCGTGGCGTTGCCGGTTACGCGGAAGCGGCGGGTAGTCTGCTGGCCCTCGTGGTAAGCGTAGCCCTCGCCGCCGTCGTCGTAGAGTACGCTCTCGGCGGTGCCGTTTTTATAGTACACGTGCAGGGTGAGCTGCTCGACCGCTTGCTCGCCCACGTACTGCATCACGGGCTGGGTGGGCACCACGGCCCCGGCCTTGATGAAGAGCGGAATGCGGGTTAGATCGGCGCTGGCCCACACTTCCTGGCCGCCGGTTTTTACCTCGTCGGTCCAGTAGTAGTACCATTCGCCTTTGGGCAGGTACATCCAGCGGCCATCGGCCCCGGCCTGCGTGATAGGGCACACGAGCAGGTGGTCGCCGAGGCTGAACTCGGCCATGCGCAGGTAGGTCTCGGGGTCGTTCTGGTCAAGGAAAGTGAGCGGGCGCAGCATGGGCGTGCCCTGGGTGGTATACTGCCAGAAGGCCGTGTACATGTAGGGCAGCAGTTGGTAGCGCAGCTCGATGAAGTGCCGAGCCAGGCTCGTGTACGGCTCGCCGAAGCTCCAGGGCTCCTGGTCGCCGTGGTCGCCCGAGCTGTGGGTACGGAAAAACGGGTGGAACGCCCCCAGCGCAATCCAGCGGGCGTAGAGCTCGCCGTCGGGCGTATCGATAAAGCCGCCGATGTCGGAGCCAATAAAGCTGAAGCCCGAAATGCTCAGCCGCTGGCACTGAATGTTGGCCAGCCAGAGGTGGTCCCAGCTGGCAATGTTGTCACCGGTCCAGCCCGAGGAGTAGCGCTGCCCGCCCGCGTAGGTGCTGCGCGTGATGGTAAACGGCCGGTTGGGATAGCTGAAGTGCTTCACGCCGTTGTTGGTGGCGCGGGCCATCTGCATGCCATAGATATTGTGCGCCTTCTTGTGCGAGCAGGGCTGGCCGTCGTAGTCGAAGCGCACGTCGTCGGGGAAGGTACCTTTCTCAAACACGGCGGGCTCGTTCATGTCGTTCCACACGCCCCGCACGCCGGTATCCTGAATCAGGCCTTTGAACAAGCCGGCCCACCACTCGCGCACCGCCGGCCGGGTGTAGTCGGGAAAATTGCAGAGCCCCGGCCAAACCGAGCCGCGCATGAGCGGGCCGTCGGCGCGGCGGCAGAAGAAGTCGTTTTTCAGCCCCTGCTGGTACACCGGGTATTCGGGGTCGATTTTGATGCCGGGATCGATGATGACCACCGTCTTGAAGCCCTCGGCGGCCAGCTCGGCCACCATGCGCTTGGGCTCGGGGAAGTGCTGCGGGCTCCAGGTAAAGCACCGGTAGCCATCCATGTAGTCGATGTCGAGGTAAATGGCATCGCATGGAATGCGGCGGTCGCGCAGGCCCTTCGTGATTTCCTTCACGTTGCTTTCCGGGAAGTAGCTCCATTTGCACTGGTGGTAGCCCAGCGTCCAGAGCGGCGGCAGCTCGGGCGGGCCGGTGAGGCGGGTGTACTCCTCGGTAGTTTCGAGCAAGGTGGGGCCGTAGATGAAGTAGTAATTCATCTCCCCGCCCTCGGCCCAGAAGCTGGTCACGTCGGCGCGCTCGGCCGCGAAGTCGAAAAAGGCCTTGAAGGTATTGTCGAAGAAAATGCCGTGCGCGATGCGTTGGTGCAGCACGTGGAAGAACGGAATGTTCTTGTACAGCGGGTCGGAGCCCTTCACGTAGCCGTAGGTGTCGGAGCCCCAGTTGAGGAAGCGCTGGCCGCGCAGGTTCATGTTGGCGGGCTTGTCGCCGAGGCCGTAGTAACATACGCCGCTGGGCACCTGGTGGCTCATTTTCACCACGTCGTTGCCGGTGTCGTCGTCGTGGTGCCAGTGAAAGCCCTTCTCATCGGCGCTAAGGATGGTACCCGAGCGGTCGAGCACCCGCGTGCGCAGCGACTCCTTCCACACAATGCAGATGAGGCGGGCCGTGGTGAGGCGGTAGTGGTCGTCTTTCTCCTTGAATTCCAGAAAGCTGGGCACGGCCGGGCGCATCGAGCGCTCCACGGCGGGATCGGGCACGGCGTAGCTGAAATCGGGCTCGCTGGGCGAGCCCGGCGTGAGGTAGCGGAAGCGCAGAATCTTGTCGCTGAGCGCGTGCAGCAGCAGGCGCGTACCGTTTTCAGTGGTGAAAGTGAAGAGGTGGTCGTCGGTTTGCTCGGCGCGCACCACGGTACCGGGCAGGTGCTCCTGGCGTGCTTGCAGCGCCAGGTCGTTGAGCATGTAGTTGTTTTCCTGAGCGGAATTAGTCGGCATATATAAAAAGCTGGAGACGAGTAGAAAGCTACCGATGGTCCGAAGCAGCCGGCCGGGGCCGGCGCGGGGGCGTCGTTAAGCTCGCAAGATACTTTTTTAGCCGATTAACGCCGCGCTAAAACGATGAATTAGCTCGCCCGCTCGCCCAAGCTTCTGTTATTTTTTTTAAGCCCTACGGTTAACCTGGCGGCTGCGGTGCCGTTATTCGCAGGGTTAAATCCTGCCAATGTCTTTGCCCGCTGTTGCTTCGCCCGACCCTATCGCCGTTCTCGTACTGGCGTGGGACGAGGCTACCCCGGCCGTGCGGGCCCTCGTGGAAGCCACTGAGGCCAGCACCCCGCCCCTCGATTCGCTGCTGGTGCTGGTGCCCCAGGCCGACGCGCCCGACGGCCTGAGTGCCGAAGAGTACCTCCCGCTGCCCGCCGACTTGCCGGAGCTCGCTACCCCCGCAGCGCAGGTACCCGCCCCGGTCGCCGAGCTGCCCCCGCCGGCAGAAGCCCTCGAAGCACCCGACTCTCCGCCTACCACTGCTATTGAGCACGAAGCGTATTCCGCAGAAAGTACGGGGCCCGCTACGCTACCGAATCCAGCATCCCCGCCCAGCCAGCCCGCGCCGCCAATCTGGGCCGCCGTGCGGATCCTCCGCCTGGGTAGCTTAAATCCGCCGCCCACGCGCCCAGACCGGCCCCTCCCCGCCCCCATCTGGGCCGGTGCGGTCGCCATTCCCGCGGCACCTTACGTAGGTGCAACCGTTCCGGAGCAGGCCATCCCAAAGCAAGAGGAAATGCCCGCCGGGGCTGCCCCCGCCCCGATACCCGGCCTCAGTACGGTGCTAGCGGGACTACCCGCCACCTCGGCTACGCTGGCCGCCGAGCCGCTCCCCACAACTGATTTCGACTCGCCGGCAGCGACAGTGCCCGCCGCTCCCACGTATTCTCTTCCCGAATCGCCCCCCCAGGCCGCCGACCTGGAAACCGACTTAGCGCTGGCCGAAACCGCTGACTTAATCGACGCCGAAACCAGCGAGGCCGACTTTCCGCTGGCCGACGAGTTTCTACTCGATACGGAGAATACGCCTGGGCTGACCGCTCCCGATGCGCCGCCGCTATCAACCCCGCAGCCGGAAGCTTTCGTGGTCGAATCACCGGAGCCGACCGCCACGCCCTCGCTCAGCCCGGCGCACGAAGCGCTGCGGCCGGCCAACCAGCACTACCCAGCCCCCGATTTGAATTATCAAATCATCCAGTACGCCCGGCTGGCCGTGCCACTGGCGCTCGCTGAACCCGAGTTTGCCGCTATTTATGCGCCAGCCTGGCCTACCTGGCTGGCCGCCCAGGAGCTGCGGCAGCGCACCGGGCAGCCATTAGTGCTGCACGTGGCCGCCCTGGCCGCCACTGAGACCGAGTCTATCGACAAAGCCGCCGGCTGGGTGGCCGAGCTTCAGCGCCAGGCTCTGCGCCGCGCCGATCTCATCCTGGCCGAAACGCCTGCCTTGGCCCAGCGCCTGCGCCGCGAGCTTGGGCTGCATTATGGGATGGTATTGACCATCCCGGCCGCCGAGGCTGAGGCGGTGGCGCAAGCCCTGCGCGAGGCCCAGCCCAAGCCCGCAACTTGGTAGCCGGATAGGGTCGAGAGGTCAGATATAAGAGCCGAAGGGATAGCAGTAGTTTCTAATGGCTTTTAGAAGCGGTTTAAGTTGTTGGCGGTCGTCCGAAAACTATCTGTCCTTGCGAGCGCAGCGAAGCAATCGCACCCGAACGGCAAGGCCGAACAGATGCGATTGCTTCGCTGCGCTCGCAAGGACAATTTAGTTAACTAATCTTCAGTAATTTTTGGAGCGTTTTGTTGGTCACTGCATCACCGTTACTTATCCAGGGATAAGGTGCTCACTCCTAGCTAAAGAATAGTGCACATACACCCGCAAAATACTCCAGCCCTTCTCTTCTCCGTATTTTTGTAAATAATGACGGACTTTGAACAGGAATTTGAGGCGGCGCTCGAAGCCGACCCGCGCACGGGCGACGTATTCGTAGTGCCTCCCTTCTCGGTGGAGGAGCGCTACGGCACCAAAGAAGAACTACCAGTGCAAGCCACCATCGACGGCTTTCCCTACCAAGGCGAACTCACGCCGCTCGGCGATGGGTACCACGCCCTCGTGATCCCGCGCGAGGTGCGCCGGGCCATCGGCAAAACCGTGGGCGACGTGCTGCGTGTGGCCCTGCGCCACGATACTACCGAGCGCGTGGTAAGCCTGCCCGAAGACCTGGCCGCCGGCCTGACGAAGGATGAAGCCGCCGCCAAGTTTTTCAAAAGCCTGAATAAATTGGAGCAGCGCGCTTACGTACGCTACCTCAAGGGAGCTAAAAACGCCGACGTCCGCGCCAAGCGCCTCACCGAAACACTGTATCGCCTCAGCATCGGCCGCAAGCGCGAATAGCGCCTAAGCTCCGCCTTGCTCAACCCCGGGGCCGCTGGCCCGTACTTTTTCAGCCCGTCGCTCTACGCGGCGGGCTTTCGCATTTTGGATATTTTCCCTAAATCCCCCTACCGCCTGCTGCGCCCCGTACTCCGGCCCGTGTTCAAGGCCGAACAGACGCCCACGGTGCTGTTTTTGCTGCGCTGGCTGGCCATTTGCAGCGTAGTAGGCATTCTGGCCGGGTCGGCCTCGGCGCTGTTCATTGTTACGCTGGCCTGGGTTACGCACTACCGCGAGGCACACCCGGCCATCATCGCCGGGCTGCCGCTGGCGGGGCTGGCCATCGGGGCGACTTACCACTACCTGGGGCGCGACGCAAGCCGGGGAAATAATCTGCTGCTCGACGAAATTCACAGTCCGCACGGCGTTATCTCGCCGCGCATCGTGCCGCTGGTATTGGGCAGCACGCTGCTCACGCACCTAGTTGGCGGCTCGGTGGGCCGCGAGGGCACCGCCGTACAGATGGGCGGCGGACTGGCCGACCAGCTCACCCGCATTTTCAAAGTCAGCGCCCGCGACCGCCGCCTGCTGCTCATCGCGGGCATCAGCGCGGGCTTTGCCTCGGTATTTGGCACGCCGGTGGCCGGGGCCGTTTTCGGAATTGAGGTGGTGGTAATCGGCGCGGTGAGCTACGACGCCCTCGTGCCCAGCGTACTGGCCGCCGTGAGCGCCGCCTGGGTTACCCGCGCCTGGGGCATCCATTACGAGCTGTTTCCGGTACTCGACGCCCCGCCGTTCGACCCCTCGCGGCTGCTGCTCACGGTGATATGCGGGGCGCTGTTTGGCCTGGCGGCCCGCAGCTTCGCCATTCTCACGCACTGGGTGGGGCACCAGTTTCAGCGGGTGCCGTGGCCGCCGCTGCGGCCGGTCATCGGTGGGCTGATGCTCACGGCCGGTATCCTGGCGCTGGGCACGCAGTACATCGGGCTGGGCGACGCCACCATCGTGGCGGCGGGTAAGGTACCCCAGATGCCCTACGTCTTTCTACTCAAGATGGTCTTTACGGCCCTCACGCTGGGCTGCGGCTTCAAGGGCGGCGAGGTAACCCCGTTGTTTTTTATCGGGGCCACGTTGGGGTCGGCGCTTTCTTTCGTAGTACCGCTCCCGCTGGCCCTCCTGGCAGCGATGGGCTTCATCGCCATCCTGGCCGGCGCGGCCAATACGCCCATTGCCTGCACCCTGCTGGGCGTGGAGTTGTTTGGCTCGCACGCGGGCGCGTACTTTTTGGTGGCTTGCGTGGTGGCTTACCTCGTGTCGGGGCACCAGGGAATCTACTCCTCGCAGGTAATCGGGGCCGCCAAACACGTGCGCTTCGGCCGCGAGCAGGGCCACCGGCTCGATGAGGTGGCCGAGCAACGCAAGGGACGGCACTGAGGGGAGTAATGAGAGTAGTTTGAGTAATGGGAGTAATGAGAGTAATGGGAGTAATGAGAGTAATGAGAGTAATGGGTAATTCTACAAAAGCCATTACTCTCATTACTCCCATTACTCAAACTACTCTCATTACCCCTTCGCTAGCACCAAAGCCGTGCGGCTGGGCACGTACAAACGCAAACGCGGAGCCTCGGCCGTGCCGCCGCCCCCCAGCGTATCGTGCGCTACCTGCTCGTCGAGCCGGTCGAAGCCCCCGAAGGCGGGGCGGTCGGAGCTGAGCACCAAGCGGTAGCGCCCCGTCGCCGGCACCGGAATGCCGTAATCGGAGAAGCTTTCGCCCACGTTGAAGCTGAATACGAATACCAAGCCGGCGCGCTCGAAAGCAATGACTTTATTACCCGTGTCGATATTGAGTAGCGTGGCCGGGCCTTTGATGAGCAGCTGACGCTCGCGGGCCAGGGCCAGCATGGCCTGGTCGAAGGCCAGCAGCTGGTGGTAGCGCAGGTCCGGGTTGTCGGCCAGGCTCCACTGACGGCGGGCGTAATGGTAGCTCCAGTCGTTGCCCGCCCGCGGAAAATCTATCCACTCGGGGTGGCCAAACTCGTTGCCCATGAAGTTGAGGTAGGCTTCACCACCCGCGCTCAGCGTAATGAGCCGGATGAGCTTGTGCAGCGCCGTGGCCCGCGCCGCGCCGCCATCGCCGTCCAGCACCTGCATATGGTGATAGATGGCATCGCCATAGAGCCACTGAGCCAGGGTTTTATCACCTACCAAAGCCTGGTCGTGGCTTTCGGCGTAGGCCACGGTTTTTTCACCCTGGCGGCGGTTGGTGAGCTGGTGCCAGAGCGTGCCCAAGTCCCAGTCTTCGTCGCGCTGGTGCTTGAGAGTTTTAATCCAGAAATCGGGCAGGCCCATACCCAGGCGGTAGTCGAAGCCCACCCCGCCGTCGGCGATGGGCCGGCACAGGCCGGGCAGGCCACTCATATCCTCGGCAATGAGCAGCGCCGATTTCTTCAGTTCGCGCACTAGCGTGCTGGCCAGCATGAGGTAGAGAATGGCGTCTTCGTCGGCCTGCGGGCCGAAGTAGCTGTCGTAGCCCCCGAAAGCGTGCCCCTCGCCGTGGTGGTGGTAGAGCATCGACGTCACTCCATCGAAGCGGAAGCCGTCGAAGTGAAATTCCTCCAGCCAGTAGCGCAGGTTAGACAGCAGAAACTGCTGCACCTCGGGCCGGCCGTAGTCGAAAAGTTTGGAGTCCCAGCCGGGATGGTTGCCGCGCTCGCCCTTGTGGAAGTAAAGGTTGCCCGAGCCGTCGAAGTCGGCCAGGCCCTCGGCCTCGTTTTTCACGGCGTGCGAGTGCACGAGGTCGAGCAGCACCACAATGCCGCGCCGGTGCGCCTCGTTCACCAGGTACTTCAGGTCTTCGGGCGTGCCGAAGCGCGAGCTGGGCGCGAAGAAATTGGCCACGTGGTAGCCAAACGAGCCGTAGTACGGGTGCTCCAGCACGGCCATGAGCTGCACGGCATTGTAGCCGTCGGCCTGAATGCGCGGCAGCACGTGGTCGGCAAACTCGCGGTAGGTGCCCACGCGGCCTTCCTCCTGGGCCATACCCACGTGCGCCTCGTAGATGAGCGGCTGGCCCTTAGTGGCGTTGGCCACGCGAAAAGTCGAGTCGGTCCACTTAAACGGCGCTTCGGGCACCCAGAGCTGGGCGGCGAAATCCTTGCTATGCTCGTCTTGCACGGCGCGGCGCAGGTAGGCGGGCAGGCGGTCCTTGCCCTGGCCGTGGGCGACGATGTGCAGCTTGTAGCGCGAGCCGGCGGCCGGGCGGCGGCCGTTTTCGTCGTCGGCGATAAAGCCCTCCCACACCCCGCTGGCCTCGTCTTTGCGCAGCGGGTCGGCCTCCCGGTTCCAGAAATTGAAATCTCCAATTAGGCTCACGGCTTCGGCCCCGGGCGCCCACTCGCGCACTACGTAGCCCCGGCGGCGGGCATCGTAGTGCAGACCCAGCCGCTGGTGGGCAGTGGCAAATTTGCTCAGCGAGCCATATTCCTGGGTGATGGCGGCCAGGCGGTCGGCCAGCCGTTGCTGGCGGGCCAGCAGCGTGGGTTCGTAGGGTTGCAGCCAGGCATCTTCCTGGGTAAGCGGCAGTACAGGCGCGGGAGCCGCGGCGGGAACCTGGGTTTCGGCAGACATTAGGTAGAAGAATAGTTGGCTGTTCAAAGGTAGGCAACTGCCCGGCAGGCGAATAGTGGTGCCTACTTTGCGGCATGCATACGCTCTCCCGCTTCTCGACGGCTACTTTACTGGTCGCCACCCTGGCTGGCCCGGCCCTGGGCCAGTCAATCGCCCCGCGTCGCTCTTCCCCAACGGCATCTGAGGCCAGCAAGGTTAGTCAGCTCCCACCAGCCGCCGCGCCGGTAGTGGCCCGTCGGGCGCTGGTGGTTTCGGCTCACCCCGAGGCTTCTAAGGTTGGCCGCGACATCATGCAGCAGGGCGGCAACGCCTACGATGCGGCCGTGGCCGTGCAGTTTGCCCTGGCCGTGGTGCTGCCGGTGGCTGGCAACGTGGGCGGCGGGGGCTTCCTCGTGTACCGCGACCAGGCCGGGCAGGCGGGTACCCTCGACTTTCGCGAAACTGCCCCCGCCGCCGCCAGTCGCGACATGTACCTCGATGCCAGCGGCAACGTGGTGCCCGGCCGCAGCACGGCCGGCGCGCTGGCAGTGGGCACGCCCGGCACCGTGGCGGGCATGGTCGCGCTGCACGGCAAGAAAGGCAAGCTGCCGTGGGCGGCCCTGGTAGCCCCGGCCGTGCGCCTGGCCAGCCACGGCGTGGTGCTCACCGAAAAAGAAGCCGCCGGCCTCAACCGCACCCAAGCCGATTTTACGAAGTACAACCCCGGCTCGCCGCCGGTATTCGTGCGGGCCGCCGCCTGGCAAAAGGGCGACACCCTCAAGCAGCCCGAACTCGCGGCCGTGCTGCTGCGCATTCAACAGCAACAGCGCGCCGGCTTCTACCAGGGCCGCACGGCCGAGCTGCTGCTGGCCGAAATGAGGAAGGGCGGCGGCCTCATTACCCAGCAAGACCTCGACGCCTACCAGCCGAAGTGGCGCGCCGCGCTACGCGGCCAGTACCGTGGCTACGACGTTATTACCATGCCGCCGCCCAGCAGCGGCGGCGTGGCCCTGCTGCAAATCCTGCAAATGCTGGAACCCTATAATCTGGGCAAGCTCGGCTACCATACGCCCGCCGCCGTAGCTCTCATCACCGAGGCCGAGCGCCGCGCCTATGCCGACCGCGCCACCTACCTCGGCGACCCCGACTTTGGCAAAGTACCGGTGGCCCGGCTGCTGGCCAAAGACTACAACCAGCAGCGCGCCCGCACCATCCCGGCCAATGGCCAGGCTACGCCCAGCGCCCAGGTGGCGGCGGGCACTGGCCTACCTGGCTACGAGAGCGACCAGACTACTCACTACAGCATCGTCGATGCCCGAGGCAACGCCGTGAGCTGTACCACTACCCTCAACGGGGCCTATGGCAGCAAGGTAGTGGTCGCCGGCGCGGGCTTTCTGTTAAATAACGAGATGGACGACTTCAGCGCCAAAGCCGGCGTACCCAATTCCTACGGCCTCGTGGGCGGCGTGGCCAACGCCATCGCGCCCGGCAAGCGCATGCTCAGCAGCATGACGCCCACCATCCTCACCAAAGGCGGCAAGCTCTTCCTCGTCACCGGCTCGCCGGGCGGCAGCACCATTATTACCAGCGTCTTGCAAAGCATTCTCGCAGTAGTAGACTACGGGGCCGATGCCGAGCAGGCCGTGGCTGCCCCGCGCCTGCACCACCAGTGGCTACCCGACCAGCTCGACGTCGAAGCCGGGGCCCTCACCCCTGCTACCGAAAAGACCTTGCAAGAAAAAGGCTTCAATCCTAAACCCCGCGCTTCCTGGGGCCGGCTCGACATCATCCGGGTGCTGCCCGACGGCCGGCTCGAAGGCGGTGCCGACCCGCGCGGCGACGACGCAGCAGTCGGCATGTAGCGTCAGCTTTAGCTTGCGGCGAGCAGAGCGAGTGCCCACGCCAGCGAACGTCCCCTCACGCAAGTGCTCGCCCCTCTCGCCCGCAAGCTAAAGCTTGCGAAGTACCGCTACAATTGCGTATCTTTGCCCAAGAATTGGTATTCAATCTGAAAAGAGGGGACGCGCAGTCCCCTCTTTTTTTGCCCTAGCCCCCGCCCGTCATGGCTCAATTTGACCGCCACCGCATCCAGGAGCTGCTTGCCGACGCCCTCGGCGACAGCGGCTTATACGTAGTGGGCCTCACCGTATCCGATTCGGTGATGCCCAAAATCACCGTGACCCTCGACGGCCCCAACGGCCTCGGCATTCAGGAATGCGCCCAGGTGACGCGCCGCCTCAACCGAGGCATGGAAGAAGCCTACGGCGAAGATGCCGCCTACTCGCTCGAAGTAACCTCGCCCGGGGCCGACCAGCCCCTCACCGACCCGCGCCAGTACCCGCGCCACATCGGCCGCAGCCTCGCGCTCAAGCTGCAAGACGGCTCCGAGAAAACCGGCCCGCTCACCGCCGTTACCGACGAGGGCATCGAATTCACCGAAGTTGTTAAAGTAAAAACCAAGAAAACGACCCTGCCCGCCGTCTTTATCCCGTTCGGGGACATAAAGGAGGCCACCGTTGTTATCTCTTTCAAGTAAGCTGCTAGCTAATAGCCATTAGCTGTTAGCTTTTTCCACCGCAGCTTTATTTTTTTGCACAGTTTAAGTAAGGAAGAAGCTAGCAGCTAATAACTGTTAGCTAACGGCTTAACACCTCCCTCATGGCTAAAAAAGCAGCTACCCCCAGCCCGCAGGAAATTGCCGCCGCCCAGGCCGACCTCAACGCCCGGATGCTCATCGAGAACTTCCAGGAGTTTGCCAAGAGCCGCAACATCGACCGACCCACGATGATGTCGATTCTGGACGACGTATTCCGGACGATGATTCGCAAGAAGTTTGAAGACGACTCCAACTTCGACGTAATCATCAACCCCGACAATGGCGACTTGGAGATTTGGCGCAACCGCGAAATCGTGGACGACAACTCGGAGGATATCTGGGACCTCGACAAGATTCCGCTGGAAGAAGCCCAGAAAATCGAGCCCGATTTCGAGATTGGCGAATCGGTGGCCGAGCGCATCAAAATCGACGACTTTGGTCGCCGCGCCGTGCTGCTGGCCCGCCAGACGCTCATTCAGCGCGTGAAAGATATGGAGCGCGACAACCTGTACCAGAAGTACAAGGACCTCGTGGGCGAGATCATCACCGGCGAGGTGTACCAGGTATGGAGCCGCGAGGCCCTGATCCTCGACAAGGACGAAAACGAACTGGTGCTGCCCAAGAGCGAGCAGATCCCCAAGGACCGCTACCGCAAGGGCGATACCGTGCGCGCCGTGGTTCACCGCGTCGACGTGGTGAACGGCACGCCCAAGGTTATCCTGAGCCGCGCCGCGCCGGCCTTCCTGGAGCGCTTGTTCGAGCAGGAAGTACCCGAGATTTTTGACGGCCTTATCAGCATTAAGAACGTGGTGCGGGAGCCCGGTGAGCGCGCCAAGGTGGCCGTGGAAAGCTACGACGAGCGCATCGACCCGGTGGGTGCCTGCGTGGGCATGAAGGGCAGCCGCATCCACCCCGTGGTACGCGAGCTGATGAACGAGAACATCGACATCATCAACTACACCGACAACCTGGAGCTGTTCATCGCCCGCGCCCTGTCGCCGGCCAAAGTCGGCTCGATGAAAATCAGTGAACAAACCGGCCGCGTTTCCGTGTTCATGAAACCCGACCAGGTGAGCCTGGCCATCGGCCGGGGCGGGGCCAACATCAAGCTAGCCTCGCGCCTAGTGGGCATGGAGATCGACGTGTTCCGCGAAGCCACCGACTACGAGGAAGACATTGCGCTCGACGAGTTTACCGACGAAATCGAGGGCTGGGTGATTGCCGAGCTCAAGAAAATCGGCCTCGATACCGGCCGCGCCGTATTGGCCGTGAAAAAGGACGATATCGTGCGCCGCACGGAGCTTGAAGAAGAAACGGTGGACGATGTGTACCGCATCATTCGCCAGGAATTTGCCGATGACGACGACCTGCCGACCGAGGCTACGGCCCCGGTAGCGGTTGCCACGCCGACCGAAACCCCCAAATCAGTCACCCCGGCTGATACCGACAGCGCTCCGGCCGCCCAATGAGGGCCGGGGCCGACCGCCAGCGGGTAATATATTAAAATCAGGCCAGTGGGCTTGACTTTATAGCCTGCTGGCCAGATTTAATCTTTACCTTTGCACCCTGAACGTATTCGTTCGCGACTTATTAGAATGGCGGAAGCAACCCCGAAACGGCTACTACAGGCGGCCAAAGACCTGAACATTGGCATCGACCGGGCCGTTGAGGCTCTGTCCCGCAAGGGAATTGCGGTAGAAAACAAGCCCACGACCAAGCTGACCGGTGAGCAGGTTGGCCTGTTGGAAAAAGAATTTGCGGCCTCGGCCCAGGATAAGCAAGAAGCTCAGCGCCACACGCAGGCCCGCCGCCAAAGCGAGCTGAACGCGCAGGCGCAGGCTGCGCTGGCCAAGCCCGCGCCCGCTCCCGTGGCGAAGCCCGCCCCGGCCCCGGCACCTACTCCGGTAGCCGCGACGCCGGCTCCAACTCCGGCCCCCGTTGCGGCTACGCCGGCTCCAACTCCGGTAGCCGTGGCTGCAACGTCGGTACCTACTCCGGCTACTTCCACTCCTTCCCCAGCGGCACCGGCTGCGGCTGTTCCGGTACAGCCAGCCACGACGACGCCCCCGGCTACCGAAGCTCCCAAAGCTCCGGGGCTCAAGGTATTGGGTAAAATTGAGCTCGACAGCCGGGGCCGCGTAATCCCGCCCCGACCGGCTACGCCAGCCCCCACTACCGCGCCCGCCGCAGTGAATTTTACGCCAGCTCCGGCTGCCAAGCCTGCTGCAACTCCCGCAGCTAAGCCCGCGCCCGTACCGACACCAGCTGCCACTACCACCACGGCCCCCGCCGCTGCACCAGTGGCTACCGCTCCGGCGACCCCAGCGGCACCCGTTGTGCCCGTGACCGCCGCAGTTACCACGCCGGCCCCAAGCGCTCCGGCCGCAGCCCCCGCGAAGCCTGCGGCACCCGTTGCTTCGACGCCGGCCGCGCCCGAGACGCCCGCCACTCCCGAAGCCCCTGCATCTGAAGAAGGCACTATTGTGGCTAAAGCCGACCAGCTCAAAGGCCTGACCGTACTAGGCAAGATTCAACTGCCAGTTGATTCGAGCCGTCGTGGGCCGGGCGGCCGGGGCGCGCGCCCCGTGGCCTCGTCCGACGTACGCAAGAGCGGTGTGGGCAACGCCAACCAGAAGAAGCGCCAGCGCCTGCCCGCTCCCGGCCAGCCGGGCGGCAACGCCGGCACTTCGACCGGTACCGGCCAGCAGGGCGGCGGCTACCAGGGCAACCGTCCCAGTGGTCCTAATCAGGGCGGCAACAACCGTCCCGGTGGCCCCAGCCAAGGGGGTAATAATCGCCCCGGCGGCAACAATCAGGGCAATCGCTCCGGCCAAGGTGGCAACAATCGCCAGAACCCGCAGCAAGCGCCGCTCACCCCCGAGCAGAACGACAAGCAGATTCAGGAGCAGATCAAGGCTACGCTGGCCAAGCTGAGCGGCGGCAAAACCAACGCCGCCGCCAACCGCGCCAAGTACCGCCGCGACAAGCGGGGCATGGCCGCCGAAGAGCGCGAAGCCCTGCGTGCCCAGAACGAGCTGGACGCTAAAACTCTCAAGCTCACTGAATTCATCTCGGCCAATGACTTGGCTTCGCTGATGGACGTGAACGTGAACGAGGTGATCAAGGTCTGCTTGAGCATGGGGATGTTCGTTTCCATCAACCAGCGCCTCGACGCCGAAGCTATCACCGTAATCGCCGACGAATTCGGCTACGATGTGGAATTCCTCTCGGCCGAGGAAGATGAGGAGCCCATCGACATGACCGATGCGCCCGAGGATCTCGAGCCCCGCGCGCCCATCGTTACCATCATGGGTCACGTCGACCACGGTAAGACTTCGCTGCTTGACTACATCCGCGAGGCCAACGTAGCCAAGGGCGAGGCCGGCGGTATCACGCAGCACATCGGGGCCTACGAGGTGAAAACCAAGTCGGGCAGCCCGATTACCTTCCTCGATACTCCTGGTCACGAAGCCTTTACGGCCATGCGTGCCCGCGGTGCCAAGGTGACCGATATCGCTATTATCGTAATCGCGGCCGACGATTCAGTGATGCCCCAGACTAAGGAGGCCATCAACCACGCCCAGGCCGCTGGGGTGCCGATTATCATCGCTATCAACAAGGTTGATAAGCCGCACGCCAACCCCGAGAAAATCCGCGAAGAGCTTTCGCAGATCAACATTCTCGTGGAAGAATGGGGCGGTAAGTACCAAAGCCAAGAGGTATCGGCCAAGTCGGGCCTCGGCGTGGACGACCTGCTGGAAAAAGTATTGCTCGAAGCCGAACTGCTCGACCTGAAAGCTAACCCCGACCGCAACGCGGTGGGTACGGTAATCGAAGCTGAGCTGGACAAGGGCCGCGGCTACGTAACCACCGTGCTGGTGCAAACCGGCACCCTGAACGTAGGCGACATCGTACTCGCCGGCCCGCACTACGGCCGCGTGAAGGCAATGACCGACTACCGGGGCAAGAAGAAGAAGATTGCTGGCCCGGCCACGCCGGTGCAGGTACTCGGCCTCACCGGTGCCCCGCAGGCTGGTGACCGCATCCAAGTGATGGAAACCGAGCGCGAAGCCCGCGAGCTGGCCACCCAGCGCCAGCAGCTGGCCCGCGAGCAGAGCATCCGCACCAAGAAGCACATTACCCTCGACGAGATTGGTCGCCGCCTGGCTATCGGCTCGTTCAAGGAACTCAACATCCTGGTGAAGGGCGACGTGGACGGCTCGGTAGAAGCGCTTTCTGACTCGCTGCTGAAGCTCAGCACACCCGAGGTGAAGGTGAACATCCTGAGCAAAGGCGTGGGTGCCATCTCGGAAAGCGACGTACTGCTGGCTTCGGCTTCCGATGCCATCATCATCGGTTTCCAGGTGCGACCCTCGCAGAGCGCCCGCCGCCTGGCCGAGCAAGAGCAGATCGACGTACGCCTGTACTCCATCATCTACAACGCCATCAACGAGGTGAAGGACGCGATGGAAGGCATGCTGGCCCCGACTCTACACGAAGTGGTAGTGGCCAACGCCGAGGTTCGCCAGGTGTTCAACATCACCAAGGTGGGCACCATCGGTGGCTGCATGGTGACGGACGGTACCTTCACCCGCAAAACCAAAGTTCGCGTGGTGCGCAACGGTATCGTGCAGCACACGGGCGACATTCAGGATCTCAAGCGCTTCAAAGACGACGTGTCGGAGGTGCGCCAGGGTTACGAATGCGGTATTTCGGTGAAAAACTTCAACGACCTGCAAGAAGGCGACAACATCGAAGGCTTCGAAGAACAGGAAATCAAACGCAAACTTTAATCGCAGATTTAACGGATTAAACGGATTTCGGGGATATGCCCGCCAGCCTGCGGCGGCGGGCTGACTACTCGGACGATGGTTTGAAGTTTGTTGCAAATAAAAAGGCCCCTCTTGCGAGGGGCCTTTTTTGTGATAATGCCGATAGGGAGCGTCGTCTAGGTAGTCAGCCCGCCGCCGCAGGCTGGCGGGCGTATCTGCGCAATCCGTTTAATCCGTTAAATCTGCGGTTAGAAGAGCAGGAATTTCTTTTTGCGCCCATGCACGAGGGGCTTGCCGGTAGTGTGAGCACCCATCTGCACGCGACGCGTTTCGCCGCGCTTCTGCTCTTGGCCGGGTAGGGCCTTGAACTTGCGTACGGTGAAAGAATTACCGGCCTTATCCATTTGACGATAGGGACCGCCGCGCTCGGCCCCGAGGCTGGTATTACCGGTGCGGGCCTCCAGGAGTTGCATTTGCTGGTCGCGGGCGGCGTCTTCGGGGCTCATTTGCTGCTGGCGGCGGGCGCGGGCATCGTCCTTGAAAATGGGGGCGGCGGGACGGGCGGGGCTACCCGGGGTCGGAAAGTTGGGTGCCGTGGATTGGGCCTGGGCCTCAGCAGCCACTAATAGTAGACCAACGAAAATTGCAGCAGCAGGAAAGCTTTTCACGAAGAATTAGTCGGGTTAATGAATGGCGGTCAATAGCAGCCAAATGTCGGGTATGGGGCAGAAGTTCCGACCCGGCGGGCGACTCAGGGGCGCGAACGCAGGGCGACCAGGATTTCTTGCAGCAGCTCCTGATCGCGAGTGACGACTGGGGCGGCGGGGGCCGCTACGGGGGCTGGCTTCTTGAAGCGGTTGGCTATTTTCACCACCCAGAAAATGACGAAGGCGATGATGAGGAAATAAATTACGGCGTTCAGAAAGTTGCCGTAACTCACCACGGCGGCCTTGGCATCCTGAGCGGCCTTCAGCGTTTCGTAATGCTGGCCATTGAGGGCGAAGAACTTCTCTTTAAAGTCGATACCGCTTGTAAATACGCTGAGTATCGGCATGATAATGTCGTCGGTGAGCGAGGTCACAATCTTGCTGAATGCCGCCCCGATAACGACGCCCACGGCCAAATCAAGCACATTGCCTTTGGAGATGAACTCCTTGAATTCGGAAACAAAGCCCATGTGAAAAAGAAGGAGAAGGTGAAGAATGAGAGACCTGACCACTATCAGCCGGAGCTGAGTGGCCCAAAGTTTTGTGCAATATGCTAGCGATTAGGCAGTATTTCGCCCAATGCCCGGGATTACGCGCCAAATGGCTCGCCCGTCGGGGCTAATCAGCGGGGCTGGCCCCCGGCCGTACCTTTGCCCGCCAGCATTAGCCCACCCTACTCTATTTCTCCCCTCATGGCTACCTCATTCGAAAACCTGCTGTACGACCTGGACGCTGCTACCGGCATCGTCACCATCACCGTCAACCGGCCCACCAAACTCAACGCCCTCAACGCCGCGACCATTGAGGAATTGGGCCAGGCTATTGACCAGGCGCGGGCCGACGCGGCGGTGCGCGGTATCCTACTCACGGGCAGTGGCGAAAAGGCGTTCGTAGCTGGGGCTGACATCGCCGAGTTGGCGGGCCTCACCGGACCGGGCGCGCGAGACGCCTCGGCCAAGGGCCAGGCCGTATTCCGGCGCTTCGAAACCAGCCCCAAGCCCGTAGTGGCAGCTGTGAACGGCTTCGCGCTGGGCGGCGGCTGCGAGCTGGCGATGGCCTGCCACCTGCGGGTGGCCGCCGACAACGCCCGCTTCGGCCAGCCGGAAGTAAACCTGGGCCTGCTGCCCGGCTACGGTGGTACCCAGCGCCTCGTGCAGCTCATCGGCAAGGGCAAAGCACTGGAACTGCTACTCACCGCCGACCAGGTAAAGGCCGAGGAAGCCCAGCGCTTGGGCCTCGTCAACCACGTAGTGCCCCAGGCTGAGCTGCTGAGTTTTTGCAAAAATTTACTACTCAAAATACTTGGTAAAGCCCCCGTCGCCGTGGGGCTCACCATTGACTGCGTCAATACCTTCTTCGACGAGGGCGGCGAGGCGGGTTACGCGGCCGAGGCAGCGGCCTTCGGCCGGGCTTTCGGCACGGCTGACTTCAAGGAAGGCACGGCGGCTTTCCTCGAAAAGCGGCCGGCGACATTCAACGGAAATTAATTTTTTACGGCAGCCGGCCCGAACGGGCACCCTTACCCAGGAGTAACGGTGCCTGTCCGGGCCGGCTGTCGCGTGTTTTTCAGCATGAGCATTGCGAAAAAACTGGCCTCCCAGACGGCCATTTACGGGGTGAGCAGCATCGTGGGCCGGGTACTAAATACCCTGCTGACGCCCATTTACACCACGTATTTCACGACGGCCGATTTTGGTATTGTAACGGGACTGTACGCGTACGTCTCCTTTCTGAACGTCGTGTTTACCTACGGGTTGGAAACTACCTTCTTCCGGTTTGCCAACCGGGCGGGGGCCGACCGGCGGCAGGTGTACAACCGCATTCTAAGCTTGCTTTTACTGAGTAGCGCGGGGCTGGGTACGTTGCTGTTCTGGCTGGCCGGCCCACTGCTGGCCTCGCTGGGCGTACCGCCGGGCCACGAGCAATTTGCCCAGTGGATGGTGCTCACGCTGGCCCTCGATGCGGTGGCGGCCCTGCCCTTTGCCCGGCTTCGGCTCGAAAACAAAGCCCGCCACTTTGCCTTCGTCCGGCTGGCCAACATCGGGCTCACAATGGCGCTCAATTTGTTTTTCATCGTGCTGTGCCCGGCGGTGCTACGTAGTGCCTCCGGCTCGTGGTTGGCCGGGCTGCGGCCGCTGGTAGAAGCGTTTTATAACCCCGAGATAGGCGTCGGCTACGTGTTTATTTCTAACCTGCTGGCATCGGCCGGTACGCTTTTACTGCTCTTGCCGCAGCTGCGGGGCTTTCAGTTTCAGTGGCCCAAGCTCGATTTTCTGCGGCCCACCCTGGCCTACGCCCTGCCACTGGCGTTGATGGGCCTGGCGGGCATGGTCAACGAAACGCTCGACCGCATTATGCTGCCCATTTGGCTGCCGGCCAACTTTTATCAGGGCCTGAGCCCGCTGGATGCGGCGGGCGTGTACGGGGCCTGCTACAAGCTCAGCATCTTTATGTCGCTGGTTATTCAGGCCTTTCGCTACGCGGCCGAGCCGTTTTTTTTCAGCCAGAGCACGGAGAAGAACTCGCCCGCCACGTTTGCGCTGGTGCTGAAGTGGTTTACGCTGTGCTGCGCCCTGATTTTCGTCGGCATCAGCTTAAATCTGAGTTGGGTAGCGCCATTGTTGCTGCGCCAGGCTACGTTTCGCTCGGGCTTGGTAGTGGTGCCTATTCTACTGCTGGCCAATTTATTTCTCGGCGTTTACTACAACCTCTCGGTCTGGTTCAAGCTCACTGACAAGACGTACTACGGCACATACATCGGGGCGGCGGGCGCAGTGCTCACCATCGCGCTCAATTTTCTGCTGATTCCGATAATGGGCTACCTGGGCTGCGCCTGGGCCACGCTGGCCTGCTATTTTATGATGGCCGCGCTGTGCTGGTGGCTGGGTGAGCGCCACTTCCCGGTGCCCTACCCCGTCACGCGCCTGCTGCTGTGGCTTGGCTTGGCCGTGTTGCTGGTGATAGGCGGCCAGGCCGCCATGCGGGTGCTACCGACGGTGGCGGGCTACGCGCTGGGCCTGGGGCTGCCGCTGCTGTATATGACCCTGGTGTACCTGGTAGAAGCCCGACGGGGGTTAATCGCGTAAGAATGAGACAAAAAAAAGCATCGAACATAATTCGATGCCTTTCTGAGCTATGAAAACAAACTTAGCCAACTTCCTCTCCCTCGGCGGCTGACTGAACAGCGCGGCGTCGGTTAAGGCTGCTAACCGATGCAAAGGTGCATCAACTTCGGGATAACTACCAGCGGTTTTCGCCGAATTACCTTCTTATCCGGCTTAACGTACTCATAATCTCGCTGATTTGTACTTCGCGGGGAAATTGGGGCGTCGGGTAAATGGTGGTTAACCACGCTCTAGTCCCGATTAAGCCGCAGCTGGCGGGCCTGCTTGGCCAACGGCGCGTTCGGCAGGCAGCCGGTACCTTTGCGCCGACCAAAGGCTCGCTTTTTTCGTATCTTCGTTTTCATCACCTCTCGCGGCCAGTCAGCCGTTTTTCCTATGCTCCTTTCTGCGTCGCTTCTGTTTCTGAGCAATCCCAGAACCATCATTTTCATCATCTTTATTCTGGTGCTGTTCTTCGGAGCCAAGCGCATTCCCGAGCTGTTTCGGGGCGTGGGCCAGGGGGTGCGCGAGTTTAAGGACGCCAGCAACCCCGAGCCGCAACGGCCGATAAACCCTAATGGCTACCCCCAGCAGCCAGGTTACAACCCCAATCAGCCCCAGGGCGGCTACCCGCAGCCGGGCCACTACCCCCAACAGCCCACGGCTTACAATCCTAACGGCAACCCGCAGCAGTACGGTCAGGTGCCGCCCGCCCCGCACAACCCCAACAACGCGCCGGCTAGCTAAGCTGCCCATTTTATTTTCCGCTTTTATTCCGTGTACGTTATGACTTCTCCCCTGCTTTTCCTAGGCGACATCGGCGGCTCCGAGCTGATTCTGATCATGGTCGTCATCCTGATTTTCTTCGGCGCCAATAAAATCCCCGAGCTGGCCCGCGGCCTGGGCAAGGGCATCCGGGAGTTTAAGGATGCCAGCAGCGAAATCCGCAACGAGTTTGAGCGCGCCGGCCAAACGCCCCCCAACCAGCAGTACAACCAGTATAATCAGAACCAGGGGTACAACCAGCCTTATGGCCAGCAGCCGAGCTACAACCCTAACCAGCCGCAGGACGGCTACGCTCCCCAGCATCCCAATACGGGTTATCCCCAGCAGCCCAATCACTACCAGCCCGCCCCTACTTCGGGCGACTACGTAGCCCCGGTAGCTGATTATAGTGCGCCCGGTGCCGTAGATTTGCCGACGGCGGACCAGCCGACGCACCACCACAGCACGCCCATCCCGCCCACGACGGGCGGCGTGCCCGGTACGCGGCCCCGCCTCGACCAGTCATCAACCGGAGCATAAGATTTGAAACCTCTGTTTTCTTCCCTTTCGGAAATTCAGCGCGAGCTGGCGGCGGGCACTACGTCCTGCCGCCAGCTCGTTGAGTATTACCTGGATAATATCGCACAGCGCAACGACGAGCTGAACGTTTTCCTGGAAGTATGGGCCGAGGAGGCCCGTCAGCAAGCCATCGCCGTGGATGAGAAGCTAGCCCAGGGTACGGCGGGCAAGCTCGCCGGTATGGTCATCGGCCTCAAGGACGTGCTGGCCTATCAGGGGCACTCGCTGCAAAGCAGCAGCCGCATCCTCGACGGGTTTAAGTCGCTCTTTACCGGCACGGCCGTGGCGCGGCTGCTGGCCGAGGACGCCATTTTCATTGGCCGGCAGAACTGCGACGAGTTTGCTATGGGCGGCTCGAATGAGAACTCGGCCTTCGGCGTAGTACGCAACGCGCAGGACCCCAGCCGGGTGCCGGGCGGGTCGTCGGGTGGCTCGGCGGTGGCCGTGCAGGCCGATATGTGCCTGGCTTCCATCGGCTCCGACACGGGCGGCTCGGTGCGCCAGCCGGCGGCGTTTTGCGGAGTAATCGGCCTGAAGCCGACGTACTCGCGCATCTCGCGCTACGGCCTGGTGGCCTTCGCCTCGTCGTTTGACCAGATTGGGCCGATCACCCACTCGGTAGAGGACGCCGCCCGCCTGCTCGAAGTGATGGCCGGGGCCGACTCCTACGACAGCACCGTGAGCCAGGAGCCCGTACCCGCCTACAGCGAGCTGCTGACGCCCGCGCCACAGTACCGCATCGGCTACGTGGCCAACGCCATCAACCGACCCGGCTTGCAGCCCGAGGTGCACGCAGCGCTGGAAACCACCCTCGATACGCTGCGCGGCCAGGGCCACGTAGTAGAAGCGGTAGATTTTCCGATGCTGGAGGAAATGATTCCGACTTACTACATCCTCACTACGGCCGAGGCCAGCTCCAACCTCTCCCGCTTCGACGGCGTGAAGTACGGCTTCCGCTCGCCCGAGGCCAAGGACCTGGAATCGCTGTATAAGAAAACCCGCGCCCAGGGCTTCGGCCCCGAGGTGCAGCGGCGCATCATGCTGGGTACGTTCGTGCTGAGCGCCAGCTACTACGACGCCTACTACACCAAGGCCCAGCGCGTGCGGCGGCTCATCAAGGAGAAGACCGACGAGCTGCTGCGGCAATACGACTTCCTAGTGCTGCCTACCACGCCCACCACGGCGTTCAAGATTGGCGAGAAGCAAGACCCCGTGTCGATGTACCTGGCCGACATTTTTACGGTGCAGGCTTCGCTGGCTGGGGTACCCGCCATCTCGGTGCCGGCCGGGGTTGACGACGCGGGGATGCCCATTGGCCTGCAAATCATGAGCGGCGCTTTCCGGGAGGCTGATTTACTGGCTTTTGCCGGTTCGCTGACGGCCGTTGAGGCGGCCAACTAGGTTAGCCAGAGGCTTTAGCAATGTTTGGAGCGCGCAACAGCGGCGGCTAGTCGGCCGTACTGTTGCGCGCTTCCTGCGTGTTAGATTGTTCAGTGATTGTCGTTTACCTTAGCCCTATGAAAGTTTTACAGCAACTCCCGTTCCTTGCCCCTGGTTCGCGCAAGCCGCGCTTGGTAGGACGCCTGTTGCTGTTGGCTCTCTCGCTGGGGACGGTGCCCGCGCTGGCGCAGCGCGGCACCCGGCAACCCGACCCCGCCGCTCCCCCACCCTCCACCCTGATTCCCGGCGATACCATCCGCCAGGTGGTCGAGCTGCCGGCCGCGACGCTTGACTCGCTGGCCGCCGAGCCGCTCAACGAGCCCGAGGTGGATTCGGCCCGGCTGATGTGGCTCCAGACCCCGGCCACGCTCTACGAGCTGGTGGGCGACCGCATAGGCTGCATCGAAACCACCGCTCCGCACCAGTTCAACGCGGCCGTGATGGCCTACGTCCGCCTCTTTACTGAGCGGCAGCGCGGCTACACGCAGCGCGTGCTGGAGCGCGAGCAGTTTTACTTTCCGACGTTCGAGAAATACCTGGCCAAGTACAACCTGCCGCTGGAACTGAAATACTTATCCGTGGTTGAGTCGTCGCTGATTCCCACGGCTAAATCGCGGGTGGGCGCGGTGGGCCTTTGGCAATTCATGCCCCCCACGGCCACCGACATGCGCCTCAAGCGCGACGAGTGGGTGGATGAGCGCATGCACCCCGAGAAGGCCACGGAAGCCGCCTGTAAGTACCTGCGTTCGCTCTACAGCATGTTTCACGACTGGGAGCTGGCGCTGGCGGCCTACAACTGGGGCGCGGGCAATATGCAGCGCGTCATCCGCAAAACCGGTAAGCGCAATTTCTGGGAGCTCTACCCGCACCTACCGGCTGAAACCCGCAACTACGTGCCCACCTTCACGGCCGTGATGTACGCCATGAAGTACGCCAACGAGCACAGCCTGCACGACCCGGCCCTGCGCTACCAGCGTAGCGAGCAACTCGACACGCTGGGCCTCAACGGCCAGGCCTTCGACCTGCGCCGCCTGAGCCGCGCCCTGGGCTATGCCGACTCACTCACCCTGGGCCGCTACAACCCGGAGGTGCGCCACGGCAGCCTACCCGCCGGCTACCGGCCCTACGTGCTGCGCTACCCCAGCGCCGCCCGCGAGCATTTGGGCGAGGTTGACCGGGCTACGCTGCTGGCTTACTGCCAGCCCCTGCACGAATTGCCCCAGCCCCTGCCCGTGCGCCTGGCTCACCTGGATGGCGTGGCTCCCTGGCCTACTCACGACGAGCTGGCCGCAACTACCGGCCCCCGCGTGGCCGTTGCGCCGGCCGCGCCGCGCTACCGGCGCGTGCGCTACACCGTGCGCCGCAACCAGACGGTAGCCTCCGTAGCCGAGAAGTTTGAGGTGAGCCCCGCCCAGGTGCGCCGCTGGAACGAGCTGCCCGCCCGGCAGGCCACGCTGCGGCCCGGCCGCGAGCTAGTCGTCTTCGTGCCTCTGCCCCCGGCCGAGACAGCAGTCGCGGCGGCTACCCCGGTGGCCGCGCCCGCCGCGCCGCGCCAAGTGGTGCCGCTGGATAGCGCCGCCCAGGCCCTGGCCACCGCCAATGCCCGCTACGCCCGCGAGGCGCAGGCGGTGGCCCAGCGCGAGGCGGCCCAGGCCAAAGAACTACTGCGCGCCCGGAAGCTCCAGGCGGCCCGCGTCGCGGCCCAGCAGCAGCAGGCCATTCTGCGGGCGGCAGCTTTGGCCAAGGCGGCAGCGGAGGAAAAGGCCCAGCGCCTGAGCGTGGCGGAAGCCGCCCGCGCCGTGCGCCCCACCGAGCCCGAAGACACTGCGGCTAGCGCCGACAGCAGCGTCCAATCTACTCCCGCCGCGCCCCGGGCGCGGGCTAGGGACCTGGCCGTAGCCCAGCCGCGGGAAACGACGGATAGCCCGGCCGCCATAGCCACGAAGCCCGCCTCCGCTACCCCGACGCCCGGCGTGGAGCTATACACCGTGCGGCCTGGTGACGACCTCACCCACCTGGCCCGGGCACGGGGCGTCAGCGTGGCCCAGGTGCGCGAGTGGAACCAGCTCCCGACTGAAGCCGTGCAGGTAGGCCAGCGGCTGAGCTTCGGCGGGCCAGCCCCGGCCAGCGTGGCCAGTCGCACCGCCCGCACTGCCGAGCGCCCGGTACCGCACCTGAACACGCACACGGTAGTGCCCGGCGATACGCTGTTTAACATTTCGCGCCGCTTCAAGGTGAGCGTACAGGAGCTGCGGCGGCTCAATCACCTCACTTCGGACGACGTGAAGCTGGGTCAGAAGCTGGTGGTGCAGGAAGGATAAAGGCTGCGTACTCTCGTGGGTAACACTAAGCTCCAGCTTGGTGATGTGTCAGGCCAGTATGCCCTATTACGTCACCAAGCTGGAGCTTAGTGTTACAGCCCGGCCCCGGCTGAGCAACAATTTACAAAACCTTTCCAGCCGGAAAAAGAAGGGGCTATTACCGGTGCAGCAACCACAATCAGCCGCCGGGCGGGCCGGCTGCCGCCAAGCCAGCCTGGACTTTTTCAGCCTCAAACTAGCTGTCGGCGTTAATTTCGGTAAAAAAAGCCGGACCTTGCAGCCGAATTGCTGATGGCTGACCCCAAGCCCGGCTGAACAGAATTGCTATGCTGAAAATTAACCGAGAAGACGCCCTCGCCTACCACGAGCAGAGCCCGCAGGGCAAGATTGAGGTAGTTCCCACCAAGCCCGTAAGCACCCAGCTCGACCTGGCGCTGGCCTACTCGCCGGGCGTGGCCGAGCCGTGCAAGGAAATCGCCAAGAACCCCGACGACGTGTATAAGTACACGGCCAAGGGTAACCTGGTAGCCGTTATCTCCAACGGCACGGCCGTGCTGGGCCTGGGCAACATCGGGCCCGCCGCCTCCAAGCCGGTGATGGAGGGCAAGGGCGTACTATTCAAGAAGTTTGCGGGTATCGATTGCTTCGACATCGAGATTGACGCCGAAGATCCCGACGAATTTATCCGCATCGTGAAGGCGCTGGAGCCCACTTTCGGCGGCATTAATCTGGAGGACATCAAAGCTCCCGAGTGCTTCCGCATCGAAACGGAACTGCGCGAGAAGATGAACATCCCACTGATGCACGACGACCAGCACGGCACGGCCATCATCACCTCGGCCGCCCTGCTGAACGCGCTGGAGCTCGTGGGCAAGAAAATTGACGAAGTGAAGCTCGTGGTGAGCGGCGCGGGCGCGGCGGCCGTATCGTGCCTGCGGCTGTACCTGGAGCTGGGCGTGAAGCTCGAAAACGTGGTAGTCTTCGATAAGGACGGCGTTATCAACCCCGGCCGCACCAACCTGGCCGACATGCAGATGCGCTTCGCTACCCAGCGCCCCGTGACCACGATGGCCGAGGCCTTGCAGGGGGCCGACGTATTCCTGGGTTTATCGGCCGCCAACGTGCTGCCCGCCGAGCTGCTGCTGACGATGGCCGACAACCCCATCGTGTTCGCGCTGGCCAACCCCGACCCCGAGATTGCCTACGACCTGGCCATGAGCACCCGCCCCGACCTGATTATGGCCACCGGCCGCTCGGACCATCCCAACCAGGTCAACAACGTGCTGGGCTTCCCCTACATTTTCCGGGGTGCGCTGGACGTGCGGGCCACCGAAATCAACGAGGCCATGAAGCTAGCCGCCGTGCACGCCCTGGCCGAGCTGAGCAAGGAGCCCGTGCCCGACATGGTAAATAAGGCCTACGGCGACAACACGCTGGCTTTCGGCCGTACCTACCTCATTCCCAAGCCGCTCGACCCGCGCCTCATTACCACGCTTTCGCCGGCCGTGGCCAAGGCCGCGATGGAAAGTGGCGTGGCCCGCCGCAACATCACCGACTGGCAGGCCTACGAAGACGAGCTGCGCGCCCGCCTCGGCGTCAACCAGAAGCTGATGAACCGCATCACCTCGGCCGCCCGCTCGGGGCCGCGCCGGGTGGTGTTTGCCGAAGCCGATAACTACAAGATTATCAAAGCTGCGCAGATTGTGCGCGACGAGAACATCGCCCATCCCATCCTGCTGGGGCCAGTGGCGCGCATCCAGGACATTGCCCACGAAAACAACATCGATCTGGAAGGCTGCGAGATAATCGACATTCTGCAAGACGAAGCCAAACGCCACGAGTACGCCGAGCTGTTTTACCAGAAGCGCCAGCGCCGGGGCATCACGCTCTACGAGGGCAAGCGCCTGATGCGCGAGCGCAACTACTTCGCCGCCATGATGGTGGAAACCGGCGCGGCCGACGCCTGCATCACGGGCTTTACCAAGGACTACGGCAAGAGCATCGTGCCCGCCCTGCAAGTAATCGGGCCGGCCGAGGGCGTGAGCCGGGTGGCCTCGATGTACATCATCCAGAACCGCCGGGGGCCGTTCTTCTTCGCCGATACCACGGTAAACATCAACCCTAGCGCCGAGGAGCTGGTGGGCATCATCGGCCTCACGGCGCGGGCCGTGCGCTTCTTCGACGCCGAGCCGCGCATCGCGGCCATTTCTTACTCCAACTTCGGGTCGAACTCGGGCGTGCTGCCCGACAAGATGCGGACCGCCACGGCCCTGGCCAAGGAAAAATATCCCGACCTGCTCATCGACGGTGAGATGCAGGCCAACGTGGCCCTCAACCCCGAGCTGCTGCGTGAGCAGTACGGCTTCTCGCCCCTAGCCGAGAAGGGCGCTAACACGCTGATTTTCCCCAACGTGGAGTCGGGCAACATCGCTTACAAGGTGCTCCAGGAGATCGGCGGAGCCGAGGTTATCGGGCCGATTCTGATGGGGATGCGTAAGCCGGTACACATCCTGCAGCTCGGGGCCAGCGTGCGCGAGATTGTGAACATGACGGCCATCGCGGTGGTCGATGCCCAGCGCGGCGGCAAGGCGCTGTAAATCGGCGCGAGCCGCCTGCAACGCGCTTCGCACCCGCTATTCTGCTATAAAAAAGACCCGGTGCGGTGCGCCGGGTCTTTTTTATGGGCGGGCCAGCCAGCACCCACCCACCCGCCCTTCATTTATTTGAACCTACCGGGAGTAGATTTGAGTTGGCAAGCAGCGCGGCGCCCGCCGCGCTGCGGCATTACTCTGATATCTCGCTATGATTGCCTACCTCGACGGTAAACTCGCTTACAAAGACCCCACCCAAGCCATCATCGACACCAACGGCGTCGGCTACGAAGTAAAGATTTCGCTGGCTACCTACTCCAAGCTACCTGGCGAGCTGGAAAAGGTAAAAGTGTATACCTATCAACACATTAAGGAGGATGGCCAGACGCTCTACGGTTTCCTCGACCCCAACGAAAAGGCGCTGTTTCTGCACCTGATCTCGGTGTCGGGCATCGGGCCGGGCACGGGCATCAACATGGTGAGCAGCATGGGCGTGGGCGAAATCCGCCAGGCCATCGTGAATGAGGACGTGCGGGCCATTCAAAGCATCAAGGGCGTGGGGCCGAAGACGGCCCAGCGCGTGATTCTCGACCTGCGCGACAAGCTCCGCAAGGACGAGCTGCTGGCCAAGGCCGGCGTGGATACCGTGCCGCTGGCCCGCCAGCACAATACGCAGCGCCAAGAAGCGTTGCAGGCATTAGTTATGCTGGGCTTTGCCCGTGCCGCCGCTGAGAAGACCCTCGACCAGATTCAGCAAAAGCATGGGCACGACCTGAGCGTGGAAGACCTCATCAAGTTTGCTCTCAAATCGCACTAGCGGTACGCGGCGGGCCAACAGCTCGCCTACCCAGTGCGCAAAGAACGGCCCGCGCCCCTGAAGGATGCCTGAACGGCTTACCGGGGGGCCGGAGCCGATTTTGCCCGCTCCGCCAAGGGGCTTTGCGTTGTTTTGTTTCGTCTAAATCCGGCCCCGCTGCCCGGCGGCGGTCGCACCTGCCATCTGCTTGAAGTCTCTACTTTCTGCTGGTTCTAAACTCGCTACGCCCGGCACGCTCCTGACGGCGGCCGTACTGTCGTCGGTGCTGCTGGCGGCCGTGTGGGCGGCCCCGGCGGGGGCGGCGGGTCGCCGCTACCCTACCGCGTGGTCTACGTGGGTGAGCCGGCTGGGTTTTCCACAAGGCCTGCCCGGCCAGACCGTGCCCGGCGACACCGGCCGCTACCAACCCAGCCGCCGCCCGCGCCTGCGCACCGTGCGCGACCGCCCGGGCAGCCGCTTCGGCCAGCGCGGGCGGCGCTCGCCGCTGGTGCTGCCGCTGCCCAAGAACGTGCAGCTGCAAGTGACGCCCGACGATAGCCTCAAAAACTACAACGTGCGCGAAACGGTGGGCTCGCAGATCGACTACCGCGACCCCACGATTATTTCACAGGAGCAGCTGCTGAAGTTTCAGGAGCGGCAGGCCATCAACGATTACTACCGGCAGAAGGCGATGGGCGGCGTGGCGGGGGCACCCGCCGCGCCGGGCTCGGCGCAGGCCCAGCGCCTGATTCCGAAAATCTACCTCGGGCCGATTGCCGACCGCATTTTCGGTGGCTCGTACATCGACATCCGGCCGGCGGGCTCGCTCACCCTAAAGGCGGGGGCCAAGTTCAACGTGAACCGCAACCCCGCGCTGACGTTGCGCCAGCAGAGCGTGGGCGACTTCATTTTCGAGCAGAACATGAACTTGAGCCTGAGCGGCCAGGTGGGTACCAAGCTCAAGCTCACGTTCAACTACGACACCAAGGCGGCGTTCGACTTCGACAACCAGATGAAGTTCGACTACGCCGGCCAGCCCACCGACATCCTGCGCAAGCTGGATTTGGGCAACGTGAGCATGCCGCTCAATAACTCGCTGATCACGGGCGGGTCCAATTTGTTTGGCATCAAGACCCAGCTGCAATTTGGCCGGCTGGGGGTAACGGCGGTAGCCGCCACCCTGCGCGGCTCGCAAGACGAGGTACGGGTGCAGAACGGGGCGCAGAGCCGCACGTTTGAACTGAAAGCCAGCCAGTACGAGCGCGACCGACACTACTTCCTGGCGCAGTACTTCCGCGACAACTACGACCGGGCGCTGCAAGGCCTGCCCACGGTGAAGAGCGGCTTCGAGATTCGACGCCTGGAGGTGTGGGTGACCAACGACAACCGCACCACCGACAACCTACGCAACGTGGTGGCGCTGCAAGACATCGGCGAGCCGCGCCTAGCCCGCCTCTACCGCCCCAACCTCTGGATTACCACCCCCGACTCGGGCCGCTACGCCACGCCGAAGAACAGCGCCAACTACCTCTACCCCACCCTGGCCGCACCCAGCAGCCCGCGCGGCAACTTGCAGGTCGAGCCGTTCCTGAACAACCTGACTACCATCAAGGGCGCAGTGCCGCTGGTGAAGGGCCTCGACTTCGAGCGCCTGCGCGCCCGCAAGCTCCAGCCCAACGAGTACACCTTCAACGCCCAGCTGGGCTACGTGAACCTGAACACGGCCCTGCTGCCCGACCAGGTGCTGGCCGTGAGCTACGAGTACCTCTACAACGGCAAGTCGTACACGGTGGGCGAAACCCAGACCGAGTACGCCGGGGCGCAGCCCGACGAGGTGATCTACCTCAAGATGCTGAAGGCCACCAATCCCGGCGTGGGCACGGCCGACCCCAGCGTGAACCCGGTCAACCGCAACCTGCTGACGCGCAACACGCCAACCTGGGATTTGATGATGAAAAACATCTATCCCCTGAATACCTCGCAGCTCAACCGCGACAACTTTCAGCTCCAGATTATCTACAAGGACGACATCACGGGGGTGGACCTGATCTCGCTGAAGGAAGGGGCGCGAATTCAGAACCTACCGCTCATCCAGGTGCTGGGGCTGGACCGGGTGAACGCCAATAACGACCGTAACGCCGACGGCAACTTTGACTACTTCCCCGGCATTACCATCGACCCCGAGCTGGGCAAGATTATCTTCCCCAGCGTGCAGCCGTTCGGCTCCTTCCTCAAGGCGCAGTTCGATACCCTGAACGCCAACCCGGCCATCGCCAACTCGGAGCGGGTGCTGGCCCAGAAGTACGTGTACCAGGCGCTCTACAACCAGACGCAGAGCGACGCCCAGCAGCAGCAAACCAAGGATAAGTTCTTCCTGCGCGGGCGCTACCAGGGCACCAGCACCAACGACATCAGCCTGCCCGGCATCGGGGTGGCACAGGGCTCGGTGAAGGTGTACGCGGGCAGTACGCTGCTCACCGAGGGCGTGGACTACCAGGTGTACTACGACCAGGCCAAGGTCACGATTCTCAACCCAGCCTACCTCAACTCGGCCAACGAGCTGCGGGTGACGTTCGAGAAAAACGCTCTCGTGCAGGTGCAGCCCCGCAAGCTGCTGGGCACCCGCCTCGACTACGCCCTGAGCCCCGACGTAACTTTTGGCGGCACCGCCATGCACATCCTGGAAAACCAGGCCCCGGGCATCAACCGGGTGAACATCGGCGATGAGCCGGCCAACAATACCATCCTGGGCGCTGACCTGAGCCTGCGCAAGGATAGCCGCGTGCTCACCAAGCTCGTGGACCGCCTGCCCTTCCTGGCCACCAAGGAGACTTCGACGGTGGCCTTCACCGGGGAGGTGGCCAAGCTCATCGCCGGGCAGTCGAAGCTGGGCCGGGGTGAAAACGGGGCCAGCTACCTCGACGACTTCGAGAACGCCCGCACGCCCTACACCCTGGGCGGCCTGGCGGCCGTACCGGCCTGGCGCCTGGCGGCCACGCCCGCCCCGTTCACGGGTAGCGCCGTGGATGGGCTGACCAACGGCTACCGCCGCGCCAAGCTGGCCTGGTACACCGTAGATCAGAGCTACTACACCAACGGCCCCAACGTGCCGGCTGGCATTGCGGCCGCTACGCTAGCCAACCATTACGTGCGCGGCGTGCAGCGCAACGAGGTGTTCCCCAACAAAGACCTGGGTGCGACCGGCAACGGCTTTGAATACACCTTTGATTTGGCGTATTTCCCCAACGAGCGCGGGCCGTACAACTACACGCCCAATATTCAGCCCGGCGGCAAGTATTTCTCGGCGGCGGCGGGCCTGCCAAACAATAAGTTTGGTGGTATTTCGCGGGGCATCACCTTCGATACCGACTTCGACAACGCCAACGTCGAGTATCTGGAATTCTGGCTGATGGACCCCTTCCTCAAGGTGACTAACCCGAACGCACCGGCCTCGCGGGTGAATATTACCGACCAGGACGGCAACGACCAGGCCACCACCACGGGGGGACGGCTCATCCTGAACCTGGGCAACATCAGCGAAGACGTACTGCGCGACCAGGGCCAGCACGAGTTTGAAAATGGCCTGCCGGTGCCGGGTCAGGATACGACGGGAATCACGCGCCGCACGGTTTTCGGCCGCGTAACCACCCAGCAGTTCTTGCTCGATGCCTTCAACGCCACGCCCGGCGCGCGGGCCAGCCAGGACATCGGCCTCGACGGCCTGACCAGCGCCCAGGAACAGGTATTTTTCAGCAACATTCCCGGCTACGGTGCTCTGCCCGACCCCTCGAACGACGACTTCCGCCACCACCTCGACCCGTTCTACGACGCGGCCAACGTGCAGATCCTGGGCCGCTATAAAAACTACGACAACTACGAGGGCAACTCGCCCGAAAACTCGCAGCTCAGCTCTTCGGCCTACCCCGATAAGGAGGACCTGAACCGCGACAACGTCATCCAAACTACTGAGCAGTACTACGAGTACCCGATCGACCTGCGCCCGGGCCAGCTGACGGTGGGCCAGAACTACGTGACCGATAAGGTGACCAATACCATCAACGGCGACCAGGTATCGTGGTACCAGTTCCGCATTCCCATTCGCCAGCCGCAGCGCGTGGAGGGGAACAGCGGCCAGCCGTTCGGCTTCAAGAATATTCGCTTTATGCGCTTGTACATGACCGACTGGCAACAGCCGGTAGTACTGCGCATGGTGCAGCCGCAGTTCGTGGCCAACCAGTGGCGTCAGTACCTGAGCCGCATCAACGATCCGGCCGTCCAGGTGCCGAGTATCGGCACGGCCACCGATGCCGACGCCTTCGCTATCTCGACGGTGAGCGTGGAGGAAAACGGCCCTTCGGTGGCCAGTACCAATAGCACCGGGGCCATCCCGTACATCGTACCGCCCAACATCATCCGCGACGTGGAGTACGGCTCCACGTCGGTATCGCGCCAGCAGAACGAGCAGAGCCTCCGCCTGACCGTGACCAATCTACGCGACGGCTACGCCAAGGCCGCCTACAAAAACCTAACGACTAATCTGCTGCGGTACAAGCGCCTGCGCATGTACCTGCACGGCGAAGCGGCCAGCGCCAGTATTCAATACACCGATAACGAAGTACGGGCGTTCATTCGCATCGGTACCGATTACAGTCAGAACTACTACGAGTATTCTCTCCCGCTCCGGCTTACCAAGCCCGGTGCTACGGGCCAGCTCGATGTGTGGCCCGAAATCAACAACGTTGACCTCGCCTTGCAAGCCTTCATTGATGCCAAGGCGGCCCGCAACGGCCAGGCGTCGGTCAGCTATACCACGCCTTTCATTACCTATCTGGATCCCACGCTACGGGAAAAGGGTCCGGCCATTACCATCATGGGTAACCCCGACCTGTCGCAGGTGCAGGGCTGCATGATTGGTATTCTGAACCCGGCGGCTACCAACGTAGCCGGCAATACCGACGCCAGCGATAAGAGCGTCACGCTGTGGGCCGACGAGATGCGGGTATTTGATTTTGACAACCAGGGCGGCTGGGCGGCCAACGCCCGCCTGAACGTGAAGCTGGCCGACCTGGCCAATATCACGGCTACGGGCTCGTTTATCGGCGTGGGCTTCGGGGGCTTGCAGGACAAGGCCCAGCAGCGCTCGACGAGCGACATTCTGCGCGGCGACCTCAACGCCACGGTGGCGGCCGAAAAATTCTTACCCAGCCAGCTGCGCGTGAAAGTACCGGTGCTGGTGCAAGTAGGCCGGCAGACCATCACGCCCCAGTACGACCCCCTCGACCCGGATACCAAGCTGGAGCAGAGCCTCCAAAAATTCAGCAAAAACAGCGACCCTAACGCGGCCACCAGCTATAAAAACCTGGTGGTGGACCGCACTACCACCCGCAGCATCTCGGTGCTGAACGTGCGCAAGGAGCGCGGTCCCGCCCAGACTAAAACGCACCCCTGGGACGTCGAAAACCTGGCCGTGAGCTACGCCATCACCGAGCGCCTGCACACCGACATCAACACCCAGCGCGACTACACGCAGTCGTACACCGCCGCGCTGGCCTACGTGTACCAGACCCAGCCGCGCAACTACACGCCGCTGGCCAGCTTCAAGGCCCTCGACAACCCGTACCTCAAGGTTTTCCAGCAAGTCAACTTTACGCCGCTGCCGTCGCGCTTTTCGTTCCGTACCGACCTCGACCGGCGCTACAACGAGCGCTTCTTGCAGCGCGTGACCGAGCCCGGCCAGCTGCCGACCACGGCGGGCATCGCGGGGGTTTTCTACAAGTCATTCTACATCAATCGCATTTACGATTTCAAGTGGGATTTGACCAAGGCCCTCATCCTCGACTACACGGCCACCAACCGGGGGGTGATTGACGAAGGCCCGGGCCAGAGCATTGGCGACAACTCCGTCGCCGCCGCCAACCGCGCCCAGCAGTGGGAAAACCTCAAGCGCGGCGGGCGCACCACCAATTTCAACCAGACCGTCGCCCTGACTTATCGCCTGCCGCTCGACAAGTTTCCGCTCACCGACTGGATTTCGGCCGATACCCGCTACTCGGCGCACTATAGCTGGCAGGCGGCCTCCACGGCATTGGGTATTCGCACGCTGGCCAATCCTAACAACCCCAGCGACACGACCACCGTGCTGGCCAACCTGGGCAACACGGTGCAGAACAACCGCGAGATCAGCGCCAACGGCAAGATTGACCTGGTGAAGCTATACAACAAGGTGAAGTTTTTGAATATCATCAACAACGCCCAGCCCGCCACCCCGCCCCGCGCCGAGCCCACCGATCCCAACAACCCTGGTGCGCCCACCCGCCCCAAGCCGGTTGCTCCCGATACGGCCAAGAAAGACCCGTTGCGCTTCGTGAAGGCCGTGCTGCGGGCCGTGATGACGGCGCGCGCCATCGACTTTACCTACTCGCAGTCGGCTGGCACGCTGCTGCCGGGCTACCTGCCCAATACCAATTTCCTGGGCTTGCAGCGCGGTTCGCTGGCCCCGGGCGTACCGTTCATCCTAGGGCAGCAGTACGACCCCAGCGCCATGTACGCCTTGGCAACCTCCAACAACTGGTACACCCAGCAGAGCCAGTACCTCAATACGCCGCTGTCCAACATCCTCACCGAAAACCTCACGGCCCGCACCACGCTGGAGCCCTTCCGGGGCTTCAACATCAAGTTGGACCTCAAGCGCCAAAAGGTGCGCAACAACGAGGCGTATTACCGGAAGGCCATCGACACGACCAGCGTGACTTACCTCACCAGTGGTAACCTCAACCCCTTTGCCGACGGTCGCCTGGCCCCGACGCAGGCGCTGGGTACCGGCTCGTACAGCGTGAGCACCATCACGGTGCAAACCCTCTTCGGCGACCTCGGGGCCAACGGCGAAACCAGCCGGGCCTTCAACCGCTTCGTGGCCAACCGGGCCATCGTGCAGCAGCGCCTGCAAGCCGCCAACAACCGGCCCGATACCCGCGACGTGATTACCACGCCCGCCACCGCCACTACGCCCGCCGTCTACACCCGGCAGGCTATCAACCTCTACAGCTATAACTCGCAGGACGTATTGCTCCAAAGCTTCCTCGACGCCTACCACGGCAAGTCGTCGGATGGCTACGAGGCCAAGACCTTCAACCCCTTTGCCGTGATCCCGCTGCCCAACTGGACGGTGCAGTACAATGGTTTCGGCGACCTGCCGGTGGTGCGCAACGTGTTCCGCTCCTTCGCCCTCAACCACGCCTACTCGTCGGTGTACAGCCTGGGTAGCTATACCACCTCGCTGAGCTATGCCTCCGAGCCCGAGTTTGGCCCCAGCGCGGCTACGCCCTTCATCTCCAACGCGGCGGGCCAGTACGTACCGTACTACGTGGTGGGCCAGGTGAGCATTATCGAGAGCATGGCCCCGTTGCTGGGCGTCAATTTTCAGACGGTGAACAACGTGTCGGGCCGCATGCAGTACAATACCGCCCGCGCCGTGGCCCTCAACATCACCAACGCCCAGGTGACCGAGCTACACACTACGGAGTTAATCATTGGCGTCGGCTACGCTGCTACGGGCTTCAAATTACCCTTCCGCGTGGGCGGCGAGCAGAAGGTGCTGAAGAATAATCTTAGCGCCCGCCTCGACCTTAGCATTCGCGACAACTTGACTATCCAGCGGAGTATCCTGGGCTCCGTCGATCCCGTACCCGCCACCACCGGTGGCGTAGTGGCGGGCACCACGCCGCCGGTGGTATCGCTGGGGACGCCCGCCGTGGAGGGCGTGGTGGGTACGCCCACTAGCCAGATTACCACCGGCTCGCTGCAAGTGCAGTTGCGCCCCACCATCGACTATCTGCTCAACGCCCGCCTCAACCTCCAGTTTTATTTCAGCCAGACCATCACCCAGCCCCGCGTGAGCAATGCCTTCCGCAATGCCACTACCGAGGGCGGCATTCAACTCCGCTATAGTCTGCAATAGCGGTGAAATAGTGAACCAGTGAACTGGCAAAATGTGAAATAGTGCAGGAAAATAAACCCACCATTTCAGCAACAGCGTATTTTTGCGCCAGTAAACGGAGTGCGCCTGCACTCACCATTTCACCATTTCACTAGTTCACCATGAATATCCCCGCCACCCTGCACTACACCAAAGACCACGAATGGATTAGCCTGGATGGCGACACGGCAACCATCGGTATCACCGACCACGCGCAGCGCGAGCTGGGCGACATCGTGTACGTGGACATTGACACCGTGGGCAAGGACATCGCCCAGCACGACGTGTTCGGCACGGTAGAGGCTGTGAAGACGGTTTCCGACCTGTTCAGCCCCATCAGCGGCACGGTGCTCGAGGTAAACTCCGAGCTGGCCGACGCCCCCGAAACCGTAAACTCGGATCCCTACGGCGATGGCTGGATCATCAAAATGAAAGTAGCTAACCAGGACGAAGTTGCCGGTCTGCTCTCGGCCGAAGCCTACGGCGAGCTAATCGGCGCCTAGTTCTGGCTGTGCCAGCGGCCGTTTGCTGCTGCTAGCCGCTATCCCCCAAGCGTCATGCGGAGCTTACCGCCGCGCCTTGTTCGCACCACGGGCCCTCGCCCCAGCCGTGCAACTAAGGCGCGGCGGCAAGCTCCGCATGACGCTTTTTTAGCACCATCCATTTGTTAGCTATGAAAACGCTGGCTCGCCGCCTGCCCGGCCCGCTCACGCTGCTGTGGGCCGCCGCCATGCTGGTCCTCACCCTCACCCCGGCCAAGGAAATGCCCCGCACTCCTACCTGGGAACTACTATCGTTCGACACGGCGGCGCACGCGGGGGTATTCGCCGTGCTGGCGGCACTGGCCGGGCTGTGGGCGCTGCAGCCCCCCCGGTTGCGCCACCCGGCCCGGTGGGTGCTACTGGGCTGCATCGCGTTTGGGGCGCTTATCGAAGTGCTGCAATACATCATGGCCGTCGGCCGCCACGCCGAATGGAGCGACTTACTGAGCGATGCGATTGGGGCGGCATTGGGCTTGGGGCTGGCCTTAGGGCTGGGGCGGTATCTATTACCCGCCGCCCTCGGGATGGCGCTGCTCCTCCCCCACTCTACCTACGCTCAGGCTACCGAGCCCGACCTGGCCCGCGCTCGCCGCACCATTGCCGAACTAGCTTCACCCCGGTTGCACGGCCGGGGCTACGTACAGCGGGGCGAACACTTAGCCGCCGCCTATCTACGCCAACAACTACAGCACTTGGGCTTACAGCCGCTGGCCCCCGATTATACCCAGCCGTTCACTCTGGATGTGAACACGTTTCCAGGTAAGATGCGGCTGGAAGTCAGCAACTCCATTGGCCTTCACGGAGGCCGGACATTCGCGCCTGGTCGCGACTTTATAGCGTCGCCCAATTCGGCAGGCACTGCGAGTCTGTACGCGCGCATAGCCAGACTCGACACCCTTATTTTCTCTTCGCCCGATACCGCCGTAGCCTGGAGCCGCCGCCTGCGGGGGCAAGCGCTGCTGCTCACGAGCCGCGACCAGTCGCAGCTAGCGCGCTTACCGCTGTCAGTGCGTCAGCACGTAGACTCGGCCACTCAGGTTATACTGGTACCAAAGCTCACGGCTTCGTTATCCAGCAGCCAGGCCCCCGCCCCCCGGTTTGAAGTGCTAGCCAACCGCTGGCCCTACGGCAAGCAGCTACTTCACTGGAAGCTCGATGCACAGCTCATTCGCAACTACCCCACCCAGAACCTGGCCGCCATCGTCAGGGGAAGTACCCAGCCCGATAGCTTCCTGATAGTATCGGCGCACTACGACCATTTGGGCATGATGGGCAGCAAGACGTACTTCCCGGGTGCTAACGATAATGCCAGCGGCGTGGCCCTGCTCCTGGAACTAGCGGCCCACTACGCCCGCCCCGAAAACCAACCTTCCTGCTCGATTGCGTTCCTGCTCTTTGGGGCCGAGGAAGCCGGGCTGATTGGCTCGCGCTACTTCGTGCAGCACCCGCTGGTACCATTAGCCCGCATCAAATTTTTGCTCAATCTCGACCTGTTGGGCACCGGTGAGGAAGGCGCTACCGTCGTCAACGGCCGGGTGCATACGGCGGCGTTCGCCCGCCTCACAGCCCTCAACGAGGCTCAACACTACCTCCCGCGCCTCACGGCCCGCGGCCGCGCGGCCAATTCCGATCACTTTCCTTTCTCCGAAGCTGGCGTACCCGCCTTTTTCCTCTACACGCGCGGCGGTAGCACCGCGTACCACGACGTCGGCGACCAACCCGCCGCGCTGTCGCTGGCCGGCTTTGCGGGGGCTTTCGGGCTAGCCCGGGATTTTCTCGATGGCCTGGGAGCCCGCTAACCGCCGATTCCCTTATCCCAAATGCAAAAAACCCCAGCCTGGCAGGCTGGGGTCTTACACGAGAATAGATGCTGCCAGGCAGCGGATAATTAATAACTAATTTCCTAGCTTAGCCGTTGGCGTGCAGCGAGTTGAGAATGCGCTTAGCCAGGGGCTCCCACTCGGGCTTCTGCCGGTCGGCGCAGTTGAAGGTGCAGATGAGCAACTTGCCCTGCACGTCGGTGAAGAACACGAGCGAATACACCTCGTGGCCCATTTCCGGCTTCATGAATTCCAGGTAGCCGATCTTACGGTTGCCTACTTCCTTCACGCCTTCGCTAAACCAGGTGGTTTTGCTGTATTGCTTGTGATAAGCCTTGGCGAAAGTGGCTTCGTACACCGGCACCATGTCTTGGTCGGCGTCGTTGTCCGAGTAGTTGAAAGCGAGGGATACCAGGTTGTTGTTGGTGAATACAACGCTGGGGCGGCTGCTGGCATGCGCATAGGCAAAATCCATTTGCTGCTCGGTCATCACCTCAAAGCCTTTGGGGATAAGAACCTCCACGCGCTCGCTGAGCACGCGCTTCTTGATAAGCTCTATCTCGGCGGCGGGGCGGGCGGCCATCAGCACGCTGGCGGAGCTAGCGAGCAGACTGAGTACGAGTGTCTTCATGGGAGGATAATAACTGGGATTGTAATGGTAGACGGTAACTGCTTTGTTTCGGGAACTAAGTTACATACAAAAGCCGCAGATTGTTCCAAAAATTAATTTGGTCATTTTGACTCCCGAGGCGGCCATTCAACGAGAGCTTTTTACTTATTTATCGCTTGTTTTTCAACTACTTAACTTCTTCGATTTCTAGTGAGTCGCATTGCTAACACTAGAGAAGCAGGGCTAAAAGACGTCCAATTTCTTCTATTAGTCCAAAAAAGCCGCAGAAAGGTCCACAGGTTTTTTCAAATTTCTTTACGCAACCGCGAGCCGTTTGGATTTAGCTAGAGGATATTATTGAGCTGCTCCTTGATTTTTTCTAACTCTTCCTTCATGCCGACGACCAGGTGTTGGACGGTGGCATCGTTGGCTTTCGAGCCGATGGTGTTGATCTCGCGGCCGATTTCCTGGGCCAGAAACCCTAGCTTCTTACCGACTGCCTCATCGGGCTGCCGGGTGGCCAGCTCAAAGTAGTCGAGGTGGGCCGCCAGCCGCACCTTTTCCTCGGCAATGTCCAATTTTTCGATGTAGTAGAGGACTTCCTGCTCGAAGCGCGTGGCGTTGAATTGCTCGTGCTGCGTAAGCTCGGCGAGGTGTGCCGAGAGGCGCTGGCGCACATGGGCCACGCGTTGTGGATCGTGTAGCTCAATGGCGGCGAGCTGCTGCCGGATGGTTGCTACGTAACTCAGTATTTCCTGCTGCAAGGCGCGTCCCTCGTCTTGCCGAAACTGCTGCATGGCGGCCAGCGCCTCGGTGAGCAGCGGCTGTAACTCGGCCCAGGTAGGCTCCTCAGCCCCGGCTTCGGCTTGGCTGGCCTGGGCGGCTTCGGCGGCGGTGGGCACTACGCCGGGCAGGCGCAGGGCGGCGAGCAAAGTCTCTTCACCCGTCTTGATACCTAGCGAGTTAGCCACAGCCTGCAACTCGCGGTAGGCAGCCAGCAGGGCAGCGTGATTGAGGGCGGGCGCGGTGGCCGCGCTGGTGGGACGGTTGAAATCGAAGTTGAAATTAACCTTACCGCGCAGCAAGGCCTTGGTGATTTGCTGGCGAATCTCCAGCTCGTGCGCTTGCAGAAAGCGCGGCAGGCGTAGCGTTAGGTCGAGGGTCTTAGAGTTGAGGGAACGTAGCTCGGCGGTGGCGGTGTAACGATCCGTATCGCGGTGGGCCTGGCCAAAGCCGGTCATGGAAAGCAACATAAACTAGGCGGGGCGGCGAGGCCGCTGATTGAGGAAACAATATTAACGGCTGGCCCGGCGATGCGGCTCTTTTTCGCTGCTCAGAAAGTCAGTTTGACGGCGACCGTGGTTACTTACTCGCTGACTACCACTAATTATCCGACGAAAAAATATGAACTGTTGCTAAATTGTGAGCTAGCCGCCGGGCGATGGCGCGCAAAATCGCTTAGGAGCCAGGCAGGCGCGGCAAGCAGCCGGGGTATCATGAGCCAGTCCATTTTTACTGCTGGCGCTTTCCCCGGGCAGGGTACTAGTCCTGCGCTTGCGTTCCCATAATCCCGTAATTAACTGTTCAGCTTCTTTAGCTCAAAGAGGGAACGTCTGGGTCCAGCAAGGCACTATTTGCCCGGCACTCCTACTACTGCTTGAAGACCACGACTTAAACAGTCAGTTTGTTACGGCAATATTACGGCAAAAATCAATTCCCAATAATTTGATAACTAATCACCCGTCTATGGGCTGAGTAAGCTGGGGGAACTTTGCGGCTGCATTGGCTTAACCCCTTTTTATGCAAACTCTTACTCGTAGTAGCCATCCCGTGTTGCGGCTGGCGGCATTACTTTTCTGCTTGCTGCTAACGCGGCTGGCCTCGGCCCAGGTTACGACCTCGGCACTGGGCGGCAAGGTCATTTCCGACAAGAATGAGGACTTGATTGGCGTAACGGTAGTAGCCACCCACGTACCCACCGGTGCCAAGCGCGGTACCGCCACCGAGGTCGATGGCCGCTTTACCATTCCTAACCTGGCCCCGGGCGGGCCTTACACCGTTACGGTAACGTACGTAGGCTATAAGGAGCAGACTGTCAACAACGTATTCCTGACGCTGGGCAATACTACCCGCCTCAATTTTGTGCTGGCCGCCGAGGCCCAGGCCCTGAATGAGGTAGTAGTAGTGGGCAACACCCAGGCCACCAAAACCGGGGCCGGCACCAACGTGGGCCGCGAGGCCTTGCAGCAGCTACCCACCATCTCGCGCAGCATTCAAGACTTCACCCGCCTCGACCCGCGCAACTCGAACAACTCTTTCGCGGGCAGCTCGTTCCGCTACAACAACATCACCCTCGACGGGGCCGTGAACAACGACGCCATCGGTTTTTCGCCCTCGCTGGGCGGCGTAGGGGGTACCAGCGGCCTGCCCGGTGGCTCGGCCCGCTCCAACCCGATTTCGCTCGACGCTATCCAGGAGATTCAGGCTTCGGTAGCCCCGTACGACGTAAAGCTGGGCAACTTTACCGGTGGCTCGATCAATGCCGTGACGCGCTCGGGCACCAATGACTTCCACGGCTCGGTGTACGGCTACGGTCGTAACCAGGCCATCACGGGCCGCAGCATCGATGGAAATAATGCAAAAATCGGCTCGGCTTACCACGACTACCAGACTGGCTTCCGCATCGGGGGTCCGATCATCAAAAACAAGCTCTTTTTCTTCACCAACGCCGAGATTGCCCGCCGTACCGAGCCGCAGTTTTACGCCGCTGGCACCCCTGGCTCGCCGGTGACGCTGGACCTGGCCCAGCAGATTGCTAATAAGCTCAACAACTACACCACCCGCAATGCCGATGGCTCGCTGAGCAAAGCCAGCTACAGCGTGGGGGACTACGGCGACTATAACATCTACGCCAACAGTAACAAGATTTTCGGCCGCCTCGACTACAACCTCGACGACAAGACGAGCATCGCCTTGCGCCACAACTTCATCAAGTCGGAAGCCACCAACCTGGAGCGCTCGGGGAGCCTTTTCAAGTTTGGCTCGCAGGACTTTCTGCAAACCAACGTGCAGAACTCGACGGTACTAGAAGTAAAGTCGAACTTTTCGAGCAGCTTCGCCAACAACCTGATCCTAGGCTACACCAACATTCACGACTACCGCAACCTGCTAGGTGGCCAGGGCAACCTCTACCCGGCCGTGCAGATCAACGGCGTGAGCACCGACCCGAGCAAAAACTACGGCGGGGGCTCGAACCAGATTCTGCTGGGCTCGGACCGCGAAGCGAGCATCTTCAATACGCGGCAGAAGACGTTTGAGCTGACCGACAACTTCACGTTCTACACCGGCTCGCACGCCCTCACGCTGGGCACGCACAACGAGTTTTACCACATCGACTACGGTTTCATCAACTCCTGGAACGGCCGCATCGAGTACAACAGTCCCAGCGACTTCCTGAATGACCTGCCGAGCCGGATTCGCGGTACGTACAACAAGACCGACAACTCGTACAGCTACAACTACAACAACCCTTCGGCCGCCTTTAACATCAACTTCTTTAGCGGCTACTTGCAAGATGAATGGTCGGTGACCGACCGCTTGAAAGTGACGCCCGGCATCCGTTTCGATATTGCCTCGCTACCCACTAAGCCGGCGCTGAATTCGGCCCTGGTAAACAACCCCGCCAACGACGCCCGCACCCTGAATCAGACCTACACCCACACGGCCTGGCAGGACCTGAACAACGGCTACCTGGGGCAAGTGCAGATTTCGCCCCGTCTGGGCTTCAACTACGACGTACAGGGCGATGGCTCAGTAGTAGTACGCGGTGGTACTGGTATTTTCACCGGTCGCGTACCCTTCGCCTGGTTTGGCTACGCCTACTACAACAATGGCGTGAACTTCAACTCGGTAGACCTGAACAACATTCAGCGCTCAGCCGCCTCGCAGCCCGCCGGCACCGGCCCGGGCACGAAATACTACCTGAGCACCAACCCCGACAATATCTACGCGCAACTGCCTGCCTCGGCCCGCAGCACGACGGAGGTGAACCTGATCGACAACAACTTCAAGATGCCGCAAGTGTGGCGTTCGAACCTGGCCGTAGATTTCAAGATGCCCACCGGCACCCGCTTCTCGGTAGAGGCCTTGTACACGAAGACGTTGCAGGACGTGAAGTTTCAGAACATCAACCTGATTGATAACGCCTCTTACCTCACCCAAGGGCCGAAGTCTAGCCCGCTCTACTCCGGTTATACCTTCCAGGGAGCCAGCAGCCCCGCTACCAAGGTTAATACGGGCTTCTCCAACGCCTTCCTGCTCACCAACACTCAACAGGGCTACCGCTACCAGCTGACCGGCTCGTTAGGCCAGACGGTGGCTAACCTGGTGGACGCCAACGTGGCGTACACCTTCGGCAAGAGCTACGACATCAGCAACGGTATCCGCAACTCGCCCCAGAGCAACTGGGAGCTGAACCCCGCCCTGAACATCAACGATCCCGCCCTAGCCTATTCCAACTTCGACTTGCGCCACCGGATCGTAGCCAGCATCAACCTGCACAAAACGTTCGCGCAGCGCTTTACCGGCTACTTCACTTCGGTGCTGACTTACCAGAGCGGCTCACCCTACACCTGGGTGTACAACAACAACTTCTTGGGCAACGGTCAGCAGAACGTGCAGCTTGCCTTCATCCCCGGCTCGGCTTCGGATATCACCCTCGTCAACAACGTAGGCACCCAGGAGAAGCCCGTATACGCGCTTGATGGTACCGGGGCAGTATACACAGCCCTCAACAACTTCATCAACAACGACGCTTACCTGAGCACCCGCCGCGGCCAGTACGCCGAGCGCAACGCGGCCCGCACGCCCTGGAACAACCAAGCTGACGTGCGCTTCATGCTGGAAGCTAAGCTTGGTAAGCTCGACGCCGACGTAACCGGTGCCGTGCCCACGGGCCACACCATCCAGATTTCATTTGACATCGTGAACTTTGGCAACCTGCTGAACAGCAACTGGGGTCGTCAGTACTTCGTGCCCAACACGTTCAACTCAACCCTCGGCACCGGCCTCACGCAAGTGGCTTTTGCCGATAACAATGGCAACCTGTCCAGCTCGTATTCGACAAGCCAGTTCAATCGCCCGGCCTTCACCTTCGGTACGCCGGCTACTTATTCTATCGACCAGCTGGCCTCGCGCTGGCAGGGTCAGCTCGGGGTGCGGTATTCGTTCTAATTTGTCCCCTGCGCTGCTTAAAAGCCGGCTGCCTACCCAGGCAGCCGGCTTTTACTTTTTACACTACGCGTAGGCTTGCAGGAGCCGTTTAGCCGCGAGTTTGGCGTGCCCGCCACAGCTGCCCGGCCAGCCACAGTCCCAACGTCCCCGCGCCGGCCAGCAGCACCGTGCGCTCAGGCAGCCAAGTCGCCAGCAGCTCGTGCAGCAGCCCCACGCCGAGCACCGCGCCCAGCAGGTGCCCGGCCCACGCTCCCCAGGGTACCAGGCTAGCCCACGGCACCCGCAGCAGCTGGGCCGTGTACGTCAGATAGTAGCCGGCCTGGGCGTAGGTACTCAGCACGAAGGCCAGCGCCACCCCCGCCAGCCCCAGCAGTCGGTAGAGGGGATACATGAGCACCAGGGCCAGGCCCAGATCGAGCAGCGCCCCCCGGCTGATGCGCCGGCCCTGTCCCTTGTGCTGAAGCAGGGCCGTGAAATTGTAGGCGCGCAGCGGCACTACCAGCGACGACACGACGAACAGCGGCACCGCCGCATCGTAGCGGTGCGCGAATACTACCCCGAACAGCTCGTACCGAAAAAATAGTAAAAAGCAGAATAGCGGAAACACCAGCCGCCCCAGCAGCGTGGCCGCCGCCCGTAGCGTAGCCACGCGCTCGGCTTCGGTGAGGCCCGGTGCGCCGAAGTGCAGCAGCAGGCCGCTACCAGCCGCGCCCAGCAGCAACGGCAGGAAGGGCACGTCGAGCGTCCCGTTGAAATAAAGCGCGAACAGGGCGGCGGGCAGCAGAAGATTGAGCGCGAGCTTATCGACCCAGCGAAACAGCACCTGCACCACGTCGTTGAGGGCGGTGTGCGCCCAATGCCCGCGCACGGCGGGCCAGGAGCCCGGGTCGGGCGGGGCGGCCAACCCGCCCCGGGCCAGGTAACCCAGCGCGCCCAACCGCACCGCACTGGCGAGCAGCAAGCCACCCAGTAGCTGCTCCCGCGCAATTACCTCACCCACCACCAGCCCGTGGGCCAGCACAAAGAGCCCCGCGTAGCCGACGCTGATGGCCGCCACCGGCCGAAACTGCCGCCGCACCAGCGCATAGGCTTCGAGCACGGCCACGGGCACGTTCAAGGCTAGAAACAGCCCCGCCTGCCACGGCGCAAACGCCGCACCGCTCCACCAGTGCAAGCCGCCAAAGCCCCCGGCCAGCAGCAGTACCCAGCCCGCCAGCACCACCCGGTGGGTTGGGCGGGCCGCCTGCCACAGCCCCCGCACCTGCGCCCCGGAGTAGGTGAGCACCAGCGTCGGCAGCCCCAGGCACGCCACCGTATGCAGCACCTGCCACTGCACCCAGAAGCTTTGATAACGGCCGTAGTACGCCGCCGGCAGCGTGCGGGCCAGCCACACCAAAGCCACTACGCTGGCCAGGGTGGGGAAAAAGCGGATCAGAAAAATGGCCGCGCTAGTGCCGAGCAGCGTGCCGGGCGTAGGCGCTTCGGGCTTGGGCATCGCAATCGTCGCGGTTTAGTTCTCGCAGTACCCGGGCGGGGTTGCCGGCCAGCACGCAGTAGCCGGCGGCGTGGCTACGCGTAACCACGGCCCCCGCCCCGACCACCGTAAAGTCGCCCAGCTCCACGCCCGGCAGCACCACGGCGCCCATGCCCAGCCAGCAAAACCGCCCGATGCGCAAGGGCGGCGCGGCCAATTGCCGGGTGTTGTCCAAGGGGTCGTGGTTGGCCGAGAGCAGCCCTACGTGGGGGCCCAGGTTGGTGAAATCTCCCACGTACACGCCGTTGTCGGCATTGATGTACACGCCGGGCGAGTCGCCGGGAAAAGTCCCCTGCCCTACCACCAAGCGCTGCGGGGTGCGGATAGTACTGGTGTGATGCACGGCCCAGGGTACGCCCGCATTCTGGCGCAGTACCCGCCGAAACAGCAGGTCGAGCGCATAGAAGCTTAGCGGCAGCTCGGGCCGCAGCCCGGCCCGGCGTCGGAGTTGGTGAACGAATGCCTGCATCATGCTCCATGCGCGCCGGCCGCCTTGCGGCCCGGTCGCACCCAAACTTACCACCGCTTCGCCCATCGACGCCCCTGGCCCCCGCAGGCCAGTCAGCTCCGTGCTTCGCCCCGGCCAGCCGGCCACTCGTAATTTCGCGGCGATGAAAGTTTTGCGCTCCCTGCTCGAAGTAGCCTTTACCCTGGTGGTTTTGCTGGGGCTGGCGCGCTGGGCGCTGGGGCTTTTCGGCAAAAAAACGACCGTGTACCGGCCCACGGCGACGCGCCAGCTGGCGCTGCTCACGTGGCCACTCCTGGCCGTGGGCACCGGCCTGGCCGCCGCCGGGCCGGGCCTGTTTGCCGCTACGGCCGCCGAGCGCGGGCTGGCCTGGGCGCTCCTGCTGGCCGTGCTGGCCCTGGCCGCGCCGGCCCTGCTGCTGCACTTGCGCTACTACACTTTCAATGCTGCGACTACTTTGATTTTCAATCCGCTCGAAGGCCGCTTGCAGGTAGCGCTCGACGAGGTACTGGCTTACGACCCGGCCCGCCAGGGCTGGCCCGGCCCCGTCGAGTGGAGCCGCTGCCGCTGGCCCGGCGTATTCTGGCGGCGCTACGAATACCTGCGCCTGCCCCTGCCCCAGGGCGACATCATCCTCACTTCCCTGCTCCTGCCCGACATGCACCCGCTGGTGCGCTACCTACGCCATTTCGGCGTAGACGTAGTGGAGCGCCGCCGGGCCTGGGCGTGGTGCTAGGGGAGTTATGAGTTATGAATTATAAGTTATGAGTTATGAATGTCTGTCATGCTGAGCTTGCCGAAGCATCTTGGCCGGACGCATCCGAACGAACCCTGCCAAGATGCTTCGGCAAGCTCAGCATGACAGACGTTTTTAGGTTTGCATAATTCATAATTCATAATTCATAATTCATAATTCATAATTCATAATTCATAATTCATAATTCATAATTCATAATTCATAATTCATAATTCATAATTCATAATTCATAATT
>CAJYPK010000035.1 GCA_913776615.1 uncultured Hymenobacter sp.
CGGCCTTGATCTCGGGGCAGCCTTTGTTGGAGGCCGGACCCGCCCGGTCGGGGCAGCGGTCCTGGTAGTCGGGCACCCCGTCGCCGTCGCGGTCCAGCGGGCAGCCGTTGGCGTCTACCTGCACGCCAGCCGGAGTACCGGGGCACTTGTCAAGATAGTCGGGCACTTTGTCGCCGTCGGCGTCGAGCGGGCAGCCGCTGGCGTCCACTTTCACGCCGGCCGGGGTGTTGGGGCAGCGGTCGTCGGCATCGGCCACGCCGTCGCCGTCGGCATCGGGGCAGCCTTGCAGGGCAGCCAGGCCCTTCACGTCGGGGCACTTATCCTGGTAGTCGGGGATGCCGTCGCCGTCGGTATCAACCGGGCAGCCGTTCACGTCCACTTTCACGCCGGCAGGCGTGTCGGGGCACTTGTCTTTGCGGTCGGGCACGCCGTCCATGTCAGTGTCCTTGGCCTTACCGAAGTTAGCAGTGAGGCCGGCCGAGAACTGCATGTAGCGGTCGTACTTATCCCAGAAGATAGTACCGTTGTTGTCAACGCCGTCGAAGCGGTTGTCGTCGCGGATGAGCACGTGCTGCCCAGCCTGCGCGAAGATGCTGAAGCCCGGCGTAATGCGGAACGTCAGGCCTACCGCCGCCTGCCCATCAAACGAGCCGTAGTTGGACGTGTAGCTGTTGAGGTTGGAGTAGTTGGCAAACTGCTGGGTGTAAATGTAGGCGAAGCCCGGTTGCAGCAGGATGTAGGGTTGGATGACGGCATCCTCTTTCAGCGCCCAGCCGTTGTTGAGCTTGAGCTTGAAGCCCAGGCCAAACGTGCTGATGTTGTTGTAGAAGCGCCGGCCGCTGGCAATGCTCTGCCCGCCGTTGAGGAAGGTAAACGAACCGTTGGCCGGGTAGCGCACGGTGCTCTGGTTGGCCGACAGGTTGATGTCGAGGCCCTTGGTGAGGTAGCGGCTCAGCGTGAGGCCGCCGCCGTAGGTGAGGTCGTGGGCATCCCAGAAGTTGCTACCCAAGTCGCCCCGGTATTGCAGCGTCGTCACGTAGCCGCTCACGCCCCACTTGCGGTCGGCGTTCTGGGCTTGGCTGTGCGAGGTAGCAGCCAGTAAGGCCGCCCCGCTCAGCAGCGCGGTTTTGAATAGGGGGTGTTTCATTAAGAAATGAAGAAGTGAAAGAAAGAGTAAAATCAGCCGCCTGCACAGTGCCCCGGGAGCCACTGCTGGGCGCGGGCGGCGGGGCAAAATTAGTGCCACTGGCCCATTGGGCAGGCTCAGCAGGTACGATTACGGCTGAGTCTGGGTTTTAGCGGCGGCTGGCGGCACCTAGCGGTAAGTGGCAGTGCTATTGGGTAGCAGCCCCTTGAACTCCACCGGCAAATGATAAGCGCAGCGCACTAGCCGGCCATCGCGCCGGCCGGGCACGAAGCGCCGCGTAAGCTTGGCGAAGGCGGCCAACACGGCCTGGTCGAGCTCCGGCAGCAGCGATGAACGCGCTATCCTCGGGGCTTGAATACTACCGTCTTCGGCCACTTGAAACGCAATGTCGACCAGGCGGGGCACTACGAAAGCCGTAGCCGGCAAGCGGCGCGGCAGGCGCAGCGATTTAGTGATCTCCCGACTCAGTTGGGCCGCCCCGCCGGGGTAGAGTGGCAATTGCTCGTACGGGAAATAAGCTACTGGCTGGCCGCTCGCATCAAAGCAGCGCCCGAGCAGCTCGCTCCCGGCCACGTATTCGGTCGTCCGCTTTAGAATTCCCGACTCGTAGTACAGAAGCAGCGTACCCGTACGCTGCCCCTGGTAATAAGGCTGCTGGGCGCCCAGCTGACCGTTATCAAACCAGCTGGATGCCACACCATGCTGAATTTCAGCATTTAAATCGGCATAGGGCACGTATTCCTTGAGGTGGCCCGAGGGATAAAACACGCGCACCAGCCCCCCCTGCTCACCCCAGCGCAGCACTTCGGTGCAGGTGCCGGCCGAGTCGGTTCGGGAGCTTACCCAGCGGCTGTCGGCGGCGGCCTGATACCATACCGAATCGAGAGGCTGGGCGGCCGATGTGGTTTGCGCCTGGGCTGGCCGGCTGGCCCAGCTGCTCACCCCCCAAATAATAACGTAGAGATAACGCATAGACTGTAGGCGTGACAAAGTAACCCCGTGTTCTTCTACGCGGCCGCCGCCGGCCAAGATGCCGGCCTAGCGCCCGGCCTGCGGACGGTCGAGGTGTTGCAGGGCCGTCATGTTGCGCAGGCTTTTTTCCAGACCCTCGTTCGAGCCGTCGAGGAAAATAACGTTGCCCTTGCCCTGCTCGGCAAAGTGCTTGATGGCCTCGGTCCACATCGAGAAATAGACCAGCGAGGGGTCGAGGTTGTTTTCGGCCAGTTCCTGCACGGCGTGGGCCATACCCTTGGTGACCTCCTCGCGGAACAAGGCCACGCCCTGGCCACGCAGCTGGGCCGCGATTTTTTCGGCCTCGGCCGAAATTTTGATGGCGTTGCCCTCGGCCTCGGCGGCCTTGGTTTTGGTGATGAGCAGGGCCTGGCCCTCGTTTTCGGCGGCGGCCTTGAGGTTGTTGCTGGCCACTACCTTGGCCATCGAGCGCATGATTTCTTCGTCGAAGGCAATGTCATTGAGCTGGAGGTCAATTAAATGGTAGCCCCAGCTTTCGAGCGTTTCGTCGAGCTGGTCTTTTACGTGCAGCACGATTTCGCCGCGCAGGCTCAGCACCGCCGCCTGGCGCTGGGTGGCCACGAAGGCCCGGATGCTACCCTCCACCGTGCGGATGAGCGCCTGCATGAGGCTGCGCTCATCTACAAACTTGAAAGCCACGTTCTTGATAGTCTCATCAGCTTGATTCAGCACCGAATACACCAGCATGGCCTTAAAATTGACGTTGGCCTGGTCGATGGTAATCGCCTGAAACTCCAGCTCCAGCGAGCGGTTCTGGATGGAGATGCGCTTATAAACGTTTTCGATAAACGGAATTTTGAAGTTCAAACCCGGCATCATCACCCGGCGGTACTTGCCGAAGATGGTGATGACGGCCACCGTGCCCTGCGGCACGATAACGTAGCTCAGAAAAAGCGTGAGCAACACAAGACCAACGAGAACCAGCGAGAAGCTCATGGGGTACGGGCAGAGGTGAAGGTGAGAAAAGCGAGTCGAATGGGCGGCAAGGTAAGTGCCGGACCGGCAGTTTAGAACGATATATCGCGGGGGCGGGCCGGGCATTACAGCCGGTCCGCCGGGGGGGGTATTATCATAGACCTAAGTGTCTACAATAATTACGAGCCGGAAATCAGCGGCGGGGTGGAGCGCTATTTACTGGCTCCGGCGCATACATCTTAACAGCTCAACCTGGCGCGCTCACCGGGTAACTATCCCAAGCGAACTTTGAGTAGCGCTTCGTGCGCTGATCTCTCCACTGGCTTTCCCAACCGCATGAACAAGTACTTCGCCGCCCTGTTGTGGGCCAACGGCCTGCTGGCCGCCCAGGCCCAGCAGCCACAGTTTGCCATCCACAAGCTGCGACTGCCCAGCGAGCTGGCTTACTACGACAACCAGTTCTCGGGGCTTGCCACCAGCGTCGACCAGCTGTACCTGTTGTCGGAAAGTCGGCTCCAGGACCAGGCCGAGGCTAAACTATACGCCGTGCGTCTCGCCGACCTCGACCACCAGCTGGCCGATACCACCTACGCGCTGCCTTATCGCAAGCTGCCCATCACTGGCCTGCCCGCATTGCGTGCGCGCATGGCCGCCGCTGGGCAGCAGTACGAGGGCCTGGAAGCCATCCTCTTGGTGCAGGATACGGTGTATTTGTCCGTCGAAACTGATACCCCCTCGCCCACCTGCTACTTGCTCAAAGGCCAGCTACACCCCGACGCCGTGGTACTCGACACCACCTTTCTGCTCTCGCTGGCCAAGCCCCTGGCGGCCGATGGCAGCCACATCTACAACGCTGGCTTCGAGGCGCTGGCCGAGGTCAACAAGCACCCATTGGCCCTTTTTGAATACAACAGCTTCCCAAATCAGAACTACGCGTACGAGTTGGCTGATACTCGCTTAAAAACCTCCCGCCCCCCTACTAAGCTCCCCTTGGCACCGCTGCCTTTCCGCCTCACCGACATTACTTCGACGGGGCTCAACCACTTCACAGCGCTCAATTTTTTCTTCAAGGGTGAGGGGGGCGATGCCATCTACCGCCCGCCAGCCGCCGACTTGCCCAACAACCGGCTCATCCAGCGGCAGGGCAGCTATCAAAACTACGCCCGCTTAATTTCCGTCGAATTAAAAGCCAACCGATTGACCTGGAAGCCGCTGTGGGAATTTCCCGAGCAGTACCGGGGCTACAACTGGGAAGGTATTGCGGCCTACAAAAGGGGCTACTTTATAATCAACGACAAGTACACGCCGGACCGCCCTTACCAAACGACGCTGCTGTATCTCCAACGCACCAAGTAGCCTCCTGCCCTGACCACCCCAACCGCCGCTCCCGTTACTTCGCGTCGTGGCTACCCCTGCTTCTTTCTCCGTCCGCCTGCGCGCCCTGACGCCTACCCCCGTTTTTACGCTACGCTGGCTGCTACTAGCCAGCCTAGTGGGCGCACTGGCCGGCACCGCCTCGGCCGGGTTTCTGGTCGCCCTTGAGAGGGTGACGGCCTGGCGCGGGGCGCACCCCTGGGCGCTGGCCCTGCTGCCGCTGGGCGGCCTGCTGGTGGGCGGGGCCTACCACCGCTTCGGCAACCGCGTAGTGAAGGGCAACAACCTCATTCTCGACGAAATCCACGCCCCCAGCGCCACCATTCCGCTGCGGCTGGTGCCGCTGGTGCTGGGTGGCACGCTGCTCACGCACCTGCTGGGCGGCTCGGCCGGGCGCGAGGGCACGGCCGTGCAGATGGGCGCGGCCCTGAGCGACCAGCTGGCCCGCTGGCTGCCCCGGCGCGAGCGGCGCCTGCTGCTCATCGCGGGCATGAGCGCGGGCTTCGCCTCGGTGTTTGGAACGCCGCTGGCGGGGGCAGTCTTCGGGCTGGAAGTTTTTTTGCTGGGCGCGGTGCGCTACGAGGCTATTTTGCCCAGCTTCCTGGCCGCCGTGGTAGCCGACGTGGTGACGCGGGCCTGGGGCGTGGGGCACACGGCCTACCCGGCCCTGGCGGCGCTGCCGCTCACGGCCCCCGGGCTGGGAGCTACGCTGCTGGCGGGCGCGCTGTTTGGGCTGGCGGCGCGGGGCTTTGCCACGCTTACGCACCTCATCGGTAAAGTTTTCAGCCGGATAACTTACCCGCCGCTGCGGCCGGTGGTGGGCGGCGCACTGGTGGCGCTGGTCATGTGGGGCCTGGGCACCATGCGCTACGCCGGGCTGGGCGTGCCGGTGATTGTGGAGGCGTTTCAGCATCCGCTGGGCGCGCAGGATTTTGCCCTCAAGCTGCTGCTCACGGCGCTCACGCTGGGGGCGGGCTTCAAGGGAGGCGAGGTTACGCCGCTGTTCTTCATCGGGGCGGCGCTGGGCTCGGCGCTGGCCGGGGTGCTGCCGCTGCCAGTGGCGCTGCTGGCGGGCATGGGTTTCGTGGGCGTGTTCGCCGGGGCGGCCAATACCCCGCTGGCTTGCCTGCTGATGGGCCTGGAGTTATTTGGCGTACAGGCAGGTGTGTACCTGGCGCTGGCCTGCGTAGTGGCCTACCTGTTTTCGGGCCACTCGGGTATCTACGGGGCCCAGGTGGTGGGCCAGGCCAAGCACCCGCGGCTGGGCCGGCACACGGGGCGGCGGCTGGGCGAGCTGTGATGACGGGCGTGGTCCCGTCAGGCGGCGTAGTGACGGTCACGGTCTGAGTACGCCCGTCATGCTTCGGCAAGCTCAGCTGACGGGATGCCCGACTTACGTCAAGGCAACTTCGCACCGTCCTACCCTTTACCCTATTCAACCAGCCTTCCAGCAAGCTACTTACCCGTCCGCGTACTCAAATCAATTGTGCACAATCAAACATTACACAACCGAGCGGAGTTACTAGCCCGAACCCTATGCAAGCGCCTCCCCCTCCCACCGCCCCCGACCCGATGCTGAAGCTGGAAAACCAGCTCTGCTTTCCGTTTTACGCCGTGTCGCGGCAGCTCACCAAAACCTATCAGCCCTACTTGCAGGAATTGGGCCTCACCTACCCGCAGTACCTCGTGCTGCTGCTGCTATGGGAGCACGAGCAGCTGACAGTGAAAGCACTAGGCGACAGACTACTCCTCGATTCGGGTACCCTCACGCCCCTGCTCAAGCGCATGGAGCAGCGGCAGTTGCTGAGCCGCCGCCGCGCCCCGCACGATGAGCGCTCCGTCATCATCGGGCTGCTGCCGGCTGGGCGAGCGCTGGAAGCCCAGGCCCGTAGTATACCCGGGCAGTTGCTGGCCAAAGCTGGCCTGGCCCTAGATGAGCTAGCGGCCCTCCGCTCCCAGCTCACCCAGTTGCTGGCACGGCTGACCTAGCCCGACGACCCTTTTACCTCCTGCTTTTTTCTTTTTCCAACCGGCCAGCACTTTCCGCTGCCCGTTTTTTTCAACCCTTTCTCATGAAGCTCACCAAGAAAGTTTTCACCGCCCAGGCCAAAGTAGCCGGGGGCCGCGACGGCCACGTAACCACCGCCAACCACGCCCTCGACCTCACCCTGAGCACGCCCAAGGAGATGGGCGGCGCGGGCAAAGCCGGCGCGACTAATCCCGAGCAGCTGTTTGCCGCGGGCTACGCCGCCTGCTTCGAGGGTGCGCTGGGCGTGGCCGCCCGCCAGGCCCAGGTAAAACTGGAAAACGTAACCGTGGAAGCGCTCATCGGCTTCGGTCAGGCCGAGGATGGTGGCTACGGCATCTCCGCCGACCTGCACGTGAACCTGCCCGGTTTGGCGCAGCAACAGGCCGAGGCATTGGTTGAAGCCGCCCACGGCATCTGCCCCTACTCGCGCGCCACCAAGGGCAATATTGAGGTAACCCTCACCACCACGACCAACGCTTAACCCTTAAGTTGCCGGCGGCCGACAGTGCCGCCAGCCGCCCATTCTCCGACGGTCATGCTCGGCCTGCCGCAGCATGACCGTTTTTTTCATCCTACCCGGGCAATTTATTGGTTTGATAGGCACTCACTTGAGGTTGTGGCGACGCTTTCAGCAAGACTACTAAGCCCTTATTAACCGTTAATAGCCCAGGTAATCCGCATACCATACTCCGAGTACCCTAACCTGATTTCTTATGAAAACACAGAGCATCGTATTGGCCAGCCGCCCCCAGGGCTTGCCCACGGCCGCCCAGTTCCGCTTCGAAACCCGCGAGCTACCCGAGCCCACCGCGGGCCAGGTACTGCTCAAAACGCTGTACGTGTCGGTCGACCCCTACATGCGCGGGCGCATGAGCGCCGCCAAGTCGTACGTGGCCCCTTTTGAGGTGGGTGAGCCCCTCGCGGGCGGCGTGGTGGCCGAGGTAATAGCCAGCCAGAGCGAGGCGCTGCCGGTGGGCAGCGTGGTAGTGGGCAATCTGCCCTGGCAGCAGTACAGCGTGGCCGAGGCCCGCGCCGTCAACCGCGTGCCCGCCGACAAGGCGCCGGCCAGCTACTTCCTGGGCCTGCTGGGGATGCCGGGCCTCACGGCTTATTTCGGGCTGCTCGACATCTGCCAGCCCAAGGCCGGGGAGACGGTAGTCGTATCGGGCGCGGCCGGCGCGGTGGGTCTGATTGTAGGCCAGCTGGCCAAAATCCAGGGCTGCCGGGTGGTGGGCACGGCCGGCTCCGACGAAAAGGTGGCGCACCTCAAGGCGCTGGGCTTCGACGAGGCTATCAACTATAAAACTATCCCCGATATCGGCCGGGCGCTCGCCGCCGCCGCGCCCCATGGCGTGGACTGCTACTTCGACAACGTGGGCGGGGCCATCACCGACGCCGTGTACGACCAGCTCAACAAGCACGCCCGCATTGCGCTCTGCGGCCAGATCTCAACCTACAACGCCACCGAGACCCCGGTCGGGCCGCGCCCCGAAGTTAAGCTACTCAAGACCAGCGCCAAGCTCCAGGGCTTCATCGTGGGCGACTACCTCGACCGCTGGCCCGAGGGCGTGCGGCAGCTCACGCAGTGGTACGCCGAGGGCAAACTCAAGGGCGAGGAAACTATTACCGAAGGCTTCGACCAGATTCCGGCGGCTTTCCTGGGCTTGTTCAGCGGCGACAATACGGGCAAGGCCATCGTAAAAGTGGCCTAGGGATTGCTCTGCTACGGCAGCCCGGAATAGTATTCATCAATTATATCCTCCGCGCTCTTTTTATTTTATAGTATGGACGCTGAAACCTGCAATATCATTGCCGTGGCCGCCGACTGGCACACCCAGCCCGGCAAGGAGGAAGCCGTGCATCGCCTGCTGCTGCAAGCCGCCGCCGCCGTGCGCGAGCACGAGCCGGGCAACTTACTCTACCTGGTTCACCAAGACGACACCGACCCCACGCATTTTCTCGTGTATGAGCAGTTCGCCAGCCAGGATGCCCTGGACGCGCACCGGAGCTCGGCTCACTACCAAGAACTCATTATCAACAAAATAGTCCCGCTGCTGGCCCAGCGGCAGGTTACGCTGTTCCGGCTGCTGGACTAGCTTTTTAGGACTATAAAACGGGCTTTCACTAGTAAGCCGCCCCATCGATTACCAGCAGGTACCGATGGGGCGGCTTACTACTTATGATAGGCTCGGTACGAAGCCCGTGGAGCACGGCATTACACCCCCGTAGATTTCACCGTCACGATGGGCCGCGTTGCATCGCACCGCGTCACGTGCGGCTGAGTCGCCAGCAAGGCTGTCGCGTCTTTATAGGCAAAGTCAAATTCTTGCAGCACACTGCTCTCAAAATTCCCCTGCCGGTTGAGTAGCTCTGGAAAGCGCCGGCGGTAAGCATCCTTTGCCGTTTTCTTCAGGGAATGCCAGTGTTTAAGCGCGTCGGTGCGACTGTACCGACGGCCCGCCCCGTGGGCACAGCTCCAGAGCGCCTGCTCCAGGGCGGCCTCCCGGCAATTGGGCTTAACAATAAGCGAGCCCCGGCTCATGGAAAGGGGAATAACTACTTCGTGGCCAGCCCGCAGCTGCGTGCTGCCTTTGCGGTGAATCACTCCTTTCTCGGTGAATTCTAAAAGGTTGTGGCAGCTATCCGCAAACTCTGGCGTACCCGCATCCACGTAACGATTGCGCAGCAGGAATTCGTAGGTCTTATAAACGAACTCCTGGCGGCGGCCCGCTGCGTAGGTGAGAACCCGGCTGTATTCTCGTAAGTAGTCGGGCGTAGCCAGCTCTATCGGTAACCACTCCTGCCCGGGATTGTGCTGCTGCAACAGATGACACTGTTGCTGGTACAGATAGATACCCAGGTTGCGACTTCCCGTGTGGACGAGGAGGTATACATAATCAGCCGAGGCTTCCAGCGAGAGGAAGTGATTACCCCCACCCAGGCCCTCGCTCGTCATGGTATGTACCTCGCGTTCCAACGCCCGATAATGCTTGGCTTTGTCGAAGGAACGCAGCACCTGCTGCCGGGGAATCCGCAGGTAGGCGACGCCGCAGCCCACATCCTTCCCCGTGACCAGGGGATAGAAAACGTCGGTGGTTTGAAATGCGACGCCGACGGGGATTGTGCGTTCGGAGCAATAGTGAATGTCGGGGAATACGGCAATCCGACCAATCGCTTCTTTTTCCTCAAAGGCGAGGAGGGACAGTAGCGCGTTCTGCTCCACGGCGCTACTATCCGTAAAATAGACTGTTTTCACGGAGTCTTCTTTACGGGTTGATTTAAACAGCGCGCCGGGGAGCAGCCGCAGAGAGTGCGCGCCAACAAGGGCCTCAGCATAGGCCCCCGCAAAGGTAAGCTGAGAAGCTGTGTAAGTTAGCTAAACTATCTGTCCTTGCGAGCGCAGCGAAGCAATCGCACCTGTTCAGCCTAGCCAGTTGGGTGTGATTGCTTCGCTGCGCTCGCAAGGACAAACAGGTTGTAGACGGGTAGGAATAGCTTAAACAGCTTCTAAAAGCCTCTCTCGTAGTTTATACAAAAAAGTAAAGCGTGGCATCGCCTCAGCCGCCGTGGCCTTGCACCAGGCGGGCCACGTAGAAGGCGGCCGCAGCCGCGGCGGCCCCGGTCGCCGCCATTTTAAGCGCGCCGGCCACGGGGGCCTGGCCCGTCAGCCGGCTTTTAAAAAAGCCGAAGACCAGCAGGCACAGCAGCGTGATAATGCCCGACCACAGCAACCCCGCCCGCGGTGTGGTGGTGAGGAAATAGGCACTCAGCGGAATGAGGCCGCCCACGGCGTAGGCCCCGGCAATGGTAAAGGCGCTTTTGAACGCCTGCCGGGGGTCGGGCTCTTCGAGGCCCAGCTCGTACTTCATCATGAATTTAACCCACTGGGCCGGGTCTTGCACCAGCTCGGCGGTGGCTTGGGCGGCGGTAGCCTCGCTCAAGCCCATTTCGACGAACAGCTCCTGTACTTCGCGGCGCTCGGTGTCGGGCACGGTGCGGACTTCTTCGTGCTCGCGGGCCAGCTCGGCGGCGTAGTGCTCGACCTCGGTGCGGCCGGCCAGGTAGCCCCCCAGCCCCATCGCAATGGAGCCCGCCACAATCTCGGCCAGCCCCGCCGTAATAACGAGGCCCGACGACTGCACCGCCCCGCTCAACCCTGCCGCCAGCGCAAAGGGCACGGTCAGGCCATCGGACAAGCCAATCACAATATCTTGCAGCATGGCCGAGCTAGTCAGGTGCTGCTCGGCTGGAGCGGGAGAAGGCATGGTTATGAGTTATGAATTATGAATTATGAATTATGAATTATGAATTATGAATTATGAATTATGAATTATGAATTATGAATTATGAATTATGAATTATGAATTATGAATTATGAATTATGAATTATGAATTATGAATTATGCAAACTAAATAAAAACGTCTGTCATGCTGAGCCTGCGAAGCATCTTGTCAGGTTGGGACTGCGCTATTCAACCCTGAATAAGATGCTTCGCAGGCTCAGCATGACAGACGGGGAACTAGAGCCCTACTTGGTCAACTGTCTTTTGAGGGCCAAAAAGGCCCGCATCATTTTAAGAAGCCAGCAGTGGGCAGCAAGTAGTACACAAACCAACTCATAACTTCTAACTCATAATTCATAACTCCCCCTACGGCATTACGAACGACAAGTCGGCGCTGACTACGTTAGCCGTGAGGCCGGTGCTTTGGCGGTAGTAGCCGTAGCGCACGTCCAGCGACTTGAACTTGGTAATGCGGCGGCCGAATGTTTTGAAGCGGCCCAGGCCGTAGAGCGGGGCGTAGCGCAAACCCAGCCCCACCTTGTTGGCCGAGAAGGCCGACAGGTCGAAATCGGAGGTGTAGTACTCGTCGGTGACAGAGTGGGCCAGGTAGGGCGCAAAGTACTCGGCGGCCGTCTGGGTGTGGTAGCGGTAGAAGGGATACAACGTAAAAAAGGCCGTCACTTTCACCGGCGCTTCCAGCTCCATCGTGTGCGCCCGGATGCCGAAGTTGTCGTTATAGAAACGATAGAAGCCGCGCAGCTGCACCAGGTCGGTGGCGTAGTACGTGAGGCGCAGGCTGGCGGGATACTTGTAGCGCAGGCGCGGCAGCACCTCGGCCCGGGCGGTACCCAGCGTGCCGGGCACCCCCAGCGCCGGGCTGCTATCGAAGAAATACACCCGCTGAAACGGCGTGCTCAGCAATCCGCGCTGCACCACGGGCTCGAAGCCCAGGGCGGCTTGCAGGCGCTTGCTGAGCACCTGCGCGTACACGAGCGAGAGCGTGAAGCTCTGGCGGTTATCGGAGCCGTAGTTTTTGTTGCGGGTGCCGCCTACCCGCAGCTCAGCGGGCGTGATGAGCTTGATTTTATCGAGGAAAACCTGGCCGCTGGCGCTGAACTGCCGGTTGCCGTCGGCCGAGGTGCGCGCCCAGGAGCCGACGAGGTTGAAGGACAAGTAATCGTATTCCTTCGACACGCCCGCGCCCAGGCCCAGCGTGGTGAGCTTGTCGGCCAGCACGTGCGAGAGGCCAAAATCGGCGTGGTAGCGCACGTCGGAGGCCGAGGGCGACGACATTACCTGGTCGATTTTATCGGACGACGCCGAGGCGTAGTAGTCGATGCCCACGTTGGCCGCCAGGCGGGTGGTCGAGTCGAGCGGCACGTTGAGCAGGATGGTCGGGGCCACGTCGGTCAGGTGCTGGCTGCCAATACCGCCCTCCACGGCCGAGTGGTCACCGTTTTGCTGGTAGTAGCTACCCAGGATATCAACTTCCGTTTCGCCGTAGCGGGCGGGCGCGGGCAGCTGCGCCGCGCTGGGGGCCGGGCCGGAGCCGTCGAGGCGGTTGGGCGTGGGCGTGGCCTGCGCCAGGGCACCGAGCGGGGCGGCCAGGGTCAGGCCGAGGAGTAAGGTATTTTTCACGCGCTATGCTTAAAACGCCGGTCTATTAATTGCAGCCGCAGCCGCCGCCCACCTTGCCCCCGTTGGCCCCGCCCGCGCCTTCGCGGTAGCTTTCGAAATTAACCTCCGGGGTCTCGACCTTCTTGGTCGCTAGCTTCATATCCTCATCGTTGAGGTAGGCTTTCTGGTAGGCGGCGACCGACACGCAGCCGGGCAGGACGGCGGTACCGGCCAGCAGCAGGCCCAGGGCGAGGGGCCGGAAAAATGAAAGTTTTCTCATGGCGTAGCGGGACGCGGCGCGGCCGTAGCGGGAGCCGCGCTGTGGTAGGGATTGAGCTGCATACCTTTGGAAACCAGCGTTTGGCCGTCGTCGGTAATGACGGTGGCGTTCACGCCCTTCAGCTTATTGATGAGGGCCAGCCCCTCCACCGGGCCGAGCACGAACACCGCATCGTCGAGGGCGTCGGCCAACTCCACGTCGGGGCAGATAATGGTAACGGACCGCAGGCCGGTGGCCGGGTAGCCGGTGTGGGGGTTGATGATGTGGCCGTAGTAGCGGCCGCCCACCGTGAAATACTGCTCGTAGTTGCCGGCCGTCACCACCGCCAGGTCGCTCACCGTGAGCCACGACGATACGGTGTGCGGCCGGGCCGGGTCGCCAATGGCGATGCGCCAGCCGCTGCCGTCGGGCTGCCGGCCCCAGCAGTACACGTCGCCCGAGCCGTTGATAAGGCCAGCCGCGATGCCCAGCTGCTTCATGGTTTCGGCGGCGCGGCGCACGCCGTAGCCTTGCAGGATACCCGCCAGGTTGATGCGCATCCCCTTCTCGGGCAGAAATACGCTGTGCGCGGCGGGGTCGAGCCGCACCTTTTGCCAGCCGATGCGCTGCACCGAGCGGCGCACCGTGGCCGAGTCGGGCAGGCTGGCGTGGGCCTGCTTGTCGAATTTATAAATTTTGTCGCCGCTGGCAAAGGTGACGTCGAACGCCCCGCCGCTGAGCCGCGAGATCTTGAGCGTGCGCTCGATGAGGTCGTACACCTCCTGGTCAACCACCACGGGCCGGATCCCCGCCAGCCGGTTGATTTTCACCACCTGCGAGGTCGAGTCCCAGTACGAACACAGGTAGTCGATACGCTGGGTTTCGCGCAGGCCAGCGCGCAGCGCCCGCCAGGCCAGCGAGTCGTCGGCCGACACGGCCGTGAACGTGAACGCCGAGCCCATGAGGTGGGCCGAGCGGGTGTAGGCGCGGGCACGGGGCGGGGCCAGTGGCCGGGCGGCCAGCCAGCTCACACCTAACGTCAGCAACAGGCTGATGGCCAACGCTCCTCTCCTCTTTTGCCAGCTGGCGGGCAGCCGGAATTTCGGCGCGAGGCAACTCATTGCTTGGCGAGCAGCTGGGTCAGGTAGGCGTCGTAGGCCGCCGCGCCGCCGGGGCGGTAGCCGGTGCGGGCCAGCACCTTACCCTCGGGCGAAAGCAATACCACGGCCGGAAACGCGCCCTCCTTGTTGAGCTGGGCGGCGGCTTCCTCACTCTGCTTGGTTTGCTCTTTAGACAGCGCGTTTTTCTTGTTGCGCGGAAAGTCGAAGCGGGCTAGCACGAATTTATCCCGGGCAAACTGAGCAAACTCGGGCTGGTCGAATACCTCCTGCTTGAGCTGCATGCAGGGCTTGCACCAATCGGAGCCCGAGAACACGGCCAGCACCGGCTTCTGGCTGGCCTTAGCCTGGGCCAGGGCAGCGGGCAGGGAGTCGGCCCAGGTGAGCGTACCGCTCGGAGCTGGGCTGGTTTGGGCCTGCGCCCACGAGAAGGAACTAAGCGCCAGCACGGCGCTACGCAGAGCTACGGAATGCATAAGGCAATACTAATTGGCTTTTAACGCAACTGCGCTCAGAACTGTGCTTAAGATCTGCTTAAAAAACCAGGCTCAACTACGTCGCCCTTACTCATAAAAAGCGCCGGATAGTGTAACACCAAGCTCCAGCTTGGTGAGACGGTTGGGTACGCTCACCAAACGCCTCACCAAGCTGGAGCTTGGTTTACAAAATAATAGAGCAAGTTCAGTGCAAATACTGAAGAAATCCTGACGCCGCCCCGCTACTCGGCATCCGCGCCCTTGCGCAGCTCGGCATCGAGGAAGTAGGCTCCCTTGCGTACGAGCTGGGTGGTATCGGGCAAGGGGTCGAGTACGGTAATGGCCACGTCGCCGTGCTGGGGCTGGCCAGCCCGCACCTGCACCCGGCGAAAGACGGTGCGGCCCGAATCGGTGCCGACGCGCCGGAAAATATAACTCAGGTCGCCGGCCTGGATGAGGGCGGTTTCGGGCAGGGTGCGCACCCGCGCCCCGGCCGTCTGGATGCGGGCGGCCACGAACTGGCCGGGCAGCAGGTCGCGCCGCTCGGGCTCGAGGTGGGCGTGCACGCGCACGGTGCGGGCGTCGTCGTCGAAGGCCTGCCCGACCAGGAATACGCGGGCCGTCAGCTCCTCGTCGCGGCCGGCGTTCTGCACTCTGAACAAGATTTTCTGGCCCACTTTCACCTTGGCCACGTCCTTCTCGAAGACCTTCAATTCGAGGTGCAGGTCGTCGCGGTTGAGCACTTCCACCAGCACGTCTTGCGGGTTCACGTACTGGCCGGGGTTGATGTTGACGGCCTTCACGTAGCCGGCGATGGGCGTGGTGAGCGGCACGCTGCTCACGATGGTACCCGCGTCGAGGCGGGCCAGCGAAATGCCCAGCAGCCGCAGCTGGGCGGCGGTGGTGCGTAGCGTAGCCTGCTCGGTGGCGTAGTCGGCGCGGGCCTGCTGGAGCTTACGCTTGGCCCCCACATCCTCCACATCAAGGATGCGCTGGCGCTCCAGCTCCTCGGCCAGGAAGCGCACGCGGGCCTTACTCTGTAGGTAGGCTTGCTGCATGGCCAGGTACTCGGGCGAGCGCAGGGTCGCCACTACCGCCCCGGCCGCCACGCGCTCGCCGGCCAGCACGGCCACCGACTGCACGTAGCCGCCCTGGATGGCCGTGATAGATACCCGGTTTTGCGGCGGCACTTCCACCGAGCCGTTGGCTTGCACTTCGGTGGTCATGTTCTGGCGCTCGAAGCTGCCGAGCGCGATGCCCGCCGCCTGGGCCTGGGCGGGGCTCACGGCGACCTGGTCGGCCGCCGCAGTGGCGGGACCAACGGCCGGCGCAGCGGCGGCCGGGGCAGTAGCTGGCTGGCCAGCCCCGGCCTCGGGCTTGGACTGGCAGGCGGCGAGCAGCGTTAGCGTACCCGCCAACGTATAGAATCTAAGATTGAGGCGCATTAGGAAAATTTCCTGATAATAAATCATTTATTGAGGTAGCCTGCTCGTTTAGTTAGCACGCGGCTCGTCGGCCCCGGTGAGGGCCAGCAGGCTTACCACTAGCTCGTCGTACTGGCGCACCTGGTCGAGGTAGCTCTCCTGGATTTGCCAGGCGGGCTGGGTGTTCACCACGTACTCGACGTATTCGATGTCGCCGGCGCGGAAGCTTTTTTCGGCCGTGGCGAGGATGAGCCGGGCCTGGGGCAGGGCCGTTTTCTCGTAGTAGTCGAGCGAGGCGCGGGCGCGGGCGAGCTGCTGGCGCAGGCTGCCGAGCTGGGTGCCGAGCTGGCTTTGGGCGTAAGTGAGCTGCTGGTCGGCCACCTGCTGGCCGAGGCGGGCGGCGGCCAGGCGGGCCTTCTGCACCCCGCCGAGCAGCGGCACGGCCAGGCCCGCTTGCAGCACCTGGAAGCCTTTCTCCTGGTTGATGGTCTGGTTGAAATAGCCCACCCGCACGTCGGGCAGGCGGCGCAGGCTTTCCACTTTAATCTGCTGCTGGCTCACGGCCGCCTGCTGGCGCAGCAAGCCCAGCTGGGGGTTCGAGTCGGGCGAGAGAGCCAGCGTATCGGTTGCGGCCAGCGGGGCCACGGGGCTGGCCGTGGTGTCGAAGCGGGCGGGCTGGGCGCTGCCCAGCAGCTGGCCCAGCTGGCGCTCCAGCACCGCGATATCCACCCGCAGGGTAGCCAGCCGGTTGCGCAATTCGAGGCTGCGGGCCTCGGCCGACACCTGCTCCAGGCGGTTGGTTTCGCCTACCTGGTAGCGGATGCGGGCGGCGCGAGCGGCCCGGCGGTAGAGGCTGTCCTGCCGGCGCAGCAGGGCGGCGCGGCGGTAGGCCACGAGCAACTGGTAGTAGTCGCTACGGATCACCTGGGCCACGTCGCGGCGCTGCTGGCGGGCGCGCTGCTCGGCCGTCAGGGCCTGGGTTTGCAGCAGGCGGCGCTGGGCGGCGTACACGTTGGGCAGGGCCGTTTGCTGGATGACGTTGAAGCTCTGGTCGGCGAGCGGGCCGGAAATCTGGCCGTACTGGTAGTCGAGCACCGTGCGGGGCACGTCGTAGCCGCTGCGGTTGAGGGCGCGCTGCTGCTCGACTTGCAGGCCGGCGGTTTGCAGCGACAGGTTCTGGCCGCCGGCCGTTTGCAGGGCCTGCCCCAGGCTCATGGGCTGGCCGGCCGTAGAAGCTAGGGTGTTCTGGGCCTGGGCCGGGCGGGCCAGCCCGCCGAGCAAAGCCAGCAGCAGCACGGCCGTCGTAACGGCCGATGCGGGGCTCGCGGCCACTGGCTGATCTGGGGCGACATCTTCGACCGACGGCGGGGTGTGGCCGGTTTCGGCGGCTTGCCGGGCTTGCTTTTCGGCCTCGGCGGCCTGCTTGGGATTAGGCTCGCCATCTTTCGTAAAGAAAGAGTACAGCACCGGCAACACGATGAGCGTGAGCAGGGTGGCCGAAATCAGCCCCCCGATTACCACCGTGGCCAGCGGCTTTTGCACCTCGGCTCCGGCCGACTTGCTCAGCGCCATCGGCAGGAAGCCCAGCGAGGCCACGCTGGCCGTGAGGATAACCGGCCGGAACCGCTCCTCGGTGGCCCGCAGCACGCGCTCGCGCACGGCGGCCACACCTTCGGCGGCCAGCTCGTTGAGGCTGGCCAGCAGCACGATCCCATTGAGCACCGCCACCCCGAAGAGCGCGATGAAACCCACGCCGGCCGAGATGCTGAACGGCATCCCGCGCAGCCACAGCGCCACGATGCCGCCGATGGTGGCCAGCGGCACGCCGGTGAAGATGAGCAACGCCTGCTTCACCGACCGGAACGAGAGGTAGAGCAGCAGGAAAATGAGCAGCAGCGACACCGGCACGGCCACGGCCAGCCGCTTCTTGGCCTGGGTCAGGTTTTCAAACTGCCCGCCGTAGGTGATGGTGTAGCCGCTGGGCAGTTGCAGCTTGGCCCCGAGCTTCTGCTGAATTTCTTCCACCAAGCTTTGCACGTCGCGGCCCCGCACGTTGATGCCGATGTTGATGCGGCGGCGGGCGTCGTCGCGCGAAATCTGGATGGGCGCGTTGTGGTAGGCCACGGTGGCGACCTCGTCGAGCGGGATTTTCTGCCCGCCGGGCGCGTCCACGTACAGGTCTTGCAGGTTGGCCAGGCCGACGCGGTGCACGCTGTCGAGGCGCACCACGAGGTCGTAGCGGCGCTCGCCCTCGTACACCTGCCCCGCCACGTCGCCGGCGAACGACGAGCGCAGCAGCATATTCAAGTCGCTCACCTTGAGGCCGTACTGGGCCAGCTTCTGGCGGTTGTAGCTCACCCGCATCTGGGGCAGGGCCGCAATCTGCTCCACCTTGAGGTCGCCCACCCCGGCCAGCGGCCGGATGAGGTCGGCCGCCTGGTTGGCTTTCTCGTAGAGCAACGCCAGGTCGTCGCCGTAGATTTTGATGCTCACGTCGGACTTCACCCCCGAAATCAGCTCGTTGAAGCGCATCTGGATGGGCTGCTGAAACTCCAGGCTCACGCCGGGCACGCCGGCCAGCGCGGCCTGCATCTTGGCCGCCAGCTCCTCGCGGGTGCTGGCCGAGGTCCACTGGCTGTGGTCTTTGAGAATAATCATCTCGTCGCTGTCTTCCAGCGACATGGGGTCGGTCGGAATTTCGGAGGTGCCACTTTTACCCACAATCTGCTCGATTTCGGGAAACTGCTTGAGCAAAATTTGCTGCACCTTGGTGTTGGTAGCCACGGTCTGGCTCAGCGACGAGCCGGGGGCCAGCGCCACGTTCAGGGCAAAGTCGCCCTCGTCGAGCTGCGGAATGAACTCGCCGCCCATGCCCGCGAAGATGACGCCCGCCAGCACCAGCAGCGCCACCGCGCCGCCCACCACCAGCGCCCGCGCCCGCAGCGCCGCCCGGATGATGGGGTCGTAGCCCCGGTGCAGAAACTTCATGATGCGGTCGGCCAGCGTGCCTTCCTCCTTGATATCCTTCTTCAGCGCCCAGGCCGTGGCGGCGGGCACGTAGGTGAGGCACAGCAGCATGGCCCCCACGATGGCGAAGCTCACGGTGAGCGCCATCGGCCGGAACATCTTGCCCTCGATGCCGGTGAGCGACAGAATGGGGAAGTACACGATGAGGATGATGAGCTGCCCGAACAACGCCGACGACATGAGGCGCGTGGCGGCCTTCTCGGTGATGTCGTCCATCGTTTCGTGGGCGGCCTGCCGGCGCTGGTGCACGAGGTGGAAGATGACGGCCTCCACGATAATCACCGCCCCGTCCACGATAAGACCGAAGTCGAGCGCGCCCAGGCTCATGAGGTTGGCCGACACGCCGAACAAGCTCATCAGGCCCAGCGCGAAGAGCATGCACAGCGGAATCATGAGGGCCACCACCACACCGGCCCGCCAGTTGCCGAGCAGCAGCAGCAGCACGAGCAGCACGATTACGCCGCCCTCCACCAGGTTGTGCTCCACGGTGGCGATGGCCTTGTCGATGAGCTTGGTACGGTCGAGGAAGGGCGTTATTACCAAGCCCTTGGGCAGGGTTTGCTGAATTTCGGCTACCCGCGCCTTCACGTTCTTGATGGTGTTTTCGGAGCTGGCCCCCTTGAGCATGAGCACCACGCCGCCCACGGTTTCACCCTGGCCGTTGCGGGTCATGGCCCCGTAGCGCACGGCGTGGCCCATGCGCACGGTGGCTACGTCGCGCACCAGCAGCGGCGCGCCCGGCGCGGCCTGCTTGATGACCGTCGCGCCCAGGTCGACCAGCGAGCCGGCCCGGCCCTCGCCCCGGATAAAGTAGGCGTTGGGGCCGCGCTCCAGGTAGGCCCCGCCGGTGTTGGCGTTGTTGTCTTGCAGGGCCTGGTAAAGCTCGGCCATGGTCACGTTGTTGGCGGCCAGCCGGTTGGGATCGACGGCCACCTCGTACTCGCGCAGGTAGCCGCCGAAGCTGCTCACGTCGACCACGCCGGGCACGCCGGCCAGCCGGCGCTTCACGAGCCAGTCTTGTACGTCGCGCAGGCGGGCCAGCGAGAATTGCTTTTCGTAGCCGGGCGCTACGGCGATACTGTACTGGTAGATTTCGCCCAGCCCGGTGGTGATGGGGGCCATCGTAGGCACGCCGGCCCCGGCGGCGAGGTCGGCCTCGGCGGCCTTGAGCTTTTCGGCCACGAGCTGCCGGGTTTGGTAGGTGCTCACCTCGTCGGGAAAAACGACGGTAATCACCGAGAGCCCGAAGCGCGAGATGGAGCGGATTTCCGTCACGCCGGGCACCGTGCGCAGTTGCAGCTCCAGCGGCACGGTGATGAATTGCTCCACCTCCTGCGCCGCCAGCGCCGGGCTTTGGGTGATAACCTGCACCTGGTTGTTGGTGACGTCGGGGATGGCGTCGAGCGGCAGATTGGCCGCCGAAAAGCCGCCCCAGGCGATAAGGGCCAGCAGCATGAGCGCCACCAGCAGCTTGTTGCGGACGCTGGCCGCAATAATTTTTTCCAGCATGAAAACAAGGGGATGCGGCCTTTGGCGGCGCGGGCCACCCGCCGCAGCGCGCCAGCGGCGCGGGGCGCGGAGCCCGAAAAGCGGGGCTCGCCAAAAACCAGAATTACCAAACCGGCCCGGCTGGCTCCCCGCCTCCGCGGGGTAAGCCGGCCCTGGCTTACTTCGTCGCGCCGACGTGCGGGAAGGACGCCGCAACAGCGCACGGGCTGGCGGCGGAACGTACTTCCTGGCTACGAGTAGGCGCACACTGCCCCCGGGGGCAGTGCGGGGCTAGGCTCGGGGGGGCTGCAACAGGGCCGTGGTAGCCCCGTCCTGGTCGCGGGCGTGGGCGGCGAGCCGGTACTCCGGGCCGACGAACGGCACGGGCTGGCCGGCCCAGGCCAGCGCGGTAGCCCCGGGCAGGAAAAAGTGGGCCGCGTGGTGGCTGCACTCGTGCTGGCCGTGCAGCGGCAAACTTTGGTGGTCTTGCTGGTGCCGGGCCGAAAACGTGCAGCCGAAGTGCTCCTTGGTGCCCGAGCCGTAGTGCTCGGCCAGAAACTGGACCACCGACAAGCCGCCGCCCGCCACCGAGTGGTGGAAGCGGTAGTGCTCGACGAGCTGGGGCAGCTTGCTCAGCTCCGACAGGTCGTTCTGCGGAATGAAGCTGCCGACCAGCATCAGGCAGGCCAGTAAAAAGGAAACCACCGATTTCATACGCTGCACCCACAACGCCGGCAACTTCCGAAAGTTTGCGGCGGCGGGCGGATTCACAAAATTAAGAGCTATTTTAAACTGGCTCCAAACGCGTCCGGCCCGAAACATTTGCCCGGCCGTTGTATTCTTGGCTCACTATGCGTCTACTTCCGCTCTTTCCGCTCAACCTGGTCGCTTTTCCGGGGGAGAAACTCAACCTGCACATCTTTGAGCCGCGCTACCGCGAGCTGGTGCGCGACTGCTTTACCGAGGGCATCACCTTCGGCATTCCGCCGTTCTTACACAACGCGGTGCAGGAGCTGGGCACCGAGATGCGCCTGCTGAGCGTGGAGAAAACGCACGCGGGCGGTGAGATGGACATCCGCACCGAGGCCATTGGCGTGTTCCGCATCCAGAAATTTCTGCGCCAGGCCCCGGGCAAGCTCTACGCCGCCGGCCAGGTCGAAGACGTGGTGCAGGACGACGAGCCCGACCTGGTTCTACGCGCTGCCATTGCCGGCCAGGTGCGCCAGCTCTACGAGGCGCTGGGGCTGCGCAAGCTGCTGCTCCAGCTCGACCCCGCGTTCAAGGTATTCGACGTGGCGCACCACATTGGCCTCAGCACCGAGCAGGAATACCAGCTGCTGGGCACCACCGCCGAGCAGGAGCGCCAGGAAATCGTGCGCGAGCATCTGGAGCGCCTGCTGCCCGCCGTGCTCGAAGCCGAGCGCCTCAAGGAGCGGGTGCGCCTGAACGGCCACTTCAAGCATTTGCAGCCACCGCAGTTTTAGGACGGTTTGAATAAATATCTGCACAATTGGCAGACATTTTCCATCCGATCGGGAAAGAAATTCGTAAGTTTATCGCTGTTAATGGCGGCGGTTCCGCCCCGCTCGTTGCCGGCCCTTACCCACCGTTTTCTTTCCCTGACTATGGCTAATCTCTTCTCTGCAAACTCGAAGGCTCAGCGCCAGCTGGCGCTGGCGCTGAGCCTACTGGCTGGCCCCACTACCGCGCTGGCCCAGACCGGCCCGGGCGTCATTTACGGCCTGGGCACGGCTACCCAGACCTACATGGGCATTCCCGCCGGGCAGCAGTTGCTGATCCCACTGTACCCGGCCAACCTTTCCAATACCACCCAGCTTTTCGGACAAGGCCAGGCCATCCTGGGCGTTACGGCGGGCCAGCAGCTGGTGGGCATCGACGCTCGGCCCAGCACGGGCCAGCTCTACGCGCTGGGCTACAACTCCAGCAACGGGGCCACCCAGCTCTACATCCTGAGCATGCCCACTAGTGGCTCGGCTACCACCGTCACGGCCACGCCCATCAACACCACGCCCATCACCCTGAACCTTCAGGATAATAATCGCGCCAACACCCGCGGCATCCTGCCCAATATCAGCTTCGACTTCAACCCGCGGGCCGACCGCATTCGGGTGATGGCCCCGAATGGCACCAACTACCGCCTCAACCCCAACACTGGCGGCCTGGCGGGCACCGATACCAACCTGAGCTACGTTGCTGGCAATACCGTGGGCCACGCGCCCTACATCGGTACGGCGGCCTACACCAACTCGGCCACGGCCGTAACCGGCACCACGCTCTACGACGTGGACGTCACCAATACCAACGCGCTGCTCTCCACTCAGAACTCGCCTAACGATGGGATCCTGACCCCGGTGAACCCCGTTACGTTCCGCACCAACAGCAATCCTAATTTTTTCCCGCTGACCTCACCCACCGTCGGGGTAGATCTGGACGTCTTCTACGACGTCAGCAGCCGCAGCAACGTCGCGTACTTGGTAGAGGCCCGCTACTCGGACCCGGCCAACCAAGACATCAACAACGGTACGGCCGGCAATCGGTTCAGCTCGAACCTGTGGGCGTTTAACCTGCAAACCGGCCAGGCGGTCGGCCGCAATATCTTCGGGCAGATCCCGGTGTTCATCTCCAACATCGCCGCCATGAACGCGCTGACGCTGGTGTGGACCGGGCAGGTCAGCTCCGACTGGCAGACGGCCGGCAACTGGTACCCCAATCAGGTGCCGACCGCCAACGACGACGTTTTCATCGCCGGCAACGGCACGCTGGTCGGCCCCGGCATCACCGTGGTCCAGCAGCCCATCGTTACGGCCACTACCTCGGTAGCCCGTAACCTGACGCTGGACAACAACGCCTTGCTAACCAATGCCAACGGCAGCCAACTGAGCCTGGTCGGCAATTTCATTAATAACGGCGGCGCAGTAGCCGGCAGCGGCACTGGCACGATAGCTTTGACCGGCACGGCCAGCCAGGACATCAGCGGCAGCGTGGCTACCACGTTCTGGAACCTGAGCGTGGGCTCGAACGGTGCGACTACCAGCGCCGACGCGGCCATTCGGCGCAGCCTCGTGGCCACTGGCAACCTGGCCATCGGCTCGGACCAGGCCTTTACGCTGCTGAGCGATGCCAGCGGCACGGCCTTCGTGGTAAACAACGGCGGTGTGGTATCGGGCACGGCCACGGTGCAGCGCTACATCACCCCCACCAACCCCGGCCTGGGCTACCGCCACTACAGCTCGCCGGTGAGCGGCAGCACCGTGGGCGACCTGGCTACGACCGGCTTCTCGCCGGTTGTCAACGGGGCGTATAACTCGGCCAGCAACCCGCGCCAAACCGTCCCCTATCCCACGGTATTTTACTACGATCAATCGCGCCTGGCCAGCAGCAACGCAGCCTACGCGGTGGGCGATTTCGACAACGGCTTCCTCTCGCCCAATTCGCTGGGCGATGGCCTGACCGCCGGCCGAGGCTACACGGTGAACATCGGCGGCACGCAACTGGTCGATTTCCAGGGCACGCTCAACACTGGCACCTACTCGACCGGTACGCTGGCCCGGGGCGCGCAAGCCAACGCCGGCTGGCACCTGCTGGGTAACCCCTACCCCAGCGCCATCAGCTTCACGCAGGTATACAACGCCTCGACGGGTATCGAGAGCGGCGTGTACGTGTACCGGAGCAACGGCCAGTACACCGGCGCTTATTCTTCGTACCTCACCAACGGCCAGAGCGTCAACGGCGGGTCGGACAATATTCCGCTGGGCCAGGGCTTTTTCGTGCGGGCGCAGGCCGGCGGGGGTAGTGTCACCTTCCAAAACAATGCCCGGACCAATGCGCCCGAAACGGCGCTTTTCCAGCGCACCACCGCTAACCCCGCTCCCACGCTGGCCCTGACGCTGCGCGGCAACGGCGCGGCCAACCAGACGCGCATCTACTTCGAGCAGGGAGCCACGACCGCCTTCGACGCGGCCCGCGACGCGCACTACCTGCCCGCCTCCCACGGCCTCGACCTGGCCAGCGAAATCAGCACCGAGTCCTTGGCCATCAATGGCTTGCCCGAACTGACTGGCCCGACCGTTACCGTGCCGCTGCGTCTGCACAGCCAGGTGGCTGGCACCTATTCGCTGGCCGTGGATGAGCTGGCCAACCTGCCGGCCGGCTACCAGGCTTACCTGCGCGACGGCCTCACGAATACGTATACCAACCTCACCACTACCCCCAGCATCAGCCTGACGCTGGCCCCAGCCGACGCGGCGGCCGGCCGCTTTGCGGTGGTATTTGCTACTGCTTCGCCCCTGGCAACCGCGCCCGCCGCACTGGCTGCCCTGGCGGCCGTGTACCCCAACCCCGCCCACGGCACGGCTACCCTCGTGCTACCGCAGGCTTTGCGCGGCGGCAGCGCCAGCACCATTCAGCTGCTCAACGCACTGGGGCAGGTAGTATTGACCAAAACGCTGGCCGCCGGGGCCGCGCCTACCACGGAGCTCTCGCTCGCAGGCCTCGCCCCCGGCATCTACACCGTGCGCGCTACTACCGAAGCCGGGCAGGTAGCCAAGCGGTTGGTAGTGCAATAAAAGAGCCCAGCTACTTACCGAAGCTGTTTAGGAAGTACTTTTCAGGTGACCACCCCTCGGCTTGGTTTGCCGTCAGGCAGACTTCCTAAACAGCCACCTGCCAACAAAGAACCCCGCCGGCTGTCCGGCGGGGTTCTTTGTTGGCAGGTGGCTGGAAAAGCGCCTGAAAAGCCCTGGGCGTACTAGCAAGGGCGACTGTTGGTAATAGGTCGTATCCTCTGCTTTTGCTACGAATCCGGCAAAAGTTTCGCGTTGCGGGCTGGTGAGCAGCGCCCACCATTTCGGGGCGCTCCAGGTTACGTACTCCTGCGCCTCTTCCTCTCGTTGCGCATCTTGGCCACTCCGCTCCAGGGGGTCGGCCTGGGCCAGCCGCTGTGCGGCGGCCGGCAGGGAGGAGAAATAGGGACCGTTGACCTCGTGGAACGTCCCACATAAATAGGAAGTGTGGCGACCCCCGGCTTGCTTACCTGCCACAGGCACGCCGGGGACTATTTTGGGCCAGCGCCTGGGTGGCGTACAGGAGCAGAATACCGCGGTTGAGCATGCGGAAAGACAGCGCTCAAACTTCTGCCCTTCAGGTTTTAATCCTGGCTACCACTTAGCCGATAACCCGCCGCGTGCCGGGCCAGAGCACGGGCAACAGGATCATCACGGGCAGCGGCGAAATGGTAAAGTCGATGATGCGGCGGCCGAGCTTATAGGCCACCGGCACGTGGCCGCCCAGCTGGCCAATTAGCAGTAGCAGCACGCACAGGCCCAGCAGCCCACCGTACACTTGCGCGGCCCAGCGAGTACGCCGGGCGTCGCGCAGCAGCACGTGCAGCAATAGCAGGCAGCCGCCGACGTAGAGCAGGCCGTACGTTGCCATCGCGGGCAGGCTGCGCGTGGTTACGAGGCCACTCGTGCCCTGCTGCAAGCGGGCCGCCGCTCTCCCCAGCCCCGCCAAGTCAAATAGCTTTTGCCAGGCTTGCGTAAGGGTGGCAAACACGGTTTCCGACTCCATACCCATCAGAAACAAGCCCAGCGCCAGCACGCCAGCCACTAGCCAGCGGGCCGGCGAAAGGGGCGGCACCGGGGCCGCACCGGGAGCAGGGGCGGCACTCATGCCTCCGAGCCGACGGGCAAGCCGTACCACCGCACCCACTGCATCCAAAGCGCACAGATGCAGCCGTATACCACGAAGCTGAACGTGTAGTGGTGGTTGAAATCGACCGTCTGGTGGGCGTAGTGCTGATTGAGAGCCAGCGCACCTACCCGCACGATATTAAGCAGATACAGCCCGATAATCCCCAGTGGAATAAACCACAGCTTGGGGCGCAGCGGCCCGGGGAAGGCCACGATAAACCCCGTAAATAGCGCGTACAATACCAACCCATCGCAGGGTGCCCCTACCACTACGGCGGGCTGCCCATCCATGAAGAGCAGCGTAGCGCCGGGCTTTACGCTAGCGGCAAAGCCCAGTAACCGCAGGAGCCCGGCACTGGCGGCCGCAATATTTACGGACAGCCAGGTATCTAATCGGCCATCGGGCCCGATAAAGCCTTCATAGCCAATCAGCCACACAAGGTACAACCCAGCGGCCGCCAGCAAAAACTGCCAGCGCGGGGCCAGCCGCGACCAGCGCGCGAAGGGCGAAGAAGTAATTTTTGGGAGCATCAACACAAATATACCCGCTCGCCCAGGCTAGCGCAATGGTTACCTACCCACCCCTGGCCCACTACTCCTACTAATACGAAAGGCGGGGCGTCGAAATTCTACGATTCCGACGCCCCGCCTTTCGTAGCTGACGCTGCTCAACCCATGCTGACTGCTGACTAGGGATGCAGGCCGCTGGGTACGCCCTGCGGGTATGCCTGCTGAATGTCTTTTTGCAACTCCTCGATGCGGTTGCCAGGGTTGGGGTGGGTGGCCAGAAACTCGGGCTGCCCGCCGCCCCCGCTTTTCTTTTCGAGCATCTGCATCACGTTGATCATGGCGCGGGGGTCGTAGCCAGCCTTGGGCGTAAAGTCAACGGCAAATTTGTCGGCCTCCAACTCGTCGTTGCGGCTGAAACGCAGGTTGACGAGCTTGGCAATCATGGCGGCAGCGGCGGCCCGGGCCACGCTGCTACCGGGGCTATTGGGATCGTAGGAGGCAATGGCGGCGGCCCCGCTCAAGCCTTGGGTCAGCTGGCTTTTGGCCACCTGCTCGGCCGAGTGCCGGCCAATAACGTGGCCGACCTCGTGGGCCAGCACGCCGGCCAGCTGGGCTTCGGTAGTCAGGTTATTAAGCAAGCCCTGGGTAATGAACACCTGACCGCCGGGCAGCGCGAAGGCGTTGATGGTCTGGTCGTCGGCCAACAGGTGAAAGCGGTACTGGTACTTGGTTTTCTGGTCGAGGCCATTGGCCTGCACGATGCGCTGGCCTACCTGCTGCACGGCGGCCGTGGCGCGGGGGTCGCGGCTTTCGCCGCCGTACTCCCGCGCCATCTGGGGCGCGGCTTGCAGGCCCAGGGCTATTTCCTGGTCGGCCGTCATATTCACGTGCTGATTTTCCCCGGTGACGGGGTTTTTGGAAGTATTGAAAAAGTAGCCCAGCAGCGTAACCGCTGCGATAATGAGGCCGATAATAACGCGAAAATCCAGGCGCATAGGAGTGAAAGAAAGAAGAGTGAGCCAGGGCCGGAACCCGGCCGGGCGACGCCCGCACCGGACCCCAGCCTCCGATGGGGCTTGTAACGCGACGACGCGACCTAGGTTATCTCCCATGCCAGCCACGGCGCTCCTGGCTCTACCACACGGTGGCCCAATTCATTTTCAGCCCTAGCTTCGCGCTGCTAACCTCGCCGCCCGCCGGCTTGGCTTCTGCTCTATTCATGGTCTTTTTCTCTCGCTTCCTGCCCGCCACCCGCTGGCTATTGCCGCTAGCCCTGCCGAGCCTACTGGCTGGCTGCGGCCACGCTCTACCCGATATTCCGGGCTTTGCCGCGCCCGCCTGGCGCGCCGACCGCTACGCCTGCAACGGCCAGCGGGCGGCCCTGCTACCGCCGCTGCTCGCCGCCCGCCCCCGCCTCTACGAGGCCCGGGCCAACGACGTAACCGCCCTGCTCGGTCCGCCCGACGAGGAAGAATTGCTGGCCCAAACCGAGAAAGTATACCACTACTACCTGCTGCCCGGCGCCCAGTGCGGCCCGCGCCGGTCCCACGCCGACGGCCCGCGCCTTAGCCTGCACTTCGGCCCCCTCGGCACCGTGACGGAGGTGCAGGCCGACCCCCTACCCGGTCGCTAAGACCAGCCTGTTATAACGAAAAAGCCCGGCGATGGTCGCCGGGCTTTTTCGTCAGCACTCAATTCCTTATAAGCATAATCAATTACATAGTTCGGTCATTGCCAGTATAGCGAAGCAATAACCGGCTGCTCTAATCTGGCTGTCAGCAATTTAGCCTGCCATTTAGAGCCACCTTCCGGCGCGAGGCAAGCTAGTAGCTGATTCTGAAAGCGCTCTCTAAATAACGCCTAACCTAGCCGTTACCGCCCGAGTTAGTACCCTGGCTTTCATCCTGCTGCAACTGACTGAGCTGCGAGGGTGACATGATACGGCCGCACTCCTGCTCGTACTGGGCTTGCAGCTCGGCGAGCTGGCTGCTGCGAGCCGAGGCGTCGTGGCGGGTCGTTTGCTCAATTTCGAGCTGGCGCGTCTGGCGGGTGCGGTTGAGGGTCAGCAGCTTGACAAACTGCCCCTCGTTAAGTTGCAGGCGGGCACTCATTTCGCGGGTCTGCTCCACCGGAGTTTGCGGGGGCAGCGTTTGGGCCTGGCCGACGGTAGCCAGCGACAAGGCCAACAGGAAAAATGCTGATTTCATAGAAGTAGAGCGGTAAAACAAGCGGCTGAGATACTAAACGTACAGGTTAATCTTGAAATTTTACCAGATTGAGAGCCAAACCATCGCCCGCCCTTCGATAGTTCCAACGCTGGCTCGTTTAAGTGCCTTTCCGCATTTTTAGTCCGGGGCTACCTTCGTGACCCTTTTTGCTTGCCCATGCTCACCTGCTTCGCCCCCGACCTACGCCCCGACCAGCCCACCTATACGCTCTCCGAAGACGAAAGCAAGCACGCCGTGCGCGTGCTGCGCCTGGCTCCCGGCGCGCCCGTGCTGCTCGTAGACGGGCGCGGCACGCTGGCCACCGCCGTTATTGAGGACGCCAACCCCAAGCGCTGCGCGCTGCGCCTCACCGGGCGGGAGCTCATCGCGCCCCGCACCACTTACACCCACGTGGCCGTGGCCCCTACCAAAAACCTCGACCGCATGGAATGGCTCGTCGAAAAGGCCGTGGAAGTGGGTATCGAACGCCTCTCGTTCTTACGGTGCGCCCGCTCCGAGCGCCGCGACCTCAAGCTGGAACGCCTAGAAAAAATCGCCGTCAGCGCCCTCAAGCAGAGCAGCCAGGCCTGGCTGCCGCAGTTCGACGAGCTCATCGACTTTGATAAGTTTTTAGCCAATATCGACCCGGCCAGCACTTTCATCGCTCACCTCGAAGCCGGTGAGCGCACGGCGCTGGCCCAGGTTGTCGGGGCCGCGCCGCGCTGCTGCGTACTCATCGGCCCCGAGGGCGATTTCTCCCCCGCCGAAATCGAGTTGGCGCTGGGCCGGGGTGTACGACCCGTTACGCTCGGCGCTTCGCGCCTGCGCACCGAAACGGCCGCGCTGGCCGCCGTGTTCACGGCGCAGGTAGTGCGGGAGCTTTAACTTGAACTAGTCCGCAATCTTGCAAGCCGCGTATCCTCAATGAGTATATTATTTAGTATACTCACGGGCTTACCGCTGCTTTTATATTGCCAACCCATCGTGATTGCCTTTAGAATATAGTGCTCCACTATAACTGGGGTAATTACCTCTAGGCTACCCGTACCTCCTATCTTATTTGCTTCGTAGCCTGAACGCGAGTAACCCATATAGACAATCAACAATTGACCACCGTGTCTATGCTGAATAGGAATAGCAAGCTGCGCACCATGCCCTTCTTCGTGCGAAACTTTTTTCCTTACTCGCCAAACAAACACTTCCTCTCCGATTTGAATAGTACGCAGCCCCCTCTTTGCTAAAACCATAACACCAAATTCATTTAATGAGAGCAGAACTCATTACTCTGCTGGAAACAACGCGCCATTCTGCGGATCGGCTATTACGTTGAAGCTATTTAGAAAGTAGGTCAACAAAAACGTCTGTCATGCTGAGCCTGCCGAAGCATCTCGCTCGCCTCGTTGAACGGTTTAGCAACGGGGCGAGCGAGATGCTTCGGCAGGCTCAGCATGACAGACGTGAGGAAAGGAATTTTTCCTAAATAGCTTCGTTGCTATCTTTCTTCTCCTGGCGCTTCTTCACCCGCCAGGGCGCATTCTTTTCCCAGTCGCCGGCCATAATGCAGCCGTAGGGCTGAATCTCGTCCACGGTGCGGGCCAGCTTGAACTCGGCAATCTGGCGCTTCACTTCGGCGGCGTTTTTGTAGGCGCTGGGCAGTTCCGAAATGTCGATTTCGTCGAAGAAGAAGCGGGCGTCGATGCCCTGGGTTTCTTCCGCAAACCACTCCTCGCGGGTTTTGTCGACCTTGCTGTACTTGTGCCGGGTGCGGCTGAGGTTGCGGCCCGCGCCGTGCGGGGCAAAGCCCAGGTTGTTGGCCGTAGTGTCGCCCTCGACAATCAGAATGGGCTCGGCCATGTTGAGCGGGATGATGCGCGGGCCGGTGATGTCGGGCATAAACTGCGGGTCGAGCGGCGTGGCCCCCTTGGCGTGGTAGTAGAGGTCACCGGCCCGAAATACAAAGTTGTGCTCGTTCCAATAACGCTGCTGCACCGCCACTTGCAGGCGCTGGGCCACGTCGTCGTGCAGATACAGGTGGTTGAGCTTGGTCCACTGCCGCACGGTTTGCAGCGCCGCCCAGTAGGCTTCGCCCTCGGGCGAGTCGGCGGGCAGCCAGGCATTGGCCGGGGCGGTTTCGGGCGAGAGCTGCTGGCGGAAGCGCTCGGCCACCTTCATGCCCTCGGCGTAGAGGCGCGCGCCCACGCCCCGCGAGCCGTGGTGAGTCACGAGCACCGTGTCGCCGGTCGCGGCCGAAGTGCCCACGTATAGGAAATGGTTGCCGTCGCCCTGCGTGCCCAGGTGTTCCTGCGCCAAGCTCAGGGTCTTGGCCGAATTCAGAAAGGGATTGGCCGCCATCTCGGCCCGCAACGCGGCGGGCAGCGGATACTGTCGCTCGGGCAGCCGCCCACCCGGCCCGAAGTGCGTTACCTGCTGGGCCACGTCGAGCACCGTTTTGGGGTCGATTTTGCCCAGGTTGGTCAGCATCACCGAGCAGCAGATGTCGGCCGAGTGCATGCCAGGGTGAATGGCCTGCCGCGCCACCACCACGCCGCCCACCGGGATGGTCCCCAGCGGCCCGGCCGGGCAGGCATCGGGCATGATGGCGCCCGTCACCACCGTGGGCGTCCGCATGAGCTGGGCCATCGACTGCCGCACCTGGTCGATGTTCTGCTGCTCCACCGCCGAGTCGGCGCGGATATTCTCGTGAAACGGCACGGGCGCAGCCAGCAGCGGCAGTTCCGCGGGCGGCTTTACGGTGTCGAGGTAGGCCAGCATGGCCGCGCCTTCCAGCCCGTGGTCGTTGATGTGCGCCAGGGCGTCTCTAAACCATTTGCCCGATTTGAAGCCGAGGTCGAGGAGGTCTTTGCCAGTAGTCATAATACAGGATATTTGTTGAACATTTTTCTACCGAAAGCTACTATCAGATACCGCTGTTTTTGTAAGCGGCTTCAAGATTACTTGATAATGAAAATTCCACTTGGTCACTTCCGAATTACCAGGCGGTATCAACTCGAATTTCTCTATGTATTCTTTACCATCTATTATAGCTGTTTTATTATTATAATAATTCATTTTTTTGCACAAGCAAGGAAACTTAGCATATATTTTTTGCGTCACAATTTCTCTCTGTTGCAAACTCAATGCGGTATTAATTTCCCAATTTGCACTTAGCGAGACTATTTTTCCTCGTTCAGTAGTCGAGAAGTCTATTGACTCAGTGCATACAGAACTCTCTACACTATCAACACCCACCAATTCTACTATTTTCGCTGAATCATCGGCGAGCGCCGAGTAGTACTGAAGCAACGGCTCACCATTATGGCCGCCTTCTCTTTGCGTATAATGAAAGTTGACGGGTAACTCTTCTATAGCTTGCCCTATTGTCAATAATGACTTACCTTGAAATTGCAAACAAACTGGTTGGGTGTATAGACGCGTCGTATCGAAGTTATCTGCTCGAAGTAATGAGTCTCTCTCCTGCATGACCACATTATTCATAAGTGTTAGCTGCAACTGCTTATCAGCACGCAGGTATAGCCAGCCCACCAACATGGCAGATGCTGAGACCAGACACACTATTGCTATATCAATACTTTTTATCATATATAAATTATCACGAGTAAACTAATCACGTAATCTACTACTATGCTCCGCCACTTCCTCCTCGCCGCTAGCTTCCTGCTTACCGCCGCCGCGCCGCCCGCCGCGCCCAGCTACCAAATCGCCAAGCTGCATTACGGCGGTGGGGGCGACTGGTACGCCAACAAAACGAGCCTGCCCAACCTCATCAGCTTCTGCAATCAGGCGCTGCACACCAACATCGCCCCCGACGAGGCCACCGTGGAACTGGCCGCGCCTGAGCTGCCCAGCTATCCCTTCCTGCACATGACGGGCCACGGCAACGTGAGCTTCACCCCGGCCGAGGCCCAAAACCTGCGCAAGTACCTCCTCGGCGGCGGCTTCCTGCACATCGACGACAACTACGGACTCGACAAGTTTATCCGCCCCGAAATGAAGAAGGTGTTTCCCGAGCTGGAGTTTGTGGAGCTGCCCTTCTCCCACCCCATCTACCACCAAAAGTATCAGTTTCCCAAAGGCTTGCCCAAAGTACACGAGCACGACGGCAAGCGCCCCCAGGGCTTCGGCCTCGTGTACAAAGGCCGCCTGGTGTGCTTCTACTCCTACGAGTGCGACCTCGGCAACGGCTGGGAAGACGTAGGCACTTATCCCGAAGATACCCCCGCCGTGCACGACGCTGCCCTGCGCATGGGTGCCAACCTGGTGGCGTACGCGCTCACGCAAGATTAAAGGTGAGATGGTGAATTAGTGAGTTGGTGAGTAACAACCATACTATCCACCAACTCACTAATTCACCATCTCACTAGTTCACCACTACCGCACGCCCTGCTCGGGGAAGCGGCCTTTTTTGGTGCGGTAGAAGGCCTTGATTTCGGCCAGGTCTTTTTCGTAGTCGCCGGTGGGCCAGACAACGGGGCCGACGCCGGCCTCGCGCTTCTCGTAGTCGAGGAAGCCGAGCACAATGGGCACCTTGGCTTCGAGGGCGGCGTAGTAGAAGCCCTTGCGCCACTTGGGCTGGTAGGCGCGGGTGCCCTCGGGCGTGATGAGGATCACCAATTCCTCGTGCTGCTCGAAGAGCTTTACCATGCCATCGACGAGGCTGTTATTGCGGCTGCGGTTGACGGGCAACGCGCCGATAGCTTTCACGAGCCAGCCCAGCGCGGGGTTTTCGGTCCACTCGCTTTTCACAGTGAAGCGCACGTCCACGTCCATGATGTAGAAGGCGGCGCGGGCCATGATGAGATCCCAGTTGCTGGTGTGCGGGGCCGCAATCATCATGCACTTCTTGATGCTGGGCGGCACCTGGCCGGTTTGTTTCCAGCCAGCGACGCCGAAAATAGCCTTAGCGATGTAGTACCAGAACGTAGAGGTTTTGCGGGCCATTTAAGCAAAGCAGTTTTTGGAACCCCAAAGCTAGGTGAAAACGGGCAGTACCGCGGGTTTTTAATCCGCGAGCGCTCTGCACCATTTTCCGCCGACTACAAAATCCACGTTACTCCCCGCCGCTCAGCAGCGCCCGCAGGGCGGCTTCCTGGCTCAGCGTGTACTGGTAGCCCACCTCAAACAGCTCGCTGGCCTTGCGGAAATCGAGCGGGCGGTACTGCCGCAGCGCGGGCGGCTCCAGTAGCAGGGCGCACTGCGCCTTGCGGCTGGCCACGTTGGCGCTGAGCGCGATTTGCAGGGTGCGCTCGACTACCCGGCGCAGGGTCGGCAGCGGGGCTTCGCGGTGCAGCGGGTTGCAGTGCACGCCCACCACGGGGTAGCCCAGCGGGAGCAGCGGCTCCACGGGCAGGTTGTTGAGCAAGCCGCCATCCACTAGTTGCCGACCCTGGTAGGGAATGGGGCGGTACACGATGGGTACCGCCGCCGAGGCCAGTAGCGGGGGCAACAGTTCGCCCTGGCTGAAATACACCGACTCGCTGGCTTCCAGATCGGTAGCCACCAGCGTAAGCGGTAAGCGCAGATCCTCGAAGCGCGTGCCCGGCCCCAGGTAGCGGGCCAGCAGCAGCCCCACGGCATCCATGCCCAGCAGCCCCAGCCGACTGAACACCGGCCGCGTAAGGCGCGGGATATTCGTAGCCCGCAGCAGCCGCAGCACCTCGCGCGGCGCGAACCCCGCCGCGTAAAACGCCCCCGCAATACCGCCCGAGCTGGCCCCCGAAAGCGCCTGTATCGGTAAGCCCAGCTCGTCGAGCGCCGCGAGTACGCCCAGGTGGGCGATACCCCGCGCCCCGCCCCCCGACAGCGCAAGGCTCAGCCCGGCGGCCGGCTGGTGGCTAGTAGTGGTTGCTTCCTCGTGGCTCATTCCAAATCGGCCCTCTAGTATTGCAAAAAGCTTCCGCGCCCCTCCGCGAGCTCTTCCGCGACTTCCGCGGTAAAAACTCCCTACAGCTCACTAACGCGCACCGTCTCCGCCAGCCGCACGCCCTTATCCGTCATCTGCACCGTACAAGCCTCGTGCAGCGGGTCGTGCTCCAGCAGCAACACCCAGTTTTCCTCGGCGGCGCGGCGCAGCACGGCCTCCTTCTCGCCGAGCGTCACGAGCGGGCGCACGTCGTAGCTCATCACGTAGGGCAGCGGCAGGTGGCCCACGCTGGGCAGCAAATCGGCCATATAAGCCAGCGTGCGGCCCTTGTACTGCATCATTGGCACCATCATCTTCTCCGTGTGGCCATCGGCAAAAATGATGTCGCTGAACTGCGGCAGTGCGGCGGGCACGCCCTGGCGGGGGTCGACAAACTTAAGTTGTCCGCTTTCCTGGATGGGCAAAATATTTTCCCGCAGGAAGCTGGCTTTTTCGCGGGCGTTGGGCTGCACGGCCCAGTTCCAATGCGCCGCGTTGCTCCAGTAGGTAGCGTGGGCAAAGGCAGTTTGCAGCGCGCCGTCGGGCCGGCGCACCACCGAGCCCCCGCAGTGGTCGAAGTGCAGGTGCGTCAGAAAAACGTCGGTAACGTCAGCACTCGTGAAACCCAGCCGACGCAGGGATTTTTCGAGCGTATCGTCGCCGTGCAGGTAGAAATGGCCCCGGAATTTTTCATCCTGCTTATCGCCGATGCCGTTGTCGATGAGCACGAGCCGGTTGCCGTCCTCAATCAGCAGGCAGCGCATGGCCCAAGTGCACATGTTGTTGGCATCGGGCGGATTGAGCTTCTGCCACATCGACTTGGGCACCACGCCGAACATGGCCCCACCGTCGAGCTTAAATAAACCGGTATCGAGCGAATGAATCTTCATTTTTTGGGTATGAGGGTATGGGGGTAGACAGTTGATCAGTAAACGAGCGGGGGTAGAAGGGTTTCATAAACTCATACCCTCCTACCCCCGCTCCCTCCTACCCTATTCCACCACCACACCCATCGCCGAAAACTTGTCGATGCGCTGCGAGATGCGCTCCTCGGCGGGCACGGCGGCCAGCTCCTGCAGCGTGGCGAGCAGGGTTTGCTTGAGGGTGGCAATCATCTGGGGGGCGTCGGTGTGCGCCCCGCCCAGCGGCTCGGTGATAATGCCATCGACGAGGCCCGCGCCCTTCATGTCGGCGGCCGTGAGCTTCAGCGCCTCGGCGGCCTGCTCCTTATAATCCCACGAGCGCCACAGGATGCTGCTGCACGACTCGGGCGCGATTACTGAGTACCAGGTATTTTCCAGCATCAGTACCCGGTCGCCGATGGCGATGCCCAGGGCCCCGCCGCTGGCTCCCTCGCCGATGATGACGCACACCACGGGCACCTTCAGCATAAACATCTCCTTGAGGTTGCGGGCAATGGCCTCGCCCTGCCCCCGCTCCTCGGCCTCCAGGCCCGGGAAGGCACCGGGCGTGTCGATGAGCGTAATAATGGGCACGTTGAACTTCTCGGCCAGCTTCATCAGGCGCAGGGCCTTGCGGTAGCCCTCGGGGTTGGGCATCCCGAAGTTGCGGAACTGCCGCTGCTTGGTATTGCGGCCCTTCTGCTGCCCGATGAAGAGCACCGGCTGGCCGTCAATCTCGCCGAAACCGCCGATCATGGCCTTGTCGTCGCCCACGGTACGGTCGCCGTGCAGCTCCACAAACTTCTCGGCCATGCCCTGGATGTAGTCGAGGGTGTAGGGCCGCTCGGGGTGGCGGGCCAGCTGCACGCGCTGCCAGCGCGTAAGGTTGGCGTAGGTTTCCTTTTTAAGCGTTTCTATTTTAGCCCGGAGGGCCTCCACTGCCTCCGCTACGTCGACGTCGCTATCCTGGGCCAGCTGCTGCATCTGGCGCAGCTTGTCTTCGAGGGCGGCAATGGGTTGTTCAAAATCAAGCAGCATAAACTGGGTCGCTGAGTAATCGGGATGGCTAAAAGCTAGGAGAAGTCATGTAATGCTGGCCAGCCGGGGGCTGCCCAAACACCGGACGGCAAAGGTAAACCCAAACCAAGCCAGCTTCCCGCCAAAAAATAATGCGCCTGAAAAACAACCCTCAACGTTGGCCAAGGCCACCAAAACCCACTTTTTTGGCCTCCTGGCTTGTAAAGCGGATTTTCCTTGCCCTACCTTTGTAACACCAAAACGGAAAAGGCCACCCGCCGCTTCCGGACTGCGGTAAACGGTTTGGTAGTTCAGTTGGTTAGAATGCCGCCCTGTCACGGCGGAGGTCGCGGGTTCGAGTCCCGTCCAGACCGCAACCGT
>CAJYPK010000036.1 GCA_913776615.1 uncultured Hymenobacter sp.
GCATCGACGCGCAGGCCGACACGGCCGGGGCCTTACTCGACCGCATGGGCGACTACCTCTACCAGCTCAGCACGCCCGCCGGGCTGGCCACCGAGCTGCGCAGCCACGGGCTGGCCGAGTCGCAGGCCCTGCCGGCCGACTGCCGCCAGCACCTGTACCTGATCTTCAAGGAGGCCGTCACCAACGCCGTGCGCCACGCCCCGGGGGCCACGCAGCTGACGGTGACGCTGGCGCAGCAGGGGGGGGAGCTGGCGCTGACGGTGGAGAACGACGGGCCGCTGAGCGCGGGGGGGGGGCGCAGTGGGATGGGCTTGCGCAACATGGGCCAGCGGGCGGCGGCGCTGCGGGGGCAGTTGCAGGCGGGCCCCTTGCCGGCCGGGGGCTACCGGGTGCACCTTGTGCTGCCCTGTCGCTAGCCTCGGCCGGCCGGGCGGTTCGTCACGGGCCAGCCTACCAGCCGAAGACGTTACGGCCCAGGACGGGCGGGGCAATGCGCAGGCCCGAATAGCCGAGTTCACGAAGAATTAACACGCTTAGGTGAAAAGAAATGAAGCTGTTACCTAAGGTGCTTTCAATGAGTGGCAAGGCTGGATAATTACCCATCGCATAGGAGTCAGATGCTTAACCGGGGGGCAAGATTTCTGTGGGTGTTTCTGCTTTCAGCATTCAGGTTGCTACAGTATTTTTACCTTGTGCATCCTAGCCGATAGTTTAGGGGGAGGCGCACCTTATTGCATGATGCGGAAGCTCCATAACTCCCTCCGACGGCTTCGTTTAATTGGGCGGCTAATGGTCTGCCAGCTGTTAGGGCTAACTCTGCGTGAGGGGACGGCGACCAGCGCCAGCAATAGTTTTCGCCGGGGTAGTAGCATTGCCTTGGTACTGGCCACGTGGTGGTTGGGAGCTACGTCGGCCTGGGCGCAGCCCGTCCGGCCGCCGGCCTCGGCGGCGACTGCCGATAGCCTGCGTCAGTTGCCCCGGTGGCCCCTGGCCCGGCAGCTGCGACTAGCGCAGGCGCGGCTGCTGCCGGGCTCGCCCGCCGTATCGGTGGTGCAGGCCTGGGAGCGCAAGCAGGGGCAGGGCTTGCCTCGTGAGGTGTACTGGGACCTGCAGCTGGCTCTGGGGCGCTACTATATCGACAACAACCAGCCCAGCCAGGCCGTGCGCCAGCTGCTGGCCGTCCGGCAGCACTGCTGGCCCGATTCCGGCCGCACTACCGACGCCGACATATGGCTTTGCTACAGCTACGACATGCTGAACCAGCACCGCAAAGCGATGTCGTTTGGCCTGGAAGCGGCGCGCCGCGTACCGCGCACTACCGCCCCCCGGCAAAGTGTATCCAATATCTACGTCGTTATAGCCGGGGCCGCGATTAATGCGGGCAATAATACTTTGGGTGAGCGCTACTACCGCAAGATTCTGGCCCACAGTATGGCTGTTGGCGATACCACGTATCTAGGGGAATATTTCATGCTTTTAACGCACTCAGCCATCGAGCAAAAACAATTTGCGCGGGCTCACCAGCGCCTCGATTCGGCTCGTCTCTACATGGATAATTCTGACGCGGGCGTCCGCATAATGGAGCGAGAGACTACGGCTAATCTAGCTCTGAAAGAACACCGATACCGGGAAGCCGAGCTGGCCTTGCGTGACGTCTTTTCTCTCATGCGTCGCCGGCCCCTCTGGAAAAGCGAAATATTGGCCCTGCTGGTGCCAGCATTGGAAGGGCAGCACCGCTACCGCGAGGCCCTGGCCGCGCAAAAGCGCCTGCAAGAAACCCAGGCCACAATGTTTGAAGCCACCACTCACCGTCAAGCGCAGGAGCTGGAAGAGGCCTACGCTGCTGCGGAGCGTACGCACGAAATCGCCCGCCAGCGCCAGCACATCGGGCGGCTGCAAGCCGAAGAGCAACTGCGTGCTGCCCAGTACAGTCGCCGGCTGGCCTGGCTGGGGGCGGGGGTGCTGGCGGTCGTCCTGCTCAGCACGCTGGTTGGGGTGGGCTGGGCCGCTCGTCAGCGTCGCCTGCGCGCCGAGCGGGAGGAGGCATTGCGGACTCGGATCGCGACGGACCTGCACGACGAGGTGGGCACGTTGCTGGCGCGGGTGAGCCTGCAGGCTGACATGCTCTCCTACAGCCAGGCCAGCCCGCTCGCCGAGCTGGCGCGGCTGCAAACCAACGCCCGCGCGGCGGCCGGCACCATGCGCGACATCGTCTGGGGCATCGACGCGCAGGCCGACACGGCCGGGGCCTTACTCGACCGCATGGGCGACTACCTC
>CAJYPK010000037.1 GCA_913776615.1 uncultured Hymenobacter sp.
CGAAATCGCCAGCCACGCCCCGCTGCACCTCAACGCCTCCCTCTGGCTGGCCAAGCAGCAGTGAAATGGCGAGCGGTGAGGTGGTGAGTTGTTAAAGTAAAAGGGGCGTCATTGAACTGTTAGTTAGTCAATGACGCCCCTTTTACTTTAACAACTCACCACCTCACCGCTCGCCATTTCACTGCTGCTTGGCCAGCCAGAGGGAGGCGTTGAGGTGCAGCGGGGCGTGGCTGGCGATTTCGGTCCAGCCGGGGTACACGGTATTGCCGGGGCTGCCGGTACCATCATCGGCCGGCGACGAGTCGGTGATGACAAAGACGCGACCCGTACCAAAGGTGCTGGTCGCGCACATGATATTGCTCAGGCCCTGCGCCGAGCTACCCTGCCAAATAAGCGGCGTAGCCTGCGAGCCGCTGGTTTTGGTGATGGTCGCGCCGTTCGAGAATTTGAGCTGCGATACGTTGCCCTGCGAGCCGTGCAGGATCACGTTGGTGCTGCTGTTCAAGACGTTGCTGCTGGTTTCGGAGATATTGGTGAGCGCGATGCTGTAGCCGAAAGGATTGGCTTGCACCGAGTTATTGCTCATCAGGTCGTTCCAGATGGCCGGCGAGTCGTAGCCGTCGTTGTTGCGGTCCGATACGTCGTGGTCGGAAATCATGAACAGGCCCCCACCGTTTTTCACGAAGTTGAGGATGGCCGTTTTCTCGCTGGCCGTGAACAGCGTGTTGGGCTCATCCACCACAAACACGCTGTAGTTGGCCAAATCCTGCGGGTTGCTGGTATTGCCGTAGGTGATGGCCGTGCCCGACGGCAGGTTTTCCACCGAGTTACCAAGCTTCACCAAGGCCACGCCCCACGACGAGAGCGCGGCGGTCCAGTACGTTTCCGAGGTGCTGCTCGTGATGCCCGAAGCGGCGGGCGTGGGGTAGCGCGGCACGGTACCGTTGTCTACGTCGAGCGCCCAGTCGGCATTGCCAGCCAGCTCACCGTGGCTGGCATCGAACAGGAATTTCTTACCGCCCATGGTAGTGCCCCCGCCGCCCGTGCTAGTACCGCCGTAGCTTTCTACCGTGATGTTATCGAAGTTGAGGCGGTTGGTGCTACCATCTGTTTTGCGCACTTGCAGGCGCACGGTCCCGGCAATATTCACCGTGAAGCTGGCCGTGCTGAGCGTGGTGCTGCTGGTCGTAACGGTGCTACCTACTTTGCTATACGACGAGCCGCCGTTGCTGCTGGCCCACAGTTCCCAGGTACCGCTGGCATCGGTGCCGTACAGCGCGTGGGCAATGGTGACCACGCCCGCGCCGCCGCTCAGGTCGAAGTTCATGCTGAGCGTACCGCTGTTGCGCACGCGGGCCGACTGGCTGCCCGTCTTGGCATCGGCGCTGGTGTTACCCAGCAGCGCGTCAGCGAAGGTCCAGGCTCCCGAGCCCAGCGTGACGCTGCCGCTGGTGTAGGCTGTTTTGGTACCGCTCTCAAATCCTTCGGGAAAGCCAGAAGCTGAGGCATTTTGGCCGAGAGCAGTAGGGGCCGGCAAGGCCGGCACTGCTTCCTGGCGGGCGCAGCCTGTCAGCAACGCCACGCTCAACAACGGGGCGGCTAAGTAGCGCAATACGTGTTTCATGGTTTGGTTTGAAATATGGAAAAGAGTGACTTATGCGAAAGCAAAGCTACTCTTTTCCACTCTCCCAACTACATGAAGAACAAGTGAGTAACAGTTAATTATTACGTCAGCTGTTTAAAAGAGCATTTAACAGCCCTTCTTTCAATAATATTTACATTACAAAATTATTCTGCTTTGAAAAATAATGAATACTTGTCTGCATTGTGGCGCGCCTAAAGCCAACCCTAAATACTGTAGCCGCTCACACGCGGCCATCCATACCAACCAAGCGACACCCAAACGCAAGCCGCAGGGTCGCTGCTTAGTGTGTCAAACGCCTATCCATGCCAACCGCCAGCACTGTACGACGCACAAGCGTGCTGCCAGCCGCAGCGAATACTATGACCTCACAGTAGCGGAATTCAAACTCCGTAATGCGCACTTGCACCCTAGCTATTACCGAGGTCACCTTAATGCTCTTACGCGCCTACTTAATGCGCACCGCCCGCGTATATGCCAGGCATGCGGCTATGCTAAACACGTTGAGTATTGTCATCGGCAGCCACTTAGGGCCTTTACGGCCACCAACACCATCCGGCAGTTGTCGGGGCCCGATAACATTTTTTTGTTATGCCCTAACTGCCACTGGGAATACGACCACGGATTGTTATGCGTGACCCCGACAGGATTCCAACCTGTTTCTCGACCTTAGGAGTGTCTTGCTCTATGCCATTAAGCTACGGGGTCGTTGCGCACAACGTGGGGCAAAGTTACATCTTATACGCCAATACTATCCCAAAAGAAAGCGCCGTAAGTATAAGCCCCACCATAAAAATGGAATAGCTCACGCGCAACAGCTTGTATTTGCGGTCGAGTACTTCACCGAGGTAGTACACGTCAGTCACCATGTTGTTATAAAGCGTGTCTTTCTGACGCATCAATTCCCGCATTCCCTCCTGAAAATGTTGCAGGCTGAGCTTGGTGAATTGTCCGAAAAACAGGAGATTGACCCGCCGGTTGGTGGCGATTTCGGGGTTTTTCTTGAGCCAGTTGAAGCTCGTAACGTCGGGCTGGGCCGAGAGGATGGCCGACGTGACCGAGCCCAGCGCCGTGACGAGCAGGACCCCCATTGGCACCGCCAAAATGGGATTGCGAATGAAACTGGCGTTGCCGGTAGGCGCCAGCGCCGAAGATTTAGCCCCGAAATAGGTAATAATAACCGACAGGATGACCGCATTGAGCTGAATCATCATGCTGGCCTTTTTATCGGCCATGTCGGAGAGCTTCATGTGGTTGGAATACATGGTGCGGAACATCGTTTCGATGCCCCGCTTGGGCTCGGCGAAAGTCTCGGTGGCCTTTTTCTCCTTCTTCTTGGCTTTTTTCTCGGCCTTTTTGAGGTATTCGCGCTGCTCTTCGATGTTGGCCTTCAGGGCCTCCTTGTAGCAGGCTTTGCCCACGTGCGATTGGTATTTGTGGGCCAGCATGAAATTGAGCTGGAGCTCGGCCCAATCGACGTTGCTGTACGACTTGTTGAGAGCCAGCTCCCATTCGGTGCGGATGAGTTCGGCGCGGGCGCGGAAGTCGTCGGCCGCCAGGTTACTCATGTCGGCATCGCTGAGAATTTTTTCCAGCTCGGTGTGGGCTTCCTCATTGCGGTGCGTGGCCCGAATGAGGTTTTTGACTACGTCGATGCGGGCCGGGTCATGGCCCTGCTCTTGCAGCCAGGCTTCGGCGCGGGCCATGCTCTTGTACTCGTGGCCGTCGTAGGTATCGAGGTAGCCCGTATCGTGAAACCACGCCGCTAGCAGCAGATCTTCGGTTTCTTCGGGCGACAGCTTGGCATCGGCTGCGAGGCTGCGGGCCTGCTTCACAACGTACTCGGTATGAGCTAGCGTGTGGTAGGTGTAGCGCGGGTCGAGCTCGGCGGGAAGCTTGGGCTCCAGGTAGGTCTGGGCCTGCTTTACCAGTGCCGACACCTCGGGCTTGGGAGCCTTGGCGGGAGCAGCAGCTTGGTTTTCAGCAGGAGCAGCCGCGGCTTCGGCCTCGGCGGGGAGAGTAGTAGTAGCCATAGTAGCAACGCAAGAAACGAAGGCCGGCCGGCGTTGGGTTCGGCCCGGTGGCGGGCTTTCAACGAGCGGCACCGGGCTACGGTTGAGCCCGGTGCTCAACCGTAGCGGCGGGCTTTGCGTAGCTGCCCCTATTCCGGTACCAAAACGGGTTCACTTTTGCTTCACCCGGCAATGACCGGGGCGCTGGCGGCTATGCCAGCCGGGGCGGAGTGCTCCGCGGGCCCGGGCTTTCTGCTTTTACCCATCTACCTACCGCACTGGCTGGCCGTTACGCTCTTTCTATGACGCTCTTTTTCCGCCTTTTGTTCTGCCTCAGCCTTTTCGCTACCCTCCCGCTCACTGCCGCCGCGCAGCTGGAAGAGCTGGGCGAGGCCGGCGAATCGGACTTTAATCCCCTTAATCCCAAACCCAACTACCGGGGCAAGGCCCTGGGCTGGCAAAAAAATCTGCCGCCCGACTCGACCCGCATCCGCTACTCGGTGTTTCTGATTGGCGACGTGGGCAGCCCCATCCCGGCAGAGAAGGGCGGCGAGCCATCGCTCAATTTTATGCGCCGCCAGATGTTGCAGGCCGGTAGCAAGAGCGCCGTAGTTTTCCTGGGCGACAACATATACAACCAAGGCATGCCGCCCGAGGGAGCCTACGACCGCAAGATTGCCGAAGGCCGCCTCAATACCCAGCTCAACATCCTGCGAGATTACAAGGGCGAGAAATACATGACGCCCGGCAACCACGACTGGATTCAGGGCTACAAGGGGGGATTGGAGCAGGTGAACCGCGAGCAGGCCTACGCCGAGCACTACCTGGCCCAGGACTCGGCGGCGTTTTCGTACACCGGCGACTTTCTGGTGCCGCGTGACGGCTGCCCCGGCCCGTATGAAATCCGGCTGCGCGATGACCTGGTGATGATTGCCATTAACTCGCAGTGGTTTATCACGCCGCAGGCCAACCGGCCTTTCGGCGATGCCTGCGGGGCCGATACCGAGGATGAGGTGTACGGGCAGATCGAAGAAGTCATCAAGCGCAACCAGGACAAGCACATCCTGATTGTGACGCACCACCCACTGTTTTCGGACGGTATTCACGGGGGCTACTTCACGTTTGCCGACCACGTGTTTCCGCTCAGCATCGTGCAGAAATACGCGTTTCTGCCGCTGCCCATCATTGGCTCGGTGTACCCGCTGGCCCGCAAATACGGCGGGATTTCGCAAGACATTGCGCACCCCGCCTACCAGGCCTACAAGAAGGGGCTGCTCGATATTTTCAGTAAATATCCCAACGTGGTGTACGCCAACGGCCACGAGCACAACCTGCAGTACTACGACGATGAGCGTAGCCAGGCGCACTTCATTACCAGCGGCTCAGGCTGCAAAACGCAGCACGTAAAGCCTGGGAACGGTGGCGACGCGCTGTTTTCGGACAAGGAGAAAGGCTTTGCCCGCCTCAATTATTACAACAACGGCGAAGTATGGGTGGAATACTTCATCCCCAGCGACGCCAACCAGGGTCAGACGGCCCGCCGCGTGTACCGCCAGCAGGTGTACGCGTCGCTGGGCCGGGGCGGCGTGGCCAGCGCCAAGGGGCCCGGCGGCCCCGTGAAGGGCAAGGATAAAGACAAGGGCAAGCAGAGTAAAGACGACCTCGAAGCCGCCGCCGCCAAGGCTACCGGCCAGCCGGTGGGCGCCCCCGTGGTCAACAAAGCCGTGCGGCGGCCCGACTACAAAGACAGCACCGTGACGGTGGCCGTTAACCCCAGCTACAACCAGCACGGGCGCTTTCACAACTGGCTGCTTGGCGACCACTACCGCAAGGAGTGGGCTACGCCGGTGCAGTTTCCGGTGCTCGACATCAAGACGGCCGAGGGCGGCCTCATTCCTTACAAAACCGGCGGCGGCAAGCAAACGGCCTCGCTGAAGGTGCGCAACGAGGATGGGTATTACTTCACCGTGCGGGGCATTGACAAAGACCCGGCCGCCGTACTGCCCGAGAACTTCCGCACCGGGCTGGCCCGCGCCGTGCTGCAAGATCAGATTTCGGCCCAGCACCCCTACGCGTCGTTTGTGCTGCCGCCGCTGGCCCAGGCCGCCGGCATCCTGCATACTAATCCGCGCTACGTCTACATTCCCAACGATCCGGCGCTGGGCCAGTACCAGCAGAAATTTGCCAACACGCCCGCCGCGCTCGAAGAAGACGCCAAGGGCAGCCAGGACAACGACGCCTCGCTGGGCTACGCCAAGAAGCTCGTGAGCACCGATAAAATGCTCGAAGAGCTGCTGCAAGACAACGACAACCAGGTTGATCAAAAAGCCTTCGCCCGCTCGCGTCTCTTCGACATGTGGATTGGCGACTGGGACCGCCACGAGGACCAGTGGCGCTGGGCGCAGCGCAAAACCAAGGACGGCGATAAGATTTTCACGGCCGTGCCCGAGGACCGCGACATTGCCTTTTTCAAGGGCGACGGCGTGCTGCCCACGCTGATTTCGAAGAAATTCGCGGTGCGTAATTTCCAGAATTTCGGCTACGACTACGGTGATTATAAAGGCCTCAACCAAACGGGCCTCAGCAACGACCGCCTTTACCTCAGCGGCGTGAGCCGCGAGGATTGGGTAAAGCAGGCCGAGATTATGAAGGCCCAGCTTACCGATGCGGTTATCGAAAAAGCTTTTGCCGAGAAGTGGCCCAAGCAGATCTACGCCGAGCATGGGGATGAAATCGTAGCCAAGCTCAAAAACCGCCGCGACCTGCTGCCCGACGTGGCCCGCAAGTACGCCGACCTGATGGCCGACATCGTGGAAGTGCGCGGCTCGCAGAAGAATGAAAAATTTACCGTGACGCGCCTGCCCGACCACAAGACGCGGGTAGTAATGCAGAAAATCAGTAAGAAAGGGCAGCTCACCAAGGTGCTCTACGACCGCACCTTCGACCGCGTGACCGATGAAATCCGCCTCTACGGCATCAGCGGGCAGGACGTGTATGACTTGAGCGGCGACGAGCGTCAGGGCCACAAAATCCGCATTATCGGCGGCACGGGGCGCGATACCATCATCGACAACTCGCGGGTGGCGGGCATTCGGCACCGCACCCAGATTTACGACGCCGACACGGGCAACGTCATCCAAAACCGGCGCGGTGAGGCCCGCCTGCGCCTGGAACCGGGCGTGGACGTGAGCCGCTACGACCACCCGCACCGCTTCGACCTCAAGGACTACCGCCTCAACTACACCGGGCCGGCGCTGTACTTTGGCTACAACATCGACGATGGCATCCTCGTCGGGGGCGGCGTTACGCACCGCCGCTACGCCTTCCGCCGCGAGCCCTACGGCTCGGAACAGAGCCTGACGGCCAACTTCGCCCCCGCCCGCGAGGCGTACAACCTGCGCTACATGGGGCACTTCATCAGCGTATTCGGCGGCAAGACCAACCTGCGGGTGGCGGCCCAGTTCTACGGCCCGCAGTTGCTCTACAACTTCTTCGGTATCGGCAACAACACCCAGAACTACGCCGTGGAAAACGGCGAGCGCTCAACCAACCGCTCGGTCAACAGCGCCTACCGCGTGCGCTTCGACCGCCTCTACATCGCGCCGACCCTGGAGCGCCAATTGTTCTCGTTCGGCAAAATCGGCTTCGGGCCGCAGTACGACCGCTTCCGGGTGCAGAACGAGCAGATTGGCTCCGTCATCCGCGACAGCATTGGCCCGGACCTCGAAAACCGTCGCTTTGGTATTCGCAGCTCCGATTTCCGGGTCAACACCTACCTCGGCGGGCTGTTTTACCTGGACTTTGGGGCGCAATCGACGCCCAAGGATCCGCGCATCGGTATTCAGTGGCACAACGAGTTCCAGTATAACTTCCAGCTCAACGACGAGAAGCTGACTTACGGCCGCTTCGCTACCGAACTGAAAGCCTACCTCACGCCTAACTTCCCCTTCCGCATCACCTACGCCGGGCGTATCGGCTGGGCGCACAACATTGGCGATTACCGCTTTTACCAGGCCAATACCCTGGGTGGCACCACCAACCTGCGCGGCTACCGCCGCACCCGCTTCGCGGGCCGCGACGCCCTCTACGCCAACTTCGAGGCCCGCTTACACTTGTTCAAGTTCAACGCCTACCTCTTCCCCGGCACCTTCGGCGTACTGGGCCTGGCCGACGCCGGCCGCGTGTATTCGAGCGTCGATACGCGCACGGGCATCAGGGCTTTCCACACCGGTTTCGGCGGCGGCGCGTTCGTCAATATCCTCGACCAGACGGTGATCAACGTTACGTATTCGGTGGGCGAAGAGCAGGTAGTGTTCGTAGGGTTTGACTTCCTGTTTTAAGTCAGCCAAACTGCTGATTCACCTTTTGATTTTAGAATAGCTCGGCGGAAGCCGGTTGGATTGGTTGCCAGACCAGCCCAACCGGCTTTTCGCTTTATCATTAGAGTCGGCCCCAACAGCTTCACTTTAGCGAAACAGCCTTTCACGAATAATTCACGTAAGGAGCCGCAGGCTATTCCGCTGAAGGATACTCGTGCTTATGCTGCCGATAACTACTGCTTTTCCACGTTTGAAAAACGGCCTGCTGCCCGGCCTGTTTATCCTAGCCAGCGCCACAACCGCGCTGGCCCAGGATATTCCCCGCATCTACCCCGCCCCCGCCCCTACCGCCCTCGATACGGCCCGCGGCACCGCCGACCTGGCTGACAAGCAACAATTTGCCAACCCCTCGGTACTGGGTATGGGGCCGAGTAAGGGCATCATCCTGCACTACGAGCGCACGACCCCCTTCAGCGTGGCGGCCAGCAGCCAGGTGGCGGGCGTGAGCGACTACCGCACCGACGCCCGCCGCAACGGCCGGCTCATCTTCAAGGGCTACATCCCGGCCTGGAACCGGCCCCACCTCAAGGTCATCGTGGGTCTGAATTACGACCGCGAGGAATTTAAATTCCGCGACCAGCCAACCAACTACGGCCTATTCGACAATCTGGAGAACAAGGGGCTGAAAAGTACCGGCATACAGCTGGCCGTCATCCGGCCCGTCGATGCCGTGCACTGGTACCTGGCCCGGGTAAAAACCGAGCTATCGGGCGATTATAACTCGGGGGCCGACATTGGCGATACCAACTACTTACGAGCCTCGGCCGAAGCCTTCTACGGCTGGAAGCGCAGCCCACGCTTTTCGTGGGGCGTGGGTTTTCAGTACGGCTACACCTTCGGGCGGCTGAGCCTGTACCCCGCCATCATCTACAACCGCACGTTCAACGACCACTGGGGCGTGGAAGCGCTGTTTCCGGCCCGCGTCTCGGTGCGCTACAACGCTACGGAGCGCTCGCTGTTCTACGCCGGCTACTCCGTGGACGGGGCCAACTACATCGTAGCCCTGCGCCGCGAGCTGCCCCTCGGTCCCAACAAGCAGCCCCTCCGCAGCCTCGAACTCCGCGAAACCGAGGTAAAATTTCGCCTGCGCTGGGAGCGCGAGCTGCTGTCTTTCCTGTGGCTGGGGGCCGAGGGTGGCTACCGCTACAACTACGCATTCGACGCCTTCGACCGCACCAACGCCGACCGGGAACGCATTATCCGCACCAAGCTGGGTGGCGCGCCCTACGTTAGCCTGGAAATATTCGCAGTGCCGCCGCGCAAGCTCTTGGAAAAGGCGGGCGTACGGCGGTGAGCGTGTAGGGTAGGAGGGTCAGGGGGTAGGAGTTATTTCTCTTAAACTCTTACCCTCTTACCCTACACACTTACTTCGACTTCTTTGGCTTGGTCACCGCCGTGGGCGTATCAATGGCCATTTTCCTGGCCCGCGCCAGTTTTTTAAGATACTGGTATTGCGCCTCTTGGGCGCGTACCGGCGGCTGGCCAGCGGCTGGCTGCACGTAATTGTTGTCGAAGTCGCGGGCTTTCACGTTGTCCTGGCGCTCCAGGTCGAGCAGGTGGCGAACTTGGGCGCGCAGCCCGTCGTCGAGCAGCGGGAAGGCAACTTCTACGCGGCGGTTGAGATTGCGACTCATCCAGTCGGCCGACGATACGTAGACTTTTTCCTGGCCCCCGTTGCCGAAGACGTAGATGCGGGCGTGCTCCAGGTAGCGGTCGAGCAAGCCGTGCTGGCTGATGTGCTCGCTCAGGCCCGGCTGGCCCGGCAGCAGGCAGCCGATGCCCCGCACGAATAGCTCGACGCGCACGCCGGCATGGCTGGCCTCGTAGAGCGCGGCAATCATGCCGGCATCTTCCAGTGAATTTACTTTCAGCAAGATATACGCCTCCTCACCCTGGCGGGCGCGGCTGACTTCGGCGGCAATCAGCTTGAGCAGCTGCCTACGTAGAGTGAAGGGTGCTACGAGCAGGTGGCGCAGGTGGTGCGGCTCCTCGCCCGTGATGAAGTAGCGAAATACCTGATCGACCTCGGCCGTGATCTCGGGCTTGGCCGTGAACAGGGCGTGGTCGGCATACAGCCCCGCCGTGGCTTCGTTGAAATTACCCGAGCTGAGGTAGGCGTACTGGCTGGGCCCGCCGCTGGCCTCGTCGCGGCGCGTGATGAGCAGCAGCTTGGCGTGGCACTTGAGCTCGGGCGGGGTGAAGATGACGTGCGCCCCGGCCCGCTGCAATTTCTCGGCCCAGTGCATATTGCTTTCCTCGTCGAAGCGCGCCTTCAGCTCCACCACGGCCGTTACCTGCTTGCCGTGTTTCACGGCTTTGAGCAGGGCCTTGGCTATCGCGCTCTTGGGGGCCACGCGGTAGAGCGTGATGCTGATGGCGCTCACCTGCGGGTCGCGGGCGGCCTCGCGCAGCAGGCGCGGCACGGGGTCGAAGCTCTGGTAGGGTACGTGCAGCAGGTGGTCGCGCTGGGCGATGGCCGGCAGCAGCGGCCCCGTGCGCGGCAGGCTGGGGTGCGGCACCTCGGGCCAGTCGGGGTTGAGCAAGTCGGACCGGCCGAAGGTGGGGAAACCGAAAAAATCGCGGAAATTGTGGTAGCGGCTGCCCTCCACCATTTCCTCGTCGGTAATGCCGGTTTTCTGTTTGATGGCGCGCAGCACGCTCTTGGGCGTGTCGGGGTCGAAGAGCAGCCGGGCCGGGTAGCCGGTGGCCCGCTTAGCCAGGCTGCTGCGAATCTTGGCCAATAGGTCGCCCGAAATTTCTTCTTCGATATCAAGTTCGGCGTCGCGGCTGAGCTTGATAGCGTTCACTTTTACCTTTTTATAGGCCGGAAATAAACTGGGTACGCCCGCCCGCACCACGTCGTCGAGAAACAGCACGAGGTGCGGGTCGGCGGCCGTGCCCGCGCCGCCGGGCAGTGCCACAAAGCGTCCGCCGTGCCGCTTGGTGGGCAATTCCATAATAAGCACGCGCTCGGCCTCGGCCTTCTTGGTTTTGGCCACCGGCTGGCTCAGCTCGAAGGTGAGGTACACCGCCTGGTCTTTCAGAAAAAGCTGGTGCAGCGTATCGTCCAGCCAGATGGGCGAGAGCAAATCGCGCACGTTGTCTTCAAAGTAGCCCCGCACCCACTCGCACTGCTCGTCGGTCAGCTCCTCAGCGGTGAGCAGCCGAATGCCCGCCGCCCGCAGCTCGGGCAGCAGCACCTCCCGAAAGGTGCGGCCAAACTCCTCTTGCTGGCGGTGCACCTCGGCCAGCACCTCGGCCAGCAGGCGCTTGGGGCGCTCCTGGGGCAGCTGGGCGCGGGTTTTCTTCTTGAGCTTGACCAGCCGCCGCAGCGTCGCCACCCGCACCTTGAAAAACTCGTCGAGGTTGGCCGAGAAGATGGCCAGAAACTTGAGGCGCTCCAGCAGCGGCACGGTGGGGCACTGGGCTTCTTGCAGCACGCGGGCGTTGAAGCGCAGCCAGCTTAGGTCGCGGGGCAGGGTTTTCATGCGGATAAGGCTTGACGGTGAGCACAAAGCGCCCGGCCATTGTTCACGTTGGGCACCGGGCGGCGCTACCGCGGCCTTGTACGCAGCCGTCGCCCCCCACAGTTTGCCCGCTAACTAAACTTCCTCAGCAACCCGCTCAGGATTAGCCATTTTTAGGGTAATCGTAGAAATAGAACTCGGCCGTGGTCGGGCCGGCCTCGGCCCAGTGGTCGGTTTGAAACCGGATGCACACCACGGCGGCCGTGGGCATTTCGTGGGTGAGGCCGCTGCCGGGCAGCAGGTAATTGGCCGTGTCGGTAAAAGTGGGATTGTGGCCGGTGAGCAGCACCGAATTGGCCGCGTCGGGCAGGTCGCGGATGACTTCCAGCATCGTGTCGAGGTCGGCCTGGTAGATGCAGGGCTCCACCCGAATCTTATCGTGCGGGTACTTCAGCTCGCGGGCCACGAGCACGGCCGTACTCAGGGCGCGCACGGCGGGCGAGCTCACGAGCAGGTCGAGGGCGATGCTGCGCTTGGCCAGGGCCTGGCCCATGCGGGGCGCGTCGTCGCGGCCACGGTCGTTGAGGGGGCGCTCCTGGTCGCTCAGTTCGTCGAAGCTCCAGCTCGACTTGGCGTGGCGCATTAAATACAGCGTTTTCATGGCGCTAAGCTAGGGGCTGGGCCGCTATTGCGGAGCCACTACCCCATTGCCCCGTAGTAAGGCCCGCCCAGACTACGGTGCCCTGCTTAGTGCTTGAATGAGTAGTGTTGTTATCTTGCGCACCAACAGCGGCTTAGCTAGCCGGCCCTTTTCCCTTTACCTTTTCTTTATGCCGATACTTTCTTCTCCGCGAGCCACGCAGGCAGCGCTGGCCCTGCTTTTCTGCCCCGCCCTGGCCTGGGGCCAAAAGGGTACCTACACGTTGCAGGGGCGCCTGGGCAACAAGGTTTCGACCAAGGCCTACTTACGCTATCCAGCTGGCTCTGACGTCAAAATGGATTCGACAACGGTGAAGAATGGGGCCTTTTCCTTTAAAGGTACCGTACCGGACGGCCCCACGACGGCTACGCTATTCGTGGTGAAACCGGGTACTCATTTTGCCCCCAACCGCCCCATTGCCAACACCCGCCTGTATTTAGAGCCGGGCACTATCAAGGTGAGCAGCCCCGATTCGCTAACCCACGCCACGGCCAGCGGCACGCCCCTCAACGTCGATAATACCCAGCTCACGGCGGCCCTGCTGCCCACCACCGAGCGCCTCAATAAAGTAATGGCCACCTACCGCGCCGCCACGGATGAGCAGCGCAAGGACAAGGCATTCGAAGCCAGCATCGACCAGCAGTACGAGGCCATCATAGCCGAGCAGAAGAAAGTACTGGCCAAGTACATCACCGAGAAGCCCCAGAGCCAGGTGAGCCTGGCGGCACTCAATTCGCTGGGTGGCTACGCCATTGACCCGGCCGAGGTAGAGCCTATTTTCAATGGCCTGGCCCCGGCCGTGCGCAGCAGCAAGACCGGCCAGGAGTACGCCGCCAAAATTGCCAAGGCCAAGCTCACGAGCGTGGGGGCAATGGCCCCCGAATTCACCCAAAACGACGTGAACGGCAAGCCCGTTTCGCTACGCGACTTCCGGGGCAAGTACGTGCTGGTTGACTTCTGGGCCAGCTGGTGTGGCCCCTGCCGGGGCGAAAATCCCAACGTGGTAGCTAATTACAACCAATTCAAAAACCGCAACTTCACCGTGCTGGGCGTGTCGCTCGACCGCGCCAACGGCCGCGATGCCTGGCTGAAGGCCATCGAAGCCGACGGCCTGAACTGGACGCAGGTGTCGGACCTCAAGTTCTGGAAAAATGACGTGGCTCAGCTCTACGGCATCAACTCCATCCCCCAGAACTTCCTCGTTGGCCCCGATGGCCGCATCGTAGCCAAAAACGTGCGTGGCGAAGAATTGGGCAAGAAGCTGGCGGCCGTGCTGCCCGCGGCGACGGCGCAGTAGGCAGTGGACTGCTCACCCCGTCCCGTCATGCTGAGCTTGCCGAAATGTTTTGGAAGGATTTAAACAGCAGCGACCTTTCAAATAGAAGCTGTTTAGGCAGTGCTTTTCAAAGCTCTGGTCAGGCGCTACCCACCCGCTTAACCCCACCCCCGGCCCCTCCCCTTGGGGAGAGGGGAGCCTTTCGTGAGCTATTAGCCTTTAGCTGTTAGCTGCTAGCTGCTAGCTTTTCTGAACAACGAGCTAACAGCTAATAGCTAGCAGTTAACAGCTTACGAAGGGGAGGGGCCGGGGGTGGGGTTAAGCGAAAGAGCTACTTCCTAAACAGCTTCATACACAAAAAAGGCCGGTCATTCCTGACCGGCCTTTTTTGTTAATCAATGACTTCCGCTTACTGCTTCACAAAGCGCTGGTGCGAGGTCGTCGTCCCGTCGCTGATGGTGAGCTGGTACACGCCCTGGCTCAGGCCACCAATGCGCAGCTGGTCATCGTCGGTGAGCGTGAGGCCCTGCACCTCGGCCCCGCGCAGGTCGTAAACGTGCACTTGCAGCGGAGCGCCGGCATCGGCCGAGGCCGGGCGGTGGATGTTGAGCACGTCGGCGGCCGGGTTGGGGAAGACGCTGTACGAGTCGGCCCCAGCGGCGAGACGAGCGCCACCCGATACAGAGATAGTATAGTCTTCAGTTTCGCCGTAGCTGTAGCTGCCGCAGCTGCTGGTGCCGCTGGCATCGCTCATCACCACGCGCAGGCGGGTGGGGCCGCTCTTGGCGGTGGTAGGCACGGTGAAGGTGCCGGTGCGGGTGGCGCTGCTGGAGCTGGCGGCCGCGCTCACGAGCGTTTCGCCCGAGTCGAGGAAGTCACCGTCCTGGTTCCAGTCGGCATAAATTTTAAAATACTCGGTGTAAGCCGAACCGCTGAAGCCAGCCGAGAAGCTGATGGTCTGGCTGGAGCCGGCCGCCACGGTAGCCGTGCTGGCCGTACCGTTGTAGTAGCCGCCGTCGGCCCCGCTGGTGCGGGCGATGCCGGTGCCCAGCTTCACGTAGTCGATGTACTCATACGACGTGTTGCCACCCTGGCTGGTGCAGTACGTAACCGTCGTGCCACCGCCGCCGGTGCCGCCCCCGCCCGTGCCGCTCGGCGCGGTGCCGCCCAGCGACGACAGCAGCGAAACCCGGGCGCCGCCGCTGGCAAACAGGGCGTCCATGCGGTCGCCCTGGCCGCTCGAAAACATCTGCATACAGGCGTCGTCCACGTAGTCCATGTAGTTCATGAACATGTCGCCGTTCGAGCCATTCGAGCAGGTCACGTGCGGGAAGCTGGGGCAGCCGTAGTTGCTGGTTTGCTGGGTGGGCGTGTCGCTCACCTGGTCGTTGCCGCAGTTGGCATCGCCCCAGATGTGGCGCAGGTTCAGCCAGTGGCCCACCTCGTGGGTGGTGGTGCGGCCCAGGTTGTAGGGGCTCACGGCCGAGCCGCCGCTGCCGAAGGCCGAGTACAGAATCACCACGCCGTCGGTGGCCGAGGCCCCGCCCGGAAACTGCGCGTAGCCCAGCAGACCTCCGCCCAGGTTGCACACCCACAGGTTGAGGTACGAGCTGGCGGGCCAGGCATTGTCGCCGCCGCTGCTGCTGTACTTCATCTTGTCCGAGTCGTCGAAGCTCGTGGCAGTAGTGCTCTTGCGCACGATGCCCGTGGTCGAGTTGCCGCTGGGATCGCGCTTGGCCAGCACAAACTGAATGCCCGCGTCGCCAATGAGCGAGGTAAAGGCTGAGGGTACCTTGCTGCGGTCGGAGTTCAGCTTGTGAAAATCCGCGTTCAGCACGTCGAGTTGCGACTGCACCTGCGCGTCCGAGATATTCTGGGCCGAGGTGTTGTAGAGCACGTGCACCACCACCGGGATGGTAACGATAACGGCCGACGACGTTTTTTGCAGCGGGTTACTGGCCTTTTGGGCCGCGTACACGGCCGCTTGCCGGTTGATGGCTTGCAGGCGGTCGCCGTAGCCGGGATCGGCGGCCAGTTGGCGGTCCAGCACTTCCATGGTTGAGCACTGGCGATGAGCCGGCACGGCCTGGGCCGCTGCCGAACCGGCAAAGCCCACGCTACCCAAACCCATCAGGATGGGGTAAAGGTATTTTTTCATAAAAAGAGGTTTGGTTTTAGGAAAAGGAGAACGTGGGCCAAACATATTGAGAAAAACGCACATTATTTTCCCGCAACCTGGCGGCTAAATGGCTGAATTAGCCCAAATCACGGCCTATTTCATTTAAACCCGCTTTTTTTATCTACTTTTTTTTCCGGGGAGCACAATAAATACCCAATTGCACTTTAGCGATACAAAACCAACAAAAACGATTTAGGAGCTTTCCCCTAGCAAGCTTGATCTAGCCAGTGGCTACCAGTTCCCGCAGTCGGCTGTTGCCGTGCCCGAAGCCAGCTTACCGAGGGGCACAGACGTACAGCTTACCCGCCTGCGCATCCCAGACGGTAGTAAACTGGCTCAGAAAGGCGTAACCCAGGTGCAGTTCGTGAGGCTCGTCGGTCAGGCCCAAGGCAGCGTCGAGCGGCTTGTTGCGCTGGCTGAGCACATCGAGGGCGTGCAGGTCGACCTTGAAGCCGCGGACCAGCTCAACCGCCCGCAGGGTGCAGGTCGTATCGCCATCCTGCTCGGTGAGGGGTACCAGCACGCCCTGGGCCAGCAAGTGGTGGCGGGTGGCGGTATCCAGGTAGGCGGTGCCCTGCTGACCGGTGTCGAAGCCGCAGATAAAGGAAATACCGCCCACGCGTATTTTGGCAAGCACGTTGCCGGGATGCTTGCGGGTTTCGATGTCGAGCACGGCCAGCACGCGCTCGCCGCGCAAGTAGTCGCGGCTGGCCTGCCGGGCGGGCGTTTGCCGATAGCAGGTTAGCCGGCGCTGCGTGTAGTCGAGCTTGAGCACGTAGCCCTCGACGTAGCCGAAGCCAATTTGCCCGATGCAGTCCGGGGTGATACCTTCCAGAAAATCAAAAGAATTGCTTTCGATTTGAAGTAAGTTACGGTAGGCTAGACCATTGGCCAAGCTCACACTGGCAATAGTATCGTGCAGCATACGCGTGAATGTCTGCCCGCTGGCCACGAAGCCCTGTCCCTTGACCTTACCCGACGGCAGCTTTAGCAAATGATTGTTCAGGCTGAGGGTATGGGCATTGCCGGTGTCGAACATAAGCTTGCCCTTCTGCCCGTTTACCTTTCCTTCGATAAACGGAAAGGCGTTGATCAGGTACAGGGGAAACACCTGTACATCGCCTTGCAGCTGAAACGTGTGGAGTTGCACGGGCGCCGGGGCAGTAAAGCTGGCCAAGCACATGCCGAGTAGTAAGGCGCTGATTTTCTTTTGTAATCGCATGAAATACAACGTTTTGACGCAGATAATACTAGTACCTCACCCGCGTCGCCCTGGCAGACACCAGCGGGAATCAGCCGCGACGGCGCACCCGCACGCCAGGCAGCAAAAACTCGCCCACCGCGAGCCGTACGACAGGTGACACACATTTTTCAAAGGAGGCACCTTAATTCTGCCACAAAGTTGCGACCTCTTTCTAAGGCAGACAGTTAACGAAGGGTTAATGCGGGGTTAATGGCCCCGGAGGGAGAGCCCCGAAGCGGTGTTACCTTTGGCCAATGAGTACCCTGCCCCCGTTGCGGCTATTGGTAATGGGCTGCTTGCTGCTGCTGCTGGCGCTGTTAGGTGGACTGGGCTACCTGCTTTGGAATACCTACCAGCTTACGGCCGCTACTTACCGCACCGAGCTGCGGCAAGCGCTGCTGCACCAGCACGACTCACCCGCCTACCAGGCCATAGTCGCCCGGCAAAGCCGGCAAGTGCAGCAGATGGCCCGGCAATACCTCATGGGGCAGCTGAGCCGCGCCCAGTTTCGGCAGTGGCTGCGCACCAATGCGGTCGCCGCCAACCAGCAGCTCAACCACGACCTCGCCCGGCTAGCCCGGCAGCAGCCCGCATTGCGCGGCATCACGGAGCGGCGGCCCTATTCCTCGCTGCTAGTGCAGTGGCCCGGCCACGTCGATACCGTGCTAGCGGCCACCCCGCTGCAACTCAACGGGGGACCGCACGGGAGCGGTTATTCATTCGACATGGGCTCAAACGACTTTTCGCTTGATGTCACCGCTCCCATAGCCGGGCAAGTGGTAGCGGGGCATGTGCTCTTCGGCCGAACCATCCACGTCGACATTGATGCCTGGTACCATCAGCTCTGGCAGCGCACGGGCGCGGTGGCCGCTGGCACGGCCGGGCTACTGCTGGCCGTAGTAGCAGTATTTTATGTAGTGCTGCGCTCGGCCCTGCGCCAGCGCCAGCTGGCCGAGCTGCGCACCGACCTAGCCAACAACATCACCCACGAGCTAAAAACCCCGCTCAGCTCGCTGGGTATCATCATCAAGAGTCTGCAACACGCCGAGGTGCAGCACGATCCCACCCGGCAACAGCCCCTGCTGCAAGCCCTGGCCCGCCAGCACGAGCGCCTGCACTATACCGTGGAGCGAGTGCTGGCCAGTGCCGTGGCCGGTACGGCGGCCCTCGACTGGCAGGCGCTGGACCTCACCGCCTACCTCACCCGCTACGCGCAGCAGTATTCGCCTGCCACTCATCCGGTGCGCTTCGACATCGCGCCCGCTCCCCAGCACTTGCGCACCGACCCCCAGGTACTCGAAACGGTACTAGGCAATCTGCTCGACAATGCGCACAAGTACAGCCCACCCGGTAGCCTCATCGTGGTGCGTGGGCAGCCGCAGGGTGCCTGCTACCACCTGGAGGTGCAGGACCAAGGGACGGGCATCGCGCCAGCCCACCAGCGGCGGCTTTTCGACAAGTTTTACCGCGCCCCCGAGCGTAACCTGCACACCGTAAAAGGCCTCGGGCTAGGCCTGTACCTGAGCCGCCAGGCGGCGGAGCAGGTGGGCGGACGGCTCACGCTGGCCGCATCCTCAGGGCAGGGCAGCACGTTTCTCCTTCAACTGCCACTGGCATGAGCATTCGAGTCTTACTCGCCGAAGATGACGTGGACCTGGGCCACCTTTTACATCAATACCTGGAGCTGAACGGCTTCGCGGTGCGCCTGGTCGGCGATGGGCAGGCCGCCCGCGCCGCTTTACGCGAGCAGGCCTTCGACATTCTGGTCACCGACGTGATGATGCCGCTCGAAGACGGCTTCACGCTGGCCGCTGCCGTCGCCCGCGACTACCCCACCCTACCCTTTCTATTCCTGACGGCCCGCAAATTGCCGGAGGACATCCGCCAGGGCCTGCGCCTGGGGGCCGACGACTACCTAACCAAGCCCTTCGACGCCGACGAGCTCATTCTGCGCATCCGCAACATCCTGCGGCGCAGCGGCCGGCTGGCGCCGGCTCCCAGCTTGAAGCTTATCCTCGGCCACTTCACCTTCCTGCCAGCCGAGCAATTACTGCGCTCCCCCACCGGCGAGCGCACCCTCACCACTAAGAGCGTGTTTAGGAATGTCGTCGGTTCAGCGTGATTGTCAAATTGGCGAGTAAGAGCCACGCCACATGGCTAGCCGGGGTACGTTCGTAGTCCACGGCTAGCCGGCGAAAGGCGCTGAGCCA
>CAJYPK010000038.1 GCA_913776615.1 uncultured Hymenobacter sp.
AGCCGCTGGTGCGCCGGTTGTCCCGCCAGGGGCAGCGCCGGGTAGCTACGCTGGGAGCAGATAAGCGCTGAAAGCATCTAAGTGCGAAACTCACCTCAAGATGAGACTTCCCAATGAAAGGTCCGTAGTAGACGACTACGTCAATAGGCCGCAGGTGTACAACTAGAAATAGCTGAGCTGAGCGGTACTAAGGAACCGAGGACTTACGCTTGGCCCCATCTTTTGCTTCTCTCTCTGTTTTCCCTTATGTCAACGGTTTTGCTGACTACCTGAACACGTAGTCAACGCCAGCAATGGTGGCTTTAGCCCGGGTGTTCACCTCTTCCCATTCCGAACAGAGCCGTTAAGCCCCGGTGCGCCTATGGTACTGCCTTCACCGGTGGGAGAGTCGGTCGCCGCCAACCTTTGCACTCGTAAGCCCTGCATATGCCGCTTTTACCAGCGATTATGCAGGGCTCACTTGTTTTTGCCAGGTTCTGTTACCTCTACGTGCTAATGAATTTTCTTTAAGGTTCTTTACTCTAATGGCAGCACTATACTTCTTATTTTAGCTAAATTTTAGTTGATAGAAGAAGAGGTAAGGATTGGGGTCTTGAAGCCATTTAGGAAGTAAGCCAATAAGAACGTTTGTCATGCTCATTTGACGTTCGCTTGCCGAAGTATTTCTATCAGTTTGTTATTTAGCTGTTCAACGGAGCGGTAGAGATGCTTCGGCAAGCGGACGCCAGATGAGCATGGTAACAGTTGCTGGGTTATACTACTCTCTGAACAGCTTTATTATTTCCACGTATCAAAGAGTGCTGAGAGCACTATAGCGCGACTACTGAGCTAGTTTGCATAAAGTGGGATTGCTATTACAGGTTTACAAGGAAAAACTATCCAATAATAGGCGCAACCTATAGCGTCAAAGTGGAGGCTGGATAAAAAGAATTCGTCTCATAAAGGCAGAGCCGAGTGCTTTAGATAGTTTCGTAGCGAAAGAGTAGGTAATTGGGGTAATACTTCGATTATCCTGATTGGAAGCTGCCTGTTCAATTTTTACCTTCCTAAGCAAAAGCCCCGGCTGCTCTTATCGGAGAGCGGTCGGGGCTTTTATTCTGGACTGATGAGTAGGACTACATGCTGCTTCTCTATAGCCTAGAAATGGAGTTGGAGGTAGTGCCAGATGGCCGGTATATCGACTTTGCGAAGGGCCCAAAGACTCCATATTACTACCATGGTGCCGACACCGATGAACATCCAGCGGGTGGGTAGGCGGCCAGCTAGCCGGGCAGCTATTGGGGAGGCGGTGACGCCGCCTACAATGAGCCCTAGGACTATTTGCCAATTGGAGAAGCCCAGGACGGAGAAGAAAGTAAGCGCGCTGGCGAACGTTACAAAAAATTCAACGAGGCTTACTGTGCCGATGACGTAGTTGGGCGTGCGGCCATTGGCAATGAGGGTGCTGGTGACCAGCGGACCCCAGCCACCGCCGCCGAAGGAATCGAGGAAGCCCCCCGCGCCGGCCAGCCAGCCGGCGTTCTTCACCTTGCGGCGTTTCTGCGCCTGCTTGCGTACGGCCTTGCTGATGATGCGCAGGCCCAGCAGCAATAAGTAAAGCGCCAGAATAGGCTTGATGATGCTTGCGTACTGTTCACCAAAACGCGTGAGTAGTAGGGCGCCGCCCACGGAGCCCAGGATACCGGGAATTAGTAGGACTCTAAACAGGCGCTTGTTGACGTTGCCGAAGCGGTAGTGATTGTAGCCGGAGGCCCCGCTGGCGAACATCTCGGCCGTGTGGATGCTGGCGCTTACCGAAGCGGGGCTCAGCCCTAGTGACATCAGGCTGATGGCGGATACTACGCCGTAGCCCATGCCCAACATACCGTCGATGAGCTGGGCGAAGAAGCCCACGCCGACGAACCTATAGAAAGTGCCCGCATTGCTAGCTACTTGCCACGCTTGCTGCCAGGTGAAATAATACGATAAGATATTGAGGATAAGAAAAAGAGCGAAGACGCCAAGCGTAACCGTAGCGACGCGGCGCCAATAGTCGACAGCCGTGGCCTCGTCGGCCGGACCCAGCGCGGCGACGGCGTGCAGGCGCCGGGCCGACGAGGCTGCTCGCACGCGGCCGTGCAGGTCGGCATCATTGGTGGCCACGAGTACCAAATCATGACCAATGAGGTCGTCGGGCTCGAAGATGTGGGTACGCAGCATAACGTGGGCGTGCTGCATTGCCAGGGCCGATAATTCGGGCAGGAAATGCGGGGCCACTACGGTGACGGCCGCTTGCGGATGCTCGTAGAGGACCGCCGTAAGTTGGGCTAGTGCCTCGCTACCGCCACCCACCAGCAGCACTCGGCGCTGCTCCAAGTCGAGAAATACGGGGAGGGCCGGCCCGGCTAACGGCCCCGGCCGGCCAGCGTCCGCGAGGGCGGGAGGAGCGGTCGAAAGAAGGTCAATAGCCATAATTACTTGTAAAGTAAAGACTAATCGTGAAAGTCCAAGCCGCGTACGGTGGCTTTTACTATCCCGGTGCGGATGGTGAAGTCGCCAAACCCTTCGCCGGGCTGGCGGCCGGCGGCGTAGGCGGCGAGGATGGGCGAAAGTTCGCGGAGGATGCCATCTTCGTCGAGCATCTCGCGGTAGAGCTTGTTGAGGCGTTCGCCGGCGTGGTCGGCACCGAGGTAGAGGTTGTAGCGACCGGGAGCGCGACCCACCAGACCGATTTCACCGAGGTAGGGGCGGGCGCAGCCGTTGGGGCAGCCGGTCATGCGGATGAGGATACCAGCATCGGCCAGGCCATGGGCGCGGATAACGGCATCGAGCTTGTCGAGCAGGTGGGGCAGGTAGCGCTCGGCCTCGGCGAAAGCCTGGGAGCAGGTATTGAGGGCTACGCAGGCCAGCGCGCCGCGGCGCAGGGCGGTGAGCTGTTCGGCCTGGGGGGCAGCCCCGGCTTCCTCCAGGATGGTTTGGATGCGGGCTACGTGCTGGGGCCCAATGTTGGCCAGAATCAGGTTTTGATTGCCGGTGAGGCGGAACTCACCGGTGTGAAAAGCGCTGATTTCACGCAGGGCGGATTTGAGGCGGTAGCCGGGGCGGTCGAGTACGCGGCCACCCTCAACGAAGAGAACGAGCTGCGATTGGCCAGTAGCGGCGTTGGTAGTCCAGCCGAAGGCATCGCTGGAACTGTGGAACTGGTAGGGGCGGGTAGGAGCCAATTCGTAGCCTAGTCGCTGGTGCAACTCGGCTACGAAGGCGGGCAGACCCACGCGGTCGATGGTGTACTTAAGGCGCGAGAGTTTGCGGTTTTCGCGGTTGCCCCAGTCGCGCTGAATGGTTACAATTTTCTCGCACGCTTCGACAGCTTTATCGGCGGGGACGAAGCCGATAAGGTCGGCCAGCCGGGGGTAGGTTTCGGGCAGGCCGAAGGTCATGCCCAGGCCGCCGCCGACGGCTACGTTGAAGCCGAGAAGTTGGCCGTTTTCTTCGATAGCGATGAGGCCGATGTCGTTGGAGAAAATGTCGGAGTCGTTGTAGGGTGGCAGGGCCAGCGCGATTTTAAACTTGCGGGGCAGGTAGGTATGGCCGTAGATGGGCTCGTCGTCCACGGCCTCGGTGGTTTCGACCAGGTCGCCGTCGAGCCAGATTTCGCGGTAGGCGGTGGTGCGCGGAGTGAGGTGGGCGCTGATTTCCTGGGCAATCTTCACCACCTCGCCGTGGACGGCCGACTCGTGCGGGTTGGTGTTGCACATCACGTTGCGGTTGACGTCGCCGCAGCCGGCGATGCTGTCCATTTGCACTTCGTTGAAGCCCTGGATGGCGGCGGGCAGGTTGCGCTTGAGTACGCCGTGGAGCTGAAAGGTCTGACGGGTGGTGAGCTTGAGCGTACCGTTGCCGTAGGCGTCGGCTAGGGCGTCCATGCGTTGCCACTGGGCGGAGCTGGCCACGCCGCCGGGTACGCGCACCCGGATCATAAACGAGAACAGCGGCTCCAGTTTCTGGCGCTTGCGCTCGCTGTCGAGGTCGCGGTCGGTTTGCTGGTACGAGCCGTGGAATTTGATGAGGTGGGTATCGTCGGGGTTGAGAGCGCCGGTGAGGCGGTTGGCCAGGCTATCGACGAGCGTACCGCGCAGGTAGCGGCTGGCAATTTTGACGTGCTCGACTTCGGAGAGCTTTGGATTGACAACAGTTGACATGGATCGAGCGATGTTGATTTCACCGCGGAAGACGCGGAAGTTTTCGCGGAAGAACGCGGAGGATTTAATGTAAAATGGTTGCGTCGAAGGTGACGCTTAGGTAGTAGAGCGCCCCGATGGTGGGGCCGGCGGCGTACTGGTAGTAGCGACGGTTGAAGAGGTCGGTGCCGCCGAGCTTGATGGTCGATTTCAGGGTGGGCACGCGCAGGTTGACCTGGGCGTCGATGGTCTGGTAGGCGGGTACCTGACCGGTAGCCAGCGGGCTTTCCCAGAGGAAGGACGTCTGCCAGCGCCAGTTCACGTTGAAGCCGAAATTGCGCACTACTTCGCGGTTGCCGAACGAGAGGTTGGTGGCCCACTTGGGGGTGTTGAAGCCGGTGACGAAGACGTCGGGCTGGCTATTGGCCGAGAGGGCGTTGTAGTTGACGTTGCCGGCCAGGGTGAATTTCTGGTAGAAATTATAGGTCAGGCCCAGCGTGGAGCCGTAGCTGCGGTAGTCCTGGCGCGAGTTGGTGTACACGCGGTAGCGATCCTGGCGGGCGTCGCGGTTGGCGCGCAGGGCGGCGAGGGCGGCGGCATCGGTACCCACGGCTACCTGGTTGCCATTGGCATCTTTGGGCACGCTCACCTCGACCTGGCCCAGAAAGCCAGAGTAAACGTTGAAGTAGGCGTCGGCGTCGATGGCCAGCTTGTTGTCGAACAGCACGCTGCGGTAGCCCACCTCGAAGGCGTTGATTTGCTCGGGCTGCTCGGTGGGCAGGTTGGCGACTTGCAGCAGGGCGCGATTCTGGGGCAGTACGGCAGCCTGGGCGGCGGTGCTGCCGGCGTTGGCCGCCACGTAGGCGTTCACGGCGGCGTTGAACTGGTCGATGCTGGCGCGGGTGTAGGAATTTTGCAGGTAGTTCAGGCCCTCATTGACCCGGGCTAGGCCACCCACGCGGCGCACGTTGCCGTTATTGACGAACGACAGGGCCTCGAACAGCGAGGGAAAGCGCCAGCCGTTCTGGTACGAGGCGCGGAAATTGTGCTTCTCAGCCACGGTGTACACGGCCGCCAGGCGGGGGTTGACCTTGGCCGTGAACTCGGGGTTGTAATCGACGCGCAGCGAGGCGGTCAGCTTGAGTTTGTCGGCCAGCAGAAGCTTAGTAGCCTGGCCGAAAGCGCCGAATTTCTTGTAATACACGTAGTTGCCGCCGGGCTGGCTGCGTTCGCCCAGCGGACGGCTGAAGTCCACGAAGTTGTTGCCGTCGGGGATAATCTGGTACACGCGGGCGTCGGCCCCCACGAGCAAATCCACGAACTTGACGCGCGAGCCCAGGTTCCACAGCCCCTCGGTGTGGTAGGTGCGGCTGCGTTGGGTAAGGGCCGCGCCGCCGGGAATGGGTGCGCCGGCCACGTTCACGCCGCTATCCCAGTTGTTGATGCTGGTAATCTGATTTTTGAGGTCGGTGAAGGCCTGGGTGCCGGGCTCGGCGCGGCCCGCGTCGGCGGCCTGGCGGGCGGCAGTCATCGCCTGGGATAAGGTAGCACCGCCGGCCAGTTGGCTTTGCAGGGCGGTGCGGAACTTAGCGCCCCACACGGCGTTGGATCCGTTTTGCAGGTCGAGGTTGAGGGCCAGCGGGTTGAGATTGTAGGAGTTGCCGGTATTTTCGAGGAGCGTGTAGGCGCGCACCGCAAAGTCGCTGCCCTTCAGCTCCAGCTTGTGGTTTTGCACCGTCACGCCATTGAGCTGAATCTTGTTACCGCGCTGGAACACGCCGTCCATCAGCCCGTAGCGGTAGCCGTAGCTCAGCTCCAGCTTATCGGTGAGTTTGTAGTGCAGGCTGGCATCGGCCTTGATGTTGCGCACCACGGGGTTGACGAGGTCGCGCTCGTAGTAGCCGGTACGCGTGACGGTAAAGGCCTGGTTTTTACCCTGGTAAGGGATAGTGACGGTGAGCGACGAGTTGGTATCGTCGCCGTAGCGGTTCCAGAGGTCGGCGGCTGGGTTGGCCGTGCCCGCCAGCTCCGGGAAGCCGGGGTTGGAAGTACTCAGGCCCTGCGGGTTCTGGTCGGTTTGGGTGTTGGCCAGCCAGTCGGTGCCGCGCAGGTAGTTGAAATTCACCTTGTAGGCCCAGCGGCTGTTGGCCCCGAGCGCCTGCGCCCAGCGCACGGAAGTTTCGGTGAGGGCGCTGGGGTTACGGTCGATACCATCGACGTGGTTTACGCCCAGCTTCTGGTACACGCTCAGGCCCTGGTAGGTGAAGGGGCTCTTGGTGGTGAGGTTGGCCAGGCCGTTGATGGCGTTCATGCCGTAGAGAGCCGAGGCCGCGCCGGGCGTGATTTCGACGCTGGCAATGTCGAGCTCGGTGGGGCCGATGGCGTTGCCCAGCGGTACGCCCAGGGTAGCCGCCTGCATGTCCACGCCATCCACGAGCTGCATGAAGCGGAAGTTGTTGGGGATGTTGAAGCCCCGGGTATTTGGTACTTTAAAGGTGAGGCTGCTGGTAAGCATCTGCACGCCCTTCACGTTTTCGAGGGCGTCGTAGAAGCTCGGGGCCGGCGTTTCCTTGATGGCGCGGATGTCGAGCTTTTCGATGGCTACCGGCGACTTGAGTCGGCTTTCCTCCACCCGCGAGGCCGAGACTACCACCTCGCCGGTCAGGATTTCCTTGGGCTCCAGTACGATGTCGAGCGACTGGCCGGCCCCGCTGATGGGCAGCGTGATGGGCTCGTGCCCGAGGGCGTTGAAGACGAGTACAAACGGGTATTTCAGGCGGGCTTTGAGGGCAAACCGACCGTCGCCGTCGGTTTGGGTGCCGGTGTTGGTGCCCTGGATGCTGACGCTCACGCCGGGTAGGGCCAGCCGCGTACCCTGCTCGTGCACGGTGCCGCTCACGGCCAGCAGCTCGGTCTGGGCGAAGGCCGCGCTGATGCTAGCCAGTAAGAGAATCAGGAAAAGGATGAACGAAGGGTAGTAAGCTTTCATCGAAAAGCAGAGTTGAAGTCGGGGAAAATCCCGCCGGGGCGGACGTAAACTGAGAGTAGGGCGGACGCAGACAGCAGCCGGACATTCGACAACAACGGGTGGGCATTCGGAGAGACATGGAAATAAGGTGCTGGTTTGTAGGAGAGTTGTGGTGGCGCGGGCGCGAGAAGACTAGTACACGTCTTCGAGGTAGCGGCGCTGCTTCTTGAGATTTTTGACGTAGGCGGCGGCATCTTCGGGCGAGAGGCCAGCTTCTTTTTGGACTACCTGGGCCAGGGCGCTTTGCACGGCGTGGCCGAGGCGGCTTTTATCGCCGCAGACGTAGAACTGCGCCCCGTTTTCGAGCCAGCCGAATACGTCGCGGCTGCGTTCGAGCAGGCGGTCCTGGACGTAGACCTTCGCGGCCTGGTCGCGGGAGAATGCGACGTCGAGGCGGGCCAGCCCCCCGCGCTTGAGGTGCTGCTGCCACTCGGCCTGGTAGAGAAAGTCGGTGGTAAAGTGCGGGTTGCCGAAAAATAGCCAGTTGCGGCCGCTGGCCCCCAGTTCGGCGCGCTCCTCCACAAAGGCCCGGAACGGGGCGATGCCGGTACCCGCGCCGACCATGATGATGTCGGCCGCCGGGTCTTTGGGTAATTTGAAATACTCGTTGTGCTCCACGAAGACGCGCACCTCGTCGCCCACCGCCACGCGGTCGGCGAGCAGCGACGAGCACACCCCTTGCTTCTGGCGGCCGTGGGCCTGGTAGCGCACGGCCCCCACCGTGAGGTGCACCTCGTCGGGGTGGGCCAGCAGGCTGCTGGCGATAGAATAGGCACGGGTCGGCAGCGGGCGCAGAGTATCAGTCAAAGCCTGAGCCGTAAGCTGGTCGGTGGGGAAGTCGAGCAGCAGGTCGGCTACGTCGCGGCCGTAGAGGTAGGGCTGGAGGCGGCTGGTATCGGCCAGCAGGCCGTGCAGCTCGGCGTGGGGGGCCAGGGCAGCGTAGCGTTCCAGTACATCGCGGGTGAGCACCGTGAGCTCGCGGCGGCTGGCCAGGGCAGCGGCCAGCGGCAGGCTTTCCGCGCCTAGTTGCACGGGGGCCGTGTCGGAGAGGCGGGCGGCCCGCAGTACTTCCTCCACCAGCGGGTCGTGGTTGCGGGGGCGCACGGCCAGGGCGTCGCCGGGGGCGTAGGTGAGGCCCGAGCCGGTGAGGTCGAGTTCAATATGATGAGTTTCCTTGTCGGAGCCCCGGCCGTTGAGCTGGATACTTTCGAGCACCTTGGCCGGCCAGGGGTTTTCGGCCGAAAACTGCGCGGCGGGCAGCGGCTCGGCCACCACGGCGGCAGCGGTGGCCGAGGGGCCAGCGGTGACGGCGGGGTTGGTCGCCAGCTTCGCCAGCACGTCGGCTACCCACTGCGTAGCGGGCGCTTTGTAAGCAACGTCGGCCTCGACGCGGTCGAGCAGGCGGGTGGCGCCCAGCGCGGCCAGGCGCTCGTCGAAGTCTTTGCCGGTCTGGCAGAAATGCAGGTAGCTTTTATCGCCCAGCGCCAGCACCGCGAATTTCAGCTTGGGCAGCTTGGGTGCCCGTGGGCCACCGAGAAACTGGTGCAGCTCCTCGGCCGAGACGGGCGGCTCGCCCTCACCGTGGGTGCTCACGATCACGAGCAGGTTTTGCTCCTGCGCCAGCTGCCGGCCGGGGTAGTCGTTCATGTCGCGCACTTCCGCCTGGAGGCCGCGGGCGGCGGCGGCCTCGGCCGCCTGCTCGGCTACTTTCTTGCCGTTGCCGGTGTGCGAGCCGTAGAGGATGGTCAGCTTTTCGGCGGGCGCGGCGCTGGTTGCAGCGGCAGCCGGGGTAGCCGTGGAGTCACCCGCGCCGACGGCCCCGCCCGTGGCCTGGCCGTAGAAATAACCGCTCAGCCACACCAGTTGCTGCGGGGTGAGGCCAGCCGTAAGCTGCTGAAGCGTAGCCTCATTGAGCGAGGGCGGAAGAATGGGAAGCAAAGACATGAACGGGGTAGCGAGTAGGCAAAAAGGAGGAAAAGCGAGTGGCTAAGCCACCTCGGCGTAGGGGAGCAGCTCCCGTAAGAAATCGGGTTGCAGCGCGGCCGAATCAGCGGCGGCGGGCAGCCTGGCCAGGCGCACCACTTCGCCCAGCACGATGACGGCCGGGGCACCCAGCCCGGCGCGGTGGACCTGCTCGGCGATGGTGGCCACGGTGCCGACGACGCAGCGGGCAGTGGGCAGGGTGCCGTTTTGCACCACGGCGACCGGGACGTCGGCCCCGCCGTAGCGGGCAAACAGGGCCGCGATTTCGGCCAGCCGGTTCAGGCCCATGAGGATGATGGTGGTGATGCGCGGCGTGCGGGCCGCTTCGAGCACGGCAGCCGACAGTTGCTCGTCGGCCGTGGTGGCGGTGAGCACCCGGAAGCCCTCGCTCAAACCGCGGTGGGTGGCCGGGATGTCCAGACTACCCGCCGCCGCCACCGCGCTACTGATGCCCGGCACGTATTCGGTGGCCAGTCCGTGGGCCTCGGCGTACAGCATCTCCTCGCGGCCCCGGCCAAATACGAATGGGTCGCCGCCCTTGAGCCGCACCACGTGGCCGTGCCGGAAGGCTTGCGCCACAATCAGCTCGTTGATGCCCTGCTGGGTATAGGCTTTAAAACCCAGCCGCTTCCCCACGAAGATGAGCGGGACGCCAGGCCGGGCGTGGGCCAGTAGCGCCTCGTTGGCCAGGGCGTCGTAGAGCACTACGTCGGCGGCGGCCAGCAGGCGCGCGCCCTTGAGCGTGAGCAGCTCCGGGTCGCCGGGACCAGCCCCGATGACGGTGAGGCGCGGCGCGAAAAGCGGGAGAGTAGCCATGAGCTTGACGGGAAAATCAGATGGAGAAAGCCGGCTCCGCGGCTACCTCCTGGGTGAAATACTCGGGGTCGGTGGCGGCGATGAGGCCAGCGGCCAGGGTGGCGCCGGTTTGCTCATCGACCAGGATGAAGGCGCCGGTGTCACGGTTTTGGCGGTACTCGTCGGCCACGAGCGGGCTGGCCGTTTTGAGGCGCACCCGCACGATGTCGTTGAGCTTGGCCTCGTCGGTGCCCACGCTCTCGAAGGTTTCGATGTTGGTTTTCTGGAGGATGGTGGTCACGGCGGCCTTCACAACGGCCGCGTGGTGCTGCACCAGCAGCTTGCGGCCGGCGCGGAGCGGGCGCTCGTCCATCCAGCACAGGGTGGCTTCCAGCTCGCGCACCACGGCCGGGTGGGCCGCGATAGGCACAATGGTATCGCCCCGGCTGATGTCGATGTCGTCGCGCAGGCGCAGCACTACGCCCAGCGGCGCTTCGGCCGTCGGCACGGCCTGCTGGTTGACCTCAATGGCTTCAAGCACCGTTTCGAGGCCCGAGGGCCAGATGCGTACTTTATCGCCGGCCCGGTACGTCCCGCTCTGAATGCGACCGGCGTAGCCCCGGTAGTCGGGCAGCTCCTCGGTCTGGGGCCGGATGACGTACTGCACCTGAAAACGCGGCTCGTGCGGGTTGGCGTCGGTGGCGACGGGCACGCTTTCGAGGTGTTCCAGCAGGCTGGGGCCGGCGTACCAGGTGATGTGCTTGGAACGGCGCACGATGTTGTCGCCGTGCAGCGCGCTCAGCGGAATGGCCTGCACGTGGGCGAGCTTCAGCTGCCCGGCAATGGCTTGGTAGTCGGCCACAATTTTCTGGAAAACCGCCTCGTCGTAGCCCACCAAATCCAGCTTGTTCACGGCCAGTACGAAGTGCCGGATGCCCAGCAGCGAGGCCAGCAGCGTGTGGCGGCGCGTCTGCTCGATCACGCCCTGGCGGGCATCGACCAGCACGATGGCCAGGTCGGCGTTGCTGGCGCCGGTCACCATATTGCGGGTGTACTGCACGTGGCCCGGCGCGTCGGTGATGATAAACTTGCGGCGCGGCGTGGTGAAGTATTTGTGCGCCACGTCGATGGTAATACCCTGCTCGCGCTCGGCCTTGAGGCCGTCGGTGAGCAGCGCCAGGTCCACGTCGGTGCTGTTGGTGGCGGTGCGCTTCTTTTCGAGCGTGGCCAGCACGTCGAGCGATACGGAATCGGAGTCGTAAAGCAGGCGGCCGATAAGCGTGCTCTTGCCGTCATCGACGCTGCCGCAGGTGATAAAACGTAGGATATCCATTTGGTGAGATAGTGAAATGGTGAGGTGGTGAAATGGGGAGTAAATAGTGAGGATGAAAGGAGTTAAAAACTCACCAATTCACCATCTCACTATCTCACCACTAGAAGTACCCGTTCCGCTTGCGGTCCTCCATGCCGGTTTCGGAGAGGTTGTCGTCCAGCCGGGTGGCCCCGCGCTCGCTCACTTTGGCCAGCAGCAAATCCTGAATGATGTCGTCGATGGAGGCGGCGTCGCTTTCCACGGCGGCGGTGCAGGTGGAGTCGCCCACGGTGCGGAAGCGCACGCGGCGCTGCACGATTTCGTCGGTATCGTCGAGGTTGAGGTGCTCGCTGAGGCCCAGCAGCTGGCCGCTGGGCAGCACCACGCACTGGCGTTCGTGCGAGAAGTAGATTTCGGGTAGTTCGATTTTCTCGCGCTGGATGTAGTTCCACACGTCGAGCTCGGTCCAGTTGGAGATGGGGAACACGCGCACGTTTTCGCCCTTCTGAATGCGGCCGTTGTAGATGTTCCACAGCTCGGGGCGCTGGCGCTTGGGGTCCCACTGGCCGAAGTCGTCGCGCACCGAGAAGATGCGCTCCTTGGCGCGGGCCTTTTCCTCGTCGCGCCGCGCCCCGCCGATGCAGGCATCAAACTCAAACTCCTCGATGACGTCGAGCAGCGTGTACGTCTGCAACGGGTTGCGACTGGGGTACTTACCGCCCGGCTCGCGCAGGCCGCGCGCCCGGATGGTATCTTCCACCTTGCGCACAATCAGCTTCTCGCCCAGCCGCGCCGCCAGGTCGTCGCGGTAGCGGATAATCTCCTCGAAGTTGTGGCCCGTGTCGATGTGCACGAGCGGGAAGGGAAACTTGCCCGGCCGAAAGGCTTTCTCAGCCAGCCGCGTGAGTGCAATCGAGTCCTTGCCCCCTGAAAACAGCAGCGCGGGCCGCTCAAACTGGCCGGCCACCTCGCGGAGAATGTGAATGGCTTCGGCTTCTAATCTATCTAAGTAATCCATTGGTAGATAATAAATTATTGTTTTGGAAAGTGCTAGCGGGGTAATTGCTCCACCACCGGATCGAGTCCCTGGTGGGCGGTGGTGTGCAGGCCGCACTCCTTGGCGTCGGGGTTTTCCCACCACCAGCGGCCGGCCCGGAAATCCTCGCCCGGCTGAATGGCCCGCGTGCAGGGCGCGCAGCCGATGCTCACGAAGCCCTGCTGGTGCAGCGGGTTCACGGGCACGCCGTGCTGCTGAGTGAAGGCCACGGTATCGGCCCAGGTCCAGTCGAAGAGGGGGTGCACCTTGATGAGCTGGTGGCCGGCGTCCCACTCCACCGGGTGCATGTGCTGGCGGTTGGCCGACTGCTCGGCCCGGATGCCGGTCAGCCAGATGTGCGTGCCAGCCAAGGCCCGGGCCAGCGGCTCCACCTTGCGGATATGGCAGCATTCCTTGCGGTTCTCGATGCTCTCGTAGAAGCTGTTGGGGCCTTTTTTCGCCACCAATGCTTCCACGCTGGCGGCCAGCGGGGCGTAGGCCTCAATGGGCTGGCCGTAGCGGAGCAAGGTCTTATTCCAGGTCGAGTAGGTTTCCTGGAAGTTGCGGCCCGTATCGAGGGTAAATACCCGCACCGGCAGCTCGTGGGCGAAGATGAGGTGGCTCAGCGCCTGGTCCTCAAGGCCAAACGACGTAGAAAACGCCACTTTGCCGGGAAAGCGCTGCGCTACGGCCCGAATAATTTCCAGCGCGGGGAGCCCGGCCAGGTCACGGCGCAGGTCTGCGACCTGGGCCTCAAGGGTACTATCCATGATGAAAGAGGGGGGATTTTCGCGGCCCGCAAGCCGCAGAAAAAAGTGCCAACACGCGGGGGCGTTCCGGCCGGGCGCGCAAAGGCCCGGGGAGCACTAACAACCCGAAAAGTGAGGTAGCCGGCAGGCTGGGAAAGGGTGGCTAAACGCTAACAGCTCCGCATAGCTACCGGACGCATTCGGCCGGAGCAGGGCATACAACAACACCCATGCTGTAGGGCAGCAAGCGAGGTGGTCGTAAAGCGGAGGTTAGTTGAGCAGCGCACGGCAACTTGTTTTTATATGGTCAGGACTTGGCACCGTTCCAGCGAGTAGCTGGGGGTTGCCGGCGTTTCGTCGAGCCTGTCTCTCCACGCCTCTGTATAAAAACAATCCTTCTGGCAAGAGGAATTGATGGCACAAAGGTAGAATCAGAAATTCGGAATTTCCAAATTTCTGAGCAAGCCGTTGAAAATCAACGGGCGGCCCCCCGGGTGAGGAGCCGCCCGTTGGTCCTGACGGCGGTATAAGTCGGGGTAGGGTGGTTTTGTTTGCGGCGGTCTGTAGCGTAAGCTTTAGCTTGCGAGCGAATGGAGCGAGCAATTACGTGAGTGAACGCTGCCTGACGCCCCTGCTCGCTGCGCTCGCTCGCTCGCAAGCTAAAGCTTACGCTACATTTTGTTAGAAACCGCCTTTATCGAGGTTCAAATCTTCCTTGGGCTCGGCGCCCATGAAAGGGTAGGGGTAAGCCACGGGCGGGTTGAAGGTCTCCTTGATGGTGCGGGGCGATACCCAGCGCTGCAAGTTGAGCAGCGAGCCGGCCTTGTCGTTGGTGCCGGAGGCGCGGGCCCCGCCGAAGGGCTGCTGGCCCACCACGGCGCCGGTAGGCTTGTCGTTGATGTAGAAGTTGCCGGCCGAGTTGACCAGCTTCTTAGTGGCCAGGTCGATGGCGTAGCGGTCTTGCGCGAAGACGGCCCCGGTGAGAGCGTAGGGCGAGGTCGAATCCACCAGTTCCAATACTTGCTCGAATTCGTTTTCGTCGTACACGTACACCGTCACGACGGGGCCGAACAGCTCCTCGCACATGGTCACGTACTTGGGGTCTTTGGTGCGGATGACGGTCGGCTGCACGAAGTAGCCCTTCGACTTGTCGTGGTGGCCGCCCACCACGATTTCGGCGTCGGGGCTGGCCTTGGCCTCGTCGATAAACTTGGCGAGCTTGTCGAAGCTGGCCTCAGTAATGACGGCGTTGATGAAGTTAGTAAAGTCTTCGACATCACCCATTTTCATCGACTCCACGTCCTGTTTCACGTAGCCCAGGATTTCATCGGCCAGGTTGGACGGCAGGTATACCCGCGAGGCGGCCGAGCACTTCTGGCCCTGGTATTCGAAGGCGCCGCGCGAGATGCCGGTTGCCACGGCCTTGGCGTGGGCCGAGGGGTGCGCCACGATGAAGTCCTTACCGCCGGTTTCGCCCACGATGCGCGGGTACGACTTGTAGCGGTGGATATTCTGCCCGATTTCCTGCCAGATGGTCTGGAATACCTTGGTCGAGCCCGTGAAGTGGATACCCGCGAAATCGGGGTGCTTGAAAATCACGTCGCCGGCCACCGGGCCGTCCACGTAAATCAGGTTGATGACCCCGGCTGGTACGCCGGCTTCGATGAACAGCTCCATCAGCACCTGGGCCGAATAGACTTGCGGGTAAGCGGGCTTCCACACTGTCACGTTGCCCATGAGGGCGGCCGCGATCGGCAGGTTGGCGGCGATGGAGGTGAAGTTGAAGGGCGTGAGGGCAAACACGAAGCCTTCGAGCGGACGATGCTCCAGGCGGTTCCACATGCCGGGGGCCGACTCGGGCTGCTGGTGGTAGATCTCCTGGGCGAAGTACACGTTGAAGCGCAGGAAGTCGATGAGCTCGCAGGCCGCGTCAATCTCAGCCTGGAAGGCGTTTTTGCTCTGGCCCAGCATGGTGGCCGCGTTGAGGCGGGCGCGGTAGGGGCCAGCCAGCAGCTCGGCAGCTTTCAGAAACACGGCGGCGCGGGCTTCCCAGGGCAGGTTGGCCCAAGTAGTGCGGGCGGTCAGGGCGGCGTCGATGGCTTGGTGCACGTGGCTGGCATCGCCTTCGTGGAAGTGCGCCAGTACGTGCTGGTGGTCGTGGGGCGGGGTCAGCGGCAGCTTACGGCCGGTGCGAACTTCCTGGCCGCCGATGTGCATCGGAATATCGCGCTCGACTTGCTTGAGGCGCTTCAGTTCTTTAACGAGTTCGAGGCGCTCGGGCGAGCCGGGCGCGTAGCCTTTGACGGGCTCGTTGATAGGAGTGGGGACGCGAAAAAAGGCGTTCGACATAAGCGAGGAAACGATTGGCAAGCTGAAAAAACGATGCACAAAGGTAGCGGCCCTGGCAAGAACCCGCCCGGCCAGCGGGCATGCTGGTGGCGCATAAAAAACCCGCCTCCCCGCCCGGGTGGGCAAGGAGGCGGGTTGGTAAGCCAAGGCTGGCACCCTGACTAGCTGGGCAACCTAGCGAGCGCGACGCTGGCGCAGGCGCTTGAGGCCGTAGGCCACCCCCGAAGCTAGCAGCAAGGAGGCCCCGCCATCGACCGGAACGTCGGTGGGCGTGGGCGTGGCGGGCTGGGGGCCGCCCGTGCCGGGTGCCTGGGCCTGGCTCAGCAGGGCGGTTAGCACCAGGGCAGCGGCCAAGGAATAACGAATCATGAGAGGAGAGGTAAGATTAAAATAGCTGAGACAAAAAATGGCTGCATCCCAGGGGTGGCCGGCGTCGGCCGACCACCCGCAGGAAACATTACTCGATCACAAGCTTCTTCACCACCACGCCGGCACTCGTGCGCAGGCGCAGGGCGTAGACGCCGGTGGCCAGCTCCGACAGGTCGAGCTGGTGGGCCAGCGCGCCCTGGGCGGGCAGGCTTACCGTGCGCACTTGGCGACCGAGGGCGTCAACCAAGGTAGCCGTGACGGCTTGGCGGCCGAGGCTGGCAGGCAGCTCTACGAAGGCGGCTTTCTTAGCCGGGTTGGGGTAGAGGGCTACCTGCTGAGCCAGGGCAGCGGGTACCGTAGCCAGCGCTTGCTGCGGCGAGAATACCAGCTCGAAGCGGCCGGTGATGAGCGCCGCGGCGTTGGTGACCGTGAACGGGTAGCTGGGCGTCAGGCGCAGGTCGGTGAGCGTGCCGGCTTGCAGGTCGCGCAGATAGACCGGCGTCGTATCCAGGTTCAGCAACTGGGCCGTGGAGAGCGAGTAAGAGCCAGCGGCGGGCACACCCACGGCCAGCGGAATGACGCGCTGCGTCGTACCGATGGCCGGGCGGCCGTCGATGCTGTACTGCTCGCCGGCGACGCTGGTCGACAGGTTCAGCCCGCTGGGGTTGGGCAGCTTGCGGGCGTCGTACTGCGCGTCGAAGCCCTCCGTGGAGCCCGCCTCGAAGTACACAAATGCGTCGTCACCCGTGGCCCGACCGGCGGCTTTGAGCGAAAGCTGCACCAGGGGGCGGGTTTCGGCGGCGGTGCGGGCGTAGGTCGTGGCCTGGTAAGTAGTCGGACGCTGGCTGTTGGCGAAGGTGAGCGTGCCGCTGGTCTGGCCCTGGGTCACCCGTACGAAGAAGCCCTGCCCCTGGGCCAGGATGGGGGAGATGGTGCCCACGTTGTTGGCGTAGACGCCGTAGGCGCCGGCGTAGGGGTTGCTCGGGTCGTTGCTCTGGAACACGTACAGCGCGCCGTCCACGTTGGCGAGGCCGGTGCTGGCTACTTGACGCCAGTCCAAGGGCGAGGGGTAGGGGTTGCCCACCAGGCTCAGGCCCGCCTCGGCGGCGGTGGCCCCGGCGTTGCGGGCCAGCGTCAGGGTCTGGGTGCCGTTGTTGAGCGCGCCGGTGAAGGCCCAGGTCTGCCCG
>CAJYPK010000039.1 GCA_913776615.1 uncultured Hymenobacter sp.
GTCGGTTGTCGCGTCCCGTGCCCAGTCGGCCACGCGTGTGCGGCTCGACTAACTGCCATTCCCGTTCGCTTAATTCGTGACGACGCATGCCGCAAAGCTACCGCCTTTGCTGTCCACAGACTTTAGATGACAAAAGAAAAAAGCTGCCCAACCAACGTCGGGCAGCTCCGTCCACAAAATCCGATTAATCCGAAAAATCCGGCGGAATCCGTGGTCTAGATTTCATCAAAGAACGACTTCTCCCCCACTGGCTCCGCCTGCGCAACCGGGCTTTGGGCCGGCGCTACCGGATTGTGGGTAGTCTGACCATAAGCCACTTGCCTACTCTGCGCAGTCATTCCCGGGTGCGTCATCGGCTCGGGCTGCTGAATTTCCGGGCGGTCGGGCCCGACGGGCTGGATGTCGGGGCGGGCAGGCTCCACGTAGGGCGCCGGCGGCTGGGGCACGGTGCCGGGGCGGGGCTGCTCAATGTGCGGGGCGGGCGCAATGCCGGGGTTTTCGGCCGGGGCCTGGGGGCGCTCGATGTCGGGCGTAGGGCTCTGCCCGGGATCGGGCTGCTGGCCGGGCTTGGGGTTGTAGCCGCTGGGCGCGGGGCCAGTGGGGCTAGCCGGCGAAGCCACGCGGCCAGCGGGCGCGCTGAAGCCAGCGGCCGGCGTGGGCGCAACGGCCGCCGCCGTGGAGCGGGAAGACGCAGTGGAAAGGAGCATATCGGGGGCAGAGCTAGGTTCGGGAGCCGCCACTTCGGCGGGCCGCTTCACCTGTACGCTCGCCGCCCGCGAAAGGATGGCCGTCGGCGCATTTTTCGGGCGGGCGCGGGCGCGCTCCACTTTTTCGAGGGCGTCGGAGGCCAGGTGGTGCAGGTCGCGCACCAGGCTATCGAGCTGCTGCTCAAGTCGCTGGCATTCCTGACCCAGGCCCGCCACTTCCTTCTGCATGTCGGCCACGGTTTTTTCGGCCGTTTGGTAGGCCTCCTCCACGATGGCGCGGGCACGCTGACGGGCTTCCGACAGGGTTTGCTCGGCCAGTAGCTGGGCCTCGCGGCGGCGCAGGTCGGCATCGCGCTGGGCCTGCTCGGTGATGGAGTTGCCGGTATCCTCGGCCGTTTTAAGGGTGCGGTAGAGCGACGACTCCACTTCGCGCATTTTCTGCACGTCGTGCTGGGCATGCTCCAGCTTGAGGCGCAGCTCGCGGTTTTCGTCGCCCAGGCGCTCCCACTGCTGCGATACCATGTTCAGAAAGGCCTGCACTTCCTCCCGGTCCACGCCCCGAAAGGATTTTTCAAACGTCTTCTGCCGAATATCGAGGGCGGTAATTTTCATTATATGAAGCTGTTAGCTACTAGCTGTTAACCGTTAGCTTTTGAGGGAAGAGGGAAGAGACAGTACCTACGCTATTTAGGGGCGGGGCGGATAAAACAGGGGGTTCCTACCCTGAAAACCGGCGGCTATTCGCCAGTAGTCGGCAGCTGAACCTGCCACACCGCCAGGCTGCGGTCATCACTGCACGAAACTAGCCGTTGCTGCGCGCCCGGCCAAACCAGCTTATTCACCGAGGTGCCGTGGCCGGCCGTGCGCGCCCGGTCGAGCACGCGCAGCAGCGCCAGGCTGGCGGGGTCCCAGAGCTTGATGCTCTTATCGAGCGAGCAGCTGGCCAGGTAGCGCCCATCACCGCTGAAGGCCAGGTGGTTGATGGCGTACATGTGGGCCACCACGCTATCGGCCAGCGGGTAGCCCTCGGTGACGCGGTAGCGACGCAGGTGGGCGTCGCGCCCGGCCGCCAGCAGGTGCTGGCCGTCGGGCGAGTAGGCCAGGGTAAAGACGGAATTGGTAGCTTCGGTCAGCGTAGCTTTCGCGGCCAGCGAATCGAGGTCGAGCACGTACGTTTTCCAGTCGGAGGAACCCACGGCCAATTCGCCGCGCTTTTCGTGCAGGGCCAGGCAGCGCAGGCTTTTATCGCTGAGGCGTACCAGGTTTTCGAGTCGAAAATCGGTGCCCCGCAGCACGGCCAGCGTGCCATCGCCCAGGGCGCAGTACAGGCGCTGGCGGCTTTCTGAGTACACCAGATCGAAGATGGCGACGGGCGGCAGGGCAGTGGCGTAGGCCAGCTTCTTTTCTTGCAAATCAATAGCTTGCACACCCTGGAAATTATTGCCCAGCAAGAGCAAGCCCCGGGCGGGCAGCTCCAGCAGGGCGTACACCGAGTTTTCGACCCGGGCCACTAGCTGGCCATCGGCCTCGGGGTGGGCGGCATCCCAGGCTACTACCAAGCCATCGGCCCCGCTCGAATACACGTGGTCGGCCCCCGGCCGACCGGCCAGGGCGTACACCGCGTCTTGGTGCCCGGCCAGGGTGGCGAGGCGGGTGGCAGTGGGGCGAGGCGGCGAGGAGGTAGCGAGCATGGGCGAAAGCCAGCCTGGGGCCGGCACCCGCAAAGGTCGCGCTGCGGGGCGGTACTACCTTCGCCGCTACGCCCGCTATTTATGCCCCTGCACTCTATTACGCCCCTGCCCGGCGGCTCCCGGCTGGGCCTCTGGCACCTCACCGAAGCGGTGGCCGACCTCTGGCCGCTGCTGGCCGACGCGCCGGCCTACGCTTCCCTGCTCCCCGCCCGCGCCGATGGCCCGCGCCAGGCCCAGTGGCTGGCTGGCCGGGTGCTGGTACAACACCTGCTGGCCGCCGCCGGCCAGCCGCTGGCCCCGCTGCGCAACGACGATACCGGCCGGCCCTTCCTTGCGGGCGGCGCATCGCAGCCGGCCGTGTCGCTGTCGCACTCCGGCGCGTGGGTGGCGGCGCTGCTCGCCGCGCCGGGCACCGCCCTGGGCATCGACGTGGAGGTAGTGCGCGACAAGGCCCAGCGCATTGCCCGCAAGTTTTTAAACGAGGAGGAACAGGCGGCCTTGGCAGCCGATAAGCTGGGGCATGGCTTCGGCCTCACCTCAGAAACAGAAGTGTATAGCCTACTGTGGAGCGCCAAGGAAACGCTTTACAAACTGGCCGGGCAACGGGGTATCATCTTCCGCGACAACCTGTTGCTCGACCTGCCCCCGGCCCCCTGGCCCCCGGCCGGCCAGCTGCCGGCGCGGCTTCAGTTGGCTAATACTATTTCCCGGCACCAGATTTGTTACCTTCGGCCGGCGGCCGGCTACGTGCTCACGTACTGCTGCTAGCTTTTGGTTTTACGCTCACTTTTGGCGGCTCCGCCCTTCCTCTTACTTGGTTTTTTCTACCCCGATGTCTTTTCGTAAACTTCCGCTTTTGGTGGCTGCCGCTCTGCTGCTGGCTACCGTTACGCTCAGCGTGGCCCGCGCCCAGGGGACGGTGAGTGACTTTACGGTGCAAAAAACCGGTGGGGGCAGCGCTTCGCTCAGCGCCTACAGCGGCCAGAAGGCCATTGTGGTGGTGTTTCTCAACCCGGCCTGCGCCTACACCCGCCTCTACCAGGAGCGCCTGGCGGCCCTCAGCAGCGCCTACGGCGGCCGGGGCGTGCAGTTTATGTTTGTCAACGTGCCCATCAACCTCGACGGGGCCGAGGGCAACGCCGGGGGCTCGCTCATCACCTTTTCCGACGAGGGCGCGGCCAGCGCGGCGCTGGGCGTGAGCAAAACTACCGAGGCCGTGGTGCTTCAGCCGGCCGGTGGCTCGTTTGCCGTGCGCTACCGAGGCGCCATCGACGACAACCCGCAAGTAGCCAGCGGCGTGCAGCAGCACTATTTGCAGCAGGTCCTGGATAACGTGCTGGCCGGCCGCCCCGCCGGGGTAGCCGACAAGCGGGCGGCGGGCTGCCTCATTAAGCGCTAAACGGCCTGTGTAACACGAAAACCTTATAGCCAGAGACGATTGTCATGCTGAGCTTGCCGAAGCATCTTGGCAGGTTCGTTGAACGGCTTGACAACGAACTTGCCAAGATGCTTCGGCAAGCTCAGCATGACAACCGTTTTCGGACGCAAGGCTTTCCAGCTAGCTTTGACACGTAAAAAGGCGCACTGCAATTCTGCGGTGCGCCTTTTTACGTGTCAAAGCTACTCGTCTATTCTTCCTCGCTCTCATTCTCGCCGGGCTCGTCCTGCTCCAGCAAGATGGCCAGCAGCTGGCCTACTTCCTCCACTTTGGCGGGCTCTTGCAGCTTTTCGAAGCCCACTTGCAGGTTGCGCATGGCGCGGCGCACGATGTCGAGGTGGGTGCAGGGCTCGTAAAAGCTTTCCTGGGAAGTGATGCCAAGCTGACCCACGTAGTGCTCGATGTCGGCCTTGGACAAGATCACGCCGCGGTTGTAGCAGTTGATGTAAAACGGCGTCACCGGCTTGTCGTCGGCATCCTTGTACAGCTGGTACGTGAGTACGAACAGATTGGGCAGGTTCACGCCGAAAACCGGCAGGTCGAGCCGCTGGGCCACTAGCAGGTAGATAACGCAGAGCGAGAGTGGGTTGCCGCGCTTGGTTTCGAGCACCCGGTGCAGCATGGAGTTGGCCGGGGAGTGGAAGTGCTGGGTATTGGCCGCGAACTTATGGTTGCGGAAAATAACGTGGTTGAGCACCTGCACCTGGTCGGCGGGGTGCATTTCGGGGCGCAGGAGCGTCCAGGCCTCGAAGCGCAGCTGCTCAATGGCGCGGTTGAGCGCTTGCAGGTCGGCATCGGGATACTGGTACGAGTTGAGCAGCCACATGCCTTCGAGCAGGTCCTGGCCACCCGAGTCGCGCCACACCCGCAGGCGCTGCTGCAAGCCTTCAAATTGCAGCTGGTGAATGAGGTCTTCGAGACGGCGCTGCTGCTGGGGGTCGAGGGTTTCTTCCCACGATTCTTCCAGGAAGGGAATAATGGCCTCGCCCAGGTTCTGGATTTCGCTTTGGATTTGGGGCGCGATTTCCGGGTCGTCGAGCAGCGAGATGAGGGCTTTTATTTCGGTGGTAGTCATGCGGGCAAAAGAGCCCCGGGGCGGGGGGCGGGGTTGCTTCTAACACCCGCCAGCGGGCATTTTGTTCAGCCGCGGGCGGGTCGGGGCGCAAGTTCAAAAGTAGAAAGGGGCGGCCTGAAAGCAACTGAGTGGTTGCTTTCAGGCCGCCCCTTTCTACTTGAAGAACCTCCTTCTTCATAAAGCAGCTGTTTAGGAAGTCGCCCTGCCGATGAACCCCACCCCCAGCCCCTCCTTTTTGTTAGCTGTTAGCTTTTAGCGGCTAGCTGTTAGCTCGCTGTTCAGAAAAGCTAGGAGCTAACAGCCAATAGCTTAAATACCGGCTCCCCCCTCCCTTTTAGGGAGGGACCGGGGGTGAGGTCTCGCGGGTGAATTAAGCAGAGGAGTTTTCACCTGAAAAGCTCTGGTCAGGCGCTGCCCACCCGCTTAACCCCACCCCCGGCCCCTCCCCTTGGGGAGAGGGGAGCCGGTATTTAAGCTGTTAGCGGCTAGCTATTAGCTCCTAGCTTTTCTGAACAGCGAGCTAACAGCTAGCCGCTAAAAGCTAACAGCTAAGAAAAAGGAGGGGCCGGGGGTGGGGTTAAGCGAAAGAGCTACTTCCTAAACAGCTTCAGCTTCAAAAGCAGTCAGGCTGAGCCTGACGAAAATTTTTATTAATTCGCTTCCTAGTAAAAACCTAGCGAAACAGATTAGTTTTAGCCAAGTCCACCAGCTCGCTGCCCCGGCCATTCATCAGCGCCTTCAACGCGTAGAGGCTGAAGCCCTTGGCCTGAGCTACCTCAATGTGAGGCGGCATACTCAGCTCCTCGCGGTTGACGAGGGCGTTGACTACCACCGGCCCGTCGTGGGCCAGGGCCTCGCGCAGCACGCTTTCCAGCTGGCCGGGGTCGCTCACGCGGTAGCCCTTGATGCCCGCTGCCTCGGCCAGCGCCCCGAAGTCGGGGTTGTTGAGGCCGGTGCCGTATTCGAGGGTACCGGCGGCTTTCATTTCCAACTCGACAAAGCCGTAGGCGTTGTTATTGAAAACGATAACTTTCACTGGCACTTGCAACTGGCGCAGCGTGAGCAGCTCGCTCAGCAGCATGGCCAGGCCGCCATCGCCGCAGAGGGCCACTACCTGCCGGCCGGGGTAAGCCAGCGCCGCCCCTACGGCCTGCGAGAGCGCGTTGGCCATGCTGCCGTGCACGAAGGAGCCCAGCAGGCGGCGGTGCCCGTTCATGTGCAGGTAGCGGGCAGCCCAGATGGTGGGCGTACCCACGTCGCAGGTGAAGATGGTATCGTCGTGGCTGAGCTCGTCGAGCAGGCGGGCGACGTGCTGGGGGTGCAGGGTGGCCGCGCCGGGTTCCCCGGTGGCGAGCTCGGCCAGGCCCTGCTCGTCGTCGCGGTGGCGCTGCTGGGCAGTTTTGAGGTGGTCGTCGTCGGTGCGCGTTTTAAGCAGCGGCAGGAGCTGCTGCACGGTTTCGGCCACGGTGCCGTGCAGGCCCACCTCTACGCGCGTGCGGCGGCCCAGGTGCAGCGGCCGGGTGTCGACCTGCACCACGCGGGCATCGGCGGGGAAGAACTGGCGGTACGGGAAGTCGGTGCCCAGCATCAGGATACCGTCGGCGTCCATAAGCGCGTGGTAGCCGGCGGGCATGCCCAGCAAGCCGCTCAGGCCCACGTCGTACGGGTTGTTGGGCTCGACGCACTCCTTGCCGCGCAGGGCGTGCACCACGGGGGCCTGGAGCGCGCCGGCTATTTGCAGCAGCTCGGCGTGGGCACCGGCGCAACCCACGCCGGCCAAGATGGTTACTTTCTCGCAGTCATTGAGCACCTGGGCAGCGCGGGCCAACTGGGTGCTGGCGGGCACGAGCGCGCTGGCGTGGCCCAGGCTGGGCAGGCGCGGCTCGGGCGCCTCGGCTTCGAGGTGGGCGATGTCGCCGGGCACGACCACCACCCCTACCCCACCCAGGCCCAGCGCCGCCTGAATGGCCGACTCCACCACCCGCACCGCCTGGTCGGGACCGGCGATCACTTCGCAATAGTGGCTGCACTCGCGGAAAATGCGCTCGGGGTGCGTTTCCTGAAAGTAGTCGCTGCCGATTTCGACGCTGGGAATCTGGGCGGCGATGGCCAGCACCGGCACCCGCGAGCGGTGGCAGTCAAACAAGCCGTTGAGCAAGTGGGTATTGCCCGGCCCGCACGAGCCGGCGCACACGGCCAGCCCGCCGGTGAGGTAGGCCTCGGCCCCGGCCGCGAAGGCCCCGGCTTCTTCGTGCCGCACCTGGATAAACTCGATGCCCTCGCGGGCGCGAATGGCATCGGTAATGCCGTTGAGTGAGTCGCCCACCAAGCCGAAAACGCGGGTAACCCCCGCGGCCTGAATGGTATCGACGATAATATCGGAAACTGATTTTTTGGACATGTACAAAACGCGGGCGAGCCGGACGATAAACGAGTGACGGGTATCGTCTACGACTGGCTACGGCTTCACGTTCGGTACAGCCGGGCACCGGTCGCCCGCGGGCCGAGCCAGGTAAGTGCGGGGTACCTGCTGCCAAAACCAACGCGCACCGGCCAGGCCTGCGGGCTGAGTCGCCTATGCCTCTACTAGCTCATACCTAAGTTTGTCAGCTTATTACTCGTAACGCTTTCCCGATGATTTCCTTTCCCCGCCTGGCGGCGACCGTGCTGCTGGGCTTGCTAGCCTGGCCGCTGGCCCCCGCGCAGGCGCAGCGCGAGCTGCTGCCCCTCACTTCCACCGACGGCGTGTACACCCCGCCCAAGGGAGGCGTGATGAAATTCAGCTTCAGCTGGCCCGAGCCCTCGGCCGAATTTGCCGGCTTCCAGTTCAGCTTTCGGGTGCAGACCTACGAAAATGCCTACGCCATCGATCCGGCTCGCACGCGGCTTGAGCGCACCGGTGACCACCTGCGCGTTCTGTGCCAAGGCTTTACCTGGGCCGGCGGCCAGGAAAAAGCCGCTGGCGAGCTAACGGCCGACTTGCAGCGCGGGGCCGATGGCAGCGTGGAATGGCAGGTATCGGCCAAGATGAACCAGCCCGTCAAGTCTATCAGCACGGTGGTGCGGGGCATTCCGCGGGGGCAGCTGTCGCTGGCGGGCGAGAACTTTTTCAACCCCGGCGACGACGAAAAAATCTACGAGTACCCGCAGCTGTTTGGGGAGCTGGCTACGCCGCTCATCGTGATCAAGAAGGCCGATAACAGCTTCTTCAGCATTTCGGCCCGGCAGCAGGAAGTGCGGCCGGCCCGCTTCCTGCTCCAGCCCGGCCCCGACAGCTACCGCGCCGAGCTGATCTACGAGCAGGCCGGCTGGGACCGGCGCCAGCAAATTCAAAGTAGCCGCTGGCACATCGGCGCGGCTCCCAGCTACGAGGCGGCGGCCAAGCCGCACTTCGACCACGTCGTGCAGGCGTATAAAATTCCGGCCTACGCCACCCGCCCCGACGTGCCCGCCTGGATGCGCCAAACCAAGCTGGTGGTGGCCCTGCACGGCGCGCACTGGACCGGCTACGTACTGAACAACTACGCCAAGCAACTGGAGATTCTGCGCTGGGTCGCCACCCAGATTGACCCCGGGCAAGTACTCGTGTTTCTGCCCGGCTGGGACGGGCGCTACTATTGGAATTACCCCCTCTACCAAGCCGACCCGCGCATGGGCGGGGATGCCGGCTTCCGGCAGCTCATCGACGAAGGCCACAAGCTGGGCTTCCACTTTTCGGCCATGTTCGGGACCAATTCGGCCAATCGCGACCTACCGGTATTCAAAAAATTTGCCGAGGCCATTACCATTCGCCCCGACGGCGACCGGTGGGACCTGAACTGGGTGGATTGGGACAACGACCGCCGGGGCGACGGCTGGATGCCCGTCATGAACGTGGGGGTGGCCTCGTGGCGCAACTACCTGCGCGACCACATTTCGCGCGTTATTACCGAGTATAAAGTTGACTCCTACTTCCTGGACATCGCCGGGCTGTGGGAAAACAACCGGCAGGCCGACATGTACCTGGGCACGCAGCAGCTCGTGGCCGACCTGGCCCGACGGCACCCGGGCGTCCTGCCCATTGCGGAGATGCAGTACGACGCCCTGCTGGGCGTGATTCCCGTGGCCCAGGTACCGCGCTACTCCCAGTACCCGGCCGCTTACTCGCTGTACGCCAGTAGCTACAGCCACCTGAGTACGCCTGCCCCCGGCCGGGGTAGCACGGGCGTTCACGAGTGGGGCTTCGGCAACCACCGGCCCATTTCCGAAACCCAGCGCACCATCCCGACCATCACGTTCGCCGACGATACGTTCGATAAATACCGCGAGCAGGTCGCCAAGGATATTCAGACTGCCAAAGCGCGTAAGGCGCTGTAAGTCCTGGCGGCTTGCAGCTGTGCCGGCGGTGGGCGGGATCTTTACTGGAAAGATGTTTGCACTGGGCGTAGTGATGAGCTACTTGTCGCTCATTATAATCTGGCTGGCTCCTCCTACCTCATCTGCCTTCTCATGAAAATTGCTACCCATTGCCGGCGCGCCTGGCTGCTCCTGCTTATCCTGACTTGTTCGGCCCGGGCAGTTCTTGCCTGCACCATTTTCGTTTTGGCGGACGCCAAGCGCACGCTGTTTTTTAACAACGAGGATTACTCTAATCCGGCGACGCGCATCTGGTTTTTGCCGGCTACCAAAAAGTATTACGGCTGCGCGTACCTGGGCTTCAACGACGATTGGGCGCAGGGCGGCGTCAATCAGCGCGGGCTGGCCTTCGACTGGGTCGCCACCGGCACCACCAATGGCTACGCGCCCGCTCCGGAGCTTCAACTACTGCCGGGCAACCCCGCCGAACGCATGCTCGAATCTTGCAAAACGGTAGCGGAGGCCATAGCCTTTTACCACCGCTACGCCGAGCCAGGCTTCGCGACGGCGCGCATGCTCATTGCCGATAAAACCGGCACTTCCGTCATCATCAGTGCCGAGCATGGACAGCTGCAATTTGCGATTGCGCACCAATCCCGGGGCTTTGGCTACGGCAACGAAGCGCTCAAAAAGATGCTGCGCCCAACCCTGCAACCATCGCTGGAAAATGGGCTGCCGATTTTAACAGCGTGCCAGCAAGGGGGGCAGTACGCCACCAAATACGCCAGCGTGTATGACCTTCGGAGCGGCGAACTCTACCTGGCACCCGCCGGTGCAGAAGGCATTCGCCTGGATTTGGCAGCCGAACTAAAAAAGGGCGGACATTTCTACGACCTACCCCTGCTCAAGCAGCAGTTGCGGCAACCGCCCATGCCCTTACTGGCCGACATGAGGCGCTATCTCGGCGAAGGCTACGAGCCCTTTCCAGCCGATGAGCCAGCGGTGACCGCCCTCGTAACGAAGGTGCTACGGGAAGCCCGGGCGGGCCTGCTGCATCCAGCTGATTTTACCCCCGCCTTCTGGCAGGTAATCAACCCAGCTCAAAAAGAGATGCAGCCAGAGCTGGAAAAGCTAGGCGATTTGCTATCCGTCAGGCTCGTAGAGCGCACTGCAACGTCCCGGCTGTACCTGGAAGACTTCCAAAAGGCCACGGTGCTGCAACGCATCGAGCTTGATGACCAACATCGTATCGCGCTGCTCAAATCAGAAGCGGCCGAGTTGAAGGTTGGGACGGTCCGGGAGAAATAGTGATGCTGTTTTGTACTACTGCTCTGGCGTAAAGGAATTAGAGCGGGCTGCAGGTTAGTATACCAGTTCTGCTTGCCCTGACGTGAGCGCCTCACCCACCGGCCCCCTCTCCGAAAAGGAGAGGGGGAGCCAGTCGTTAGAAGGGTGTAAGGGTAGGAGAGTAAGGGTTGCAAAGGGGGACCTCATACCCTATTACCTTCTTACCCCCCTACCCCAACGATCGGCTCCCCCTCTCCTTTTCGGAGAGGGGGCCGGGGGGTGAGGCGCTCACGCCAGGGCAAGCAGAACTGGTATACTAACCTGCAGCCCGCTCTAATTCTTTAGTGAAATACCTCTCTTTTCAACTACTTCACCACCTCCACCCAGCCTTTGGTAGTGGTGCCGTCCGCTAGTTTGAAGAGGTAATAGTACATGCCCGGTGCGGTACCGGCCTCGCCCCCCCAGTTATTCTGGTAGTCGGTGGCCGTAAATACCTGCCGCCCCCACCGATTATAAATGCTAAGCGAATTGCCGGGGTACAGCGTAACGTTATCGATGATAAACAAGTCGTTTTGCCCATCCCCGTTGGGCGTGATAACGTTGTAAAATGCCAGCTTATTGGCGAAGTTTACGCAGGCCGTATTAGAATTAGACGCCAGCACCGCCAGCACGGTACCGCTCGCAACCGTTGGGCCAGTCGCCACTACCCGGAAGCACTGGTCGAACCCCGCGCCGGTGGCCGAGTTGGCCACGCCGTTGGGGAGGGTAGCTTGCAGGGTGGTGCCGTCCACCGTCGCCACGAGCTGGTAGCCCCTGTTATCATTTTGCTGGTACACCTGGTAGCTGCGCACGCCAAAGCCCTGGTAGGCCGTCCAACTCAGCTGCACCGAACCCTGGCTGTAGCCGCCGCTGCCGGGCGTGGCCGTGGCCGTGAGCAGGCTGGTTGTCGCATTGGCAGGATTGGCTAGTGCATCGCCGCAGCCGTTGGTAAGCTCCAGGCGGTATTCGTAGGCCATCTGGGCCGCCCGTGCGGTGGCGTCGGTGTAGGTAGTGGCGGTAGCCGCCACGGTACCTATCTGCTGAAACGCCCCCGCGCTACCGGCGACCCGGCGCAGCACGCGCACGGGGTTGGGGGTAGCCTGGGCATTGGCCACGGCAAAGGTGAGGTTGACTTTACCGTTGTCCTGAGCATCGACCGAGGCCACGGTGAGCAGGGGCGGTACCGCATTATCGGGCACTACCGTGATAGCCGCCGCCGGCCCGGCGCAGCCGTAAGGAGAAACCTCGGTAACGCTGACGGTCTTGCTGGCCGTGGTACTGGCCGGGAAGCTGACGGTGATGCTGGCCGTGCCCTGGCCGGCAGTAATGGTACCATCCGTCACGGTCCATTGAAACGTCGAGGTAGGGCCGGCGTTAGCCACTACGTAGGTTAAAATGCCGCTGGCCGGGCACACGAAGCGAGGCCCGTTGATGGTAGCGGCCGCGGGGCGCGGATCCACGATAAATTGCCGGGTGTACAGCGGCCCGGCGCAGTTGCCGGCGGTGGTTTCACGGGCCGTGAGGGTGTAGGTACCCACCGCCGTGGCCGCCGGAATGACCACGCTGTTACCCGAGCTGGCCACCACGGTGCCATTCAACTGGAACACGTAGGTAGAGCCGGCCATGCCCGGCAAGGTATAGGTGACCGCCCCGCTATTAACGCAAAACCGGTCGGGGCCCTGGATGGCCAGGTTGGCGGCCGGGGAGGGCTTCACCGTGATGTAGAGCGTATCGCTACCGCCCCGGCAAATGCCGCCCACCGGATTACTCGTTTCGGTTACGACGAGCTTAGCCAACCCAGCCCGGGTGAAGGTAATAGCAGTAGTGTTCTGGGTATTAACTAATGTACCCTGGGCAGTGCCCGACAATTGCCAGGAGTAGGAAGAGCCATTCGTGAGAATAGTCTGATACGTGTAGGGGCCGCCAGCCTGGCACACGCTGGTAGGACCGGTGGGCGTGGCCGTTTGCAGCACGCGGTTGAGGATAACCGGCAGCGTGAATACACCGGAAGAACACCCCTGCACATTGGTAGCCGACACGCTAACGGAACCCATACCCGCCGCCCCCCAGTCGACGCTAATGGTCGGGGTACCCTGGCCACTCACGAGGGTGCCCCCCACTACCACCCATTGATAAGCCGTGGAATGCGGATTTCGCACCGAGTACACCACCCCCGTAATGGTCGGACACACCGACGCCGGCCCGCTAATCGAGTCGGCTGCCGGGGTTGGCAGCACCGTCACGGTGGCTTGCCCCCGGCTAGCGCAACCGTTGGTGAGCAGGCTACTGGTAAAGGTGTATGTAGTAGTTTGGGTGGGCGTCACGGTAAATGGCCCGGTACCCGTCTGGGTGAGGCCCCCGCCCGCGATGGTGTACACCGTGCCGGCCCCCCCGACGGCCAGCGTAGTACTACTACCCACGCAGATGGTGAGATTACCCGTAACGGTAAGCGGCGGGGCCGGCGCAATTACCACCGACTTAGCGACGGAGTCGAGCTGGCAGCCGTAGGCCGAAATACCGGTGGCGACCAGGGTGCCGGTGCCGCTGGCATTCCACTTCACCTGCACCGAGCGGCCCGTAGCCGCGCCCACAACGCTGCCGTTGCGCACGCGCCAGCGGTAGCTGGCGGCCCCGCCCCCGGTAGCCGTGTAAGGGTAGGTCGCCGCCAGGTCGCACGCCACCGCGTCGCCGGTAATGGCCGTAGGCCCCCCGGCGGGGCGGGTCACGGTGATGCGGATAACGTCGGCCACTGTTTTGCCGGCGCACCCCAGGTCCCGCACCGTAAAGGCTACGTCGAAAGGAGCCGAGTGGGGCTCGCCGCAGGCCGGGGTATACACAAAGTTGGCGGTCACGGTGCCCGTACCGGCAGCGGTGGCGGTACCCGTGAGTGCCCCCGGGGCTACGGTACCCGTACTATTATTAAAGGTGGCGTTGTAGCCGCCCGCACCGTCGAGCAGCGCACTATTGACGGTAAGTAGCAGCGGGTGGGCATCGGCCTGCGTAGCCGAAATCGGAATGGTCAGCGTCTGGCCTTCCTCTATGGTATAGCTGCGCGGCAGCGTGGCTACCGGGGGCAGCACGGGAGCCCGGGTGCTGGGACACGCCACGACTACGAGCTGCAAGTCGCGGCGGGTGGTGCCGATCAGCACTTCCTGCCCATTGATAGTGCGGTACTCGGCTACGTCAACCGCTACTACGTATTTCCCCTGGGTAGTAGCTCCGTAACGCGCCACCCCGGTGCTGGCGTTGAGCAGCGCAAAATTGCCCGCACCGGTACCGAAAGGATTGGCCGGCGAATAGCCAGCGTTGTACGTTACCGAAGGCGGCGGTGGCGCGAATGCCCCCGTGGGCACCACGCCATTACCCGTCGCAAACGCACTGTAGGGGGTACCGAAAGAATACACCAGCCGGTCGCCATCGGCGTCCGACGCGTTGTTGAGGGTGATCGTGGTGTCGCCTTGGCAGATAACCGCCACGGCGGTATCCGCGAATACCGGTGAGTGGTTGATGCGCACCGGCGGCGCGATGGTCGCGTACAGCGTGAGCGCCGCCTGGTTATTGGCACTCACAATATTATTGATGTCAGTATTGCGGGCGCTGCGCGTAAACACGGCGTAGTAGCCGCTGACCGAGGCCGGCAGATTAACCACATCCACAAACTTTTGCAGCCGGAATGGCTGCGAAGGTCCCGTTACGGTACAGCCCGCTGGCGCGCGCGGCGACAGACAGCCCGAGATAGTATAGTTCGTGATGTTCATCACCCCGGTTTGCGCGGCTACGCCATTATTACCCAATACGGTGGTATTCGCGTAGTTGGCGCTGGTCAGCGCCAGCTTAGCCCCCGTGGCCTGATTGTAGAAGCCGATGACGGCGTTCGTGTTCGGGGCGGCCGCACCAGCATTGCAGTTATTGTAGATAATGACCGTTATCTCGTAGCGAAACGGCGCGGCAGCCGGCCCGTTGGCATCAAGGTAGCGGTACGTCATTTCCCCTCCCAGCAGGTGCGTGGCCTGAGCCGCCCACGGCATCAGCAGGAAGGCCAGCAGGCTGAGTAGCACCCACCGAAGCGTGGAGTAGCGAAGTAAGGTTGGCAGCATACGTAGAAGATTAAAACGGGCGAGGATTGACTCCGCAGCCTGGTTGCGAGGCGCCGGCACTGGCCGCTCCGACAGACTTCGGTTGAAGCGGCAACGAATTTTCAGCCGTTAGCAAAGCTGGTAAGGCAAGGCTAATGTATCCATGAATTTGGCATGAGAAAGCTAAAAATCGACCAACTAGCTACTTCGCTGGATGTAAGTGCGCGCCCGGTTAGCCTCGCGTAAATCACGGGCCTATTGCGGCAGGAGCTACGCTGTTTCCAACTCGCTCAGCGCAGCTCCGAAGGCAGGGCACGGAATTTTACACTGGCTTGCTAAAGCGCCAGCGCGCCAGCGGCCCGTGCAGTAGTCCATCCTGCTTACTACGGGTTAGTTTGGGGGTGATGGCTGGGTACTATTACTTCGGCTACCGAAGATCCAGAGTGGCGTTTTGTACCTGCGGATGGGCGATGCGGCGCCTCATGGCCACTACTTGAACTGCTACATTAAGCGGGAGCTAATGGCCTGACAGACCACAAAAAAGCTCCGGCCAACGGCCAGAGCTTTTTTCAACTCCGCATAATCCTGCAAACTGGTTAGGAGGCCACTCCACCTGGTAAGCTTCTCCTTACCTCTGGCACCAAGCCAGGCGAAGGATTCAACCTACGCGCTGGCTAATGGTCACGCGAAGTGTTGGCTTCGCTGTTGCAGCCAGCGGCTTACTTCAGCATGCTACCCAGCGCCGCGCCGGTGAGCGTCACCTTGGCACTGTCGCCAAACTGTTGCCGTAGCTGCGCAATAGCCGTATTATCAAGCACTAAATCGCTCATCGCGGTGAATTTCAAATCGGCCGCCGCGATGTGGTTGCTGCTGGCAACGTGCAGGCTGGTGCGGCTGCCGGGGCTGCTCCCGGCCTCGACGCGCAGCCAGGCCAGCTTATTGTCGGCCAGTTCGACGTGGCTGGCGTGGTCGGCCAGCACGGTCAGGCTATCCTGCCGGAAGCCCTGCACCTGCACCGCGTGACCCATTGCGAAGGCCCGGTCTACCCGCGGCTGGCCCGCCTCCTGGTACCGGGCGTCGGCTTGCAGCGTAGCCAGCCGGGGGCAGCTGATGACGAGCAGCGGGCGATTGTTGGTGTATTCCTGCCGCGCGGGAAAGCTGGCCGATACTTCCAGCCGGCGGCCCTGCTGACGCAGGTGCACGTACTCGGCCACGTCGGGACTAATATGTACAGCATAGGGGCCGGCTACTAATTTGACGGTGAGCGTACTGGCGGCGGGCACGGCTATTTCATCGAAGTTCTTAAAGCTCAAGGCCGTGAAGCCCCGCAGCGGGTCTTTATACGTACCCCGGCGAAACTCCGCGTGCAGGGCCATGTTGTAGGCCGTGAGCGAGGCCAGCAGCACCAGCAGGGCGGCCAGCAGGTATTTCGTGCTATTTTTCATGGGTAGAGACGGTAGAGAGGGGCGCGGCCTGCGCCGCTTTAAATTGTTCGTAGCGCCGGGCCAGCTCCTCGAAGCCTATGCCCAGCAGCGAAATTGTGTTGAAGAAGGCGGGTAGCTCGTGCTGCAAAAACCGCTCGCGGCGGTAGGCTTGCACGGTCTGCTCGGCATCGGGAGCCACGAAAAAGCCGATGCCGCGCTTGTTGTACACGGTGCCCTGGCTCTGCAAAAACTCGTAGGTGCGCATCACCGTGTTGGGGTTGACTTGCAGCTCGGCCGCCAGGTCGCGCACCGACGGAATCTTGGCCTCGGGCAGCCACTGCCGGCGCAGGATGTTTTCGCCTACGTAGCCGGCGATTTGCAAATAGATTGCTTCGTTTTCGTTGAATTCCATAACGTCGGGAGCAGCTACAGCTGCTTTTCGGTGAGCCGGGCGTAGGCGGCCAGCCACAGCAGCCCGGCCAGCACCAGCGGCAACCAGTTGAACCATTGCTCCTGGCCGTCGGGCAGCGTAACGGAGGCGCTGTTGTACAGCTTCACGGAGCCGAAGGGAAATACCGCCTGTACGACTGGTCCAAGCAAAGCCTTCATTATCCGAAAATTGACCACCGTCCCCACAATGCTCAGCAGCACCAAGCCGAAGGCGGTTTTCAGAAATTGCTGCCGGGTGAAAAAGATACTCCCCCACAGCGCCACGCCGTGCAGCACCAGGAAAAAGGCGAGCAGCCCAGGAGCATTCTTGGCCGTGAATATGTTCAGCAGGGTGTCTGACGCCGGACTCAGGCTTAGCGCTACCCAGTCGGCCAGGTAAAAGACGGCCGTGAACACCGCCAAAAACACGGGCAGTGAAAATAGCCAGGCCACCAGGAATTTTTCGAAGTGTGAGGCGGGCAGCGTGAGGGCCAGCGCCGCCCGACTGCCCACTCCAAACTGGGCCAGCACCAGGCTCGTGAAAAAGCTGCCCGCCGCCAGCAGCATCAGGGTAAAAAGAATACCCTGCTGCATATGACTCAGCCCGCCCCCGACGTAAGCCAGGAAGCCCACCACTACCAGGATGCCGCCCGTGAGCACGGCGGCCCCGAGGGCGTAAGTTGGCAGTTGCTCGGCGGTGTGCTTGCGCAGCAGGCGCCCAAAGCGCGAAAGATTAAAGAACTGGTTCATGTTGACGCTGGGTGAGGTAAGTGGCCACGGCCTTGTCGGGGCCGGTGAGGGCGTTGAAGAGTAATTCCAGATCGACTTTACTGTAAGTGCCGCCCGGGTTGGGTCGGATCACCTGCTGGCCGCGCACCGAGGGCTCGGCGTAGAGCACGTCGGGGCCGGCCGCCCCGGCCGGCGCGGTGCCGAAGCTGATGAACTCGCCCAGCTCGTCGAGCACTTCGTTGAGCACGATGCGGCGCTCGTGCAGCACCAGCACGGTATCGATAAGATTGTCGAGATCACGCACTTGGTGGGTAGAAATCACCACGCAACGCTCCTCCCCCAGCGCCCGCGCCACGAGCTTGCGAAACTGCGCCTTGCTCGGAATGTCGAGGCCGTTGGTGGGCTCGTCGAGCACCAGCAGGCCGGTATTCGTGGCCAGGGCAAAGGCAATGAGCACCTTCTTTTGCTGGCCGAAGGAAAGCGTGGTAAGCTTAGTAAGGCTGGGCACGTCGAATTCGCGCAAGTACTCGTGAAACGCGGCCTCGTCGAAGCGCGGGTAGAAGCCGCCGGTGCTGCGGGCCAGCTGCGTGGCCGTCACGGCGGGCACCCGCACGTCTTCGGGCAGGAAGAATAGGTCTTGCAGCGTATCGGGGCGGCGCAGGGCGGCGGCGTGGCCGTCGACCTCGCAGGTGCCGGACAGCGGAAAGGCCAGCCCCACCAGGTTCTTGAGCAGGGTGGACTTACCCGCGCCGTTCTTGCCGAGCAGGCCGTAGATGCGGCCGCGCACGAGGTCAAGGGTCAGGTTTTCGAGTTGCAGTACCCGGCGCGAGTACCCAAAATGCAGGTTGCGGATGCGGACCATAACGGCGGCGTTTTAGTGTATTACTAAACTAGTACACTGCAAATGTAGACAGGTCCTTTACACTTGGTACTCGCGGCAAAAAATATTTTTGCGGCTAGCCCACGGGCTGGGCGGTAAGTAGCAGTTTATCACTGCTTACAACTCAGCGACAATCTTCATAAAACGTTCATTCATAAGCAAGAAAGCACTTTTTACGACTACTCGCCCGTCGACGCCGTATGCTGAGCTTAGGAGCGAACGCGCTGGCTTCGGCCAACGGGTTACCGCCCTTTCTCCTTCTTCTCCTACCCTATCCGCGCATGGCTGCCCCGCAATTCCTGTTCGCCACTGGCATCGAAAACAGCAACCCTACCATCCAAAACGGCAAGCTGCGGCTGGATGAGTACGAGAAATGCGGCCACTACAAATTTTGGCAGAAGGACTTCGACCTGGTGCAGGAAATGGGCATCGAGTGCCTGCGCTACGGGCCGCCCATCCACACTACCTGGCTGGGGCCGGGCAAGTACAATTGGGACTTTGCCGACGCGACGTTCGGCGACCTGTTGCGGCGCAACATCATTCCCATCGTGGATTTGTGCCACTTCGGGGTGCCCGACTGGGTGGGCAATTTTCAAAATCCTGATTTCCCGGCGCTGTTTGCGGAGTACGCGGGGGCATTTGCGCGGCGCTTTCCGTGGGTGCAGCTCTACACCCCGGTAAACGAGATGTACATCTGCGCCGAGTTTTCGGCCCTGTACGGGTGGTGGAACGAGCAGCTGGCCAGCGACCAGGCGTTTGTCACGGCCCTCAAGTACATTGTGAAAGCCAACGTGCTGGCCATGCACGCCATCCTGGCGGTGCGGCCCGACGCGCTGTTTGTGCAAAGCGAGAGCAGCGAGTATTTCCACGCCGAAAACCCCGACGCCATCAAGCCCGCTGAGCTACTGAACGCCAAGCGTTTTTTGTCGCTCGACCTGAACTACGGCCGGCGCGTGGACTCGGACATGTACGAGTATCTGCTGGACAACGGCATGACGCGCGCCGAATACCACTTCTTCCTGGAGAATGACCTGCGCCACCAGTGCATCATGGGCAATGACTACTACCGCACCAACGAGCACCGCGTACGGCCCGACGGCAGCACCACGGCTTCGGGTGAAATATTTGGTTACCACGTCATTACCACCCAGTACCACGACCGCTACCGGCTGCCCGTGATGCACACCGAAACCAATCTCTGGCAGGGTCCCAACGGCGACGAGGCCGTAAACTGGCTCTGGAAGGAATGGGCCAACGTGCTGCGGGTACGCAACGATGGCGTGCCCATCGTGGGCTTTACGTGGTACTCGCTCACCGACCAGGTGGACTGGGACACCGCCCTGCGCGAAAACAACGGCAACGTGAATCCACTGGGTCTGTACGACTTAAATCGCAACATTCGCCCCGTGGGCGAGGCCTATAAGAAGCTCATCAGCCAGTGGAAGCAGGTGCTGCCCGCCCAAACGGCCTGCCTGCAAATGCCGCTCGTAATGCCCCAGCAAAGCAACGAGGCCTGGGCCAAGCGCCAACAAGCGGAAGCCAAGGCCGACCAGGCGCAGCCCACTACCGCCACGGCCAACGCGCCGCTGCAAGACAACCATTAGGCCTGGCGCGGACTTACAGTCAGCGTTTATCAAATACGTCTTCCAACTACCTACCCGCGGACTAAAAGCCCGCGCAACTTCCTATGCGCTTTCAGGATAAAGTAGCTATCGTTACGGGCGGGGCCAGCGGCATCGGCCTGGCCATTGCCAAGCGGCTGGCCTCAGAAGGTGCCCGCCTCGTGCTGGCCGACATCAACCAGGCCAACCTCGACGCGGCCGTGCCCGAGGTACAAAAGGCCGGTGCGCCCGAGGTGCTGGCCAGCCTTTGCAACGTATCCGACGAAAGCCAGGTCATCAGCACCGTCGCCACGGCCCTGGCCAAGTTCAACCGCCTCGACGTAATAATTAACAACGCTGGCCTTATGCAGTTTAAGCCCCTGGAAGAGCTGACCGGCGACGACTGGCTGCGGGTGCTGGGCGTGGATTTGCTGGGCGCGTTTTATTTCACCAAGCAGGCATTTTTGCACATGAAACCGGGCGGCAGCATCGTGAACGTGGCCAGCATCCACGCCATTGCTACGGAGGCGCTGGTGGCACCCTACGCGGCGGCCAAGGCGGCGGTACTCTCGCTCACGCGCTCGGCGGTGATTGAGGGCAAGCCCAAGGGTATCCGCACCAACGTGGTGCTGCCGGGAGCCATCGACACGCCCATGCTCTGGAACAACCCCAACGTGAAGTCGGGCGTGGAGAAAATCAACCCCAGCGACGTGGGCAAGCCCGAAAACGTAGCCGCCACCGTAGCCTACCTGGCTTCCGACGATGCGGCCTTTGTGGAGGGCGCGGAGGTGCGCGTCGACGGCGGCCGGCTCGACCATTTGTAGTCAGCCGCTCAGCGCGCAAGCCTAATCAGGCTGCGAGGGCAGCGACTCGGGCACGGGCGCATCGCGGCGCAGGAGCTTGTAAGTCAAGTTAATGACCACGTTATTTTTGGCGGCGGTATTTTGCAGCACGAACTGGCCCTGGGTGGTGGTGTAATTATAGTTGGCCTGGTTGACGTAGCCGACCTGCACGATGAAATGCTTGTCTAGTTGGTAGCCTACCCCGCCATATACCCGGTTGCGCTCGAACACGGGGCCGCGCGGGTTGAGAAACACTTCGTCGTAGGCAGCCAGAAATACTGCGCCCGGCTCGATTTTCTTATGATTGAGCGGTAGAAAGCCATTGAGCCGGTAGCGGAAGCGCTGCCGAAACTCAGTGCGGTCGTCGCGAAACGTAAACCACCGCTGCTCAATGCGGTAGCGGTGCTCCAGCTTGAGGCGGTGGGAGTACTGGGTAAGGATAATTTGCTCCCAAAGACGCTTTTCGGCGTTGAGCGGGCCGGCACCCAGGTCTTGGTAATCGGAGGTAATGTAGCGACCGCCAGCGATAACGGCCGTGAAATTGGGGTCAATATCAAAGCTTGCCCCAGCCTTCAATTCGTGGTAGAAATAATCGCGAAATACGGCGTTGGTACGCACTTGTACTTCGGCAAAGCCTCCCCAGCGGTGGGTGGGGCTACCGGGTAGCTGGACCGTTCCTACCAGCCAGCTACCCCAGGGCTGTTCGGGGTTGAGTGGCGTTTGGGCCTGGGCTCGGCCGACGGCCAGGGCCAGCAAGCACCCCGCCAGAGTAATCGTGCGCATTTCTTCATACTAACCGCCCAATTATTCACGGTAAGTTTACAAAGGTACCGGCCAGGTAGCAGTCAATTTGCTTTTTAGCTCAACCATTGCCGCAATTGGGCCAGCAGCCCCGGCCGGGCTTCGTCGTCGCGCAAGGGTAAGTCGTGGCCCAGCAGTTGGCGGGCCGCGAAGATGTCTTTTCCCATCACCCACACTTGGTAGCGGTATTCGGTAGCGGTGTAGAGCAGGCTACCCGTACGCACGGCTAGGCCCCGCTGCTCCAACTGCGCCCGCAGCGCCTGCGCGGCTGCTTCCGAGCGCAAGAAGCCTACCGGGTGATACTGGGGCTGCGCCATTATCAGGTGCAGGTAGTAGTCGCAGGCCGCCGCCTCATCGGTTGAGGTGAAAACGGGCGGCTGGTCTTGCCCGCGCTCCGAGAATAGTACCCGCCATTGGCCGCCCTCGTGCAGCAGACAAAAGCCATTATAGCCCCGCCGGCCAATGTCATAGTTGGCGGGGTTGGCTCCTTCGGCTTCGAGGCGGCGGGCTAGCTCGGTGGTGTTCATGAGGAGAGAAACACGGCACTTGCAACTCGTTCCTGGTGGCGCGGGATCATACCCCACGCCACTAGAAATATTCATCACATAACTAAAGTACAACCCATTGATATGCAGCCGCTCACATCGCTAACACTGACTTTAGTGCCGTTGCAGTAGCAGCTAAACCCACCTTTAAGGGCTTGCATCTCCACCTTATTAAGTGCAACCTTACTAGCTAAAGCATTAAGGCTAAAAAGATTATTTATTTTTTTCATGATACATGCCACAATTTATTTAGCAAAACGCGGCCAAAACTTTAGTGAGTGGACTGTAAAAATGGCAATAGGCAGTTAGATGCGAAAGGACTAACTACTATTTTCTGTGATCTCATAAAAACACTTTACTTGTTGAATTTATACCATTTTTTTCAGAAAAAATTATTTTATTTCATAAAACATCTTTCTAGGTAAGCTCACCATTATACCTCAGCAAGTACCTAATTGTCATAAACTAGATATTTGTAATAAGAGTCAGCTACTGGCAAGAGCTTATTATTTCTCAAACAGTATGTTTTTTTTCTACATGCCGGTTATGCGGGCACATTGAACCGCCTCGCGTAGTGCAGGAGCTTTTGTTGTAGATGGCAAATTATTGCGACTAGTGCAGCTCACTGTTTTTTCGTTTCGCTTGGTTCTAACATCGAATTGGTATCTACAGCTTAAACGCCACCTCCGGCTTACCGTCTTTCACGGCATTGAAGGCCTTTACCATGCCATCGGCCGATATTTTGATGGCGGTGCCGTGCGGAGCCAGGGTTTCGGTGGCGGCCAGTCGGCCCCCGCCCGTGCTGCCGCCGCTGATTTTGATAATCGCGCCTACGGCCAGGATTTCGCCCTGGTAATTGAGAATGGTGGCCCCGTCGATAGCCACCAACTCCTTGCGCATGGTCCGGCTGATGTGTTGAAACTTCCGCCCCCGCACCAAACGGCTGATGGCGCGGCTTTTCACCGAGGTTGGCTGGGCCAATAAATCGTCGCACTTGATGGTGCTGTCCGCGCTCCGGCCGCCTTCCTTGATCAGGTTTTTCTCGTTGGCGAGCGGCACGGCGGCCAGGCAGCCACCGGTGCGGGCAAACGATACGTCGAGGATGGTTTCGTACATGGCCTGCTTTACGGCCGTGGAGCTGCCAGCCATGATACGGACCGTCGAATCGTGGTTGTAGTAGCTCCAGCCACCGTTACGCTTCGAAAAAAACAGCTTCTTATTCTTGAAAATCAGCACCTCACCGTTATTGGTCAGCGTGAAACACACTTTTTCTTCCTCGGCATAATTAGCCACCGAGATAAAGCGCAGCGGTGAGTAGGAGTTGTTTTCTACCTCGTTTTGCAGAAAATCCACGTATTCGAGCAGCGCGCCCTGCGACGAAATCAGGATGCCGCTTTCTACGCTGTTGGAGAGCGGGGCGAAGAAATCCTCCGTGAGCACGTCCAGAATGGACGGGTGCTGCTTATTGACGGCCTGCTTGTTCGCAAAATCGACCACGATGGTGAAAGTGGGCTTGCGCCCCTCGTAGGTACGGGCCGACCAGTTATCGAACCCGTCGAGCACGCTCGCCAGCATGGCGTGCTCGGGCTCGCACAGAAACTTGCACAGCCCCACCTCAATAGCGTAGTTGATTACCCGCTCCTGGTAGAGCTTGGACGTCTTGCTATAATTGGCGACAATCTGCGCTACGATAGCCTCTATCAGCTTGGTATCCTCGCCATTGAAAGGCTGGTTACGCCTGATTTCGACCTTGTAGCCAGCCTTTTTAGTGGGGCTGATGTGCATGGCCTGCCCGTTGCTTTTCAGGGCGGCCAGCGCGTGGACCTGGCCTTTTTCGGCCTCCTGAAGCTGCGGCGTCAGCACGGCCCCCGCCAGAATCGGGCAGATGTAGTTTTGGACAATGTTGCGGAATTCTTCGCCGGTCATGAGTCTTAGTCGGGTGGCAAACCTGCTCCGCAAGCATCGGTACCTGCGTCTACCCAAGCCTTCTACGCAAATTGCCCTGCTTACGCCGGCTGGCTTACCCCAGTCTCACTGGCCCGCCCTGGCGCGAGTTTAGCGCAGCGTAACTCGTGCCTACTTTACGGGGGCGGCTGCGCCTCCCATGAGCGAGCTAGCCGAACAGCCAAAGCTACCCTATGCCAACTTGCCGCGTTGCGGCAGTGGAGGTACAACCTCCACCTCATAAGTAGACACGAGTTACGCTGCGCTAAACTTGCGCCAGTGAGCGGTTTTATTTATATCAACGGCAGCCAGTCACATTAAGAAGGTTTCTCTTTGGAAAATAAGCAGTTAATACAGTCTTCTTGTTGACAGGATAAAATCTTTTCTTATTACGCTCATACCAGATCAATCCTTCATACGGCTTAAAACAAGCTGCTGTGATTTTAGCTGTACCAGCATTACCTACCCACTTCACCCGCATCGATGAAGAATCCATCTGAGCTTCTCCTTCTTTCTTATTAAGAAAGGGAGAAATTTCAAATTCCTCATTTTCTTTTGTTATAAACATTTCCAAGGTGTCAGCATCAATTACACAAGAAAATTTGGTCATATCATCGCAAGTGCCACATTTATAAGCAGGATTAAATGACTCAGTGTGCTTTATATGTACCGTATCAAGCACTACTTTGTCTACTTCTCCCGACCCATTTGAGAAGCTCAATATTTTACCTTTTCCCCTTGGAAACCAGTAGTAAATACGCTTATCAATTGGCTTGCACTGAACTAAACTTGACTCAGATTCCGATTTAGGATCGGACTTATCCAAAAGCAGCAGAATTACAAGGCCAATGAAGACTAATCCGAAAAACCCTAAAATAACAAAACCAATAAACTTAATAAATTTCATACAGTGATCAAAATTACTAATTTACCTCACTGGCGCGAGTTTAGCGTAGCGTGACTCGTGCCTACTTTACGGGGGAGGCTGTGCCTCTCATGAGCGAGCCAGCCAAACAGCAAAAGCTGCCCTATGCCAACTTGCCGCGTTGCGGCAGTGGAGGTACAACCTCCACCTCATAAGTAGGCACGAGTTACGCTGCGCTAAACTCGCGCCAGCGCGGGGATATGCCTAAATTAGAGAGATTGTCTGCGTCAGTGTGGATAATATTTCTTATATCTATTTGGATCAGCCGCTTCAAATTTCTCTTTCCACGCAGGGAGAGCAATAGCAGTCTCCCATGTATCGTCATCAAATAGTATCCAGCTATCCGCTTCCTTTGCAAGTCGTCTTAACTTCGCAATTGTTTGCTCATCAATAAATTTATGACCGTAATTAGCGGGTCCATAAAGTATCGAATACCAAAGCACGTATTCTAAATCTTCCATCCAATCAGCATAGAACGCTTCTTCTGAGATCTCGCTCATGAAGTCTCTTAACTCTTGTTGTTTTTCGGTTAGCAGACTCATCGCTCAGTACCTCACACCTGAATCACCCCCACATTATACGCCTTTTCAATCGGCGCATGGTTAGCGGCGCTAATTCCCTCCGAAATTATCTTGCGCGTTTCGAGCGGGTCAATCACGGCATCGACCCAGAGGCGGGCGGCGGCGTAGTAGGGCGATAATTGCTCATCATAGCGGGCCTTGATGCGGTCGAGCAACTCCTTTTCGGCTTCGGGGGTGATGACTTCGCCCTTGGCCTTGAGGCTAGCCACCTGAATTTGCAGCAGGGTGTTGGCCGCCGCGGCGCCGCTCATTACGGCGAGTTGGGCGGTGGGCCAGGCCACGATGAGGCGCGGGTCGTAGGCCTTGCCGCACATGGCGTAGTTGCCAGCCCCGTAGCTGTTGCCCACGATGACCGTGAACTTAGGTACTACGCTGTTGCTCATGGCGTTCACCATCTTCGCACCGTCCTTGATGATGCCACCTTGCTCGCTCTGGCTGCCCACCATGAAGCCCGATACGTCGTGCAGAAACACCAGCGGAATGCGCTTCTGATTGCAGTTCATGATGAAGCGGGCGGCTTTATCGGCCGAGTCGGAGTAGATGACGCCACCCATCTGCATCCCGGTTTTCTTGCTTTTCACGATTTTGCGCTGATTGGCCACGATGCCCACGGCCCAGCCGTCGATGCGGGCCAGCCCGCAGATGAGCGTCTGGCCGTAGAGGTCTTTGTAGGGCTCAAACTCCGAATTATCGACCAGGCGCAGGATGACGTCCATCATATCGTAGGGCTTGGCGCGGTCGGCGGGCAGCAGGCCGTAGAGTTCCTTTTCGCTCAGCTGGGGCGCGGCGGGCGTGGCGCGGCTGAAGCCCGCCGAGGGCTGCGCGCCCAGCTTGTCGAAGATGTTGCGGATGTGGTCGAGGCACTCTTCGTCGGTGTCGAATTTGTAATCCGTCACGCCCGACACCTCGGAGTGCATGGCCGCGCCGCCGAGCGACTCGTTATCAATCGTTTCGCCGATGGCCGACTTTACCAGGTACGAGCCAGCCAGGAATACCGAGCCGGTGCCGCTCACGATCATGGCCTCGTCGCTCATGATGGGCAGGTAGGCCCCGCCCGCCACGCACGGCCCCATAATGGCCGAAATCTGCACGATGCCCAGCGAAGACATCACCGCGTTGTTGCGGAAGATACGGCCGAAATGCTCCTTATCGGGGAAAATCTCGTCCTGCATGGGCAGGTACACGCCCGCCGAATCGACGAGGTAGATGATGGGCAGCTTGTTTTCGATGCTGATTTCCTGAGCGCGCAGGTTTTTCTTGGCCGTGATGGGAAACCACGCGCCGGCCTTTACGGTGGCGTCGTTGGCTACCACTACGCACTGCCGGCCCTGCACGTAGCCGATAATGACCACCACGCCGCCGCTGGGGCAGCCGCCCTCCTCGGCATACATGCCCTCACCGGCGAAGGCCCCGATTTCTACCTGGGCCGCGCCTTGATCGAGCAGGTAGTTGATGCGCTCGCGGGCGGTGAGCTTGCCCTTGGCCTTATGGGTGGCGATGCGCTTCTCGCCGCCGCCGAGAGCGGTTTTTTCCAGCTTTTTACGCAGCTGGTAAGTGAGTTGCTGGAGGTTGTCTTCGTTGCGATTGAACTCGATGTTCATAAACGGGTGGGTGGGAAAGGGAAAAGCGCGGGCTTGGTAGTCCGCGCAGGGGCGAGGTAATCGAAAATGGCATACGCGGACTACCAAGTCCGCGCTACAAAAAAACCCGCTCCTGGTTACCGGAGCGGGTTTCAAAGATACGGGCCGGCTGGGGCTGGCTTATTTCATGGTCGTTTTGCGCTGGGTTTCCATCACGGTACCGTTGGGGCTGGCGGTCGTGGTGGTCTGCACCTCGGTTTTCTTTTTGCCGCCCCCGCCGCCGAACACCGAGAAGTGCACGTAGCGCTTGGGGTTAGCTTTCATGTCGGTAATCAGCGCGTTAGAGCTGGCGGCCGTGGCGTTGAGGTTGTTATAGAGTAGCGTATCGTTGATAAGCTTACCGAGCGAGCCTTTCTTGTCGTTGAGGGCAGTGCTCACTCCCTTCAGCGAGGTCTGGGCTTCAACCAGCGTCGAGTTCAGGTTGCGCAGGGCTGGGCCAACGGGCGCAGTTTTGAGCGAATCAGAAAGCTGCGTGAAGTTGTTGGCGATGCGGTCGAGCTTGGCGGTGCTTTTGTTGAGCGCGGCGCTCATCTGGGCCAGGTTGCGGGTAATCTGGTTGATGTTGGCCTGGTTGGCGGCAATCAGGTTTTGCAGGGCCTGGGTGCTCTGGCGAGCGCCCACCAGCGTACCCTGGATGTTGGTCTGGGCGTCCTTATTTAAAAAGCCGTTGATGTGGGCCAGCGTCGAGTTCAGGGTATCGAGCAGCACGGTAGCGCGGGCCTGCACCACGTCGGTGATGCTCACGGCAACTTTGGTTTTCAGCGTTTCGCCCCCGCTGAATTTCCGGCTGTCCTTGCCCAGCACCAGCGTAATGGTTTTGGAGCCCAGCAGCGAGCCGCTGAGGCCCGCGGTGGTCGAGTCACCGACTTCCACGCCTTTTTCCAGCTCCAGCGATACGCGCACCGCGTTGTTGTTATCGGGCTGCAATTCCAGGTTTTTTACCTGGCCGATTTTAATCCCGTTGAGGATGACCGGCGCGCCCACATTCAGTCCATCAACTTTGGGATAGATGGCGTAGTACGTGCGATCATTGGAGAGCAAATTGCTGCCCCGCAGGAAGTTGAACCCCACAGCTAAGGCTACGAGGGCGACCACGGCCAGTAGGCCGACTTTTATTTCTTTAGACACAGGAAGGTAGATTTAAGCGAAAAGCCAACTGCTGGAGGGTAAACGGCCCCGGAATGGTTGCGTCGGCGGGCCAGCTACTGCCCTTAACGGCAAATGAGGTACGGATGTTAGGCCCGCGCCTAAGCCCGGCCGTAACTCACTCGGCGGGGGTGCCCTCCAAGTCGCGCTTGTACTCGCGGAAGGCCCGGTAAATGCCGCCCGCAATGGCCTGCTGGCCGGCCTTGCTATCGAGATAGTTTTCCTCGTTGCGGTCGGTAAGAAAGCCCGCCTCGACCAGCACCGAGGGCATGGTAGATTTCCAGAGCACCAGAAAGCCCGCCTGCTTCACCCCCCGCGAGCTGCGGCCCACAGAGGTGCGAAACTGCCGGTCGATGCGCTGGGCCAGCCGCAGCGAATTGGTGATGTAGGCGCTTTGAAAGAGCGAAAAAAGAATGTGCGACTGCGGCGAACTGGGGTCGAAGCCGTCGTAACGCTGCTTGTAGTTCTTCTCTTGCAGAATAACCGAGTTCTCGCGCTGGGCCACGCCCAGGTTGGCGGTAGACTTGTGCAGGCCCATCGTCCAGACCTCGGTGCCGCGCGAGCCCCGGGGGCCGGCGTTGCAGTGCACCGAGATAAACAGGTCGGCGTGGTTGCGATTGGCAATGGCGGCGCGCTCGTCGAGGCCCACGAACACGTTGGTTTTGCGCGTGTAAATGACCTTCACGTTGGGCATGTTCTGCTCAATCTGCTGGCCAAGGCTTTTGATGATGGCCAGGGACACGTCGGCCTCGTGGGCATCGACGCCGTTGCAGCCAATGTCTTTGCCGCCGTGGCCGGCGTCGAGCACCACGGTGCGCAGGCGGTAGCGGGTAGGGTCGAAGTCGGCGCTGGCGGCGCGGCGGGCCGCGCCCGAGTCGGGGGCGGCGGGCGGGGTGGGGAGCGGGCGCCTGGGGCTGACCAGTGAATCCTGGGCGTTGAGTACCGGGCACTGCGCACTCAGCAGGATACAGGTCAGAGCAATAATCCGCACGTGAGTCGTTGGTGAAAAAACCAGGCCGCGGGCAACCCTCTGGAGGGGTAGCGGCCTCTTATCTTTGTGTTGAGCCTCAAAAGTAATTCGCTCGGTGGCTTTATTTAATTTGCTTTCCTTCAACGCTCTCTTTTCGGGTCCCTCCTACCGCCGCCCCGGGGCGCTAGCGGGCGTGCTGGGCCTGGGCTTCTGGCTACTGGGTAACCCTACTGCCACTCAGGCGCAAACCCGCCGGCCGGGCTCGACGCCCACCCAGCCGGTGCGCAACCTCAACTACGACCGCAACGCGCCCCAGAGCCCGCCGCCACCCGGCGAAAAAAATATCGGCCAGCCAGCCGTACCGGGCGTGTCGCGCAAGCCCGCGCCCAGCCTCACGCCCGACAGCACCGGCCTGGCCGCCGACACTAGTCGCCGCAGCCGCGACTCGCTCAACGTGGTCATCCTGCGGCGCCGCAGCCAGGTCGATACCAAGGTCAATTACGTTGCCAAGGACTCCATCCAGTTCGACATAACGAACAAAATTGCCCGGCTCTACAATAAGGCAACGGTGGACTACGGGCAAATGAATATGAAGGCGGGCCTCATCACCGTCAACTACGGTACCAATACGGTGCAGGCCGTTGGCCGCCGCGACACGGTGACGCACCGCGTGGTAGAACAGCCCTTGTTCAAGGATGCCGACGGCACCTACTCGGCGGGCAAGATCAGCTATAACTTCAAGACCAAGAAGGGCAAGATTGCGGACGTCGTGACCCAGCAGGGCGAGGGCTACGTACACGCCGAAGTCGTGAAGAAGCTACCCAACAACGACTTCTACGGTCTGCACGGCCGCTATACCACTTGCAACCTGGCGCACCCGCACTTCTACATCGAGGCGGGCAAGATGAAGGTAATTCCGGGCCAAAAGGTGATCACCGGACCGTTTCACATGGTCATCGCCGACGTGCCGCTGCCGGTGGGGCTGCCCTTCGGCTATTTCCCCACGCCGCACGCCGGGCGCGGGTCGGGCTTCATCATTCCTACGGTGGGACAGGGGGCACAGCGCGGCTACTCGCTCACCAACGGCGGCTACTACTGGGCACCCAACGACTACATCGGCCTGCGCGTGACCGGCGACTTCTACGCCGGTAATGCCGACCGCGTCGGCGGCTACGGCATTGCCACGGAACTCACGTACCGCAAGCGCTACAAATACCAGGGCAGCTTCCGCTTTACCTACGCCAACCAGCCGGTGGCGCCCATCCTGAGCACTACTACCGTTGCCAATAGCGACTACCTGTACTCCAACTCCATCAATACGTTCTGGATTAGCTGGAGCCACACGCCTACCCCGCTGCCGGGCGGCGGCGTGTTTTCGGCCAGCGTGCAGGCGGGTAGCTCGTCGTACAACCGGGTGAACACGCTCAATGCCCGCCAGCTGCTCTCGGCGACGTTCAGCTCGACCATCAGCTACAGCAAGACTTCGCGCCGGCTACCCATCAACTATGCCATTCAGCTGGCCCAGAGCCAGAACGTGCAAACCGGCGTGATGGACTTCACCCTGCCTAACTTCAACCTGGGCGTGGCGCGCCAGTACCCGTACCAACTATTCACCAAGCAGTCGCGCGGGGCGTGGTACGAGCAGTTTGCCCTCAGCTACAACCTGGTGGCGCAGAACCGCATCAGCAGCCTGGTGCCGGCTCGTACCCTGGCCGCCGACGTGCCGCTGCTCGGGGGGAGCACCACGGCCTACAGTATTCCGGTGAACTTTGCCAACATTGGCAAGCTGCTCAATAATGCCCAGAACGGTATGCAGCACCAGTTTCAGATTACGCTGCCATCGGCGGCGCTGCTCAACCGCCACATCCAGATTCAGCCCTCGGTCAACTACGGCGAAACGTGGTATTTCCAGCGGCTGCAATACAATTACCTGCCCCGGGTAAAAGCCGTGCGGATTGATACCATCTCCCCCGCCTTTGAGCGGGCGTATTCGTACTCGGCCAACATATCGGCTTCGACCAACTTCTACGGCACGGTGCAGTTTAAGGGCAATCACTACGTGAAGGCCATTCGCCACAAGGTAGCGCCCAGCGTCAGCTACTCGTTTTCGCCCGATTTGGCTACCAACACCCAGTACCAGGCGTTCGTGGGGGGCCAGTCAGAATTTGCCAGTCTGCAATCGGCCTACACCAACCGCATTCTCGACCCGCGCCAGTTTACGCGCTACCAGGGCGTGTACGGGGTGCCCAGCAGCGCCCAGGTGAGCCAGGTAGCTTTCACGCTGCAAAACCAGATTGAGATGAAGGTGCGCAACAACCGCGACACCACCGGCACCGACCCCTACAAGAAAGTGAGCCTGGCCGACGGTATCGACCTGAGCATTGCTTACAACTTCGGCTCGGGCAAGCGCGACGCCCGCGGCCGGCCCGTCGATTCGCTCAAGCTCTCCAACCTCAACCTGGGCTATCGCGTGCAGGTAGCCAAGAAGCTCAACGTTGTAGTAAGCAGCGCGTTCTCCTTCTACCAGCGCGATTCGACCGGCCGCCTGCTCAACCGCTACCTGTTTGAAAACAACAAGAGCTTCCGCCTGGCGCGCCTGCTTAATGCCAACCTGAGCCTGGGCTACCAGTTCAACCCCGCCGCCCGGCCCAAGAGCAAGGCCAACATTCCGCGCGCCGTGGCCCCGAGCAACGACCCGATGCTGGGTGCCCCGCTGCCCCAGCAGATTTACGCCGACTACATCGACTTCGACATCCCGTGGGAAGCTACGGTGCAGTACACGGCCTCGTACAGCACGGCGACCGCGCCCATTCGGCCCACGCTCTACGGCTTCGTACCGATACTCTCGGGCAACTCGATTTCGGCCAGCGGCTCGGTAAAGCTCACGCCCAATTTCCGCCTGAGCACCAGCCTCAACTACGATTTGGTGAATAATACCTTCGTGTATCCCACCGTCAACTTCTACCGCGACCTGCACTGCTGGCAGATTTCGGGCCTCTGGATTCCGGTGGGCCCCTACCGGGGGTACAACTTCACCATCTCCGCCAAGAGCTCCCTGCTGCAGGATCTCAAGCTGAACCGCAACAAGACGATTTTGAATCGGTAGGCGGCGAGTGGTGAGATAGTGAAATGGCGAGTGGTGAAATGGTGATGAGTTTTCTCTTCTTCACCATTTCACCACTCACCATTTTACCACTCACCATCTCACCACTCACCATTTCACTATCTCACCATTTCACCGCTTCCAAACTCGAACACTACCTCGCGGACGAAGAGGTTGCCGGCGGGGCGCAGGATGGTGAGGTTGTTGATGTCCAGCTCCAGGTTGAAGGTTTGGTTGTTCAGAAAGCGGAGGACGGGGCCTAGCAGTTCGGGGGTGGTATCGTGCAGGGCCAGCGACACGTGGGGCAGCCACAGGTCGGGCGCGCTGAATTTATCGGTGCGCGAGCAGAGCGGGGCGGCGGCCTGCAACACCCGGTGGTGCAACAGGTTGAGGTCGTCGGAGCGCAGCACCGGAATGTGAATCACGGGATTATCGCCCGGAAACATCCCCAGCCCGGTGGTGTGGGCAATAAACGGCTTGGTGATGCGGGCAATCTCGTGCAGGGCCTCCTTAAGCGTTTCGAGGTCGGCCGGCTCCACAATCTGGTAAGTCAGGTGCGGTTCGGGAGTGGCCTGCACGTCGGTCAGGCCAAACTCCGTTTCCAGGCTTTTAATGAGGGTGTTGATGTGGTCGGACGCCGGGGAGGGCAGCAGCGAGGTAATGGCAAGCATGACGTGAAAGAGAAGCGGAAAAGGAGGCAGCACCGCCAGCGGCGGCATTTTGGGACCAAAGCTACTGGCCGCAGGCGTAGGCGAAGCCGGGCCGCGGGCCAGCCGCTAGCCGGCTCTGCCTATTTAAAGCGTACTTTTTGCAGCTTATAGTCGGCCACCGGCGGGTTTTGGCTGGCCTGCAACGCGCTCAGGTAGGAATGCAGTACGTAGCTGGTGGAGTCGGCGCGGCGAGCCAGCGTGGTGGGGTACACACTGCCGGTGCTGAAGGTGCCAGCGGTACCGGCCGCATTAGCTACGGAGCCGAAGTCGTCGGTCGTAGTGAGCCGGTACACTTTACCCTGCGCGTTGCATACCGTTAGCAGGGTGGTGTTGTTAATCAGCTGGATACCGTCGATCCCGCTCAAATCCAGGCCCGAGGGCAGGGTGACTTTGGTAAAGGAGCCGGGGTTGCCGAGCGGCACTTTAATAAGCGCGCCCTCGTCCGACTTGGCCACCAGCAGGTAGCCGCTGGGGTGGTAGATGATCCCATTGAGGCCAAACTTGCCGGTGGGGGCCGAAAGCGCCGCGTTTTCGAGCAGGCGCGAGATAGCTCCCTGCGCGCTGACCCGGTAGATGATGGGGGCAAAGCTATCGGTCACGAAAATATTGCCTACCCCGTCGACGGCGATATCATTGGCGAAGTGCGCCGGGTAGGTGGTGCCGCCGACCGGCGTGAACGCACCCAGGTCCAGGTAATTCGTCTTGGCCCCCGTGCTGCTGTTGAGAATCGCCAGCGCCGCCAGCTTGCCCTTGGTAGCGGTGGAGGTACGGGCCGCGTTGTAGCCCGGGTCCGACACGGCCACGAGCAGGCGGCTACGGGCCGCGTCGAGGCGCAGGCCGATGGTTGAAATCAGCTGCGGGTCGTCGGCAAAGATGGAGTAGCTACCCGCGTCGTTGACCTGGCCGATGCGGCCGGCCGTTTGGGAGCTCACCAGGAATAGCCCGCGCTGGTCGTCGTACTGCGTGCCCTCGGGGTAGAGGCCGGCCTGGGTGAAATTAACTTCGGTCGGCTGGGATACGCCCACGTCGCTGTCTTTTTTGCAGGCCGCGACGAGCGTCAGCAGGCCACCTAATACGCCTAGGCGCGCCCCGAGAGGCAGTAAAGAGAAGTGCATAGCTATAAGATGTGCCCCCAAAAGTACCGCTGAGGCTGGCGGCTGTACGGCGAGCGGGGGGGCCAGGGTTGGGCACTGGCGATAACCCCAGCCGGGCGGTTTGCCGTTAGTACCGCGCAGCCCCCTGCTGTCTAGCTCCGTGTCCGACTCCACTCCTTCGTCTGCCCCTGCCCGCCGCCCCTGGGTTCGCTGGGTATTGCTCGGCCTGGCCTTGCTGCTGTTGCTGGGGCTAGCCTGGTTGAAATGGGGCCTTGACCCCTGGCTGCACCGCAAACTGGAGCAGCAGGTAGCCGCCGCCACCCACGGGCAATACCGCCTGCGAATGCGCGCCCTGCGCACCAGGCTTCTCTCCCGCAGTCTCCACCTACAAGGGCTGGCTTTGCGCCCCACCTCGCCTACCCTGGCCGATACCCTGCCGCGCCTCGAAGCGCACCTGGCCAGCCTCGACCTGAGCGGCGTGGGCCTGCTGGCCCTGTTGCGCGGGCGCACCGTACCCATCGACAGCCTTACCCTCGACTCGCTGCGAGTGAAAGTGGCGGCCCTGGCCCGGCGGCCCGCCCCGCCCCGGCCGACCCCGCCCCTGTACGAGCAGCAGCCCCTGCGGCTGGGCTACTTACGCCTGCGCCGGGCGGGCGGCAATTTCGGACCCGCCCAAGCCCCGACGGGCGCGCTGGCCGAAGCCGAGGTGAGCGCCCGCGACGTATTGTTTACGGCGGCGGGCGCGGCCGATACCCAGCGGCTGGCCTTCGCGGCCAGCTGGCGAGCGACGCTCCGCGGCGCGCAGGCGGAGCTGGGTGGCCACCGCATCCGGGCCAGCCAGGTCAATTTCTTGAGTGACAAGCAATTTTTCAAGCTCGATTCGCTGCGCATCACGCCGCCCGCGCCGGGCCGGGGCACGCCGGGGGCGGTGCGGGTTGACTACACCATGCGCCAAGTGCGGGTGCACGGCCTGCGGGCTGCTACCTGGCAGCACAAGCAGCACCTGCGAGCCGACTCGGCCCGCCTTGCTGCGCCGCGCCTCACGTTTCGGCCGCCGGCCCAGGCTCCGCCGCCGCTGTGGAAGCTGCTGCAACCCGTATTCCGGCGGGCCGACGTAGGGCGGCTGTTTATCGATGATGGCTACCTGGCCGTGGCGGGCGTGCACGAGCAGCCGGCGGTACGCCACATCTACGGCACGGCGCAGGAACTACGCGTCGATTCGCTGGCCGAGCAGCCCAGCGCCCGCCGCATCCTGTACGCCCGGCAGTGGATGGGGCGCACCGGGCGCATCACGGGCATGTTCGCGGCCCCGGTGTACCCGGTCAGCATCGGGCAGGCTTTTCTGAACACCCAGCGCCAGGCCCTGCGGCTCACCGAGCTGGCCATGCGCCCTACCCTCACGCCGGCCCAGCTCAACCGCCGCAGCGGCTACCAGACCACCCAGCTTACCATTCGCATGGATGAGTTGCGGGCGCAGGGCTTCGACTTCAACCAACTGTCGGCCAATAGCCACCTGCGCATCGCACGCGTCACGGCCGAGCGGCCTTTTCTGCAAGCCAGCAGCGACGGCCGCGGCCCCATCAACCGCAAGCCTTCCTACCTCTCGCCCGAGCTCGTGCGCCGGGTGCGGGCGCACTTCGACGTGCGCGAGCTGGATTTTAACAATGGTACCATCGTGGCACTTTCGCGCAGCGCCGAAACGCCGTTGGTGGGTAAATTCACTCTCAACCGACTGCACATCAAGTTTCGGAACGTGACCAACGACCCCCGCCGCATGAGCGTGGCCCAGCCGCTTACGGCCACGGCCACCGGGTATTTGCAAAACGTTTGCCGGGCTGAGGCGGCACTCACTACCTCGCTGCTCGACCCACTGGGGCGGCAGCACCTGCGCGGCAGCTTCGGCCCGGCTTCGTTCAGCATTCTCAACCCCATTATGCGGCCCACGCGCCTCGTCAGCTTCCGCAGCGGGCGGGCCCAGCGCATCGATTTCGACGAGTATATCGACCGGCAGCACATTCGGGGCGAGATGCGGGCGCGCTACTCCGGCCTCAAGCTGCGGATGCTGGACTACAAGGGCGGGGAAGTCAAGCGCACTTTGCTCACCCGCCTCAAAACCGGGGCCGTGAACCTGGTGGTACGCAACCAAAACCCGCGCCCCGGCGGCCGCTTCGTAACGGGCGACATCGACTCGCCCCGCGAGCTGGAATTCTCGGTGTTTACGGCGTGGCGGCAGGGACTCATCGTGGGCTTTCTCAATAACGTGGGCGTGCCGCAAAAAATGGCGGCCGACTACGGGCAATCGGGCAAGGGTACGGCCCTGCCGCCCGGCCCGCACGCCCCCGCGCCGGCCAGTCCACCGCCCGCCGCCCGCCCCGCACACGGCCCCAAGCGGTGGCTGAACGCAGGTGTTCGTCGGGTGAAACGATGGGCTAAGCGATTACGAAAGGCGATTAGCGGCCGGCACTAGGACTTTTGGGGTACTACCATCCAGCACCCCTTAACCTCCAGCCGTTATGGAACGCAAGTCCTTTCTCAAAAGCTTATTAGCCGGCGCGGTGTCGGCCCCCGCCCTGCTCATCGCCTGCGGTAAAGATGAGACCACGCCCAGCACTAGCACGGGCACCACAACCACCGCCACCGGCGGCTCCAGCGGTACCACCTGCACCGTGGCCCCCACCGAAACCGAAGGCCCGTTTCCCACCCACTCGCCCGCGTCGTACGTCCGGGCCGACATCACGGACGGCAAGTCGGGCTACAAGCTCACGGCTAAGATTACCATTAAGAGCAGCAGTGCCAGCTGCGCCGCGCTGGCCGGGGCGCTGGTCGATATCTGGCACTGCGACGCCGAGGGCAACTACTCGGAATACGGCGGCTCGGGCATGCAAAGCACCAACTACACGAACGTGCACTTTTTGCGCGGGCGCCAAACTACCGACGCGAACGGCCTGGTGACGTTCACGAGCATCTTCCCGGGCTGGTACTCGGGCCGCGCCACGCACATTCACGTGCACGTGTACAATGCCAGCGGAACCTCACTCAAGATCACCCAGATTGCTTTTCCCGAAGGCACCGGCACGGCGCTGGCCCTGGTCAACGGCTACGCCAAAGGCATGAGCGGCTACACCTACAACAAGAGCGACAACGTATTCAGCGACGACACGGCCGGTATCGAGATTGCCAGCGTCACCGGCAACCTCACCGATGGCTTCGTGCTGACCATGAGCCTGGCGGTGTGAGTGGTGAAATGGTGAGGTGGTGAGGTGGTGAAATAGGGAGGCTGAATGCAAGGCATTTTCCTGGCTGCTTCGCAATTATTTTATTATTCATTCAGACATCCAGAAAGCTCGTCACGAAATGCGTCTGTCATGCTCATCTGGCGTCCGCTTGCCGAAGCATCTCGCTTGCTTCGTTGATAGGCACTTCAACGAACCTGTCAAGATGCTTCGGCAAGCCCAGCACGACGAACATAGCGGGATATCATAAATGGCTTTCATACATTTATTTCCACCTCACCACCTCACCACCTCACCACCTCACCACCTCACCACCTCACCACCTCACCACCTCACCACCTCACCACCTCACCACCTCACCACCTCACCACCTCACCGCTCGTGCGCCACATTACGCTCTGCTACCGCAAAATCATAGAGGCCGGCGCTACCCGGCCCTGGGACCGGCTGGTGCTCGATGATAGCTACCGGGAGTTTCGGATGCAGGCGCAGTATTTCAATCAGGAGAGGAAGTACCGCACCTTTGGCGAGCTGCTGCACTACGTACCGGGGGCCGACCGGCTGCACGGGCTGGTTAGCGGGGCCATCATTGGCTACTTGCAGCAGCTCGGGGACGTGGTGCCCGACATACTCGACAACCTGGGCCGCCGCTTTTTGAAGTTCGACAAGTTTCAGTTTGAGTTGATTAACTCCGACCTGCTCGATCCCAGCAAGCATCAGGTAGCTATTAGTTTCTTTACCGAGCCTTTGGTGTGGCACGATACGGTGGGGGCGTTTCTCATCGTTTCGCCGCTCGCCAAGCCGGTCGATGAGGCGGTGCCGGTTCACACGTTTCAGCTGCAACCTTACTTGGCCATTCACACGCTGCAAGCCGCCCATGCCCGCCCCGACGACGCCCGGTAAAATCTTCGTGGCCGACCAGCGCGGCCTGACTCAAACCACCAGCTTTCAGCGCTACGCCACGCTCAATTTCGGCTCCTTTCACCACGAGCACCGCCAGGCGCTGGGTCGCCTGCTCGCCGTGAATGAGGAAAGCCTGGCGGGCGGTGCCACCCTCACGCTCCCCGTGCCGGAGGCCGTGCACGTCGTGCTGCTACCCATCACTGGCACGGTGGAGGTACTGCTAGCCAGTGAGATCCTAGCCGTCGAGGTAGAGCAGGTGCGAGTCGTAACGCTACCCGCCGGCTCCGCGCTCCGCCTACGCAACCCCTACCCCGACGACCTCATCAGCCTGCTGCATCTGTGGGTACGGGCCGACGCGCTCGTGCCGACTGGGGAGCCAGCGGCGAGCTTCACCTTTGCGGGGCTGGCCAACCAGTTGATGCCGCTACTCCCTACCGCGGCGGGGCTACCCTTCACGTTGAGCCTGGGCTGCTTTGCCGGCCGCCGCGAAGCTACGTACGCGCTAGCGCCAGACCGCCTGTTTTTCGGCTTCGTACTGGCCGGCGCCTTCGAGGTTGAAGGCCGGCTGCTGCACGCCCACGACGGGCTGGCGCTCTGGAACGCAAGCGCTCCCATCGACCTGGAAGCCCTCAGCAACGATGCGCTGCTGCTGGTGCTGGATGTCTTCGCCTAGCCTTGCCGCTCAGCGCCGCGGCTCAATCATCGTCATCGTCGCGCTTGGGCGTGAGCTGCACGAAGGCCCCGCGCCGGGGGGCCGGCATGGTGGCGTCCTCCCCCTTCACCGATTTCCACACCACCTCGTTGAGGTCCAGGTCGGGCACGGCGTCTTCGTGGGCAAAGTCGAACTTAGCCGAGCGCTCGGCGCTGCGGTTGTGGGCGGTATTGCGCACGTCGAGCGGCACCTGGTTGACCTTGGCCTGGTAGCCCACCAAGTCGGGCGTGGCCTGAAACACGCCGAACAGCGGCCGGGCCGCCGCGTCGTACTGGCTCATCGGCGGCAGACCGAGCAGCAGCTCCATCGTCCGCATCACGCCGGCGGTGGTGTAGAGCGTATGATCGACGGCGTGGCGGCGCACGTAGGGGCTGATGACGAAAGCCGGCGAGCGGTGAGCGTCGATGTGATCGGGGCCGTTCTGGGCGTCATCCTCCAGTACAAAAATGGCCGACTCGCCCCACACGCTGCTGGCGGCAATGTGCTCCACGAGCTGGCCCAGCGCCAGGTCGTTGTCGGCCACGGCCGAGGTGGGGCTGACCTTCCCCAGCCGCTGCCCGCTGGTGTGGTCGTTGCTGAGGCGGATGGTGCTGAACTGCGGCACGGCATTCTTAGCCAGCAGCGAGTCGAAATCCTGCGCCCAGATGCGCACCCGCTCCACGTCGGGCACGTCCATGTTGAAGCCCGGGGCCTTAGGGCAAATATGCCCGCGCAGCGATTTAAGCGAGGTTTTTCCATTTTCGGCAAACTCGCCGTAGGTGCGGTAGGTGAGGCCGGCGCGCTGGCAGTAGTCCCAGATGAAACCGTCGCGCGGGTAGGCGATTTTGCGGGTGCCCTCAAAGTCGTAGGTGCCGCCCCGCCCGCCGTAGCTGATGGGCCACGACTTTTCCACGTAGTCGGTGGCGTAGGCGGCGGTGCTCCAGTTGTGGCCGTCGGCGCTCACCTCGGCGTTCACGTAGAAGTTGTCGAGCAGCACAAATTCGCGGGCCAGCGCGTGGTGATTGGGCGTCACCCTCCGCGGAAAAATACAAAGCGAGGAATCGCCTTCGCCCTCGCGCACGTCGCCCAACACCTGGTCGTAGGTCCGGTTTTCCTTAATGATGTAAAAGATGTGCTTGATGGGCGACGGCTCGCCCACCCGGCGCGGCACGGGGTTGCCGGACGCGCCCAGGGCCAGCGCCTCGCTGGTTTTGGTAAACGGCGTATTGGCGTACACCTGCTGCGAATACGCCTTGAGCCGGGCGGCGTCGGGCGCGGGAATGAAGGAGAGCGTCCCCTTGAACAAGCTGCCGATGTACTGCACCTCGCGCTGCTCGGCGCTGCCCGTCTGGTAGCCGCTGGTATCGGTTTTCTTCACCGGCTGCGGCCCGCGCGGATTAGCCAGGCTGGAAAAGCCTTTACCATTGGTCACGAGCACTTTGTTACCCTGCGTGCGCACGCAGGTCGGGTACCACCCGGTTGGGATGAAGCCCAGCCCGGCGCTGCGGCCGGGCTGGCGCACGTCGAACACGGCCAGGCAGTTGTTGTCGGCGTTGGCGATGTAGAGCGTCTGGTCGTTGGCGGAGAGGGCCAGGCCGTTGGTCGTCGAACCGGTGAGGCGCGTCGGGTAGAGGCTGGTCGAGATAGTTTCGAGCACTTTCCACTGCCGGGCATCGACCACCGACACCGAGTTGTCGTTGGCGTTGGCCACGAACAGGTAACGACCGTCGCGGCTCTGAATCAGCTCGTTGGGATGGCTGCCGGTGGCCAGCTCGGCCCGCACCCGGCCGGTGGCGCAGTCGTAGGCCAGCAGCTTGTCGCCGCCCCAGAGGGTGACGTACAGCGTTTTCTCATCCTTGGCAAGCAGGCAGCCGTAGGCCTCGTGGCCCAGCCCCACGCGGCTCAGCAGGCGGCCGGTGGCCGGGTCGAGCACGTAGAGCGCGTTGTCTTCCTTCGTAACGGTGTAGAGGCGCTGCCCGGCCCCGTCCACGGCAATGCCCACCGGGCTGATTTTGGCCTTGGGCCAGGCCGGCCCGAGGCGTAGCGTGTCGGGCGCGCCGAGCTTGCGGCCCGCCGTGGGGTAAGCCAGGATGATGTTGTCGTTGCCGCCCGAGGCGTAGAGCTTATCGCCCTTCGCGCTGAAGGCCAGCCCGTACCACGCCTTGCCGACGGGCCGCTCGTCGAGCGTCTTCTCGGTAGCGGGGTCGATGAGCTGGATGCTTTGCTTACCCTGCCCGTTGTTGGTGACGGCCAGTAGCTTGCCGCCGGGCGCGAGCTGCATGTTGAGCGGCAGGTCGCCGAGGGCCAGCGCCGAGCCGGCCGGGGTGAGGCTCCAACCGTTGGGCAGCAAAATCTTGTCGGCGGGGGCGGTATTGGTAGGCCGCTGGGCCTGGGTGGGGCTGGCCAGCTGGCTCAGGGCCAGCGCCGCCAGGGGCAGCAAACGCTTCATGCGCACGGAGAATAGGCGGGAAGAATATGAACCACAAAGGTCCGTCGGCGGGGCGGCCCGCGTGTTACCCCCACGTTTTCTTAGAGCGTTTGTCCGAGTTAGTTTTTGATTGAATTAAAAATGTTAGCTCCCCTCTTCTTCATTGAAGCTGTTTAGGGATTCTGCCTGGCGGTGGACCCCACCCCCGGCCCCTCCCCTTCGGGAGAGGGGAGCTAGTAGGTAAGCTATTAGCCTTTAGCTATTAGCTCCTAGCTTTTCTGCACAACGAGCTAACAGCTAATAGCTAGCAGCTAACAGCTTACGAGAGGCTCCCCTCTCCCCAAGGGGAGGGGCCGGGGGTGGGGTCTCGCGGGCGAACTAAGCCCAGGAGTGTTCACCTGAAAAGCGCTTCCTAAACAGCTTCACTTTTAATAATGAGCCGCTGAGCAAAGCATCTTTGACCTTTTCACCAAAGTAGCCCGGAACGGGGATTCCTAATTTTGCCCTCGTTAAACAACGGCGGCCAGCCCTCCTTTTCTATGACCGGCAAGCAATCGAACCGCTACGCGGAACTGGTAGTCGTCTGCCACGGCGACCGACGCTACGGAGGCGAACTGGTCTCGGAAGACCATCTGCTCATCAGCGTGCTGGCGGGCGAGCTAAAGGTGGTGCTGGCCGACCGTACGCACTGGTACGGCCCGGGCGATGCGCTGCTGCTACCCCGTCGGCAGCCCGCTACCCTGCTCAAATATCCCAAAGACGGCGTTGCGTATCGGGCCATCCTGCTGAAGCTGCCCCCGGACCTGGTGCGCTCCTACTACGCCCAGCACTCCCCGGCGGTGGCCGGGCGGACCGCCACGGCGGGGCCGCTGGCGTTCCCCAAAAGCCCACTGCTCCAGAGTCTTTTCGCCTCCCTGCTGCCTTATCTGGAGCTAAAGTCTGTGGACAGCTAGCGCATCCAATCCAAGGCGGCGAGTAGGTGGGCCACGGCTAAAAACGAGGAAGCCGTCTTTTCGTAGCGGGTGGCAAAGCCGCGTGCCTCCTTCAGGCGGCCGAAAA